>CAVUCH010000026.1:0-190360 GCA_963739995.1 Vicinamibacteria bacterium | reverse complement strand
CCTACTCGTATCGAAGCGCCAGGATCGGGTCGATCCGGCTGGCCTTTCGCGCGGGGATCAACCCGGCCGTCGCCGACACGACGGACAGCACGACCACCGTGGCAACGGCCATCGTCGGGTCCTGAGCCTTTACGCCGTACAACTGCGACTCGACGAATCGTCCGAGCGCGAGCGCGGATGGCAGGCCAATCGCGAGCCCGATCGCGAGCAGCATCAGCACTTCCCGCATCACGAGCCAGATCACGAGACCCGGCTGAGCGCCGAGCGCGAGTCGGATGCCGAGCTCCTTTCGACGACGCGCGACGACGAATGCCATCACGCCATAGAGCCCGACCGACGCGAGCAGCGTGGCGAGGAATCCGAACCCGGCCGACAGCGTCGCGATGAGGTGATCCGTCAGCAGTGTCTCGTCCAGCTGCGCTTCGACGGTCTTCATTTCGTAGATCGGCATGGCTGCGTCGAGCTGTCGCACCACGGTCCGCATCGTGTTGTAGGCGGAGGAAGAGGCGTTGTGCGTCCGCACATAGATCGTCGCGCTGTTCTTGCCGAAGTTCGGGATGAACACCTGGCGCCGCACGCCCTCGCGCGGACCCTCGTAGAGCGAATCCTCCACGACGCCCACGATCTCGATGTTCTGCTTGGCGTCGGGTCCGGTGTCGAACCCGATGCGCCGGCCGATGGCGCTGCGACCTTTGAAGAAATGTTTGGCAAACTTCCTGTTGACGATCGCAACGCTGTGAACAGAGGCTGACTTCTCGTCGGCCAGCAGGCTCGCAAAGAACGTCGCGTGGTTCTGCACGTCGGCATCGGTGAAGTCGCGCCCTTCGAGCAGCGGAATGCGCATCGTCTTGAAGTATCCGGGCGAGAGCGCGTTCATGAACGCCTGCATGTCTTCGCCGTCGACGGGGTGATGGCCTTCGACCGACATGCTGCTGTCCCACTCGCTGCCGCTCAGGATGGACACGGTGGCAAGGCCGGCGGAATCGACGCCTGGCGCCGAGCCCAGACGTGCGAGCAGCTGGCTGTAGAAGTCCGTGGCCTTGCGATCGTCGTAGCCGCTCAGCGAAGGCGCGAGCTGGAAGGTGATCAGATTGTCGAGCGCGACACCCGTTTCGGCGGTCTTGAGGTTCTGCAGGCTGCGCACGAAGAGTCCGGCACCGAACAGCAGCAGGAAACTGAGTGCCACCTGCGCGGTGACCAGGCCCTTGCGCAGGAACAGCGACCCGCTGCCTCCTGCGAGTGAGCCGACCGTGTCCTTGAGCGTCGTCCACGGGTCGGGGCGGCTCGAGCGGAGCGCCGGCACGAGACCGAAGACGATCCCCGTCGTGAGCGTGAGGACGAGGGTGAAGCCGAGGATGCGCGCATCAGGCCATGGCGCGAGGAGGAGCGGAGCCCCGTCAGTCGGCATGTACGCGAGCAGACCTCGTGTGAGCGCAATCGAGAGCAGTACCCCCGCGACGCCGCCGAAGAACGACAGCACAAGGCTTTCAACGAGCAGCTGCCGCACCAGCTGCCGCCTCGACGCACCGAGCGACAGGCGCACCGCGATCTCCCGCTGGCGCATGAAGCCGCGGGCAATCAGCAGGTTGGCGACGTTCGCGCAGGCGATGAGCAGCACGAGACCGACCATGCACATGAGAACGACCAGCGGCGTGGAGAAGTCGTTGCGCAGGCCGGAGTAGCCCATCGCCGCGTGCTCGACGAGCAGTTTCCCCTTCATGAACTCGTCGCGCTCGTACTTGGACCAGTCTTTCGCCGCCGGTAGCGACATCTCATGCCGGCGAATCTGCGTGAAGAGCGTCTGGAGCGGCGCCTTCGCCGAGTCGGCCGTGTAGCCCGGCTTGAGCCGTGCGAACACCTGCACCCACCGTGCGCGGCGGTCGTCGATCTTCAGCCACACCCAGTCGGGCAGCATCACCGCCTTCATCAGGATCGGCACGCGGATCTGGGGGCTCCGTGCCGGGTCGATCCCGGCAAACCCCGCCTGAGACACACCGACGATCGTCATGGGATAGTCGTTGACGAGGATCTTCTTGCCGATGATCCTGGGGTCACGGGCGAAGCGGCTCACCCAATAGTCGTAGGCGAGAACGACGACCGGATGGCCCTGATAGACCTGATCGTCTTCCTTCGAGTTGAGCACGCGCCCGGCGGCAGGCCTGACCCCCAGCATGGTGAAGAAGTTGCCGGAGACGAGCTCGGCCTCGAGCCGTTCGGTTCGATTGTCGATGCTGACGGACGCGGGCACCAGACGCCGGCACGCGACCTCGGCCAGGGGGGCGGCGCGCTTCTGATAGTCCTGGTAAATCGGATACGAATGCATCCGCGAGCCCGCATTGCTGCCGTTGTTGGCCCCTTCCTGGTAGAGCATGACGAGCTCGTCGGGGTTCTTCACCGGGAGCTTGCGCAGCAGAATCTGGTCGATCAGCGTGAAGATGGCCGTGTTTGCCCCGATTCCCAGCGACAGCGACAGGATGGCCACGGTGGCAAACAGCGGGCTCCGGCGCAGGCCGCGCAATGCATACCGCAGGTCGGCAACGATCTCAGGCATCGGGCGATTGGACGGATTCGGCGGCCAAAGGGTTTGCTCGATGCGGCCGAGCATCTTGGCGCACGAGTGTGGCGCTGTCCGTTCTCCAGCTCAACCGGATGAACGCGAGCCGAGCGACCCGTCACATACGGACCGAGGCCACACCCAACTCCGGCGTCGTGCTCTGGTTGAAG
Source organism: Vicinamibacteria bacterium (assembly GCA_963739995.1). GTDB lineage: Bacteria > Acidobacteriota > Vicinamibacteria > Vicinamibacterales > JAENWD01 > CAVUCH01. The sequence continues at coordinate 187,636 of CAVUCH010000026.1, read as the reverse complement.
GAGACGGTGCGCCTCCTGCGACTGGTCTTGATGGCAGTGGGTGAGGATCAGAAGGACCGGACGGCTCGATATGGCCAGCGCGGCGGTTACGACGTCACTGACTCGACTGGCAGTTCGAGGTCGCCCATGCGCTTCCTTCCGTGAACGGCATCGTTACGGTGCCGGGGTGAGGCCATGGCGGCGCATGACTTCGGCCATCTTGACCCGGTCCGGTGGCCCACCGGCCGCCGCCCTGATCACCTCGGCCGCCTCGCGAAAATACTGCGGACCGATTGCGGCTGGCGTGATGGCGCAGAGCGCCTTCGCGTCCTGGCTGCCGTTGTTGTCGAACCGGTGAATGGCGCCGCGCCGGATGCAGAGGGCCTGTCCCGGGCCGACGTCGATCCGCGTGCCGTTGACCGTCCAGGTCAGCAGGCCCTCGATGCCGTAGATCGTTTCTTCATAGTGATCGTGGCTGTGGGCCGGAGCGGCGAGACGCTGAGTGGCGGGGACCGTCAGCTCGAAGAGCGCCAGGCTGCCACTCGCGTCTGCACCCGTGATCAAGAAGCGCACGACGAGCGGCCCGAGACGGATGGTCTCGTCGGCGGGATTGACGTGCATGTCGGTCGTTTCTGGTGCCATCGAACACCTCCTTAGAGGGAAATGCAGTTAATTGTGGCAGGGATCATCTAAGAACGCGCCGTCTGGATCAGGATACTTTCCCTTGCGAACGGCTCGCGACGCTTAGCGGGTCAACGGACTCTGCCAAACCCGAAGGAGCGCCGAAGATTTCCGGTCAGGCGCGGCCTTGGCTTTGCCCTTGCACGCTGGGATAGCTGGAGGAGGACTGACGTATGGAACTCACCACCGGACTCTTGATAGGAGCCGGGTTGTTTCTGTTGATCCTCGTGCCGTACCTCGTGTTTCAGATACGCCGGGGCAAGGCGCACGGCCACACCTGGTTCACGTGGTTCAAGCCACGCGGCCACAGCGACATCGGACCGGATGTGGGCGTTCGCTACACGAAGCCGGGTGTGGACGAGGCGAAGGGGTTGCGGCACTGACCGTGTGCCGCGGCAGCTCGTCGCAATCAACCCTGTCCCGGGATGCGGGCAGGAATCACTGGTGGTCTGCTACCGGAAGGGGTCCGTGCATTCGCGAAAATCGTCTCGGAGGAGGCAGGCAGAAGTGGTCACTCCTCCTGCCTCCGATCGTCACGATCATCCGTACGCACGGTTATGCGAAGAGCAACTCGAGCCAGCGTCGACGCCGGTCGCGCTCTACGCGACGACTCGAATATTCGTGGACGCGTCCTTCAGGATGTCCCACCGCGCGTGGTGATCGAACCCTCAATCTCACCGGACGTGCTCGTCGTGCCGGCCGAGGGCGGCCCCGCGCGCATCGTGACCGCACATCTCTTCAGCAGCGCGTTTCCCAGCTTTTCACGAGACGGACGTTCACTTTACGTGTGTCGGTGGGACGGACCGGAGACCCGCGTCTGGAAAATCCCCGTAGCCGGCGGGCCACCCGTTCGCATCACACGCGAGCCTGGCTTAGTTCCCATCGAGTCGTTCGATGGTCGTGACCTCTATTACGTGGCGGCGGCAGACCGGCCGAGTGCGCTCTGGCGCATACCAGTCGCTGGTGGAACACCGGTCAAGGTGCTCGACGGTGTGCTGTTTGGCAATTTCGATGTGGTCGACAGCGGCATCTATTACCTCGAACGCGTATCTGGCAGCCCACGCACGAATGTCTCGCCGCCGCTGCCTACTGCTTCCGGCGGCGACACACGGCTCCAGTACTTCGACCTCTCGACCGGCCGCTCGACCACGATCGCGCAGAACCTTGGAATGGTGGGTCACGGCCTCAGCGTGGCCCGAGATGGCCGCACTATATTCTTCGCACGAATCGACTCGATGATCGACGAGCTGATGCTGGTCGACGACTTTCGATGAGAGGCACCGCCAAAGGCCGCTCTCAGCATGGCACCTCGTCGTGCCCATCTGCCAAGCTCGAGTCACGCCGCGGCCGTCATCGCGTCGCGATCGCGACGGACACTCAGGAAGAGACGGCTGCTACTGAAACGGGTTCGTCTCGCTCTGCTCGCTGACCCTGTCCTCCATCCACTTGTCGAACTCCTCGGTGGTTTGGACGGTGACAAATCCCCGCATCCGGGCATGTCCCAGACCGCAGAGCTGCGCGCAGGCAATCTGGTACTGAAACGCGGCATTCCCCGTCCGCGTCCGCATCTCCGCCGTGGTGACGTTGGGGATGAACCAGACAGGAATCGTGAGGCCGGGGATGGCGTCCTGCTTCACCCGAAACTCGGGCACGCCGAAGCTGTGGATGACGTCCTTGCTCTTGAGCCTCACGATGACCGGCTTGTTCACCGGCAGATTCAGCTGGTTGAGGGTGGTGACGTCGTCCTTCGCCGCAGGATCGGAGCGATCGAGTCCCAGAGGGTTCGCCTGGAGGTCGAGCAGCTTGATGTCGGTGCGGCCGAATACCCTATCCGCGCCTGGATAGTGAACGTTCCAGGCGAACTGCTCACCGGTCACCTGAACGATCAGCGCTTCGCTTGCCGAAGGAACGTGGTCCACCCTCGCGGCCCAGAGCGGGATCGAGAATGCAAACAGAAGAATCGCTTCGACCACGGCCACCGCGATCTCGGAATAGTTCGACGCGTGCGACTTGACCCCCGTGTAGTTCGCCACCGGATGCCGCGATCGACGGAAACGGACCAGGGTGTACGCGAAGAACCCTCCCCACCCGACGAACAGGATGAGCATGAACAGGTGCGTCCAGCCAATCAGGCTGTCGATTTGTCCGCCGTGAGCCGAAGCGAGCGGCGGGAGCCCAAGCCAGTCGGTCATGATGTTCTCGACGCCCCTTGGAGCTCCGACCATTCGGTGTCGAGCTCGACGTCCGCGATGCGCTTGGCGCGCCTGCGGAGATAGAGAAAGAAGCCCACGAACCCGCCCTGCACCGCAAGCGTGATGGCCAGCAACACGAGGACGCCCAGCTTCGTCCCGTCGATCATCGAGGTCTCCTCGGCCCCGAAGCACGCCGGGCAGGCGAGAACTCTCGTGCCCCCGCCGATCATCACGGCCGCAACGGTCATGAAGATTCGTCGGATCCCGAGGCTGACGGCCCGCCCCCGGTCGCGTGTCGTTCGTGCTGTCATCGCAGTGTCCTCGTCTTGCGCAGGAACCACGAGTCGTAGACGACCAGGCCGAACGAGACGGCGAACGCCGCCACCGCCGCGAGCAGGCTTGCGATCCCGTCCTCCCGTCTGTACAGGTCCAGGCACCAGACACCGAACAGCACCGCGAGGGCCGCGGAGAGGAGAATCAGCACCGCGTGGACCCACCTGAGGCTCATTCGTGAATCCAGAAACCGTTGCTGTGGGTGACCGCGGGAAGGGCCAGCAGCGCGACAAAGAAGACAGCGGTCAGCACGAGGACCGCGTAGATCAGCTTCTTCTCGGAGATCAGGTGCATGAAGTAGCACGCCACCAGCGATCCCTTGATGGTCGCGACGAGCAGCGCCACCGTCACGGCAATCGGCACGGGAAGATGGACCCGTGAGACTGCCACGGTGACGATCGTCAGGACCATGAGCGCGACGAAGACCGTGATGTAGATCCTGACGTGCCTGTCGATGTCAGCTGCGTGATCGTTCGTCATGGATCCTGCGTGATCGTTCGTCATGGATGCTGCCTACAGAAGGTACAGAGTCGGGAAGAGGAAGATCCAGACCAGATCCACGAAATGCCAGAAGAGACCCGAGTTCTCGACCCGGTTGGTGAACCACACCGGGTTCGTCTTCCAGAGCTTCGCGCCGGGGCCCCAGAAATAGGCGTTCACCGCCATCCCGCCGGCCACGTGCAGCATGTGCAACCCGGTGAGGGTGAAGTAGATGGCGAGGAAGTTGTTGGTGCCGGGAAAGAGCCCGTCGTGGAACTTGTGGCTGTATTCGAAGTACTTGACCACGAGGAAGACGAAGCCGAGCAGGATCGTCGCCCCCATGTAGATCCGGAAGGTCCCGAAGCGGTGGCGCATCAGGGACGCCCAGGCCATGACCATCGTGACGGAAGACAAGATCAGGACGATCGTGTTGAACGTGGCGAGCGGCACGTTCAGGATCGTGTCTCCCCGAGGCCAGCTCGACGCCCCCGTCCGGATCAGGATGTAACTCGCGAAGAGGGCCCCGAACAGCATGACCTCCGAGGCCAGGAAGAGCCAGATGCCGATCTTGCCGTTGGTCAGACCGGTATCGCGGCGCACCTCTACGGTGTAGGGAATGTCCATCGCGATCAGGCCTCGGTACTGCGGCGAGAAGTCCTTGGCCGCGCCGGGAACGCTGTACTCGTAGGGCCCGCGGTACGCTTGCGGGGCCGCGAGGAAATTGCCGTGCGGCGGAGGCGAGGGAGCGGCCCACTCGATGGTCGTGGCCTGCCAGGGGTTCCCGTCGGTCTTCTCTCCCTTCCAGATGCTCCAGAAGAAATTGAAGATGAACGGAATCTGGAAGAGCGCCAGGATCCACGCGCCCCACGACGAGACGACGTTCCAGTGCAGAACCGGGTGCGCGAAGTCGTAGGTCGCCCCGCCGTCGAACAGACGCCGCGAGACGCCGGCCATCCCCATGATGAACATCGGCATGAAGACGACGTTCATGCAGACGAGCGAGCCGATGAAGTGGATCTTGCCGAGCGTCTCGTTCATCTTCCGCCCGGTTGCCTTGGGAAACCAGTAGTAGATCCCCGCGAAGAGGGCGAATATCGTCCCTGGCGCGACGACGTAGTGGAAGTGGCCGATGACGTAGTAGGTGTCGTGCAGAGGGATGTCCGCGACGTTCAAGCCGAGCGGCAGCCCCGTGAGGCCGCCGATGCCGAACATCGGGAGAAAGCCGAGCGCGAAGAGCATGGGCGTATTGAAGCGTATCGATCCGCCCCACAGCGAGATGATCAGGGCGGTGAGGATCACGACCGACGGAATCGAGATGATCATCGTGGTCGTCTGGAAGAACGCCGCCATCGCCGTCCCCATGCCGGTCATGAACATGTGGTGCGCCCAGACGATGAACGACATGAAGCCGAGGAAGACGAGCGAGTAGACCATCGAACGGTAACCCCACAGGGGCTTCCGCGTGTTGTTTGCGATGATCTCGGCCACGATCCCCATCGCCGGAAGGATCAGGACGTAGACTTCCGGGTGCGCCAGGAACCAGAACAGGTGCTGCCACAGGAGCGGGTTGCCTCCGCCGGCCACGTTCACGACCTGGCCGCTGACGACGAGCCCGCTCGGGAGGAAGAAGCTCGTGCCGGCCACACGATCCATCAGCTGCATGACCCCCGCGGCCTCGAGCGGTGGGAACGCCAGGAGCAGGAGGAAGGACGTGACGAACTGGGCCCACACGAAGAACGGGAATCGCATGAACGTGAGCCCCTTGGCGCGGAGCTGGATCGTGGTCGTGATGAAGTTGATCGCTCCAAGCAGCGACGAGGTGATCAGGAAAATCATCCCGATCAGCCACATCGTCTGTCCCGTGCCCGCCAGGACGGCGAGGGGCGCATAGGAGGTCCACCCGGACTGCGCGGCCCCCCCGGGGACGAAGAAGCTGGCGAGCATCGTCACGCCGCCGAGGAAGAAGAACCAGTAGCTCGCCATGTTGATCCGCGGGAACGCCATGTCGGGGGCTCCAATCTGGAGCGGGAGCACGAAGTTCCCGAAGCCTCCGACAGCGAGGGGGACCACCCCGAGGAAAACCATGATGGTGCCGTGCATCGCACCGAGCTCGTTGTAGAACTCAGGGAGCATCGTCCCGCCCGGCATGCGCCCCTCGCCCAAGAGGCCGCCGATCAGCGGCAGCGCGGCGCCCGGATAGGCGAGCTGCCAGCGCATGAGCATCATCAGGGAAAAGCCGAAGAGGAGGAACAGCAGACCCGTGATGGCGTACTGGATGCCGATGACCTTGTGGTCGGTCGAAAAGACATACTTGCGCCAGAAGCCCAGCTCCTCATGATGGGCTTCGTGGGCGACGTGCGGCTTGGATGCGACGACGCCAGCCTGCTCGCTCATTGCGGCCTCTCCAAATCGCTACTTCGCGGCGGGGACGGTGAACTTGAAGTTCTGCGGCTTCGCACCGCTGGCGGCAACGGTCACCGAAGCCGTCTGCGTCCCCAGTTTCTCGTGCCAGGCGGTGATCTCGTAGGTCCCCGGGTCGAGGCCCGAGATCGTGAACTTCCCGTCCGTGCTCGTCACCGAGAAGAAGGGATGCGTGAAGACGGCGATGTAGGCGCTCATCCACGGATGGACGTCGCACTTGATGTGGAAGACCTCCTCCGGCTTCTCGAACGCCGTGGTCGTCTCCTTGAGCGTCGCCGGCATGCCCCGGTTGAATGCCTTGTTGACCTTGGGAAGCGTGTGGATATTGTGGAGGACGCCGTCGGAGTTGAGGATCCTGTAGGCCTGACCGACCATGATCCCCATCACGTGCGGCTTGTACTGACAGCCGTTCTGATCGAGGACCACCGGCGTCTTGGGAACGGGCCAGGTCTTCCCGGCAGGCAGCCCCTTCGAGACCCAGACCATGATGTTGCCCATGGTGTTGCCGCTGCCGAGGACCAGCATCTCATTTGCGACGGGTCCCGAGTGCTTCTTGGCGCACCCGGGGTCGGCATCCATCGAGAGCGGCCTGAGAGTTGGGGTCTTGCCGTCGAAGTTGACCGTTCCGGTAATCGACGAGGCGGCGAGGGCGACGCCCGGCCAGACCGACACCGCGACCGCCACGGCCGCCAGCCACAACCTGTTCCCTGTTCCGCGCATGCTCGGCTCCTTGGTCATTCGCAAACCTCATCTCCAGCGTCACCGTCGACGATGCGTTCCGCTCATTGTGGAGTGGGCCGAGGGTACACCCAGCCCACCGCCTGTGCAACCCTCGGACAGTCTGCGGGGCCGCACCGGTTCCAACGGCACAGGTGCCAATGCCCTCAGACGTTCTCGAAGGCCAGCGATTCGGCGAGCCTCGGGTCGCGCAGCGGAACGAGCGCCTGCCGTCGCATCAGCCAGCTCGTCGCCGCCACGAAGCACCCGCCGACGGTCACCAGCGCGGCCACGTCCAGAGCCGACGGACGGACCCCTTCGGGATGGAGCGTCGGCATGATCTGCCAGTAGAGATCCACGAAGTGCATGGCGAGGAGCCACGCTCCGCCGATGGCCAGGGTCGCTCCCTTCCGCTTGACGGTCCGCCCCATCAGGTAGAAGAACGGAGCCACGAAGTGTCCCGCCATGAGGAAAAGCGACACCTGCATCCAGGAGCCCTCGATCCGAGCCTTGTACCAGATCGTCTCCTCCGGGAGGTTCGCGTACCACATGAGGAAGAACTGGGAGAAGGCGATATAGGCCCAGAACGCCGTGAAAGCGAACAGGAGCTTTCCGATATCGTGCAGGTGCTCGGCGCTGATGACCGTGTTCAGCAGCCCCGCCCGGCGCATCGCCACTACGACGACCGAGAGAAGCGCGATGAACCCCACGAACGAACCCGCGAAGAAATAGACGCCGAAAATGGTCGAGTACCAGTGCGGCGTGAGCGACATGATCCAGTCGAACGAGGCAAAGGTCTGGGTCAGCGCGAGGACGATGATGGCGGGCCCGGCGAGGCGGCGCAGGCGGGCCGACACTCCAGGATCCCCCGTCACGTCCTGACCACGCGAGCTGCGGTAGTAGAGGAGGGCGATGAAGGACCAGAGTCCGAAGTAGAGCGCCGCCCGGATCAGGAAGAACGGCACGTTGAGGTAGGGCGCCTTCCAGCGAAGCAGCGCATCATGCTCAGCTGCCCCGGGGACGGTCCACAGGTAAAGATCCTGCAGGCCGAGCAACACCGGCAGGAAGAGGGCCGCCATCACGGGAACCGTTGCGAAGATCGTCTCCCCAATCCGCCGGAGCACGATTCCCCACCCTCCCTGGGCTGCGTACTGGATCAGCACGAAGAAGAGAGCGCCGAGGGCCAGGCTCAGAAAGAACAGCAACGACACGAGCCACGAGAAGAAGAACTGCTTCGGATTCGCCGACCCCAGAATCGCGCAGGCCACCGCGCCCAGCAGGCCGCAGGCCGCTCCAATGACCGGAATGCGGTTCCACGGGTGCCCCGGCGGGATCGTGGCCTGCTCGGGCCGCAGCGCTACGCGATCACGTTCGGGGATCATTCAGGAGTCCAGGAGCTCGACGCTGCGTGCGCCCAGGGACTCCAGCAGCTTCCCCGTCGCTGACGGATCAAAACGAGGATCCCACGATTCGATCGAGATGAAGAAGGCGTCGTCGGTCACCCGCTCGAAGACCTTGGATCGGAAGAGCGGATGGTGGTGCATGGGCAGCTGGCTCAGGCCGAGCATACCGAAGACGGCGCCGAGCGCACCGAAGAGGACCGCGACCTCGAAGGTGATCGGAATGTAGGCGGGCCAGGAGAAGTACGGTTTGCCGCTAATCACGAGCGGGTAGGCGATGGCGTGGACCCACCACTGCAGGACGAACCCGAGCGCGGCCCCCGTCAGTCCCATGGCGAGGACGATCCAGGGAAGCGGGGAGCGTCGGAGCCCCATCGCTCCCTCCAGGCCGTGGACGGGGAACGGAGTGTGGGCGTCCCAGCGCGTGAAGCCCGCGTCACGCACCCGCTCGCACGCATGATAGAGGTCCGCGGGCGTAGCGAATTCGGCGAGGATTCCGTAGTGGGGCCCCTTCGGGAGCCGCGAGAAGAGGAGCGGCATCAAGAGGCCCCTTCTGGAGTGGGCTCCGGCGCCCCACGGGGCCGCGGCGCGGCCCGGTTGTCCTTGACCTCGCGTTCGGGGCCGCGCTGCCAATGCGGATCGGCCTGCGGCAGGACCGTCTTGACCTCCGCGGTTGCAACCATCGGAAGAAAGCGCACGAACAGGCAGAACATCGTGAAGAAGAGCCCGAAGCTTCCGAGCAGGCACGCCACGTCCCAGATTGTGGGAGTGAAGTAACCCCACGCCGAGGGAAGGAAGTCACGGTGCAGCGACGTCACGATGATCACGAACCGTTCGAACCACATGCCGACGTTGATGACGATCGACAGGGCGAACAGGACCGGTATGCTCGTGCGCGCCTTCTTGAACCAGAAGATCTGCGGGCTGATCACGTTGCAGGTGACCATGATCCAGTAGGCCCACGCATACGGTCCCAGCGCGCGGTTCAGGAACGCGAAGAGCTCGTAAGGGTTCCCGCTGTACCAGGCGGTGTAGAACTCCGTGGCATAGGCGTAGCCGACCATCGACCCGGTCACGAGCATGATCTTCGCCATGTAGTCGAAGTGCCGGAGGGTGATGATGTGCTCGAGGCGGAACGCCTTTCGGCAGATCACCATGAGCGTCAGCACCATGGCAAACCCGGAGAAGATCGCGCCCGCGACGAAGTAGGGCGGGAAGACCGTCGTGTGCCAGCCCGGGAGGACGGAGACCGCGAAATCCATCGAGACAATCGAATGGACGGAGAGGACCAGCGGCGTCGCGAGGGCGGCGAGAATGAGGTAGGCGGTCTCATAGTGATGCCATTGCCGCACGGAGCCCCGCCATCCGAGGGCCAGGAGCCCGTAAACGAACTTCCGCGTGCGGGTGTTCGCCCGATCGCGGATCGTCGCCAGGTCCGGGATCAGCCCGACATACCAAAACAGCACCGAGACGGTTCCGTAGATGCTGACCGCAAAGACGTCCCAGAGAAGAGGGCTCCTGAAGTTGGGCCACATGCCCATCTGGTTCGGGATCGGGAACATCCAGTAGGCCACCCAGACGCGTCCCACGTGGATCCCCGGGAACGTCAGGGCGCACATGACCGCGAAGATGGTCATCGCCTCCGCGGAACGGTTGATCGAGGTGCGCCATTTCTGGCGGAAGAGGAAGAGGATCGCCGAGATGAGCGTCCCGGCGTGCCCTATCCCGACCCAGAACACGAAGTTCGTGATGTCCCACGCCCAGCCGACAGGAACGTTGAGACCCCAGACGCCAATCCCCTCCCAGAAAAGCCACGACACCGCCACGCCAAGAAGGCTGAGGAGCGCGAGGGACGGGATGAAGAGGAGCCACCAGCCGATCGGCGTCCGCCGCTCGAGCGGCTCCGCAACCGCCTCGGTGATTGAGTGGAAATCCGGCGAGCGGAGGATGAGCGTGGGATGGCCCGCGACAGGGGTGTCGAGCAGTTCTGCTTCCGTTTGGGCCAAGCCTGTTCCCCGCGTCGAGTTGGTCGGAGCGGCGTTTCTATCATCGTGTATCGCGGGAGTCAAGCGCCGGCCTTCGCGCGCTCGCTCGTCACGCGCGCTCCGGCGAGACCTCGCCGAACACTCAGCGGCGAAGGCAGGCCGGAGACCGGCGTCGCACCCTCACGGCGCGGCCGTGAGGCCGATCTGCTGGAGCAGCGGTTCGACGTCGTCTCCCGAGGCAGGAAGGCAGGCGAGAATCCTCGGCGCCGTCTGCCGGACCCACGGGGCTGCCCCCGGAAGCGCGCGGACCGCCCGCCCGGCGTCGAGTAGCCATTGCCACGCCTCGTGCATCTCGGTCCCGAACTCCTGGAGAAGCGACGGCGCTGCCCCCGCGCTCCGGATCCTCGAGATGCGCACTGCCAGCTCGCGCGCTTCCACCAGGCCCGAATTCATGCTGTGCACGCCGACCGGAGCCGCCAGGTGGGCGGCATCCCCCGCGAGCCAGACGTCTCCTTTCCCGAAGCATCGCGCCAGGCGGCGCTCGAACAGGCCGAGCGTCGACCAGTAAATCTGAGTGGGCCGTGCCGTGCACCAGGGAGCCCTCGCGGCGATCAGCTGTTCGAGCCGCGCCATCGATGCGTCGTGTCCGGAGGCGTCCTGAATCTCGAATCCCCAGCGGCATCGCCCCTCCTCGAGAGGCCAGTAGACGCTCGCCAGGTCCGGATCGAGATTGACGCGCACGTCGGCGGGAAGCTCCCCCGTCGCCTCGATTTCGTAGACGGAGAAGACTTGCCCCGCGCCGTGCTCGGCCATCTCGATGCCGGACATCCGCCTCACGGCCGAGTCGTACCCGTCCGCGCCGATTACATAGGCGGGGCGGATCGTCTCGCTTCGCGCGACGACCCACTCACTTCGCGCGACGGGGTAGCCAGTCGCGACCGGGTCGAGCTTCGCGACCTCCGCCCGGATGGTCGCGCCGTCCACGGTGAGGGCCTGGAGCCGGTGTCCCCAGAGGACCTTGAGCTTCTGGCGGCGGAGCGCCTCTTCGGCGGCCCTTTCCAGCATGCTCTGGCGGGTGACGAGGAGATACGGATGTTTGGACGCGAGAGCCGAATAGTCGATCTCGGCGCGCCTCTCCCGTCCTTCGTAGTAAGCGACCTTCGTCACCTTCCGCCCCGCGCGGATCAGCCCTTCGGAGAGTCCTGCCTCGTCGAGAATCCGGAGCGTGCGCGGATGGAGCGCGAGGGCGTAACTGTGTTGGGTCGTCCGCTGGCTGACGTCGACGATCTCCACGCGGACCCCGTACTGCTGCAGAAACAAGGCTGCGACGAGACCGACCGGACCGGCGCCGACGACGAGAACATCAGGATCGGGGCGACTGAACATCGAGCTTCCTCCTCCCGCGCACTGGACAAGAACTCTCGAGAGCCGAAACCTGGCGCCATCAGGCGAGTGTGGGCTGCCTCACCCGATTACGCCATCTCGCTCACCCGGGTGGCCACGGCAGCGGCCTGCTCGAGCAGCATGGTCACGCCGATGCCTCCCACGTAGTTCCCCACGAGGAAGACACCCTTCGGCAGCTCGAAGCCGCTTGCCCGCACCGATTCGAGCTGCACGTCATAGTGCGGCAGCGCCGCGCGCCAACGGTGCACCAACCGCGCGGCGGGCGGCACGGATCGGCCGCAGAGCGAGTGCCGATCGCGATCCATCACCGCGGCCAGATCGTCGTCGGAGAGATGCACGACGTGGCGATCGGCCGCGCCTCCGTAGATCCAACTTTCCGAGGTACTGCCCGCCCCGGTGAGGAAAGATGTTGGCGTTGAACAGCACGCCGAGCGCGCGAATGTCTCCACCACGCGGAAAAAGGATGCCGCGCCCCCGTTGATGCGTCTCCTCATCGGGGTAGAAGGCGGTGATGCGGACGAGGGGGAGCATGTCAATCGTCGACAGCGCCTGGCTGGCGGCCGGTGCAACGTCCCGGAGGCATTCCGCCGCATCGCGGGCCGATGTGCAGATGACGGCCGGCGTCGAGCCATCCAGCCGTGCTGGGGTATTCAGGCGAATGCTCACGTCGCGCGTCCGCAGGCGCCACTCGAGGGCGTCGATCAGCTGCTGCATCCCGCCTGCAGGTGACACCAGGCCCTTCCGTGCAGGTTGCGCGGGCCGCTCCCGCGCGCCAAACACCAGCGAGGCGCTCAGGCACGCAGGATCGCCGGCGTATATGCCCTGAAGGGTTGGACCGAGGAGCCACCGGGTCGCCCGACGTCCCACCACACGCGCACCAAATTGTTCGACGGTCTCGAGCGGCCGAGGCAAGCGCGAGCCCCGCGCCGTCGCCGTCGCGAACCGCGCGGCAACCGCGAGCCACTCCCCGGGGTTCAATGGCCACCGCCTGGGTCGCTGGCGGTAGATGTAACGCGCGCCGGCGGACGACCGGGTGGAGGAAAGCATCTGGAGCCCGAGATCGCGGCACACGGCATCGACGCGAGCGAAGTTCCTCATCCCGATCGCCGCGGTCTCGACGGGACCGTGTGGCGTCTGGAGCGTCGCGATCAGGCCGCCGAGCCGATCGGTCTTCTCGACGATCTCGACGGGGATTCCTGCGCTCGACAGATAGTACGCGGTCGCAAGCCCGGAGAAACCTCCCCCGACCACCGTGACGGCCCTCATAGGACTCTCGAGAAGATCAGACGTTCCGCCTGCTTCATCCGAAGGGGTCGAGGCAGGAACACGGCGGCATCGGGATGAAACGGCAGGCCCGCCTCGGTGAGCGGCAGCTCGCCTTCGGCGATCCGCAGCCGGCCGTCGGCGACCATCGGGTGGAGCTCCCCGGAAAGTTGTGCGAGGCACAAGCAACCGTGAGGCAAGGTGAAATCAGCCTGGTCGACGTCACGTCCGACACGGGCGGTCAGGACGACCGAAGGCTGTGACACGCCAGCTATGATAGGGAAAGGTCTACCGCATTGTCACGGTTTGTTGCAGGAAAGCTGGTGTGGAGGGACTGCTGGCGCAAGACAAGGATCGCCGGATAGGCGTGCTGCTCGCTCAGCTCGGCACGCCCGATGCGCCGACCCCGGCGGCGCTTCGTCGATACCTGCGGGAGTTTCTGAGCGACCCCCGCGTTGTCGAGCGCAACCGGCTGCTCTGGTGGTTCGTCCTGAGGTTACTCGTCTTGCCGCGCCGGCCTCGCCACTCGGCTGCGCTCTATCGGCGGATCTGGTCCGACGGCGGCTCGCCGTTGCTCGTCATCTCGCGATCGCAGGCGGGGGCGCTCGAAGCCGCCCTCAATCGCCGCGAGCCGGGACGCTTCAAGGTGGCGCTGGGCATGCGCTACGGCAGTCCGTCGATCGGGTCGGCCGTGCGCGAGCTGCTCGACTGGGGGGCGGACCGGCTGCTGCTCTTTCCACTCTACCCGCAGTACGCAGGCGCAACGACGGGATCGACCTACGACGAGGTGTTCAGGCAGCTGTCGATGTTGCGGTTCGTGCCGGCGCTCAGGGTGGTCCCGCCATACTATGCCCATACGGCCTATATCGACGCGCTCTCGCAGTCCGTTCGTGAGGCGATGACAACCCTGCCCCGGCCGCCCGACAGAATCCTCATCTCCTTCCACGGCATCCCGCAGCGCTACGTCGATCGCGGCGACCCGTACGCGTCGCATTGCGAAGCGACCGCGCGGTCGCTGGCTGCACGGGCCGGATGGGAGAATGGCACCTACCTGATGACGTATCAATCGCGCGCCGGCCGGCAACCCTGGCTGCGTCCGTACACCGACGAAACCCTCGTCGGACTGGCACGGACCGGTGTTCGCCATGTCACGGTCATCTGTCCGGGCTTCGTTGCCGACTGCCTGGAGACAGTCGACGAAATCGGGCACGTCGGACTCGAACAGTTCCGGGCGGCCGGTGGCGAGACGCTGCAGCTCGTCGGCGGGCTCAACGATCGCCCGCGCTGGATTGCCGCGATGACCGAGATCGTGCTCGAGCAGCTGGAAGGGTGGGCGTAAGGCCAAAAGGCTAAGGGCCAAAGGCTAAAGGGGAGGGGCGCACAAGCACGATACGGAGAACTTGGGCCTTAGCCTTTGACCCTTAGCCTTTGGCCCTCAGCCCTAGCCCTTAGCCCTTACCGCGCAATCGGCGGCGCCACGAGCCAGCCGCGCGTCAGGTAATCGCTCAGGGTGATGAAGAACAGGAACCCGAGCCACACCATGCTGGAGATGACCACCAGCTTCGTGGTCAGCGAAGCGTACTTGACGTGCATGAAGAACAGCACGACCAGCGTCGCCTTGATCACCGCTACGACCATCGCTATCGCGACGTTCAGGTTCCCGAGGTCGATGAAGGCAACGGCCACGGTGATGAGCGTCAGCACCATCAGCGCGCCGAAGATAGCCAGGTAGAGGCTCTTCGGAACGACGTGCTCCTCGTATTCTTCGTGTTCCGCGAATTCGTATGACGACATGGCTTCAGTGGTGTCGGTTGACGAGATAGAGCAGTGGGAACAGGAATATCCAGACGATGTCCACGAAGTGCCAGTACAGGCCGAACATCTCGACCGGCGTGTACCACCGCGGCGTGAACGCGCCCTTGCGGGCCATGTTCATGATCACGAGCAGCAGCGCGATGCCGATGATCATGTGCAGCGCATGCATGCCGGTCAGCGCAAAGTACAGAATCATGAACATCCGCATCTCGTTCGCCACGGGCGCGAGCTCCCCGTCCACGTGGAACCAGCCCTGCATCGGGAAGAGCCGGACCATCGCGTTTGCGTGGTGCGCGTGGTGCAGCTGGAACTTCGACTCGTACTCGACGTACTTGATTACGAGGAACACCAGGCCGAGCAGGAGCGTCGCGCCCAGGTACCCCAGGATCTGCCGCTGCTTGCCCTCGTGTGCCGCGTGCACGGCGAGGGCGACGGTGAGCGACGACGCGATCAGCACGGCCGTGTTGATGCCGCCGAGAATGAGGTCGAGCTCGCGGCTGGCCGCGGTGTAGCCTGCGAAGAACCAGAGGCGGTAAACCAGGTAGGCCGTGAACATCCCGCCGAAGAACATGATCTCCTGCGCGATGAACACCCACATGCCCAGGCTGGCCGCCGCCTTCTGCTGACCGAGCGTATCGAAGTGATGTTGCAGCCGGACGTGCCCGTGGGCATCGGTCCCCGCGTCGGCGGCGGCGTGGGCGAGAGCCGCGTCAGACAACTTTGGCCTCCGTGTCGTGCGCGTAGCTGTGCGTCGCGTCGGTCACAATCGGCGTCCGATCGAAGTTGAAGGTC
The DNA here is from genome assembly GCA_963739995.1 of Vicinamibacteria bacterium. Taxonomy (GTDB): domain Bacteria; phylum Acidobacteriota; class Vicinamibacteria; order Vicinamibacterales; family JAENWD01; genus CAVUCH01. The sequence continues at coordinate 172,174 of CAVUCH010000026.1, read as the reverse complement.
GGCGGCGGGGACGTCGTCTCCCACTCGAGCCCTCTGACGTTGAAAGGGTTGTCGCCCGCGGGCTTGCCGTACTTCCACGACCAGGCGAAATACACCATCGGAAAGACGTAGCCAACCCCCAGGATCGTGGCGCCCGCGGTGGAGAGCACGTTCAGCACCTGGAACTCCGGCGGGTACATGTGATACCGGCGGGGCATGCCGAGGTATCCGACGATGAACTGCGGGAAGAACGTCAGGTTGAAACCGACGAACACCAGCAGTGCGCTCAGCTTCGCCCACGCCTCCGGATAAAGCTTCCCGGTCATCTTCGGCCACCAGTAGTGCAGCCCGCCCAGGTACGCCATGAGCGTCCCGCCCACCATGATGTAGTGGAAGTGGGCGACCACGAAATAGGTGTCGTGCACGTGCACGTCGAGGCCGATCGCCGCGAGGAACAGGCCGGTCAGCCCGCCGATCAGGAACAGTCCGATGAACCCGAACCCGTAGAGCATCGGGGTTTCGTAGGAGATCGACCCCTTGTAGAGGGTCGCCGTCCAGTTGAACGTCTTGATCGCGGAGGGCACCGCCACCAGGTAGGTGATGATCGAGAAGACCAGCGCCGAATACGGCGTCTCGCCCGAGACGAACATGTGATGGCCCCACACGAGGAAGCCGATCACCGCGATGGCGAGGCTCGAAAACGCGATGAAGCTGTAGCCGAAGATGTTCTTGCGCGAGAAGGCCGCGACGATCTCGCTGATGACGCCCATCCCCGGCAGCACCATGATGTAGACGGCCGGATGCGAGTAGAACCAGAACAGGTGCTGGAACAGCACGGGGTCGCCGCCGATCGTCGGGTCGAACACGCCGACACGCAGCACGCGCTCGAAGGCCACGAGCAGGATCGTGATCGCCACGACCGGCGTGCCGAGGATCATGATGAGGCTCGTCGCGTAGTGCGCCCAGACGAACAGCGGCATCCGGAACCACGTCATGCCTGGCGCACGCATCCGGTGCACCGTGACGATGAAGTTGAGGCCCGTGAGGATGGACGAGAACCCGGCGACGAACACGCCGACGGCGCCCGTGAGCACGCGGGAGTTCGACGCCATCGAGCTGTACGGCGTATAGAACGTCCACCCGGTGTCGACGCCCCCGCCGATCAGCGCCACCAGCCCGAAGAGTCCGCCGATGATGTACAGGTACCAACTCAGGAGGTTGATGCGCGGGAACGCCAGATCCTTGGCGCCGAGCATGAGCGGGATCAGGAAGTTTCCCAGCGTGGCCGGAATCGACGGGATCAGGAAGAAGAACACCATGATGACGCCGTGCATGGTGAACACGCGATTGTAGACGTCCGACGTCATCAGGTCGCCGGCGGGCGTCAGCAGCTCGAGCCGGACGAGCAGCGCAAAAAAGCCGCCCAGGAAAAACATGCCGGTGATCGAGAACAGGTACAGCAGCCCGATCCGCTTGTGATCGGTCGTCAGCAGCCACGACTGCCAGCCGCCGGACTCGTTCAGGTAATGTCGCGCCGGCATCACGGCGCCTGCGGCACGCAGGTGCGCGCTCGCCGTCGTCTCGGTTGTGATTTCGGGGGGCATGGGTCTCTATTGCCTGGGCTGCGACGGAGCCGCCGGCTGGGTGCCGGCCGGCTGCGTCGTACCGGAAGAGTCCTGTCCGCCCACACCGGGAGCGCTCTTGCCGGGCGGCAGCGACTTGATGTATTCGGTCAGCGCGAGCAGCTGTTCTTCGCTCACCTGCCCCTGGAAGGTCGGCATGATCGGCGGGAAGCCCGCGACGATCTTCGCCTGGGGGTTCAGGATCGACTCGCGGATGTAGCCGTTGTCCGCGACGACTTTCTCACCATTGGCCAACGTGACCTGCGACCCGAACAGCCCGTTCAACACGGGCCCGCGCTGCGTATCGCCGCCCGCGTGGCAGGTGACGCACGCGAACTGCGTGAACAGCTTCTCGCCCACCTGCCCGAGCGTGCCTTCCGTCGCGCCGCCGCTCAGCCATGTCTGGTACTCGTCCTGCGCCATCACTGTCACCGATCCAATCATGCCGGAGTGCTTCGTTCCGCAGTACTCCGCGCAGAAGAGGTGATACGTGCCGAGCCTGGTGGCGGTGAACCAGAGCTGCGTGTAGCGACCGGGAATCGCGTCCATCTTCACGCGAAACGACGGCAGATACAGGTCGTGGAGCACGTCTTCCGACGTGATGACCATGCGCACCGGCGTGTTGATGGGCACGTGAAGCCGGTTGATCTCACGCTGCCCTTCCCGGTGCTGAAATTTCCACATCCACTGCTTGCCGACGGCATAGATGTCGAGCGTTTCGGACGGCGGCCGCGCGATCGCGAAATACACACTGGCGCCCCAGACGAACATCACCATCGCGAGGATGAACGGGATGCCCGTCCAGATCAGCTCGAGCGCCAGGGATCCGTGAATCGGCGCCCCCACCTCGTCGGGATGCCGCCGCCGGTACTTGATGGCGAAGACGATGACGAGCACCGTCACCACGAGCGCGAAGAACGCGCTGACTGCGGTGATGAAGAAATACAGATTGTCCACGCGCGGGGCGATCGTGGACGCCTGTTCGGGAAAGAGTGGCTGCATCGGCGGTGTCAGAAGACCTGTAATGCACAATGCACAGTGCACAATGCACAAATCCCGCGTCGCAGGGCACGAGACCGAAGCCTGGCGCCCGCGATTTGTGGCCTGGACCGTGCGTGAATCACCGTTTCATCGTGCATTGTGCATTGTGCATTGCGTGGATTACCGCCCCGCCTGCTCCCGTCGCCGTAAGACGAACACGCCCGCGACCAGCGCCAGCACGGTCGTGAGTCCGGCGGCTCTGACGAGCCGCATGACGGCGAGGCTGTAGCGGGCGCTCGTCGGGTCGTAGTGGAAGCAATAGAGGAGCAACTGGTCGACGGGGGTCCCGATCCGCTGATCGGCCGCCTCGAGGACGGCAAGCCGCACATCCCGAGGGCCGTACTCGATCCCGTAGAAGTACCGCGACAGCTTGCCGCCTGGCGTCAGCACCATGATCCCGCTGACGTGGGCGTACTGATCGATGCTCGCGTTGTACGCATACCGGAACCCGACAGCCTTCGTCAGCGCGGCGATCGACTTCTCGTCTCCGGTCAGGAAATGCCAGCCCTTCTCGGCGCCGGGGCGGTCATACCGCTCCAGGTAGGCGGCCTTCTTCCCCGCCGCCAGCTCCGGCGTCTCCTTCGGATCGAAGCTCACGGTGACGATGTCGAACTCTTCGCCGACGCTGAACTTCAGCACGCCCAGGGCGCTCGTCAGGCCGTTGAGCACCTGCGTGCAGAGCATCGGGCACTCGTAATACACCAGCGTCAGGATCACCGGCCGCTTGCCGAAGAACTGACCGAGCCGCACGTCACGCCCCGCTTCGTCCTTGAACGGCAAATCGAGCGGCAGCTGCGTGTCGAGCTTCTGATCGAGCCCGATCTCCGTCAGCAACTCCGGCAGCTTGTTGGATGGCGGCTGCGACGACGACTCGCGCTCGTACAGCGATGGTGTGCTCTGGGCCCACGCAGGACCAGCGGAGAGGCACGTCACGAGTGCGGCGGCGATCAGAACCCTCGGTGTCACTTCGATGCCTTCTTGCGGTTTTCAATCAACGGTCGCCAGGTTCACGGGCTCACGAGGCCGGCCCCGGAGCCTGGAGCCGAGTCCGAACCATCTCATGGTGTCGGCGGACGTGCGGTCGTTGGCTGCCGCCCGCTCGAACTTCCCGTCGGAGTCTGCGATCCGCCCGATGGCGCTGATGCACCGGTCGTCACCGGCGCATCACCGGCGCCCGGAGCGCCAGCGGATCCCTTGGCCGGCGCTGGAGCCGCCGAGGGCTGGCCGGCCTTGCGATATGGCAACCCACGCTCCGCGAGCAGGTCCATCGCCCGATCGACAGGTATGCGAACCGTGCCGGCATTCCGGTCGATCCACTCGTAGGTGCCGACCACGGGCTTGTCGTGCTGCCGCAGGTCCTTGAGGTCCTGGAACGGGGACGTCTGCAGCCGTGGCGCCGGCGGGAGCGGGCGTTCTTTGCCGGCCAAGCTCATGGGATACCGCCCCGTCTTCTCCGCGGCCTCACGTCGTTCGAGGTAGTTGTAGAAGAACACGACCAGCCAGGCGATCACGATGGTTGCAACCGCCAGGAAGGCCAGAAACTTCAGGATCGGGTTCGGGTCGGCGTCGCTCAGCTCGTGGTTGAGCGGCGGCGTCGCCACCGGTCTGCCGTGTGCGTGATCTGCTGCCATATCGTTCCGAGCCATCAGTGCCCGTGCCGGCCGTGTTCGAGCGCTTCGGCCAGGTACGGTTCGCCCATGGGCAGCAGCGAGCGCGACTGCAGCTGCCACAGAAACAACGCCACCCACACTCCACCCAGCGCGATCGGCGTCACGGCGTCGAGCCACGATACGCCGAAGGTCTCCTCGTGGTGCATCGGACCGATGTTCCAGAACAGGTCGACGATGCGCATCACGATCACCGCAATTGCCACGCCGATCAGCGTGCGGCCGTTCTTCTTCACATCGCTCGACAGCAGCAGCACGAACGGCAGCACGAAGTGGCCCACGATGAGCGCCAGGCCCACCCACTGCCAGCCGCCGCCCATGCGCTTCAGGTACCAGGGAATCTCCTCCGGCAGGTTCGCCGACCAGATGATCAGGAACTGCGAGAACGAGAAGTAGGCCCACAGCATCACGAACGCGAGCATCAGTTTGCCGAGATCGTGCAGGTGCGCCGGGGCGATCACGCGCGACATCGGCTCCGTGCGCGAGAGCAGCACCACGACCGCGATCGAGAAGGCGAGCGCCGAAAGTCCCTGCCCGCCCATGAACAGGATCCCGTAGATCGTCGAGAACCAGTGCGGGTCGAGCGACATGATCCAGTCGACCGACATGAACAGGATCGTGATCGCGTACACGACCAGCCCGCCGCCGCTCAGGCGCTGCATCTTCAGCGCCTGGCCGTGCTCACCCTCCCGCTCCTGCTCGAGCGACCACTTGGAGAGCAGGAAGGCCAGCGCCGACCACACGGTGAAATAGATCGCCGCGCGCAGGAAGAAGAACGGGACGTTCAGGTAGGGCGCCTTGTGCTGCAGGATGGCGTCCTTCGCCACCGCGTCGGCGTTCGCCCAGAGATACAGCTCGTGCATGCCGAACGCGATTGGCAGGAACAGCAGGGCCATGAACGGCAGCGTCCGGCTTGCCGCCTCCAGCACCCGCCGGATCACGACGCCCCACGCGCCGCCCGAGAGGTGGTGCACCATCGAGAGTGCCAGGGACCCGAGCGCGATGCCGATCCAGAAGACGTAGGCCAGCAGGTACGACTTGAAGAAGTGCTCGCGGTTGGCCGCGAAGCCGACGGCGCAGAGGGCGATGCCTGCGAGGCCGACGAGCATCGCGAGCCGCTGCAGACCGGCAACACGGGGCGGGGCGGTGTAGGAAGACTCAACCATGTCGGTTCTTGTCGTCAGGCGGCGCCGCTGCGGGCCGTCCTGTCATCCGTCTGTGTCGATCGCGCTCGGCCCCGCACTCCGCGCAAGCCGCTCTGTTCAGTGGACCCCGCCCTGCGCACCACCCGAATCGCCAACCGCCGGCGCGGTCGCGGGACGCTGCGGCGCGTTGAGCTCCGATACCTTGTCGGCCGGTACGTCGGCCGTCGTGGCGCGCTGGCTCAATTGCAGCGCCCGGATGTACGCCGCAATCGCCCAGCGGTCCTCCGGAGCCACCTGCGCCCGGTAGTCGGGCATGGCGCCGAAGCCGTTCGTCATCACGTCGTACCAGTAGCCGACCGTCTGGTTCCGGATCTGCTCGGTGTGGAACGACGGCGGAGGACGGTAGCCACGCTGGACGACCATGCCATTCCCCATTCCCGTCTGTCCGTGGCAGGGCGTGCAGTAGATCCCGAAGCGGTCGTGCCCGCGCTGCAGCACCTCCCGCGTCACCTGGAAAGGGAACTCGTCGGTGAACTGCCCGTTCACCTTGCCCGTGAAGAGGTGATCGTCGTCGTTCAGGAAGCCACGTGCGACGGTGTTCTCGGGAATCGGCCGCATGCCCCGGCGATCGGCGAAGAAGTCGGCCTCGCGGTAGGCCTTGATCTTCGGCTGGTCGTGCATGTCCTGCCGGCAGGCCGCACCCGCCGCCAGCGACAACAGGCATGCGAGCAGCAGCCGCGCACGGACTCGGGACCGTTCGCTCGCCACCGGCCGGCACTGAAGTGCCGGCGCCACATCTCCCGGCGCCAGGCCAGCCCTAAGCTGCAATGTCGGACACTCCTACCGGATGAAGCTCCTCCAGAAATTGCCGCGTGCCCCGCACGTCGTACTTCGGGTCGACCGTCTCGATGGTGAGGAAGAAGCCATCGCTCGATGCGGCCGCAAACCGCGGCACATTGAACACGGGGTGGTAGTGCATCGGGAGACCGTTCAGCATGATCATTCCGATGACTGTGGCCAGCGAGGCAAACAGAATCGTCATTTCGTATGCCGGTACGATGAAGGAGGGCATCGAGTGGAACGGCCTGCCGCCGATGTTGAGCGGGTACGCGATCACAGACGCCCAGTACTCCAGGCCGTAGCCAGCCACGAGCCCCGTGAGCCCACCCAGCAGCACGACCAGCGGCACGCGGTTGCGCGGCAGCATCAGGGCCTCGTTCAGCTCCTCGATCGGGAACGGCGAGTAGGCGTCGACCTTCGTATAGCCGGCCTCGCGCGCGCGGCGCGCTGCAGTCACCAGCGCCGAGGCCGACGGGAACTCGGCCATCAGGCCGTAGTGCGACGGAGCGGTGTCCAGGTGCGCCATGTCGAGCTCAGTGGGACCCTTCGTCCTTCACCGCCGCGTCGGGGACGATGGTCCGCATTTCGAAAATCGAGATCATCGGCACGAAGCGGATGAACAGGAACAACAGCCACGCAAACAGGCCGAGCGTGCCCACGAAGGTCGCCCAGTCCCAGACGGTTCCGGAATACATGCCCCACGAGGACGGCAGGTAGTCGCGCGCAAGGCTGGTGACGATGATGACGTACCGCTCCAGCCACATGCCGACGTTCACGATGAGCGAAATCAGGAACAGCACGGGGATGTTCATCCGCACGCGCTTGAACCAGAGCAGCTGCGGGATGGCCCCGTTGCAGAAGATCAGCGTCCAGTACGCCCACCAGTACGGGCCGGTGGCGCGGTTCGAAAGCATGAACCCCTCCCACGAGCTCGCGCTGTACCACGCCATGAACGCCTCCACGGTATAGCCGTAGAAGACGATCAGCCCCGTGGCGAGCATGATCTTCGCCATGTTCTGGATGTGCCGCATCGTGATGAAGCCCTCCAGGCCGTAATAGGCCCGGATCGGAATCACCAGCGTCAGCACCATCGCGAACCCGGAGTAGATCGCGCCGGCCACGAAGTAGGGCGGGAAAATCGTCGCGTGCCACCCGGGGACGACCGACACCGCGAAGTCGAAGCTCACCACCGTGTGAACCGACACCACCAGCGGCGTCGCGAGCCCGGCCAGCAGCAGCGACGCGGTTTCGTACCGCTGCCAGTGCATCGCCGACCCGCGCCACCCGAGCGCGAAGAAACCGTAGATGCGCTTCACGAAAATCGACTTGGCTTTGTCCCGCATCGTCGCGAGGTCGGGGATGAGCCCGACGTACCAGAAGAGCGCCGACACTGTCGCGTAGGTCGAGACCGCGAACACGTCCCAGATCAGCGGACTGCGGAACTGGGGCCAGAGCCCCATGGAGTTCGGGTACGGAAACAGCCAGTAGGCGAGCCACGGACGGCCCGTGTGGAGCACCGGAAACATGCCGGCGCACGCGACGGCGAACAGCGTCATCGCCTCGGCGCAACGCGCGATCGACATGCGCCACCGCTGCCGGAAGAGCAGCAGGATGGCCGAGATCAGCGTGCCGGCGTGCCCGATGCCGATCCACCACACGAAGTTGACGATGTCGAAGCCCCAGCCCACCGGGATGTTGACGCCCCAGATCCCCGTGCCGGTGAACACCAGGTAGGTGACCGCGTACAGGAACATCATCATGACCGCGAACGCGATCATGAACCCGTACAGCCAGCCGGGAAGGATGCCGGGCCGCAGGACGATCTGCGTGATCTTGTCGGTGACCGAGGTGAAGCCGTGACCGGGCGCCATCACCTCCGCGATCGACGCGGCGCGCGTGCTCGCAGACGACTGGACCGGCTGTCCGGCACGATCCAGCTTGTGAAGGGGTTCAGCCATACGTCAGGTGTCCTGCTCCGTCGCGCCTCTCATCACTCAGTGCGTCGCGCTGTTGCGTTCCGTGTTCGGAGCCGGCGGCGCGTCCGGCAGCCCGGTCGACCCTTCCTCGGCATGACCGTCGTGCATCCGCGCGGCGCCCAGCTCGGGGTTCGGATTCGTGAGCGCCGCCAGGTAGCGTGTGCGCGGCCTGGTGTTCAAGTCGGCCAGCACGCCATAGCCGTGCGGCTCGGCGTGGAGCTGCGCCACTCGGCTGGCGGGATCGTTCAGGTCGCCGAAGACAATCGCGTCGGTGGGACACGCGGCCTGGCAGGCGGTCACGACCTCGCCGTCCCTGATCGCGCGATCCTGCACCTTCGAGTCCTGCCGCGCGCGGTTGATGCGCTGCACGCAGTAGGTGCACTTCTCCATCACGCCGCGGCTCCGGACACTCACGTCCGGGTTCTTCACCAGCTTGACGCTCGGGGTCGTGTAGTCCGAATAGAGCAGGAAGTTGAACCGGCGCACTTTGTACGGGCAGTTGTGCGAGCAGTACCGCGTGCCGACGCACCGGTTGTAGGTCATCTCGTTCAGACCTTCCGGGCTGTGCGTCGTGGCGGCCACCGGGCACACGACTTCGCACGGCGCGTTCTCGCAGTGCTGGCACAGCATCGGCTGGTGGTGGATGGCGGGGTTGTCCGGATCGCCCTCGAAATACCGATCGATGCGCAGCCACGCCATCTCACGGCCCCGCAGCACCTGATCCTTCCCGACGACCGGGATGTTGTTCTCCGCCACGCAGGCCACGACGCAGGCCGAACAGCCGGTGCAGACCGTCTGATCGATCGCCATGCCCCACTTGTACCCCTCGTACTTGTAGTCGGGGTACATCGTCATCGTCCTGGACGGCTCGTGCGCGAGGTGTCGCGGGAACTCGGGGTCGTGCGTGAAGTCTTCGAGCGTGCCGGCCCGCACGAGGTTCCGGTTCTCCATCGAGTGATGGCCCTGCGTGCCGGCCAGGCGATACGTATCCCCGGTCTTGCGGAGCTGCGCGCCGAAGCCCGCCCACGGCGCGTCGGACGTGCGGAGCGTGTAGGCATTGAACCCGGCGCCCTCGGCGACGCGCCCCGCGCGCGTGCGGCCGTACCCGAGGTGCACCGTGACCGCGTCCGCGGCATGACCAGGCTGCACCCAGACCGGCGCATTCACCGTCCGGTTGCGGTAGCGGATCTCGACGACGTCTTCATTCGAGAGGCCCAGGCGCTGGGCCGTGGCCGGCCCGATCATGGCCACGTTGTCCCACGTGAGCTTCGTCAGCGGCTTGGGGACCTCCTGCAACCAGCCGTTGTTCGCGAAGCGTCCGTCGTAGACGGCGGGATCGGGGGCGAAATGAATCTCGAGCCCGCCCCTGCCCGGGGGAGGCGCGGCTGCCGGGGGAATGGCGCCCGAGGCCTTGACCGACTTCGGCGGCAGGGCCGTGCCCTCGATCAGGCCGTTGTGAACCGAGCGCCGCCAGAACTTGTCGAAATCCTGCCCGGCGGCCTGCGGCTGCGCCTTCCAGTGATCGCGCAAGGCGTCATACGGCGCGCGCCCCGGCCGGGCGGAAAAAATGCCTACGACCTCGTGCGCCGAGCGCCCACGATAGAGGGGCAGGATCAAAGGCTGCACGATCGACGCGGTGCCATCGAACGCCCGCACATCGCTCCACCCTTCCAGGTAGTGCGTCTCGGGGATGTGCCAATGGCACATCACGGACGTCTCATCGTCGTACAGGCCGAGGTGAACACGGGTCGCGACTTTCTTCAGCGCCTCGCCGAAATTCAGATCGGCGGGCGCGGTGTACACGGGATTGCCGCCGAGGATGACGAGCAGTTCGACCTGCCCGTTGTTCATGTCGTTGACCAGCTCACGCACGGATTGCATCTGGTCGACCGGCACAGGCTGCACGGGATCCGTATAGACGACGGTGGCGCCCGCGTTCCCGAGCGCGGCGTTCATGGCGTGGGCCAGAGCGTGCACGGCAGGCGGCTGCTGGTCGCCTGCGACAACGACGCCGGCGCCGCGGTTTGCTTGCAGGTCCTTCGCCGCCGCCGTGATCCATTTGTCCGTCTCGGCGCTGCCAACGGAGGGGGCGCCGCCGGCCCCGCTGACGGACGCGTGAAGCCCCCTGGCGATCGCCTCGATCTGACTGGCGCGCGCGGGCAGACGATGGTCTGCAATCGAGCCGGTCGGCGACGGTGCGGTTTCGGCGACGTACAGCCGGTTCATCTCGGCCTTCGCCTTGCGCACGCGGCGGCCGTTCGCAAAGTCGCGTGAGTATCGGACGCTGCCAGGGCCCGCGCCGAGGAAGTCGGCTCCGAGCGAGACGACCACGCGGGCGCTCTCGAATCGATACGTGGTTTCGACGACCTCGCCGAACGCAAGCCGCGCACCGGCATGCGCGTTGTCGCCGTTGACGGGCTCCCACTGGTGCCACTTCGCCTGGGGGAGCGCGGTGAGCACTTCCTGGAGTTGGCCGGCGAGCGTCGGCGATGAGACCGATTCGGTGAGGAACCGCAGCCCCGCGCCCTGCACGGCCTGGCGCTGCCTGAAGGCCTGCCCGATCACCTGCACGAACGTGGCCCAGGGGCGGATTTCACCGAGGAACGCGATGGCGGTGGAGCGGTCGGGATCGTACAACTGCAGCACCGACGCCTGCGAGTACGCATCGGTTGCGCCCAGGCTGGCGGGGTGATCGGGATTGCCTTCGATCTTGGTCGGACGCCCCTCGTGGCTCTCGGCGAGCAGCCCGATGGCCGATCCGCTGAGCGCCATCGCCGTCGCGAAGAACAGCGGCCGGCCGGGCACCACGTTCTCGGGCTGCCGCACGTATGGAACGATCAACTCGTCGGGCTGCCGCGTGCAGGCGCTCGCGCCGGCCAGTGCGAGCGACGCCCCCATCAACTTCAGGAACCCGCGCCGGCCCACCGGGTCGAGCCACTCGGAGGCGTGCTGCGGGAACTCGCGATGCACGAAGCTCGTGAACTCGGGAGTTTCGGCGAGTTCCTCGAAGCTGCGCCAGAACTGGCGCCCGCGCATCGCCGAGAGGCGCGCGCGAACCGAAGCGAGGTCGAACGTCTTGTCTGCGCTCATTGAATCGTGTTGGCTCACCGGTGACAGGTCGAGCAGCTGGTCAGTCTCTTGATGTCGTACACGTTCACGAGACGGCGCCCGAGCTCGAGCTGGTTGTCGGGCGGCTGGTAGTCCATCTGGTACACCGCCTCGCGGGGCCGCACGAACCGCTCAGGGTTGCGGTGGCACTCGAGGCACCACTCCATCAGCAGCGACGACTTCTGGTACATCAGCGGCATCCGATCGATGCGGCCATGGCAGGTCGCACAGCCGACCCCCTTCTTCACGTGCACGCTGTGGTTGAAGTACACGAAGTCGGGCAGGTCGTGCACGCGTGTCCAGCGCAGCGGCGTGTCGGATCGGAAGCTCTCGCGCACCGGCTCCAGGTACGGGCTGTTCGCCCAGATCTGCGAGTGGCAGTTCATGCAGGTCTTCGTCGGCGGTATGCCCGCGGCAGAGGCCTTCTCGACCGACGTGTGGCAGTAGCGGCAGTCGATTCCGATGCCGCCGACGTGGTGCTGGTGACTGAACTGGATGGGCTGCTCGCGAAACGTGTCCGCGCGCGTGACGTACGAGGAGCGGGACAGCCGGTCGGCGGAGACGAAGATCGCGACGGCCAGGACGAGCGCCAACACGACACCCGCCTTGACATAGCTGTTCGCGTGCCGGGAAAAAATCTGCGCCATCGTGTCGTCTACCGGATCGAGGCCACGCGGCCGGCGGACACCGCGTTCTGGCGCACGAGGCGTGCGCTCCGAGCATCGTCACCAGCCTGAGGGGGGCGAAGCGAACGTGGTCCGGCGCTAGGCAGGATTGCAGCGACGTTCGGCTGTGCGACGGAGTGAAGATGTATCAAACCGCTTGCGGAAGTGTCAAGGATGGGAGAAGTCGCATTTTGTTCCCGAATTGGATACCTGCGGGCGACTTTGGCTGCTCTCCCGACGCGCGGCATGATCACCTCGTTCCCTGGTCTGACGGCCCACGCAGTGGGACGGGAACGGCATCCCGCTGCCCACCTCCCACCCAGCAGCCACACACATGCCAACATGGCGGCGGCCTTCTTCAGGCGGGCCCGCGATCGGCGTCGACCAGCGTCCCGAGCAACTCCTCGACGAACTGGGCCTCCGGGAGCGCACCGAGGATTTCGACGCCGTTGCTGCCGACCGTCTTCGGCACGCCGCTCACGCGGTACTTCCGCGCAAGATCGTAGAACTCACTCGCCTGCACGGTGACCGACGTGATGTGCTCGCTGGCGAACGCCATCCGGTTTGCGAGGCCCACGGCCCGCGGACAGTGCGGTCAAGTGGGCGTGACGAACACCTGGACGGTGATCGGCTCGGTCACGCCAGCCAGTCGGGCCTCGGTTGCGGCCGACAGCCGCTGCGGGCTGCCGCCGGACACCAGCAGAATGGCGTCGACGAGCGACATGAAATCGTACCCGGCAGGCGCGCCCAGCATGCGGATGCGGGTGTCCGCCTTTTCAGCGCCGGCGAGCAGGACGAGGCCGGGCGCTCGATCGATCCCGTACGATGCCGCGCGCTCGCCCTCGAGCACGAAATTCACCTCCTCGATAGTGACCTGCTCGGTCGCCTCGGTGATTTCGTCGAGAATCTGTTTGGTTTCGGCGCAGGTCTCGCACCCGATCGCCTGCGTGAAGAAGAGGATCGTCACGGGGCGCGTCATCGCCCCGAACGCGTCGCGCAGTGCCTGTTGCTCGGCGACGGAGAGCAGTGCCATGCGACGATTATCACACGCACATCGCGCCATCTAAGCTCAACACCCGCTCAGGCACCCGTTGCATGACACTCGCACCCACCCCCGGACGATCCCGCGCGCGTCTCGCCGTTCTCCTCGCGGGCGTCTTCGCAGCACTGGCGAACGGACACAGCCCGGCAACCGCGGCACCCGCGGCAGCGGAACTGCGCTACCGCCTCAGCTTTGACGACGCGCGTCAGCGTGTCATGCAGGTGGACATCACACTGCCCGCGGTGACCGGCCCCGTGGAGCTCGTCATGAGCCGGTCGTCACCGGGACGATACGCCCTGCACGAATTCGCCACGAACGTCTTCGACGTGCAGGCGACTGACGGTGCAGGGCGGGTCCTGCCGGTCGAGCACCCCGCTCCGCATCGCTGGGTCCTCAAGGCGGACGACAGTGCGCTCCGGGTGCGGTATCGGGTGTACGGAGATCGGGTGGACGGAACGTATCTGGCGGTGGACTCCACCCACGCACACATCAACGTGCCAGCAGCGCTCATGTGGGCGCGCGGGCTCGAGGACCGGCCGGCGATCGTCGAGATCGTTCCGCCCGCCGGGTCCGGCTGGCGGGTCGCCACCCAGCTGTTCCCCACGGCAGATCCCTTCGCGTTCACGGCGCCGAACCTCGCCTACCTGGCCGACAGTCCGATCGAGGTGAGCCGGCACCTCCTGCGCACCTTCCATGCACCCGCCCTGAGTGGTGCGGGCCCTGGCCCCCCGATGGCGCTCGCGCTCCACGCGGAGGGGGTCACCGCTGCCGATGCCGACGCGCACGTCGATGGGCTCCGGCGCATCGTCTCCGAGGAAGCGGCTGTTTTCGGGGAGTATCCAGCGTTCGACACCGGCTCGTACACGTTTCTCGCGGATTACCTCCCGTGGGCGACCGGCGACGGCATGGAGCACCGCAACAGCGCCGTCCTCACGAACAGCGCCTCGCTCGAGGGGTCACCGGGGCTCCTGCTCACCACGGCGGCGCACGAGTTCTTCCACGTGTGGAACGTTGAGCGCATCCGGCCCCGCACCCTCGAGCCGTTCGACCTCGAGACGGCTAACACGTCGGGAGAACTGTGGCTGGCCGAGGGGGTCACGACGTACTACGAGAAGCTCGTCATGCACCGCGCCGGGCTGTCGACGCTCCACGAGACGATGCAGGAGTGGAGCGCTGTGCTGAATCAGGTGCTCGGGAGCCCCGCGCGCCAGTTCCGCTCGGCCGAAGACATGAGTCGCTTGGCACCCCTCGTAGATGGGCCGCGGACGCTGGATGGCACGAACTTGAACTACACCTACCTGAGCTACTACATCCACGGCGCCGCCCTGGGTCTCGCCCTGGATCTCGCGATCCGCGAGCACACGGAGGGGCAGCACTCCCTGGATGATTTCATGCGTGCCATGTGGGTGCACCACGGCCGGCCCGGAGGCTCACCCCCGGGGACGGTCGCAGCACCCTACACGATCGACGATGTGCGTGCACGGCTGGCGGACGTGGCGGGAGATGCGGCGTTCGCCGCGTCCTTCCTCGAGCGCTACGTGCAGGGTCGCGAGTTCCCGGACTACGCCCGCCTGCTCGCACCCGCGGGGTTTCGGCTGCGCAAGCTGCTGCCTGGGCGGGCGTCGATCGGGCCCGTGCCACTCGAGCGGCGCGCCTCACGCCTCCGGGTCGCGGCGCCCGTCGCACCGGGCACACCGCTGTACGAGGCCGGCGTGGCGGAAGACGACGAGATTCTCAGCGTCGCCGGCCACGAGCTGACCGGCCCCGACGTGCTCGCACGCGAGATCCAGCAGCGCACGCCTGGCGCTCGCCTCGCGCTCCGCGTGCTGCCGCGCGGGGCGAGCGCCCCCCGGACGGTGGAAGTCACGCTCGTCGAGGACGCACGGGTCGAGATCGCGGCCGTCGAGTCGATCGCCGAGGCGCTCACGCCCGAGGAACGTCGGTTCCGCGAGTCATGGCTCTCCACGCGTGTGTCGCCGTCGTCCAGCCGTTGAGGTTTTGCGTCTCTGCGTCCGACTGAAGTCTGACCGCCACGTATCAGGCGCGGGGCGCCAGCCGAGCTCCCGGCGCGTGGTAACGTCCATCCGATGGCCTTCAACCTGGACTCAGCCTGGAAGGTGGCGCAGACGATATTCGGGGCCGCCGAGGTGTCCCGCCGCGTCCTGCGCCCGGGCGACCCTGTACATCAAGAACCGGGCTCGGACCTCGAGACGGCGGGTGGCCTGCTCGGGCACCTCGAGGCCCGGCTCACCGGGGTCGCCATCTCCGCGCTCAAAGAGGCATTCGATCGTGATGCTGCGCGGCTCGCTGCGGAGCGGGCCGCACTCGAGGACGAGCGCCGGCGGGCGGAAGAAGCGCTGCGGCTCGAGCTGGTGCGGCAGGCGGCCGACCGGGCGCTGACGCGCGTGCGTACGGTTGGCGTGCTCGCCCTGACGATTTGGGTCGTATCCGTGCTGTTCGCGATGCGCCTGCCGGAAGGCTTCGCGGGTGCCGCCCGCGCCGTGCTCGCATGCGGGTGGGCGGCGCTGCTCGGAGCTATCGCCACGTCGTTTACCGCCCATGGACAGATAGCTCGATGGGCCGGCTCAGCCCAGGCAAGCCGCGTGAGCGCGGCCGACCTGCCCGAGAGCGGCCCGTGCGTGGCCGCCCCCTGGCTGGTGCTCGCCGGTCTGGCGCTGGTCGGAGGGAGCTTCCTGCTCGCGCTGTAGACGCCGCCCTGGTGTGGAGTGTTACTCGATTTGTCACCGTGACGGGAGATCACACCGTGCGATTCATATCGGTCGTCCTCACGTTCCTGGCGCTCGCCGCGCCCCTGGTGGGACAGGAAGCAGATCCGGCGACGTCACAGCGCATCCCGATGGCGGAGTTCAGGAACCTGCACGCCGACAACAAGGTGCTCGTGATCGACGTGCGCGACGCGCAGTCATTCGCCGCCGGCCACATTCCGGGCGCCCGCTCCATCCCGCTCGGCTCATTGCTCGCGCCGGCGCACGTGGCGGATCTCAAAGCGACGACGAAGCCGATCGTCCTCTACTGTGCTTGAGTGGACGAACACACGAGCGCCCGTGGGGCGCTCATGCTGAACGGGGTGGGAGTCAAGAGTCGCGCGTTGCTCGGCGGGTGGAACTCATGGGTGTCTGGGGGCGGCGCGATAGCGACCGGTAACAGGTAGGGCGCGACGAGGGCCGCGTGACGCGGTCCTCGTCCACGCTGTTCAGACGCCGCGGGCTGCGAGCGCGGCGCGCCTCTGACTCGGCCGGCGGCGACGCATCGCGAACAGGGCCACGGCGCCGACCGCGACCGGAACGGCCAGGCGCGCCAGGGCCGTCGGGAACGGATCGGGCGGCAGCCACACGGTTCCCAAACTGTCGGCCAGGGCGGGGCTGCCGAGATAACGGCCACGGGTCGGGATCTCTTCGGCCTCGAATCGGTCGGCGAGCCGCACCAGGGCATTGTGCAGCCGCGGGCGGCCCATCGGGACGCCGTGCCCGGTGACCAGTACCGACGGGTCGAGCGCGGCGAGCGCTCGCACTGACCGGACGGCGGCAAACCAGTCCGGCGTGAAGTACGCGGGCGGCCCGTGCAGTTCCTGCCGCTGCGTGGCCACCGCAATGAGCGACTCCTGCTTGGTGGTGGTGACCGCATCGCCCGCGATCACTGCGGCGTCCGATTCGCGGATGAGGGACACGTGGCCGGGGCTGTGCCCCGGCGTGTGCATCCAGCGCCAACCCGGCAAGCCGGGTACGCTCTGGTCGTCCGGCAGCGCCTGCACTCCACCGCCCAGGTCGATCGGACCTCGCGGAAAGAGCCTGGAAGACCACGCCATCGCGCCGCCCCCGACGAGCGGGTCGGGGGGCGGGTACGACGAGCGCCCTGTCAAGTACGGCAGCTCGAGGGTGTGGGCGTATACCGGCACATGCCACCGGTCCAGGAGCCGCTCCAGGCTGCCGACGTGGTCGAAATGGCCATGTGTCAGGACGATCGCCTCGGGCGGGCGCGTGTGTCCGAACAGCTCACCGGCAGCGGCGGCAATCGAGCCGCTGTATCCCCCGACGCCCGCGTCGACGAGCACCCATCGCTCGCTCGAACCGACGAACGCCACATTGGCAAGCAGCGTACGCATCCACCAGATGCCGTTCGCTGCGCGTACTGCTCTGCTCATTCAACGCCTCCTGCTCTCGCATCCTCGTAAACCGAACCCGCGGGGTAGTCACGCGGGTCGTGCTGCCGTTCCGTACGCTCGTGGCTCCCTGGTGAGCAAAGCAAGTACCGCGATGCCGTGATAGATTCGGCGCTTCGGCAGAGCGCAGCACTCCTTTTCTTTCCGCCTCAGGAGCCCCGATGATCAGCTTGCGGCGCGCGATGCGCGTCACCATCCCCGCCGTTCTGCTCGTCGCGGTCAGCGCGGGCCCCTCGTGGACACAGGGCCTGCCCTCGGCATCCCCGGAGTCGGTCGGTCTGTCAACGGAGCGCCTGGAGCGGGTCAATCGCGTTGTGAACGACTACGTGGACCGTGGCCGCGTGGCGGGGGTGGTCACACTGATCGCACGCCATGGCAAGGTGGCGCACTTGCAGAGCTATGGCAGCCTCGATATCGAGAAGAACGCACCGATGCAGAAGGACTCGATTTTCCGCATCGCGTCGATGTCGAAGGCCGTCACGAGCGTCGCGGCGCTCATCCTGATGGAGGAGGGCAAGCTGCTGCTCTCCGATCCCGTCTCGAAGTTCATCCCGGCCTACAAGAACACGACGGTGGCCATCCCCCCACCGGCCGGCGCGGCGCCCGACACCCCCGTGGCCGTTGTCCCCGCGAAGCGCGAGATCACCGTTCGTGATCTTTTGACGCACACCTCCGGCGTATCGTACGGCAGCGGTCCCGCCGAGGCCCAGTACAAAGCGGCGAAGATCTGGATGTGGTACTTCGCCGACAAGGACGAGCCGATTCTTCCCGTGATGGAGCGGCTCGCCTCGCTGCCGTTCGATGCGCAGCCGGGCGAGAAGTACGTCTACGGCTTCAACACGGACATCCTCGGGGCCGTCGTCGAAAAGGCATCAGGGATGCCGCTCGACGAGTTCTTCCGTACTCGCGTGTTCGAGCCGCTGAAGATGGTGGACACGTCCTTCTTCCTGCCGCCCGCGAAGCGTGATCGGCTCGCGGCCGTCTATCTCGCCAAGGATGGGACGATCGAGCGCGCGCCGGACCCCCAGCGCGGGCAGGGCGATTACGTGGACGGACCAAGAAAGTGCCTTTCCGGCGGCGCGGGGTTGCTATCCACAGCCTCCGACTACGCCCGGTTCCTGCAGATGCTGGTGAACGGCGGTGAGCTCGACGGGCAGCGGCTGCTGAGCCCGAAGACGGTGGAGCTGGCCACGTCAAACCATCTGGGCACCCTGTTCAACGAGGGGAAGACCGGCTTCGGGCTCGGCTTCGAGATCGTCGAGCACGTGGGCCGTTCCGGCCGCCCTGGCTCGGTCGGTGAGTTCAGCTGGGGCGGCGCGTACTACACCAGCTACTGGGCCGATCCGCAGGAGCAGATCGTCGCGGTGTTCATGTCCCAGATGCTTCCGGCCGGCAACCTGGATCTGCAGGGCAAGTTCCGCGCGCTGGTGTACCAGGCGGTCGTGGGCCCGCCGACAGGAGTACCGATCACCACGCCGAGGAGAACGACGAGCACGTCACGGTGATGGGCCCGCCGGGACTGAAGTCCCGGCTCCACACTCATATCCAGCATGTGGGGCAGGGCTTCAGCCCTGCCCGCGATCCGCCTGCGCGTCATCAGTGCGTGGGTGCCCCGGCTTTCGGCTTCAGATACTTGTCGTACCAGCCGACGTATCGCTGCAGCCGGTCGCGCAGATAGCTCGGCGTCGTCAACGAGTGAAACTGGTCAGGGTAGATCACGAGCTGCGTGTCCAGGTTGAGGCTCCTGAGCGCCTGATACATCTGCTCGACCCCGGCAATCGGCACATTGAAGTCCTTCTCCCCGCACAGGAAGAGTGTCGGCGTCCTGATGCGGTCGGCGTGGAAGAAGGGATACGACACCTTCATCCACCCATCGGGGTTCTTCCAGGGCGGGCCGAGCTCCGCTTTGTACTGCACGATGTACTGGTCGACCCGTACATCGTGGTCTGCAGCGAGCTCGATGCGCCGCTCACGGCCGCCTTGAAGCGCGGATCCGTGGCAATCGTGTAGTTCGTGAGGATGCCGCCGTAGCTCCACCCGCCGATGCCGAGGCGAGCGGGATCGGCGATGCCATGGGCCACTGCATAGTCCACGCCGGCCAGCAGATCCACGACTTCGAGGTGTCCCCAGTCGGCGAAGATCGCTTTCTGATACTTCGATCCGCGTCCCGCCGCCGCCACGGTAGTTGACCTGCAATACCACATACCCGTTCGCTGCCAGCCACTGCCCCTCGAAGTCGAAGGCGTGCTCGTCCTGCCCGCTCGGCCCACCGTGAACATAGAGCACCGTCGGATACGTGGTGCCTGACGTGAAGGATGGCGGCTTGAACAACAGTCCGTTGACGACGGTGCCATCTTTGGCCTTGGTCGTGAAGTCCTCGACGCTCGCCAGCTGCACCGTCTTGAGCCACCCATCGTTGTGCGCTGACAGCTTACGCAGCTGCCCCCCGTCGCGCTCGAGCGCGTAGATCTCGAACGGGGTGTCGGCGGTCGCGGCGAGCACTGCGGCGCGGCCGTCGGTGCCAAGGGAGAACTCGCGGGCGACGCGTCTGCCACTCGTGAGCGGCTCGATCACTCCTCCGCTCGCCTGCACCCGCGCGACGTACTGCGCGCGGTCGTCCTCCACCACGAAGAAAATTGCCTTCCCGTCCCGCGACCACTCCGGCGATGACACCGACCGGTCCAGGGGCCCGGTGAGCACGGTCGGCGTACCGCCCGCCACCGGCACGATCGCGAGCCTGTTCTGGTTGTAGGCGTAGAAACGCGGATCGTCGCCCTGCAGGTAGGCGAGGAACTTCCCGTCAGGGCTCCAGGCCGGGTGTCCTCCGTCGGGGTTGGTGGACGTCGTGACCTGTCGCGGCGTGGCGCCGGCTTTCGCCTCCACGATCCAGATGTCGCTGTTCGTCGAGCGATCGGGATCGGGACCTCGACGGCTCGTGAAGGCGATCCATTGTCCGTCGGGCGACCATTCGGGTGCCGCCTCGTCCCACACGCCGGAGGTGAGCGCCTCCATCGCCCGGCGCTCCATGTCGAACAGGTACAGGTGGGTCCGTTGTGCGCCCAGATACCCGAGCTTGTCCTGTTTGAAGTGATACCGATCGATCACGATCGGCGGCTTCGTCGCCGGCTTGCCCGGCTTCTTCTCGTCCGCCTCATGCGGGTCCGGATCCTCGACCGCCAGCACCAGACGCTTCCCGTCGGGCGACCACGCGTACTCGCTCACATCGCCCTTCACGTCCGTGAGCTTCTGCGCCTCGCCGCCCGAGCGATCGAGCAGCCACACCTGGTCACCCTTTTTCTTCTCGTCGTCTTCCCCACGCGAGGCTGTAAAAGCGAGGTACCGACCATCCGGACTCCAGCGGGGGTTCTCCTCCGAGTCGGGGCTCGACGTCAGGTGCACCTGGCGGCTCCCATCCCAGTTCACCATCCAGACATCCGAGTTCTTCTTGTCCTTGGCGAAATCGGACGACGCCACGACGTAGGCGACCCACTGGCCGTCCGGGGATCGCTGCGGATCCGTCACCTCGCGGAGGCTGGCGAGGTCGTCGAGATTGAGCGGCCGCCTGCCCTGGGCGTGCATCGCGCCGGGGGTGAAGGAGATGATCAGTGTGAACAGGAAAAGAGCGGGGATTCTGCTGAGCATGGTGTGGCCCTTGGGTACGTCCTTTGTCCGACGCCGGCCGCGCTGTCCGCCAGAACTGCGTCCCGTCATGATGTCGCTGTTGCGCCGTGGAACGCGCGAAGGTACTGCGCGGGCACGCGCTGCTCCTGCCTCAAGGCCCGCGCCGCGTGTATGGGCCAGTACGGATCGCGCAGCTCCTCCCGCGCGAGGAGCACCATGTCCGCACGGCCGTTCCGCACGATCTCGTCCGCGTGTGTCGGTTCGGTGATGAGTCCCACCGCCGCCGTGGCAATGCCCGCGTTCCGCCGCACGGTCTCGGCAAACGGCACCTGGTAGCCGGCGCCCAGCGGGATGGTCGCAAGCACGTTCCCACCGGAGCTGCAGTCGATGATGTCGACCCCTTCCGCCTTCAGCGCGCGTGCGAGCCCTACCGTGTCCTCAAGGGTCCAGCCGTCTTCGATCCAGTCGGTACAGGAGAGCCGCACCGACAGCGGCCGGTCCTCCGGCCAGACGCGGCGGATGCTCGCCGCCATCTGCACGGTGAAGCGAATCCGGTTCTCGTACGTACCGCCGTACTCGTCCTCGCGCCTGTTCGAGAGCGGCGAGTAGAAGCTGTGACAGAGATATCCGTGTGCCGCATGCAGCTCCACCCACGCAAAGCCCGCGTCGAGCGCGCGGCGAGCCGCGGCCTCCGCCGCGCGCAGCAGCCCGGCGATCTCCTCGCCGGTGAGCGGGTCCGGCACCTGCCAGGTGCTGCCGAACGGGATTGCGCTCGGTCCCACAATCCGCCAGCCGCCGTCCGCCTCCGGGATGCCGCGCTCCGGTTCCCACGGACGGTTGCGGCTCGCCTTGCGCCCGGCGTGCGCCAGTTGGATGCCCGGCACGGCGCCCTGGGCCGCAACGAAGTGCGCGATCCGGCCCAGCACGCCGACGTGGCGGTCGTCCCAGATCCCGAGATCGTGCGGGTTGATCCGGCCGCGGGGCTCAATCGCGGCAGCCTCTGTGTTCACGAGGGCGGCGCCGCCCACGGCGCGCGATCCGAGGTGCACGAGGTGCCAGTCGGTGGCGAACCCATCCGTGCTGCTGTACTGGCACATCGGCGACACGCCGATACGGTTGCGAAGCGTGGCGCCGCGGATGATGAATGGATCGAACAGGTGCGGCATCGGCTACCTGACGGTGTCGCTCACCAGTCGACCCTCGATCACAACCCCGGTGACGTGTGAGGTGTACTCGAACGGATCCCCGTCGAAGAGGGCGATGTCGCCGTCCTTCCCCGGCTCGAGCGAGCCGACACGGCGGTCGATGCCGAGGATGCGGGCTGCGTCAATCGTGATGGCCGCGAGCGCCTCGCCCACCGACAGGCCGCGCGCGGCCGCGAGGCCAGCCTCGAACAGGACGACGCGCGTCTTCGGCACGTAGCTTTCGTACCCGCCCTGCAACGCGAATGGAATTGCGGCCTTCCGCAGCGTGGCCGCCGTTTCCATGCTCATGTTCTCCGCATCGTCGCTCGCACGAGCCATGGTCGGGTGCAGGATCACGGGAACCCCCGCGGCCTTGATAGCGCCCGTCAGAAGGTATGCCTCTGAGGCGCCGTCGAGCACTATCCGGATGTCGAACTCCTTCGCCACCCGAAGCGCGGCGGCCATGTCGGTCACCCGATGGGCCGTGACGAGCAGCGGCAGTTCCTTCTTCAGCACGCGCCCGAGCGCGTCGAGGTGCAGATCGCGTGCGGGACGCTTGTCTTCAGGCCCTCCCATGTCGCGCATGTATCGCTGCGCCTTTATGAGATCCCCACGCAGCAGGGCGATGGCCTTCGCCCGCGTACCGGGTGACTTCCCCTCGGGTGCCAGGCCGTCCTGCCCGAGTGTCACTGCGATCATGGCCACCGGCGTCACGATGGCCTGGTCCACGTCGTCGCCGCGCGTCTTCACGACCATCGTCTGCCCGGAGACGAGCGCGGCCGGCGCGTGCCCGGTGTGCAGCGTCGTGACACCATGCTGCCGCAGCCAGGCGACGAGCGGGTCGCGCGCGTTGTAGGCGTCGATGGCCCGCAACTCCGGCTGCATCGGCGCTGAAGTCTCCACCTGCATCTGGTCGTGCGGCTGGTTGGCATACCCGGCGAGCCCGACAACCGAGTGCGCGTCGACGAAGCCAGGCGTCGCGACCTGGGCACGGAGCTGCCGGTACCCGTCGGGTACGGGCAGGTCCGCCGCTCGGCCCACGCGCTCGATCCTGCCGTCGGCGCCGACCAGCACCACGCCATTCGCGATCGGCTGGCCAGCCATGGTGTGCACGAGGTCCGCGAGCACGGCCACTTGCGCGCGCGCCGGGGAGGGGTGCATCGCCACCGCGAACACGAGCGCTCCTGCGGCGGCGAGGAGCTTCACTCCAGACCCCCATCGTGATCGTCGTCATCGGCGTGCAGCACCTCGCCGCGCGTGGCTCCGTATCCACCAACAGCGATGAGGCGGTCGGCAGGGTTCTCCAGGTCGAAGACCTTGCGGCCTTCGACCCACGTCTGCTCGACGCGGGTATACACGCTGAGCGGATCACCGGAGAGAATCACGAAGTCGGCATCCTTGCCGCGCTCGAGCGAACCGATGCGGGTGTCGAGCTGCAGCATCCGAGCGCCGGCCAGCGTCACGGCGGAAAGGGCCTTCTCGCGCGACATGCCGGCGCGCACGCCGAGCGCCGCCGACCGAAGCAGCAGGCGCGAGTCGGTTATGGAGTCATCGGTGTGAAACGCGGTGAGCACGCCCGCCTTTTCGAGGACGGCACCGGTCGTATACGACAGATCGACCGCTTCCAGCTTCCCTCCCGGCGAGTCGATCATGATGATCGAGCATGGCGCGCCGGAGCGCGCGATGTCGTCTGCGACCTTCCATCCTTCGGACACATGCTGCAGGACGGGCGTGAAGCCGAACTCTTTCGCCAGCCGCAGCACCGTCAGGATGTCATCGTGCCGGTGCGTGTGAAAGTGCACGGTGCGCTTGCCCTCGAGCACCTCCACCAGCGCCTCCATCCCGAGCTCGCGGGCCGGCATCTTCTCGGCGTCGCCCGCCGCCTTCCGCACCTTCTCACGGTACTCGACGGCCTTGACCAACTGCTCCCGAACGAGCGAGGCCGATCGTGCCCGGGTACCGGGGAACGGTCCGGCGCTGGCAGGCCGCAGCGGGTTCGTGCCGTTCGCGAACTTCAGGCCACCGGCGATCCGGCCGTCAGGCAGCGCGATCGTGAGCTGGTCGATCGTGGTGCCGCCACGGAGCTTGAGGTACAGCGTCTGGCCGCTGAGCAGGTGACCAGAGCCGGGCATCACGTTGACGGTTGTGATGCCGCCGGCCAGCGCACGCGTGAAGCTGGTGCTGCGCGCGTTGATCGAGTCGAGCACGCGGACATCGGGCTGGATGGGCCCCGACGCGTCCGCGCCAGCAGGGCTGCCGACGTGACTGTGTGTATCCACGAGCCCGGGCATGACGACTTTGCCGGCCAGGTCGTGACGTTCCGCACCAGCGGGCACGACGGTCCCGTCAGGGCCAATCGCAGTGATGGTGGTGCCTCGGACGATCAGGGTGCCGCGGTCGATGGCAGGTCCGGCGATCGGGATGATGCGTGCGTTGACGAACGCGTGTGTGGCTTCCTGTGCGTGACCTCCGCCACTTGCAATCAATACCCACACCAGCGCGGCGGCGACACCGCCGCACTGCAACTTGAACCTCTCCATCACGTCTCCTGTCACGGACCGAAATACCGGAATCGACAATATGTACCACGATCGCGAAGCCGGTTCCGCCCGAATCGAGTTTCCTGTGAAGCATGACGGCTTTGTGCCGTCGGATTCACAGGAGGTCACGAGAGCGGCGAGAACCGCACACAGATGGTCGTTGCACCGGAAGCCACCAGCATCCGGCCGTTCCCTGATCTCGCGACCTTCCTGCGATGCCTCGGAAGGGAATGCCGGATCAAGATTCACAGCGGGTCTCGAGATCGGGACGACGGCTCGATCCTGATGTCCGCCGGAACCGACTCCCGGGCTCCACATTGCGTCGATCGGCGATGCCTCACGCGACGGGCGCATAACATAGGACTGGAAGGCTCAGAGAGTGCATGGTGCCTGAACAGGCCGCACCGGATCGCAAGCTGACGGTCGTCTGGTCACAGGACCCGATGTGGAGACGGACCGCGCCCGAGCGGTGGTTCCTCCGCAATCGCCGACGCCTGGCGAACGCAGCCTTTCTGGTCGTTGCTTATGGATGTGTCGCGCTCATCGTTGGCACGAGCCTCGCGCAACACCTCCTCATGCCGCCCCGCCGCCATCTGAGCAGCGCGGCTGTGACTGCCGCGCAGGGCGTCGCGCAACGCACCAGCAGCAGTCTGTCTCACGAGGCCCTTCGGGCGGCAGACAACGCCGTGCTCCGCGCCTGGTGGTTCGTGCCTCGCACGAACGCGCGTGGAACGGTCATCGTGCTTCACGGCCAGGCGGATAACCGTGCAGCCATGCTGGGTCTTGCAGAACTGCTGCTCAGGGAACGCTACCGCGTCCTCGCGGCCGACGCACGCGCGCACGGCGCGAGCGGCGGCGCGCTCGCCACGTACGGCGTGCTGGAGCACGCCGATCTGCGGGCCTGGGCGGACTGGGCACAGCGGCAGTTCCCGGACGAGTGCGTCTTCGGAGCAGGCGCGTCGATGGGTGCCGCGAACCTGATTCAGACGCTGCCGGACGTGCCGTTCTGCGCGGCGGTAGCCGATTCGCCGTTTGCCGACCTGCCATCGCTGATCGTCGCCAGGATTGGCGCCAGGCTCCACCTGCCTCGCGCGCTCCACCTGACGGTTGCAGGTCCGATCGCATGGACCGCGCTGGCATACGCGCGCCTGATGCACGACGTTACCCTGCGCAACGCGAGCCCGATCGCTCGGTTCGCGGGAGCGCGGGTTCCGGTGCTGATCATCCACGGCACCGCGGACCGCGAGGTTCCCGACGCGAACGCGCGCGCGCTGGCCGCGGCCAATCCGGGGTTCGTCACGCTCTGGCTCGTACCTGGCGCCGCGCACACCCAGGCGTGGGAAGCCGCCCCGCGCGAGTACCCCGCCCGGGTGCTGGCGTTCTTGAGAGCGCACCAGTAGGCGTATTGGCGGACGGGCGAGCAATGCAGAATGCACGATGCACAATGCAGACGGTCCAGTGAACGCCCACCAACCACCGCCCACGGTCCACCGCCCGGTCCACCGCCCACCGCCCACCGCCCACCGACCTCTAGTGCCCAGCGCCCAGCGCCTGAGTCCGTTCACCCGTAGTATCGTGACGCCATGTCCACTCTCACCCGCCGCCGCTTCGTCCAGACTCTTGGGGCATGTGCCGTTGCGCCCGCCGTCATTCGCGCGCGCGCCGCCGAGCCTGCCAAGGTGCCGATCGGTTTCTCGACCTTGGGATGCCCGGAGTGGCCGTTGACCACCATACTGGACGTCGCGAGCCGGGAGGGCTATGCGGCCATCGAACTTCGTGGCCTGCAGGGCGAGATGGACCTGCCGAAGCGTCCCGAGTTCAGCACCGGGGTTGCTGCCACGGTTGCCGATCTCCGCGCGCGAGACGTGCGCGTCGCGTGCCTCGGCTCATCCGCTGAGCTGCACCACCGCGAACCGGCCGAACGGGCACGTCAGATGGACGAAGCACGCCGCTTCATCGATCTCGCGGCGAAGCTGCAGGCGCCGTACGTCCGCGTGTTCGGGGACAAGTATCTGCCGGACGAACCGAAGACCGCACTGGTCGACCGCGTTGCCGCGGGCATGCGCGAGCTCGTTGCGCACGCGAAAGGGAGTGGTGTCGAGGTGATCATCGAGTCGCACGGTGAGGTCACCGATTCGGCCACGCTGAAAGCCATTCTCACAGCGGCGGGTGCCGGAGCCGCCCTGCTCTGGGACGCGCACCACACCGTGGTTGCGTCAAAGGAAGCGCCCGCAGACACCTACAGGGAACTGGGCGCCTGGGTGAGGCACACGCACCTGAAGGACTCACGCCCGGAGGGTGCCGCAGTCCGGTACGTCCTCACGGGGAACGGGACCGTTCCCGTGCGCGAAACGGTAAAGGTACTGGCCAATGCCGGCTACAAGGGGTACTACAGTTTCGAGTGGGAGAAGAAGTGGCATCCGGAGATCGAGGAGCCCGAGGTGGCCATCCCGCACTACGCGAAGGTCATGCGCGAGTACTTGCGCGAAGCGGGAGTTCAGTAGGCCAAACGGCAACCGAGAGCCCTGACAGGGTCTGCTTCACCCGTCCCTGAGCACCCCGGCTGGGTCGATTCGGCTCGCGCGGCGCGCCGGCAGCCACGCCGCCGCCAAGGCAATCAGGCCGAGCGCAACAGGGGCGGCTACGAACGTGATTGGATCGCCTGGGCCGACCTCGTACAGCAGGCTGGCCGCGAGCCGTGCCAGCGCGAGCGCGACTCCACATCCCACCGCCAGCCCCGCGAGGATGGGCGCGAGCGTTTCGCGGAGTGCAAGAGACACCACCTGCGAGGGCCGCGCTCCAAGTGCAACGCGGATCCCGATCTCGCGCGCCCGCCGCGACGTCGTGTACGCGCTCACGCCGTAGACGCCGAGCGCGGCAAGCACCAGCGCCACGACCGCGAAGACGCCCAGCAGAAAGGCGGTGACGCGGGAGCGCCACAGCCGCTCCACGATCACGCGATCCATCGTGGCTGTCCCCGAGATCGGCACGTTCGCGTCGACCGACCAGGCAGCGCGCTGCACGGCGCTCGCAACCTCCAGCGGATCACCGGCGGTGCGCACCACGAACGTCAGCTCCGCCGACCCGAACTCCGTCGCGTGTTGCGCGTACGGCGCGTAGATTTCTTCGGGCACGCTACCGGTCCACTCCGACTGGCGTGCATCGGCGCTGATGCCGACGACAGTCAGCCAGCGGCGCTCGGAGGCGCCGACGCCGACACGCCGGCCAATCGGGTCCTGCCCGGGCCAATGTCGGCGAGCCATCGTTTCGTTGACGATGCAGACGGGAAGGCCCTCAGCGCGATCGCGGGTGTCGAAGTCGCGGCCACGCCGCAAGGCCAGGCGCATCGTCGCAAAGTATCCCGTGCGGACGAGCCGCCACGTGGCGGAAGCCTCCTCTCCCGGCCGCGGTTCGCGGCGGCCTTCCGGCTGGATGCGGAAGCGCCACGCATCACCGCCCAGCGGGAGGTGGTTGATGGCGCTGACCGCGGTGACGCCGGGGACCGTCGCCATGGCCCGGGAGACGCGATCGAAGTATTGAAGACGCGCGGAGTTGTGGGGCGTACCGCCGAGCGACAGGGTGAACGTCAGGAGGTTGCGGGGGTCGAATCCGGGGTCGATGTGCTGGAGCCGCAGGAGCGTGCGGCCCATCAGACCGGCTCCGGCCAGCAGCGCGAGCGCAAGCACCAGCTCGAGACCGAGCAACCCGCGGCGCAATTGACCGGCGCGCGGGCCTTCCGTCGCTCCACGGGAACCGTCTTGCAGCGTCTCCTGCACATTCGCACGTGACAGCTGCAGCGCGGGCGCAAGCCCCGCGGCGACACCGGTCACCAGGATCAGCAGCGCCGCGAAAGCCGCGACGGCACCATCCAGCGCGAGTTCGTCCTGCATCGGCAGGCTGGCCGCCGGCAGCAACGCACCGATCAAGCCGAGCGCCCACGTTGCCAGCAGCAGGCCCACGATCCCGCCCGCGGCGCTCAGGACCAGGCTCTCCGCCAGCATCTGCCACACCAGCCGGCCACGGCCGGCACCGAGGGCGGCGCGTACCGCAAGCTCCTTCTGTCTCGCGGATCCCCGTACCAGGTGCAGGCTGGCGACGTTCACGCACGCGATGAGCAGCACGAGCGCGACTGTTCCCGCCAGAAGCCACAAGGTGGGCCGTACGCCGCTCACAACCTTCTCGCGGAGGGGCACGACCGCCATGCCGAGTCTCGCGTTCGTGGCAGGGAACGCGGCGGCGAGGCGAGCCGCGATGGCACTCGCCTCCGCCTGCGCCTGCTCGCCCGTGACGCCGTCACGGAGGCGAGCAAAGACGCGCAGCGAGCGGCCTCCGCGGTCACCCGTCCGGGAGGCGAGCGACAGGGGCCGCCACAAGGTAGCGGTTGTCGCCCAGAATGGTGCAAACCGGAACGACGCCGGCATGACGCCCACGACGGTGAAGGGTTCGCCGTCGAGCGTGACGCTGCGGCCAACGATGCCGCGATCCCCGGCGAACCGGCGCTTCCATAGCGCGTCGCTGAGCACGACAACGCGGTCACGCCCCGGCTGGTCTTCACCGGCCACGAAGGTGCGCCCGAGCGCGGCCGGAACACCGAGCGTGCGGAACAGATCGGCGGTGACCTGCAGACCGGCCAGGCGCTCCGCGCCTTCACCCGACGCGAGCGTCGCACTCCACGCCTGCGCCGCCGAGAGCCCATCGTACGAACGCGCCTCGCGGCGGTAGTCGAGATAGTCGGCGGGGCTCACCGGGAACTGGCCGTCGTGCAGCAGCACGACCAGGCGGTCCGGATCCGCATACGCCATGGGGCGGAGCAGCACGGCATGGAGCACCGTGAAGATGGCGGTGGTGGCCCCGATCCCGATCGCGAACGTCACGACGGCTGCGAGCGCGAAACCGGGCGCGTGCCGCAGCGACCGCAGGGCGAACCAGAACTCCTGGAGCATGCGTGGGTGCAGGCGAACCATGTGCCACGCGGAGCGGCCGGGGCAAGTCGTGTCGTGTCAAGGAGATGAGCTCGCGAACTGTGCATCCCCACGCGCCACGGGCGTCCGCCCGTGGGATGCTGGCGTCCCAGCGGCGGACACGCGTCCAGAGCCGGGAGTGCGGTTTGCAGCCGGTTCCGCATGTGCAATCTACGCCGCGGGTCGCCGAACGCGCGCGGCACCTCGGCGCGCTCTCCCGTCGACCTCTCCGCGGTGTCGGAGCTGAGCCCATCGAACCATCCCGCCGCGAGCGGATTCCACGCAGGCGCGACACGGTGCGGTTTGCGCCCGTATTACGCATGCGCCCGATCCGCGGATCCTCGGGTGCTGGAACTGTCCACGTGACGTGAACGAGAGCGGGACGTCGGGGATGCGTCCGGAAATCTCCTATCGTGGGTATCGTACCGTTGACTATGCTCAGGTCAGGTGATGAGGGCCGGTGGCGTCACGTGTGATCGGATGCGGAGGTACTGATGCGTGTTGGATTCATTGGCCTTGGCTCGATGGGCGGCGGCATGGCTCGCCACCTGGTCAAGGCGGGACACGACGTGCGCGTCTGGAACCGGACCGCGGCTCGCGTGAAGCCGCTCGTCACCGCCGGCGCCACGCAGGCGAAGACAATCGCCGCCGCCTGCGAGGACGCAGCGGTCGTCTTCACCATGGTCGCGGATGATGGCGCGTTGATCGACGTCGTGTCGGGTGCTGAGAACCAGCCGGGCATCGCCGAGGCCCTCGGCGAGGGCGACGTTCACGTCTCACTCAGCACGATCAGCACCGACCTGTCGGTGCGCCTCGCCGAGGCGCACGCGGAGGCGGGACAGCACTTCGTGGCCGCGCCGGTGTTCGGCCGGCCGGAAGCCGCGGAAGCCGGCAAGGTGACGATCGTGGCGGCCGGTGACGAGGCCGCGCTTGCACGCGTGCAGCCGCTGCTCCAGGTGATGAGCCAGCGCGTGTTCCTGGTAGGCGCCGACCCGCAGGCCGCGAACCTCGTGAAGCTTGCGGGCAATTTCTTGATTGCGGCCATGATCGAGGCACTCGGCGAGGCGTTTGCGCTCCTGCACAGGAACCGCATCGACGCCAAACAATTTCTGGAGATCGTGAACGGCAACCTGTTCCGGTCCCCGGTCTACGAGAACTACGGGACGCGCATCGCGGAAGCCCAGTACAGCCCGGCAGGATTCCGGCTCGCACTGGGGCTGAAGGACATGCGCCTGGTGCTGGGCGCCGCCGACGTGGCGACCGTGCCCATGCCACTGGCGAGCGTCGTGCGGGATCACCTGATGTCCGGCATGGCGCGGGGAAAGGGCGATCTCGACTGGACGGCGCTGGCGCAAGTGATTGCCGAGAATGCGGGGATCAAAACCAAGTAGGCCAGGCTCGGGTGCGCACACGTGGCACCGGCGCGAGCCCTCAATCCGGACGCCGGACCCCCGGTCCTCTCCTGCGGGACGTTGTTGCGGGTTGCGGTCGCACCGCGGACAAGACCTGGGATCCGGCTTCGCTCTGCAAGCGCTTACTTGGTTGCCTGTCCCTCACTCGAAGGCGGCACGATGCCCTTCATGCGCATGTAGGTCACCAGGTTGCCGTAGTGCTCGAAGTCGTGGGCGGTGTTGAACGAGAGAACCCCCAGCTTCGGCTGCTCGCGTCCGAAGAACTTCACGATTTCCACGCCCTTGGCGTCGGTCATCGCGGCATACGCGGCGTCGCAGGCACTGAACGAATCGGCGAGCGCTTTCTGCAGGTCGGCTTTGGTCGTCTTCGTCTTCTCGATGCTCTCCGGCGGCGCCGCACTGCCGCCAGCCGCCGAACAGATCATGTGGTTCGCATCCGCAATGTGGCCCAGAATCTGGCCAAAGGACCGGACGTCCGGCGATGGCTTGAACGAGTAATGCTCTTCGGTGACCTTCTCGGCAGACTTGGTGATGTTGCCCTTGATCATGTCGTAGGCCGACTGCATCGCGGTGGTCAGGGGGTTCGCGGGCGTTTGCGCGGCAGGCGCCTGAGCCGCGCCCGTCTGGGCGGCGGCGGGGATGGCCAATGCGAGCGCGGCCACGAAAACACAAGCTGTTCTCATCTCAATCTCCTTCAATGACGGGGCGGGGCCGAATGTTACCTCCGGCATTCTCTAGTGTCCATTGCCGGCCGAGGTACGAGCAAGGTTCGCGGGCCGGCTCGCGGGACCGCCGAGGACCTGGGCTGCAGGAGGATGGCTCGACCCCAACGGGGCGCTCGAAGGGCTCAGCCTATTTGAACAGATCGTCGAACGCCTGGCGTGCGCTCGGGGGGCCCGACGCGGTGGACCCGGTCTCGCGCTCGAACCGGCGCTGCGGCTCGAAGAGGGCGCACGCATTCCGGGCATCCTTCGGCGACACGCGCACCGGGATCGTCTGCACGCATTGAAACCGCTTGCCGGTGTCGAAGTGCACGCACTGCACGCACGCGTGCAGGTCAGTGCCGCACTTCGGGCAGCAGCTCTCCGCGGAAATCTCGCCCGTGATGATGTGGCCGCACCTGGCGCAGCGCACCACCTCGCGGTAACCCGGCATGTCGTAGGTGCGCGGCCCCACCCTGTCGCGCGGCGGACCCGGCGCGCGCTCCGACGGCTGCTTCGTGGGCGCGGGACGCTGGGGCCGGCTCTCATCCTGGTACCCGCGCTGCCGGTATTTCCGCTCTGACATGACGTCCGTTGATTATAGGCCTCTTCGGACGTGCATGGCCGGCGCATGGCCGCGCACAGCACGCCGCGCACGGGCCGTGGGGTTCCTCTCCGTCGCTTCCCGTCCCACGCAGCGGGGTTTCAAACCCGTCTTCGCTCCTCCTCAGCTACCCGGCGCTCACTTCGTACACGGCGGCCCGGACACGACCGACAGCACTATCAGAGGATTCCTGCCTTTCCGCGTGAGCCCGCGCACGGTTCCCCGCGGCACGACCGCGGTCGTGCTCGACGAAAGCTGCAGGTCGCGGTTGCCGAGGCGCAGCGTGCCCTCACCAGCGACAACGTAGAGCACTTCGTCGGCGTCCGTGCGTGCTTCTTCCTTTGCAGACTCCCTCAGCTGCACCAATGTCGTGCGGGCGCTCGCAGTGCACCCGAGCTCGTCACGCTTGGAGGGCTCACGGCTACCGATCAGATTCTTGTCGAGGAAGTCGACAATCGTGACGTACCGCGGGTCCCCGGGCGGCGCCTGCTGGCGCTCCGCTTCCGCCGGCACATTCTCGCGGGCCTCGGTCTCAGCCGTGTCTGCCGGCGGGGGGGGCGCCACTGCGGGCGACAGCGTCACATCGACTTCCGGCAGGGCACCGGCACGCATCGTCACGTCCCGTTCGAGCGTGATGAAGCCCTGGTGCTCGAATCGGAGCCGGTACGTGCCGGAGCGCATGCCGAGCAGGCGCGCGGTGCCGTTTGCGACAGTGGTTACGGTGCGTGTCACCGGGCCGGTGACCGTGACCGTCACGCCCTGCACCGGTGTGCCGCTCTCGTCAGTGATTGACACCGTGACCGTGCTCGCGCGCGGACCCGACGGTTGTGCCGGGCGAGGGGCGGGTGCCGGCGGCGGCGCTGGCTGTTGCGCCACGGCGTCGACCCTCGTGACGAGAAGAAGGACTGCGAGACACGACCACACACACGTTGCCATACGACCTCCGGCCGCAAGAGTACCTCCGCATCTAATCCGCTGCAGCGTATGCGGGTCAAACACGACCGTGACGGCTCATGCACGACCCTGTTCCACATCGCGGAGCGGAACACCCATTGCAACCAGGTATGAGTCTACGCGTGCACCCCGTGTGGAGCCGGGACTGTGGTCCCGGCGGTGTGGCGCAATCGCGTTTGCAGAGGAGACACCGATGGCAAATCACTTGAACGGAAAGCGCGTGGCTGCGCTCGTCGCGGACGGATTCGAGCAGGTCGAATTGATCGATCCGAAGCAGGCGCTCGAGGCGGCCGGAGCGAAGGTCGAGATCGTCTCGCCTGAGCAGGGCCGCGCGCGTGGCTGGAATCACACCGACTGGGGCACGGACGTTACGGTCGATGAGCCGATCGACACGGCCAACCCGGAGGACTATGACGCGCTGCTCCTCCCCGGCGGCGTGATGAGCCCAGACAGGCTCCGGATGCATCCACAAGCGGTGGCGTTCGTGCGCGCCATGGTCGAGAGCGGCAAGCCGGTCGCAGCCATCTGCCACGGTCCCTGGACGCTGGTGGAGGCTGACTGCGTGCGCGGCTACCGCGTCACGTCCTACCCTTCGATCAAGACGGACCTGAAGAACGCCGGCGCGAGCTGGGTCGACGAGGAAGTCGTCACCGATCGCGGGCTGGTGACCTCACGCAATCCGGGTGACATCCCGGCCTTCAACCGGAAGATGATCGAGGAGTTCGCCGAAGGCGTGCACCACAACCGCGGTCGCGAAACCACGCACGCCTGACGCCGCACCGGAGTGCGCGCCGGGCTGAAAGTCCATCGCTACAACCGGCACTTTGGCCCCGGCGGCGGACGCGAGACGGCCGGGACTGAAGTCCCGGCCCCACGTCAGCCCATGGGACTGCGTATCGGGGGAAACACGGGCTGTGTGGAGCCGGCACTTCAGTGCCCGCGGCCGATCCGGCGAATACCGCGCTGCTCAGCGCTGGATGCGCGCTGACCCGCCCTGCGCCAGGTTACGCACCTGCTCGACGGACGCCATGGTGGTGTCGCCGGGAAAGGTCGTCAGCAGCGCACCGTGCGCCCACCCGAGCTTGAGGGCGTCCACGGGTGATTCGCCCGACAGCAGGCCGTAGAAGAAGCCGGACGCAAAGCCGTCGCCGCCACCCACCCGATCGATCACGTCGAGGTCCGCGGTCGGCGCGGTAACGGTCTCCCCGTTCACCCACGCGACGGCGCTCCAGCTATGCCGGCTGGTCGAGTGCACCTCCCGCAGCGTGGTCGCGACAATCTTCACGCGGGGATGGTTCGCCCGAACCTGCTCCATCATCCCGAAGAAGGCGCTCGGATCGAGCTTCGAGGCGGCCGCGACTTCCGGCCCGCGCATGCCGAGGCCCTTCTGCAGGTCCTCCTCGTTGCCGACCAGCACGTCCACGTGCTCGACGATGCGGGAGACGACGGCCACGGCGCGGTCGGCGCCGCCGAACACCTTCCAGAGCTTCTCCCGGAAGTTCAGGTCGAACGAGGTCACCGCGCCAGCGGCGCGCGCCGCCCGCATGGCCTCGATGATCAGCTCGCCCGTGCTTTCAGAGAGGGCGGCAAAGATCCCCCCGCTGTGAAACCATCGTACGCCGCCGCCGAAGATGGCGTTCCAGTCGAAGTCGCCCGGCTGCAGCCGTGCCGCGGCCTCGTTCGATCGGTTGTAGAACACGACCGGCGCACGGACGCCGTGGCCGCGATCGCTGTAGACCGTAGCCATGTTCGGCCCCGTGACGCCGTCGTGCGCGAAGCGCTTGTACAGGCCGGTCACGCCCATCGCTCGGACGCGCTCCGCGATCAGCTCACCGATCGGGTAGTCGACCATCGCGCTCGCGACGGCGGTCTTCATGCCGAAGCAGTCAGCGAGATTGGCCGCACAGTTGAACTCCCCCCCGCTCACGTGGATGGCACAGCCCGCCGCCTTGCGGAACGGGATCACGCCCGGATCGAGTCGGTGTACGAGAGCGCCGAGCGAGAGGAAGTCGAACGCACCTCGATCGTGGATTCGCAGACCGGCATCCATCAGCTGTGGTCCCTTCCGCTGTCTCCGAGTGTCGGACGCGTCACTGCGTCCAGTCGGTATGGAACACGCCGTCGCGATCGAGGCGTCTGTATGTGTGCGCGCCGAAGTAGTCGCGCTGAGCCTGGGTGAGATTCGCCGGCAGCCGCTCGCTCCGGTAGGCATCGAAGTAGGCGAGCGACGAGGCCGTCGCCAGCACCGGGATGCCCACGCTGACAGCGGTCTGCACGAAGAACCGCCACGCGTCCTGGCGCCGCTCGAGCGCGTCACGGAACGCCTCGTCGAGCAGCAGGTTGACGAGATCCGGATTGCGGTCGTACGCGGCCGTGATGTCGCCGAGCAGCGACGCGCGGATGATGCAGCCGGCGCGCCAGATTTTGGCGATGACACCGGGCCGCATGTCGTACTTGTATTCATGTGACGCGAGCCGCAGCAGGCCGAGGCCCTGCGCATACGACGTGATCTTGCTGGCATGGAGCGCGTCACGTGCCGCATCGATGAGGCGCTGCCGCGGGCCGCCGTAGGCGGACGAGGGACCCCGCAAGATCCGGCTGGCCGCAACGCGCTCGGTCTTCAGGGCAGAGATGATGCGGCTCTCGACTGCGGCATTGATGGTCGGAATCGGCGCGCCCACGTCGAGCGCGTTCTGGCTGGTCCACTTGCCGGTGCCCTTCTGCGCGGCCTCGTCCAGAATGAGGTCCAGCACGGCCCCGCCGCTCTCGGGATCCCGCTGCGCGAAAATGGCCGCGGTGATTTCGATCAGGTACGAACGCAGCTCGCCGGCGTTCCACTCCGAAAACACATCGTGCAGTTCGTCGTTCGATAGACCCAGCCCTCGGTGCAGCACGTCGTAGGTCTCGGCAATCAGCTGCATGTCCCCGTACTCGATGCCGTTGTGCACCATCTTCACGTAGTGCCCGGCGCCAAGGGGGCCCATGTACTCCACGCACGGCGCGCCATCGTCGGCCTTCGCGGCCATGGCCAGCAGGATGGGTGCGAGCGCGTCATATGCCTCACGGTGGCCGCCGGGCATCATGCTCGGGCCCCACAGCGCCCCCTCCTCGCCGCCGGACACACCCATGCCTACGAAGTGGAACCCCTCGGCCGACAGCGCCTTGCTGCGCCGTTCGGTGTCGAGGAACCAGGAGTTGCCGCCGTCGATCAGGATGTCGCCGGGCTCGAGATGCGGCTTCAGATGCGCAACGGCACTGTCGACCGCGGCCCCCGCCGGCACCATCATGAGGACGCGCCGCGGCCGCTCGAGCACTGCCATCAATGCGGTAGGCGAGTCTGCCCCGCTCACCTGCTTGCCGGCCCCCGGCCCCTCGACGAACGTGCGCGTCTTGCCGGCATCGAGGTCGTAGCCCGCCACCGCGAAACCGTTCCGTTCCGCGTTCAGGGCGAGATTGCCGCCCATGACGCCGAGGCCGACGACACCGAGTTTGTGATTCATATTGCGCGTCCCGCGGTAACGTCGCGAATTTACGAGTGGTCTAACCAGTTGTCAAGTTGGCCGATCGCAAGGCCGCTCCATGCCGTAACGTCGAAGTGATTGGAGGGGCGTCAGGCTGGGACGATGGGAAACGGCGCCGGGCCCGGCAATCGATAGAGCGTTTCGCCGGCGCGGTGCACGACGAGAACGCCTTCGTCCTCGCGTCCTTCCCAGTCGGCCACGCGGATGGTGGCCGGATCGAGATATCCCAGATTCAGGCGGGCGCATTGTTCGGCCGTGATGCCGGTCGCCAGCGTCACCTGGATGCGGGGGGTCTCGACGCCTGTGGCCGCATCGAAGGTGCCGCAGCCCTTCACGTGCGTCGAGTGCGCGAGCACGCCGCCATGGTAGTGCTCGAAGCGCGCCCACTGGTGCACGAAATAGTCGCGGCAGTGATAGCCGATCTCGTCGATCTCGCGCCCGTGCGTATAGCTCACCTCGGTGAGATGCGGCGCGTAGATCACCAGCTCGCCGCCGTCGGCCACTACCGGCTCCAGTTTGTACATGCCCTTGGCGGCGGTCCACAGGTCCGCGTACATCGGCGGCATGATCGACAGCACGCGCGTGAACGGCCGCTCCATGCGCCGGATGTGGACCTGTGCCGAGAGCGCCGCCGCCGCGCTCCACGACTCCTGCGGCGTGCCCGCGTACAGCCCCGCGACGCCCTCGTGCGTCACGACCAGGCTGAGACAGGTGACGGGACGCTCCACGAACGCGGCGGCGCGGTCGATGACCGCGCGCACGGGCGTATAGCCGGCGCCGATGATCTCCCGGCTGGTCAGCAGCGCCCCGAGCCAGTGCGTGAAATCGATGATGTCCTGGCCGGCGATCCCCGGGCAGAAGTACTTGGTGCCGCCGGAGAACCCCACGACCTCGTGCGGGAACACCGGGCCGCAGATCACGAGCTGGTCGTACTCCAGGATCATTCGGTTGAGCGAAACGGGCACGTCGCGCGCGAGCAGTCCGCCCGTGAGGCGCGCGATCTCCGCGCTGCCGATCGTGCCAACCGTCACGAAGGTCGCAGGGTCGTCCCAGCGGTGGTTGAACACGCGCGAGCTCCCGAACAGCCCGCCGCCCACCGGCCGGCCGAAAAGCGTCGAGAGCTGTGCGTCAGTCATCGGCTGGTGCGTACCGAGGGCAACCAGATAGTCGAGCGCTGCCGCATGGACCCGGACGCTCTCGTCGAGCACGTCGGCCATGAGCGGCAGTGGCATCGTGCGCGTGCCGTCGGGGACAATGACGAGCACGCGGCGCCCGTTCACAGCGGAGAACGGGAGCGCCGTCTCGACGATGCCGCGAATCGCGTGGCGGGAGAGAAGATGGGTGGCAGAACCTTCGCCGACGACCATGTGACCTCGTGCCGGGAACACGGTGCGCCGCCTCCGGAGCGACTGAACGGCGGCTCGATCCGACCCTGCTAGCCCTTGCTCTCGATCTTCGCCCAGGTGTCCTTGAGGCTCACCGTACGGTTGAAGACCAGGCGCCCGGCCACTGAATCGGGGTCGACGCAGAAGTAGCCGATGCGCTCGAACTGGTAGCGCGCGCCCCGGACCACCCCTGCCAGGCTTGGCTCCACCTTGGCGCCCGTTAGCACGCGGAGCGAGTCGGGGTTCAGGAAGTCCCGCCAGTCGCTGTCAGGTGGAACCAGCGCTGGGTTCTCGATCGAGAAGAGCCGATCGTAGAGCCGCACCTCCGCGTCGAGGGCGTGCTCAGCCGATACCCAGTGCAGCGTCGCCTTCACTTTGCGGCCATCGGGCGCATCGCCCCCGCGCGTGGCGGGATCGTATGTGCACCGGAGCTCCGTGATGGCACCTGCATCGTCCTTCACCACGTCCGTGCAGGTGACGAAGTACGCGTTTCGCAGCCGCACCTCGCGTCCCGGTGCCAGCCGGAAGAA
This sequence comes from Vicinamibacteria bacterium, assembly GCA_963739995.1. Lineage (GTDB taxonomy): Bacteria > Acidobacteriota > Vicinamibacteria > Vicinamibacterales > JAENWD01 > CAVUCH01. The sequence continues at coordinate 133,496 of CAVUCH010000026.1, read as the reverse complement.
CTTCTTCGGCGGTTCCTCCCGGAAGTCGTCACGCTCGAGGTAAATCACCCGTGAGAAGGGGACCTGACGCGTGCCCGCTGCTGGATCCTCGGGGTTGTTGACGACTTCCATCTGCTCGGTCTGGTCCCCGGGATAGTTCTCGATCACGACGCGCACGGGATCGAGCACGCCCATCACGCGCGGCGCCCGGCGGTTCAGGTCTTCCCGCACGAGGTGCTCGAGCAGCGCCACGTCAACGAGGTTTTCCTTCTTGGCAACGCCGATCCGTTCGCAGAACTCCCGGATGGCTTCCGCCGTGTAGCCGCGCCGCCGGAGGCCCGAGAGGGTCGGCATCCGCGGGTCGTCCCACCCGTCCACGTGGCCGTCCTGCACGAGTTGCAGCAGCCGGCGCTTGCTCATCACGGTGTAGGTCAGGTTCAGCCGCGCGAACTCCACCTGGTCGGGGCGCGGGTTGAACGACAGCGACTCGAGCAGCCAGTCGTACAGCGGCCGGTGATCCTCGAACTCGAGGGTGCAGAGCGAATGCGTGACACCTTCGATCTGATCGGACAGGGGATGCGCGTAGTCGTACATGGGGTAGATGCACCACGCGTCCCCGGTGCGGTGGTGAGTCTCGCGGCGGATGCGGTACAGCACCGGGTCGCGCAGCGTCAGGTTCGGCGACGCCATGTCGATCCTCGCCCGCAGCACGCGGGAGCCGTCTGGAAACTCGCCGGCTCGCATGCGCCGGAACAGGTCGAGACTCTCCTGCGGCGGGCGGTTGCGGAACGGGCTCTCACGTCCGGGTTCGGTCAGTGTCCCGCGGTACGCCCGGATCTGGTCGGCCGTGAGGTCATCGACATACGCGTGGCCGAGGCGAATCAGGTCCTCTGCGCACCCATACATCTGCTCGAAGTAGTCCGAGGCGTACAGCGTGTCGCCTGCCCACTCATAGCCGAGCCATCGCACATCGTCCTGGATCGAGTCGACGTACTCGACGCCCTCCCTCGCGGGGTTGGTATCGTCCATCCGGAGGTTGCACGTACCGCCGAAGTCCCGTGCGATCCCGAAATCGAGATAGATGGCTTTGGCGTGGCCGATATGCAGGTAGCCGTTCGGCTCGGGTGGAAACCGCGTCCGTACATAGGTATGGCGCCCCGACCGGAGGTCATCCGTGATAATCGTACGGATGAAGTCGAGTTGCGCCGTATTTCCTTCCGTCTGCACACCCGCCATGCTCCAGAAAGCCTACCATGCCGTCGCCGCTGCCTCCTGCGCGCCTCATTTACATCTCCGCCGCGCGTGCTGCGGAGCTGGACCGTCCTGTGCATCTGCTCAACGGGCGGGAAGCCTCATTGACCGGTACGCTGCCCGGCCGCTGCATCTCACCCGAGAGCCGGCCCATGGGAACGAACGCATCCGATTGACGGAGTAGAGCCGATGACATCACACGCGTTCGTCAGTACCCGGCATTCCAGGGCTCGACAACCTGTTGTGCGGCGGCTTGCCCGCGGACCGGCTCCACCTGATACAGGGCAGGCCAGGCGCCGGCAAGACCACACTGGCCCTCCAATTCCTGCTGGAGGGTGCCCGCAGGGGAGAGCGGGGCGTCTACGTCACGTTGTCAGAGACTGCCAGCGAGCTCCGGGGCATTGCCGCATCGCACGGGTGGTCTCTCGACAACGTGGAGTTGTGCCAGTTGCACACGGCGCCCGCCGATGAGGAAGACCGCTACACGCTGTACCACCCCGCAGAAATCGAGCTGGGCGAAGTCTCGGGCGAAATGCTGCGGGTGATCGGCCGGGTGCAGCCCTCGCGGGTGGCGCTCGACTCCCTGTCGGAGTTGCGCCTTCTCTCGCGAGACGCCTTGCGCTATCGCCGGCAGATTCTCACCCTCAAGCAGTTCTTCGCGGGGCGTGCGTGCACTGTGCTGCTCATCGACGACCACAGCGGCGCCGAAGGCGACGCGCAGCTCGAGAGCCTGGCGCATGGCGTCATCCGGCTGGATCAGCAGTCGGTTGAGTACCGGCATCGCACGGCGACGGCTGGAAATCGTCAAGATGCGCGGCGTGCCCTTCGTGGGGGGGTACCATGATGCGACGATCCGGACGGGGGGCCTGGTCGTGTTTCCCCGTTTGCAGGCCGAGGCTCGGCCCGCGCCGGGAGGGGTCCTCGCGTCCGGCGTGCAGGGGCTCGATGATCTGCTCGGCGGTGGCCTGAGCTGGGGCACCGTAACTCTGATTACCGGACCCGCCGGCACCGGCAAGACGACCGTGGCGAGCCAGTACCTCGCGTCGGCGCTGACGGCCGGGCATCCCGTCTCGGCGTTCCTGTTCGACGAGCGTCACGCGACGTTCGTAGGCCGCGCGGAGGCGCTGGGGTTGCCGTTCGCATCGGCCATCGCGTCCGGGCAGTTCCAGATGGCGCAAATTCAGCCGGGGAGCTTCGTCCCCGGTGAGTTCGCGGATCGCGTGCGCGGGCAGGTCGAGGAGCGGGGCGCCCGTCTCGTCCTGATCGACACGATCAACGGCTTTCTGGCGGCCCTGCCCGGGCTGACGAGCCCGGTGTTGCGGCTCTACGAGCTGCTGACATATCTGAACGAGATGCAAGTGGCCACCGTGCTGGTGATGGCGCAGCAGGGAATTCTGGGCGCAGCCATGCCCGTGCCTGTCGACATCAGCTACATCGCAGACACGGTGGTGCTGCTGCGGTTCTTCGAGGCGTCCGGGTCGGTGCACCGCGCGATCTCGGTCGTCAAGAAGCGCACGGGCCAGCACGAATCGACCATCCGCGAGTTGCAGATCGGGCCCGAGCGCCTGCGCGTGGGCGCGGCGCTCACGCACTTCCAGGGGGTGCTCACCGGCGTGCCGTCCTTCACCGGTGGCACGCTGCCCGATGTCGGGCCCCTGCGGTGATGACCCGTCCCGAGCGCATGCTGATCTTTGCGCCGGTCGGCAAGGACGGCGCGCTCACCGCGCGCCTGCTCGCGCGTGCCGCGCTGGACAGCACCCTCTGCGACAGCTTCGCGTCGCTGGTCCGTGAGTTCCAGGCGGGAGCGGGGGCTATCCTCGTCACGGAGGAGGCGCTCGACGCGCCTGACCTGCCGCTCTTCTCCGAGGTTCTCGAACGGCAGCCGCCATGGTCGGACGTCCCGATTCTGCTGTTCGGCGGGTCGGACGAGATCGACATCCGCCTGCACACGATCCATCTGCTCGGCACGCTCGGCAACGTCACGCTGCTCGGGCGGCCGCTGCACACGGCCGCCGTCATCAGCACCGTCCGGGCTGCGCTCCGATCGCGCCGGCGGCAGTACGACATGCGCGACCTGCTCGTGACGGTGCGCAATGCGCGCGAGGAGGCAGAAGCGGCGAATCGCCTGAAGGACGAGTTCCTTGCCACGCTGTCGCACGAGCTGCGCACGCCGCTCAACGCCGTGCTCGGCTGGACCATGATGCTGCGCAACGGCCAGCTCGATGCCTCGCGGCTGTCTCATGCACTCGGCGTCATCGACCGCAACGCGCGGCTCCAGGCGCAGCTGATCGAAGACCTGCTCGATGTCTCGCGCATCATCTCCGGCAAGCTCACGATGCGGGTCGGGCGCGTGGCGCTCGTGCCGCTGCTGGCCTCCGCGCTCGATACGGTCCGGCCAGCCGCGCATGGCAAGGAGATCGAGGTGGAGGCGACAATCGTCACGCCGGACGTGGAGATCGCCGGGGACCCGGCCCGCCTGCAGCAGGTCTTCTGGAACCTGCTGACGAACGCCGTGTCGTATACGCCCCGGGGCGGACGGATTTCGGTGCACGTCGACACGGCGGCGGACCACGCGCGTGTGACCGTGCGGGACACCGGCGTCGGGATATCACCGGACTTCCTGCCTCACGTCTTCGAGCGATTCCGCCAGGCCGAATCCACATGGGCGCGGCCGCAGGGCGGGCTCGGGCTGGGGCTGGCGATCGTGCACCACATCGTTGAGCTGCACGGCGGCCATATCACCGCGGCAAGCGAGGGCACCGGCCTCGGCGCCACGTTCGTCGTCACGCTGCCGTGCACGCCATCCCCCGCGCGCGCGCCGAGCGGCGGACGCACACCGGCCCAGGAGCTCGGGGCGGTTGGCGTGCTCCTCGTGGCGGCACACGCCGATGCGGGCGCGCAGGTCGCCTCCGCCTTGCGCGCACACGGCGCCACCGTCACGCCCGCGGGATCCGCTGAAGAGGCCCTCGAGCTCGTCGCCGATGCCCCGGACGTGCTGGTGACCGACCTCGCCCTGCCCCGCCAGAATGGCTCCTCGCTGCTCGCGACGTTGCGGGCGTTACCGAGCGCGCGCGGGGGAGCGTTGCGTGCAATCGGCGTCCTCGGCGAGGAGCCATGGAACGCTGCCGACCCTAGAACGCTCGGGTTCGACATCGTCGTTCCGGGACCGATGTCCCCCGAGAACGTGCTGGCGGCACTACGTCAGCTCGTTTCGGTCGGCGGGAGGTAAAACGGCGGGAAATAGACTATCTGAATGCTTCCCTGTCCTGGCCGATCGTACGGCGGTCGTCACCGACGGGTTCCGTGGATCGCCGCGGCCACGGACATCCGAGGCTCACACACCTGCGATGGGCGCGTCGCCCACGACAGGAGCTTCTCCAGACTGGACTCGATCACGGGGGCCGGTGACACGGCGCGGCTGCTGACAGCATCGGGCATGATGGGGGCGGACATGATTCGAACGCGAGGGCTGACGCATCTGGCACTCAGGGTTCGCGACGCCGAGCGTGCGTTCGCCTTCTACGAACAGGTCTTCGGCATGGTCGCGGTCTATCGAGGACCGGGCTTCGTCCAGGCGCAGACACCCGGCGCGTGGGACGTCATCGTATTCGAGGAACCGTACGAGACCGCCGGAGGCTCGGGCGGGATCAACCACTTCGGTTTTCGCCTGATCGACCCCCACGACATCGACGAGGCGGCACTAGCCGTGCAGGCCGCGGGCGGGCAGATCGTCAGCCGCGGGGAGTTCGTTCCGGGAGAACCGTATCTGTTCTGTCGCGATCCAGACGGTCACGATCTGGAGATCTGGTACGAACTCCCGACGTCCGCCGATCCTGCGCACAGCCGGCGGTCGCCTGATGATTGAGCGAACCGCATGCGCTGAGCACCCATGCAGCCAAGGTTCTTCTCCACTCCGGATGACTTCCGGCGATGGCTGACCCGGCATCACGCGTCGGAGCGTGAGCTCTGGGTCGGCTTCTTCAGGAAGGGATCGGCCCGCCCCAGCATCACATGGCCGGAGTCGGTTGACGAAGCGCTCTGCTTCGGGTGGATCGACGGCGTCCGGAAGTCGCTCGACGAGCAGAGCTACGTCATTCGGTTCACGCCGCGGAGAAAGGGGAGCTTCTGGAGCGACGTGAACACCAGGCGCGCAAACGAGCTCATCCGCACCGGGCGGATGAAGCCGGCAGGACTGCTCGCCTTCAAGGCCCGGGACCCCGAAAAAGCCAGTCGATATTCGTTCGAGCAGCGGTCGACGGCACGGTTGACCGCCGAGGCAGAGGCGCGATTTCGCGCGAACACCGACGCGTGGCGGTTCTTCGAAGCGCAGCCCGCAGGCTATCGCAAGACAGCCCTCTGGTGGGTGCTCAGCGCAAAGCAGGAGTCCACACGCGAGCGGCGTCTCAACACGCTCATCGCCGACTCGGCGGCGGGCCGGAGGATCGGACAGCTGCGGCGCAAAGAGGAGTGATGACGGACGCACCGGATCCATCCAACGGGTGGGAGGCGGTGGCCGCGGAGCTGACCGCTTCGCGCCAGCGCTCGAGGATCGGCGTGGCCACCCTTCGCGAATGGGCGCGCGGGCTTCCGGCCGGCTGCTCGATCCTCGACCTGGGCTGCGGCTCGGGCGTACCGGTCTCAGAGGCCCTGATCCAGGACGGATTCAGGGTGTCCGGCATCGATGCGGCGCCGAGCCTCGTCAAGGAGTTCCGCCGACGCTTCCCCGACGCCGTCGTGGCCTGTGAAGCGGTGGAGACATCGGGGTTCTTCGGCCGGACCTTCCAGGGCGTCGTAGCCATAGGCTTGATGTTCCTGCTCCCCGCCGATACGCAACGGGCTCTGATCCGAAGGTTGGGTTCCGCGCTGAATCGCGGCGGTCAGCTGCTCTTTACATCACCGGCGCAGCGATGCACGTGGAAGGACATAACGACCGGGAGGGCATCGGTCTCGCTCGGAGCCGACGAGTACGGTGCCCTCCTCTCTGAGGCAGGCCTGACGGTTACGAGCAACTACGTCGACGAAGGCGAGAACTACTATTACGCCGCGGCTCGGTTGTGAGATGGGCCGCATCCATGGACGCGCCGCCGAGGGAACATGGGAACGACGGAGAGAGTTGCTGAAGTAGCGAATGCCATCGGTGCGGCAATCGCCCGCCGCGACGTCACTGCCTTGCGGCGGCTGCTGGCGCCCGGATTCATTCAACGCACCCATGGTGGAGCCGCATCGGACGCCGAGACGTTCCTTCGCGCCATCGAGCAGATCCCCGGCGAGATCCGGTTGGTCAGGCTCGAGCAGCTGGAGGTGGATATGTGTCCGGCCGGAGCGTTGGTGACGGGGATTCAGTACGCCCAGGTCGTAGTGGACGGGCGGCTCATCGAGGATAGACGGGGGTTCATCGACTGGTTCGTAGAGGATGCCGGCCTATGGCGCATTCAGGCGGCGGTCGACCTTCCGGCAGCCGGTTGACGGGGCTCGCGGACGGCCAGGAACTCTCTTTGACGCGTATTGGCTCGTTACGTAGCGTGGCGTGATGAAGGCCACCATGACCTTCGACCTCAGGAGGGCATCGGAGAGTGCCTCCATCCACACATCGCCGCCACGGAATCTCCTTGACGTCGATGAAGGTCTTCGCAGCCTCACCTCGTCGAGGCAGGAGCCGTTAGTGAAATGACTTTCGCCCTGGTCGCAGCGTCTGAAAGCAATGGAGGCGTCCGACATGACGGTATGCAACTCGGCGCGATGGCGACGTAAGCGATGTGCCAGCGTCCTGGGCGTCGTCGCAATAGTTCTTGCGTCTGCGGCAAGCCTGAATGCGGCCGCTCCTCGATTGATCTTGATCAGTGGACCGTTGCTGGAGCGTCCAATTCTCATCGAGGACTGGGATCAGAACGCGCGGATCATGGCGGGCATCAACGACCGCGCCGTCGCGCAGGCAGAGGCACCCGCAGATCGACCGTTCTACGAACTGGCGCTGTTCTGGGGTCTCGAATGGGTGCAGTACATCAATGATGGCCGTCCCTTGGCCGCCTTGAAGCCCGAGCTGGCTAGTCAGCATGCCCGCTTCTATCCGGCGGTCGGCACGACTCCGGCGCTCGTCGTTTTCAGAGACGAACCGGGCGAATGGGGCCAGAACGCCCGCAGGATGGGCTTGCTCCGTTCGGTTGAGCAAATGGCCCTCGATGTTTTCGCGAGGTATGGACTTCGCGTCCGAATGGATTCGACAGCCCATCCCTGAAAGAGGCGGATCGGCGGCGTCATGCGCGCCGTGGAGAGTCGCCGATTCAATGATGTGGCGCCGGGACTTCAGTCCCGGCCGTGGCTATACTGGATACGATCGAAGCCACGCCCCGGTGAACCCCATGCGGCCCAACGCGCTGTCGCTGATCGTGGCTCTCATGGCCTCCGTCGCCGGTGCCGTCGCAGCACAGCAACCCGAGCAGAGGCAGGAGCCCGGCCCGGTTTTTCGCGTGACCGTGTCCCTCGTTCAAGTGGACGCGGTGGTGACCGATCGGAAGGGCCGGCACGTGACCACACTCGGGCCCGCCGATTTCCGAGTGCTGCAGGACGGCAAGCCGCAACCGGTGACCGCCGTGGCCTACGTGCGGTCCGATGAACGGTACCTGGATGCATCCGGCGCACCCGAACCGGTCGTGATCCCCACCAGTCCCCGCCAGGCGCGCCGCGTCATTGCCTTAGTCGTGGACGACTCGCGCATGACGTTCGAGAGCATCTACCGCACACGTACGAGCCTGCAGCGCTTCGTCGATGGGGCACTGCAGCCCGACGATCTGGTCACCGTCGTGACGACGAGCGGCACACGAGGAACGAGCTGGCCGTTCACGTTCAGCCGCCCCGAGCTGCGGGCCGCTGTCAACCGCCTGCGCTTCTCGCTGTGGAACGCGAGCGCGGCGGGCGCACTCGACCCGCTCGAGAACACCTTCGAGCTGCTGCCAAGCGCCGCCGAGCGCGACCGCGAGCAACATTTTGCGGTCAACGCGCTCAATCGCATCGCGGATGTCATTGCCGCCGTGCGCGAACTGCCGGGGCGGAAGACCGTGCTGCTCGTCTCCGAGGGCTTCTCGATGTCCGGTCTCAGCGACTCGCAGATTCGCGATGCGATGAACGGGCTCGTGGATGGAGCGAATCGGGCGGGCGTCGTCATCTACGCGGTGGATCCGCGAGGCCTCGTGTTCACCGGGCTGAGCGCGGCCGACGCCACCGCCAGCCCTTCGGCGATGGCGCAGCTGATGTCGCGCCGCAACGATGCGCTGTTGCAGACGCAGGACGGCCTGCGCTATGTCGCCGGTCAGACCGGCGGCTTCGCGGTCGTCAATTCCAACGACATGCCGCGCGCCTTTCGTCGCGTGTTGGACGACCAGCGTGGGTATTACCTGATAGGCTTTCAGCCGTCAGACGACACCTTCCGCCGCGACCGCGGCTTCCGGCGCGTGAAAGTCAAGGTGGCGCGCAGGGGACTGAGCGTGCGAACGCGGGCGGGGTTCTACGGGGTGGCGACGGAGTAGGAACTCGGTAATGCATGATGCACAAGGCCCAGTGCTGAACAGCAAGGGACGCTGAACGCTGGCTCAATCACACCGGCGCTGCCAGCTGTTCTTCATCTTTTTGCATGTGCATCGAGCATGACATGCATCACCCCCAGGGCCGACCCGCTCAGAAGCTGTCGGCTCGCACGTACGCTTCAATCACCTTGCGCTCGCCGTCGGCGCCCTCGGCGGAGTTGCCATGCTCCATGCCGAACACGAAATCGCGTCCGGCCTGCTGCATGCGTCCGTGAATGTGCTTGAAGACGTTCTGGTAATTCGTCTCGCCGGTGCCAGGCTCCTTCCGGCCGGGCACGTCTCCGATCTGAAAGTAGGCGATCTCGTCCCACACCGCATCGATGTGGGGGATCAGATGCCCTTCGTTCCGCTGCATGTGGTAGATGTCGTACAGGATCTTGCACGCGGGACTGTTGACGGCCCGGCATAGGGTGTAGGCCTGGTCCGACGTCCGCAGGAACAGGTCGGGATTGTCGCTGAGCGGCTCGAGCACCATCACGAGGCCGTGCGGGGCGAGAACGTCGGCCCCCGCGCGCAGCGCGTCGATGACGTGCCCGGTCTGGACGCCGATCCGCTGCTCGCGGTCGAAGTAGCCGGGCACCACTGTCATCCATTGGGCCCGGCACCGTTTCGCGACGTCCACGGCCTCGTGGCACGCCTTGACGAACCGCTCCCGGAACTCCGGCTTGCCCGTCGTGAGCGAGACCTTCCAGTTGTCGCCGGCATCGATGACGAACACGCCCATGGTCATGCCGGCCGTTTCGAGGGTGTCGCCGATCCGCTGCTGCACGTCGATCGACCGGGCCATCATCCCGTTGTCTTCCAGCGCGCGAAATCCCGCGTCCGCCATGAAGCGCAGCTCGCCGAACAGGTCGCCCCCACCTGACACCTTGAACATGCCGAAATGCGGCGCGTACTTCAGCTTGAATGTCCGCGCAGGCGCCGCCGCCGCGCTCGACAGTGTCACGGCACCGGGGGCCGTGACTGCGGCGGCAGCCGTCTTCTGCAGGAACTCTCGTCGTTGCATGGTCACTCCTCACCAGGCGCAGGCTCCGATCTCGACACCGGATCTGCGGGGATTATACCGACGGGGCGGCCGCCCATGGGCCACGCCCGACGGGCTGGTCGAGTGGCCGCCGCCGCGGCTGTTCCGCTGCGCGGCGGAGGGCTTTCGCGATTCTGGTTGACACGTGCACCGAAGCCGCATACGAATACGTGCCAGATCGCACGCTTGCACACGCGCGTCCATGTGCTCTGCCGGGCCGGTGCGGTCGGGCAGCGTGCCAGAGGAGTCAGTCATGACCCTTGGCGACCCCTCGATTCCGGAGCCGTCCGCTGACGCCGGGCAGCTCGGTCGCGTCGATGCGGACGAGGAGCTCTGGGATCCTCTGCTGCTCTCGATCGAAGAGGGCCGCGTCATCCCCATCATCGGCCGGGATCTCCTTACGATCGCTCCGGACGGCACCGACACCTTGCTCTATCCGTGGCTCGCCCGGCGGTTGGGCCGCGCCCTCAGGGTGGATGTCGACTCGCTCGGCGAAGCGGCGTCGCTCGAGGCCGTGGCCACGCGGCACGTGGCCACCGGCGGGGACCCGCGGCAGATCTACATCAAGCTGGCGCTGCTGCTGCGTGACATCGGCACGCTGCCGGTGCCGGCGCCGCTCAAACAGCTCGCGGGCATCGCGCCGTTCAAGCTGTTCGTCTCCAGCACGTTCGATCCGCTGCTCACCCGCGCGATCAACGAGGTTCGGTTCGACGGCCTCGACTACACGCAGGTCATTGCCTACGCTCCACGGGAGAAGGTCGATATTCCGTCCGACTGGGAGCAGTCCGACGCGTCGTTTGTCTTTCACCTGCTCGGGAAAGTGTCGTCGATGGAAGGCAGCTACGTGGTCAGCGAAGAGGACGCGCTCGAGTTCGTCCACTCGCTCCAGGTCCCGGGCCCGCTGCCGAACTTCACCAGCGCGCTCAACGAGAGCAGCCTGCTCGTGATCGGGTGCGGCTTTCCGGCGTGGCTGGTCCGCTTCTTCATCCGCGCGGCGCGCCGCAGCCGGCTGCTGCTCGCGCGCGAGAAGACCGATTTCATCGTGGACGCTCGCGCCGGACTCGACGCCGACCTGGTCGCATTCCTGCGGAACTTCAAGACCGGCACGGAGGTCTTCGCCCTCGCGGACCCGCTGCAGTTCGTGACCGAGCTCTCGACCCGCTGGCAGGCACGCGTGCGACAGGCGCCGGCGCCGGCGGCTGTCGAAGTTCCGGTGATGGACCCGGGCGCCGTTTTCATCAGCTATGCAAGCGAGGACCGCCCTGCCGCGGAAGCGCTTCGCACGGCCCTCGACCAGGCGGGAATGGATGTCTGGTTCGACCGCGATCGCCTGTTCGCGGGCGACGCCTTCGAGTCGCGCATCCGGCGCAACATCGAGCGCTGCTCCCTGTTCATCGCCGTCCTGTCCAAGTCGTGCGTCACCCCCGAGCGCCGCTTCTTCCGCCTCGAGTGGGATCAGGCGCAGCGCGTCGCGATAACCGTGCCCGAATCCGCGGAGTTCATCCTGCCGGTCGCCGTGGACGACCTCAGCCACGATCACGAGTTCATCCCGGAGAAGTTCCGCCAGCTGCACTGGCAGACGCAGCGCGGCAGCACAGTGGAGCCCGGGTTCGTCGATCGCGTGAGGCAACTCTATCGCGAGCATCAGAGCCGCACGGCGGTCCGCCGGGTGCTCGGCGGCGTGATACGGGCGTGAAAGAGAGCACGTGGGTCGGCCGGCCGAGCGACACCCCGACGGTGGACGCCGCGAGCCCCTGGCCAGGGCTCGCTGCATTCCGCGAAGCGGACCAGGCGTTCTTCAAGGGGCGCGAGGGCGTCATCGAGGAGGTGGTCCGCATGATCACCCGCTCCCCGGTGACCGTGCTGTTTGGCGTCTCCGGCCTCGGGAAGACGTCGCTGCTGCGGGCCGGCATCTTTCCAGGGTTGCGCGTGAACGGCATCCTGCCCGTCTACCTGCGCCTGCGGCACGGCGATGACGGCGGATCCCTTCGGCAGCAGGTGTGGGACACGCTGGTCGCGGCTGTCGACGCGACCAGCGTCGAGGCGCCGGAGCCCGACGAGGACAGCACCCTCTGGGAATACTTCCACCACCGGGACGCCCGCTTCTGGAACGAGCGCAACCGGCTCGTCACACCCCTCCTGGTCTTCGACCAGTTCGAGGAGATCTTCACGGTCGGCCGGGCCAACGTGGATCGCCGCCAGCGATCGGAGGCGTTCCTGGGCGAGCTCGCCGACCTTGCGGAGGCGCGCCCGCCCGCAGCGGTGAAGGAGCGTCTCGAATCGGATCCCGAGCTGGCCGTCCACTACACGCTTGCGGACCGGCCGTGCAAACTGCTGCTCAGCCTGCGTGAGGATTTCCTCGCCGACCTGAGCGACCTCGCAGCGCGGATGCCGAGCGTGCACCACAACACGTTCCGGTTGCAGCGGATGAACGCGGGCGAGGCCCTCCGGGTCGTGCAGGTCGAAGGCCTGATGGATGCCGAGGTGGCCGAACGGGTGGTGGCGTTCGTCGCGGCGCCGGATCACGACGAGGCGGCGCATGGTGCGCTCGGAGCCATCGAGCCGGCGCTTCTGAGCGTCTTCTGCCGCGAGCTGAATTTCAAGCGGCAGGCACAGGGACGTTCCACCATTACCGCCGACCTCGTTGAAGGCAGCGCTACGAGCATCATCGCTGACTTCTACCACCGCGCGATGGCGGAACCCGGGCTTGGCACCGGCGTGCGGCGGCTCATCGAAGAGAAGCTGCTGACGCGATCGGGGTTTCGCAACGTGATCGCCGAGGAGGAAGCGCTCGTCGAGCCCGGCGTCTCCACCGATGATCTCGATCGGCTGATTGCGCTGCGGCTGCTCCGGCGCGAAGACACGGGTCGCAAGGGCCAGGCGCGCATCGAGCTGACCCACGACGTGCTGACCGAGCCGATTCGCATCAGCCGTGACGAGCGTCACATCCGCGAGCAGGAGGAGCGCAAGCTCGCGGTGCTGCGCGACTTGGAGCTGCAGGAGCGGAAGCGGGCCGACGAGATCCGCCGCCGCCGCCGTATGTTCGTACTCGCCGTGGTGGCATGCGTGGCGGTCGGCCTCGCGCTGTTCGCTCTCCGCGAGAGGAACAAGGCCGACCGCGCACTCTCGACCGCAGACGTGGACCGCGTGCTGCTTGGGGATCCTGAGCCGCTCCCGTATCTCGCGCGCGCCGTGATCAACCATCCGGCCGACGATCTCCCACGCGCAGTGCTTTTCGCGCAGCTCGCGAGCTCCGTGCCGGTGATCGCGACACTCGAGCACCAGGCTCCCGTCGCCAGCGCACTCTTCGCGGCGGGTGGCAGGCGGGTGCTCACGGTTTCCAAGAACGGTGAAGCGCGGCTCTGGCCGGTTCCCGCCGGCCCACCGGGCGCGCACGCCGTCGAGTCCTGCTGTGCGCCGTTTGCCACGTCCATCGAACGCGCCGCCATCAGTGAGAACGGGAGCCGCATCGTCACGGCCGCCAAAGACGGCTCCGTCATGGGCTGGGAGGTGGGGGCGCAGACGACCCCCACGCAGGGGCTGCCGCCGTTCTCGGCCATCGGCGGCGTCGTGGACCTGCAGGTGAGCGGCGATGGGGCCCTCGCCGCGATCGTCACCTACGACGGGCACGTCCGCGTGTGGACGACGGGGCCTGACGTCCGGATTGTGCCCTTCTCCGCGGCGTCTCCGGCGGAGGCCGGTCCTGCCCGGCCGGGCGCCGGCCGGGAAACCGCGAAGGTGCAGTTCAACCGCGATGGCACGCGGCTGCTGACCCTGATCGACGCACGCGCGCGGGTCTGGGATACGTCGAGCGGCAAGGCCGTCGCCAGCCCGCTCGATCGCCTGGGCGACGTGGCCGACGCGTCGTTCAGCCCCGACGGCGCCCGGCTGCTGGCCGTGATGGCGTCGCGCGGCGTACGGGTGTGGGATGTTGCGGACGGATCCGAAGTGAACCCTGGCGGACAGCTGGCGAACGAGCGAGCGAGGCAGGCGAAGTTCGCCCCGTCTGGACGCGTGATCGCTACACAGGTGTTTGGACGCCGGATGCGGCTGTGGGATGTCGCCAGCGGCGCTCAACGCGGCGCCACGATGGCGCACGAGCGGCCGGTGTTCGCGTGGGCCTTCAGCCCCGACGGGTCGCGCCTGCTCACCGCGTCCGAAGACCAGTCGACACGCCTGTGGGACACGGAGACGGGCGAACCGGTCGTGCTGCCGATGCGGCACCATGCCCCGGTCGGCACCGCCGCGTTCAGTGCCGACGGCACCTTGATCGTCACCTCCTCTGCCGACCAGGTCGTGCAGGTGTGGGATGTGCGCCGCGCGCTCAGGGCCGCTACGCCAGTGCCCCATCCGGATCGCGTGTTTACGGTCGGCTTCAGTCCGGACGGCACGGCCCTGCTCACGACGGCGCAAGACGGCGTGGCGCGCGTGTGGGATGCGGCGACCGGGTCGCTGCGCGCCGAGCTGAAGGGCGAAACGCCGATCGACGATGCCGTGTATACGCGACAGGGCACACGCATCGTGACGAAGGGCGGCCGGGTGGCGCAGCTCTGGGATGCCGATGGGCGGCCGGCGCCAGGCGCGGCCCCGCTGCGCCTGGAGGGCGGCGGCGCCGCACCGCTGTGGTTCGTGGCGACCGGCTTCACGCGGTCCGGGAGCCATGTCGTGACGGTGGCGAGCGACGGCACCCGCACGCTGTGGGATGCGGCCAGCGGAGCGCGCGCATCCTCGTTCGCCGGCGGTCGCGACGGCGCCATCGTGTCGATGGCCGCGTTCAGTCCAACGGGCGAGACGCTCGCTACGGCGTCAGGCGCGAAGGTGTCGTTGTGGGAGACCGAGAGCGGTCGGCCACCCGCCACGATCGACCATAAGGATGTCGTCAACGGCCTTCAGTTCAGTCCTGACGGAGCGTTCCTGCTCACAGCATCGCGAGACGGCAGCGCCACCCTCTGGGACGTCGCGACGCGCGCGCCGGTCGGCCTGCTGCGCCATGACCAGGATGTGTCCCATGCGGTGTTCAGTGACACCGGGCTCGAGGTGATCAGCACGGCTGCCGGCGGCTCGGTGCGGGTGTGGGACGTCCGTGGTGCGTTCGACGGGGACGATCGGACGCAGCCCCGGAGCGCTGCGCTCAACATCGAGTCGAAGCTGACCGTGGCCGAGCCGAGTCACGGGCGCGTCTTCACGGGCGGCGACGACGGCGCCGTTCGGACCTGGAGCGCGCGCTCGAGCGTGTTGATTGGTCCGCCGCTCCGGCACCCGGGCCCGATCACCGCGATCGCGGTCTCTCGCGACGGTTCGAGAATCGCGACCGTGGCCGCCGACGCATCCGGATTCTCCGAGCACATAACGCGGATCTGGGATGTGCCGGTCGGCGACGCCCACGACGCCGAGACGCTGCGCGAGATTGCCGAGGCAGTCTCCGGCCACCGTCTCGTGGGTAACGGCGTGCTGACGGACCTGCCGCCCCGGGCCGGTCCACTCGTGGCTCCGCGCCAGGGCTGGGGCCGCGGGGATCGTCTCGCCGACAGGTTCGTGCAATGGTTCCTCGCGGATCCGGCGACACGCGCCGTGTCGGCGCTCTCGAGCCTCACACCCGACGAATACGTGAGCCGCCTGCTGGCAACCGGTTCGGAGGCTGCGCACGCCGAAGCCCGGCGCACGTTCGGGTGGCGGCAGACGGCGCCGTCCGCAACCGCGACGACGCAGGGTCAATGACCACGCGTCGTCGGAAAGCGTAAAGTAGCGTCGTGCGGAGGATTGCGACTGGCCTCGTCCTCGTGCTCGTTGTGCTGGCGGCGGCCGGCGCGGCCGCCCGTGCACAGCGGCAACAACCGCCGCGGCTGATCGTGACCAATTACACAGGCGCCGTGATCAGCCTGTCGGCAATGGTTGACGGGGTGGCACAGGGCCGCGGCCGCATCAGCCCAGGTGCATCCGTGCCGATCGTCCCCGTGAACAATCGCGATCGCTTCAAGGCCGAGTGGCAGGGCCAGTCACGAACCAAGGACGTGGAGTTGCGCTACGACCAGACGTACGGCGGGCTGCAGGATACGTGGACGGTCCAGTGACGGCTGGCCGTCGCGGGTGGGCGCCGGCGGCCTGATTCGCGGGTAAGACCGCGCAGCGCACATGCGAATCGCCGCGTCGCCTGCGGCCAATCCATCGTCTCGTCGGGACCAATCTACCGCGGCATACGAGTCGAAGGCGCCGCATCCGCGGGATGTTCGACTTGGTGGGCGACGATCATTCGCCGTGGATTTCGCTCGCCCTGAACAGCTCGTCCGCTGCCTGCAGCACGATCCGTCGCAGGCGCGGGGAGACGTCACGCGGCTCGTCCAGGAAGTCGCGCACGATCGCCGCCACCCGCGCGCTGCGGTGGCCGCCGAGCGTTGCGTCCATCCAGCGCTTCGGAAAAAAGATATCGCCGGTGCGCTGAATGTCCGGGAGCAGGTCGAGCGACCGGGGCACGTACGCTGCCGATCGGGCAGCGCGCAGCGGATGGTGCAGGAACTCGAGCGCCTCGAGCACCCACGCCTCCTGCCGCCTGTTCGCGGGGTCCGCAAGCGACGTGAAGAAGGCGTCGCGCGCGCCGGGGTCGGCGGAAAGCGCGGGCTGCACGAATGCGAAGCGGGCCCTCCGGTCCGGGTTCGTGATGCGCGCAAGCTGCGCGGTGAGGATGGCCGTCGCGGCGGGCAGCTCGCGAACCGCGAGTTCCTGCGCCAGGGACGTGTAATCGGGTTCGCTCAGCACCAGGCCAGGCACATGGACCTCCATGCGCCAGACCTGCTCTAGCCAGTTGAGGGTCGGCGGCGTGGTCGCCACGCGTGCCAGCGAGCGGAACCACGCCCCTTTGAGGCTGGGGGTCGCTGCCCGATCGAGCCCGTCGCGCAGCACGCGCTCGATTCTGGGCGCGCTGTCCGCTCGCGCGCTCGCACTCGTGAAACGCCAGAACGTGCTCTCCGTGTACGTCAGGATTCGCTGCAGGTTGAGCTCGTCGTCTTCCACCGGCAGCGCACGCAGCGCCAGATCGAGCAGCGACGCCGGCGGAATCCGGCGCTCGAGCAGCTCGTCCCAGAGCGTCACCCAGGCGCTGCCACGCGTGAGCGGATCCCCAACGGCGGGCAGGTGCGCGGTCAACCAGGCGACCGAGGTCGCATCGAGCACCACGCGGCCGTAGGCGAGTCCGCTGCCGTTCGCCAGGACGAACAGCGGCTGGGCCCACCCACGGACGTCAGAAACCTCGGTGCGTGCGCTCCGCAGCGGGACCTCCACCAGCCGAACGCCGTTCGCGTACCCCAGCGCGATCTCAATCTGCTGCGTCCAGACGCGCGACTCCCCGGTCGCGTCCCGCTGGACCACCGTAACCGACGCCACCCTCCCCGCCCCATCCACCTGCAGCTCCGTGCTGATGGCGGGCCGCCCCGATTCCTCGACCCACGTCCGGCTCCAGACCGCGAGATCTTCCGTCGTGCGCGTGTCGAGCAGCGCGATGAGGTCCGTCCACGATGCGTTCGCATAAGCAAACCTGCGCAAGTACTCGCGGAGACCTTCACGCATCTCGTCGACACCGAGCAGCCGCTCGAGCTGCCGCATCACGATGGGCGCCTTGAGATAGATGATGGGCCCGTAGAGCGTGCCCGCATTGCGCAGATTGTCGAGCGGCTGCCTGATGGCGTGCGTGCCGGCCGTGCGATCGACTGCGTACGCGCCGGGATAGTGTGCGTACAGGAACCGCAAGTCGTGATTGATACCCGGAAACGACGGGTTCACGATCTTCGCGGCGAAGTGGTTCGCAAAGACCTCCTTCATCCACACGTCGTCGAACCAGCGCATGGTGACGAGGTCGCCGAACCACATGTGGGCTGTCTCGTGCGCGATCACGCTTGCACGAGCGAGGAGCTGATTCGTGGTAGCCGACGGTTCGAGCAACAGGGCCGGCGCGTTGTAGTAGATCGCGCCCGGATGCTCCATGCCGCTGAACTGGAAGGCGGGCACGAGGAAGAAGTCGAACTTGCTCCAGGGATACTGGATGCCCGTGTAGCGCTCGAGCCATTCGAGGGCCGCGGCGTGCAGGTCGAAGATCGCGCCCCGGTTCCGCTCGAGCCGTCCCGTGTCCGTCTCGCGGTGGAACATCCGCAGCGTGCGCCCGCCGCGATCCGCCGTCTCGACCGACAGTTTGCCCGCGGCGAATGCGAACAGGTACGTCGGCAGCGGCTTCGTCTCGGCGAAGCGCAGGCGGAGGCGCGCGGAATCCGCCGTACGGTCCGTCTCGGGTGCGTTGGTCAGGGCGCTCCACGCGCGCGGCAGGTCGAGGGCGAGGGAGAAGCGGGCCTTCAGATCCGGTTGATCGAAACAGGGGAACGCCTCATGCGCCCGGGCAGGCACGAACAGCGTGTAGAGGAAATCTCCCTGCCTGTTCAGCGGCACGTCTCCCGCGGTGAACTCGATCGTGACGTGGTTCACACCCACCACGAGCGCGTCGGCGGGCAAGACGATGTGACCGTTGACCAGCGCTGGCGCTACCGGGCGTCCACCAACGGTCAGGCTGCGGACCGGTGCGGCAGCCGCAAAGTCGAGCGGAAGGGGGCGCGCGGCATCTGCGAGGGTGAAGTGGATATCCGCGCGGCCCCGCACGGCCAGCTCCTTCTGGTCAGGGACCTCGAACGAGAGGCCGTAGCGGATGTCCGCGACCCGTCCGGCCCGATCTGCTGCGAGCGCCGCAGAAATCCCCGGCTCGGGATCGTTCGACGGCGCGCCGAGGCGTTCTGCCATCATGATCATTGTCATCAGGCATACGAACAGGATGGATCCCACGCGGCATTCTCACCCGAGAAATGCGTTGGGCGGCAGCCTGATGAGGTGCAGAGCTGCACTCCGCATGACGTGGATCCTCGGCCGCTGTGGCACAGACCATGCTCCTTTGCCGTGCGGAGGACCAAAGAGATGAACCGAGATGAACTGGAAGGCAAGGCTGAGTCACTGAAAGGCAAGGTCAAGCAGGCCGCCGGCGATCTCACCGACAACGAACGGCTGCACGACGAAGGTGTCGCGGATGAGGTGTCCGGCGATACGAAGGACAGTCTGGGTCGAGCGCGCCGCAAGGTGGGCGAGGCGATTGAAGACGTCGGCGAGAACATAAAGCGCTAGAGCGCTGAGGCCGGTCGGGTCGGTATGAACCGTCCCGACCGGCGCCCGCTCTGCAGCAGCCGGAACTGGAACCGGGTCGGCGATGGACGTTGTGACGGGCTGATCGAGGGCAGGCGACTAGAACTCCGGCCCTGACGGATTGTCGGCAGGTGCTGCGGCGTGGGATGCGCGAAAGTACCAGTAGAGCGGCAGTCCCATGGCGATGATGACCACGCCAATCAGCGCCTGCCGTGGCGTGGCCAGGAACGTATTCACGATCAACCACGCGGCAGCCAGCAGGAACAGCACGGGAACGACCGGGTAGCCGAGCGTGCGGTACGGCCGTTCCGCATGCGGCAGACGGCGCCGGAAGAGGAAGACGGCTGCGGTGGTGAGCGCATAGAAAATCCAGGCGGCGAAGATCACGTAGTCGGTGAGCGTGTCGAACGACCCGCTGAGTGCAAGCACGCATGACCAGGCGCCCTGTGCGAGCAGTGCGTACACGGGCACGTGCGTCCGCGTGCTCACCTGCCCGAGCGGCCGGAAGAACAGGCCGTCTCTAGCCATCGCATATGAGATGCGGGCACCCGCCATGGTGCCGGTGTGCAGGGAGCCGAGGGTCGACACCATCATCGCCATCGCGATCGCACCTACCGCGGCGGGGCCAAGGTAGGTCCGCGCCACTTCGGTGGCGACCGACGAAGCGCCGGGCACGTTGGCAATCTCGAGGGGCGACAACACATACAGGTACGCCACGTTCGCGAAGACGTACAAGATCGCGACGATGAGCAGGCCGCCCATGAGGGCAAGCGGCACGTTCCGCTGCGGACGCTTCACTTCTCCCGCCACGATCGTCACGTTCGTCCAGCCGTCGTACGCCCACAGCGCACCAAGCATTGCCGCGCCGAACCCGGCGAGGCCGCCGCGTGCGGACGACTCCACGCCTTCACAGGCGCCACCGGCACCGCTCATCGCGAAGTGTCCCCAGTTTCCCTTTGCAAGCAGGAAAGCCGCGCCGCCGATCGCCACCACCGCGACGATCTTCAGCACCGTGAGCACGACCGAGATGCCGCCGCCGACCGACACGGCGAGGCAGTTCACAAGGGTCGCGAGGATGATGACGCCGAGCGCGATCAGCTGCAGTGGGCCCAGCGGGATGTCGTACCCGGCCAGATTCGCGGTGTAGAAGGTGCGATCGAGCGCCCCGCCCGACAGGCTGTTCAGGAAGATTGCGAAGCTCACGCCTTTGGCTGCCTGCGAGCCGCTGAAAGACACGGAGAACTGCGCCCAGCCATACAGGAACGCGGTCGCCCGCCCGTATGCCTCCCGGATGAAGACGTACTCGCCGCCGGCGCGGGGCATCATGGCCGCGAGCTCCGCGTAGGTGAGCGCCCCGGCGAGGCTGAGCACGCCCGCCGCGACCCAGACGACCACCACGAGCCACGGCGTCTCGACGTTGCACATCATCACGCGGGTCTTGAGAAAGATGCCCGTGCCGATGACGGTGCCGACCACCACCGAGGTGGAGGCCACAAGGCCGAGACCCCTGACGAGGCCAGCCACGGGGAGATGTCGGTCGGTCATGCAGAAACGTGCCGGGGCGGGGTGGAAATGGTCTGGTCCATGACTGATGGAAGGGGCGGTGGATCGCCGGTGTGCCCGCTATCGGCGTGCGGCGGCGGCGATCACATCCGCAGCCTTCTCACCGATCATGTACACCGCGCTGGCGATGAACAGACCCGGGACACGCGGGAACACGGACGCGTCCACCACGCGGAGACCCTCGGTTCCGTGTACCCGGAAGTCGCTCGTCAGCACCCCGCCCCGGTCTCTCGGACCGATGGGACACGTGCACGAGGCGTGATGTCCCCAGGCATGATCGCGCACGAACTGGCGCAGGTCCGTTCCCGGACCCGGGAGCTCCTCCTCGGCGATTTGACCCTCACGCTTCAGGCTGGCGGTCGCCTTGCGCACGAATTCGATACCCGCGACGACAGCATCCACGTCGTCGTCACCCGTGTGACGGCCCTCGTCGAAGTAATGAAAATTCACATCGGGCCGGTCCCGCGGGTCGGCGGATCGCAGCGTCACGCGGCCGCCAACATTGGCCGTGTGTCCCTTCAGCACGACCCAGGTGAGATAGTTGTGATGCTGCGCCACCACGCGCGAGTACCCAGGCGAGTAGCCGGCAAATTTGCCGAGCAGGGCATAGCAGAACAGATCCGGCACAGAACGGCCGGGCCCGGAGGGCAGCGTCACAGAGAGCAGGGCGCCGTTTGTCGCATAGACGCCGCGCCTGCGCTTCGTCCAATCGGCGTATTGCCTGTCGGCGCTGGTGAAGGTGGCGCCGTCGAGCGCTTCCCATGCGTCGAAGGCCATCCGGTTGACGACCGCGACCTCATAACGGTCCTGCAGGTTCCTGCCCACGGGGAGATCGACGCGCTGACCGATCCCGTGGGGCGCAAGCGCATCGCTTTCGCCGATGCCCGAGAGCATCAGCAACTGCGGCGTGTTGAAGGTCCCACCGGCGAGGATCACCTCGCGCGACGCGTGTGCCTGACGCACGTCGCCGTCTTCCGCGCTCGGTCGGGCGTGCGCACGGTACAGCCGCTCGCCCTTCCGGGTACTCGACACCGACAGCGCGTGTGCCGTCGAACAACACGCGGGTCGCGAGCGCATGCATCTCGATGCGCAGACGGTCCGGGTGCCGCTGCTGCACGTCCAACACGCGTTCGCGAGCGCCCATGCGCGCGTGGCCGCGCGTGGTCAGCGGCGTGTAGCGGATGCCCGGCGCGCCGTCGCGAACGACGCGCCAGTCGTTCGGGTCGCCCTGGCTTTCGAGACGAGCCCGGTCGTCCGTCGGCCGACCCACTCCTTGGAGGATGTCGCGGGACGAATCGATGAGCGCACGGCGCATGTCCCGGTCGCGGAACAGGGCCGTGGGGACGGCGAGCTCCGTGTGCAGCCAGCCAGCCCACCCGTGGCGGCTCGGGTTCATGCCGAGCCGGCTGCGGAACCGCTCGGCGGCGCGGTGGTTGCAGTTCTCGAGACGCTCGAAGTACCCGCGCATCTCCTCGGCGCGCCAGGACCGATCGCCCGTGATGTCGGCAATCGCGTTCCAGTCCTCGTTGTGCGGGTAAACGAAGATCAGCGCGTTGTGCGCAGTACACCCCCCGAGCGTACCGGCGCGCGGGTAGAAGACGCCATCCACGCGGGCGCCGTTCCACGTCTCGCAGTATTTCGGATTGCGTCGCTGCTGCAGATCGTCGGCGTAGTGGCGGACGAAGAAGTCCCAGCGCATCGCCTCGTTCTCGGTGGCGAGGGCGTGGAACGCCGGGACGTCGTAATCGTCGGGCAGTGTGTTCGTTCCGGGCGTATGCGGGTTGCCGCCGGCGAGCGTGCGCGGGTCGCCGCCAGCTTCGAGGAGCAGGACGGTGAAACCCTCCTCGGCCAGTCGCGCCGCAACGGTGCCGCCACCGGCGCCCGAGCCGATCACGATGAACTCGGCGTCGTGCGACGCCGCCGCACGCGGTCCGGGGAGCGGGGCTTCATCCGGACCCCGGACAGGTCCGGCACCGCCGGACGCGACCGCGCCCGGACGGAGCGCCTGTGGATCGGCTGCGTGCGCCGGCGGTGCGGAATCCAACGCGACACGGGGGATGAGCAGATCGGGACCGTTCACGGCGTCACATCGTTTTCAGAAACGCGATCAGCGCCCGCTTGTCATCGTCGCTGAGCCCGGGTTCGCCGGCCTGCAGGTTCGTTCCGAAGTAGTGGCCCTTGTTCACGACGAAATCGGGGCACCTGCTCATCTTCAGGAGCATCTGCGAGACCTCCGCATTCTCGAACGGGTTCCGCTCCGCCTTGAGATCGTGGATGATGCGGCGCAGCAGCGTCACCAGCTCCTTCTGGCGCGCCTTGCGGGCGTCGGGATCCTTTTCGTCCGCGCCGATCAGGTCGATGCTGGCCAGCAGGTTGACGGGCGTTCCCTTCGGAATGTTCGGCAACACGATCCCTTCGTCGCTGACCAGCATGGGGAAGGCGCGCTGGCCGAACCCGAGCAGCGGACGGAGCCCGTCGGGTACGAAGCCCCGAGCCACCCTGATGCGGCTCACCTCGGTCGTGCGATCGATGACGCCCACACCTGGCCCGGTGTCGTTTGCGAAGATGTCGTCCTTCCTGCGCCGCTCGGGCCACAGCATCTGCTCGATCGATGCGTTGAACACCTTCATTCGCGCCTCGACCGACGGGCTCGGATTGAACGGACCCACCGTGTTGTTCTGCAGGAAGGGTGCGGTGGACCAGAGGCTCACCAGTGAAGCCGGGCGCGTGAAGCCGCGCCCCCCTCCGGGGACAGGGAAGTCCACCTCCGCGGCCGTGAACGGATCGCGGATCTTCATCGTGCCGACCGACGGCAGCTCCTTGTACGACTCGGACGAGAAGTTGTCCCAGATGTTGTCGCGAATGGCGTTGGTCGCGATCGGGCTGCAGATGTTCGTCTGGAGCAGCGTCGAGGGAATACGCAGCTCGGTCGAGAGATAGTTCTGGTCCAGGAAATCGTCGGCGAGAACCATCTGCCGCATCTGCTCCTTGAACCCGTCCGTTTGCGTCCACGCCCAATAGCGGGTCCAGCAGGTGAGGTAGTCCTTGCCGTTGCAGGCTTCCAGATCGAGCTCGGCGGGCAGCGGCGGGATCTTGCTCGAGTGGCAGCGTGCGCACTGCTCGGCGAAGACGGTCTTCCCGCGGCGCATCGTATCTGCGTCTGCCGTCAGATGTGCCGCACCGCCGGGCGCGTCCTTCAGGTGATGCGGATCGGTGCTCGCCAGGAAGAACCGCGCCATCGCCGGCGTCTGCATCTCGGTCGCTCCCCAGTAGACCGAGTTCCGGCGCGCGTCGGCGATCTTGATCGGCGAGATGGGCCTGCCGCCGAGGATCGGCTGGAAGTGCAGCAGCCATTCCTCGCTGAACAGGCCGATGTTGATATAGACGCGGTTCAGCGCTCCGAGCGCGCCGACCGAATCCGATCCATCCTTGAGGACCCGCGGGGTCCACGTCGTGGAGGGACTCGCGAAGAACTGTGCGAGCGGATCCGATACGGGGACGAAGTCGTTGAACTGCCTGTTGTCGAGGCCGCCTCCGGCAATCGTCTCGCGTCCCCACTTCTTCGCAAGACCCATCCGCGGGCCGAGGTAATAGACGGCGTTCATCGTCCGCGGGTTGTTGATGTTGTCGGTCGATACGATCGAGGTGTCGAGTGTACCGGGGCGTGACGTGTGGAACAGCTGGAAGAAGTAGTTGCCGCGATCCTTCTCGCCTTTCCAGTCGAAGATGCGGTCCACCCACCAGTACTGCGCGCCGACGTTCGAGCTGAGGCTCTCCCATGCCGGGTTCTCCGGGTCGGACGGCGGCTTGACCGGATTCGGACCGACGTGGCAGAAGGCGCATGACATGCCGACGCGATACGGCTTCACGAGGTCCCGCGACTCGTAGTAGGCGGGATCGTTGTAGTAGCGCTCCGCGTCCCACTTGCGCCGCGCCTCTTCGTCGAAGTCGGGGTTCGGGAAGAGCCGCAGGCCCACGATCCCGGAGGGTTCACCGTAGTACGAGCCGACCGGCACGGTCGTGCCGCGAGCCCCCAGCTTCACGCCGGGGTAGTTCGCGTCGCTCGCGAACGGATCCGGGGGGCAGTTCGGATCGCGCTGATCCAGCCAGAGCCCGTACCGATTCGGGTCGGGCGCCTTTGCCTCGCTGAAGCAGGGCTCGTTCACGAGACCGAGATGCACCCAGCGGTTCCGGCGTCCATAGTGCATCGACGCGTGGGACGAGAGCGTCTTCAGGAAGTCGAGCGTGCCCAGGCTGTCCACGGAGATGCGGTTCCAGAACTTGTCGTTGCCGCCCGTCCACACGAGCCACATGTTCCGGCCCTTGACCTCCTCTGCCGTCAACTTCACACCGCCATCCATGTCACGGAAGTAATCCTCGCCGGCCGCCTTGAAGTGATCGGCGGTCAGACCGGCGAGCTTCGCTTCATCGAGAACAGTTCCGGGCTTCGGGGCCTTCGCGCGGCACCCGGCTGCCGCGCAGACGAACAGCATGAGCACGGCGACCGCACAGGGCCGTGCACGTCGGACATGCGTGGGCGAGGACATGGCTGTCGCAGCTCCTTTGTGATCGAAAGGACGTGCGCCACTGGAACCGGTGTGCGGACATCACCGCAGCCGGCTGCGCGACCGGGCGCCTTGTGCTGGTGGCGGGAGCATAGTCCAAGGCGCCGCAATCCGTACGCGAAATTCAACGCGCCCGGCCGTGCACGGGGTGCTTGCTCCGGTGCACGCCCTGTGCTTAGATTGGCGGCGCTCCCCCGCCGCTGCCGACCGGCACCGCGGCGCGCCTGCGCCCGAGGACCTCACGATGCCTGACTGGATGGCCGGTGGTCGTCATGCGCCCAGCGCATGTCGGGCATGGCATCCCGATGCGCTGCGCCGCGCATGGCGGGAGCGTTTTCGAGGGCGGGCATCCGAATGAGCGTCCCGATCTCGCGTCCGATCCGATGGATCCTGGCCGCCTCCGTCGCGGCCGTTCTGGCCGCCGTCCTGTGGGCGGTTGTAAGCGTGTCCGTCGATCGGCCGGTCGCCTACGACGCCATCGTCGAGCAATTCAAGTACGGATCGATCGGCAGCGAACCCGGCGTCTCGCTGCTCCGTCCTGTCGGCGGCGTGCTGCCGCCGTACTGGATTTTCCGCGCCCTTCCGGAGATTTGCCGCGACAAGCTGCCCGGCGGGTATGCGTCGCTCGGGTTCGTCGTGGAACCGGGCCGCGAGTTGCCAATCGGCGTATCACGGCGCCGGCGGCTCGGGGTCGACCAGGCGGGCCTGAACTGCGCGGTGTGCCACACCGGCACGGTGCGGGAGGGGCCTGGCGCGCCGCCGCGGATCGTGCTGGGCATGCCGGCGCATCAGATCGATCTGCAGTCGTTCGTGGAGTTCGTGCTCGATTGCACGCTCGACAACCGGCTCACGGCCGACAGCATCCGCGGGCGCTTTTCCAGCGACGACGGACCTGCCGCGATGGAACGGGTGCTGCTGCGCGCCGGCCTTGTCGATCGCCTCAAGATCGCCACGCTGGAACTGAAGAACCGCATCTCGCCCATCCTCGGGGACCGCGTGCCGCGGTGGGGACGCGGACGGGTGGACACGTTCAACCCGTACAAGGCGATCCAGTTCAACTGGCGGCTCGAGCAGCTGCCGCAGAGCGAGCGACTGGGCGCCTCCGATTACCCGTCGCTCTGGAACCAGGCACCGCGAGAGGGCATGCACCTGCATTGGGACGGCGACAACGATTCGGTTGACGAGCGGAACCTCAGCGCGTCGCTCGGGGCCGGCGTCACGCCGGTCACCGTGGATCACGCCGGGCTCCGGCGCATCCGCAACTGGATCTGGACCCTGCCCCCGCCTGCATACCCCTTCGTGATCGACGGCGCCGCTGCGGACCGTGGGGCCCGTGTCTACCAGGCGCAGTGCGCCGCGTGCCATGCCGATCATCGCTTCCGGGACGGCGTCAAGTCGGGGGCCCGCGTCGGGCTCGTGGAGGACATCGAGCGGATCGGGACCGATCGGCATCGGCTCGACTCGTACACGGCGGTCTTTGCCGCAAACCAGTACGGATTGTTCCCGGACTCGCCGAACCGGTTCAGGCGGTTCCGGAAGACGAACGGGTACGCCAACCATCCGCTCGACGGCATCTGGGCGCGCGCGCCGTACCTGCACAACGGCTCGGTGCCGACGCTCCGCGATCTGCTGGAGCCGCCCGAACGGCGGCCCGCAACGTTCTACCGGGGCTACGACGTGTTCGACCAGCAGAACGTCGGGTTCGTCGCGAACGTGCCGGAGGCCGACGGACGGCGCTTCTTCCAGTACGACACCGCCGTTGCGGGCAACGGCAACGGCGGTCACGTGTACGGGACGACGCTGCCCGAAGACGAGAAACGCGCATTGGTCGAGTACCTGAAGCGGTTCTGACCCGGGAGCCAGCTGAGGGCCGGCCGCTTCGGCGCGGCAGGAGCGCCCGGCGGATGTGACATCGTGAGTTCTCTTGTTGGAACGGAGCATCTATGAGCCGGACGATCCTCAACGCGCCGCTCGTGTGGTTCCAGCGCGTGCTGTGGCTGGGCATCGCAGCGAACGTGGCGCTGGCCGTGCCGACACTGCTCATTCCCGAGCGCATGCTCGCCCTCTCGTCGCTGCCGCCAGCGGCGCCGCTGCTGTGGCCGAGGTTCGCCGCGTGGCTGCTGATCCTGCTGAGCGCGTTCTATGTTCCGGCGGCGATCGATGCCACCAGGTACCGGACGATCGCCTGGCTGGCGGTCGGCGCGCGACTGGCCGGCGTGCTGTTCTTTCTCACGCAGCCAGCCGACTACCGGATGCTGGGGGCGGTGGACCTGCTCTTCCTGGTGCCGGAAGCGATTCTGCTGGCCCTGGCCAGCCGACGCGAACGAGGGCCGGAGGCGATTCGAACCGCCCAGGCGATGGTCGGGGGCTGACGCCATCAGCCGTCCGCGCGCTACTCCAAGGGTGCTGAATGGAAGCCGTCACGCTCTCCAAGATCTCGGGCCGATTTACACGGCTGCTCGCCAGCCCGTGGCGGCGATTCCTGCTGGCCGCCGCGATCGTGCTGGGCGGCCTGTTGGCGGGCATTGCCTACGTCAAGTTCTTCAGGCGGGAACCGGCGCCGTACTTCGCGTCCGACGAGGAGCACTTCCTGTACGGCTCGGTCGGCACCGAGGAGCGAGAGGGGGTCCCGTACTGGATCTGGCTGGTGCTGCCGCGTATCTTCCCCGAGTACGTGCCGCAGCCTGGCGGATACGCGGCGGTCGGCGTGCTCGCTCCCACTGGCCACGAGATGCCGATCGGGCTCTCGAAGGTGACGATTGGGTTTCCCAGGGTCGGCATCAACTGCGCGATGTGCCACACCGCCAGCGTACGACGGCGCCCCGGAGACGTGCCGACCATCTACCCCGCGGCGCCGTCGCACCAGACCGCCCCGCAGCAGTACCTGCGGTTCCTGTTTGCGTGCGCGTCGGATCCGCGCTTCACTGCTGACACCATCCTCGCGGAGATTGCGAAGAACCATCAACTGTCGACGCTCGATCGGCTCATCTATCGCTACGTGATCATCCCGCGCACCCGCAGCGGGCTGCTCGACCTGAACAACGCCAGCGCCTGGATGCGCAGCCGGCCGGACTGGGGCCGGGGCCGTATCGATCCGTTCAACCCGGTGAAGTTCCGGGTCCTGGAGCAGCCCGTCGATGCCACCATCGGCAACTCCGACATGGTGCCGCTCTGGAACCTCCGGGCACATCAAGGTTACGCCTTCCATTGGGACGGGCTGAATACCAATCTCCGCGAGGTCGTGCTGTCGTCGGCGATCGGCGATGGTGCGAGCCCCGAGTGGGTGGACCGCGACATGCGCGGCTGGGACAGCACCGACCCGCGTGCGATGTCGAGCCTGCGGCGCGTCCAGAACTACATCAGTACCGTGCAGGCACCCGCGTACCCCTTCCCGATCGATCGCGCGCTCGCAGCGCAGGGCGAAGCCGTCTACAAGACGGAGTGCGCGTCGTGCCACGCGGCCGGTGGCGCACGCACCGGGACCGTCGTCCCCGTCGCGGAGGTCGGAACCGATCGACACCGGCTCGACATGTGGACGAAGGCGTCGGCTGCCGCATACAACGCCTACGGTGAGGGACACGCCTGGAAGTTCTCGCACTTCCGGACCACGGAGGGGTACGTGTCGGTCCCTCTCGAGGGACTCTGGCTGCGCGCGCCGTACCTGCACAACGGATCGGTTCCCACGCTGACTGATCTGCTCGAGCCGGTCGCCTCCCGTCCCGCGCAGTTCTGGCGCGGGTACGACGTGTACGACCCCGCACGGGTGGGATTCGTCACGAATGGCGCCGCGGCCCAGCGTGAGGCCACGTTCTTCGACGTCCAGCGGCAGGGCAACAGCAACGCCGGTCATCTCTACGGGACGACGCTCCCCGCCGAGGCGAAGCGCGCGCTGATCGAGTTCATGAAGACGCTGTAGAGGACGTCGGTTCCGCGAACGTGTCTGTGGGGCCGGGACTTCCGTCCCGATCCCACAGACCTTGCAGCAGCTCATCCACCTCCACTCGACCTTCCGTGTATTCGCCCCGATCGGCTACGCTGGGGGCTCATTCGCTTCCGCCGCGTACCCCATGCGCGCGCGGTGGTCTCGACCGGAAAGTCGCATGGCCGAGCACACGACCTTCTCAAAGAATGCCTGGATTCGCGCCGCGGGGGCTGCGGCGCTCTACATCCTGCTCACGATCGGGAATGGCTGGCCGATCGCTGCGCGGCCCGACGCCCGGATCGGAGAGCACGGCGATGCGTACTTCTCGGTGTGGCGTCTGGCGTGGGTGGCGCACCAGCTGAAGACGAGCCCGCTCCATCTGTTCGACGCGAACATCTTCTATCCCGAGCCGCGCACGCTCGCGTACTCCGACGCGATGCTGCTCCCGGCGACGGTGTTGGCGCCTTTGAGCTGGGCGGGCGCGCGCCCGCTGGTCGTATACAACGTCTTTCTGCTGTCGACGTTCGTCCTCAATGCCCTGGCCGCGTACGTGCTCGTCTATCGGCTGGTGGGCTCGTATCCGGCGGGCCTGCTGGCCGGGGTGATCTTCGCGTTCTCGCCGTACCGCTTCGAGCACTTCGACCACCTCGAGATGCAGCTGTCGTTCTGGATTCCGCTGGCAGTGCTTGCATGGCATCGGGCAGTCGAGCGGCAGACCACGCGCGACTGCCTGGTGGTGGCCGCCGCGATCTCGGCGCAGGTCCTCAGCTGCATTTATTACGGCGTCTTTCTGATAACGTCGCTGGGGTTTTTGACGGCGATCTGGTTCTGGCGCTCTCCGTTCAAGGCGCTCCGCGCGGGCACGTTGATGCTGTTACCCGCGATGGTCGTGTTCGCGCTGTATTCGCTGCCATACCTCGGCAACCGCAGCCGGGTGGGCGACAGACCGGCGGGCGAGGTGGCCGGGTACAGCGCCACGCTGAAGGACTTCGCGAGCGCCCCCGCGAGCAATCGTCTCTACGGCTGGACGTATCGGTTCGCTCCCCCCGAGCGGCACCTTTTTCCGGGGCTGGTGGCCGCCGCGCTCCTGGTCGTGGGCCTCTGGCCGCCGCTCAATCGCCCCCGCGTCGTACACGCGGCCGGGCTCGTGCTGGCTCTCCAGCTGGCGCTCGGGACGAACGGATGGATCTACGACCTGCTCTATGAATGGGTGCTGCCGTACCGGGGCCTGCGCGTCCCGGCCCGGGCCGACATCCTAATCCTGGTCGGTACCTCGGTTCTCGCCGGGTATGGAATCGCACGGCTCGCTGTGCGGGTGGAGCGGTGGCGGCGTGCGGGGCCAGCGGTGCTGGCGCTCGTCATCGGCACGGCATCGGTCGAGTACCTGTCCAGGCCCGCCGTGCACGAGGTCGATACCCACGTTGCGACGTGGTACCGCATGCTCGGCACGATCCCCGACGCGGTTGTGTTCGAGTGGCCGGTGACCGTGCCCTGGCGGCTGGGCAACATGGTGGACGTCATTTACATGTACCGGTCGACCGCGCACTGGCGGCCCATGCTCAACGGCTACAGCGGGTTCTACCCCCAGTCATACATCAAGCTGTTGATCAGGGTCCGATCGTTTCCCGATAGGCGATCGATCGAATACCTGCAGCGCGCCGGAGCGACGGTGCTCGTGGTTCACGAGAACCGTCATTCGCCAGAGGGATATCAACGGGCTCTCGAGCGGCTCGCACGCGATCCGAAGATCCAGCCGCTCGGCAACGGGATCGACCGCGGTTCGCGGGTCACCTTCTTCCGCCTGCTGCCACCAGGATGACGGGCGGCCTACTTCGCCGCGCTCACCCGCCACACGCAGTTCGCCCCATCGTCCGCCACGAGGAGGGAGCCGTCCGCGAGCAAGGCCAGACCCACAGGACGGCCATGGACGGTGCTCGCGTTCTCGTCCTGGATGAAGCCGGTGAGGAAATCTTCAGCGTCTGCGGACGGCCGGCCCTGCTGGAACGGCACGAAGACGACTTTGTACCCGGAGAACCGCGACCGGTTCCAGGACCCGTGCAGCGCTACGAACGCACCGTTGCGATACCGCTCCGGGAACGAGCCGCCGCTGTAGAAGGCGAGACCGAGTGGTGCGACATGGGCACCCAGGGAAAAATCCGGCGGGATGGTCTTCGCGACCAGATCCGGCCGTTCGCCCTTCTTGCGCGGGTCCTCGATTGGCCCGAAGTAGGCGTAGGGCCACCCATAGAACGCGCCCTCCTTGACCGCCGTCAGGTAGTCCGGCACGAGCTCGTCGCCGAGCATGTCGCGCTCGTTCACGGCGGCCCACAGCTCTCGCGACTCGGGATGCACGGCAAGGCCCACGGGATTGCGCAGACCGCTCGCATACACCCGCATGCCGGTGCCGTCGGGATTCAGTTCCAGCACCGCCGCGCGACGGGGATCCTTCTGATCCTCCTTCTCCTCGTCAACGTTGGTGCCCGAGCCGACCGACACGAACAGCTTCGCTCCATCAGCGCTTGCGACGACGTTGCGGGTCCAGTGAGCGTTGTGGCCGGCCGCAGGCAGGTCGAGCACCTTCGTGGCTGGTGCCGTGATCGTGGTATCGCCGGCGCGATACGGGTACCGGACGAGGGCATTCGTGTTGCCCACGTACAGCTGGCCTCCCTGCAGCAGCATCCCGAACGGCTGCCGGACACCCTGCAGGAGCGTGTTGCGCACCTCGGCGCGCCCGTCCTGATCCGCATCCCGCAACAGCGTGACCTTGTTCGGGCTGCGGTCCGGTTCACCCATGGACTCGGCGACGAGCACATCGCCGTTTGGCGCCACGTATAGCCAGCGAGGGCTCGACAGGTTCGCCGCGAACAGCGTCACGGTGAATCCGTCGAGGGCACGCGGTGCCGTGCCCTCCGGCCACCCCACGACTTTCGCGAACCGCGTGGCCGCCTTGGAGGGGTCGGCGGGTGGCAGTCGCTTGGCGACATCGGACCCGAGAGGCACCTGGGGCGCCATCGGCTGGGCGCGCACGGCCAGCGTGCACATGGCAATCGTGGCAGCGAGAATGCCGCCCGTCAGCGTGAGCCGTCGAGTATGCGGAGCGTATCCCATGCGTCATTCTGGCCCGTCCGTGCCGCGACGACAACCCCGGCATCGCCCGAAGCGGCAACGCAGCATCACGCGACGTGGCCTGACGACGTCATCACGGCAGGTACAATCGCCAGATGGCTGCGGACGTCACGCGGTCGACTGGATCGGCACCATCCACGCCGCTCACGAGCGTCAGCCTGCCGGTGGCCGGGATGACGTGTGCGGCCTGCGCACGCGTGATCGAGCGAACGCTGACACGGCTGCCGGGTGTGGATACGGTGGCGGTGAACTACGCCACAGGACGTGCCAGCGTGCGGTTCGACGCTTCGCTCGTGGGATTGCCGCGGATCGCCCACGCGGTGCGGGACCTGGGCTACGAGGTCATCGAAGCGGCACCTGGCGAATCGCTCACGTCTGAAGAGGCGATCGAGAGCGCACAGCGCCGGGTGGAGGCCCGTGAGTACGTCAGGCTGAGGCGCCTGTTCATCCTTGCCGTCTCCTGCGGGGCGCCGCTGGTGGTGCTCGGCATGTCGCACTCTCAGTTTTCGGGCGTGAACTGGGTGCAACTCGCCCTCGCCGCGCCGGTGCTCTTCGTTTCGGGGGGCCGCTTCTACCGCGGTGCGTGGTCGGCACTGCGGCATCGCAGCGCCGATATGAACACGCTCATCGCCCTTGGCACCGGGTCAGCGTTCGCGTACTCGCTCGTCGTCACGATTGCGCCGGGGCTGGTGGCCGTCGGGCACACGGAGACGACAGCGATCATGGCGCCCGCGGTCTACTACGAGGTTGCGGCGGCCATCATCATTCTCGTGCTCCTCGGACGACTGCTCGAATCGCGGGCACGCGCGCGCACCTCCGACGCGATCCGGCGGCTGGTCGGGTTGCAGCCGCGCGACGCCCGCATCATGCGGGACGGAATCGAGCTCACCATCCCTGTTGCCGGCGTCCTCTCGGGCGACATCGTCATCGTCCGACCGGGGGAGCGCCTGCCCGTCGACGGCGAGTGGCTCGAAGGCACGTCTACGGTCGACGAATCGATGCTGACGGGCGAGTCGCTCCCCGTCGAGAAGGTTCCGGGCAGCGTCGTGCTCGGGGGCAGTGTCAACGGCACGGGCGTGTTCCGCTTCCGCGCAACGCGTGTGGGCCGCGACACCGCGCTCCAGCAGATCATCCGCCTGATGCAGCAGGCGCAGTCGCGCCGGGCACCTATCGCACGCCTCGCGGATGTGATCTCGGGTGTTTTTGCGCCCGTGGTACTGGTGATCGCGATCGCGACGTTCATTGTCTGGTTCAACGTGCTGCCGCCGGGCACCCGGGCGACCGCGGCGCTCGTCAACTTCGTCGCGGTGCTGATCATCGCGTGCCCATGCGCAATGGGCCTGGCCACACCCACCGCGATTCTCGTCGGCACGGGACGAGGCGCCGAGCGCGGCATCCTCGTGAAGGGCGGCGACGTGCTCGAGCGGGCGCACGCCGTCACCACCGTGGTGCTCGACAAGACGGGGACGATCACGACGGGACGGCCCGAGGTCACGGACGTCGTGCCGCTGCCCCAAGCGGACGGGGCGATGCTCGACGCCCGCGAGCTCCTCCGCCTCGCGGCATCGGCGGAACGCCGCTCGGAGCATCCGCTGGCCGAGGCAGTGGTGCGGGCAGCGGAGGGGCGGCAGTTGCCGCTCATCGAGCCCACGTCGTTCCGGTCGCGACCCGGCCACGGCATTGACGCCACCCTCGAAGGCCGCCGCCTCGTCGTGGGCAGCGCACGGCTCCTCGAGGAGGCCCAGGTGCCGCTCGCGCAGGCCGAGCCAACGGCCGCGGCCCTCGCATCCCGCGCGCGCACGGTGATGTTCGTCGCGGAGCTCCCGGTTCCCCCCACGCCCGGGGGCCGCGTGCTGGGCGTGCTTGGCCTCGCAGACACGCCGCGACCGGAGGCGCGCGATGCCATCGCCGGGATGCGCCGCCTGGGCCTCGAGATCGTGATGCTCACCGGTGACTCCGCCGAGACGGCCGACGCCATCCGCCGGGAAGTGGCGCCAAACGCCGAGATCAGCCGGCTGCGCGCGGGCGTGCTCCCGGGACACAAGGCGGAAGAGGTGAGAGCGCTTCAGGAGCAGGGACGGGTGGTCGCGATGGTCGGCGACGGCATCAACGACGCGCCGGCTTTGGCGCAGGCCGACGTGGGCATTGCCATGGGATCTGGCAGCGACATCGCCATCGAGGCGGCCGACATCACGTTGATGCGCGCCGATCTGCACGGGGTGGTCGAAGCGCTCGCATTGTCGCGCGACACGCTCCGCGTGATCCAACAGAACCTGTTCTGGGCGTTCGTTTACAACGTGCTCGGGATCCCGATTGCCGCCGGCGTGCTCTACCCGTTCACCGGCATGCTGCTGAACCCGATGGTTGCGGCAGCCGCGATGTCGTTGTCGAGCGTCTCGGTGCTGGCCAACAGCCTTCGGCTCCGGCGTCGTCGCCGCGCGCGCGTCGCGGTCATGACCGGAACCGCATGCTGAGCGACATTCCGCGCCTCGTCGTCACCGCCGGCGGCATCCTGGCGATCGTCGTCGTGCTCCTGTTTTTCTTCGGACCCAGACGATGAGACGCGGACGCGGCGGAGCGCACCGGACCGCGCGGCGCATATAATCGCGTGCCAGTGGCCGCACACAAGCGCCCTACTTCCGACCCGACGGCCGAACCCGACGCCCGCGCGGAGGCATTCGCGCGGCTGTTCGAAGCGGTGCACGAGGGCGTGTACATCGGGACCGTCGGCAGACTCCACACGTCGACGCTCGCGGCCAATCCCCATCTCAAGTTGATGTTCGGGCACGCGGCGGAAGTCCCGGAGGCGGACGTACGGCCTTTCGATCCGTCCCGGTTCCTCGATCCGCGAGCGCGCGACGCATTCCTCGACCGGCTGGCAACCGAGGGGTCGGTCTCCGATCACCTGCTGCGCCTCCGGCGCGCCGACGACACCCCGGTCTGGGTGGAGCTGACTGCCCGAGCGGAGCGGAACGACTCCGGCCAGTTGCGAGTCGAGGCACTGCTGCGAGATGTGAGCGAGCGCAAGAAGCTCGACGACCAGTCGCGCGATCTCTACACCCAGCTGCTGCAGGCGGAGAAGCTGGCCGCACTCGGCCAGACGATCTCCGGTGTGGCGCACGAGCTGAACAATCCGCTCGCGACGATCCTCACGTGGGCCGAGCGCCTGGCGTCGCGCGAGGTGGACGCCACCACGAGGCGCGGGATCGAGACGATCCTCGCGGAGTCGGAGCGCGCAGCGCGGATTGTGCGTAACCTGCTCACCTTTGCGCGCAAGCGCCAGAGCACGCGCTCGATGGTGGACCTGAATCACGTCCTGCGCGATACGCTGGCCCTCCGCGCCTACGAGCAGCGCGTGACCAACATCACCGTGATCGACGCGCTCGCTTCGGGGCTGCCGCAGGTGTTCGCGGACGCACACCAGGTGCAGCAGGTGCTGCTGAACCTCGTGATCAACGCCGAACAGGCCATGCTCTCGGCGCACGGCCGCGGCACCCTCGTCGTGCGCACGTGGCACGAGCGCGACCAGGGCGCGGTCATCCTCGAGATTAACGACGACGGCCCAGGCGTGCCTGAAGACGTGCAGCCGAAGATTTTCGATCCGTTCTTTACGACGAAGGAAGTGGGACAGGGCACGGGGCTGGGTCTGACCGTGGCGTACGCCATCGTGCAGGAGCACGGCGGCCGGATCCGGGTCGAGTCGCCCCAGGGCCGAGGGGCGTCGTTTTTCGTCGAGTTCCCGACGAAGGCCGGGCGCGTTCGCGAGCCGGCCCCCGCACCGACCGACCCGCCGTTCGAGGCGCTCGCCGGCACGCGAGTCCTAGTGGTGGAGGACGAACCTGCGCTCGCCGCGGCGGTGGCCGAAGCACTGTCGGATGCGGGATTCCTGGTGGATCGAGCTGGCGATGGTGAGGAGGCGCTCGCCCGGGTGGGCGAGCGCTCCTACGAGCTTGTCGTGTGCGACCTGAAGATGCCGCGCCTCGACGGTATGTCGTTCTATCGGGCCATCGCGGTCGCGTCGCCCGAGCTGGCACGGCGGGTGATATTCGTGACGGGCGACGTCGCCGGCACCGACGCGGAGCGCTTCCTCGCACAGAGCGGCTGCCGCTGGCTCGCAAAGCCGTTCCGCCTCGGCGACTTGCTCCGCGCCGCCCGCGACGCCCTCGGATAGGGAATCACGACGCCACCCTGCGACGGCTCGGTCGCGGCTGGCGCCACGCTCTCCACCGTCGCGGGCACGGGCTTCTGGAAGAACTGCAACACCCCGGCGCGAATCACCTCCGCAGCCTCGGCCGGCGCCAGCGTGCTGCCGAGCGCCTCGCGGAGACGGCGAATGGCGCGTGCGTGCAGCTGCGACACCCGCGACTCGTTCACGCCTATCTCCCGTCCGATCTCCTTCATCGTCACTTCGCCGTAGTAGTAGAGGCCGATAACCTTGCCTTCGCGCCACGGCAGCGCCTGGATGGCGGCACGCACCCGCTGTTCGACGTCGCAGCGCTCGTAGGCCACGTCGGGCCGCTCGGGCACCGAGGGGAGCAGCACGGCCGGGAGATGCGCCTCATCACCGGGCTCGCTCGTGGCCAGCGGGGAGGTCGATTCGATGGTGGCGATCCGCACAATCGTGCGGTTCAGGCGCTTCTCGTCGCTTCCGAGCTTCACCGCGAGATCGGCGATCGACGGCTCGCAGCCGTTCTCGCGACGCAGTTGCTCCCGCGCAGCCTCGAGCTCACGGCGCTGGCGGCGAACGCCACGGGGCCAGGCGTCCTTCCGCAGGGCGTCGATCATCGCCCCGCGCACGCGACGCTCGGCGAACGTCTCGAACTTGATGCCACGCGCCTCGTCGAACCGGTTCGCTGCGTCGATCAGACCCAGTACGCCATCCTGCACGAGATCGCCAAGGTCGATGGAGTGCGGCATGGTGGAGGCCATTCTTCGCGCCAGCGCCTCGACGAACGGCAGGCCGGCAACGATCCGATCGGAACCCAGGGGAACGACGGTTTCGAGTGGCATCGGCATGTCTCCTTGGCGCATTGGCGCGTAGTGTTGGTGCCTGCCCTATCGCAACGGGGGTGCCACGGCTGTGTTCGGCCACCGCGTCCGGGCGCCACGCCATGGGCAGATGCAGGCATAACGCGGTAAACAGGAGACTTACAGGATTGTCTTCGTGCTGCTCCCTTGGAACCATCACCCCCGATTACGGAGGTGGATCGTCAAATGTGCGACGCTGGATCGCGCCAAGTCGCCAACGATTTGACGTGCCAATTACAAAACTGGAGGTGGGTTGGCGAAGGTTGGCGGCGGGATACGCCCGCGGGATACGCCCGCCGGGCGGCGGGCAGAAAGCGGCGACGGTCTAGATCAGACTGACGCCCTCGTCGGGCGAGTGCTGTGTGACCGCCTGGGTGCGGATGTCGCGTGCGGTCGCCATCGCGTCGAGGACGCTCGACACGACCTGCGCTGCACGGGCGCGGTGCACGTTGTCGGTCGTCTTGGCCTCGAGCAGTTCGGCATGCGCGAGGATGATCCCGAGCTGGTTGTTCAGTTGGTGGAACAGAAGCCGCAGCGGTGCGGCTTCGTCACGGGCATTGGGTGCGTCCACGAGAGCGAACCCCATCATGGCGCGTCAGGCGCCGCCATCGTGCCCGACGTCGTCGCGTCGCCCGACGCCGCGTCTCGCCGCCAGAGCGAGTCCTCGAAAATCCGCACGGCCCCGCCCGCTGTACGGACGTACTGCACCTTGCCCGCTGACATCCAGTTGTAGATGGTGCGACGGCTCACACCGACGGATGTGCAGGCCTGGGCGATTGAAATGGCTCTACGTTCCACGTTGTCTCCTCCCGCAGCAGCAGTATCGGAGATTCCCGCGGAGGGCTGTAGATCACACGTTCGCCTTGACGGCGCATGCGAGAGATCGTCAAAATACTGACGCCGCCTAAATGCCTGAAAGTACAACCCACTTGCTCCTCGTCGAAGACGAGGCGCCGCTGCGCGAGGCGGTGGCCGAGCGCCTCGAGGATCACGGATTCGTTGTGGTGCAGGCCGAGACCGGCGAACGAGCCGTCGCGGCACTGGCGGAGTTCGCCTTCGATATCCTCATCACTGATCTGCGTCTGCCCGGCATGGACGGCGTCGAGGTGATTGACGCCGCTGTCGAGCGGTACCCCGACATCATCGCCATCGTCATCACAGGCTACGGCACCGTGCGCGATGCCGTGGGCGTGATCAAGCGGGGGGCAACGGACTTCGTCACCAAGCCGTTCCAGTTCGAAGAGCTGATGCACGCGCTGAACGGCGCGCTCGAACAGCGGCGGCTGAAGTCCGAAAACGCCTACCTGCGCGCGCAGCTCCAGGAGCGCTACCAGTTCGGAGGGATAGTCGGACGCAGTCGGGCGATGCGGGATCTCTTCCAGCGCCTCGAGACGCTTGCTCCCACGGCAAGCACGATCCTGGTGACGGGCGAGACCGGCACCGGGAAAGAAGTCGTGGCCCGGGCCATTCACCACAACAGCCCGCGCCGCGCGCAGCGCTTCGTGGCCATCAACTGCAGTGCGATTCCGGAAACGCTGCTCGAGGCCGAGCTGTTCGGGCACGTGCGCGGGGCGTTCACCGGTGCAATCGGCACGCGCCAGGGGCGGATCGAGCAGGCGCACCGCGGCACGCTCTTCCTGGACGAAGTAGGCACGATGAGCATGTCGCTGCAGTCGAAGCTGCTGCGGGTGCTGCAGGAGCGCGAGTTCGAGCGTGTGGGCGAGTCGCAGACGATGAAGGTCGATGTGCGCGTGATCGCCGCGACCAATGCCGACCTGCTGCGCATGGTCGGCGAAGGCTCTTTTCGCGAAGACCTGTTCTACCGGCTGAATGTCATCCCTGTGCGCCTGCCGCCGCTGCGTGAGCGGAAGGAAGACATCCCTCCACTCGTTCGCCACTTTCTCGAGAAGTTCTGTGCGGAGGGGAACCGCTCGGTCATGACCATCTCGCAAGCGGCCACACGGGCGCTGATGGCCTACGCGTGGCCCGGCAACATCCGGCAGCTCGAGAACGCGATGGAGCGGGCAGTCGCGCTGTCGGGCGGCCGCGAGCAGGTGGAGGCGGCCGATCTGCCGCCGGAAATCGAGCAGGCGGCGGACGAGCCGCCGACCGTCGCCGGCCTGCCCTTCCCCGACGAGGGGATTGATTTCGACAGCTTCATCGCGGGCATCGAACGCGAGATGATTCGCCGCTCCCTCGAGCGCACGCATGGCAACAAAGGCGCCGCTGCCCGCCTGCTGAATCTGAAACGCACCACGCTGGTCGAGAAATTGAAGCGCCTTGAACGGAGCTGACGATGCCGCCGCGTTACGCGTACTGGACGATTCTGGTCGACAACCTGCCGACGGCGTTCCGCGCGACCACACGCGAGGACCTGCAACCCACCTTCGAGCAGCTCCGGAGAAAGTCCCCGACTGCAGTCATGCGCTGGTTTGCGCGCGGAAAGCTGTGGGACTCGCCCGAGCACGCGGCACGGGCCGGACGCGAGGAGGGCGAACGCCGCACCAAAGGGTGGCGCCCCGGAGGCGATCACCGCGATCCGCGCGAACGCTTCGAGCTGGAGCGGAAGGCGAAGAACGCTGCGCGCCGGCAGGAGCGGTTCGACGAGAACGTTCGGCGACGGCGGCCGGATGATGGGGCAACACGCCCGCCCGACGCCCCTCCTCGTGCGACGGTTCCGCACCAGCCTCCGCGCTCCAGGCCTGAGGACCGGGAGCGGCCGCAGGGACGCGGGCCCCGCGACCGGCCGCATGAGGGCCGCGCCCGCGACATACGTGATCGCCCGCAGGGCAGACCACCCGCCAAGCCCCCGTACGACAACCGCGGCGCGTCGGAACGACCTGCACCGAGCGGCGCGCGGCCGTTCGACACCCGCGATCGCCCCCAGCGACGCCCGCCACGGACCGATCGCCCGCGCGACGACCGTGATCGTTCGCACGGGGGGCGGCCCGAGGGGCGGCCGTTCGAGGACCGCGGCAGGGCCAACCGACCTGACTCGCGCGGCGCGAGGCCGTTCGACACCCGGGATCGCCGCCAGGAACACGGACCAAGAACCGACCGCCCGCGCGACAACCGTAATCGTCCGCACGGCGGGCGACCCGAGGGGCGTCCGTTCGATGACCGTGGCAGGCCGGACCGACCTGACACACGCGGGGCGCGGCCGATCGACACCCGGGATCGCCCCCAGGGACGGGGGCCGCGAGGCGATCGACCGCGGGACGATCGCCCTCGCGACACCGGGGAGCGGCCGCACGGGTACCGGCCACGCGAGCAGCGCCCGTTCGACAGCCGGGGGCCCGCCAGGCCAGGTGGTCCCCGCGCTGACCGCTCTTCTGAGAACCGGGGGCGTCCGCCTGGGGGCTCCAATGAGCCGCCTCCCGCGTGGAAGGATCGCGAGCGCCGCCCTCCCTCTGGCCCGCCGCGTGATGGTGATTGGTCGCGCCCGCGAGGGCGCCACGACCGCTTCGGCCCTGGTGACCACGACGACCAGTCTCGCCGCGAGGGCCAGGGCGCCACGGGGCGCGCGGAACGCGGGGCAGCCCGCCGACCGAAGCGCCCACCCTCCGCACCGCCGGGCGAGCGGCGCGGGGACACGCCGCGACGCCCGGAAGGTCCTCCGCCGGGCCCCGATCGCCCTCCGCGCCCTGGTCAGGAGCCCCCGCCAGTCCCCCGGCGCAACGACGACATCGTGATTCCGCCGGAGCCGCCGGAACGGGGACACGACGTCGAGGGCCCCGCAGGCTCGCGGCTGATCAGGCGGCCGCGCGGAGATCGGCGATGATCGCGCATGTGGTGCTCTATCAGACACGGCCCGGTTTGAGCACCGCCGATCGCGCGCGCTTTCACGCGGCGCTCACCACCGCGCTGCGTGAGATCCCGTCGATTCGCCGCGCGCGCGTCGGGTCGCGCGTGCGGCATGGCGCCGCCTACGAAGCGGTGATGCCGACCGACTTCGAGTTCTTCGGCATCCTCGAGTTCGACAACGTGGCGGGGCTGCAGGCGTACCTCGATCATCCAGCGCACGCCGAGTTGGGCACGCTCTTCTACACGTCCAACGCGGCGGCCCTGGCGTACGACTACGATGTGCCGGACGCCGATCCGCTTGCCACTATCGCCAGCTGGACCTAGCAGCCGCCAGACTCGCCGGTTACACACCCGCTTCCCATCACACCGTGGAGCTTCCTACAAGTGCACCTCAGCGGCGTACTTCTCCCCGTGGAGGCCGCAAATCCGCTGGTACGCGACTTGATGTTGCGGCCGCTGGACGTTCTCCAGTAGCCGTGACAGCGCGCAGAGCCTGATAAGACGCGACTCCGGCCGGCTGCAGTACGGCTGGAGGTGGCCCCATGGCGCGTGCCTGGTTCCGCTCACGTCGCTCACTCTGCACCATCCTTGCAGCTGCCGTCGTTCTGGCGTGCAGCCTCCCGGACGCCGCATCCGCCCAGCACGCCCCCTTCGAATCTCCCGCGCTCGTTAACGCCTCGCTGGTTGCGCTGGTCTCCTCGTCGCAACCCTTCGGCCTGTCCGCGCCGCCGCGCGTCGGCACAATCGCGCCGCTTCAGGCGGCACCGATCGAACCAGGTTCTCTGCGTCGCCCTCCGGCCCTGCCCGCCCTCTACCTGTCGTTTGCGGTGCTGCAGGGTCTCGACGCGCACTCCACACTGGCGGCCGTCAGCGCTGGAGCCCGCGAGGTCAACCCTGCGGTCAAGGGCCTCGTCAGCCAACCCACATCCTTCGTAGCCGCCAAGATCGCGGCAACGGCTGGCACCGTGTACCTCACCGAGCGTCTCTGGAGGAAGCATCGAATCGCCGCCGTGGCGCTGATGGTGGCGGTCAACGTGACGTACGGGGCCATCGTGGCGCACAACTACCGCGGCCCTCGCTGAACACCGCTCCTGCCCTTACCGAAGCCTGTGGCGACAGCCGAAAATGGCTGGTCTCGCTGGCGCTACGCGCGGCCACACACTCGCGGCCATCCGAAAGAGTCTGCCCGTTGCCCGACTTGTATCTTTTGGGTGCACCAATCGTGTTGCGGAGGACACAGTAGCCGATAAGCAGGGACGGCGGCGTCCCACATTCCTGCAGCAGCAGTGACCTCCTGCACCCCTCGCGCGGGGCGCAGCTGAAGGCTGTGAGTGACAGGGCGAAGCGCCGCCTGCCCCCTTTGACCCTCGTGAAAAACACCAGCAAATCCGTCCTTTGCACAAACGGCCTCCTGAGCCTGCTGACGTTGGCTGCGGCGGCGATGTCTCTGACCGGCTGGTCGGACAGTCCTGCGCCCGGAGTCGGCGGAGCCAGGGTGAGCCCGACGTATCGGGCGGACACGCGCCGGCTGGAGAAGCTGGCCTACGACCGCAACGGCGACGGACGTGAGGATGCGTGGGCCTCCATGGACGGCGCCCGTCTGCTTGGCGCTGATCTGGACGACAACTTCGATGGCCGGGTGGACCGGAAAGAGTTCTACGCAACGGGCGCAGCGGACCAGCGCGCCGGCACGCCGGCGATCACCGAACAGAACGTGCTGACGCGCGTGGAGCTGGTATCGGCCACCGGTAAGGCGTTCCGCGAGGAGACGTACGAAAAGGGCGTGCTGGCCAGAGCCGAGGAAGACACGGACGGCGACGCGCGCACGGACAAGTGGGAGCGCTACGAAGACGGCGCACTCGCGTCGGTCGCGCTCGACACGGGGCGCCGGGGAACTCCGGACCGGCGGCTCGTCTACACGCGGGATGGCGCGGCGCCGCGTCTCGAAACCGATCCGGACGGGAACGGGCACTTCCGCCCGGCTGCACCGCAGTGATCAGCAGGGCCGCATTCCGGCCGCCACACACTCCATGAGCCAGAGTCTCACGATGTCAGAACCCGAGCTGACCGCAGGTCGTGCGCAGTCGGCCGGCTCACCGCCGGCGATCATCTGGATCGCGGCGGGGCCACTGGAGCGGGGAACAGCCGAACCGGTGCTCGCGGGGCTGGGACTCGCGACGCGCTGGGCGTCGGGCGCGAACGAGGTATTGACCGAGCTGCGCGAGCGTCCCGCCGCGATCTGCCTGCTGGATTGCACGCGCACGGGCGAGGCGCTGCGAATTGCGCGCAGTGTCCGCGCGGAGCAACCGCGGGCGGTGCTGATTGGCATCGTCGATCCTTCGCGGCCGGAGAGCACGGTCGATGCTTTCCGCGCCGGCGTCTTCGATGTGCTGCCGTGGCCCATCGTGCCGTGGGACCTGAGTGCGGTGATCGCGAACGCACAGGACCTGGCAACTCTCTCGACGGCCGCGCCGCCTGAACGCGTGGAGGTTTCCCCATATGGCGTCTTCGGCATCTCCCCGGCGATCCGGAAACTCGTCGAGCTGCTGCCCAGGGTCGCACCGAGCCGGTGCCCGATCGTGCTCTATGGCGAGCGCGGCACGGGCCGCGAGATGCTCGCGCGGGCGATTCACGGGCACGGTCGGCGGAACGACGCACCGTTTGTCTCCGTGGACTGCTCGAGCGCGACGCCGCAGGAAATCGAAGACGAGCTGTTCGGCTGCGTGTCTCTCCGACGCCCCGGCAGTGTGGAGGAGCGTCGAAGCCTGGAGCGCGTCACGGTTGAATCGAAGCTGTATCGCGCATCCGGCGGCACATTGTTCCTCATGAACCTCCCTGAAATGCCGGCGCGTGTTCAGTCGAAGCTGCACCGCGTGCTGCGCGACCGCGAAGTGGACATCGCGCGCGAGCGGCGGCGGATCGAGCTCGACATCCGACCCATCACCGCGGTCGAACCCGGATTCGAAGCCGTCGTCGAAGAGGGCCGGTTACGACGGGACCTGTACGAGCGCCTGTCGCTCATACGCATCGAGCTGCCGCCCTTACGGCAGCGGCGCGAGGACGTGCCGTTCCTCGTGAACCACTTCCTGAAGGAGATCTGCCGCGCCGGTGGCATGCCGCTCAAGACGCTCACGCGTTCGGGCGTAACGCTGCTTGCGGCGCTGCCCTGGCGGGGGAACGCGCCCGAGTTGCGCGCGGTTCTCGAGCGGCTCGTTCTGCTGACGCCGCACGGATCCATACGGCTCGAGGATGTGCTCTCGCAGGTGCGGATTGACGGCAGCGAGATGGCGGCAGCCGGCGGCATGTCGCTGAGGGATGCACGTCTGCGTTTCGAGCGCGATTACATCGCCGCGGTCGTGCGCCAGCACCATGGTCGGATGGGCGAAGCGGCGGCGGCGCTCGGCATCCAGCGGACGAACCTCTATCGCAAGCTGCGGCAGCTGAGTGTGGTGCGGCAGGGGCGCGAGCCGCGAGCCTAGCAGCGCGCTACTGTGCGACGGGTGAGACGGGCACGACCGGTGCGGTGTATCGGTCCTGAGAATCGGACGCGCAGGCGATACAGATTCAGGGCTGCGCGCGCGGTTTTGCACAAGTTTTGGGCCGAAACACGTCGGGATTACGGCCGGGCTGGGTTAAGCTTATCCGTATCAGGGATTCCTGTTTCGCACGACAAGGGAACCCGCCGCAGGGGTGGGTTCACTCAAGAGGTGATGTGATGCGCAGATTCAGAGCGGGACTCGCGCTGGCACTCGTAGGGAGCCTCGCGCTCGGTCCA
This sequence comes from Vicinamibacteria bacterium, assembly GCA_963739995.1. Lineage (GTDB taxonomy): Bacteria > Acidobacteriota > Vicinamibacteria > Vicinamibacterales > JAENWD01 > CAVUCH01. The sequence goes on along the minus strand of CAVUCH010000026.1, from coordinate 88,711 downwards.
TTGCAGGCGGCAGGACAGACGTCGGGCCCCGGCCTGATCAGTGGCACCGCCAAGCACAAGGCCAAGAATCCGTACCGCGATTACACGGTTCGGACACGTGACGTCGCAAGCGGCACCATCGCGGCCACAAGCGTCCTGGATGGGTCCGCCAATTTCAGTGTGTCGAGCCTCGCGCTGGCCAACTACCTGGTGGAACTGGTCGACAAGAACGGCAAAGTGATCTGCACCGAAGGTCCGTACAACCTCACACAGGCGGTCGCCCAGAAAACGGACGTGAACATCGACTGCGGTGTGCCTCCGACCACGTGGCTGCTCGTCGCAGGCGCCGCGGCGGCCGGTGTGACAGCTGGCGTCGCCTCCGGCAGTCCGGCCAGCAAGCCACCCGCTCCGACAGCGGCCGTCCTCTCTGTCGTTCCGGCCAGCCCGTCACAGTAAATCCGCCTCGCGCTCTCACCCTGCAGGTCCGCTGCCGCCCCAGCGGCGGATCGGCAGGTGTTCGCCGCCCCGGAAGGCCCTCCCACATGTCTTCCGGGTACTTCTCTCCGCTTTCACCGCTCCAACACACCGGTCCTAATCTGATGCAACTCCTGCAGAAACTCATGGCTGCCACGGCGGCCTGTCTCCTGGTGGCCCTCGCCTCGCCCGCGAGCGGGCAGGATGTTCCGGCGCCGGAGGAGGCCGCACGCTTCCGCTTCGGTCCCATCCGCTTCACGCCGGTGCTGACCATTACCAGCCTCGGCGTCGACAGCAACGTGTTCAATGAAGCCGACAATCCGAAGAGCGACACCACCGCGGTGTTCGGACCCCTCGCCGATTACTGGGTCAAGCTCGGTCGAACGCGGCTGATTGGACAGACGCGGATGGACTACTTCTATTTCAAAGAGTACGACACGCAACGCTCGTTCGGCACCACCAACCGCCTGCGTCTGGAGGTGCCGCTCGCGCACCTGGTGCCGTTTGTCGCGGGCGAGTACACCAACACCCGGCAGCGGACCGGCTATGAGATCGATGCGCGCGCGCGACGCACGCTCATGGGGGGCCGTGCCGGCGTGGATCTGCTGCTCGGCGGCCGGACGCGCGTGCGTGCCATGGCAGGGTCGGATCAGAACCGGTTCTCGTCTGGCGACACATTCCTGGGCGACGCGCTGGGCCAGCGCCTCGATCGAGATGCGACGATGTTCGGGTTGTCGGTACGCCGCGATGTGACGCCGCTCACGACCTGGGTAACGGGAGCTGAGCAGCAGCACGACCGGTTCGTGCAGTCTCCGGAGCGGGATGCCGACGCGCTCAGGGTGGTGACTGGGTTCGAGTTCAAGCCATTCGCGCTCATCTCGGGCAAGGGCGTGGTCGGTTACCGACGGTTCCACACGTTGTCAGTGGTGGTGCCGGACTATACCGGCCCCGTCGCGTCGGCCGATCTCGGGTACGCGCTGCGTGCCACCCGCGTCACCGCGCGCGTCGAGCGCGACGTGACGTATTCGTTCGAGGCGCTCGAACCGTATTACCTGCTGACCGATGTCGGGTTCACGGTGACCCAGCGTCTCACCACCCGCTGGGACGTCGTCGGGCGCGCAGCACGGCAGGCGCTGGACTACAAGGCGGTGGGCGTGCTGAGCGCGCCCGACCGCACCGACCACGTGCGTCAGCTCGGAGGCGGCGTGGGCTGGCACACCGGCGAATTCATGCGGCTCGGGCTCGATACGGAGTTCGTGTCGAGGCGCTCGCCGCTGACCGGCCGCAGCTACGAAGGCTGGCGCACCGGCTTGTCGATCACTTACGGGGTGAAGACACCATGATGAAGGTTGCCGTCGTGCTCGTGCTTGCCTGTGTTTGCGCGTTCGGCGCGGCGCAGCCGGCCGGTGCACAGACCGACTACGTAATCGGCCCGCAGGATGTCCTGACGGTGACCGTGTATGACCACGCCGACCTTTCGGGCAAGTTCACGGTCGAGGCGGACGGCACCTTGACCTTCCCGCTGATCGGCCGTGTAAAAGCCGCCGGGCTGACACTGCGATCGCTGGCGGAGGCGCTGAAGACCCAGTTCGGCGACGGGTTCCTCAAGAATCCACAGGTGGGGGTCAGCATCGACGAGTACAAGAGCCAGCGCGTCTTCGTCATGGGCGAAGTGCGCACGCCCGGCGCCTACCAGTTGACCGGCGACATGACGATCATCGAGGCCCTCGCGAAGGCCGGCGGAATCACCCAGACCGCCGCCGAGGAAATCCTGATCGTGAGGCCCCGTGCGGGCGCGAAGGCCGGTCCGGCCCTGCCGGACGACAGCGAGTCTACCGTCCTCAAAGTCAATGTCCGCGAGCTGCAGGCAGGTGCGCTCTCGCAGAACGTGCTGCTCCGCGACGGCGACACGATCGCCGTGGGGCGGTCGCAGGCCGTGTACGTGTTCGGACAGGTGCGGGCCCCCGGCGCCTACCCGATCGATCGGGGCACGAGCGTCCTGCAGGCGCTGTCGCTCGCGGGCGGCGTGACGGACCGCGGATCGACTGGGCGCATCAAGGTGGTGCGGGCGCTCGACGGCAAGAAGAAGGAACTGAAGGTCAGGCTGACCGATATCGTGGAGCCCGGCGACACGCTGATCGTCGGGGAGCGGTTCTTCTAGGCAGACAGGCAGCAGGAAAAGAGACGTCATGCAGAGCGACAATCAGCAGAAGAGGGCGGCGCAGCTGCTTCAGCAGCACGATGATGAGCACCACCTGATGGACTACGTCCGCGTAGTCTACAAACGCCGCTGGATTGCGATTCCGGCGCTGGTGGTCGTGTTCCTCACCGGCGCGGTGAACAGCTTCCGCACCACGCCGCTCTATGAGGCGCGCACGCAGCTGCTCATCGAGAAGGACACCCCGAAGGTCGCGAGCCTCAACACGATGTTCCAGGAGCAGGACGGCTGGTACAACGACGACTTCTATCAGACCCAGTACAAGATCCTGCAGAGCCGCACGCTGGCCCGGCGCACGGTCGTCTTGATGAACCTGACGAAGCACCCGTCGCTGCAGCAGGCGCTGGAGCCGAAGAGTGCGCCCCTCACCGTCACGGGAGTCGCTTACGGGGCCGTCGCCCTCGCCCGCCGCGCTGTGATGGGGTCCCCCGCAACAGCGCCCGCTCAGCGGACCGAAGCGAGCGATCCGGTCGGCCCATACGTCGGGTTCGTCCTGGGCTCGCTCAACGTGGTGCCCGTACGGAACAGCCGCATCGTCGAGCTTCGGGTCACGTCGTCCGAACCGCAGCTCGCCTCGGACATGGCCAACGGCATCGCGCAGGCGTACATCCAGCAGAACCTCGAGACACGGTTCTCTGCCTCGAAGGATGCGACCGACTGGTTCGGCGCGCAGCTCGCCGAGCAGCGCAAGAAGGTCGAAGCGACCGAGATCGCTCTGCAGCGCTACAAGGAGACTCACGATGCCATCGCGGTGGAGGACCGGGAGAATATCGTGGTTCAACGGCTGGCCGACCTCAATGGTGCCGTCACGAAAGCGAAGACAACCCGCATCGAAAAGGAAGCTCTGTACGCCCAGCTGAAGGCGGTGCAGGGTACATCGGCCGTCGACACGTTCACGGCGGTGCTCGGCAACGAATTCATCCAGAAGCTGAAAAGCGAGATCGGAGACCTGCAGCGACAGCAGGCGCAGCTCACCGAGAAGTACGGCGATCGGCATCCTGAAATGGTCCGCATTAGAAACGCCGTACAGGTCTCGCAGGCGAAGTTCGACAACGAGGTGAACAAGGTCGTGGAGTCGGTGCGGGCCGAGTACATGGCCGCCCTCGCTCAAGAGCAGAGCCTCACGGGCGCGCTCAATGCGCAGAAGAACGAGGCGCTCGGGCTCAACCGCAAGGGCATCGAGTACACCGTGCTGCAGCGCGAGGCCGAGAGTAATCGGCAGGTATACGAGTCGCTGCTGCAGCGCACCAAGGAAACCGGGATTTCCGGCGAGCTGAAGAGCAGCAACATCCGCGTGGTAGATCCCGCGGAAGTGCCGACCAACCCGGTCCTGCCGCGCCGCAGCAACGACCTGATGATGGCGCTGCTCGCAGGGTCGGTTCTCGCCCTCGGACTCGTCTTCCTCTTCGAGTACCTGGACAACCGCATCAAGTCCCCCCAGGAGCTGCGTTCATTGAACCTGGCGTTCCTGGGTATGGTGCCCAAGATCGACAACAGCGGCCCGACGCTGCTGAACGATGTCGTGCCGCCCGCGTTCGGTGAAGCGATCCGCGCGGTGCGCACCAATGTCCTGTTCTCGTCAGCCGACGAGGGCGTGCGCACGGTCGTCGTGACGAGTGCCGGGCCCGGCGAGGGGAAGAGCCTCTTCTCCAGCAACCTGTCGGTATCGCTCGCGCAGGCCGGTCAGCGCGTGCTGCACATCGACGCCGACATGCGGCGGCCCCGCGTCCACGACATCTTCGACGTGTCGCAGGAGCCCGGCTTCTCCAACCTGCTCGTCGGCGACTGCAAGGCGAGCGAAGCGGTCCGCAAGACCGGGATCTTCAATCTCTGCGTGCTGCCCGCCGGCATGATTCCGCCGAATCCGGCGGAACTGCTCGGGTCGAAGCGCTGCGTCGAGTATCTCGCCACGCTGGGGGAGCACTTCGACTGGGTCGTCATCGATTCGCCGCCAGTGCTCGCAGTCGCGGATGCATCGGTGCTGGCCAATACCGCCTCCGGCGTCATCTTCGTCATCGGTGCCGATCAGACCACGCGGAACACCGCCAAGGCGGCCGTCGATCAGTTGAACGCGGTGCAGGCGCACCTGATCGGCGCCGTGCTCAACCGCGCGGACGTCCAGCGCAACCCGTATTACTACTCGGCGTACTACCGCAAGGAGTACAGCCGCTACTACGCCAAGGCGCCGTCGCGCACCTAGTACGATCCACGTGGGTGGCCCTCCGGGCAGTCGCCGGGGCATCCGTGATGCGCATCCTGTTCCTCAGCGTCTCGGCCGGCCTCGGAGGCGCGGAGCGTGTGCTCCTCGACAGCGTCGCGGCGCTGCGTACGCGGCACCCGCAGTGGACGCTCTCCGTCGTCTGTCTGGCAAACGGCCCCCTTTCCGGTGAGCTTGCCGCACTCGGGGCCGACGTTCGCGTGTTGCCGCTGCCCGCCCGCTTCGCCGCGGTCGGCGAATCCGGCCACTCCGCGGCGGCCACGCTGGCAAGCCTCGCGGGAAGCGCCTGGGCCCTGCCTTCATACACGCGCCGCCTCCGCGCGCATCTCTCGGCGTGGCGTCCGGACATCGTGCACGCGAACGGCCTGAAGGCCCATGTGCTCGCGGCATGGGCGTCGCCCCGTTCCGACCGCGTCGTCTGGCACGTGCACGACTACGTCTCCACGCGCCGCGTGTCCTCGGTCCTGCTCCGCCACCACGCGCACCGCGCCGCCGTCGTCGTGGCCAACTCGCACGATGTGGCGGCGGACATACGAACGGTCGTCGGCGCGCACGTCCGCGTGGAGGTCGTACACAACGGCATCGACACGCAGCGCTTCCACCCCATCGGCCATACCATCGATCTCGATGCCGCGGCGGGCCTGCCGCCGGCGCCGGCCGGCACGTGCCGCGTGGGCCTCGTTGCCACGTACGCGCGATGGAAGGGGCACGAGACGTTTCTTCGAGCGCTCGCGATGGTCGCCGCCGGTCACGTCCGTGGCTACGTCGTGGGGGGGCCGGTCTACCAGACGAGCGGCAGCCAATTCACGCGTGACGAGCTGGAGTCCATCGCCGGCGGGCTGGGGCTCGGTGAGCGCGTGGGCTTCGTGCCCTTTCAGCGCGATGTGGCGCCGGCCTACCGCGCACTCGACGTCGTGGTGCATGCGAGCACCAAACCCGAGCCGTTCGGCTTGTCGGTCCTCGAGGCGATGGCCTGCGGCCGGCCGGTGATCGTGAGTGAAGCCGGGGGCGTGCGGGAACTGGTGACGGATGACGAACAGGGGCTGACGCACCCGCCCGGTGACGTGGACGCACTCGCCAACCGAATGGCATCGCTCCTGGACGATCCCGCGCGCCGTGAACGGTTCGGCGCGAGCGGGCGCAGGACCGCCGTTGCCCTTTTCGACCGTGCGCGTCTGGCGAACGCGCTCGCCGACGTATACCTGTCGCTCGGCGCCGTGGGCGCGCGCGCTGACATCACCTCCCGCGGCGGGGTCCCCGCGTCATGAACGCTGCCGAGCGCGGCGTCGCGATACCTGCCGGCCCGCCACCCAGGGCGGATGGCGAATCCGCTCGCGTCCGCGTCCTTCACGTCCACAGCGGCAATCTCTGGGGCGGCGTCGAAACCGTGCTGGTGGCGATGGCCGCCGAGCGCAGCCGCTGTCCCCGCCTGCAGCCGGAGTACGCGCTGTGCTTCGGGGGTGCTCTCAGACAGCGGCTGGCGGCCACCGGCGTGAAGCAGCATGACATCGGTGAGGTCCGCTGGCGCTCCCCCGTCCGCGTCCTTGCGGCACGCCGCCGTCTGAGGGCGCTGCTGCGCAGCGGCTCGTACGATGCCGTCGTCACGCACTCGATGTGGGCCCACAGTTTGTTCGCGCCCGTGATCCGTTGCTCGTCCAGCCGGCTCGTCTACTGGGCGCATGACTTCATGGATGGCAAGCATTGGCTGCAGCGATGGGCCCGCCGCACGGTGCCCGACCTGGTGATCGCCAACAGCGCGTTTACCGCACGGGGCGTGCCCGGAGTGTTTCCGGGTATGACAGCTCACGTGCTCTATTGCCCGCTGTCGATTAATCGACAGGAGAAGACGACGCGTCCGCGGGACATCCGAGGCGAGTTCGCAACGGCGAGCGACGCCACGGTCATCGTGCAAGTCAGCCGGCTTGAGGCCTGGAAGGGGCACGAAGTCCTGCTCGACGCGCTCGCGCGACTCCGTGACGTGCCGGGGTGGCAGTGCTGGATTGTGGGCGGCGCGCAGCGCAGCGCAGAGAAGGCCTACCTCGAGTCGCTGCATCGGCGGGCCGCCGGGAGTGGGATCGGCGAACGTGTGCGATTCGCTGGTCACCGTGACGATGTCCAGGATGTGTTGAGCGCCGCCGACGTGTTCTGTCAGCCCAATCTGTTGGCCGAGCCGTTCGGCATCGCACTGGTGGAAGCGCTGGCCGGTGGGCTGCCCGTGGTCACGGCGGGTTGCGGCGGCGCCCTCGAGGTAGTCGACGCGTCCTGCGGCGAGCTCGTCGCCCCTCGAGACCCCGCGGCTCTCGCGGCGGCTCTGCGAAGGCTGGTCGAGAATCCCGGCATGCGCCAGCAGCTCGGCTCACAAGGGCCGGCACGTGCGTCAGCCCTATGTGATCCCACTCGGCAGCTTGCCGCGCTGGCGAGCCTCATGGCTCCTGAGTCGGGTCCTTCCGCACGGACAGAGCATGTCTGAGCGCGCCGGGGCGGGCGATTCGAGCCTGCCTCACACGCCTGAAGGGATCCGAGCCGGCAATGCCCGGCTCCGCATCGCCGTGTTCAGCTATTGCCTGCCTGTCGTGGGACAGAAGCGAGGCGGGGTCGACCGCGTCGCCCACGATCTCGCCGATGGTCTCGCACGTCGCGGCCACCTCGTCACGGTGTTCTCGCACGATCCCAGGCCGCCGGGCGCGGCCTACCACGTGGTGGCCCTGCAGTGGCGGCGGTTCGTCGACACGTGGATCGGCCGCCGGCTCACGATGGGCTACCTCGGCAACCTGTTGTGGCTGCTGCCGCGAGTGTCGGGGTTCGACGTGCTGCTCGCACACGGTGACAGCCTGTTGCTTCCGCTGACCGGCAAGCCGTTCGTGCGCGTCATGCACGGCTCGGCGCGCGGCGAAGCCGTGTCTGCCACGTCCATCGGGCGCTCCCTGCTGCAGACCGGCGTATATCTTCAGGAGCTCGCCACCGCCGCGCTGCACAGAGACGGGGTGGTGGCGGTGAGCGAAAGCGCCCGCCGGGCCAATCGCTTCATTCGGCGCGTGATTCCAAATGGCGTGGATCGGCGGACCTTTCACCCGAGCGCTGCTCCGAAGGCCGAGCGACCCACCATCATGTTCGTCGGTGTGCTGTCCGGCCGGAAGCGCGGAGCATGGCTCCTGGACGTCTTCGAGCACGTGATTCGCCCCCGCGTAGCCGGTGCCGAGCTCCACATGGTGTGCCCGCCAGGGCCGGCTCGGAAAGGAGTCACGTATCACGTCGGCGTGAGCGACACCGAGCTTGCTGCGCTTTACTGCCGTGCCTGGGTATATGCCTCGCCTTCCACGTACGAGGGCTTCGGATTGCCGTACGCGGAGGCCCTGGCCTGCGGTACCCCGGTCATTGCCACGCCCAACGAGGGCAGCCACGAGATGCTGTCGGCCGGCGGCGGGCTCCTGGTGGATGACGCATCATTCGCGCCAGCGCTGCTGGGGGTGCTCGAGGACGAGGTGCAGCAGCGGCGGCTGCAGCGCGAGGCCACCATGCGCAGCGGCGATCATGACCTCGAGAGAACGATAGACGCCTACGAAACGCTCCTCGGCGCCCTGCGTCCCTCCGCGGCCGCGATATGAACAACGACGATCTGCTCGCGCAGCTGGACGAGAGCCTGGGCGCCGTGCGCGAGGGCCGTGCGCCTGCACTCACCGTTCGCCGCGGGACGATCGGGATCGCCGATCTGCAGGCGACGACCGCGCCGGCGCCGCGGGCGAGTATCCGCGATCGGTGGCCGTGGGTGGAGTGGTTCGTCTGCGTGCAGTTTCTCTGGGGCGCCCTGCTCTTCATCCCGGACGCACAGCCCTTCCGGCCGATTATCCGCGCCCTCCCATACGCGTCGAGCCTCGGGATGCTCCTTCTCTACTTCCCGCAGCGTTCCACGCACATCAAGGCGCCGGGCAGCGCGTCCTTCCTGCTGGCAGCACTCGCCGTCCTTGTGACGAACCTCCTCCACCCCACGACGCAGTTCGTGGCGGGAGTCGCCCAGTGCGTCTTCCAGCTGATGATCGCGGCCCCGGCATTCTGGGCATGGAAGGCGGTGCGTGACGAAAAGCGGCTGCTGAAAGTGATACGTCTGGTGTTCCTGCTGAACGTCATCAGTGCTTCGGTAGGGACCCTGCAGGTGTACTTCCCGGCTATGTTCCTCCCACCCCAGTTCAGTTCGCTTGGCATGCAGCTTTCGAGTACCTGGGTGGAGGAACTCTCGTATGAAGGTGCAAACGGGCGCACAATCGTGCGCCCGCCCGGCTTGACAGACCAGCCGGGAGCGGCGTCTGTTGCAGGCGCCATCACGGCGGTGCTGGGGCTCGGTCTCACGCTCCTGTCGCGTGGCACGGCGAACCGGGTGCTCGGGCTCGGCGGGGCGGGACTCGGACTCTTCGTCCTGTACCTCACACAAGTGCGATCGCTGCTGCTGATGTGCGTGGCTGCGTTCATCGTCATGGCGGCATTGATGTTCCGCCGTGGCCGCTTCGCCGCGGGCACGTGGCTGCTCACCGGAGGAGCGGCGCTCGTGCTGAGCGCGTTCTTCTGGGCAGTCTCGGTAGGCGGTGAACGGGTGGAGCAACGGTTCACTGACATCGCGCAACGTGGCGCGATGGAAACGTACCGCGAGAACCGTGGGCATTTCCTGTCGTACACGCTTGGCGAGCTTCTCGACGAGTACCCGCTCGGCGCCGGCGTCGGCCGGTGGGGCATGATGTACACCTATTTCGGCAACCCTGCGGATCTCGCCTCGCCGCCAATCTACGTGGAGATCCAACCGACCGGGTGGCTCCTCGACGGGGGCGTGCCTCTCTGGGCGTGCTACGGCGGGGCCCTGTTCGCCGCGTTTGCGATGGCATGGCGGCTCGCCAGCCAGCGCGTTTCGTCCGGCATGGCGGATCTCGCGACGATTGTCCTGCCCGTGCTGCTGACGATCACCGGAATGGCACTGGCAGGACCCATCTTCAACACGCAGGTGGGCTTGCTGTTCTGGTTTCTCGCGGCGGCGCTGTACGGCGCGGGCGGTGATTTCGTCCGGGCGCGCCTGCGCCGGCACGGGGCGGATCCGCCGGCCGCATGACCGGACGTTCATACGATTCGAGCGTGGCGACGCGATGACCCGAGCGACGCGCGTGTTCGGCGGCGTGGGGCTGGGGCAGGTGCACCTCGTGCTCGCAACGCTCGTCGGTCTGTGGCTCACGCCCGTGCTGCTGGCCAGGGTCGGTGCAGAGCAGTACGGCTTGTGGCTGGTGGGCCTGCAGCTGCTCGGATACCTGTACCTGCTGGATCTCGGGGTCGTCGGTCTCCTGCCGCGCGAGACGGCGTATGCGAGCGGGCGCGTCCTCACCGGCGACAGCCCGGCGGTGCTGGCGGATACCGTGTCCCGCATTCGCGGCGTGATCTGGTGGCAGGTGCCGGCCGTCCTGGTCGTGACCCTCACCGCGTGGGCGCTGCTGCCGGCACGCTGGGAGCCGCTGCGAATCCCGCTCACATGGGTCCTGCTGTTCTTCGCCGTGACCTTTCCGACCCGTGCTTATCATGCGCTGCTGCAAGGGCTGCAGGACCTGGTCTTCCTCGGCAAGCTTCAATTGGTCGCGTGGGGGGCCGGCACGGCGGTGCTGGTTGCGCTCCTGTTCAGCGGCGTGGGGCTCGCGGCGCTCGCGGCGGGCTGGCTGGTGACGCAGGGGATCACGGTGACGGCATGCTGGTGGCGCATCCGATCGCGGCATGCGGCGGCGTGGGCGCCGCGCCCGGCGGCCGTCAGCTGGGCCGAGGCCCGCGGGTTCATGGCACGTTCGATCTGGATCAGCATGGCGCAGGTCGCGCAGACACTATTGGCCGGGTCCGACGTGCTTCTCGTCGCGGCCCTGCTCGGGCCTTCCGCGGCGGTGCCTTACGCGTGCACCGCGAAACTCATCCAGGTGCTCGCGAACCATCCGCAGATGCTGATGCAGGCGGCCGCGCCTGCGTTGAGCGAGATGCGGATGTCGGAGCGGCGCGAGCGTCTGGCGGCGACCACCTCCGCGCTCACACGCGCGATGCTCGGTACTGAGCGGAGCGATCGCCTCCCTCGTCATCGCCGTCAACCAGGACTTCGTGAGCTGGTGGGTGGGGCCGGCACAGTACGGCGGCCCCGCGCTCACCGTGGTGCTCGTCGCGGCGATGCTGGCGCGGCACGTGAACACGACGGCGGTGTACGCGGTGTTCTGCTTCGGCCACGAGCGACGCCTGTCGATCACGGCCGTCGCGGATGGCCTGGTGACGACCGTCACGGCGCTCGTGCTGGTGCCGCATCTCGGGTTGTCGGGTATCGCCGTCGCATCGCTCGTGGGCGTCGTGACGGTCAGCTACGTGCCGAACCTGCGCGTCCTGGCGCGCGAGCTCGGCGTGCACCCCTTCGCGCCGCTCCTCGAGCTGCGCGGCTGGTTCGTGCGCTTCGCATTGTGCGCCGCCGCCGGCGCTGCGTTCGCGGCTCTGCCTCTGGGGCACGGGTTCGCGCAGCTCATGACCCGCGCAGCCGGTGTCGCGGTCGTATACGCGCTCGTCATGGTGCCCTTCGCCGTGACCGGCACCCTCGGGGTGTACGTGCAGCAAATCCTCCCGCGTCCGCTGCAAACGTGGACGGCGCGGCTGCGCGGGGCGGATGCCGCGTGAGCACCACCACGCCGCGCGTCGTGCATATCGTCCCCGCCCTGTTCGGCGCTCGGGGCGTCGTGGGGGGCGCGGAACGGTATGCGTTCGAGCTGGCCCGTCACATGGCCACAGTCACGCCGACGGTTCTCGTCAGCTTCGGCGACCACGACAGCGATGAATGCGTTCAGGGGCTGCGCGTCAGAACCGTCGCCCGGCCCTGGCTCGTGGCGGGCCAGCGGGCGAATCCATTCTCGCTGCGCGTGCTGCGGGAGATTGCACGCGCGGACGTGGTGCACTGTCACCAGCAGCATATCCTGATGTCGAGCACTGCCGCGATCGCCGCGCGCGCGCTCGGGCGGCGGGTGTTCTGCAGTGACCTCGGGGGAGGCGGGTGGGACGTGTCCGCCTACGTGTCAACCGACCGGTGGTTCCACGGACACCTCCACATCAGTGCCTACAGCCGCGATGTAGCTGGCCACCAGGGGCGGCCGGACGCCTGGGTGATTCACGGTGGTGTAGACACCGTTCGTTTCCATGGCGACGGCACACAGATCCGCGGCCGACACGCGCTGTTCGTCGGCCGCATTCTGCCGCACAAGGGTCTCGACGATCTCGTGGATGCGTCGGGCGGTGACATTGAAGTTCGGATCGTGGGGCCCGCGCCGGCGGCCGACTACGTGGAGCGCCTGCGGGCGCGCGCTGACGGTCGCCCCGTGAGCTTCGTGCACGGGCTCACCGATGAAGCGCTGGTTGCGGAGTACCGGCGTGCCGCCTGCATCGTGCTGCCCAGCGTGTACCGTGACCGCGAAGGCCGCGAGACGCTCGTGCCGGAACTGCTCGGTCAGACGTTGCTCGAGGCGATGGCATGCGGCACGCCCGCGGTTTGCACGCGCGTGGCGAGCCTCCCCGAGGTCGTCGAGGATGGTCGCACCGGAATCGTCGTCCCGCCGAACGATCCGGCAGCGCTGGGCAAGGCAATTCGATGGCTGCATCAACATCCGGCCGACGCGTGCCGCATGGGAGCGGCGGGCCGCGCGCGCGTCCTCGAGCGCTTTACGTGGGATCGCGTCGTGCAGCAATGCCTCGCCATCTATGACGGCACGGGCGGCGCGCGCGTGCGCGCAGCTGCATGAGCGCCACCCCTGGCACGCTCCATCTGATCACCTGCGAGTACCCGCCGGACGTGGGTGGCGTTGCCGAGCACACCCGAAGCGTCGCGTCAGGCCTTGCGGCTGCCGGCGTCAGCGTGCACGTGTGGTGCCCGCCGGGCGAGGCGTCTGACCGCGGCGAACGTGGCGTCGAGGTGCATGTGCTGCCCGATCGATTCGGGCCGCTGTCACTCCGCGCAATGACCCGCGGTCTGGCCGAGGGGCCCTCACCGCACCGGATCTTCGTGCAGTGGGTGCCGCACGGCTACGGCCGCCGCTCCCTCAACGTCGCCTTCTGCGCGTGGGTGCTACGGCGGGCCAGGGTGCACGGGGACCGGGTCGAGGTGATGGTGCATGAGGCGTACCTTGCCTTCGATGCATCGCGGGTGCGGCAGAGCGGCGCGGCGCTGGCCCACCGCATCATGCTGGCGACCTTGTTCGCCGCCGCGAGCAGCGTCTGGCTGGCGACGCCGTCGTTCGAACCGTACGTTCGTCCCTACGGATTGGGAAGGTCGCTCGGGTACCGCTGGCTGCCAATGCCGAGCCCGCTTGCCCGCACGGCGGACCACGAGCTCGTAGCTCGTGTCGGCAGACAATGGACGTCCCCAGTGGTTGGTCACTTCGGCACGTACAACCCGCTCGTGACCGCCATGCTCGCACCGGCCATCCTGCAGGTGCTCGAGGCGCGCCCCGATGCAACCTGGCTGCTGATCGGCCGCGATGGGGAGCGCTTCGCCGCCGACCTCGCTCGTCGCGCTCCGCAGGTGGCAGATCGGCTCGTGGCGACCGGCACGATCGCCGCCGACGCCGTCTCGGCGCATGTGCTTGCGGCGGACGTCTTCGTGCAGCCGTATCCCGACGGCGTGACGGCTCGTCGTACCACGACAACCGCCCTCCTCGTGCACGGACGCGCGATCGTCACGACGGACGGTCACCTGACCGAGCCGTTCTGGCGCACGGATGCGGGCGTGCGCCTCGTGCCTGTAGGTGACACCGCCGCACTGGCGGCCGTCACAACCGACCTGCTGTGGGACGCCGGCGCGCGCGCACGTCTCGGCGAAGACGCCAGGAACATGTCCGTGCGGCGATTCTCCAGGGCTCAGGTCGTCGCCGCCCTCCAGGCCTGAGGCTGAGAACCCTAGCGGCCTGTCCTTGTCCACATGCGTATCGCGGTTGCGACACATACCCTAGCCCGCATTGGCGGAGTCGAGACCTACATTGAACAGTCTGTCGGCGGGCTGATCGATCGCGGGCACGATGTGCGCGTCTTCTCCGAGGAGCCACCGGCGAGGCGGGGCGACGGGCTCCGCGTCCCTGCATGGCCGTCGCTCGAAGGCGCGGAACGCGGCCTGACAGATGCCGTGCGCGCGTACGCCCCCGATGTCGTGCTCACGCACGGCCTCGCCAATCCGGCAATCGAGCAGTCCCTTGCCGCCATCCACCCTTCTGTGTTCTTTGCACACGCTTACCACGGCACCTGCATCGCGGGCGCGAAGACGCACAGCTTTCCGGTGGTGCGCCCGTGCGAGCGAACGTTCGGGCGCGGGTGCCTCCTGCGCTACTACCCGAGGCGCTGCGGAGGCATCAGTCCCGTCACGATGGTGCGACAGTATCGCAAGCACCAGAGGCACCTCGCGGCCGTGCAGCAGCACGATTGGGTGTTTGCGATTTCGGATCACATCGCGGATGAGTACGCGCGCCATGGCGTGCCGCCGGCTCGCATACGCGTGTTGCCGCCGCCCGTGCCGTCGGCCCGTCGCCCTACGGATACGGGGTTCGATCCGAACCATATCGTGTACATCGGCCGGCTGGAACTGTTGAAGGGGCCCCTCGTCGCGATTGATGCCGTGGCCGCCGCCTCCTCCACGCTCTCCCGCCCGTTGCGTCTCACGATTGCCGGGACCGGCAGTGCCAGCCCAGACGTGCACCGCGCCGTCTCGCGCGTCGCGCCCGTCGCACTCGGGCCGGTGCGGCTGGTCGGTCGCCTCAGCGGGGACGCCTGTGCTGAACTGCTGGCCGGCGCTGGCCTGCTGGTCGTGCCGTCCCTGTGGCCGGAACCGTTTGGTCTGGTTGGCTACGAAGCCGCGGTGTACGGCGTGCCGGCGGCGGCCTTTCGGGTGGGCGGTATCTCCGAGTGGTTGCTCGACGGGGTGAGCGGGCACCTCGTGGATCCGAGTCCGAATCCCGTTGGGGCCCTGAGTGACGCGATCGTGCGGGCGCTCGGTGACGACGAGCACTATGCGTCATTGCGGCGAGGGGCTCGCAGCGCGCACGCCGCTGCGGCCGCGCGTGACGCATTCGGGGCCCTCGCCGGGGCACTCGAACAGGCGGTGCTCGGCACGGCGCGATTATGACCGGGCCCGCATGGAGGGCGGTTGACCGCTGGCTGGCGATCCGTACTGGAAGAGCATCTTCGGACGCCAGGCGTGCGCCACGTACGAGCACCAGAGCTGAAGAGGCGATCGACGGCGGGACCGCCGTACAGACGCTGGAGTACCGCTCTGCGGACCGCTTAATCGTGTTGCCGTCGCAGGACGGTGACCAGGCAGGAGCAGGGGGAGCGACTGATATCCGGCTGCTTTTGTATGTCGCGGTGGTCACCACACTATCCGCTACCCTTCACATCCTGCTGCGGCCAGACCTTGTGTATGGCGAGCAATTCCTGGCGTTCGACCAGGGAAATCACCTGTTCCTCGGCCATGCGCTCCGCGACGGTCTGACCCTGTACCGCGACGTGGCATACCCCTACGGCGCGGCTTCCGCGTATGTGCTTGCAGGCGTCGATCTGGTGTTCCGCCTCTCAGCGACGACGTACATCTGGACGCTCACGGCACTGAACACAGCGTTCGTGGTGCTTGCCGCGCATGTCATCCGGCTGCATAGCACTCGTGCGATTACGGCGGCCGTCGTGCTCGGCGGCCTGGTGCCGATGGCGCTCACACCAGGGTCGATCGTTGGGTCCTACACGACGAACTCCTACATACCGCTGGAGCGCCTCATCCTGATCGCCCTCACCTTGACCTGGTCTGACCCGGCTGCGCGATCGCGTCGGCGGAGCATGCTGGCGGGTGCGATCGTGGGAGCGTGGCAGTTCGTCAAGTTCGGCGGGGGCGTGTTCGGCCTGGCGGCGTGGCTCGCAGTCGACGCGCTTGCATTGGCGCGCGTGCGAGCGCGACCCGTGAAGTGGCGAATAGTTCTCGCCGGGTGGGGCACTCTTGCAGGAACGGCGGCGCTGGTCGAGGCGCTCCGCTGGGCTGTGCTGTTCCGCTGGCTGCCCTCGAACGTGGCATTCGACGTCGCCTGGCCGCACTACACGGCACAGCTGTATACCTCGGTTCCTTACGATGTGAGATGGCCGACTCCTGATGCGATGGTCCTCCTCACCCAGTACAGCCTGCCGACCCTTGCACTGGTGCTGTCGTGCCGTGCCTTGTGGGCGGCCCCGGAGAGGCGCACGCACACTGCAGCCCTTGCTCTGTTTCTACCCGGCATTTTTTTCGTTGCGGGCACACTGGGTTACTTCGGGCATATCCACACGATGCGCCAGTACATGTGGTGCGTCGTTCCGGCAGCGGCGCTGTCGCTGCCCTACACGGGCCACATCACCCGAGCCGGCGCCTTCATCGTCGCGTCTGCAGTGCTGGCGCTGATGCTGAAGATTACGCTCGTGAACACGCCAGCCGCTGGTTTGGCGCCTGCAGGACTGCCAAACGGGGACCGTCTCTGGCTCACAGCCTCCCAGCGCGACGCTCTGCCACAGGTGCTCGACCTCGTGTCACGCACCCAACAGGATTCGGCGAAGTCGGCGACAATTGCCCTTCCAGCCGCCGCGGGCTTCTTCTTCTACGCCGGGGCGAGACCGCCAACGCGTCACCTGTGGCTCATCCCCCATTACGTCAGGCCCTTTGAGGCAGAGCACGTAACAGAGGCGCTCGAGAGCGTTCAGACGGTAATCGTTGCTTCAGACGACCGAGGCGACGCGCAGTCGTTCCTCGACAGGGCGTTCGGCCCCGCCCTCGGTCGGGCGCTTCGGCGCAGATCGATCAGAGTCGAACCACTGGCACCTGGCTGGTGGTCAATGCACCTCGCACAGATCCATGCCGGGGGCGCCAGCCTCCGGTCCACAGCAGCCGGCACTTGGCCGTGAACGCGTTGGGAAGCTCACCCGTGCGGGTCGCGATCCTGGCCGACATGATCGAGGAGGGTTGGCCGAGCATGGATCTCGTCGCGGACATGTTGTTGCGCGAACTACCCCGGCAGAACACGCAGTCTGTGACGCCTCGCTTGGTGCGCCCAACCCTCCTGCCGATCATCCGCAACATCCGGCGGGGCACCAACGGGGCAGGCGGTACCGCGGATCGTGTTTTCAATCGGTTCTGGCTGTACCGCCGGGCACTCCTGGGCCTCGCGCGCCAATGTGATGTGTTTCACGTCGTCGACCATAGCTACGCCCATCTCGCGCTGGCTCTGCCCGCAGGTCATGCGATCGTCACGTGCCACGACACGGACACCTTTCGTGGCTTCCTGACGGGCGAGCCCATAGAGACTGGCCTGCCGCGCTTCCTGGTGCTGCGCCTCGCGGCGGGCCTTCGACGCGCCCGACTGGTCGTATGCCCGACCCGGGCCACAGCTGACGAGGTAACTGCGCTTGGACTCGCTGAGCCCGCACGCGTCGTCCTCGCGCCGTACGCGGCGGAGGTACCCGACGTAACCGCGGAGGACTACCGGATCGCCTCGGATCTCCTTGCGTCCCCTGCGCCGCACATCGACGTGCTGCACGTGGGCAGCACGATTCCCCGCAAGCGCCTCGACCTGCTGCTCGAAGCGTTCGCCTGCATTGCGTCGCGCTATCCCGCAGCGCGCCTCGTGCGAGTTGGCGGTCCGTTCACGCCGGAACAGGAGACCCATGTGGCACGGCTGGGAATCGCCGGGCGCGTGCTGGTCTTGCCATACCTTTCACGCGGCACGCTGCACGCGGTCTATCGGCGGGCGGCGCTGCTGCTGCTCACGTCGGACCGCGAGGGCTTCGGGCTTCCCGTCGTCGAGGCGATGGCCGCGGGACTCCCGGTACTGGCTCGCGATCTCCCCGTCTTGCGTGAGGTTGCCGCTGGTGCGGCGGTGTTCGTGCACGGTACGGATCCTGGTGAGTGGGCACAGGCCACGGGACTCCTGCTGGACGAGCGCGCCTCCTCGCCGGAGGCGTGGCTGGCAAGGTGTGAAACTGCGCTCGCGCGCGCAGGCCATTTCAGCTGGCAGAAGTATGCCGGTTGCATGGCAGGGCTCTACGCCACGGTGGCAGAGAGCGCATCTGCGGGAAGCCGCGGGCGGATGCACGTCCGATGAAGGTCCTGCATATCGGGAAGTACTACCCGCCGGTGCCCGGCGGCATGGAGCGCGTGCTGCAGCTGCTCTGTGAAGGCGAACGGCGCCAGGTGGACAGCGGGGTGCTGGTCGCCGGTACCGGACGTACGACAGTCCACGAGGTGCGAAACGGAGTGCCGGTCACCCGAGCGGGCAGCCTGGCGAGGATCGGCAGCGTCGCGTTGTCCCCGGCCTTGCCGCTCGAGCTGTTTCGTGCCCCCCGTGACATCACCGTGCTGCACGAGCCGAACCCGGTCGCGCTCGTCTCCGACTGCGTGACGGTCGGGCGCGGTCCGCTGGTCGTCTACTTCCACAGCGAGGTGGTTCGGGCCGAGTGGAAGTACGCCCTGCTCTACCGGCCCTTTCTCCGGCGCGTGCTCGACCGTGCGGCGCGCATCATCGTCGCTTCACCGAGCATGGCGGACCATGCCGAGCAGCTCGCGTCCCATCGCCACAAGTGCGTGGTGATTCCCTACGGCATCGACCCGGCGCCTCTCGCCGAGACGCCGGCCGTCCGTGCACGCGCAGACAGCCTGCGCGGCAAGCTGGGTACGCCGCGCGTGCTCTTCACCGGCCGGCTGGTGCCATACAAGGGCGTGGACGTCCTGCTGCGTGCCATGGCAACGCTCGATGCCCGGCTTGTCGTGGTCGGCGATGGACCCCTCCGGGGTGCTCTCGAGGCGCAGGCGCGCGCCACGTGCGGCGGCCGCGTGATGTTCACGGGCACCGTGCCGGACTCCGATTTGCCGGCGCTGTATCACGCCAGCGACGTCTTCGTGCTGCCTTCGGTGACCCGGGCGGAAGCGTTCGGCATGGTGCAACTCGAGGCCATGGCGTGCGGCAAGCCGGTCGTGAGCACGTCGGTGCCGTCCGGCGTACCGTGGGTGAACCAGCACGAGGTGACCGGCCTCGTCGTTCCTCCCGGCGACGTCGTGGCACTTGCGACGGCCCTGAGGACACTGTTCGCGGATTCCACGCTGCGGGAGCGGTTCGGCGCGGCGGGGCGGCGCCGCGTTGCGCAGGAGTTCACGTCGGCCCGAATGGCGGAGCGCTCGGTGGCGCTCTACCGCGAGGTTCTCAACGTGCAAGCGCCGTGACCACACCCACAGACCTGCTGGCCGGCGTCCTGCGGGGCGAGCCCGCGTGGGCGGGCGTCGACGGCTGGGACACGCACGTCCTCGTGGCCGCCGCCGATCATCACGGCGTGGGCCCGCTGGTGTGGCAGGCTCTGCACGCCCGCCGGGATCGGCCGCACGGGCTCTACGAGGCGCTCGCCGCCGCGCGCCACGTCGATCTCACGCACGAGATGTTGCGCGGCCGCGAGATCGCGCGCGTGTGTGCCGCGCTCGATGAGCGCGGCGTGCAGGCGCTGCTCGTCAAAGGCGCTGCCCTCGCGTACTCGCTGTACGCCGAACCCTGGTTCCGGCCGCGGGTCGACACCGACATCCTCGTCGCCCACGAGTCGCTCGGCGCCGCGGATCGTGTCCTTCGCGGCCTCGGATACCACGCGGCGCCAGCCATGACGACCGGTGAGTTCGTCAGCCACCAGGTCGCCTATGAACACCGCGATCGCCATGGGCTGTCCCATGTCATCGACCTGCACTGGAAAACGGTGAACCCGCAGGCGCTCGCGGACGCCCTGCCCTTCCGGCTGCTGTGGGAGGACGCCGTCCAGGTGCGCCACCGAGCCATGCACGCCCGCGTGCCGAGCCATGCGTGCTCGCTGCTGCTCGCCTGCGTGCACCGGCTCGGGCACCACCAACTGCACGAGCGGCTGGTGTGGTTGTACGACCTGTATCTGCTCGCCGATGCCCTGGACGAGAGTGGGTGGGATCGCGTCGTCAGCATCGCCCGGGAGCGCGGCATCAGCGCCGTGTGCCGTCACGGTCTCGAGGCGGCGGCGGCCCGCCTGGGGGCAGCGGTGCCAACCCGCGTGCTCGCCGCGCTCGGCACGGGCGGTCTCGACGAGCCGTCGCGCCCCTACACACAGCGCACCCAGCGGCGCATTGACGTGCTCCGCGCGGATCTGCGCCTTCTGCCGCGGTGGCAGGACCGCCTGCAGCTCGTGAGCGAACACGCGTTCCCGCCTGCGTCCTTCATGATGGCGCGCTACGACGCACGGCAGCGGGTTCTCCTGCCCGCCTTGTATATCCACCGCCTGGCATCTGGCGCCTGGAGGTGGTTGTGGGCTTGACTGGGCTGCTGCCGGCGTGTCGACATTAGTCAACCCCACGTGGTGGTTGATCTGCGGCGCGCTGGTCTTGTGCCTCGCCGCGCGTGATCCGCGGAGCGCGTTGCGTCGGGGGCTCAGGTGGGCGACCGCCACACCCGTTCTCGTGCTCATCGCGTGCGCCAGTCTTGCGAACCTCGGCACGCGAGCGATGCTGGGCCACGCCGTCCCGGGCGACTTCGCTCAGGAGGTCGTCGGTGCGCGCAGCATGCGCGACGGCACGACGCTCTACCCACAGGATGTGAACCGCACGGTTCGCGAGTGGCTCGTGGCGGATCCGCCGGTTCTGCCCGCGTGGCTGCCCGATCCGCTCGCGCGGTGGCTGGCAGCCTGCCAGCAGCGAGGGCGTAACAGGCTCGTCGCGCAGGCGCATCCGCCGACGCTGCTGCTTGCGGCAGCACCCGGCATCCTGGTGCTGGGTGCGTACGGCGCGTATTGGGCCCTCACCGTGGTGTCGATCGCGGCCGCCGCATTCACGGCGGCTCTGCTGTTGCGCGCCCTGGCGCCGGCGCTGTCACCCCGCGAGCGGATTCTTGCCATCCTGGCGCTGGTCTCGTGGCAACCCGTTCTCGCGACCGTGCGCGATGGGCAGGTGAGCGTCATCATCGGCGCCCTCCTGGTGCTCGCGTGGACCGAGCTTCGGCGCGGGAGGGACTCGAGCGCGGGCGCCATCATCGGGACGGCGGCGGCCCTGAAGCTGTATCCCCTGCTCCTGCTGGTGCTCCTCGCGCTCCGCCGGCGGCGGGCCTGTGCCGTTGCCGCCGCCGTGATCGCCGCCGCCATCGCCCTTGCTGCTGTCGTCCTTGGGCCGGACATCTGGGTTCAGTACGCCGCGTCCGCACGGAGAATCGCGCAGTCTTTTGCGGAAGCTTCCTACAACTTCTCTCTGCTTCCGAGGCTTCTGAGCGTAGTTCCCGGCTCGATGGCTGGGGTCGCCTATCCCATCGTCGCCGCAACGGCCCTGGGTGCCACGCTGCTGATCGTCAAGCGGGCGGGACCCGCGGCTCCCCTCATTTGCGCGCTGGATGTCGAGTTCGCCTCGATTGCAACCCTTGCACTGTTACTCTCCCCGGTAGCCTGGCACCATTACGTGTTCATGCTTGCGCTGCCGCTGGTGATCCTCGTGGCGGACGCATGGGCGGGCGGCCGCCGGGCGGCGCTCGCGGGCGCGCTGGCGCTGGTCGCCATCCTGTCGATCCCCGACGACGCGTGGCGAGCGGCATGGTGGGGAATGCCGGCCAGCCTCGCCGTGCTCGTGTCGCCTGGCAGTGCTGTTCTTCTGCTCTGGGCGGGACTGCTGCGGGTGGGCACCGGGCGTTTCCCGGCGCTTGGATCCGCGGAGGTCCCGCTTTCAAGGCGCCGCCCCCTGCCGGAGTAGCCCCGTCATCGTGCCGGCCGTATCGGCCGGCCCCGCCCGCTCCGATAACCTGAACGGCCCGTCCATCAGGGCCCCTGAACTCACACGCATGCAGACAACGCTGACACTCGAGACGCACGCGGAGCCCCGGACGGGGCCTGCGGTGGAGGTCGTGCCGATTCCGGCTGCCAAGCGGCTGCTGGATCTGGTCCTCGCGAGCATCGGCCTGCTGCTGTCGTCGCCCCTGTGGCTGGCGCTTGCCGCGCTGGTGAAGATCGAGGACGGTGGATGCGTGTTCTACAGCCAGGAACGCGTCGGTCACGGCGGCCGGGTGTTCCGCGCGTGGAAGTTCCGCTCGATGATCACGGATGCCGAAAAATACGTCGGGGCCCGCCAGGCGGCCCACAACGACCCTCGGGTGACGCGCATCGGGCGGATCATGCGCGCGAGCGCGATGGACGAACTTCCGCAGCTCTGGAGCATCTTCGTTGGCGACATGAGCTTTGTGGGGCCGCGCGCGCTGCGGCCGGGTGAAATCGAGGTGCTCGGCAGCGGCGTGCTGGAGCCGCTCGAGGACGTGCCGGGGTACCGCCAGCGATGCCAGGTGCGGCCGGGGCTCACGGGCATCGCGCAGATCTATGCCGCGCGCGACATCCCGCGCCGGAACAAGTTCCGGTACGACCGACTCTACATCATGCGACAGAGCCTCTGGCTCGACATGCGCCTGATCGCGCTCTCCTTCTGGATTACGTTCCGCGGGCGCTGGGAAACGCGCGGCGCGAAAATCTGACGCGGTCACCAACGCGGTACGCTGTGAAGCTGGGCCGCCTTCCCGAGTTCGGCGTTTCCCCCGTTGGACCACGCCTGCGGTTGCGCTACTCTAACGGCGCGTCTTCGACGACACGAACCCGCGTCGCGACGCGATCTCCTCTTGATCCATGCATGACGTAGCGATCGTTGGTGGCGGTCCCGGAGGCCTGTACATCGCCCAGTTGCTGGCGTCGGCGAACCTCGACGTGGTGCTCTTCGAGGAGCACGCCACGAGCGGTGAGCCAGTGCATTGCACCGGCGTGATCGGGCGCGAGGCGTTCGACGAATTCACCCTGCCCCGTGAGGCGGTGCTCAACCCGCTCAAGACCGTCCGTTTCTTCTCGCCCTCCGGCCGCACCGTCGAATACACCTCGCCGGCCGTCGAGGCGCTCGCGATCGATCGGCTCGTGTTCGACCGCATGCTTTCCGCCTCGGCGGCCCGCGCGGGAGCGAGCATCGTGGTGGGGCAGCGGGTGACCGACGTGAGCATCCATGCGGATGGGGCCCGTCTCACGCTGGGCAATGGCGCCGTTCGCGGGGCGCGCGTCTGTGTCCTGGCGTGCGGCGCCAACTACACACTGCAGCGCCGGCTGGGCCTCGGCATGCCGCCGGTCTTCGTCCAGTCGGCCCAATCGGAACTGCCGGTGAGGCAGTTGCGGGATGTCGAGG
Organism: Vicinamibacteria bacterium; assembly: GCA_963739995.1. Lineage (GTDB taxonomy): Bacteria > Acidobacteriota > Vicinamibacteria > Vicinamibacterales > JAENWD01 > CAVUCH01. The sequence continues at coordinate 65,602 of CAVUCH010000026.1, read as the reverse complement.
TCTATTTCGGCCGCAGCGTCGCACCGAACGGCTTCGCGTGGGCCGTTCCGGTAGAGCGGCCCTCCGGTGCCTTCGCGCGGATCGGGCTGATGTGCGACGGCGACTCCGCCGAACCGTTCCGGCGCTTTCTCGCGCGTATCGGCGAGCGGTGGCGCGTGGCGGTGCCGCGCGAGGCTGGCTCGAACCCGCGGCGAAAGATGCTGCCGCTGGCGCCGATCGCCCGGACGTTTGCCGACCGCGTCGTGGCCATCGGCGATGCCGGCGGGATCGTGAAGGCCACAACCGGCGGCGGCATTTACTACAGCCTCGTCAGCGCGGCCGCTGGCGCGGAGGTGCTCGTGCCGGCCCTGCGGCGCGATGCGCTCGGCGCGCGCGAGCTCCAGCAGTACGAGGCCGCGTGGCGCGCGGGAATCGGCGAAGAGATCGACTCGCAGCTGCAGCTCCGCCGGGTGGCGCACCGACTGACCGACAGTCAGATGGACGCGTTGTTCGACCTTGCACGCACGGACGGGATCATGCCGATCGTGCGACAGACCGCGCGTTTCAATCAGCACCGCGCGCTGATCACGGCGCTGTTCCGGCACCCCCCGGTGCGGCGCGTGCTGTTCGACCGGCTGCGTGGGGGTCAGCGGCTGGCGCATGCCGCAGACTGAGACCCTCCCCGCCCCCACACCGCGCGCGCGGAGCGCACGGGCGACCAGTCGGGCCATCGAAGTCGGCGTCGTCGCGGTCGTCGCGTGGGGTGTGCTCGCATTCGGGGCAGTGTACCCGTGGGCCTACTGGCCCCTGCTCGGAGGCGCGGTTCTCGTGGGGGTTCTGGGCCATGCGGCCCTGGGCCCGTCCGGTCGGCTGTCGCGCCCGCTGCTCCAGGTCGTCGCGGCGCTGGCGGTCATTGCTGGCGCAGGCAGCCTCCAGATGGTGCCGCTGCCGGCCAGCGTCCGCACTGCTATCAGCCCCGCGACCGAAGCGTTCCTCCGCAGCACGGACCTGCCGTACGCAGCCGCGGCCGCATTGCATGAACAGGCAGTGAGCTCGGCCTCCATACCGCGCCGCCCGCTGTCGGTCCATCCGGCCGCCACCGGCCGGGCCGTCGCCCTGCTCGCGGGATTTACGGTCTTCCTCGTGGGTCTGAACCGCTACTTCGAACGCACTGGCGTGCGCGGCATCGTGCCGGCCCTCGTGGCTCTCGGCGTGCTCGTCGCGATGATCGGCATCGTGCAGAAGGCCGTGCTGGGCGATCACGCGTGGATGGGGATGAAGATTTACGGGTTCTGGGCCCCGCGCTATAAGCTCACGACCCCGTTCGGCCCGTTCGTGAACAAGAACCATTACGCGGGCTGGATGCTGATGACACTGCCACTCGCCGTCGGTTACTTGATCGGCCTGGCCGAATCTGGGGCCGCGTACGTGCGGCCCCGCTGGCGCGACCGGCTCCTGTGGCTCTCATCACCCGAAGGCGGACGCCTTCAGCTCTCCGCGTTCGCCATTGTGATCATGGGAGCGGCTCTCGCCCTGACGAAGTCCCGCTCGGGCATCGTCTGTTTCGCGCTGACGATCGCGGCCGCCGGTGTGACGGCCGCCCGCGGAAGACGCAGTGCCAGAACCCGCGCGGGGATCGTCGGCGCCGTGGTGCTGCTGATTGCCCTGCCGATTCTCTGGGCCAACAACGATCTCACGGCTCGCTTCACGTCCGGCGGCGAGTCGGTAAACCTGCGCCGGCAGGCCTGGGGCGACGCGTTGGCGGTGATCCGCGATTTCCCGCTCGCGGGGACCGGCCTCAACACCTACGGGAGCGCCACGCTGCTCTATAACACCGCGCAGACCGACCTGCACTTCCAGGAAGCGCATAACGACTACTTGCAGCTTGCCGCGGAAGGCGGCCTGCTGCTCGGAATCCCGGCGCTGGTCGCCATCATCGCGTGTGTCCGCGGTGTGCGGCGCCGGCTGGCGGAGGACAGGCCCGATCCCATGCGCTACTGGATCCGCTTTGGCGCGGCCACCGGGCTGGCTGCGATTGCGCTGCAATCGGCCGTGGAGTTCAGCCTGCAGATGCCCGGCAACGCCGTGCTGTTCGTCGTGCTCTGCGCGATGGCGCTGCACGAGCGCCCGGTCGCGGCGGACCCAGGACGCGCGGTCACGCGTGCTCGCTGAACCCGGTCCGACGATCGTCGCAGCTCCTTCGGGCATCAGCGGCAGCTCGAGCAGCAGTGCGTTCGGGTTCGCCGCGGCCCTGGCAAGGTTCGCCGGCTGGCGCCTCGTTCCGGCGCTCGCTGTCGCTCTGGCGCTGGCGCTCACGGAAGGCGCGGGGCTCATCCTCCTCATCCCGCTGCTCGGCACAATCGGGCTGGTGGTGGGGGAGGGGTCCACGCGGGGCATGGCGGCGTGGACCGAGCGCCTGTTCGCTTTCGCCGGCCTCACGCCCTCGCTCGTCTCCGTGCTGGCCGTCTTCCTCCTCGTCTCGCTGGTGTACGCGACGCTCTACCGCTGGCACCTGCTGCTCACGCCGGCTCTCGAGCAGCAGTTCGTCCTGGCCCTGAAGGAGCGCTTGTATCGAGCAATCGTGTCAGCGCGGTGGTCGTTCCTCGTCAAGCGCAGGATGACCGACATGGGGCACGCGCTTCTCTCCGACATGGAGCGCGTCAGCGGGTCCGCACACCAGTTGCTGACGCTCGTCGCGGGGAGTGCCGTGACGTTCATCTACATCGGGGTGGCGGCGCGACTCTCGCCCGGGCTCACGCTGGTCGTGTGCGCAGGCGGCGTGGCCACGCTGCTGCTCTTGCGGGGGAGAAATCGGCAATCGGCGGACCGAAGCGAGGCGGTCTCGGAAGCCCACCGGCGCGTGTACGCGATGGTGACCGAGTCGCTCGCCGGCGTGAAGGTGGCAAAAATCGTCGCCGCGGAGCCGCGCGACATCGAGATGTACCGCGGCCTCACGCGTGCGAGCTCTTCCCGGTATCTCGAGCTGCTGCGGTCGTTCGCCGACGCGAAGCGCCGGCTGGATCTTGCGAGCGCGGCGGGCGTCGTGGTGCTGCTGCTCGTCGCCGTGCTGCGTTTCGACATACGCGGACCCGGGCTGCTGTTGATCGTGTTCGTGTTCGCGCGGGTGATGCCGCGGATGCTGTCGCTGCAGGGCTCCGCGCAACTGTTTCTCGCCGGACTCCCCGCGTTCGCCAACGTCATGCGTCTCATCGCCGCGTGCGAGGCTGCCGCGGAATGGCGTGCCGCGGATGGGCCGCCGCGCCTTGCCGTCACGCGGTCACTCACGTTCGAGGCCGTGACGTTCGCGTACGCCCCTGGCGCGCCCGTGGTCGATCGGTTCACGCTGACCATCAATGCCGGACAGACGACCGCGCTGGTCGGCGTATCCGGCGCAGGGAAGTCCACCGTGGCGGACCTCGCGATGGGCCTGCTGTCGCCATCCGCTGGCCGGGTGCTGGTCGATGGTGCACTACTGGATGCGCGCGTGCAGCCGGCATGGCGCCACAGCGTCGGGTATGTGCCTCAGGATGGCTTTCTGTTCCACGACACGATTCGCCGCAACATGCTGTGGGCCTGTCCCTCTGCGCTCGAGGCCGACATCTGGAACAGCCTGGAAACAGCGGCCGCCAGCACGTTCGTCGCCAGACTCCCCGAGGGACTCGATACGGTCGTGGGAGATCGTGGGGTCAGGCTGTCGGGCGGCGAGCGCCAGCGCCTCGCGCTTGCACGGGCGCTGCTCCTCGAGCCCTCGCTGTTGATCCTCGACGAGGCCACGAGCGCCCTCGACTCCTCCAACGAGCGGCAGATCCTGGAGGCCGTGGCCAGGCTGCGCGGCCAACTCACCATTCTCCTGATCACCCATCGGCTCTCGACCGTCCGCCAGGCCGATGCCATCCACGTCCTGTCAGGCGGACGCATCGTCGAGAGCGGCACGTGGATGGAGCTCACGGCGCGGGACGGCGCCTTCCGCGCGCTCTGGCACACGCAGGGGCTCGCACCCGATGCCGTGGTCTGACACGCTCGCCGTGCCGGATGCACAGGTGCGGCATGGTTCCTCTTCGACGGCCCGGGTCGCAGCCGCCGTCCCCTTCCTCGTCCTCACCGGATGGATGATCGCGGTTACCCTGCACGCCAGCGTAGTGGTGAACGGCGGCCGCGTGTTCTACCTGGATGACGTGCAGATGGTCGGGATGCGATACGGGCGCAACCTGGCCAACGGGCTGGGACTCGTGTGGAACGCGGGCGAGCCGGTGGAGGGCTTCACAAATCCGGCATGGGTGCTGACCATGGCTGCGGTGCACGCTGCCGGCGCACCCGACGCCACGGCGGCGCTGTTCATCAAGGCGATCGCGTGGATGCTCGCGTGCGCCGTGCTGGCGCGTGCGGTCGCGCTGCGGCGGCAACTTGCAGGTCCGGACGCCTGGGCCGATGTGGCCCTGCTGCTGATGCTGGCGATGAACGCCGACGTGGTGTTCTGGGCGGCGAACGGCTTCGAGACGCCACTGTTGACGGCACTGCTGCTCTGGCTCCTCACGCGCGTGATCGACGAGGCGGAGCGCGGCTCACCCACTGCCGGAACGATGGTGGCAACCGGCGCGCTTGGCCTCGTGCGATCGGACGCCTACCTGTTGATCGCCGCCGTAGTCAGCGTTTCAATCGTGCTGTCACGCCACCGCACGCGAGCTGCACGGCTTGCGCTTCTCGCCGGCCTCCTGCCACTGCTGCTGGTCGGCGCACGGCTGGCCTATTACGGCCAGTGGATGCCGAACACGTTCGAGCTTCGCATGACGGAAGTACCCGACCTGTGGCTCGAGGGCATGCGGTACGTAAAGCGCTTCGGCCGCGAGCACCTGCTCCTGATCGCCTGCGCCGCGGCCGGGTGCGCTCGCCCGCGCGACTGGCGCACTCGTGCCGTCGCCGGCGTGTGTGCCACGACGGTCCTCCACGCGGCTGCCGTTGGCGGTGACTTCCTCGTTCCGTTCCGGTTCATCGCCCCCGCCGTGCCTCTGATCGTGATCCTCGCCGTGATCGCGGCGCAGGACGTCCGACGGTACCGTCCCCGCATGGGAGGTGTCGCGCTGGCCTTCGTGGCAGTAGCGGGCATCGTCTCGGGAGGGATGCTCAATCGATGGCCCGTGGAGGCCATGCGTTCGTGGCGTGGCAAGCCGTGGCAGGGAGCAGCAATCGGGCTGCTGATCGCGCAGGGCAGCAGCGCATCGGCCACCATCGCGGCGGCGGGCGGAGGCGCGCTCGGCTACTTTTCACGACGCACGGTGATCGATCTGACCGGCAGGACCGATCCATCGATCGCGCGCTTACCCGCCCGCCGTGGCGCCGATGCCAGCGAGCGGAAGTTCGACGTTGAGGCGAGCCTGCGCCGCAGGCCCGATTTCGTCCTGACCGCAGGACCTCACGAGGCGGCGCTGCTGGGCGAGCTGATGTTCGCGCTCCATGGCGTCGACCCTGAACGCGACATCGGGCCTGCCCTCCTTGCATCCGCCACCTTCCAGCGTCTGTATCGGGATCAGCCGATTCGAATCGAGCCGCTGGTCGAGCGCTCGGCCGTCTACGTGAGGGCCGATTCACCCGAGCGGGCCAGAGTGGCAGCCTGGCGACTGGACGTGACCGGGTTCTGACCCGAGTGGCGCCGCACCACGAGGTAAGGCCAGCGTCCGTCGAGCTCATCGAAAGAACCCTGCACGATCTCTAGGCCCGCCGCGCGCACTTCGTCCGCGAGTTCGTCAGGCTCGGAGAGATGGTAGAACCCAACGAAAGGCGTGAACAGGTCACCCTTGAAGCGCAGGCCAAGTGCCTCTGCGACTCGGTGCCAGATCCCCGACGGAGGAGCATGCCGAGGACGCCGCGTGTAGAAGCTGAGCACCATCGGGCCGGTGGTCAACTCGCCCATTCCCTGCAGCGCCGCGATGCGCGCGGTTGATGTGCGAAGGTGTGAGAAGCTGGTCCAGCCCAGGAGCGCCGCAGCAAAGGGACCTTGCAGCCTCAGGTCGACACTTGCGCCGGTAGCGGCGCTCGTGAGCGACGGTAGATCTTCGTAGCGGCCGATCAGCGCCTCGACGCTGATGCCCGCGGGCGGATGCTGCACCATCGATCGCGCGAGATCCGCGGAAGGCTCGAACGCAACCACCTCGTAGCCACGCGCGGCCAGCGCAAACGCCTCACGCCCTCCGCCCGCGCCACCAATCAACAGGCGGCCCGGGGGATCCGGAAACGCGCCCGCAATTGCCTCCGCTTCCCAATTGAAGAGTGTGTGGCGAAACTGAGGCGTCCCCGCGCGGTAGACTGGGGTGCGCTCGTAGGCCAGGTCGTTGTACGCGTCGAGGACCGAAGGAGAGGCCCAGCGCGTGACAACGACGCATCGGACCTGATCGAACCGGCGCGCGGCGCGGTCGACGACGGTGCTGAGGCGAATGATGCGCGCGAGGAGGCGATGGCCGCGTGTGCTCACGTTTCCAACCGCAGCCCGTCAGGCATCGCTTCATTGGCGCCGGACATCTGCCGCCCGCTGGCGTCGAACGCCAGCACCCGCCCGAACCCGGCAAGAAACGTCTCGTCTTCGGCAAGGGGGCGGTCATCGACAACCACCCACACGTGACCGTCAACGCCGGTGCGGCTGCCGCGCCGCATCCCCACCACGAGAACCGGTGAGGCGCCCGCCCGGCACAGCAAGCGGTAGGCGCCGAGGCTCCGTTCGAGGCAGTTCGCCGGCGGGCGCCGCGGCAGACGGCCCGACTGCCGGAGAAACGATTCCACCTCCCGGCGCACCCTCGTGGCATCCGTAAGCCGGCCGGGCGACCGGTGCAGCAGGTGGACGAGCGTACGCAGCGGCACGATGTGCTTCAGGGGACGCACCACCACGGCCCAGAACCAGAGGCGTGACGCCAGAAGCCACATGATTGGTTGCCGCCTCAAGCCGCTGTCAGATGACCTCGCACCCGTGCAGCGAGCGCGGGGAGGCAGTGAAGAGAGGGCCCGAATCGCAGCTCACAAATCTGCGCCGTGGCGGCAGTCTGCATCAGCCGCTCGATCATCCGGCGACGCCGGTCCGCGGCGGACAGGTCGAACGGGTGTGCGTGCGCCAGGAGCCGCTCGAAACCATTCGAGCCGCGGACGTCCGTGAAGATGGGCGATTGGGGATCCACCGCCGCATCCCGGACCAGCAGGTAGATGCGCCGCAAGGGGGCGAGGGTTTCCGGGGCGACAGCGCAGACGCGAGCACCGGCACCGCGCACGTGTGCGCGGACGCGATGGTCGACCCGGGCGGGAAACGGAAGGCTGAGTGCTTCCACTCCTCCGGGCCGCGGCGCCAGGATGACCGTGTCGTCAGCCCAGTGCTCCCCGCCCTCTGCAGCCACGGCGAGCGCGAGTGTCGACTTCCCGGTCCCGGATGCGGCGCAGAACGCCGCGACATATCCGCCGAACAAGACGGCGCTGGCGTGCAGTGCCTCGTGCTCCCGAGCGAGGAGCACAACCGGGAGCACGCCGCGTGCATAGCTGTCCGCGATGTCTGCAGGGCTGCTGCGCGCCGCTGTGTGAGCGCACACATCGCCCTCCGCACCGAATGCATACGTCGCCAGGTTCGGCCACTGCATCCACCAGCCGTCCCTGTTCGCCCCTCCGGCCGCGACGAGTGCTCCGTCCACATCGAGCCACCGCTGCCGGACGGGTCCGCCGTCCGGCCGGGCGGGGCGCCACGGGGCCGAAGAAATCTCGAGCCGCGGAAGCATGTCAGGCGAGATGCATCCAGTGCCGACCGGCGGCGCCGGATGCTACCGCATCTCTAACGGCCGCCGGCGGCACACGTGTCGGCGTGCGGTTTTTCGCAGCGATTCTCGCCCGGATCCTGCGCCGTGAGGCTCAGCTTTCCGCCGCCGCTCTGCAGGATCTCGCCCACGGTGCCTTTGTAATCCAGGCGCGGCGCTTCCCACGCCAGACCCACTCGTGCTTCGCTCAACGTGCTCTTCATCGTAGTCTCCTGACCATCTGACTCTTACCGACGATGCCGTGCCCATGCTTCGAGGGTCAGCATCGCCCAGAGGCGCCCTGCGCCTGATCGACCCAGCTCAGAGAGGGACGGGCTCGCTGACTCCACACCCAGGCTGCTCACGACCCCCGCCTCGGAGAGCGTCTGCAGCCCTCCCAGCCTGTCCCAGGCGGGGCGAGCTTCCCGGGCCATCATGCCGGTGAAGACCGCACCAGCACTCACCTTCGTCCGCCGCTCGAGGCCAAGCCCCGGAAGCCGCGCTTCCAGGCGCCGCCGCAACAGCCACTTCGACCGCCCGTCGCGCATCAGCAGGTCCGGCGGCACCCGGTAGAGTGCGTTCACCAGGTCGACGTCCCAAAACGGGTGCAGCATGCGCTGCCCGTTCCTGCGTCCGAACTCCTGCGTCTCCTCCATGTCGTGCGTGATGCCCGGATGGAACAGGGCGGTCCGCATTTCACGCACATAGAACCCTTGCGGCGGCCGTGCCGGATCGATCCATCGTTCGATGCGGGCGTCCATCGCCGCGCGGATCGCCGGGTCGGGCGCCACCCATGCCGGCCGCTCACGAAGCAGGCGCCGGCGTCGCCGCGCGTGCCATGGCCGGTGTGCGACCTTGTCGAGTGCCGCGCTCGCCAGCGGCCGTCCGGCGGTGTTCCAGAGCAGCCGCGCGCCGCCTCGGACCCCGATCGACACGTGGGACCGGCGCCACGTCTGCAACATGCGCCAGATCCCCCCGACATCGCCGCGGGCGGCGAGATCGGCCATCAAGTACGGCGTCACCGTGAGCCACTCGTCACCGCCCCTGCCCGTGAGGACGACCCGCGCGCCTTCGGCACGCGCCACCCGCGCGAGGTGCATGTACGCCGGCGACCAGATGTTCCACATCGGCTGCGGCCAGCCGGCGCTCAACTCCAAAGCGGCGGCCAGGAGCCCCTTGGCACCGGACGCCTCACCAAGCGGGACGAGCCGCTGCGGCAGCCCCAAATCACGCGCCACCGCGGTCTGGACGGCCTCCTCGTTGCTGGCGGCGTCGGGAAAGACCAGCGAGAGCGCCAGGGGGGGAGCGAGAGCCGCCGCTCGCGTGATATCGGTCGCCGCCGCCGCGATCGTGATCGAATCGACCCCGCCGCTGAGGAATATCGCGGGCGGGCCGTTCACCCCCACCGCGCGCCGCACGGCCTGGGTCAGCAGCCCCTCGAATGCCTCCAGATCCTCTTCTCGGCTCCAGGCGATCGGTTCTGTGATCGGCGAGGGATCCCAGTACCGCCGCTGAACCACCTCTCGGCGCTCAAAGGTGGTCACCGTGGCGGGCGGTACTCGCTTCACATCGCGGTACCCCGTGTCCTCTACTGCGGGATACCACCCGCAAATCCACTCGCTCAGTGCAACTGCGTCGATCTCGCGCGACACCCCGGGCAGCGAAACCAGCGCCCGAGGGGCGCCGGCGAAGTGCCATCGGCCTTCGCTCCGCGCTACGAACAGCGGCTGGAGACCCACCTGGTCACGAGCGACGTGCAGCCGCCTGGCCGCACCATCCCAGACAATCGCGGCGAATGAGCCCCGCAGTGTGGGGAACGCGTCGACACCACTGACCGCGAACAGCCGCCCGACGATGTCAGCCGCCGTGCGCGTGGGATCGGCGTGTAACTCGCTGGCGTTCGTCAGCACGCCAGCGACGATCACCTCGAAAGGCGGGCAGGACGCCGTCACCAGGTCGCTGCCCTCGGCGCCCAGGATCACCAGGGGCGAAGCGGCTGACGGTCCGCTCGGCCCGTTGGCGCCCGATATCCGATCGGGATCGAACCTGACGATCCACTCGTCGTGCCAGGCACTCCGGGGGGATTGCGCGCTGGTCGCGGCGTCACCCGTGGGGGTCGGCATCAACCAGCCCTTCGCGTGCGAGGTCGCCTATCAGCTGTTCGAGCTCCGTCCGCACGCGCCCAGGTGCCGCATCGAACTCCGCTTCCAGCTGGCGCTCGAGTTCCGCTCGCGTTCGGCCGTCTCCCATCAGCTCCCAGGCGCGCATGCCCGTCGCGTTCAGCTCGAAAATGCGATTGGTCCGCAGGTTCACCACCACGCCTCCAACACCGAGCCGGTTGGACACGGCGTCTGCGCTGTGGCGGAGAATCGCGTTGGGCGCCCCCGCTCGATCACGTGGCATTTGCTCGGTCTCTGAACGTACGCTGTCGGTGCGGGCAAGTCAACGCCGGGGGGCCACACGCCGTGGCTGGTTCGCGTTGTTTGTGCCACCCTTGATACAGTTCGCCGCGAGCCGGGTTCAGCGATAAAATCGGTCCTGCATCATGCCCCTTCGACTCGGGTTCGACATGGATGGCGTCGTCGCCGACATGAACGCGGCGTTGTTGCGCGAGGCGCGGGTCCTGTTTCCCGAACTGGATCTCGGTCGCGTGCAGCCGGAGCTTGCGCCCGCGGGGCCCGTTGAGGGCGACGGGCCAGGGACGGACCCCGCCGAAATCGTGCCGCCCTCGCTGCACCTCACGCCGCGCCAGCAGCGGCAGTTGTGGGATTCGGTCAGGAGCACCACCAATTTCTGGGAAACGCTGGAAGAGACCGAGCCCGGCATCGTAGCGCGGATCGCGGACACGGCGCGCACCCGCCGGTGGGAGATCATCTTCCTGACCAGCCGGCCGTCGAGCGCGGGCGATATCGTGCAGGTACAGAGCGCGCGGTGGCTGCGCAATCATGGGTTCGAACTGCCGTCCATCTTTGTCGTGTCCACCTCGCGCGGCCGCATCGCCAGTGCGCTCGAACTCGATGTCGTCGTGGACGACCGCCCGGAGAACTGTTTGGACATCGCCCTCGATTCGAAGGCGCGCGCGATTCTCATCTGGCGCGGCGAAGAGAGTGGCGTGTCTGCGAGTGCGCGCCGCCTCGGCATCGGCGGTACGGCGTCGGTGGCCGAGTGCCTCGATCTACTGATCGACGCCGACGTGCCTGAAGGCGGGGCCACGCTCATGAGCCGCCTCCGCAAGCTGCTGCGCCTCAAGACCCCCTCTGCCCAGGGCGTGTAACGCCGCTCGTTCCGAGCTTCCTCCCGACGCACAGTACCGCAAGCCGCAGATCAGTTCTGTAAGTGGACGCCCGCCTCGTCCGGGCGCACTCATCGCACAACCCCAACATAGCCAACCGCTTACGCCCGCATCGATGCGGGGCACAGACGTTGAAGTGCGGTCCCGCCGGATGTGGTCACGGTCCGGGCGCCGTTCTGGCGCGCGAGACAGGACCTGACGGCCTCGGGCCGGAAAGGCGTCGTATGTCCGGCACGCTTCCCAGACTGGCTGCTCTTCTGCTGACCGTGGCCCCCCTCTCTCACGTCGCGGCGGCACCGGCGGCGGCGCAGCAGCTCGTTGGGCCGGCAGCGCTGCTGACGGTGGTGGCGAGCGACACGTCGGCCACCCTGTCGCCTCTGTTCCCGGCCACGCCCGGAACCGCGGCGTCGACCGGAGGTGCAGCAGGCACCACGGCCCCCGACTTCTCCCGGATTCGCCGGCCCAAGCTGCTGCCGGCCCTCTATGCGGTGACCGTGCTCACCCAGGTTCTCGACGCCCACTCGACGACGTCGGCCCTCAGCCGCGGCGGGCGCGAGGTGAATCCTGTGATGCAGGGCGTCGCCTCGAATCGCGGCGCGCTGCTGGCGGTCAAGATGGGCGCGGCGGCCGGCACCGTGTTCGTGGCCGAGAAGCTGTGGCGCCGCAATCGCACCGCCGCGATAGCCCTGATGGTCGCCGTCAACGTCGCGACCGCCGGGATTGCAGCCCACAACTACTCGGTCGCTTCGCAGCTCCAGTAGGCAGGCGCACGCCCTGCGGGGATCCCGCGGAGCGATATCTGGTCCGGCGGGGTCCCTGCGCAGAACTGCACGCCAAGACACGCCATTCGTGCATGAATCCGTGCAGGTCCGGGCGGATGCAACCGAAGAGTCTCTAGGATGGTCCTACGTTGACACTTCAGGCTCTCGTGAACGCTGGGCTTGTGCCGCTCGTCCTCTCGCTCGCCACGGCCTGGCTGGCGCTCTCGCTGTACCTGGTCAACGCTGCGCGCCGGGCGCGTGAGCGTGCCTCGATCGTCGCGCGCACCATCACCGAAGTACGCAGAGTCGAGTCGAGCGGGATGCTGCCCGAGGAACAGGTGCGGCAGCTCGAGGCGCTCGTGTCGGGCACCGATCGCCGCATGCTGTTGCGCGTGGCGATGGCACTGCCCGAGAAGTCACCGGCCACCGAGATCTTCGCGCGGTCAGCCACCACGTGTCACGACCTGGCCTGGTTCGTCGAACAGGCTTCGGCCTGGCGCGGGCCCCGCGCAAACTGGCGGCGCATTGCGGCGCTGCGGCTCCTGGCCTACCAGGGCTACTCCGGCATCGTGCCCCTGCTCGGGCAGGCGGTCAACGACCACGACTCGGAGGTCGTCGGCGCCGCTGTGGCGATCCTCGGCCGCATTCCCGACATGAAGGCTGCCGAAATCCTGATCACCGCGATCAAGAACCGCCAGTACTCGGCGTCACGTATCGCCACCTACGTCGATCAGTTCCCGATTCCCATCGCCCACCTCCTGCGGCCGCTGCTGCACCATCCCGAAGCTTCCGTGCGGTACTGGGGCGTCATGCTGCTGGCCCGCCACAAGACGTCACCGGGCCTCGAGCGCGATCTGTCGGCGCTCACGAGCGACCCGGCGCCGCTCGTGCGCCGCGCGGCCGTCGCGAGCCTCACCCGCCTGAGTGTCGCGGAAGGCGTAAAGGCCGCCACTGTCCTACTCGCCGATCCCGTGTGGTATGTCCGCGCCCACGCCGCACGCGCCGTCGGAGCGGCCGAAGATCCCGCATACGCATCCCTCATCGCCCCGCTGCTCGCCGACCGTGAGTGGTGGGTGCGGACCGCTGCGAAGGAAGCACTGCAGCGCATGGGCTCGGAGGTGTGGTCGTCGCTGGTGCCTTTTCTCGATCACGCCGACGCGTTCGCGCGGAATGGCGCCGCGGAGGTGCTGCAGAACGTTGGGATCCTCGACAGCCTGATCGTCCTGGAGGCCGCCACGGTACGGCCGAGTGCCGCGAAGATCGAGATGCTCCGCAAGATCGCCGCAGCCGGTGGAACGCACATGGCCGAGGCGCTACTGGACCGGGTGGATGCAGGCAACCGGGCGCGTGTGCGCGAGTTGCTGTCGACGCTCGGACTCGAGCTCGCGGGGGTCGCATGATGTCGCTGCACACGATCGCCGCCTGGTTCGTGACCGCCGCCGTCGCGTACCTGCTGGCGTCCTACGCGCTCGGCGGCCCTGTGGCGCTCGTCCGCGCCCTCGTGGCCATCGCGAGCCGCAGACGCGCGCGATACCGCGGGCATCCAGACGACGTGCTCGCCAGCTCGCGCTTCACCATCCCGGTCAGCGTCATTCTGCCGATCGGCGCCGAACAGGACGTGACTGGCGCCGTGGACCACCTGCTGGGGTTGACGTACCCGGAGCACGAATTGATTGTGGTCACTTCTGCGCCGCACGGCGTGCCCGCGTCGATGCGGGAGCGCTACGACTTGAAAGCGTGCGAGATCTTCTTCCGGCGCTCCCTGCGGACACCGACCGTGCGCGCCCTGTATCGCAGCGGTGCCGACGCGCGGCTCCTGGTCGTCGAGTGCGACGCCCACACGCGCGGTGACGCGTTGAACAGCGGCGTCAATCTGGCGCGGTACCGGTACGTGTGCTGCGCAGACCATCGGGCGCTCTACGCGCCGGATTCGCTCCTCAAGAGCATGCAGCCCGCGGTCGAAGACCCCGCCGTCGTCATAGCGGTCACGACCATGATTGCAGGGACCCAGAGCGGGCCCGACGAAGGCGACCCGGGGAGCGTGTCGGCGATCCTGGAGCGCCTCTCCGGGCTGCGCGAGCTGCTCGGCCGCGGAGGGCGCAGGCGCCTGCGGCTCGCGCCGGAAGGCCTGCCCGGCTTCACGTTATGGCGACGGGACGTCGTCCTCGAGACCGGCGGGTTCGCGTCCGACCTCCTCGAGGAACAGGCCGACCTGACGCTGCGCGCGCACCGGCAGCAGCTTCGGTCGAAGAAGCCGTATCGGATCGTGCACATCGGAGAGCCCGTGGGGGCCGCCGCGAACGAGCCAGCACTCGATGCGCTGCTCGCCGAGCATGTCAGACGCCAGAACGCCATGACGCCAGCAGTCTGGCGCTCTCGCCGGATGCTGCTGAACCCGTCCTACGGCCGTCTGGGGCTCGTGGACCTTCCACAGTTGCTGCTCACCTCGGCGGTAGTGCCCTGGTTTGAGCTCCTGTGCCTGGCCGCCCTGCCGCTTGCCCCGGTCTTCGGCGTTCTGACGGTTTCGCAGCTGCTGGCCGTGGTGGTCGCGATCGCGTTGGGAAACGGGTTGCTGATTGAAACAGCGATGCTGCGGACGCCGCTCGAACCGGATGATCGGAGCGTTTTCGGGCTCGTGCTGCTGGCGCCGCTCGAGGTGTTCGTCGGGAGGCCAGCGCGGCTCTGGTCCCGTGTGCTGGGCCTCACGCGCGCCCTGTCGACACCGAACTCGATGGGCGCCTGACACGGCAGGCGGCCACGATCGTTTGATTGCTGCCGCGGGTGCGCGGGACCCGCTACGCCGCAGCGATCATCCGGCCCTCGAAGAAGAACGCGGAGATCGTCTCCCGCAGGCTGGCCAGCGACTCGCATCGGTTGATCGCGACCCGCAAGTGCGAGCCGTTCTCGAACCCCTTCGTGTACCAGGAGCCGAGCGCGCGCACCTTGTTGATCACCCAGCGCTCCCGCCCGCGCGCCGTTTGCGTCTCGTCAGCCGCGGCCGCATCGCGGATGGCCGTATGTCGGAAGCCCTCGGTTTCGGCCAGGCGGTCGTAGAGCAGCAGGTCCATGTAGTCGAGCAGGAACTGACCACGGTTGCGGGCCGAAACGGGACGGGGCGGGCGGCCCTCCGCGATATCACGCGCCTGCGCGAGGATCCACGGGTTCCGTAGCACGCCCCGCCCGACCAGCACGCCGCTCACGCGCGTGCGTGCGAGCCGGTCGATGATCTGGTCCGGCTCGACGCAGTCGCCGCTCCCGAGCACGGGGATGCCGACACCCGCTGCGACCTCGGAGATCAGGTTCCAGTCAGACGATCCGCTGTACGACTGCGCCGCGGTCCGGCCGTGAACGGCGACCGCGGCAGCCCCTGCGTCCGCCACCATCTTTGCCAGCGTGGGGGCGTTTATCTCGGACGCATCCCATCCAGCCCGCATCTTCACGGTCACCGGGATCGTCACCGCCCTGGCCATCGCCGCGATCACCGACGCCGCGTGATCCGGCTCACGCATCAGGCTGCACCCGGCGTTGTGCTTCGCAATCTTCCGCACCGGGCAGCCCATGTTGACGTCGACGATGTCGGCGCCGAGATCCTGCACGATGCGGGCAGCCTCGGCCATCGAACCGGGATCCCCGCCGAAAATCTGAATGGAGACCGGCCGCTCCTCCTCCGTGTACTCGGCGTACTCGAGCGTGCGGTCGATTCCCCGCACGAGACCCTCGGCACTCACCATCTCGGTGACGACGAGGCCGCAGCCGCCCTGGCGTTTGACCAGGCGGCGAAAGGCCGTATCGGTCATGCCCGCCATCGGTGCGATGGCGTATTGGGAGGCGAGCGATACGTTGCCGATCTTCATGGGTACGCAGTCCAGTGCGGCGCCTGTCAGAGGGCGCGAACGTCCGCGGCATCAACCTGTACGCTCACTCCGCGGCCGATCAGGTCCACCGACAGCACGAGGCGGGCGTGCGCTCCCTTCCGTTGCAGAAGGCCCGTGAGGCCCTTCAGCGGTCCATGCACGACCTCCACCTTCATGCCGGCCTTGAGCATGGGACAGGGATCGCACGGAAGCGAACTGTTGAGCAGGGTGCGTATGCCCTCGACGGCATCGTCGGGTATCGGCGCCAGCTCGCCATTGAACGACACGATCGATACGACGCCGGAGCACTTCAACACGGCAAGGCGGCTGGTTGGAGCAAAGCGTGCGAAGCAGTAGCCGGGGAACAGCGGAAAGTCGATCTTCTTCGTTCGATCCTTCCAGCGGCTCCATCGCGGCGTGGTCGGCAGGAACGCCTCGATGCCGCGCTCGGTGAGCTGATCGAACACCGCGCGCTCGTGGCGGCTACGCGTCCAGACCGCAAACCAGCGTGACGTCGCTGCAGGCGCGAGCGCGGGCGCGGCCTCGCTCATGGACGGGAGGTTCGCGGTCAATCGCCGGACGGAGGCGAAGCCGGAGCCGTCGCTGGGGGTGGAGCAGGGACGGTGGGGGGCGTCGCCGTCGCATCGGCTGCGAGGCCCGCCTCGTAGGCCTTCCGGAGCTCGTCGTTCTTCCACTCGATAATCGCTTCCTTGCGCATCCTGGCCAGATATTTCCGGAGCTCCACATCGCGCTTGGCCGCGTACAGCTTTTCGGCAATTTGTTCACGCACCTGTTCGGGAGGCAACACCTCTTCGGGCGCCATGGTTTCGAGCTTCAGCAGCTGGTACCCCTTCGGCGTCCGCAGGGGCTCGCTGATGTCGCCGGGCTTCATGCTGCTCAACAACTTCTGCAGCCCCGGTGCCAGTTCGGTCATCGTCAGTGGTCCGATGAGACCGCCATTCGCCTTGGATGGTGCGTCCGACAATTCGCCGGCGATTTTTTCGAACGCCTCCCCCGCTTTGACGCGCGCGCTGATTTCCTCTACGCGCTCCCGGGTGGCCTGGTCGTCGGCCGCGCTGACGCCTTGCCCCGAGGAAGGGACGCTCAGCTGGATCTCGCGCAGGGTGACGGAGGCCGGCTTGGTGAACTCGTCGCGATGCGCGGCGTGATACGCCAGGGCCTCTTCCTCGGTGATGCCCACTTTCTGCGTGACCTCCTGTCCCTGCACGCGCGAGATGATCATCTGCTTCTCGAGCGAACGGCGCAGGTCGGCCATGCTCATGCCTTCCTGTTTGAGCGCGGCCAGAAACGCCTCATCGGTATCGAGACGGTTGTCCTTGCGAATCTGCGAGACCACCTGGTTGAACTGCTCGTCGGAGAGCTTGTACCCAAGCTCGTCCCTGCCGCGCTGCAGGAGGATCAGCTCGTCGACCGCATCGACGATCAGCTGGGGCGTGATCTCCGCGACCGCCTTTTTCAGCTCTTCGGATTTGGGCTCGGCGTCCACCTTGCGGGCACGTAGCGCCAGCACCTGGCGTTGTTCGAACTCCGTCTTGGTGATGATGTCACCATTCACCTTGACGATGATCTGCTCGATGATTTCCGCGCGCGGCGCCGCGGCAGCCGCCGTCACGAGCGCTATTGCGAGGGCCGCAGCCCACAACCTGTTCTTCATGCCATCCTTCGATTCGGCCGACAGCCGACGCCTTTCATGTTACCGCAGCAACTCGCCCAGCAGTCCGGCCACCTTTGTAAAGACGCCGTCCTCGGCCCGGGGGTCTTCCGCTTGCGGCCGGAGAATCTCGGCCTTGGAAAACCCGGGGACCACCTCCCCGGCCGTGGCGCGCGCCGTCCACCACGATCCCGGTCCGGCGGCGGGACGCTCTGCCCCCTTTCGGGCCGCCAGCGCGTCTGCCGACGTGGGCGGCCGCCGCCCGAGGTCGGGCCAGGGGGACGGCCTTGAGAACCCTGTCTGGGCACTGACCGGAGCAATGCCGCGTGTTGACCTGGCCGGGACTTTTGGCCTTGCGGCCGAACCCCGCAGATCCAGGCGCAGTCCCGCCGGCGGTACGAGCGTCACGTCGGACCGTTTGTTGACCAGGGACACCAGCCGCTGCGGATCGAGCTTCGCCTGCGGGCGGAACCTGAACACCACGACCTGCGCTTCGCGGTCGATGGCCTCGATCCCGAGGCGGTCGGCCATGATCCGGATGCGCCCGTAGTCCGCCAGGTTCAGCACTGACGGCGGGAGTGGCCCGTATCGGTCGCGCACGTCCGCCAGTGTCCGCTCGAGGTCCTCGTCACGGCGCGCGGAGGCCATCTGCCGGTAGATCATCAGGCGCTGGTTCATGTCGGGGATGTACGTGTCGTCGACCTTCAGGTCTACCCGCAGATTCACGGCCGCCCGGGCGTCGTCCTCGATCTCTTCGCCTTTCAGCTCACGGACGGTCTGCTCGAGCAGCGTCATGTACATCTCGAAGCCGACGGTCTCAATCTGCCCGCTCTGTTCACCCCCGAGCAGGTTGCCGGCCCCGCGGATCTCGAGGTCTAGCGCGGCGACGCGGAAGCCGCTTCCGAGATCACTGAACTCACGAATCGCAGCGAGGCGCTTCTTGGCAACCGGCGACAGGTTGTCTTCCGGCGGGACCAGCAGGTACGCGTATGCGGCCCGGTCGGAGCGCCCGACGCGGCCCCGAAGCTGGTACAGCTGCGCCAGGCCATAGCGATCGGCGCGGTTGATGATCATCGTGTTGGCGTTCGGAATGTCGAGCCCGTTCTCCACGATCGTGGTCGCCACGAGCACGTCGAACTTGCGGGCCACGAAGTCGAGCATGGCCCGCTCGAGCCCGTCCTCAGTCATCTGTCCGTGCCCCACCACCACGCGCGCGTCCGGCACGAGCCGGGTTACCAGGTTCGCGATCGAGTAGATCGACTCCACGCGGTTGTGCACGACGTAGACCTGGCCGCCGCGCTCCAGTTCGTGCCTGATCGCACGCGCGATCACCTGCGCATCGAACTTGACGACGTTCGTCTGGATCGACAGGCGGTCCTTCGGCGGCGTCTCGATGATCGACATGTCTCGGATGCCGACCAGGGACATGTTCAGCGTGCGCGGAATCGGCGTGGCCGTCATCGTCACGACGTCCACCCTCTTGCGCAGCTGTTTGATCTTCTCCTTGTGAACGACGCCGAACCGCTGCTCCTCGTCGACGACCAGCAGCCCCAGGTCGCGGAACTGCACATCCTTCGAGAGCAGGCGATGCGTGCCCACGATGATCTCCACCTTGCCGGCTGCGAGATCCTCGAGCGACTGCTTCTGCTCGGCCTTCGTCCGGAACCGGCTGACCATGTCGATGCGCACGGGAAACGCCGCGAAGCGTTCCCGCAACGTCTTCACGTGCTGGAACGCGAGCACCGTCGTGGGTGCGAGGACGGCCACCTGTTTGCCATCCATCACGGCCTTGAACGCCGCGCGCATCGCCACTTCCGTCTTTCCGTAGCCCACGTCGCCGCAGAGCAGGCGGTCCATGGGGGTCGCCGATTCCATGTCGGCCTTGATGTCGCTGATTGCGGTGAACTGGTCGGGCGTGAGGTCGTACGGGAACGCGTCTTCGAACTCCTGCTGCCAGTGCGTATCGGGGCTGAAGGCATGCCCGACGACGGTCTTGCGCGCGGCGTACAGCTTCAGCAGCTCCTCGGCCATGTCGCGCATGGCCTTCTTGACGCGTGTCTTGGCTCGCTCCCACGTGGTGCCGCCAAGGCGATCGACCGGCGGGCGAGAGGCGCCGGTGTACTTCTGGACGAGATCCAGGCGTTCGACCGGGACGAAGAGCTTGTCCTCGCCCGCGTAGCGCAGCTCCATGAACTCCTGCGCCGCTTCGCCGACGCCGATGCCGATCTGCTTCAGGCCAACAAATTCGCCGATCCCATGGTCGACGTGCACCACGAGGTCGCCCACTTTGAGATCGCGCAGGTCGGACAGGAAGGCGCGTGACGCAGCACGGCGGCGCTCAGGCGCGTGCCGCTCCTCTTCAAAGACATCCGTCTCCGCGTAGAGCACGAGCCGCCCGGCCGGCAGCCGGAACCCGCGAGACAGCCGGCCGAGGCCGACCAGCAGCGTCGCGGCATGAGCGTCCTCCGCGCGGTCCAGGGGCGCCGCAATCACGCTGTACTCACGCGCGACCTCCAGCATGCGTTCCGCGCGGCCAGGCGTCTCCGCCAGAAAGAGCACCGTCTCCTCGCGCTCACCGGCCGCACGAATCTCCGCCATCCAGTCCTGCACGCGGCCCCGGAACTCCATCGTCGGCTGGCAGGAGACGTGGCGGACGCGTGCCGGCGGTGCGGCGTCCCGTGACGCGTCATCCGCGGGCGTGTCGATGGCCAGTTCCTCGAAGCGGGTAGCGGCGGCGAGGCGCGACGCCACGGCATCCCAGTCGATCAGGATCTCGGCCGGCAGCGGCAGCCGGCCTGGCACACGCGCGGGCCGACGCCCTGTAGTGGCCTCCGTATAGCTGGACGCCACCTGCTCGAGAAACGTGTTGGCCGCCGCCTGCACGTCGTCGATCTCGCTCACGACAAACAGCGGCTGCCGCGCCTTTACGAAATGGTCGAAGGCGGTCGCACTCAGCGCGGCGGGGCCGGCGTCCACGCCGACATCGAGCGCTTCACGCATAGGCATGATGTGGACCTGGTCGATCGAGCCGGTGGAGCGCTGCGTGCCGGGATCGAACCTGCGGATCGTCTCGATCGTGTCGCCGATGAACTCGACGCGGAACGGCTCCGCCGACCCCGGCGGGAACAGATCCACGATGCCGCCGCGGACGCAGAACTCGCCGTGCTCATCAACCGGGTCTTCGCGCGTAAAACCCGCGTCAACGAGCAGCGCGGCGAGATCGTGCGGCGCGATTTCGACGTCGGGCGCGAGGCTGAGCGCAGCGTTGAGCAGCCGGTGCGGCGGGCTGACTCTGGGCAGCAACGCCACCGCGGACGCAATCACGACGCGTGCGTCTCCCGCACTCGCACCGAAGAGGGCACGGGCACGCGCGGACGCCACCCGGAGGTGCGGGGCCAGGCCACGGTACGGGTCCACCTCCTGCGATGGGAACGGCAGCACGAGACGCTCGATGTCCTCCCGGGTGCGGCCCTCGATCGCGCCGGCGAAGAAACGGGTATCGTCGGTCAGGCGCTCCACATCCGCATCGGTCGGGGCGACCGCGACCACCAGCCGCTCCGGATTGGAATGGGAGAGGGCCGCAAGCGCCAGCGCCTGGGCAGACGGCGACAGTCCGGCAACGGTGCCGCCCGGGGCATCAATCCCCGTCCGGGCCATCGCGGTCTTCAGCAGTGCCCGGAGCGTCAGTGAGGTCGTCGTCGACATCGTGAACCCGCCAGTGTACGACGCACCCGCCACGGGGCCAAGCTCAGAAGCAGCAGTCGGGTCGCGCTGACCGCCTCTGTGCGCTCAGCCGCTCGCCGCGTCGTCGCGATCTGCGGCCGAGCCTGCCTGGCGCATACGTTCGATGAGCCGTGTGCTGGAGTGACCCGGCGCCACCTGCACGCGAACCACGCGGCCGCCGCGCGCCTCGACGACACTGCGGCCGACAATCCGATCGGGCGGCCAGTCGGCGCCTTTCACGAGCACGTCCGGCTGGAGCGCCGTGATGATCTCCTGCGGGGTGTCCTCATCGAACACCACGGCGGCATCCACGCAGGCGAGGGCTGCAATCAGTTCCGCTCGTTCGGCCTCGGGGTGGACAGGGCGGTGTGGTCCTTTGAGTGCCCGGACCGACCGGTCCGAGTTGACGCCTACGATGAGCGCGTCGCCCTCCGCGCGTGCCGCCTGCAGATACCTCACGTGACCGGGATGCAGCAGGTCGTAGACTCCATTCGTGAACACGACCGTGTGGCCCGTCGCGCGCAGGCGATTGACGAACTCACGGGCCGCCGAGCTGCTCAGGACAGGCATGATGCTTCCCGCCCTGGGGATGCGGCAATCACTGATTAGAGCCGGGGCGCAATCTTCACGCCCGCCGAGAACTCCCACCGGTGCGGCGGCCGGAAGATGCCCACGTCCTTGGTGCGTGACTTGATCCTGAACGTGTGGAGCAGCCGGTGGTAGTCATAGGGCAGGCCGTCACGGCGATGCACCGCAACGTCGACCTTGTACGTGCCGCCGACGAGGCCGAGCGCATCCATGCGGAACCGCACCTCCCCTTCGCCCGTCAACATCTCGGGCACGTACTCTTCGACCTCGGTGTTGGTGCCGTAGCAGCACACGCCCTCGGCGTTGAAGATGCCGATGCCGAAGGCAAAGTCGGTCACCGGTTCACGCGCGCGCAGCCGCAGCGCGATGGTCACAGCCTCGCCGCACTGGAACACGTGCGCGGGCGTGCCGTCGCCACCCAGGAACGTGACCTCGGTGATCTCGACGTCGCGCGAACCCCAGCGGCCCTCGGCGGCTCGGAACATATCCTGCGGCGTGTCGCCGGCGGGCGCTTCTTCGGATGGGACGGCCGGCGTCGGTTCGACGGCTGCTGGTGCCGCGTCGGCCTGCTCGCGGGCGCGGGCGTCCACGGCCGTCAGCGCCGCTTCTTCGCTCCGCTCGACGTCGGTGATGTAGGCGCCAACCACCCGGCGAGGATCGCCCGACGTACGCCCTCTGCCCTCGTCCATCCAGAGCGCCTCGTCGCACAGCCGCTCCACGAGACCGAGCGAGTGCGTCACGAGGAGAATGGTCTTGCCGCGCCGCCGGAACTCGGCGAGTTTGTCCAGGCACTTGTGGGTGAAGCCCTCGTCACCCACCGCCAGCACTTCGTCGACGAGCAGCACCTCCGGGTCCACGTGGATGGCCACCGCGAAGCCCAGGCGCATGTACATGCCGGACGAGTACGTCTTCACCGGCGCGTCGATGAAGTCCCGGAGCTCGGCAAAGTCCACGATCTCGTCGAAGCGCCTCGTGATCTCCCGCTTGGTGAGGCCAAGCATGATGCCGTTGATGAAGACGTTCTCGCGGCCTGAGATCTCAGGATGGAAGCCGGCCCCGAGCTCGATCAGCGCCGAGATCCGCCCCGTTACGGAGACCCGCCCGGTCGTGGGCTTGGTGATGCCGGCGACGCACTTCAGCATCGTGCTCTTTCCCGAGCCGTTCCGCCCGACGATGGCGTAGGTAGACCCCTTCCGCACGCTGAAGGTCACACCCTGGAGTGCGTTGAACGTTTCGTTGGGCTTCAGATCGCCAATCAGGCTGCCCGAGAGCAGCGCGCTCTTCAGCGTCGCGAACTGGCGCTTGCGCGCGTATCGCCGGTAGACCTTCGTGACGTCGACCGCTTCGATGGCGTTCACCATCGCCTCCAGGCCGGGGTGCGCGGGGGGCGTGGGCACCTGCGCATCACACCTCTTCCGCGAACGAATCACGCAGCCGGTCGAACAGGAAGTACCCGAACAGGAACAGCCCCGCGGATGCGACGAGCAGCGCCAACAGCCATTTCCAGTGCCCGAACGAGCCGCTGTAGAAGAGGATCTCCTGGTAGGAAATCGCCAGGTGCGTGAACGGATTCAGGTTCAGGAGTCGGCGGCCTCCCTCCGGCGCTGCCGCCATCGGATAGATGATCGGTGTGGCGAAGAACCAGAACGTCAGGAGGTTCGCCAGCAGGTCCTTGATGTCCCGGAAATGCACCGTCAGCGCCGACACGATGAGCGCGAGACCCACCGTGAGCAGGAGCTGCACGAGCACGACAAGAGGGAACCAGACGAGCTCGATGGGTTCGAGGGACGCTCGGTAGTAGAGGAGGAACGCCGCGAGGATCGGCAACCCGAGAAAGAAGTGCACCATGTTGGCGAGCACCGTGACGATTGGCAGCACTTCGGCAGGGAAGAGGACCTTCTTGATCAGGTTGCCGCCCGAGATCAGGACGTTGCTCGACTCGGTCAGCGACGAGGAGAACCATGTCCACGGCAGGATGCCGCAGAACATGAACAGGGCGTACGGCTCGATCTCGGCCGGGTGCGTGCCGGGCAGCACCACGGTGAAGACGAACGAGTAGATCAGCAGCAGCAGCAGCGGGTTGACGAACGACCAGAAGAAGCCGAGCACCGATCCGCGGTAGCGGGCCTTCAGCTCGCGGACGACGAGGCTCTGGACGAGACCGCGGTACTTGAGGAGGTTGGCGAGATTGTGGAACATCGCGAGGGCGGACCCGCCGTCACCCTCTCCGGGTCCTGGCGCGCTCGGCTACGCGCAGGCGCATGATCGACGCCATCATCGCCACCCGCGCCCGCTCGGCGTCTTCGATGGACACGGGCTGCCGCAGCTGCTGCTCCGCGTCCCGCCGTTCCGCTTCCACCTTCGCCACATCGATCTCTTCCGGCCGCTCGGCGAGCGTCGCCATGATCGTGACCCGATCCGGCAGGACCTCCGCCACCCCGAACTCGATCGAGAGAAACTGCTTGTCGGCCCCTTTGCGGTACCACAGCTCGCCCGGCTGGAGCTGCGCCAGCAGCGGCGCGTGCCCTGGCAGAACGCCGAGTGCCCCGTTGGCGCCCGGCAGCTGCACTTCGTCCACGCGCTCGTGCACGAGCGAACGGTCGGGTGTGACCACGTCCAGGACGAGCACCTTCGGGATCATGCTGCCGCTTCTGCCTTCGCCGCTCGCTCGAGCACTTCGTCGATCGTCCCAACCATGTAGAAGGACTGCTCCGGGATCCCGTCGTGCTTCCCGTCGACGATCTCCTGGAAGCCGCGAATCGTCTCGGCGATCGTGACGTACTTCCCGGGGGTGCCGGTGAACTGCTCCGCGACGAAGAACGGCTGCGAGAGGAACTTCTGCACCTTGCGCGCGCGCGAGACCGCCAGTTTGTCGTCCTCCGACAGCTCGTCGATCCCGAGGATGGCGATGATGTCCTGCAGGTCCTTGTAGCGCTGCAGCACCTGCTTCACCTGCCGGGCGACGCGGTAGTGCTCCTCACCGATGATGCGCGGGTCGAGGATGCGGGACGTCGACGCGAGCGGGTCGACGGCCGGGTAGATCCCGAGCTCCGAGATCGCGCGCGACAGGTTCGTGGTCGCGTCCAGGTGTGCGAACGTCGTCGCCGGCGCGGGATCGGTGTAGTCGTCAGCCGGCACGTAGATGGCCTGCACCGACGTGATCGAGCCGTGCCTGGTCGACGTGATTCGCTCCTGCAGCTGGCCCATCTCGCTCAGCAGCGTGGGCTGGTAGCCTACGGCCGACGGCATCCGCCCGAGCAGCGCCGACACCTCGGAGCCCGCCTGCGTGAAGCGGAAGATGTTGTCGATGAAGAGAAGCACGTCCTTCTTCTCCGCATCGCGGAAGTATTCCGCCACCGTCAGCGCCGTCAGGCCGACGCGCATGCGCGCGCCCGGGGGCTCCGTCATCTGACCGTAGACGAGCGCCGCGCGCGACTTTGCCGGATCGCTCGGGTCGATGACGCCGCTCTCCTGGAACTCGAGCCACAGGTCGTTGCCCTCGCGGGTGCGTTCGCCGACCCCGCCGAACACCGACACGCCGCCGTGCTTCAGGGCGATGTTGTGAATCAGCTCCATGATGATGACGGTCTTGCCGACACCCGCGCCGCCGAACAGTCCGATCTTGCCGCCCTTCAGATACGGTTCGAGCAGGTCGACGACCTTGATGCCCGTCTCGAACATCTCGAGCGTAGTCGATTGCTCCTCGAGCTCTGGTGGCGGACGGTGAATCGGCCACCGTTCCGCTGACTCGACGGGACGATCCGGAAAGTCCACCGGCTCGCCCAGCACGTTCATGACGCGGCCGAGGGTCTGGGGCCCGACGGGTACTGAGATCGGCACGCCGAGATCGATCGCACGCATGCCGCGCTGCATGCCGTCGGTCCGGTTCATCGCGATGGTGCGCACCCGGTTCTCGCCGAGATGCTGCTCCACCTCGACCACGACGTCGACCGGCGTCGTCGCGCCCGCCTCCGACGCGATGCGAACGGCGTTGTAGATTGCCGGCAGGTGGCGCTCGAACTCGATGTCGACCACCGCGCCGATGACCTGCACCACCCGGCCGACGAGGTCTGCCTGTGTTGCCATAACGTTCCTCGGTTCCTAGAGCGATTCCGCCCCCGACACCACCTCGATGATCTCGCGGGTGATGGCGGCCTGGCGGACCTTGTTCATGTAGAGCGTGAGCGAATCGACAATCTCGATCGCGTTGTTGGTCGCCGCATCCATCGCGGTCATGCGCGCGGCGTGCTCCGCAGCCGCCGATTCGAGCAGCGCGTGGAAGACCTCGGTACTGCACGTACTGCGGGAGTAGCGCTTCGAAGATGCTCTGCGCGTCCGGCTCGTACAGGTAGTCGATCTGCGATCCTTCGTCGATGCTGCCATCGTGGTCGTAATCGAGGTTGGACCCCCGGCTCACGCCCGTCGGCACCTGTGCCGCGAGATCCTCGCCCAGGCGTGGGACGGGGAGGAGCCGCTCGGTGACCACCTTCTGCGAGATCATCGACTTGAACTCGTTGTAGACGATGTAGACCGCGTCGATCTCTCCCGAGACGAAGTCTTCGATGATGGGTTTCGCGATGCTCTTCGCGTCGTTGAACTCGAGGCGTGCGAACAGGTTCGTGCGCTCGAGCCGCACGGGATACGAACGCCGCCGGAAGAAGTCGCGGCCCTTGCGGCCGACGAGCCCCAGCGAGACGCGCTGCCCGTGCCTGCCGACGATGAACTGGGCGGCCGCCCGGATGACATTCGCGTTGAAGCCTCCGGCCAGCCCCTTGTCGGCCGTGATGACCAGCAACAGAATGTGCGCGCCGGGCGCCCGGTCGTCTCGAGCCGCGAGCAGGGGATGGGTAGCAGCATCCACGCGCCCCGCGAGGCTGGAGAGCACGCGGACCATCGACTTCGAGAACGGGCGCGCGGCGATGATGCGGTCGTGCGCCTTGCGGAGGCGCGAGGCCGCAATCATCTTCATCGCCTTCGTGATCTGCTGCGTCGACCTGACCGCGCGGATCCGGCGGCGAATGTCAATCAGGGAGGGCATAACACACCGGACTTACGGGTTGCCGAGGTCCCGAGTTGGGCAGCACTACGCCGCAGCCTTTTTCGCGTCGAGCACTTCCTTGACGAACTCCTTCAGGAGTTCGTGCAGCCGCGCCTTCATCCCGTCGTCGAGAACCTTCTTCTCGACGATCTCCGGCAGCACGCCGGGGTGGCGGGCTTCGACGAAGCGATAGAGCTCCTGCTCCAGCCGCCCGACCGCCGACACCTCGGCAGAGTCGAAATAGCCGCTCGTGGCGGCAAAGATGAGGAGCACCTGCTTTTCGATTGGCAGCGGACCGTACTGCGGCTGCTTCAGGATCTCGACGAGACGCTGGCCGCGCGCGAGCTGCTGCTGCGTCGCCTTGTCGAGGTCGGAGCCGAACTGCGCGAAGGACGCGAGCTCGCGATACTGCGCCAGGTCGAGGCGGAGCGTGCCGGCGACTTGCCGCATCGCCTTGATCTGGGCCGAGCCGCCGACGCGCGACACGGAATTGCCGACGTTGATGGCGGGCCGCACGCCCTGGTTGAACAGGTCTGTCTCGAGGAACAGCTGTCCGTCCGTGATCGAGATGACGTTGGTCGGGATGTACGCGGACAGGTCGCCCGCCTGCGTTTCGATAATCGGCAGCGCCGTCAACGATCCGCCCCCGAGCTCGTCCCGCAGCTTCGCGGCACGCTCCAGCAGCCGCGAGTGCAGGTAGAACACGTCGCCCGGATACGCCTCCCGCCCCGGCGGGCGCCGCAGCAGCAGGGAAATCTCCCGATAGGCCTGCGCGTGCTTGGACAGATCGTCGTAGATGCAGAGCGCGTGACGTCCGGTGTCGCGGAAGTGCTCGCCCATGGCGCACGCGGAATAGGGGCTGACGTAGAGCAGGGGAGCCGGCTCGGACGCGGAGGCGGCAACGACGATGGTGTACTCCATCGCGCCGTTCTCCTCGAGCGTCTTGACCACCTGCGCAATCGTGGACTGCTTCTGCCCGATGGCGTTGTAGATGCAGAAGACGCCCTTGCCCCGCTGATTGATGATCGCGTCGACGACCACAGCCGTCTTCCCCGTCTGGCGGTCGCCGATAATCAGCTCGCGCTGACCGCGGCCGATCGGGATCATCGCGTCGATCGCCTTGATGCCCGTCTGCAGCGGCTCACGAACGGGCTGCCGATCCACCACGCCCGGCGCGAGACGCTCGATCGGGGAGAACGCCGTTGTCGCGATCGGACCCTTGCCGTCAATCGGCTGCCCCAGCGCGTTCACCACCCGGCCGAGCAGCTCGTCACCGACGGGTACCGAGATGATCCGCCCCGTCCGCTTGACGGTGTCGCCTTCCTTGACGAGCTTGAAGTTGCCCAGCAGCACCGTGCCGATGCCATCTTCCTCGAGATTGAGCGCGATGCCGAAGACCTCGTGCGGGAACTCGAGCATCTCGCCGTACATGACGCGATCGACCCCCTCGACCCGTGCGATGCCGTCGCCGAGCGAGACCACCGTGCCCACCTCCGCCACGTCCACGTCCACCGCGAAGCTGCCAATCTGCTCTCGGATGATCTTCGAGATGTCTTCTGCCTTGATCGTCATTGCTATGCGTTCTCCACGAGCTTCTGGCGCATCCGCGCGAGCTGGGTCGTGACGCTGCCGTCGTACACGGTGCTGCCGATGCGGGCGACGGCGCCGCCGATAATCGCAGAGTCCACGCGGGTTGACACGAGGACCTGCTTGCCGCTGGCCTGCCCGAGCGCGCGGCCCACCCGCTCCGCCGTGTCGGCGCTGAGGGGCATGGCCGTCGTGATGTCAGCCGAAACGATGTTCCTGCGCTCGAGCAGGCGCGCCCGGTACGCCGCCGCGAGCTCGGGAACCAGACGCAGGGACGCGCGTTCGGCAAACACCACCAGCAACTTCGACACGAGCGGCGTCAGCCCGAGGCTCGAGGCGACGACCTGCAGCGCCTGCACCTTGCGCGCAACCGTCACGCCCGGGTTGAGCAGCAGCGCCTGGACCTCAGGCTGCGTGCGCATCGCCTCGGCGATCACGTCGAGTTCCGCCCCCACGCGGTCAGGATCCGACTCGCGTGAGGCGACCTCGAGCAGCGCGCGCGCTTCGCGTGCGCCTGCTGTCTTCTTACCCATGCGTCGACACCTGTTCCAGATAACGATCGAGGAGCCGGCGCTGGTCCTCGGTGGTGATGCGGGACCGGATGCGCTCCCGCGCGACCTGCACCGCGAGGTCGGCCGCGTGCGTCACGAGATCGCGCCGGGCGGCGCGGAGCTGCAGGCCGATCTCCCGGCGTGTCTGCTCGAGGAGACGATTTCGCTCCGCCTCCGCGGCCTGCTCGATCCGCGCCTGTTCCGCCGCGATCTCCCGCTGCCCGCGCTCGCGCAACGCGTCGAGCTCGCCGGGGAGCTGCTTCAACTTCGCGTCGATCTCGGTAATCTGCCGCGCGGCGTCTTCCTTCATCGCGGCGGCGGTTACGAGGTCCGTGCGAATCTGCGTGCCGCGACCCGTCAGATACGTGCGAAGCGGCTCGCGAAGAAAGTAGACCAGCAGACCGGCGAGCACGGCAAAGTTGAACAGCTTTCCGGCGAAGGCCCACGGACTCTCACCGTGCTGCTCCTCCGCTGCGTGCCCTTCGCTCACGGCGGGTTCCGAGACAGGAGCCTCATGCGTCGGCTGCGCCGCTGCGGCGGCCACGGCGTGCCCGCTACCAGCCTGGGCGGATTGCGCGGCTGCCGGGACACCTGCCCAGAGCACCACACAGAGCGCAAGGCCCGCCCACACCCGCGCGAGCTTGCGCCAAGATTCACAAGCGGAGCGCGCCGCGGGCGGAGGTGCGGGGTGGTGCACGGGTCCTCTACGAAGCGGTGCGGCCAAGCACCCGCTCGGTGATCGTGGTGGCCAGGGTCTCGGCGTCGCGGTCCAGCCGTGAGCGCGCTTCGGCCGCTTCCGCACGCAGGCGTGCGGTGGCCTCGGCGATTGAGGCTTCTGCCTGTTGACGCGTGTCGGCGAGAAGTTGCGTGCGCCGCTCGAGCGCCGCGCGCCGGGCGTCCTCCATCTGCCGGTACACTTCGGCGCGCGCGTCGCGCGTGCGGGCATCGAATTCGTCCGAGGCCTGGCGGGCCTGAGTGGCCGCGCGTTCGGCGAGTTGCCGCGCCGAGGCGACCGCGGCCTCGCGGGCGGTCATGACCCGGATGAGCGGCTTGAACAGCAGGCCGTTCAGGATCGTGGCCAGCAGCAGCACGAAAAAGATGACCCAGAGGACCGACAGGTCCGGAATCACGCACGACCTCCGCAAGGCCGGCCGGGAAGCGGCGCGGACAAACGACAATTTATACCACGGGCGGGCGGAGGCCCGCCAGCCGCGGCGCTCGAATGGGCCGTCTTCAGAGGGTCTGCCGCGGGCGCACCAGGAGTCTGACCCGGAAGGCGCCGGCGTCGCTGACGCGCCCGACGATCGCGGCGCCGGCGCCGGCGGCAGACAGTGCGTCGCGGATCGCATCGGCGGCACGAACGGCCACCGCTGCGAGCAACCCGCCCGATGTCTGCGGGTCGTAGGCGACGTCCACGAGCGCGGCGTCGACGCCCGCATCGACCGACGTCCCTTGGGCGAAGTGCTCGCGATTCGACTCCATCCCACCTGAGCGGTTGGTGGACGCGAGATCCCGCACGCCTTCGAGCAGGGGCAGATCTCCTGACCCGATATCCAGCGTCACGCCGCTGGCGACTGCCATTTCGGTCGCGTGACCAATAAGGCCGAAGCCGGTGACGTCCGTGCATGCGTGGACGTCGGGAGCAAATAGCGCCAGGACGTCCGCTGCGCGCGCGTTCAGGGCCGTCATCGAGGCGACGGCGGCACGCGCGGCGCGTACGGGAGCCCGGTCGAACTTGATAGCCGTGCCCACGATGCCCGTGCCCAACGGCTTGGTGAGAATGAGGGCGTCGCCTGCCCGTGCTCCAGCGTTCGTCAGGATCCGATCCGGATGGATCGCGCCGGTCACCGTGTACCCGAACTTGACCTCGGGATCGCGGACCGTGTGCCCGCCGAGCAAGGCGACCCCGGCTTCCCGGAGCTTGTCGAGGCCGCCGAGAAAAATCTGGCGGATGGTATCCACGTCCAGCAGCCCGTCCGGAAATCCGGCGATCGCGAGGGCGGTCACCGGGCGGCCCCCCATGGCATAGATGTCCGACAGCGCGTTCGCTGCGGCGATCTGGCCGTACGTGAACGGGTCATCGACGATGGGCGTGAAGAAGTCCACCGTCTGGACCAGCGCCGGCCCGTCCTCCCACACGTACACACCGGCATCGTCAGAGGTCCTGAAGTCAATCAGCACCCGCGGATCCGTCTGGGGTGGAAGGTCGCTCAACACGTGAGCAAGCTCGCCCGCGGCGAGTTTGCTCGCTCAACCCGCGCAGGCGACGAGCTCGGTCAGGCGCTTCTGGGTCATCCTCACTCCTCAATGGTCGGCCGGCTCGCGTCAGCCGCCCGAGAGCGCATCGTAAATCCGGATCAACTCCTCCTCGCTCACGAACTCGATCTCGATGCGCCCCTTCTTGCCACGCCGTACGATCCGGACGCGCGTGCCGAGATGCAGCCGCAGTTTGTCCTCAGCCGCCCGCGTGTGGACGTCCACGGGCGGCGCCTCCCTCGTGGTGCGCGCGGGCGCGGGCTCGACGGATTTCTTCACGAGACCTTCTGTCTCGCGCACGGAAAGGTTTCTGGCGATGATGTCTCGCGCGAGGGTCCGCTGGGCGGCTGCGTCGGTCAGCGCCAGCAGCGCGCGGGCATGCCCCATCGACAGCCGTCCGGCGGCGACCTCTTCCTGCACTTCGTCAGGCAGCTTCAGCAGCCGGACCATGTTCGCCACGGTCGACCGGTCCTTGCCGACGGCCTTCGCGATGCCATCCTGCGTCAGCGCAAATTCTTCGCCCAGCCGCCGGTAGGCGATCGCCTCCTCGATCGCATTCAGATCCTCGCGTTGAATGTTCTCGATGAGCGCCATCTCCAGAAGCTCGTGCGGGTTCTGCGCCTGGACCTCTCGCACGACGACCGGCACGCGGCGGAGGCCGGCGTGCTGCGCCGCGCGCCAGCGGCGTTCGCCCGTGATGATCTCGTAGGTCTCGCCAACGCGCCGCACGACGATCGGCTGGATCACGCCGTGCGCCCGAATCGACTGCGCGAGCTCTTCGAGCCGCGCGTCATCAACGCGAAGTCGCGGCTGGTAATCGTTCGGCCGGAGGCGATCGACGTCCAGCTCGGTAACTCCCGCTTGCGGTTCCGGGGTGTCCGGGATCAACGCGCTCAGACCTTTGCCGAGCGCACTCCTTTTGGGGTCGGCCATTGCACGTGTCCTGCCTCTTGGTAGGGGTTACCGGGTATTCGGTGGAGATCTCACGGTTTCAGGCGCCGGCCGCCCCGGTCGCCTGCACGCGGCGGCCGATCACTTCCCGCGCGAGATCGACGTATGCGGTGGCGCCGCGCGACTTCACGTCATAGAGCAACACCGGCTTGCCGTGGCTCGGGGCCTCCGCCAGGCGCACGTTTCGTGGAATTGCCGTGTCGAACACCTTCTCCTTGAAGAAGGCGCGGACGTCGCGTGCCACCTGCTGTGACAGGTTTGTGCGCTCGTCGTGCATCGTGAGGAGCACGCCATCGATGTCGAGCGACGGGTTGAGCGACGCGCGCACCCGTCGAAGCGTCGCGACGAGGTCGGCGAGGCCTTCGAGTGCGAAGTACTCGCAGTGGAGCGGGATGAGGACGGCGTCGGCCGCGACCAGCGCGTTCAGTGTGAGCAGACCCAGCGAGGGGGGGCAGTCGATAAAAATCGAGTCGAACTCGTCCCGCAGGGGCGACAGGAAGCGGCGCAGCCGGTGCTCGCGCTCCGGCATCGAGACGAGCTCAATCTCCGCGCCGGTGAGGTTCCGGTCCGCTGGCACGGCAAAGAGCCCATCGACGCCGGTTTGCAGGATGAAGCCGGCGCGATCCGACGGATCGCCGTCCCCGGTGAGCGCATTGTAGATGGTGCCGCCCGTGCCTGATTGCCCTCGCAAGCCGACGCCGCTCGTCAAATTACCCTGTGGGTCCATGTCCACGAGCAGCACCTTCTGGTTCGCCAGCGCCAGGGACGCCGCGAGGTTGATGGTGGTCGTGGTCTTGCCGACGCCGCCCTTCTGGTTGGTGACGGCAATGACACGGCTCCTCACGCTAAAGCTCCTAAGAAGATGGGCCTATTAGTTGGTCGAAAGACCAAACGCTGCTATCTCAAGGCCCTCAAATTCGCGCACAGCATAGCGAGGCGCGCCGGGCAGGTCAAACCAAATCGCAGTCGGTCGAGGGCGGGACCGCCGGAGTAAGTTTCACGAGTGTTCCACGTGGAACATCCTTCAAGCCGTCGGATTCTTAGTCAACACGACCAGTCGGCTGCTGTTCGCGTCCACGAGCGTGTGGGTTGCCGTCCAGCGGAGCGGAGTAGGAACATTGGAAGGCGCCGATGGACCCGCGGCGCTGCGGAACCAGAACAGCTGACCAGCAGGCCTCAGTAAAGCCTGGAGTGTCATGAGGGTCCGCGATTCAACGCGCACCGCACGAACGGTCACAAGATCGGCGCTCTCGTGAAAATCCGGCCGGGCGAGCAGCTGCTCGAATCTGGCTGTCTCGACCGATGCGCCCGTGATGTGGAGGTGACGAACGGCTTCTGTAAGAAAGACCGCCTTCCGGATCTTGGACTCGACCATCCGGACCATCAACTCGCGACAGGCGAGCGCCAGCGGAATGGCTGGTGAACCGCTGCCCGTGCCGACGTCGATCGCGGTCGCCGGACCCGAGCGCACATAGCGCGCCGCAGCCAGCGGCTCTACTAGAAGTCGGTCGAACGTGTCGTCACCTGGCGGGTTGAGGGGCAGAGCGGTCAGATTGATTTTGACGTTCCAACGCGTGAGCAAGCGGTAGTACTGCTCCAACTCGCCAGCAAGAGCCGGGGAGACTTGCACATCGACGCGTCGTGCACGTCGCGTCAGACGCTCGTTGAACTCTCGGCTGGTCACGCCGCTGGCCTCCACCGCTGGGCTACAACACTGAAGGTCCACTATAACCGGCGAACGTGCGCCGCGACCACAGCCACAGCGGCAGGCGTGACGCCCGGAATCCTGCCGGCCTGGCCCAGCGTGCGAGGTTGCACCTCGCTGAGCCGCTGCACTGCTTCGCGCGTCAGGCCGGGGACGTTCACGTAGGCAAACCCTTGCGGAATTGCCCGCCGATCCTCTTTCTCGCGCCGCGCGTTGTCTGTCGCCTGCCGCCCGATGTATCCCTCCAGCCGCGCCGCAGCCTCGAGACTGTCGATGTCTCGGGTGAGCGAAGCCGGGTGGAGGTCCAGATGCACCTTCGCCTCCGCCACAAGATCCCGCAAACCCACACCCGCTCGCCTCAGCATGTGCCAGGCATTGGCATGGTGCCCGTCCGGCGTACGTAGCACCAGCCGTTTCAAAATTCCCTTGTTGTTGTCGTAGCGGCTCCGGCGAGCGCAGAAGCTGTCCCACTGGTGGTCGTCGATCAACCCAGCTTCACGGCCTCGTGGCGTGAGGCGGAGATCCGCGTTGTCGATCCGCAGGAGCAAGCGGTGCTCAGCGCGCGAGGTAAACATCCGATAGGGTTCGAGGCATCCCCGCGTGACAAGATCGTCGATGAGCACACCTATATACGCTTCGTTTCGTCCCAGAATGACCGGCGATTCCCGTCGCACGCGTTTGGCAGCATTCACCCCCGCCATGAGCCCCTGGGCCGCTGCTTCTTCATACCCTGAAGTGCCGTTGAGCTGTCCGGCCAGGAAAAGTCCCTCGATCCGCTTCGTTTCGAGTGTGGGCTGCAGCTCTGTGGGATCGATGAAGTTGTACTCGACGGCATATCCGGGCCGCAACATCTCCGCCGACTCCAACCCGGGCAGCGATTGCACGAGTTGAACCTGCACGCTCCGCGGGAGACTCATCGAAAGGCCGTTGACGTAGATCTCCTCCGCCTCCAACCCTTCCGGCTCGAGGAACACCTGGTGCCGTTCCCGGTGCGGGAACCGGATCACCTTGTCTTCGAGCGACGGGCAGTATCGCGGGCCCACACCCTGGATTTGTCCGTTGAACAGGGGAGAGGCGGCAATGTGCTCCCGAACGAGCTCGTGTACCCGATCCGTCGTATGCAGGACGTGGCAGGCGATACGCGCGGACGGAAGGTATCCGGTGCCCCAAGAGAAAGGTGTGGGCTCATCGTCTCCCCACTCCTCCGTAAAAACGCCCGCCGACACCGCCGAGGGAAAGTCGATGCTCGAGCGACGCAGTCGGGGAGGCGTCCCGGTCTTCAGTCGGCCCCAGCGAAACTGAAAGGACTTCAGGGACGCTGATAGTTCCACCGACGGTGGCTCGCCTGCGCGCCCGGCCGGCGTCCTGTCAGGTCCGACGTGGATGAGACCGTTCAGGAACGTCCCGGTAGTCACGACCAGCGCAGAGCACTCCAGCACGGTGCCATCCTCCAGCGCGAGGCCGCACACCTCCCGGCCCTTGGTCAGCACGCGGCCGGCGCGCCCGAGAATGCAGCTGATGCCGGGTGCCTCCTCCAGCGCCGCACGCATCCACTGACTGTAGAGCCGCTTGTCCGCTTGCGCGCGGGGTGACCAGACCGAGGGACCACGACTACGGTTGAGGAGTTTGAACTGAAGACCCGTGGCATCGATGGCGCGGCCCATGAGCCCGCCAAGCGCGTCAATTTCTCGGACGAGGTGGCCTTTCGCAGTGCCGCCGATGGCAGGATTGCAGGGCATGTGACCAATAGTATCCAGAGTCAGCGTGCACAGACCAACGCTGAGGCCCAATCGGCTCACGACCCAGGCGGCTTCACACCCGGCATGGCCTGCCCCGACGATGATGACGTCGTATCGATGGTTCATGGGATTCTCAGGTCGGGCGATGATTACTTGCCTATGCAGAATCTCGCAAAGATATGCGCCAGCACGTCTTCTGGCGTTCTCGCTCCCGAAATCTCCTCCAGCAGCGCCCTGGCCGTCGTCAAACCTTGGACGACAACCTCCTCGGGAGGTCGGTCGGCGGGCTCTGATAGGTCAGTCAGTATAAAATCCAGTGTGGCGGCAACCCGGCCCAGCAACGCCGCGTGCCTGACGTTGGTGACCCTGGGCAGGTCGGCTTCGGCATTTCCTCTGCCCAGGGCCTCGCCGATGGCTGCGCGAAGGGCCTTCAGCCCGGCGCCCGTCCGTGCGGAGGTCCGCCAGACATCCTCCACACCTGCATCCCGGCCCGTCCATGCTCCCGGGAGGTCGGCTTTGTTCGACACGAGGAGCCTCGTTTGGCGCTCCGTACGCCGCAGCAGGTCGCGATGTTCTGGAAGCAGTGGCTGCGAACCATCGAGCACCAGCAAAGTGACCGCCGCACCTTGTTCCGCCCGTTCCGCGCGCCGGACCCCTTCCGCCTCGACCTCGCTGCCGGGCTCGCGGAGCCCTGCCGTGTCGACGAGAGTCACGGGGACGCCGCCGAGATCGACCGATTCCACCAGCAGATCTCGCGTGGTACCCGGAGTGTCCGCCACGATCGCGCGGTCGAGCCCCGCCAGCTGGTTGAAGAGGCTCGATTTCCCGGCGTTGACCGGCCCCGCGAGCACGACGCGACGCCCCTCCCGGATCACCCGACCCTCGTCGGCTCGCGCGAGCAGGTCGCGCACGTCGCCGCGCAGGCGTGCGACCGCGTGCAGGATCTCGTCGGGGTCGATGAAATGGTAGCCCTCGTCCGGGAAGTCCAGGGAGGCCTCGAGCCGCGCGGTGAGATCGAGCAGCGTCTCGCTCAGGCCGCAGATCGCCGTTGCGAGCGACCCTTCCAGCTGGTCGAAGGCCGTTCGGGCCTGCAACGGCGTGACCGCCTCCACCAGGTCGGCGACCGCTTCGGCCTGCGTCAGCTCGATCCTGCCGTGAACGTACGCGCGAAACGTGAACTCGCCAGGCGCCGCCAGCCGGGCGCCGTGGCGCACGCATGCGTCGAGAATCGAGGCCAGCACCACGGGACTTCCGTGCGCGCTGATCTCCACGGTGTCCTCCGTTGTGAATGAGTGCGGAGCGGGAAAGAACGTGGCCACGACGTGGTCGCCCACGCTGGCACGGCCGGCGCCGACGCGGAGTCGCGCGAAGGTGGCGTGACGTGGCGCTAGGGGAGAGGACCTGCCGAGCACGGCGCCGCCCACCCCCTGGGCATCGGGGCCGCTGATACGTACGACGCCGATGCCGCCGCGGCCGGCTGCCGTCGCGATGGCCGCGATCGTGTCGGTCGTCGAAAACATTGGGCAGCGGCCCGCGCGCGGGCTACTTCGGGCTGATGATGACCGTCTTGACCGCCGCGTCCCCGACACTCTCGGAGCTGGCGCCTTCCTCGGCGACGGCGAGATGCACGATGCGGCGCTCGTACGCGTTGAGCGGGCCAATCTCCTGTGGCGCCCCGGTACGGACGGCCTTGCTGGCGAGGAACCGCGCCATCTGCTGCAGCTCGTTGTCCTTGTCGCGACGGAAGTGCTGGCAATCGACCAGCACGCGCCCTTCCTCTCCGAGCTGCCGGCGGAACGCCGTGCTGACAATGTGCTGGAGCGCCTTCAGCGGCTCGCCACGCTGCGAGAGCAGCAGTTCGCCCCCGTCCCCCTGGAGGTCGATGCGATAGGTCTCTCCCGATTCGCTCACCGCCGCAGTCAGCGGCACGCCCATCGCCGCGGTCAGCTCCTGGAGAAACGTCGCCAGGTCCTCGCGGATGTCTGTGCTCATACGTCGCCTCAGGCTTTGCGTGCGTCTTCGGACCGGCCCGCTCCGGCAGTCTTCATCCGGCGCTCCGCAGGCGGGCGGACCTGCTTCACCACCGGCGCTCCGATCATGCGATTGGTGGCGAACTGCTGACCGATGCCGAGCAGGTTGCTCACCGTCCAGTAGACGACCAGCCCGCTCGGTGCCCACAGGAAGAAGAACAGGAACATGAACGGCGTCAGCATCATCACCTTCGCCTGCGCCGGATCGGCGATCGGCGTCATCTTCTGCTGCAGGAACATCGTTGCGCCCATGATGAGCGGCGTGATGTAGAGCGGATCATGCGTGGACAAGTCCCTGATCCAGAGAGCAAACGGCGCGCCGCGCATCTCAATGGCAACCGACAGCAGCGAGTAGAACGCGAACAGCACCGGCATCGTGAGCAGCATGGGCAGGCATCCGCTCGCGGGGTTGACCCCCTTCTCCTTGTACAGCGCCATCGTCTCCGCCTGCATCTTCTGGCGCTCGGGATCGGTCACCTTCATCTTGGCGTACCGTTCCTGGATCGCTTTGATCTGGGGCTGGAGTTCCTGCATCCGCCGCATCGACACCACGCTCTTGTGGCGCAGCGGGAACATGACCAGGTTGATCAGGACTGTCAGGATGATGATCGACCACCCGTAGTTCCCGATGTACCCGTGGATCCACTGGAGCGCACGCAGCAGCGGCACGGCGAGAAAGTCCCAGATGCCGAAGTGGATGACCTTGACGAGGGTTCGATCGACGCTCGCCAGCACGTCGAAGTCTTTCGGGCCGTAGAAGAACCGCGCGTTCTCGGGAGGCTTGGCGAAGAGCACCTCCCACGCCACCATGTCGCGCTGTCGCCCGGGTTCGCCGGGCAGCGATTCGCGCACCGTCGCGTATTGCACCCGCGCAGGCCCTGGCTGGACGGCCATCGCGATGAAGTAGTGGTCGTCGACCCCGGCGAACGGGAACGTGCCCTGATGGCTGGGCTGCTGCTGCGGGATGGCGATCCGCTCGACCTTGCCGTCCTTCATGAGGATCGGCTGCGGGCTCTGCACATAGGTCGTGAAGGAGCTCTTCTCGCCGGCAACGTGCACCGTGTCACCAAGGCCAGGCCCCCAGAGCACGACCGGGTTCAACACCCGCAGACGGCTCCGCATCTCGGACCTATACGTGAGGATGTAGCCCTGCGGCTGGAACTGAAACACCTTCCGCGCGTGCAAGCCGTCGGCGTCCTGGAACTCGAAGGAGAGACTGAGCGGAGTCGTCACCTGGATGCGATCCGGCGCGGCGGCTCCACCATCCGTCGCCTTGTAGAACGCCGAGTTCAGCCGGGCCGTGATCGCGGGATCTTCCGCCCGGAGCGAAAACGGCCGAGGCGTATCACGCGGGAGACCCGCGGGAACAAGATCCACCGGCCGGCCGTGATCGTCGTTGTAGTGCTTCAGCCGCCAGCTGAGAATCTGCGCCCCGCGGTTCGTGAACACCGCCGTGACATCGGCCGTGTCGACCGTGACGGTTCGCTCCCTTTCTTCCGTCACCAGGGCTTCGGGCGAACCTGCGGCGGAAACGGGTGCGACGGGAGCGGCTGCAGGAGGCGGCGACACCGGGGGGGTGGTTCCCGGAACCCCGGGGGCTGCTGCTCCAGCCCCCGGTCTGGCAGCCTGCGACGTGCCGGCTGGCAGTGGCTTGGGCGGGGGGAACAGTGCCTGGTACCCGTACAACACCAGGAATGACAGAAACACGGCGAGGAGAACGCGTTTTTCCATGAATTTCAGGGTCGAGTCGGCGGAACCGGATCGAACCCGTGACCACCGAATGGATGACACCGCAAGAGCCGCCGCACGCCCAGCCACGCGCCACGAAGGGCGCCGTGCTCTCGAATGGCGCCGGCCATATATGTCGAGCAGGACGGTGTGAAACGACAGGAACCGGCGAACACCGGGGATAGCAGCAGCTTGTAGCCGCTGAGCACAATCAGCGCAGCCCGAGCCGTCACGCCCGCCTCAAGACGGTGGTCGTGTCCGGCGCGCGCGGCGGTCCACGCAGCTCGCATAGTCAGACTCAATAGCGCGGATGGGGGCGTCGAGGAGTGCCGAGCGCGGTACCACCACGATGTCCAGACCCGAGGGGTTTGCGTGCTGCCGGAATACTTCCCGCACCAGGCGTTTGGCGCGATTGCGGACGACCGCGCCACCGAGTTTCTTCGTCGCGGCAATCCCGAGCCGCGTCCGGCCGTCGGCCCGCGGCAGGACGAACACCGTCATGAACCGGCCATGCAGCCTCGTGCCGGTTTCGTACACGTGCTGAAACTCGGGACGGCGGCGAATGTGGCTGCCCGCGCGAAAGCGGTGATCCATGGGCACTGGCCTCTGGGCCGCGCCCGTGTTATCGCGGTGACGACACGCTGAGGCGCTTTCGGCCTTTTGCACGGCGCCGTTTCAGCACGAGGCGCCCATTCTTCGTGCTCATGCGAACCAGGAAGCCGTGAGTGCGGCGACGCCGGCGGTTGTTCGGCTGAAAAGTACGCTTCATGGAGTAACCCGGATTCTGGGTCGAAGGGCGCGCTGCAACGCTCCGCGACCATGGTGAACTGACAATGGTAATCAAGCCGTTCCACGCGTGTCAACGCGCGGGGACCAGGCGCCCCTCTCCGCGGGGACGAGGTCCGTGCCGGCAAGATTTTCCCAGTGCATCGACCCTCTGTCGCAGAGGGGCCTCGGGTGTGTTAGAGTCGTCCTCCCGCCGCGCGAGAATCCAGCGCTCTCACATGACGGCCCCCGCAAGGTTTGAGGTCTCCGCCAGGTTTTCCACAACTGTGGAAAAAACTGTGGAAAACCGGGTGATCGATGTCGAGCCGATCGGCCGGAGGCTGATTTTGCCGGTATTCCCGCATGGCGAAAGGGTTTGCGGGCCTTGTTTTTCCGGGCTTGGAGCCACGTTGGACACCAGACATCGCGTCCTCGCTGCCGATAGCCGAGGCGAAAGTCGCCAGCTCACCAGTGTTTTGGCTGCTTTGGAATGAAGACGATGGTGACAGGGGATATTTGGGACCAGGTCCTGACCCGGATCGAAAACAAGGTCAATCGGCACAGCTTCTACACCTGGTTCAAGCCGACGACCTTTGTCGTGGACCACGGGGACGAGTTGCTGGTGCGGGTTCCCAACGCCGTTTTCAGGGACTGGCTGGGGAAGCACTACGCGGGCGTCATCGCGGAGGCGCTGAACGAGCTCGGCAAAGCGCGAGTAGTTCAGTTCGTGACGGAGGTCGCCCCCGAGCCGCAGGTTCCCAACGTCACACCCGCCGAGCTCGAGCAGGCAACGGATTTCGTCCCCGCGCCGATTACGGGCAGTTCCGGCCTGAATTCCCGCTACACGTTCGACACGTTCATCGTCGGGTCGTCGAATCAATTTGCGCATGCGGCAGCCCGTGCGGTCGCCGAAACGCCCTCCCGTTCGTACAACCCGCTGTTCGTATATGGAGGCGTCGGGCTCGGCAAGAC
Source organism: Vicinamibacteria bacterium (assembly GCA_963739995.1). Lineage (GTDB taxonomy): Bacteria > Acidobacteriota > Vicinamibacteria > Vicinamibacterales > JAENWD01 > CAVUCH01. Next base: position 24,651 of record CAVUCH010000026.1, on the reverse strand, counting down.
GCACCTGATGCACGCGATCGGCCGATACGTGCTGGAACACTTCGCGGGTGCGAAACTCACCTACATTTCGGCTGAGCGGTTCATGAACGAGATGATCAACGCGATGCGCTATGACCGGTCGATGGACTTCCGTGAGCGCTACCGTAGTGTCGACGTGCTGCTCGTTGACGACATCCAGTTCATCGCGGGAAAGGACGGGACGCAGAACGAGTTCTTCCATACGTTCAATGCGCTCCACGACGCGCAGAAGCAGATTGTGCTCAGCAGCGACTGTCCGCCCAACGAGATCCAGGCCATCGAGGAACGACTGCGCTCACGATTCGAGTGGGGCCTGATCGCAGACATTCAGCCGCCTGACCTCGAGACGAAGGTGGCGATCCTGAAGAAAAAGGCCGAGGCCGAAGCCGTCCCGCTGCCGGACAGTGTCGCCATCTACATCGCAGGGAAGATCAAGTCCAACGTCCGGGAGCTCGAGGGATCGCTCATCCGTCTCGTTGCCTACGCCTCGCTCACGGGCCAGCAGATCACGCTTCCGCTCGCCCAGGAGGTCCTCAAGAACGTTCTCGGGCACGATGAGAAGGCCGTGACCATCGACGTTATCCAGAAGTTCGTGGCGGATTTCTACAGGCTGCGCGTCATCGACCTGAAATCCCGCAACAACGCGAAATCGGTCACCGTTCCCCGACAGGTCGCGATGTACCTGTGCAAGGCGCTCACGCATGCATCGTTGCCGGAGATCGGCCGGAGCTTTGGCGGGAAGCACCACTCGACCGTCATCCACTCGGTACGGAAGGTCGAGGAGCAGCGGAAGCGCGATTCGAACTTCAACAGCATCATCAACACCCTGCTCGAGTCGTTCCGCTAGCACAGAGCAGTTTTCCACAGGTATCAACAGCTCGCCCGTTCGCCTGGCTGGGGGCGTCCGGCCGGCCGCGCGATTCCCACAGTCCAGCGCTGGCCGGGCCACGGGTTCTCCACAGGATCTGTCGCACCGTAAGTTCTAGAGGGAGAAGAACTAAGGCTCGCCGAAATACTTTTCAACAGCACCTCTTTTCAGTATAATTTCTTGTTCTTCTTTTCCTCTCCGTTCGTACAAGGGAACACGGGGCGCCAGGCGCCTCACTTCCGCGAGGTCAGCACCACATGGAACTCGTCGTCCGCAAGAATGACCTGCTGAGGGAACTTCAGCTGTTCCAGGGGATTGTCGAGCGGAAGAACACCATCCCCATCCTGGCCAATGTGCTGATGGAGGCGTCGGGTGATGAGGTGCGGATGCTGGCGACGGACCTGGAGGTCGGACTACGCACCCGTTGTGCCGCCTCCGTGTCCCGGCCAGGATCCTTGACCCTGCCGGCCAAGAAGTTCTTCGAGATTGTCCGGGCGCTGCCGGATACGGATGTGCGCATCGAGCATCAGAACACCACGGTCACGGTGGCGGCAGACCGGTTCGACTCGAAGATGCAGACGCTTCCTCGGGAGGACTTCCCTACGGTGCCGGACGCTGCGGGAACCGGCGTGGCGACGCTCCCCGGGAAGGTGTTCCGCGAGATGGTGGCGCGCACCCAGTTCGCGATTACGAGCGAAGACACGCGGTACTTCCTGAACGGCGCCCAGCTGGTGCTCACAGCGGCGAATATGACGCTCGTTGCAACCGATGGCCATCGGCTGGCCCTTGTGACCGTCCCGCGCGAATCGGCTGAACGGGCCGAGGAGTTGAAGGTCATCCTCCCGAAGAAGACGTTGATGGAACTCTCGAGGCTGCTCGGCGAGGGAGACGAAGCAATCCATTATGAACAGGGGGAGAACCACCTGTTCTTCCAGGTCGGCGAGCGGCTGCTCATCTCCCGCAAGATCGACGGGCAGTTCCCGGCGTACGAACGCGTGATTCCGAAGGGCAACGACAAGCGTATCGAGTTCGAGCGCGATCGTGTGACGAGCGCCATCAAGCGTGTCGCACTCCTGTCGAACGAGCGCTCCCGGGCCGTCAAGCTGTTGATCGAAGGCGGCAAGGTCGAGGTCACATCGAGCAGCCCGGAGTTCGGTGAGGCCAAGGAACAGCTGAATATCGAGTACAGCGGACCGGCCATGCAGATCTGCTTCAACGCGCAATACGTCCTCGACTTCCTGAGCGTAGTCGAGACGGACGCGGTCGCACTCGAGTTGAAGGACGAGGTCAGCCAGGCGCTGATGCGCCCGGTGAATCCGCCGGCGGGTCACGAATACACCTACGTGATCATGCCGATGCGCATTTGAGGGGCGCGCTGCTGCGCCAGCGCGTGGCCGGCCACGCCTGCCTCGTGTGCTGAACTGCGAGCAGCGCCCGAAGCGCTGTGAACATCTGTAGAACCTATCGAGGAATCCTGAGTGTCGCACGTCGATCCACTGAAGACTGATCCCGCTTCCGCTCCGCCCGTCTCCCTCGACGATTCTGGGCTCGTGTCTGCGGACCACAACGGGTCTGATGGAAATTACGGTGCCGATAAGATCAAGGTGCTGGAGGGCCTGGAAGCGGTGCGCAAGCGTCCAGCCATGTACATCGGCTCGACGGGCGAACCGGGTCTGCACCACCTTGTGTACGAGGTCGTGGACAACTCCATCGACGAGGCTCTGGCCGGCTACTGCGACCTGGTGAATGTCACGATCCACATCGACAACTCGGTGACCGTCATCGACAACGGTCGTGGCATTCCTGTCGACATGCATGAGAGCGGGAAGTCGGCGGCCGAAGTGGTGTTGACGGTTCTCCACGCCGGCGGCAAGTTCGACAACGACGCCTACAAGGTCTCGGGCGGGCTGCATGGGGTCGGTGTATCCGTAGTGAACGCGTTGTCGGAAGAACTCGATCTCGAGATCTGGCGTGACGGAAAGGTCTACCAGCAGAGCTATCAGCGGGGTCAGCCGCAGACGGATCTGCAGACGGCAGGAACCACGAAGCGGCGCGGCACGAAGGTCCGGTTCAAGCCCGATCAGCAGATTTTCGAGTCGACCGAGTTCAGTTTCGACACGCTTGCGCAGCGCCTCCGGGAACTGGCGTTCCTGAACGGCGGTCTGACCATCACCCTCGACGATGAGCGGGATCAGGGGAAGAGCCACCGGTTCCACTACGAGGGTGGGATCCGCGAGTTCGTGACGCACCTGAACAAGAACAAGGCGGTCGTGAACGATCAGACCATCTACATGCAGGCGCACAAGGACCGGATTGACGTGGAGATTGCGCTGCAGTGGAACGACGCCTATTCGGAGACGGTCTACACGTTCGCCAACAACATCAACACCCATGAAGGCGGTACGCACCTCTCCGGCTTCCGTTCAGCGTTGACCCGGACGATCAATGCGTACGCCGCGTTGAACAACCTCGCGAAGGACCTGAAGGAAAGCGTCGGCGGCGACGACATCCGCGAGGGGCTCGTCGCGATCATCAGCGTGAAGATCCCGCAGCCCCAGTTCGAAGGTCAGACCAAGACGAAGCTTGGCAACACGGAGGTCAAGGGGATCGTCGAGCAGATCGTCAACGAAAAGCTCGGGACATACCTCGAAGAGACGCCGGCGGTTGCGAGGAAGATCATCTCGAAGGCCGTGGACGCGGCGCGCGCGCGCGACGCGGCGCGTAAGGCGCGCGACCTCGTCCGGCGCAAGGGTGCGCTCGACAGCAGTACCTTGCCCGGGAAGCTGGCCGACTGCCAGGAACGGGATCCCGCCCTCAGCGAGCTGTACATCGTCGAGGGCGAGTCCGCCGGTGGCTCCGCCAAGCAGGGGCGCGATCGGCGGTTCCAGGCGATCCTGCCGATCAAGGGCAAGATCCTGAACGTCGAGAAAGCCCGATTCGACAAGATGCTGGGGAGCGAGGAGATTCGGACGATGATCGCGGCGCTCGGCAGCGGTATCGGTGCGGAGGACTTCGATCTGACGAAGCTGCGGTATCACCGGATCATCGTGATGACCGACGCGGACGTCGACGGCTCACATATCCGCACGCTGCTGCTGACGTTCTTCTACCGCCAGATGCCCGCGCTCATCGACCATGGGTACATCTACATAGCCCAGCCCCCGCTGTATCGTGTCAAGCGCGGCCGGTCCGAAACCTACATCAAGGACGATCGCGAGCTCGAGTCGTATCTGATTCGGCGCGCGACGGAGTCGCGTGCCGTCCGCTTCGGCGGTGAGGATGCTCCGCCGGTGTCGGGCCCGGAGCTCGAACGGCTGCTGCACAAGCTGATCAACTACCGCAAGTACATGCAGGTCGTCGAACGGCGCGGGTATGCACGTGAGATCGTGGAGTTCCTGCTCGCTCGGGAGGTACGCGAGCGCAACTTCTTCAGCGAGCGCGACAATCTCGAGCAGATGGTCGCCGAGTTGAGCAGTCCGCTTCGCGCCATCACCATACAGGCCGACGAGGAGCACGACAGCCTGCAATTGCTCGTCGAAGACCGCCATAATGGCTACTCGCGACGGCAGCACGTCACCGGCGAGTTCGTGACGACGGCGGAATACCGCGCCCTGTCCCAGACGTACCGGGACATCAGCGACCGGCTGCAGGGTTCGATGATCGTGTCGACGATCGGCAGTGGGGAAGACCCGCAGGCCGAGGGTGAGGTGGACGCAGCTGGCGCAGACGATACCGCTATCGGGGGCGCACCTCTCGACCCGATGAGCAAGCTCGCGGCAGAGCCGACGGAGCGCGTGCGCTCGCGCGCGAGCATCAACGACCAGAACGTGCGCATCGAGAACGTGGAGGCGCTCGTCGAGTTCTTCATCGCGGCAGGCAAGAAGGGCCTCGCGGTGAACCGCTACAAGGGACTCGGCGAGATGAATCCCGAACAGCTGTGGGAGACCACGATGAAGCCCGAAGTGCGGACGCTGCTCCAGGTCCGCGCCGAGGATCACGCGGAGGCCGACCAGATGTTCACGACCTTGATGGGCGATCAGGTCGAGCCCCGCCGTCGGTTCATCGAAGAAAACGCGCTGGATGTAAAAAACCTGGACGTTTAATCAGGACTGCAGGCCGCAGGCTGCAGCCTGCAGTCCGATCAGGCCTGTAGCCCGCAGCCAGTAGCCTGTAGCCATCTTCCCGTCTATCACCATGGATTTCGCCTCCTCCAAGCTCCCCGTCAACATCGAAGACGAGATGAAGCGCTCGTACATGGATTACGCGATGAGCGTGATCATTGGCCGAGCGCTGCCCGACGTACGCGACGGGCTGAAGCCAGCCCACCGCCGCGTGCTCTACGGGATGCGGCTGATGGGACTGGCGTCGAACCGCGGGTATCGCAAGTGCGCCAAGATCGTCGGCGAGGTGATGGGCAACTTTCACCCGCACGGCGACGCCTCGATCTACGACACGCTCGTTCGGCTCTCGCAGGACTTCAACATGCGGTATCCCCTGGTGGACGGCCAGGGGAACTTCGGCTCGGTCGACGGGGATCCGCCCGCGGCAATGCGCTACACCGAGGCGCGGCTGCAGGCGTTTGCCGAAGAGCTGATGGGCGATCTCGACAAGGAGACCGTCGACTTCGTTCCCAACTACGACGAAACCACCGAGGAGCCGACGGTGCTGCCCGCGCCGATTCCGAATCTCCTCGTCAACGGGTCGTCTGGCATTGCCGTCGGCATGGCGACGAACGTCCCGCCGCACAACCTGCGCGAGGTGATCGACGGAATCATCTACGTCATCGGCGAGCAGCAGAAGGTGAGCCGCCGCATCGCGCTGGGGCTCCCGGCCTCCAACGTCAGCGACGAAGGGGATCGGACGACCACACGCGAGGAGCGCCTTCGGCAACTGCTGCGGATCGTGACCGGGCCCGATTTCCCCACCGGCGGCTATATCGTCGGGCGGCAGGGCATCGTGGACGCGTTTCGCACGGGCCGGGGTTCCGTGCTGCTGCGTGCGCGGCACGAGTTCGAGCAGTCCAAGAAGGGTGACAAGACCTCGATCGTGGTCTCGGAGATCCCTTATCAGGTCAACAAGGCGCGTCTGATCGAGAAGATTGCAGACCTGGTACGCGACAAGGTGATCGAGGGCATCTCCGACCTGCGCGACGAGTCGGACCGCGACGGCATGCGCATCGTCATCGAGGTGAGGCGGGGCGAGATGCCGGAGGTGGTGCTGAACAATCTGTACAAGCACACCGCCCTTCAGACGAGCTTCGGCATCATCATGCTCGCGATCGTCGGCGGACGGCCGCGCGTGCTGAACCTGCTCGAGTTCATCGAGCAGTTCATCGAGTTCCGCCGCGAGGTCGTTCGCCGCCGCATCGAGTTCGAGCTGCGCAAAGCGGAGGCGCGTGCGCACATACTCGAGGGGCTGCGGATCGCGCTCGATCACCTCGATGCCGTCATCTCGTTGATCCGCGGCTCGAAGAGCACGCCCGAGGCCCGTGACGGACTGATGCGCGAGTTCGGGCTCTCGCAGCTGCAGGCGCAGGCCATTCTCGAGATGCAGCTGCAGCGCCTGACCGGGCTCGAACGGCAGAAGATTCTCGACGAGCTCGCCGAGCTGCTGAAGACGATTGAGCATCTGCGAGGCATTCTCGCCAGCGACGAGCGGCTGATGCAGCTCATCATCGAGGATCTGCTCGCGGTCCAGACGAAGTACTCGGACGATCGCCGCACCGAGATCCTCGAAGCCGAAGGCGAGTTGCGGATCGAAGACCTCATCGCCGAGGAGGACGTCGCCATCACGGTGAGTGACACCGGGTACATCAAGCGGACGGCGATCACGACGTACCGCAGCCAGCGGCGGGGCGGACGCGGCCGCATCGGCATGAAGACCAAGGAAGAGGACTTTGTCGCGCACCTCTTCGTCGCCTCCACCCACGATTACCTGATGATTTTCTCGGATCGCGGCCGGGCATACTGGCTGAAGGTCCATGAGATCCCGGAGGTGATGGCGGCCGGCAAAGGCAAGGCGATCGCGAACCTCGTGTCCATGCAGCCCCACGAGCGCATCGCGGCCGTCCTGACGGTCCGCGACTGGGAAGCAGGCAAGTTCGTCGTGATGGGCACCCGCCGCGGGGTGATCAAGAAGACGGCGCTGCCGGCCTTCAGCAATCCGCGGGCCGGTGGCATCATCGCGATGGGCATCGAGGAGGACGACGCCGTCATCGCGGCGTCCATCAGCGACGGCTCCGGGCACGTCCTGATCGCGACCCGCAACGGTATGGCGATCCGGTTCGAGGAAGCGGACGTGCGCACGACGGGCCGTGGCACCTACGGCGTGCGCGGGATTGAGCTCCGCGACGACGACGTCGTGGTCGCGATGGAGGTGCTGCGTGACGACGCAGCCGTGCTGACGCTGACGGAGAACGGCTACGGGAAGCGGACGGCGATCGACGAGTATCGTGTGACCGGGCGGGGCGGACTGGGCATCATCAACATCCAGACGACCGGCCGGAACGGCCGTGTGGTCGGCGTGGCCTGCGTGACGGAGACCGACGAGGTGATGTTCATCACGCAGCAGGGCATGGTCCTGCGGACGCCGGCGCGCAACGTCTCCATCATCGGCCGCAACACACAGGGCGTCCGTCTCATCGACATGGACGAGGGTGACCGCGCCGTGTCGGTGGCCCGGCTCGAGGAGCAGGAAACAGAGGGCGGAGTGGAGGACCTGTCTGCCAGTCCGGATGGTCCCGATCCGGCGGCCGGCGGATCCAGTCCGGCGAGCACCGACCCGATCGACAACGAGTAGACCAGGGCGTACTGCCCAAGGAGGGCTGATATGGGCCGGCATGTCCGAACGTCTCTTGCACTGCTTCTGTCCGTCACGACGCTGGCGGCGGCTTTGGCGTGCAGCGTCAGCCCCGATGAGAAGATCGTCAGGGACTTCTTCCGCGCATCCCGGCTCCGCGATCACGCGGCTCTCGGGTCGTTCGCCACCGCCAGCTTCGATCCGAACCGCGATGGACAAGTGACTGAATTCACCGTGCTGAACGTGGCCGCCGAGCACGTGTCACCGCTCCCCCTGAAGCAGTACGACAACAAGTTTGACGAAGCGAGCGCTTCCCAAAAAGCGTTCGCGCGGGAGAAGTACGATTTCCAGCGAGCCAACCTCGATGCCATCAAACGCATCGAGAAGCTGGAGTCCAGCAACGCCCCGGTGCCCAAGAGGGACGCTACCGTCCAGGCGACGTGGTCGAAGTGGCGGGAGGACGAGCTGAAGCACCTGAAGGCGGTATCGGATGCGCGCGTCAGCCTGGGCCGCGTGAAGAGCCTCGCCGAGCTGAGTCTCTCCAAGCCGAATGGACCCACGCCAGACGTGGCTGACTATGTGGGCGATATCATCGAGAAGGACATCACCCTCGATGCCGCCGTCAAGCTGCCGGATGGACAGACGGTGCGCAAGAACCTCGTGGTCACCGCCTCGCGGACCATCATGAAGGACCCAAAGGGGGAGACGCTCACCGGTCGCTGGATCATCACGAAGGTGAGAGAGGCGCAGGCTCCGAAGACGTCCTAGCTGATCCGACCCCGGTCAGGCCATCTCCAGCTTTGCGAACTTGGCGCGGAGAGTCTTCTGACCGATCGAAAAGCGGACGACGAGCCGCGCGTCGTCGTCGAGGCGCTCGACACTGACCACCGTGCCGAGGCCGAACTGCGCGTGTCGCACGCGCGCGCCGGGCCTGAGCGCCGGCGACGAGGACTGGTCTTCCTCCTCGTAGCGGAACGGAGGGGGCGCTGCATCCTCGCGCGGCCTGCGCCGGCCTGCGGTTCGACTCCCGCGTCCATATGGGTCGGTCCGGAACTCGTAGTGCTGGTGGAGTGAGCCCTGGTAGCCGGTGGCTGTCCCGGGGGCCTGCTCGATCAGCTCCTGCGGAATCTCCTCGAGGAAGCGTGATGGCTCGGTCGGCTGGTAGTCGCCGAACACGCGCCGGCGCGCGGCGCTCGTGAGCACCAGGCGCGTACGCGCGCGAGTCATCCCGACGTAGCACAGACGCCGTTCCTCCTCCAGCTCCGCCTCGTCCTCGCGCGACCGCGAGTGCGGGAAGAGGCCTTCCTCCAGGCCCGCGATGAACACCACCGGGAACTCCAGCCCCTTTGCGCTGTGCATCGTCATCAGCCAGATCCGCGCGTCGACGGAGCCCTGCGCCTCGTCGATGTCCGACAGGAGTGACAGCTGATCGACGAAGCCGCCGATCGACGCCTCAGGGTCGCGGTTCTCGTATTCCCGCGCGGCCGACACGAGCTCCATCAGGTTCTCGATCCGACCCTCGGCTTCCTCGCTGCGCTCCTCGCGCAGGTCGGCCAGGTAGCCGCTCTGATCGAGCGTCTTTCCGAGCGCGATCGAAACGGGATCGCGCCGTGCCACGTCGGTGAGCGCCACGATCAGGTCGCGGAAGGCGGCGAGCGAGGCGATCGCGCGGGACGGCAGCAGCCGCTCATCAATCGCCCGCAGCAGCCGTGTCCACATCGAGTGTACCGAGGTGGACGGGGCCAGGCCGGCTGAAAACAGCGGCGGCGGCTCCGCAGGGGGCGGCAGCGAGTCGAGGCCGTCGAGGACCCCCTTGCCGATCCCCCGCGCCGGTACGTTGATGATGCGTCGTAGGCTGACATCGTCGTGCGGATTGATGATGACCTTCAGGTAGGCCAGCGAATCCTTGACCTCGCGCCGCTCGTAGAATCGCACGCCGCCGACGACGCGGTACGCCATGCCCGCCCGCATCAGCGCATCTTCGATCGCGCGCGACTGCGCATTCGTGCGGTACAGGACGGCGACGAGGTGCTCCGGATCTTCCGACAGCGCGCGGCGCGTGGACCTCATGATGAAGTCGGCCTCTTCGAGCTCGTCGCCACCGCGGAAATAGAGAATCTTCGCGCCCCCCTTCCGATCGGTCCAGAGCCGCTTGTCCTTGCGGTTGCGGTTCTGGCTGATCACGGCTGACGCCGCATCGAGAATCATTTGGGTGGAGCGGTAGTTCCGCTCCAGCCGCACGATGTAGGTGTCGGGGAAGTCGCGCTCGAAATCCAGGATGTTCTTCAGGTCCGCGCCGCGCCACTTGTAGATCGACTGGTCCGGGTCGCCGACGACGCAGAGATTGCGATGGCGCTCTGCCAGCCGGCGCACCAGCAGGTACTGCGGCCGGTTCGTGTCCTGGTACTCGTCCACCATCACGAACCGGAACTGCTCGCTGTACCGGTCCCGCGTGTGCGCCGAAGTCTCGAAGAGGCGCACCGTTTTCAGCAGCAGGTCGTCGAAGTCGAGTGCGTTGCAGTTCTCGAGCGCGGAGATGTAGTAGGCGTAGACGCGCCCGATCTGCTCGTCTCGGGGGTTCCAGCTGACGAAGCTCTCGGGTCCGGCCATGGTGTTCTTCGCCTGGCTGATGCGAGCGAGCGCGGCCCGAGGCTGCACGAACGAGTCGTCGATCTTCAGGTCCCGGAGTGCCTGCTTGACGACGGACAGCTGGTCCGACGAGTCGTAGATGACGAAGTCGCGCGAGAGGCCGATGGCCGGCGCTTCGCGCCGGAGCAGCCGCGCGCAGAGGGAGTGGAACGTCGAGATCCACATGCCCGACGTGTCGCCGCCCGCCAGCAACGCGACGCGCTGCCGCATCTCCTCCGCCGCCTTGTTGGTGAAGGTGACGGCGAGCACCTCGTGCGGACGCGCCAGGCCGTGCTGCACCAGGTACGCGATGCGGTGCGCGATGACGCGGGTCTTCCCCGATCCGGCGCCGGCGAGGATCAGCACGGGGCCCTCGGTGTGCACCACGGCATCGCGCTGTTCGGGATTGAGAGACGAGAGCAGATCCATTGTCGTGCGGGAACCCAGAGATGACCGCGGGCGCGGGAGGAGGACGGATGGGGCCGGCCCGGCAGACGTTCAGAGCCACACCCGCACACTCGCCAGCGCAGGCGAAGTGTGCGGGCGCGGCGTACGCGGACTATTCTACCGTGACGCTCTTGGCGAGGTTTCTCGGCTGATCGACATCGCACCCGCGCCGCACGGCTATGTAATACGCGAGCAGCTGCAGCGGCACGACCGACACGATCGGCATCAGGAGCGCGGGCACGTCGGGCAGCGTCACGATTACGTCCTGCGACAGATCGAGCAGCTGGGGCAGCTTGTCGTCCCCTGGGGTGGTCAGCGCGATGACGGATCCGCCGCGCGCCTTTGCCTCCTGCACGTTGCCCAACATCTTCTCGAACACCGCGTCGTGTGGGGCGATGGCGACGACCGGCATCTGCTCGTCGATGAGCGCGATGGGTCCGTGCTTCATCTCCCCGGCGGGATAACCCTCGGCGTGGATGTACGAGATCTCCTTCAGCTTCAGCGCGCCCTCGAGCGCAATCGGATAGTTGATCCCGCGTCCGAGATACAGGAAGTCCTTGCAGGTGTGAAACCGTGCGGCGACCTCTTCCATCTGCGGGCTCGCCTTCAGCACCTCGTCGAGCAAATGCGGCAGGTGCAGCAGCGCCTCGATGTGCGGCCGCGCGGCGTCGGGCGACAGCCGCCCGCGCACCTGGCCCAGGTACAGCGCGAGCAGGTACAACGCCACGAGCTGGGAGGTGAACGCCTTCGTGGATGCCACCCCGATCTCCGGGCCAGCGTGCGTGTAGACGGTGCCGTCGGCCTCGCGGGTGGCCATGCTGCCGACCACGTTGCAGATCGCGATGCTGCGTGCCCCCTTCTTCCTGGCCTCACGCAGCGCCGCGAGCGTGTCGGCCGTCTCGCCCGACTGCGTGATCACAATCGTCAGCGTGCGGTCATCGACGATAGGGTCACGGTACCTGTACTCCGAGCCGTAATCGACCTCGGTTGGAACCCAGGCCAGCTGCTCGATCATGTGCTTGCCAACGAGGCCGGCATGCCAGGATGTGCCGCACGCCAGTACGACGACCTTGTCCACGGCCTGCAGCGTTGCCTCATCGAGGCCCACCTCGTCGAGGAACACGTGACCCTGCTCGAGCGAGACACGGCCGAGAATCGTCTCGCGCGCCGCATGCGGCTGCTCGAAGATCTCCTTCAGCATGAAGTGCTTGTAGCCCGCGCGTTCGGCCATGATCGGGTCCCACAGCACACGCTGCACGGGTTTCGAGAGCTGGCGCCCGGACCCATCGGTGAACGCCACGCCGTTCCGCGTCACCACCGCCATCTCCTCGTCGCCGAGGAACACGACGTCGCGCGTGTGGCTCAGGATAGCCGGGATGTCGGATGCGACGAAGAACTCGCCAGCGCCCATGCCGATCACCACCGGCGGGCCGTTCCGGACAGCAATGATCTTGCCGGGATCGTCGGTGGACATGACCACGATGGCGAACAGGCCGCGCAGGTGCACGAGGGCGCGCCTGACGGCGCACTCGAGACCATCGCCTCGCATCTCACGCTCGAGGAGGTGCGCCACGATCTCCGTGTCGGTTTCTGTGACGAAGCGGTGGCCCTCCCGCTGCAGGTCGCGTTTGAGATCGAGGTAGTTCTCGATGATGCCGTTGTGGACGACCACGATGTGGCCCGTGCAATCGCGGTGGGGGTGCGCGTTCTCTTCGGTGGGCCGGCCATGCGTGGCCCATCGTGTGTGCCCGAGGCCGTACTCGCCGTCGATCGGGTCGGCGTCGATGACGGCCTCGAGCCGCGCCAGCTTACCCGCGCTGCGCCGCAACTCAATCCGGCCATCGCGCACCAGCGCTACGCCCGCCGAATCGTAACCGCGGTATTCGAGCCGCCGCAGTCCGTCGATGAGCACGGGCAGGACAGGCCTGGTGCCGATGTAGCCGATGATGCCGCACATGCTCTTGTCGTCTCCCGGGACCCGTCGTCAACAGTCGACCGTTTAACCGTCAACCGTTACCCCCAACCGTCGCCTGCTGCCTGCCGCTACCGCCTACCGCCTACCGCCTACCGCCTACCGCCTACCGCCTACCGCCTACCGCCCTGTTGAGATGCAGGATCCGGGCCGGGCTCAGCCGGATTGCCGGCAACGGCTTGCGCCGCCTTTCTTCGCTGCACCCACCCGTCGACGTTTGCCTGGCGGCCGCGCGAGATGCCCAGGGACCCGGCGGGGACGTCCTCGACAATCGAGGAGCCTGCGGCGACGTAGGCGCCCTTGCCTATCCGAACCGGGGCGACCAGCTGTGAGTCGCTGCCGATGAACGCACCGTCCTCGACGATCGTCGGGTGCTTGTGCACGCCGTCGTAGTTGCAGGTGATCGTTCCGGCACCAATATTCACGCCCTCGCCAATCGTGGCGTCGCCCAGGTAGGTGAGATGGCTCGCCTTCGATCCGGCTCCGAGAACCGTTTTCTTCAGCTCGACGAAGTTGCCCACATGGGCCGCCGCGGCAACCCGGGAACCAGGGCGGAGGTGAGCGAACGGTCCGAGCCGCACCTCGGAACCGACGACGGAATCCGTGATCACGGTGTAGTTCAGGACGGTGACGCGATCGCCCAGCGTCGCGTCCACGAGGCGAACGCCGGCGTGGATCTCGCACGCGGCGCCGATGCGCGTCTGACCCTCCAGATACACATTCGGGTGGATCACGGTATCCGCGCCGACGATCACGTCGGGATCCACGTACGTGGTTGCCGGGTCCACGAGGGTCACGCCGGCCGCCATCAGCTCTTCGTTCTTTTTCTGTCTCACGAGTGCACCTACTTCCGCCAGTTCGGTGCGGCTGTTGATGCCGCGAATCTCCGTTGCGTCAGCCACTGTCTCGCTCGCGACCATGAGGCGCCGCCGCCGGTAGATCGCCACGAGATCCGTCAGGTAGTACTCGCCCTGCGCATTCTGGGAGGCGATGGAACGCAGCGCCGGAAAGAGCGGTTCCAAGTCGAAGGCATACACACCGGCGTTGATTTCCCGGATAGCGCGCTCGGCGGGCGAGGCGTCCCGCTCTTCGACGATGCGCGCGACCTGCCCATGCGAGCGGACGATACGTCCGTAGCCATAGGGGCGCTCGAGGACGGCCGTGAGCACTGTGGCGGCAGCCCCCTCCGCCTGATGCACTGTCAGAAGCGCCCGCAGCGTGGCCGTCGAGAGCAGCGGCACGTCGCCTGAGAGCAGCAGCATGGTCCCGGTCGCCCCTGCGAGCAGCGGCTCGGTCTGCATGACCGCGTGCGCAGTGCCGAGCTGTGGTTGCTGGACCGCGAACCGGAGTCCCGCACGATCACGAAGCCGTGACTGCAGATAATCGGCCTTATGACCAACCACCACGCTTACTGACGCCGGTGTCAACCCGTCAGCCGCCCGCAGGACGTACTCCAGGATGGGCGTGCCGGAGATCTGGTGCAGGACCTTGGGCAACTCCGATTTCATCCGGGTGCCCTTCCCGGCCGCCAGCACGACGACGTGGATATCAGTCATTGGCACGCCTGATCGGGGATGCCTGCAACCTGAGGGCGCTTGGTCGCTGATTCTCCAGAGTCTTGCCTGAATATCGCGCCATTCATCCCAGTACGAGGTCCCGAACACTCGCACCAGAGCTGTTCACCACTATGCATGCCAGGCTGTTTCCGCGGTCTAGGAGCTTGTGACCTTGTAGACGCGTTGCTTCGGTACGCGATACTGCTCTGCCAGCGCTGCCACCGCATCGCGAGCTGAATACTCACCAGTATTGGTCATACTCCCAAATTTTTGCCTAAGCTCGGCATCAGTGACGGGCTGTTCAGAATCATCCATGTCTGGCTGTTGGTCGGATACCAGAATTACATACTCGCCTCTTTCCTCGAGAGTCCCCGCCAGCAGCTCGGATATCCAACCGCGCGACACGGTTTCGTGAATTTTCGTCAGTTCCCGGGCGAGCACGACCCGCCGCTCGCCCAAGTGCGTCCGGACGTCTTCGAGCGTCAGGCGTATGCGCTGCGGCGCTTCGAACAACACGAGCGTGCCAGCCTGTCCTGTCAGTCCGGCGAAGAACGCTCCCCGCTGGCCCCTGCGCGCCGGTGGGAACCCGAAAAAGGTGAACCGTTCGACAGGAAGTCCGGAAACGGCGAGTGCGGCTGTGATCGATGAGGGGCCTGGAACCGACAGCACGGGAATGCCGGCATTGAGCGCCTCGCGAACGAGGTGAAATCCGGGGTCGGAGAGCAGCGGTGTACCGGCGTCTGATACCAGCGCGATCGATTCGCCGGCCTGGAGTCGGCTCACCAGCCCAGGTGTCCTGGCGCGTTCGTTGTGCTCGTGCAGGCTGATCATCGGCGTCCGGATCTCGAAATGCTGCAATAGGCGGCCGGTGCGCCGCGTGTCTTCGGCGGCGACCAGCGCCACTTCCCGCAGCGTCCGGACCGCCCGCAGGGTGATGTCCTCGAGGTTCCCGATGGGGGTGGAAACGACAAACAGCGTTGCGGGCATCGTGCGGAGGCCGCTTATTGTACCATTGCGGATTGCGATGTATTCCTCGGAACCCCTCCATCATTTTGTCGACGACTACCTGCAGTATCTGCAGGAAGTCCACCCCACCATAGCCGCGCTGGACGGCGTGCACGCGCACGACGACCTGCTCGAGGATCTCGGGCGGGCGGCGATCGAGGCCGACACCCGTGCGTTGTCGGGCTTCGCGCGGCGGCTGAACGACATCCGGCAGGACGGATTGACGCCGGTCGAGCGGATCGAGCACCCGATTGTCGCGGCTCACATCAAGGCCCGTATGTTCGAGGCCGAGGAGATCCGGACATGGGAGCGGAACCCCCAGCTCTACGGTGACACTCTGGCGTCGAGCCTCGCCGTGCAGGCGCTGTTCGCCTACGCGCCGATCACGGAGCGGGCCCGTCGTGTGCTCTCGAAGCTGCGGCAGACCGGGCGCCTCATCCAGGCGGCCCGCGACAACGTCAAGGACCCACCCGGCATTTTCGTCAAGGTTGGGATCGAGACGCTGAAGGGCACGCTCACGTTCATCGAGCGAGACCTCCCGCGGGCGTTCAGTGCGGTCGATGACCTCCACCTGCTGGGAGACCTCGCCGATGCCTCCACCGAAGCAGCCACGGCGATCCAGGGGTACATCGACTACCTGGAACGGGAGCAGGCGCCCAAGGCGCGGGGATCGTTCCGGCTCGGACGCCAGAAGTTCGAGCAGAAGCTGAAACTGGACGAAGGCATCACCCTCGCTTCCGATCGCCTGCTGGCGATCGCGCTGCGGGAGCTTGGCGACACGCAGGAGGAGTTCCGGCGGATCGCGGGCCGTCTGAACGGCACGGACCCGGTTGACGCGTGGCGCCGCCTCAAGGAGAACCATCCGGCCCCGGGCGAGCTGGCGAAGGCCGCGCAGCAGCAGATCACCGAGCTCGCGCAATTCGTCGAGCGCCACAAGCTCGTGACCATCCCTGATGGCGAGCCCGTGCTCGTCGCACCGTCGCCCGACTTCTACCGGTGGTCGTGGGCCAGCATGTGGACTGCCGGCCCGTTCGAGACCAAACCGACGCGCGCGTACTACTACGTCACCGACGTGGATCGCTCGTGGCCCGCGGACCGGCAGGAAGAGCACCTGCGCGACTTCAACTACCCCACGCTCTGGGCAATCTCGATGCACGAGGTGTGTCCCGGTCACTTCCTGCAGTACCAGCACCTCCGGCAGGTCGATTCGAAGGTGCGCAAGTCGCTGTTCTTCGCCCCGGCGTCCTTCATGGAGGGCTGGGCGCACTACTGCGAGCAGATGATGATGGAGGCCGGCTTCGCCCGCGAGGATCCCACGCTGAAGCTCGGACAGCTGCAGGAGGCCCTCATTCGTCTCGTCCGGTTCATCGTCGGGATCCGCTTGCACGTCGAAGACCTCTCCGTGGAGCAGGGCGTGCGGCTATTCAGGGAAGAGGCCTACCTCGAAGAGGCGAGTGCGCGGCGGGAGGCGGAACGGGGCACGTTCGACCCGACGTACCTCGTGTACTCTGTAGGGCGGTTGATGCTGCTGAAGCTGCGCAAGGACGTCAAGGCGCAGCAGGGCGCCAAATTCACGATGAAGTCGTTCCACGACGCGCTGCTCGCGCAGGGCGCCGCCCCATTTTGGGCCCACCGGCAGATGATGCTCGGCGGGGACGGCGGCGACGTGCTCGAGTAACCCCACGCGACCACCAGAACCGGATCCGCCATGCCGTTGTACGAATACCGCTGCGAAGCCTGCCAGCACGCGTTCGAAGTCATTCAGAAGTTTTCGGACGGGCCAATCTCGGTCTGCCCCGCATGCGGACAGGGCCCCGTCGAGAAGCTGTTTTCGTCGCCCGCCATCCAGTTCAAGGGGACTGGGTGGTACATCACCGACTATGCGAGGAAGGGGCAGACGGCGCAGAGCGACACCACGGGCAGCACGAACTCCGGAAAGAGCGAGAGCGGTGGGGGCGAATCGGCGACCGCGAAACCCTCGGCCGAGGCCGGTGTCACCCAGCCCGTGAGCAAGAGCGACAACAAGACCGAGAACAGGATCGAGAGCAAGACCGCGGCCGCTTCGTCAAAGAAGGAATGACCACGGGCTAGCTGGGCACTCCTTCTGGGCCGACCCGCTGCGGCCCTTGCCCGCGTCACTTCTCGTTGACGACCTCCTGCACGCTGACGGATCGCAAGTACTCCGCAAACGGGCCGGACAGGTCCGGACGCCGCAGCGCAAAGTAGACGACCGCCTTCAGGAACCCGAGCTTGTTCCCCGTGTCGTGTCGTACGCCATCGATCTCGCAGGCATAAATGGGGCGGCTCTTCAGCAGATGACGGAGACCGTTCGTCAGCTGGATTTCGCCGGTCCGGTCCTTCGCGGTTTCCCGCAGCGACGCGAAGATATCGGGTGTGAGGATGTAGCGGCCGATGATCGCGAGGTCCGAGGGCGCTTCCTCCTTCGGCGGCTTCTCTACCAGATCCCTCACCTTGTACACGCCGCGCGGGAGGATGGCGGTCTCGTCGATCGCCACGATGCCGTAGCTCGAGACTTCGTCGCGCGGCACCCGCTCGACCGCGAGCACGGGGCCGCCGACCTCGCTGAAGACGTCGATCATCTGCTGAAGCGCCGGCGGCTCGGCGTCGATCACATCGTCGCCAAGAATCACCGCGAATGGCTCGTCTCCCACGAGCTCCTGCGTGACGAGCACCGCATGGCCCAGGCCGAGCGGCTCGCCCTGGCGCACGTAGGCGAAGTTGATCAGGTTCGAGATCTTCCGGACTTCCTCGAGCTGCTCTTTCTTGCCGCGTGCGTCGAGGAATGTCTCCAGCTCCACCGAGACGTCGAAGTGATCCTCGATGGCGTTCTTGCCGCGGCCTGTGACGAGGATGATGTTCGAAACACCGGAGGCGAGCGCCTCTTCGACGCCGTACTGGATGATGGGCTTGTCGACGAGGGGCAGCATCTCCTTCGGCTGGGCCTTCGTCGCTGGAAGGAACCTGGTGCCCAGACCGGCTGCCGGAAACACGGCCTTGCGAATCGCCTTTTTCACGTGCGCTTCTCCTTCGCTCCGGGGCGCCGCCGTCTGCCGTGCATCGCTAGACCACTAGTATAGGATCTCGCCATGCTCGACGCGGCCGTCCTTCGTGACAACCCCGATACCGTCAGAACAGCGCTGCAAAACCGCGGCCTCGATGCCGGCGGCCTGCTCGCCGAGCTGGGCGCGCTCGACGAGCGGCGCCGCGCACTGATCGTGGAGGTGGAGACGCTCAAGCGCGCCCAGAATGCCTCCGGTGAAGAAGTCGCGCGGCTGAAGCGACTTGGAGAGGACGCGAGCGGAGTGTTCGACGCGAACCGCCAGCGGGGCCAGCAGATCAAGGAGCTCGACGCGTTGCTGCAGACCCTCGAGGAGGGCCGCCGCGGGGTGCTCCTGACGGTTCCCAACGTGCCTCATACATCCGTGCCGGTTGGCAGGGATGCGTCACAGAACGCCGAAGTCCGTCGTGTGGGAGAGCCCCCCTCCTTCGATTTCACGCCGAAGCCGCACTGGGATCTCGGCGCCGCACTCGGCATCCTCGACTTCGAACGGGCGTCAAGAGTTGCCCGCGCACGCTTCGCCTTCCTGCTGGGCGCCGGGGCGCGCCTCTCGCGGGCGCTGATCGACTTCATGCTCGACGTGCACACGCGCGAGCACGGATACCGCGAGGTGGAGCCGCCCTTCCTGGTGAACGCTGCGTCGCTCCTCGGCACCGGCAACCTGCCGAAGTTCGAGGCCGACCTGTTCAAGATCGACGGCGACTGGGACCTCTATCTCGTACCGACTGCCGAGGTGCCGCTCACGAACATGTTCCGCGGCGAGATACTGGACGGCCGCACGCTCCCCTTGAAGTTCACGGCCTACACGCCGTGCTTCAGGAGCGAGGCCGGCTCCTACGGCGCGGACGTGCGCGGCCTGATTCGCCAGCACCAGTTCGACAAAGTGGAGCTCGTGAAGTTCACCACGCCGGAGGCGTCGTACGACGAGCTCGAGGCGCTCACGGCCGACGCCGAGCGCATTCTACGGCGGCTCGGCCTGCCATATCGAACCGTGCTGCTCTGCACCGGCGACATGGGGTTTGCGTCGGCCAAGACGTACGACATCGAGGTGTGGTTGCCGAGCCAGGACACCTACCGCGAGATCTCGTCGTGCAGCAACACGGAAGCTTTCCAGGCGCGCCGCGCCAGCATCAAGTTCCGGTCCGGTGGCACCGGCAAAGCCGAGTTCGTGCACACGCTGAACGGCTCGGGTCTCGCCGTCGGCCGCACGCTGATCGCGATCCTGGAGAACTACCAGCAGAAGGACGGATCCATCGTGATCCCCGAGGTACTGCGGCCGTACATGCGAGGCCTGGAGGTCATCGAGCCGGAATAGTCGGGCAGGTGCCTGGGCGCCGGCGGCCGGGCCGGCCGACAATTGATGTAGAGCCTGGACTGCAGTCCCGGCCGATCGGGCCTGAGCCCGACGCCGCCCGCAGCCTGACGCCCGCGTTCACGCCACCTCTCCGAACTGCAGCCGGAGGCACATCTCCGCGTAGAGCGCGCACGTCCCGATCAGCTCCGCATGCGTGCCGAGCGCGATCAGTGCGCCCCGGTCCATCACGATGATCCGATCCGCCTCCCGAACGGTCGACAGTCGATGCGCGATCACGAACGTCGTGCGCCCGACACGGAGGCGTCGAATCGCATCGAGCACCCGTGCTTCGCTCACGGCATCGAGCGATGCCGTCGGCTCGTCGAGGATCAGGATTGGCGCGTCCTTCAGGAACGCGCGCGCAATCCCGAGCCGCTGGCGTTCTCCGCCGGACAGCCCCGCGCCGGCCTCCGCCATCTGGCTCGAGTAGCCGCCGGGGAGGCGCGTGATGAAATCCGACGCCGCCGACGCCTGGGCCGCCGCCATGACATCGGCGTCGGTGGCATCGAGCCGTCCATAGCGGATGTTCTCCGCCATCGTGCCGGCAAACAGCAGACCGTCCTGCGGAACGATCCCGACCTGCTCGCGCAGCGACTGCAGGCGGTAGGTGGACGCGTCCACCCCGTCGATCAGCACGCGGCCGCCGTCTGGCTCGATGAACCTTGTGAGAAGGCTGACGAGCGTCGTTTTCCCGGCTCCTGACGGCCCCACGATGGCGACCATTTCACCAGGGGCCACCGAGAACGAGACGTCGTGCAGCGTCGTCCCGGGCGCGTCGTATCCGAAGCTCACGTGCTCGAATGTAATGCGACCACTCACGCTGCTGCGCTCGAGCACAGCCGTGCCGTCACGCTCGCCTGGCAGCGACAGCGTCTGCCGCACCCGTCGCGCTCCAGCGAGCGCCTGCTGGATCGAACCGGCCGTGCTCGCAATGGCGGTCATGGGCCCGTAAACGTATCCGAGATATGCCATGACAACGAGCAGCGTGCCCGGCCTGATCGTGCCGTCGAGCACATGCATCGCCCCGACCCCCATGACAGCGAGTCCTCCCGCGACGGTCACGGCGTTGATCAGGAACGCGTACAGCGAGTCACGGGCGGTCAGTCGCAGGCGTGCGTCCATCGCATCGGTCGCGGCCCCCGAGAAGCGTCGCAGCTCGTGCGGCTCGCGCGCAAAACCCTTGACGAGGCGAATGGTAGAGAAGCTCTCGTACAGCCGTTCGACCCTGCGCGATTCGAGCTCGCGCATCCGTTCGTTTCCCGTCGACATCCGCCGCGTCTGAAGCCGCATCGCCAGGTACAGCAGCGGAGCGATGGACATCGCCACGAGCGCCAGCGCCGCATCGAAGCTGGCGAGCAGCGAGAACATGACGGCGAGCGTCAGGGCGGAGAAGGCCATCGGGAACAGGCCCTTCAACAGCAACTGTTCGACGCACGTGGCATCCGATTCGAGGCGGTACACGTTGTCTCCCCGCGGCGTCCGATCGTGGTGCGCGAGCGAGAGGCTCTGGAGATGTGAGAAGAGCCGCGCTCGCAGCGTGTACACCATTGCCTGCCCGATGCGCGCATGCAGCCGCGTGTGAAGCATCAGGACGCCCTGATGTGTGAGCTGTGTCACGAGTCCGAACGCCAGGATTCCAGCGAGCGCCCGCACGCGGGGATCGGATGACACCGGGAGGAGCCACGGTTGAAGCCACAGCGGCAGCGCATCGTGCCCGACGACGGAATCGATGACGGCCTTGAGCGGCCACGGCGAGAGCGCGCGCAGTCCCACCTCCGCCAGCGAGAGCGCGGCAAGGACGGAAACGCCGCCAGCGTACGGACGCATCAAGCCGAGGGTCCAGCGGAGGGTCGACGAGCGGGATGGATTCGACCGTGTGGCGGCTTCGGGAAGCGGGCCAGCAAGGCCGGTCTCTACCGTCTCGAGGGCAGAGGCTGCTTCCGATCCGCTACGGCTTCCGCCGCGGGATGCGCGCAAATCGAGCTGCGAGAGGGAGATGGAGTCCGCCTTCTGATTGAGCCGAACGTGACGTCATCAATCTTGATGCCACGGGCAAGGCGGTGCGGCTGTGTGCGATATCGGGAAACGATGCTGAGATCGGGGCCCCTGACCGATGTCGGATATCGTAGACGCGTCAACGCTTTGGCGGAGAGGGCGGTAGTTCGACGCCTCCTGCCTCGCTGCTAGAATGGGCGCGAGCCACGACGCGGAGGGATGGCCGAGTGGTCGATGGCGGCGGTCTTGAAAACCGTTGGACCGGAAACGGTCCCGGGGGTTCGAATCCCTCTCCCTCCGCCAGTATTCGCGTGTTTGTTAGGAATTACGTGAATATCGCTCGCCAGTCCCTCATTCAGTTCCCCATTCGGAAACGCCATGGCCGAGGTATGCCTGAGCTGCCGGCAGAGGCGAAGGCTCGTCTCGAGCTCGCAGTGGTCGCGGCTGACCGGGCGTTCGTCGAGGCGTGCGATGCCCCGGACCGCTTCGTGGCCGGCGCGGGGTCGCTAGCATTCATCTATCTGGGCAGCGGGTACGAATAGGTCGCGCCGGCGTATGTCCTCCGCGTCGCGGAAGCGGCTGTACCTCTCTACTGTGACGTGGCACGGACGAACGGCTGGTCGCCGATCGACCTCCGTCTCGCGGTGGAGCACCTGATCGACTCCCACACGGCACACGCGTACGCGTGCAAGCCGCCGGGATCGGTGGTGTCGCGCGACACGCTGACGAGCCTGGTGCACCGGATGTTCCGCGTGTCACCGAGTGCCGTGGAGTGGCAGACCACGATCCGTGCGCTCGCGGCTGGTCCTGCGAGTGACAGACGGCCCTCATTCGGACACGCGGACGATGTTCGAGGGGAAGGGGTGGGCGTGAGAAGATGACCGACCTCTCGCTGCAAAGTGAGATCATGCGGCTACTGGCCACGCCTGGAACCGACAAACGGTTGGGCTTTGGCAAAAACTACTCCCTGGGCTGTCCGAAACGCCTATCAACAGAAAGGGCTTCCACCGCCGCGGGCGGACGAAATCGGTGAGACTCTCTGGGGTTTGATGGCTCGCGGGCCAGTCCGGCCAGACATAACCCAGCGAGCGCCAGAGAATGAGCTGAGATTCTGGGACCCCTGACGCCACCATTTGTCTCATGTGTGAATCACGGCTGTGGGCGCGTTGGGCACGTGCCTGCACAACGGCACTGCTGATTGTCTGCAGTCTTGTCCTGCTTGCGCTATCGGTTCGTCAAGCCGCCAGTGTCCCGCTCAATCACGACGAGAGCTTGAGTTTCGCCGCTTTCACCTGGGACCGTAGTGTGCTCAGATCGGCGAACCACCACCCACTGAATACGCTGTTGATGCAGGGGTTCTGGCGTGTGTTCGGCAGCTCGGAGGTCTCTCTACGTCTACCAAACATCCTGGCACACGGGATGTATCTCGCGTTTACGCTCGCGCTGGTGAGCCGTTTTCCAAACGCGGGTGTCAAGATAACCGGGTTCATTCTGCTCAACCTCAATCCGTTGGCGCTGAACTACTTTGCAGTGGCCAGGGGATACGGCCTTGCCCTAGCGTTTCAAAGTGCCAGCCTGTACTTCCTCGCCGCTGCACATCAAGAAGCGGCGCATCGCTTGCCTGGAGCGCACACGTCCGACGGGTCGGCACGACGACCCTCCGGTCGCCTCGGGTCGGCGCTCGCAATGGCCGTGGCGTTCGCGGCCGGAGTGGCATTGACGGCCCTGATGAGGCTATTCATTCCACAGGCGGGACTAACGGCCTTTGTCGCCGCCGCGGCCCTGGTGCCCTTCGCCGCTTCTTGCGCTACCGCCATGGTGGGACGTGCTAGGAACGACGGCTCGGGGCACACCAATAGCCACAAGGCAATTTCGCTTGAACGCAGGTTGTACTTGTCACTCGGTGCTGCGGCGCTAGCGCTGGTGTCGAACTATTCGTTCCTGAACTACTACGTGCCACTACTCTGTGTCGGCAGCTGGATGCTGGCCGATGCCGCGCCGATTGTTGGAGCGCGTGCTGAGCGTGTTGCGGCGCGGCTTGCCGTCTACTTCGCCGCGGGTGCGCTCGCATGCGCTGTTCTCGTCGCTCTGTTTTCACTGCAACGAGCGGGCGAACTGTACCTCGGTGGAACCACTGGTTTTATGAACGATACCGTGTATGACTTGGTACGTTGTTCGCTGTACTCCGGTGTCTACTCACCGGCCAGAACAGCGGGGTTATCTGCGCTCTTGGCAGCACTGGTCGTCCTCCTGTGGATAGGGGGTGTTAGGCGCCTGGTCAGCGGCTCGAGTGACCGCCTGTTCACAACGCTGATGTGGCTGCTAAGCGTCGGCGCTGCCTTACCCATGTTGCAGCACCACGTGTTTCGAACGCGTTACCCGGCCGCACGTGCCGCACTCTACTACCTACCGCTATTTGCTCTCGTTGTTGTCTATGCATTGAATACTCGTGTGCAACGAATATCCAGCCATCAGCGTAGAGCCTTTGCCGCCGTTCTCGTATTGCTCATCTGCGTCGGCACCGTCGGATGGAACTGGTATTGCGGGTACCAGCACACCCCATGTACCCTGGACGGAAGACAACCACAATGTCGAGGTTTTGGAAACTATCAATCAGGATCGAGTGAACCATTCACCCAGACAGCCGATCACCCTCCACTCGGATCGATTGTTCGAACCCTCACTCAATTTTTATCGCGTCACGAGAGGTTACGAGTGGTTGAAACGAGTGCCCCGTCCGAGGAAATCATCCCGCACGGCTGCAGCTCCCGCGGTCACTGGCGTCGGCACAGATTACGTCTACATATATAGACGAGACGTTACTCTTCTGAGCGTGCCGTATGTCGTCTTGGCTTCCTATGACGACATCGGGACTGTAGTTGTGCGAGTGGGAGAACGGAACGGTCCCTAATCGCCTTTGAACGACGGCAG
>CAVUCH010000025.1:0-98039 GCA_963739995.1 Vicinamibacteria bacterium | reverse complement strand
GAGCGCATCGACCGGCGGGCCTCCAGGCAATGACCATCAACCGCGGTTATGCCTATCGCGATCGGATCGGTCTGGATGCCGTCGGGATGACGGTGCTTGCGTATCTCTCGGCGCGCCATCGGCACTCGTCGCGCGAACAATGGTGCGAGCGGCTCTTCCGCGGCGAACTCACGCTGGATGGCAGGACGCTCCGCGCCGACGTGACCCTCCGCGCGGGCGGAACGCTCGTGTGGCACCGCCCGCCCTGGAACGAGCCCGATGTGCCGAGGCACTACGGGCTGCTTCATGAGGACGCGGCACTCGTCGCCGTCATCAAACCGCGCGGGCTGCCGACGATGGCGGCGGGCGGGTTTCTCGAGAGCACCCTCCTGAGGCTCGTGCGCGCGCGTTACCCCGAGGCGCGCCCGCTGCACCGGCTCGGACGCCACACGTCCGGCATCGTGCTCTTCGCGCGAACACACGCGGCCGCCGCACGGCTCTCGGCCGCATGGCGGGACCATGCGGTCGTGAAACGCTACCGGGCGCTCGGGGCCGGCATCGCAGAGTGGGAGACGCGAGCCATCGATGCTCCCATCGGCCCGGTGGCGCATCCCGTGCTGGGCACGGTACACGCCGCATCGCCGTATGGAAGGCCTTCACACAGCGTGGCGCACGTCATCGTGTACCGCGCGGGCACGACGCTCTTCGACGTCGACATTGCGACGGGCCGTCCGCACCAGGTCCGCATCCATCTCGCATGGACGGGCCATCCGCTCCTCGGGGATCCGCTGTACGCCGCAGGAGGGACGCCGCTGGCCGCGAGCCCGGGACTGCCAGGAGATGGGGGATACCTGCTGCACGCGGCCCGCCTCCGGTTCGTGCACCCGCTGTCGAGCGAGCCCGTGGAGCTCGCCGCGCCGCCACCGGACGATCTGTGCACGGACGCCGAGTTGAGTGGAGCACGCTGACAGGAGTCACCCGGCACGTCAGGTCAGTCCGGCGGACACGCGACACCCGGAGGCGCAACTTGCCTCGGACCGCCGAACCGGGTAGAACTCGTCGCCATGCGTGCCACGTTGTCTCTGCTCGTATTCTGCACGGTCACGGCGTTCGCCGCGGACTGGCCCTACTATGGCGGCGGTCCGGATCAGATGCGCTACTCGCCGCTCGCGCAGATCACCCGCGAGAACGTCGGCCGCCTGCAGCCTGCCTGGACGTACGACACCGGCGAGGCATTCCCGGGCTCGGAGATGCAGTGTCAGCCCGTCGTGGCGCGCGGAGTGCTCTATGCGACCTCGCCGAAGCTGCGCGTGTTCGCGCTCGACGCGGCGACCGGGCAGATGAAGTGGAGCTTCGATCCGAACAAGGATGCGAAGAATCCGACGCGGACGCGCATCCGCGGATTGATGTACTGGGAGCGGGGCGATGCGCGGCGCATCTACTTCGGCGCGCGGCACTGGCTGTACGCACTCGACGCACACACGGGCGAGCCGGTGGCCGGCTTCGGCCAGAGCGGCCGCATCGACCTGCGCGAGGGCTTCGCCGGACGCGACCCGCGCACGCTCAACGTAGGCGTGAACACGCCGGGCGTCTTCTACGGCGACCTGCTGATTCTCGGCTCGATCGTGCCGGAAGGGCTTCCGTCGGCGCCGGGCGACATCCGCGCGTTCAATGTCGACACGGGCCGTCAGCAGTGGGCGTTCCACACGATCCCGCATCCCGGTGAGCTCGGCTACGACACGTGGCCGAAGGACGCCTGGCGGTACACAGGGGGCGCCAACGCGTGGGCCGGCGTCGCGCTCGACGAGAAGCGCGGTCTCGTGTACGCGTCAACCGGTTCGGCGGCCTATGACTTCTACGGTGGAAACCGTCATGGCGACAACCTGTTCGCGAACACCATCCTGTGCCTCCGGGCGGCGACGGGTGAACGCGTCTGGCACTTCCAGGGCGTGAAGCACGACATCTGGGATCGCGACTTCCCCGCGCCCCCGTCGCTCGTCACGATCACCCGGGACGGCGCCCGCATCGACGTCGTGGCCCAGATCGCGAAGAACGGGTGGACGTACGTCCTCGACCGGGAGACGGGCAGACCGATATTTCCGATGCAGGAGGTGAAGGTACCTGCGTCCGAGGTGCCGGGCGAGCGCGCGTCGGCCACGCAGGTGCTGCCAACGCTGCCGCCGCCATTCACGCGGCAGGTGTTCACCGAAGACATGATCACGACACGAACGCCCGCCGCCCACGCGGCAGTGCGCGAGGCCTGGCTGAAGCTGCGCAAGCGCGGCGAGTTCGACCCGCCAAGCCTCCAGGGCACCATCCTGTTTCCGGGCATGGACGGCGGCGGCGAGTGGGGCGGCACCGCATACGACCCGAACTCGGGCCTGCTGTACGTCAACGCCAACGAGATGGCGTGGACGGTGAAGCTGGCGGAGCGGAAGATGCCCGACGGCGAACGGGTGAGCGGCAAGGTCCTCTACCAGCGCTATTGCACCTCCTGCCATCGTGCGGACCTGAGGGGCAACCCGCCGGAGTTCCCGTCGCTCGTCGGCATCGGCGCGCGCCGCCACGTCGACGAGATCGCCGAGATCGTGCGAGAGGGCGGCGGCCGTATGCCCGGCTACGAGCAGCTGCACGGCGCGGTACGGCGTGCGATCGTGGAGTACGTGATGAGCGGACGCTCGGTGATCGTGCGGGCGGACAGGCCCTCGCCCTTCGACGTGCCGTACACGCTAGACGGAGATGTCCGGTTCACGGATCCGGACGGTTTCCCCGCGATCACGCCCCCGTGGGGCACGCTCACCGCCATCGACCTGAGCAAGGCCGCCATCGCATGGCAGGTCCCTCTCGGTGAAATGCCTGGCTCCGGGCTCAAGGATACCGGCAGCGAGAACTACGGCGGCCCGGTCGTGACGGCCGGCGGACTGGTCTTCATCGGCGCCACGAACTACGACAGCAAGTTCCGGGCGTTCGATGCAGCGACCGGCAAGGTACTCTGGGAAACGACACTGCCGGCGGCAGGCAATGCGACGCCGGCCGTCTACGAGGCCGGCGGCAGACAGTACGTCGTCATCGCGGCCGGCGGCGGCAAGTGGGGCGCGCCCAGCGGCGGGAGCTACGTCGCGTTCGCGTTGCCGTAGTGTCAGTCGTCAGTTTCAGCTATCTGTTATCGGGTATGTCGGTCTTGGGTTCCGGGTCGTGGGTCGTGAGTGCGACTTCACCCCCCTTGAGCGCTTCCCTCCCCGTGACGAGCTGCCGCACGGCTTCCGACTCACGCCGCGCGTGCGCCGCATCGACGGCAAAGCGCTCGGCGCGTGCCACATCCTGCGGCTGCAGATGGTCCGCGAGGTGGCGGATGTACCGGGCGCCTTCATCAATCGCCCGGACCGTGTTCCACAATGCATCCTCGATCGCTTCATTGATGGATGCCAGCAGGCTGTCGGCCGAGTAGGCGTGGCCCGTATGGCAGCGAAAACGCACGCGTCCCTCCTCCTCGACCTGAAGCAGCACGCCATGACATTCCGGGCACGCGTACGAGGAGGGCGAGCCCAGTCGCTCCACGCCGGCGTCCGCCGGGTTCTCTTCCTTGGCTATCCGCATCTCGATGTTCATCCGCTCCGACACAACGGCGCCTCCTTCATCGGGGAGAGTGGAGACGACACGCGCGAGCAGCGGAGCGACCGCCTCCAGCGGCACGACGTGGTCGACCTTCACGTGGTTGATCGCGCTCCGCGGCATCGACGGGTATGCGGCATCCGCAGGGTCCTGGGCGATTGCCACGCCGCCCAGTTGCTTGATGGCCCAGAGACCCGCAGTACCGTCATCGAGGTCGCCGGTCAGAATCACGCCTACGGCGGCGGGACCATACACCTCGGCCGCGGACCGGAACAGCGGGTCGATGGCGGGCCGGAAGCGATTCTCGCGCGGGCCCTTGGTGAGGTGCAGTCGGTTGGGCTCGAGCACCATGTGGCGGTCGGGAGGAGCCACATAGATATGGCCTGGCTGCGGCCTCTCTCCTCCACCCACCGCCTGCGCTGACAGTGCGCCGGCGCGGTCGAGAATGCCGGCGAGCACGCTGGGTGACTGCGGGGACGTGTGCAAGACCACACACACCGCCGCCGGGAACTTGCGTGGTAGTGCCGCCGCCAACCGGGTGAGGGCTTCGATGCCTCCGGACGAGGCGCCAACTACGACGACCCGCTTGACACTCATGAGCTGTGGCTCGACTGTGATTCGGTCATCATCGTGCTGCACCTGCAAACCACCGTCCTATACTTTAGGTGCTAGGCGCTGGGCGGTCAGGCGCGGAGCTGGCGACGGGCGACGACGGGGTGACCGGGGCGAGGCGGGGCTTCAGTGCTGCAGTCGGGGCCACCGCGCACACCGGCGAGTGCCAGGAGAATCCACATGACCGAGCACCAACAGGGCGCCGGCGGCAACGGCGACAGGCCCGATCAGGATGCGGCGCCGCGCCTCGTGGTGGGGCTCGGCGCGTCCGCCGGCGGCATCAAGGCCCTGCAGGGGTTCTTCCAGGGCATGCCGCCAGACAGCGGCGCCGCCTTCGTGGTCGTGCTTCATCTCTCGCCCGAGCACGAAAGCCATCTTGCCGAAGTGCTGCAGGTTGTGACGCGCATGCCGGTTCGGCGCGCCACCGAGACAATCCGGCTCGAGCGGGATCACATCTATGTGATCTCGCCGAACACCAGCCTTCGGATAGCCGACGGACACCTGACCGTCTCCGACAGCCTGCGTCTGGAGGAGCGCCGTGCCCCCGTCGACATCTTCTTCCGGACGCTCGCCGACACCCATGGTCCCCGGGCCGTATCCATCGTGCTGTCCGGCACCGGGCCCGACGGATCGAATGGCCTCAAGCGGGTGAACGAACACGGCGGGATCGTCATGGCGCAGGACCCGCGCGAGAGCGAGCACGACGACATGCCGCGCAACGCAATCGCGACGGGCCTGGTGCATTACGTGCTGCCCGTGGCGGAGATGCCGGCCAGGCTCCTCGCCATGAGTCGGCGGGTCGGCGATTCCCTGAGGGATGATCCGCATGCATCCGGGGACGGAGGCCTCGACGCGTTGCCGGATATCCTGACGCTGATCAGGCTCCGCACTGGTCACGATTTCTCTCAGTACAAGACTGCGACAGTGCTCCGCCGCATCACCCGGCGGCAGCAGCTCTACGAACTCCCGAGCATCGAGGCGTATTCACGGCTCCTGCGGGATCACTCGGACGAGGTTCAGGCGCTCCAGCGCGAGCTGCTGATCAGCGTCACGCACTTCTTTCGCGATCCGGAGGCGTTCGCGGCGCTCGAGCACACGATCGTACCCAGGCTGTTCCACAACAAGTACGCGCAGGACCAGGTGCGTGTCTGGGTTGCAGGCTGTGCAACCGGGGAGGAGGCGTACTCCATCGCCATGCTGCTGGCGGAGGCGGCGGGCGCGTGCGCGGACCCGCCGGTGCTCCAGGTGTTCGCGACCGACCTCGACGCGTCGGCGATCGCCGATGCGCGCGAGGGGTGCTACAGCGATGCAGACGTGGCCGACGTCTCGCCCGAGCGGCTCCGCCGCTTCTTCGTCCGGGAGACCAGCCAGTACCAGGTCCGCCGCGATCTGCGTGAGACGGTCCTGTTCGCCCATCACAACGTGCTCAAGGACCCGCCCTTCTCGCATCTCGACCTGGTGTGCTGCCGCAATCTCCTGATCTATCTCAACCGGCACGCACAAGCGCGCGCCGTCCAGACGTTCCAGTATGCGCTGCGCCCTGGAGGCTATCTCTTCCTGGGCAGTTCGGAGTCGCCGGAAGGGATGGCCGACCTGTTCGCGCCGATCGAGAAGGACGCGCACATCTACGAGGCGCGAACCGTCGCCGCGCGCCCCTTCTTTCTGGCGCCGCAGGTGTTCACCCCGGTGCAGCGGCAGGTGCCGCAGCCGCCTGAAGTCCCCTCCCCACGCATCTCCGACCGGCTGTCGAATGCGGACCTCCACCTCCGCCTTCTCGAGCAGTACGCGCCGCCTTCGATCGTTGTCACCGAGGAGCACCAGGTGATGCACGTGTCGGAGCGCGCCGCTCAGTACCTGCAGGTCAGCGGCGGTGATCTCTCGCGCGACCTGATGCGGCTGGTCAGGCCCGAGCTGCGGGTCGAATTGCGGACAGCGCTCTACCGTGCGCGCCGCGACCGTGTGAACGTGGAGGTCGCAGGCATAGAGGTCACGATCGATGGCCAGTCGCGTCGCATCAACCTCGCCGTGCGGCCCATCTTGGACCAGGAGGAGCCCGCGCGCGGCTTCTTTCTCGTTCTGTTCCCGGAACCCGATGCGCCTGACGTCGACACGGAATCGCCGGCGACCGTGCAGCTCTCCGGCCCGATCACGACCGAAACGGCGCAGCAGCAGGAGGACGAGCTGCTCCGGTTGAGGGCGCAGCTTCGCGCCACCATCGAGCAGTACGAGACCCAGGTCGAGGAGGCGAAGGCGTCGAATGAGGAACTGCAGGCCACCAACGAGGAGCTTCGGTCTGCCGCCGAGGAGCTCGAGACGAGCAAGGAGGAGCTGCAATCGGTCAACGAGGAGCTCACGACCGTCAACCAGGAGCTGAAGATCAAGATCGAAGAGCTGGCGGTCACGAACAACAACTTCCAGAACCTGATCAACTCGACCGAGATCGGCACGATCTTTCTGGACCGACTGCTGCGCGTGAAGCTCTCCACACCGCGCGTCCGGGACATCTTCAACCTGCTGCCGCTCGATGCGGGGCGGCCGCTGTCCGATATTACGAGCAACCTGCTCGATAACCGGCTGACGGAAGACGCCGAGCAGGTGTTGCAGCACCTCCAGACGATCGAACGCGAGGTGCAGACCCGGCAGGGCCGCTGGTATCTCACCCGGGTGCTGCCGTATCGCACCACGCAGGATCGCATCGAGGGCGTCGTCATGACGTTCCTCGACGTCACGGAGCGGCGTCACGCCGAGTCGTCCGTGCGCGCGAGCGAGGAGCGATTGCGGCTTCTCATCGACAGCGTGAAGGACTATGCAATCTTCACTATTGCCCCCGACGGCAAGGTAGCCTCCTGGAATGCGGGCGCCCAGCGCGTCTTCGGCTACACGGAACGCGAGATCGTCGGGCAGCCGGTCGCCACGCTGTTCACGCCGGAGGATCGCGACGGCGGTGTGCCGCAGCAGGAACTCGAGCTTGCGAGAACGAAGGGCCGGGCCGAAGACGAGCGGTGGCACGTGCGGAAGGACGGCACGCTGCTGTTCTGCAGCGGGGTCACGACGCCGCTCGGGGACGCCGAGCGACGGGGCTACGCCAAGGTTGCCCGTGACCTCACCATCAGCCGGGAGAGCGATGTGGCATTGAAGCGCGCGCGCGCCGAGCTCGAAGAGCGCGTGCGCCAGATGCGCGACCTGGAGCTCCAGGTGGAAGAACGCACCGGCAGCGAGCGGCGGGTCAGCAGCCTCGTCCGGCGCCTGGTCACCGCGCAGGAAGACGAACGCGCCCGCATCGCCCGGGACATGCACGATATCGTCGGGCAGCAGCTCACCGCGCTTCGACTCTCGCTCGAGCGCCACGAATCGCGGTGCGCGTCAACGATCGGCGAGGACGGCGACGTGACACGGGCGCGCAGCATCGTGCAGGAGATCGACGACCAGCTGGACTTCCTCGCATGGGAACTCCGGCCGGCCGCGCTCGACGACCTCGGCCTCGGCATCGCCCTGTCGCGTTATGTGCAGAGCTGGTCCGCGCACCACGGCATTCGCGCGGAGTTCCGTGCCGTCGGCATCGACCGCGAGCGGCTCGGGCCTGCCACGGAGACGACCTTCTACCGCATCGCCCAGGAGGCACTGAACAACGCCGCGAAGCACGCCACGGCCAGCCGTGTCGATGTCATCGTCGAGCGGCGTGACGGCGAGGCCGTGCT
Organism: Vicinamibacteria bacterium; assembly: GCA_963739995.1. Classification (GTDB taxonomy): domain Bacteria; phylum Acidobacteriota; class Vicinamibacteria; order Vicinamibacterales; family JAENWD01; genus CAVUCH01. The sequence goes on along the minus strand of CAVUCH010000025.1, from coordinate 90,138 downwards.
CGTCGTCGAAGATGACGGCGTGGGGTTCGATCCCGGGGACCTGGACAAGGGCGGCGCCCGGATGGGGCTGGTCGGCATGCGGGAGCGCGCCGCACTGATCGGAGCCACGTTGCTCCTCGAGTCGTCACCCGGCGAAGGCACGACCGTGTTCGTGCGACAAGCAGCCGCGGATCCGACCGGCGACCCGAATGTCTGAACCGCCGCGGCGTCTGCGCATCGTGCTCGCCGACGATCACGCCACGATCCGGCAGGGGCTGCGGCTGCTGATCGACGGGCAACCCGACATGACCGTCGTCGCGGAGGCCGGCGACGGGCAGAGTGCCATCGCGGCGGTCGAACAGTTCCAGCCGGATGTCGTCGTCATGGATATCTCGATGCCAGGCGTCAACGGCCTGAACGCCACGCGCATGCTGAAAGAGATGCACTCGGAGAGCCGCGTCGTGGCGCTCACGCGTTACAGCGACGACGCGTATCTGCAGGAACTCCTGCGGGCCGGGGTCGCGGGTTACGTGCTGAAGCAGAGCGCCTCGATCGAACTGCTGCAGGCCATCCGCGCGGCAGCTGCCGGCGGACAATACCTCGACTCCACGGTCACGGGACGGGTGACGGACGGGTTCCTCGCGCGTGACGGGCGAAAGGCGCGCCAGGCCCAACCCTCCCTGACCGACAGGGAGTCGGAGGTACTCAGGCTGATCGCCAGGGGCTACAGCAACAAGGAGATCGCCGCACAGCTGGACCTCAGCGTCAAGACCGTCGAGGTTCACAAGGCGAACGGGATGCGCAAGCTCGGGTTTCGCGGGCGAATCGACATCGTCCGCTTCGCAATCCTGCAGGGCTGGATGCAAGATGGGTAGGATCGGCCGGTTTTCCCCCAGCACCCTAGGTGTTTTCCCTGAGTGGAGGCGGCGTCTTCCCAATATCACCGGGCCATAGCCGATGACACACTCGCCGGATGGCGAACGATCCGGGGTCACGTCGACCGCTCGTCCTCATCGCGGAACCGAACGACGACGCGCGCGGCATGCTGGCTGTTCTGCTCGACTCGGCCGGGTATGACACGGCCGAGTGCGAGGGCGGAGAGGCAGCGATCGGCCATGTACGGCGGCTCACCCCTGACGTGATGGTGTTGTCGACCACCAGTTGGGGCGACACGCTGCAGGTCGCCAGAGTGCTTCGCGAGGGCGACTCGACCCGCGGCACACAGGTCATCCTGCTCACCGGCCACGGCGAACCCGATTACAGCAGGCGCGCATTCGAGGCCGGCTGCCAGGCCTGCCTGCTGAAGCCCGTTGACATCAATCAGCTGGTCAGCGAAATCTCCCGCCTGACCGCCGGCTCCCCACCATCACCTTCCCATTCACCCCAACGGCCGCGTGCTTCGGCTGATGCGCGGCAGTTCGTGCAGGACTGCTGCAATTCCATCGAGTCGGCCAGGGCGGCGCTCGATCATGCCCGTATCGTATCCGCCCGGGCCCAGAAGCAGGTGGAGCGGGCGAACCGACTTCTCCTCCGGGTGGGCAACCGACCCGCAGGCTCCCATCGCACTTAGTGGCCTGTATCGGCTGAATCGGTAGTGCCTTTCGGGCGGGGCATCCTGGTTTGCGCTTGCTCCACGTTCAAATGCTTCCGGTGTGCTCCCTCGTCCGGCGTTGCCAGTCGGGCGCCGCGGCTCCGAACTCCACTACTGCTTCAGTTGAGACACGGCACGAGAAATTCCGGGCATGCGGGGCTGTGCGCCACATGATCGTCATTGACCGCGCAACGCGCGCGTGGTGTGATGTGGCGAGCGTCATGCAAAGCCGTCGTTGGCGGCTGCCGTGTCCGCCAGCCCTGTCCAGCCACCCGAGCTGCGGACAATGAGCCAACAAGACGACCTGCCCAGGTCCCTCGCCCTCGAAGTCCTCGAGCTCGAAGTGCTGATCGCGGAGATGGAGCGCGAGCAGCGCTCGTTGGCCGAGCACGTCGGCGAACTCCGAGCCCTGCTGACGCACCTCCGCGATGTTCAGTCCCAGCTCTCTCCGTCGCGCCCCCTGCATCACTGAGATCGGCCCGCCGGGCCCGCTGCTCAGGCGCGAATGAAAGCGTTTGGCGGATTGGGTCGCCGGGCGAGCACCTGAGGCGCCCCACCTCTCGCGGCCGGCGTTCCAACCGCGCCACCCAGCCCCCGCCGGGCGCATGCGGATCGGCAGCGTGTCGGCGCGTGTCACCGTTCGCTGGTCCCTTCGCCAGTCGGACGCGCAGCGTGCGGCGTTGGGGCCATCCTGCCAGACCTCCGCGATGAACGATCCCTGCGGTAGGAAGCCGAGCGGAAGAGTCAACTCGCGCGGCGTCCAGTCGGTCATCGCGCCGACCCACCATGCGCCGTCGGAGCCCTGCCGCAGCATCACGATATAGTCGGCAATCCGCCCGTCCAGTACGCGAGTGTCGGTCCAGAGCGTCGGAATGCCGGCCAGGAAGCAGGTGAAGATCGGCTCGCGCTCGTAATCCGAGACGTTGCCCCCATCTTTGCGTATGGGCTCTCGTACAGCACGTACATCGCCGCCTGGTGCATGCGTGTGGCCTGCGTCATCGGCAGCGGCCCCGGGGGAGCGGATGGTATCGGAGCGCGAACGAGGCGTCGAGATCGAGCCCGAAGCTGGAAGCCCGAAGCCCGAAGCCCACAGCGAAGCTCCAACCGGAGGAGACGACATTGACTGCTGAAGAACGCCGACTCGAGGAATCTCGTGACCGCCAAGTGAACTGGAAGCGCTGGGGCCCGTACCTGAGCGAGCGTGCGTGGGGCACCGTGCGCGAGGACTACAGCGAGCACGGGACCGCCTGGGATTACCTGCCGCATGACCACGCGCGTTCGCATGCGTACCGGTGGAATGAGGATGGGCTCGCGGGCATCTGCGATCGGCAGCAGCGCGTCTGTTTCGCGCTCGCGCTCTGGAATGCGCGTGATCCGATTCTCAAGGAACGCTCCTTCGGCTTGACAGGCTCGGAAGGCAATCACGGCGAGGACGTCAAGGAGTACTACTTCTATCTCGACAGCACGCCCACGCATTCGTACATGCGGTACCTCTACAAGTACCCCCAGGCGGAGTTCCCGTACGCACGGCTCGTCGAGGAGAACAGGCGCCGGAGCAAGCACGAACGCGAGTTCGAGCTGGTTGACACGGGCGTGTTCGACGAAGACCGCTACTTCGACGTGTTCGTGGAGTACGCGAAGGTCGACAGCGACGACCTGCTCGCGAAGATCCGGGTGGTGAACCGCGGGCCCGATGACGCGCCGCTGCATCTGCTGCCGACGATCTGGTTCCGCAATACGTGGTCGTGGAACGGCGATGCCACGCGTCCCCGGATGCGTGAGGCTGTAGACGCGCCCGCCAGCACCTCTGCGATCGCGCTCGATCACCGGGAGCTCGGAGCCCGGTGGTTGTATTGCGCGGGAACGCCGCGCCTGCTCTTTACCGAGAACGATACGAACACCGAGCGATTGTTCGGGTACGCGAACGGCGCCCGGTATTTCAAGGATGGCATCGACGAAGCGGTCGTGAAGGGCCGATCGAATCGAGTCAATCCGGCGCAGACGGGCACGCGAGCGGCCGCCCAATACGTGCTCGCAGTGCCCGCCGGAAAGACGATGACCGTGCTGCTGCGCCTGAGCGACAAGGGGCCGGCTGTCGTCCGCGATCCCTTCCGCGATGCCGGGGCCGTCTTCGAAGGGCGCCTCCGGGAAGCGGACGAATTCTACGAGACGGTCATCCCCGCGGATCTGAGCCCCGACGCCCGTGCCGTGATGCGCCAGTCGCTCGCGGGCCTGCTCTGGTCCAAGCAGTTCTATCACTACGTCGTCAGGGACTGGCTCCAGGGGGATCCCCGGCAGCCCGCGCCGCCGGCGGCGCGTTTGAACGGCCGGAACTCGGAGTGGCCGCAGCTGTACAACGCGGACGTGATCTCGATGCCCGACAAATGGGAGTACCCGTGGTACGCCGCGTGGGATCTGGCGTTCCACACGGTGCCGCTGGCGCTCGTGGACTCCGAGTTCGCGAAGGAGCAGCTGATCCTGCTGCTGCGCGAGTGGTACATGCACCCGAACGGGCAACTGCCCGCGTACGAATGGGCGTTCGGTGACGTGAACCCGCCGGTGCACGCCTGGGCGGTGTGGCGGGTCTACAAGATCGAGAAGAAGCGGCGCGGCGCCGGCGATCGCGCGTTCCTGGCGCGCGCCTTTCACAAGCTGCTGCTGAACTTCACCTGGTGGGTGAACCGCAAGGACGCCGAAGGCAACAACGTGTTCGAAGGGGGCTTCCTGGGCCTCGACAACATCGGCGTTTTCGACCGGTCGCGGCCGCTGCCGACCGGCGGCCGCCTGGAGCAGTCGGACGGCACGAGCTGGATGGCGATGTACAGCCTCAACCTGCTCGCGATTGCCATGGAGCTGGCCTCGGAGGATCCGGCGTACGAGGACGTTGCGAGCAAGTTCTGGGAACACTTCATCTACATCGCCCACGCGATGTCGAATCTGGGCAGCGACGGCATCGAGCTGTGGAACGAGCAGGACGGCTTCTTCTACGACGTGCTGCATCTGCCCGACGGCACGCGACACCCCCTCAAGGTGCGGTCGATGGTCGGGTTGATCCCCCTGTTCGCCGTCGAGACCCTGGAGCCCGAGATGCTCGCGAAGCTGCCAGCGTTTGCGAAGCGCCTGGACTGGTTCATCGAGCACCGGCCGGACCTCACGGCAAACGTCGCCTGCATGCGGACGCCGGGAAACCGCGCCCGACGGCTGCTTGCGGTCGTGGACGCCACCCGTCTCGAGCGCGTGCTGCGCGTGATGCTCGACGAGCAGGAGTTCCTCTCGCCGCACGGCATCCGCGCCCTCTCGCGGCGGCACAGGGACGAGCCGTACCGGCTGGTGGTCGACGGGATCGAGCACCGCGTGGATTACGAGCCTGGCGAATCGACCAGCGGCCTGTTCGGGGGCAACTCCAACTGGCGGGGGCCGGTCTGGTTTCCGGTGAACTACCTGATCATCGAATCACTGCAGAAGTTCCATCACTACCTTGGTGACTCGTTCACCGTGGAATGTCCGACGGGCTCTGGCAACCGGCTCACGCTCGACCAGGTCGCCGCGGAACTCTCGCGCCGGCTCTCGAGCATCTTCCTGACGACCGCAGACGGCCGGAGGCCGGTGTTCGGCGGAGTCGCACGCTTCCAGCGTGACCCGCACTGGAACGTTCACATCCCGTTTCACGAGTACTTCCATGGAGACGACGGCAGCGGGGTTGGGGCGAGTCACCAGACCGGATGGACGGGCCTGGTGGCCAAGCTTCTCCAGCAGAGCGGAGAACCGAACCAGAACCAGGACTGAAGGCAGAAGCGTTGGCCGGCTCTACTCGAACTATCCGCCGGCGGTGCGACGCACGCGGGAACAGGACTAGTGGCCTGTATCGGCTGAAGCGGTAGTGGATTTCGGAGCGCGGCGCCTGGATGGTAAGGCGCGACAACCGAGCATACCGGGAGTATTCGAGGGAGGAGCAACGCCGCCAGCCGGGATGCCCCGCCCGAAAGGCACAACTGATTCAGCCGATACAGGCCGCTAGGCGCGCAACATCGCACGAAGCGACGCAAACCGGCCCGGCGTGCTGGAGAAGGGACCGCACGACCGCGGGCGACGATGCCAATGGCGGCCAATCTCAGGGAGTGATGTGCATGCGACTGCAGGGGAAGAACGCGCTGGTCACGGGCAGCAGCAAGGGCATCGGCCGGGCGATTGCGACCCGCCTCGGACGGGACGGCGCCAACGTGATCGTGAACTACAACACCGATCCGCGCGGCGCCGAGGAGGCGGTGCAGGAGATCCGCGCCTTCGGCGTTCGGGCCCGGGCGTTCCAGGCGAATCTCGGATCAGTGTCGTCGGTGCAGGACCTGCTGGCAGCGTCGGTGGAGGCGCTGGGTTCGCTCGACATCCTCGTGAACAACGCCGGCATCGAGATCCACGCGCCGTTCTGGGAGGTGTCGGAAGCCGACTTCGATCGGGTGCTGTCGGTGAACCTGAAGGGCGTGTTCTTCGCAACGCAGGCGATGGTGCGGCACCTCCGGGCCACCGGGCGGAGCGGCCGCGTCATCAACATCAGTTCGGTACACGAGGAGATTCCGTTCCCGAACTTCGCCGCCTATTGCGCCAGCAAAGGGGGAGTGAAGATGCTGACGCGCAACCTCGCAGTGGAACTCGGGCCGTTCGGGATCACCGTGAACTCCATCGCACCCGGAGCCATCGAGACCCCAATCAACGCCGCGCTGTTGAACGACGAGGTCAAGCTTCGAAGCCTGCTCGATCAGATTCCGCTGAAACGTCTCGGAAAGCCCGAAGACGTCGCGGGCCTTGCCGCGTTCCTCGCCTCCGATGAGGCCGCCTACGTCACCGGATCCACTTACTTCGTCGACGGGGGCCTGACGTGGTTCTACCAGGAGCAATGAAAACAGCGGAACCAACTGTGGCGCCGGAACCAAAGTGTCGCGCCGGAACGAAAGTGTGGCGCCGGAATTTTGGTTCCGGCTCCACACCGGTTCGACAGCAGCGGTATCCGACTGTGGCGCCTGGCGGGGGACTGGTGGTATGGCCGATGCGATTCAGGCTCTCTCCTCGCGAGCGCGGTCGAGTTGCCCAGCGCCACGCCACGTGCCGGGAGGGGGCGTGGGAGGGCGTCGTCGCTCGAGTGGCTGAGGAGCTGGCGCGTGTCGCGCGCGGCGACAGCGCCCCGGCGCTTCGGCGCCGGCGCCTGCCGTGACTCCGCCGTTCAGCGCTTCAGGGTGCTTCTCTCCAGAATGACCGGGTACGCATAGCCGGCGCCGAAGTCTTTGTCGATGGCGATGGTCCCGCTGACCGTGACGATGTCGCCCACCCTGGCGGTGTCGTCGGTGGTGACCGCCAGGTCGTTCGTCTTCTGCACTGCCGTGCCCGAGCCATCCTGGATGTGCACCCAGTTCACGCCCAGAATGCCGCCGTTGTACTTCGTCACCTTCCCGCGAACGGTGACCGGCTTGCCCGCGAGCGCCTTTCGGTCTGCCCAGACGTTCGCGACGGTGGTGCCGCCGGGCGGTGGCTGCATGGGGGGCGTGACCGGCGTCAGATCTCCGGGCGAGGCTCGCAACGTGCCGTGCGGCGACGCCCCGGCCCCAAACGCACTTCCGGGCTGCCCCTCGCGGGTGATCTGCGACACGAAATAGATAGCCGGGAAGTCGCGGTTCAGCGTCGGGCTGTGGAAGTTCTCCATTGCCATCTCGAGCGGGACCGCCACGCGGTCACCGACCTTTACCTCGAACTGACCGGTCGCCGCCCAGAGTTCTTCGGCGCTGGTCTTGACGCGCACATATGTGTAGTTCCCCGCGTTTATGGTTTCGACGACGGTGCCGGTCACGGTGCGCGGCCTTTCTTCGCCGTGGCCGGTGCGGGAGGGCTGCATGGGGGGAACGGTCGCAGGTGCCGCCGCCGGTGCCGGGTCTGCCGTGCGAGCCTGCTGAGCGGGCGCACGCGAGCATGCAGCAAGTACGCTCGCCGCCAGCACGCCGATCGTCATGATGGTTGACCGTTGAAGCACGGGTGACTCCTCGGATGAAGGCGGACGCAGCGAAGGGCCTTGGTCATCGTGACATCGAATATGGTGCCTTGACCAGCGGTGGCGGTCGCTTCACGTGGGTGCGCCTTCGAGCGTCTGGCGAGTGTGTCTCTTGCGGTAAACTTCGAATGGCGGCCGTCACCTGCGCCACGGGCCGCCGTCCGCTGGAGGCGGTTCGACGCGGGACGTTTTGTGCCGCGTCCACTGATGTTGTTCACCGAAGGCACTCGCCTGGGGCCCTACGAGATCACCGCGCCAATCGGCGCCGGGGGCATGGGTGAGGTCTACAAGGCCCACGACACGCGCCTCGACCGTACCGTAGCCATCAAGGTGCTGCCGTCGACGCTGGTGGGCGATGCGAACGCGCGCCAGCGGTTCGCCCGCGAGGCCCGCGCCATCGCGGCGCTCAGCCACCCTCACATCTGCCCGCTGTTCGACGTCGGCCACCAGGATGGCGCCGATTACCTGGTGATGGAGTTCCTCGAGGGCGAGTCGCTGGCCGATCGCCTCACCCGGGGCCGCCTGCCATTGGAGCAGGCCCTCCGATTCGCCATCGAGATCTCCGAAGCATTGTCCGCGGCCCACGGCGCCGGCATCGTCCACCGCGACCTGAAGCCCGGTAACATCATCATCACCAGGACCGGCGCGAAGCTGCTCGACTTCGGTCTTGCGAAACCGCGCCGCGAAGCGCCGTCGGGCCTGTCGGACGTGGCGACCCACCAGCCGATCAGTGGCGCCGGCGCCATGACCGGCACGCTGCAGTACATGTCGCCGGAGCAGGTCGAAGGGCGCGAGGCCGACACGCGCAGCGATATCTTCGGGCTGGGCGTCGTCATCTACGAAATGGTCACGAGCCGCCGGCCGTTCGAAGGTCGATCGCAAGCGGCGCTCGTGGCGGCAATCCTCTACGCCGACCCTCCTGCTCCGGCGTCAATCGTGCCCGCGCTCTCACCGGCCTTCGACTACTTCGTCCGCTCCTGCCTCTGCAAGAACCCCGACGATCGCTGGCAGTCCGCGCACGATGTGCTGCTCGAGCTGCGATGGCTCGAGCAGGAGCGGACGCTCGCGGCGCCACCCGCCGCGGACCCTCCTGCGCGGCGGACGAGAGCAGGCCTGATCGCCGCGCTGGCGCTTGCGCTCGTCGCGCTCGCTGCCATGGTGGTGATCATGCGGTCCACGCCGGCCGCGCCCGCAGGCCACCGTGCGCGCTTCGACGTCGCGCTGCCAGAGGCGCTCGGGTTCGACTGGCCGGACTGGCCGGTGGTTTCCCCGAGCGGCGAACAGCTGGTGTTCACGGCGCGCCTGCAGGGGAGGCGGCAGCTGTGGATGCGTTCGCTCGATGGCAGCGTCCAGCCGCTGCCGGACACGGAAGGCGCGACGTTTCCGTTCTGGTCGCCCGACAGCCGTCGTGTGGCGTTCTTCTCGGGCGGCAAGCTGAAGCGGGTGGACGTCGCGGGGGGGCCGGTGACAGTGCTCGGCGACGCCTACAGCGTCAGCCGTGGAGCGTGGGGCCCGGACGGCACGATCCTCTTCGCGCCGCGATCGAGCGCCGCGATCTACGCGGTGGCGGAAGGCGGCGGGTCTCCTCGCGCGGTGACGCGGCTCGATCCTGCGCACGGCGAAACGGGGCACCAGTTTCCGCGTTTCCTCCCGGGCGGCCGGAACTTTTTGTTCGCCGCAGCCGGCAAGCAGCCGGGCGTGTACGCGGCATCGCTCGACCGCCCCGGGGTCAAACAGATCTCTCGCACCTTCACCGCGACGTCATATGTCGAACCGGGGTACCTGCTGTTCGGCAGGGGACGCAGCCTGATGGCGCAACCGTTCGACGCGGGGAAGCTCGAACCACAGGGCAGCCCGGTGGAGATTGCCGATCCGGTGTCAGGCGGCGCGTTCTCCGCATCCGACGATGGGACGCTCGTCTTTCGGCCGGGAGGCGGCAGCCAGAACGATCTCGTCTGGATCAGTCGCGACGGTAACCGGCTGCGGACGATCGGCGCGCCGGCGCACGCGCAGCAGGTCGCGCTCTCACCGAGTGGCCGCCGCGCCGCAGTGCAGCGCGTGGATACGGATACCGGCAACGCGGACCTGTGGGTCGTGGACCTCGACACCACGATCGCCTCGCGGCTGACGCTCGATCCCGCGATGGACGGCGACCCTGCCTGGTCGCCCGACGAACGGAGCCTGGCGTTCACGTCGTATCGCACCGGCAAAGGCGCCGCATGGCTGTGGGACTTCGTGTCAGGGCGCGAGTCGCCGCTCTTCGATTTTCCCGCGTCTCCCCCTGACGCTGCGGCCGGCGGTGACACGGCCGGGCCAACGTCGCTCGCACCCGCCCGTATTCCGGAGGGCGTGGCCGTCGACGACTGGACGCGTGACGGGCAGCACCTGGTCGTGCGGAGCTTTGGAGGCGCCGTGTTTGCCGTCCCACTCGCCGGTGACCGGACGGCGCGGTTGGTTGCCGACACGCCGTTCGTCGAAGACCAGTCGCAGGTGTCTCCGGACGGGCGCTGGATTGCGTTCAACTCCGACGAGTCCGGCCGCTGGGAAGTGTACGTGGCACACTTCCCGGAGTTCACCGACAAGCGTCAGGTGTCGAGCGCGGGCGGGATGCAGGCGCGGTGGCGTCGCGACGGCGCGGAGCTGTATTACCTGTCCCTGGACGGCGCGATCGTTGCCGCGGGAATCGGTGAGACCGGACGCAGCCGGAGTGCCGGGCCGCAGCCAGGCCCGGTGCTCGGCCCACCTCGCCCGCTGTTTCAGACGCACCTGAGCCCGTCGCCGAACGTTCCGCAGTACGACGTGTCGGCCGACGGGAACCGGTTTCTGGTGCTCGAGCCCGCGCGGTCCGGTGGTGAGCCGATCACGTTCGTCCTGAACTGGGCGGCGGGGCTGCGGCCTTAGGGGCTAAGGGCCAAGGGCTCAGGCCAAGCTTACGCTTTAGCCTTGAGCCCTCAGCCCTTAGCCCTTTTTCAGGGCGCGACGATGCGTCGATAGCGCGCGTGCACCAGTTGATAAACGCCGTAGGCGCCCAGGCCCACTGCCACCGCCGCGAGCACCCACTCGCCATTGGGCAGCTGTGAGAGCCACTGCAGCGAGTCGACCGTGTTGGTATCCGCCGCGGCAGATGCGGTCTTCGTCCGCGATGTGAGCAGCAGCACCCCGATGCCTGCGAACACACAGGCACGCGCGGCAATCCCGAATCGGCTCACGGTGATCACCCATCGGCCCGTTTCGCGCGCCGCCTCGCCCGCACTGACACGCGAATCCAGCTTGCCGCGCCAGGCGCTTGCGAACTGCTGAATGGCGTAGCCGATGAGGCCGAGCGCCGCCAGCGGCACCATCCGGGAGGCGAGGGACGTGTCGATCCATCCGTCCAGCGCGCCGCCGCCGCGGTTCCCGCTCCCCGGAGCGTGCAGTGCGAGACGCCCCGCGTAGATCGCCAGCGATCCGTACACGATTCCGCTGGCGGCATAGCCGGCACGCACGGCGAGGGCCTGGGGCTTCGTCCCTTTTCTGTTCGCATCGGCGAACGCCTCGAGAACGCGCCACAGCGCGTAGCCCACGAGTCCCGCCGCCAGCACGCCGAGCAGCGGCCGTCCATAGGGCTCGCGCAAAATCGCACGCAGCGCGCCCCGCATATCGGTGATGCGCCCGCCGGCGCCCAGGGCCGCCCGGGTGACGAGCGTGCCGAGAATGAGATACACGATCCCCTTGGCGGCAAACCCCGCGCGAGCCACGGGCTCCAGCCATCCTGTCGTGGTCACGCCGGGTCAGAAGCAATGTGCTCGCCAGTACAAGGGACGCGCCGGCCGAAGGCTGCCGGCGCGCGGCCTGGATGCTATCTCCGGACTCCAGGCTGCAGGCACTGTCGGGCTTCAGACGTCCTGTGACAGGGCCTGGGAAGCTGAATCGCAGGGGAGTCTTGGCCGCTTGCCACGCGGGCGTGACGGGCATACGCTGGGAGTGTTTCTCCCGCTGCGAGCGCCAAGCTCACGCCATGGCCACCGCGATGCTCCGCTCACGCGCCATCCTCGCCGGAGTCGCTGCACTCGTCACGGCAGTCCCGGCGCTCGTCGGAGCAGCCGCACCCGCGGCTCCGGCCGTCCTCGTCGCCGAAGTGGATGCCATCATCCACCCCGTCTCCAGCGAGTTCATGATTGACGTGATGGACCGCGCCGACACGGCGAACGTCGCGGCGGTGGTCTTCGTCCTCCGCACTCCGGGAGGGCTCCTTGACGCCACTCGGACAATCGTCAGCCGCATGATTGTAGCGCGCGCGCCTGTCGTCGTGTTCGTGGCGCCGTCCGGCGCCCGTGCGGCGTCGGCGGGGTTCATCCTCGTGCTCGCGTCTGACGTGGCCGCGATGGCGCCGGGCACGCACATCGGAGCGGCCCACCCTGTATCGGGAACCGGCGAGAAGATGAATGAGACGGTGGAGAAGAAGGCGGCCTCTGATGTGGCTGCCTACGCGCGGTCGCTGGCGGAGGCACGGCACCGCAACGTGCGGCTGGCCGAGGAGGCGGTGACGCAGAGCCGCGCGTTCACGCACGGCGAGGCGCTTGCCGCCGCGCCGCCATTGATCGACCTGGTGGCCACCAGCGTCGACGACCTCGTGGGCAAGCTCGATGGGCGGAGGGTGCCGCGCTTCGATGGACGCACGGTCACCTTGCAGACGCGGGGCGCACGGGTCGAGCGCGTGGCCATGACCACCCGCCAACACGTGCTGAGCGCGATCGCGCATCCGCAGGTCGCGTACATCCTCATGAGCCTCGGATTGCTCGGCCTGACCGTGGAGATGTGGAATCCCGGGTTGGTGCTGCCGGGTGTCGTCGGAGGCGTGTCGCTGCTGCTTGCCTTCTTCGCGTTCCAGGTACTGCCGGTGAACGAGGCCGGGTTCCTGCTCATGGCGCTGGGGATCGGGTTGCTCGTGCTGGAGCTCAAGGTGCCGAGCTTCGGCGCGCTCGGGGTGGGTGGCGCCGCGAGTCTGGTGCTCGGTTCGATGATGTTGACGCGCGACATGCCCGAGATCGCGATCGGGACGGGGCTCGTGCTGCCGGTCGCACTGGGGTTTTCGGTGGTGTTCCTGTTCCTGGGTCGTCTCGCCCTCACTGCGCAACGGCGGCCGGCCGTGACCGGCGCAGACGGGATGCGTGGCGCCAATGGAGTGGCGCTGACGGCCATCGCACCCGGCGCGCCGGGACAAATTGCCGTGCACGGTGAGACCTGGCGGGCGGTATCGTCACAGCCGATTGCCGCGGGCGATCGCGTCGAGGTGACCGCGATCGACGGCCTCACGTTGACCGTTCTCCGGCTCGATCAGGCGCGCGCGGATGCCTGACGAGGAACGATCACGATGCGGGCGCGGGCAGCACAGCCCGGCCATCTAGTGGTCTGTATCGGCTGAATCGGTAGTGGATTTCGGAGCGCGGCGCCTGGCTGGCAAGGCGCGACGACCGAGCATACCGGGAGTATTCGAGGGAGGAGCAACGCCGCCAGCCGGGATGCCCCGCCCGAAAGACACTACTGATTCAGCCGATACAGGCCACCAGGAGCCGCGATGACCACCACCTTCTCTCCGTTCCTGATTCTCGGCATCATCGTTGTCCTCTACCTGATTTCGTCGATCAAGATCCTGAACGAGTACGAACGCGGTGTGGTCTTTCGGCTCGGCAAGCTGCTGCCGCAGCCGAAGGGGCCGGGCCTCGTGCTCGTGTTCAGCCCGATCGATCGGATGGTGCGTGTGAGCCTCCGCACGGTGGTGCTGGACGTCCCGCCGCAGGACATCATCACCCGCGACAACGTGTCCGTGAAGGTCAATGCCGTCGTCTACTTCCGCGTGATGGAACCCAGCCGGGCGATCGTCGAGGTCGAGAACTTCCTGTACGCGACGTCGCAGCTGGCGCAGACGACCTTGAGAAGCGTCCTGGGCCAGGCAGAACTCGACGATTTGCTGGCGCAACGGGAGCGGCTGAACCTGGATTTGCAGCGCATCCTGGATCACCAGACCGACCCGTGGGGCATCAAGGTGTCGGCAGTCGAGGTGAAGCACGTGGATCTTCCCCAAGATATGCAGCGCGCCATGGCGCGGCAGGCCGAAGCCGAACGGGAGAAGCGCGCGAAGATCATCCACGCCGAGGGCGAGCTCACCGCGTCGGAGAAGTTGTCGCAGGCAGCGGCGGTCATGAACACCGAGCCGCTCGCGATCACGCTGCGCTATCTGCAGACGCTCACCGAGATCGCGTCAGAACAGAACTCGACCATCATCTTTCCGCTGCCGCTGGATTTGCTGCGGATGGTGATGGGCAAGGAGAACGGCGTGCGATGATAGCGTCCCATGGCTGCTGACTACACCGTCTCTCCCACGCGTGCGTCGGATGCCGATCTCCTCCGGGCGGACAACGCTGCGTGGGCTGGTGTGGCACCAATCGACTGGGGTCCCGCGCCGTGGGTGACGCGCTTCCGGGCGGCGACGACGCCTGCCGCCATGTTGCTGCGGTTCGACGTGTACGACGAGAACCCGTGGCACACGATGACCCGGCGTGACCAGCACATCTGGGAGGAAGAGGTCGTCGAGATCTTTCTTGATCCCGATCGGACCGGCCTCAACTACTACGAGCTCGAAATCAACCCCGTCAATGTGTTGTGCGACCTCGTCGTGGTGAAGCCGTGGCCCGAGCTGCATTCGGACCCCGCCTGGGACTTTGCCGGCGTCGAGACGCGCGTCGTGCCGTATCGGGGCGAGCACGCCGGTCCGGATGGCTGGACGGCAACGGCACGGCTGCCCTGGGAAGGATTTCGGGCGCTGCCGTCCGGTGCGACGCTCCCGCCGCAGGCGGGCGATCGGTGGCGGTTCAACCTCTATCGCATCAAGCGCCCGCGTGGAGCGGCCCGGCCGCACGACGACGTGATTTTCGCAGCGTGGTCTCCCACCGGAGGGCCGAGCTTCCACGTGCCGGCCGCATTCCGTGATCTCGTGTTCGGGTCGGGCATGTAGCACCGTCTCGACCAAACGCTTCCGGAAGGTTCGCTTTCCAGGCAGAGCTGTCCACATTTGCTGTCGTTTGCCGTGACGATTGCGCAGAAACGACTCGCCCGAGCCCCGTCCCCGCCCTGTTCCGTGCGCGTTTCCATTTCTCGCAGAGTGGCCCCCATTTCGCTATGACATGGCCGCATGGGACAGGAACAACAGGCACTTACCCTTTCAGATCTCGCGGGTGACGGCGGAACCCTCTCGCCCGAGGAGGCCGTGGCCCTTACGCTTGCGGTAGCGGAACGCCTCGGCTGGTCTGAACCGCCGAATCGCCTCGAGCTCATGGTGATCCGCGGGGACGGCACGGTGCACCTGCCCAGGGCAGCCAACGCGGCCCCCGCAACGCCGGCGCAGTACGCGGAGCTGCTGCACCGGCTGCTCACTTTCGGACGGGGTGATGCCGAACCGCGCGTGCCAGGACCGCTGCTGCTGTTGATCGCGCGCGCTCGTGGCGAGATTGATCTCCCTGCATTCGCATCGGCCGACGAGTTCCGGCACGCGCTGCTGCGCTTCCTGTCGCGGCCAGCATCACACGTCATTTCGGCTGCGATGACACGGTGGCGCCCTGTGAAGGTGGAGCCGTCACCTGCCGCTCGTCCGCCCGAACGCCGTACGGCGGGCCCGCGCGTCGACGAGCTGCGGAGAATGTTGCGGGAGGCTGACCTCGAGCGCATCGCTCTAGCGGAGCGCCTTCGGCACCAGTCGATCCAGATTGCTCGCCGCGAGTCACCGGCCGGCAGGATTCTGCTCGCCGACGCTCCGCCCGCCCCGGCCGCTCGCATGCCTGTCGCCGGACCCCGGCAACCGCCGGCTCGCCTTCCTCTCGCGGCACCTGACCAGCCGGCGGCCGCGCGCATCCCCGTCGTGCCCACGCACTCTGTCCGGGAGACTGCGCGTCCAGACGGCGAGCTGACGCTCCATCCGTCCGCCAGCCGTCGCGATTCGCGCGGCAGAGTGGCCGCTGGGGTCGCAGCCCTCCTCATTGCCGCGGGCGGACTGCTCTGGGCTTCCCTCGACACCAGGTCCGGTTCAGCCCCGGAGACGACGGTGGCGTCGCATGTCGAAGCGCCGGCCAATGACGATGCGGCGAGGGCCAGCAGTGGCGCCGAGGCTCCGGCGTTCTCGAGGGCGGAAGGCACCTCCGGCAGACTCACCCGACGTACCCGCGTCGGCCGCAGAAGTCCGGCCGAAGGTCAGGCCCAGCGACGTACTCAGGAGTCCCAGGAACAGGCAACGGGCGCCGCGATGTCAATGTCAGCCGCGCCCGATATCGCGCAGAATTCGCCTCCGGACGACCTTGCGCCATCCGAACCGGCGGCCGCGCCGTCCATGGGGCACCCTCCAGGGCGGCGGGCTTCGATGTCACAACGCCTGCAGACGCTGCCGGTCGCTTCCCCGACCGCCTACTCGCCGTCGTTCAGCCCGGACGGGGAGAGCGTCTACTTCCACTCGGAGGGTCGCGCCGGCAGCCGGTTGATGCGCGCAGACACGGATGACAGCGGCGACGTCCGCGAGGTGGCGACGATTGTCGACGACGGCGCACAGAACTTCCATGTGCGGCTGTCGCCGGATGGATCACGCGTCGCCTTCGACTCGGATCGGGACGGCGTGCGCGGCGTGTACGTCGCGGGACGTGATGGCACGAACGTGCGCCGGGTGAGCGGGCCAGGCTACGCGGCGGTACCCGTGTGGTCGCCCGACGGCCGCGAGCTGTTGTACATCGGCGCGGAGCCTGAGTCCTCTCGCACGTGGAACCTGTGGCGTCTCACGCTCGAGAATAACGACAAGCAGAAGCTGACGTTCCACCGCTACGGGCAATCATGGCCTGGCTCCTGGTTCGCAGACGGGCAGCGGATCTGCTACACGCACGAGGACCGGATAAACATTCTCGACCTGCGCACCGGGCGCGCGCAGAGCATCGCATCCCCCGTGGCGGGACGGCTCGTCCGGACTGCGGCGGTCTCCCCCAACGGAGCGTATGTCGTCTTCCAGGTGCACCGGGACGGCATGTGGCTGCTCGATCTGCGCGACCGCAGCATGCGTCGCGTGCTGCAGGATCCGACGGCCGAGGAGTTCACGTGGTCGCCCGACGGACGGCGGATCGCGTTCCACAGCCGTCGGCAGGGACACTGGGGCGTATGGGTGATGTCTTCACCATCTTGACGTCAGTCCGGATCGCGGCGCGCCCGCCTCAGGCGAATGCCTGTGAGCGCCATCATCGCGATCGCGCTCCCGATCGGCACCACCAGCCCGGCCCGCAGCGTGCCGAAGCGCGTGGAACAGAATCCGACCAGCCATGGCAGGACCGCGCTGCCGATGCTGGCCATCGCGTAGACAGGCCCCACCGCGCCTGGTCGGCGTTGCCCGAGCGTGCGTGACAGGTCGACGAAAGTGATGGGGAATACCGGCGCGAGACCGAGCCCCGCCACCCCGGCGGCGACGAACGCAACCGGCACAGATGCGGCCAGTACCAACAGGGTGCTTGCGGCGAGCACCACCGTCAGCGCGGAGACGAGCACGCGCGGCTCGGCGAGCCCCCGAAGCACGAGCGGCGTGAGAAGGCGTCCCAGCGCCAGCGCCGCCCAGAACACCATCGGCGCGATCGTCCACTGCCGCCCGGCGCCGGAGCCCTCGATCCGGCGCACGTGTTCCGCCACCCAGCCGCCGATTGCCGACTCCGCTCCCGCATAGAAGAAGAGCATGGCGCTGAACGTGGCCACGAGGATGGCCGTCCCGCGTCCACCATCCGGCTGCAACGCCGGGGCCTGTCCGCCTGGACTGAAGACACGGCTCGCAATGGCGGAGGAGACTGGCGTGAACCCGTCAGCGGCGCCGTGCCTTGCCATGAGCATGAGGCGCGTGGCCATCACGGCCATCAAGAGGGCGAGCACCGCGAGGGGCAGGCCGACGCGCTGTCCACCACCCAGATACGCCACCAAGACGGGCCACGCCACTGCGCCCCCGCTCCATGAGACGTTCACGAGACTGACGGCCGACGCCTCACGTCCCGGGCTGGCGGCCGCGATGAGGACGTTGGTCGTCGGCAGCACGAGACCCAGCCCGAAGCCGTAGCAGAGAATGGCCGCCAGCCCCGGCCCCCACGGTGCAACGGTGAGCCCGCCAATGCCGGCCGCGAGCAGGACGAACCCGGCGAGCATCACCCGACCGCCGCCAAGTCGGATGACGAGCGCGGACGAGAGTGCGCTCATCGAAACCGTGCCGAAGAACTGCACGGTGAACGCGAGCCCGATCAGTGCGTCGCTGACGCCCCAGCGCTGCGCGAGTGCCGGCAGCACCGGGCCGAGAAGGGTCGTCGCCATGCCGGCCGCGACGAACCCGACATGCAGGTCGACCCTCGACAACTCTTTCATTCTCTCCCGGTTCCGCACTATCGTCCCTGCGCATGCTGCAGAACGCGTCGATCCTGCTCCTCTACGGGTTCATCGTCCTGCCGGTCCTGGTCGCGGTGGGGCTGGTGGCGATCATCTGGCGGGCGGTGGGAGCCGAGGGCTACCCGAGGCGCCAGACGAACAGATTGCAGATCGCCTTGGCGCTGGGCGCCGTCGCATGGCTGGCGATCACGCTGTGGGTGTCGGCGAGCGGCGTGTTGCGCCACTTCGAACGGCGGCCGCCCCCGATGCTGTTGCTCGTGGCCGCCGTGTTCGTGCTGGCCGGGTGGCTCGCGTTTTCATGGGTGGGGGATCTCGTGGTGCGGCACACGTCGTGGGTTGTGCTGGTGGGTCTTCAGGGATTCAGGCTGCCGCTGGAGCTGCTGATGCACCGGGCGTACGTGGAAGGGATCATGCCGGTTCAGATGAGTTACTCCGGGCGCAGCTTCGACATCGTCACCGGGGCGACCGCCACCATGCTCGCACTGGCGCTCGCGAGGTTCCGGGTGCCGCACTGGGTGCTCGCGGCCTGGAACGTGCTGGGCACGCTGCTGCTCGTCAACATCCTGGTGATCGCCATCGCCTCGATGCCGGTTTTCCATCGGTTCGGCATGGATCGCCTGAATGTCTGGGTGGCCGACCCCCCGTTCGTATGGCTGCCGACGGTCCTCGTTCTCACCGCGCTCGCAGGGCATTTGTTCATGTTCCGGAAGCTGCGGCTTCAGCCCTGATATACGTTCAGGCTGCAGGCCACAGGCGACAGGCTGCCGGCGCTATCGGGCAGGAGGCGCTGACCCCGCCCCAAGGCGAACGCTGTTGGTCTGGCCCGAGGCCTGCCGGCCCTGCAGTCTGCAGACTGCAGCCTGCCGCCTGATCATCGACTTCAGTCCCGGCGAATCCGATCACCGCACGTCCGGCGGCGACTCACTGCCGCCGGAGCCGGGATCCTTCGGGGAGATGCTTTCGAAGTCGCTGCCACCGGGATCCCGCGCGCTCCCCCCGGAGACGCGCGTCGCGCACCATCGCCTCGGCGAGCGCACGGCCCCGGTCCAGCCCCTCGCTCGTCAGGCGCTGCACGGATCGCGCGGTCACCTCGCGGCCCTCCGTGACCCACAGCACGATGGCGCGTCCGATTGCCCACGTGCCGCTGTACGCGATTGCCACCTTGGGACCGATGCCAGCAATCGGAATGAGCCCGACGAGCTGCCGCGCCGCCTGCCGAAAGAGAAATCCGCTGCCGAGCACGCCTGCGATTTCGGCGATCAACGCGCGCGGTTCACCGTCGCGCCCGGCAGCGAGCACGATCCGATAGCCAAGCAGCAACTGGTTCTTCGTGAGAATCACGATGTCGCCAAGGTTGAGCGGCGCCGTCAGGACCGGTACAACCTCCGCGAGCCCTGTTGTAAGGGCGAAGCTCGCGTTTGCCTGCGCTGTCTCGGTGATGAGACGCTCGAACAGCGGGCGCCGCAGCGGGATCAGCTGCCGCGCGAGCGCGAGGCGCCGATCATCATCGTAGAGGGACAACAGCGACCCCGCGATCGCGTCCACCGCGCCAGCATCCCAGCCGGCGACCGCGACGCGCACGTCCTCGCCAATCTGCCGCGCGGATGCGAGTGGCCCCGTGACTCCGACGACGAGCGTCATGACCCGTCCGCCGGCCGCCCGAAGCGCGTTGCGGGCTGCGGCCAGAACGGTCGGGAGGGTCGGGGACCGTGCGATGAGCACCGCGGCGAGCGGCACGCTGGCGAGGGGCTGCACCAGTGTTCCCGCATCCACCGTTCGCAGCGCCGGATGCGGGCCCTCAGGGCTCAGCAACGCTGCCAACGCAGCCGCATCATCGGTCTCCTCTGCCAGGATCCAGACGTCCACGGGGGCCATAGCATGCCGGCGGATGGCCTCGAGATTCACGTCGGCGATGACCCGCCAGATACTCGCGAGCTTGAGAGGGCTCAGCATCGCTGCATATTACGCGCAATCATGCGACACACCGCCTGACCGCACCGCGCCGCGAACGATCCTGGCGACCACACTCGTCGCACGCATTTGAGCGCCGAACCGAAACCAGTGCACACTGTCACCGCAGGCTGTCTCAGGCTCCGAGGAGGCTCGCCCGCGTCACGACGTGTGGAGCCGGGACTTCACTCCCGGCGCACGGACAGGTACCAAGAGGAACTGAGTGCGTGAGGTGTCCGGCGGCGGCAACGGCGGACATGGCCATGCCACCAGGCTCCCCAGCTCGTCCGCACTATGGACGGCACGGGTTGTGCGATCTCAGCGGGGCACATATATGACAAGCAGGTGGTGGTGTGTCAGCGCGGCTGCGGTCGTCCTGGCGTTGACAACTGGCGGGGTTCCGCAAGGGCAGGGTCCCACGCTCGTCGATCACGTCAATCCGCGGCCCCGGCTGCTGTTTGCGCCCGGCGAATACGGCCGCTTCGTGGACGACACGACAGGCGTGCGGCAGAGGGCGTTCGATCGGCTCACCGCCGAAGTCACCGAGCGCGGCGTCCGATTGTGGAACGAGCGCGATCTGCAGCTCGAGAGCCAGGCATTGGTCGCCCGCGTGCTGCTCGACCGCGGAGACGGCCGCGGGCCGACGTTTCTCAACTACGCCCGCCGGAGCGTTGGCAGGTTTCTCGACAGGCACGCCTACGTTCAGTTCCCCGACAGCCACGAGCTGGTGACGGAAGGTGCCCGCTGGGTGCAGGCGATGGCGTTCGCGCACGACTGGCTCTACCCGTACTGGACAGCGGACGAACGAGCTGCGATCGAACAGTGGCTCGCGACCGAGCTCACCCACTGGGTCGACACGAACCGCCTGCGCCGCGCGACGGCCTCCCCGTTCCGTAACGATTCGGCGCGCGGGGTTTCGGCCCTCGTCATCGGTGCCCTCACGTTGTACGACGTGCCGGCGCAGTCAGGCATCGCCCAGCGGGCGCTTGCCTACGCGGAGCCGTATCATGCCGCCATCCTCGCCGCGCACACGTATGCGGGTCTCGGCGGAGGGATGGCGGAAGGCACGTTCTACGGCAACTTCACCGCGTTCGCGCAGACGCTCACCGCGGAAGCGCTCTACACGGCTGCCGGGGTCCAGGGCGCCTACACGCGATCTCCCTTCTACGCGGCACGCCTCCGGTATGCCACCCACGCGAGCTGGCCCGGTTACCTGACGAACCAGTTCGGCTACAACGTGCACCAGCTCGCGCCTGTCTTCGGAGACGCGCGGCGTGGTCCTACGGGTTCGGCCCTGTACCACCGCGGCACCGTCCTGCTCCTGGGGAAGCGCTTCCCGAACACGCCGGCTGCCCGTGAGGCGTACTGGGCGGTGAATCGCGCCGAGACCTCCCGGCCCTACATTCGCGAGTGGTCGCTGTACGACGTGCTGTTCTGGTCTCCCGACGTGCAGCCGACGCCTCCGTCGGCGCTCGCGTACAGGGAGCCGACACTCGGACAGGTCTTCGCGCGGTCCGACTGGACGGATGCCGCTACCTGGATGAGTTTTAACGCTGGCCCGCATCTCGACACGCATCAGCACTACGACGCAGGAAATCTGACGATTTTCCGTGGGGTGGATCTCGCCGTGGACAGCGGAAGTCTCGACGGGTTCGGATCCCGGCACTGGTTCAACTACTACGCCCGGACCGTGGCCCACAACACCATCACGATTACGGATCCGAGCGAGCGCTGGGAAAACATCTGGGGCGGAGTGCCCGACAATCTGGCGGTGAACGACGGAGGACAGCGCACCGCCGCGCCGCTGACACCCGCGCCGACGCTCGACGAGTACCTGGAGAATCGCGCCGCCTACGATCACGGGCGGATCGAACGCTACGAGGAGGGCGCCTGGGGCGTGTACGTCCGCGCGAATCTCACGAACGCTTACCAGAACCCCGCGTTCCAATCCACCCGGCCCAATGGGTCCCGCAACCGGCCGAAGGTGTCCCATGTGGGGCGCGAAGTGGTCTACGTTCGCGGCGAGGGCCAGCGCGACGCGTTCGTCGTCTTCGATCGCGTGGTCTCGACGGACCCGAGCTTCAAGAAAGCGGTCCTCTGGCACGCGCGCGAGCCGTTCGAATCGCGGAACCGCGCGGTGCGTGTGGACGAAGGCGAGACGCGATACGAGGGTGGCGCGCAGTACAACTTCGAGTCGCTCGTGAACTTCAGGGAAGGCAACCGCCAGCGGCGTGCCCGGCTCTTCGTCACCGCGATCGCGGTGGACCCGATCAGGGTCCGGTCGATCGGCAGGCGGGTGCCGGTGCCCAACGCCGATCACGTGACATTCACCATCGAACACCATCATCGGCACGTCAAGGACTACTACGTCGAGGACCCGCGCAATCTCGTCAACCCCGATCGAAACACGGGCGCGTCGGGACGTCCGGAGTGGCCGCCCTTCAACCCGCCGGAACAGCAGTGGCTGTTCAACGACGACCTCGTGGGCGGCTGGGGCCAGACACGGCTGCAGGTCGAGCCCGCCAGTGCGCGGCAGGCGGACCGGTTTCTGACGGTGCTCGTGCCCACCGACGAAGCGGCCAATGCTCCAACGGTACTGCCGACGCGCGCAGCGGTCGGCCAAACGGCGGGCGCGGTCATCCGCCAGGGGTCCCGCAACGATGTCGTCATCTTCAGTGCCGATCCCAACGGAGGCGACCTGACACGTGCGGCCGTCGACGTGAACCTCGACGGCCGCGAGGGTGACCTCACCATCGCCAACCTGACACCGGGCGCGCGGTACTCCGTGCGCATGGGCGGTGGCTCCGGCCGCGTGCAGCGTATCGCGATCGCGGTCACGAGCTGGCACGGAGTGACCGCCGATGCGGCTGGGATGGTTCGCATGCGCCTCGACTCAGTGCTTCGCGCCTTCGGGAGCGGCGAAGGCGGGAGCATCTCGGGATCAGGGGCAGGCGCCGCAACCGCCGGGGACGGCAGCGGCCTCCTTGATGTTGAGGGCGGGACCACCGGTCCGGAAGGGCACAACCCTGACGCCGGTCCTGCGCACCCGGGCCTCGTACCGGTGACGGCGGACACGGCGGCGGCCCTCGCGGAGTGGGACGCCCGGGTCGCCCGCATGCTGCGGAGCGGCGAGTTGCGGGTGCGGGAAGTTACCCCTGATGCCGCCGTCAAGGGACGCACGCAGCAGCGGCTCACCCAACTGTACAAGGGCGTACCTGTGTTTGGTGGTGATGTGACGCGCTCGCTCGAGGGCGGCAGGACCGTCGGGATTCTGGGCGCGCTCTACACCGACATCGCGCTCGACCCTGGGCCGACGCTCACGCGGGCGGAAGCGACGGCCATCTTCGACCATTTGTCCACGGGCAGCGCCGGCCCCGGCCGCACACCGGAGTTGATGGTCCTGCCCACCGACGATGGGCAGTATGTGCTGACATATCGCGCACGCATCCCGAAGGGCAGTGACGTCGAGATGACGTTCATCGACGCGGACACCGGCGATGTGGTGTTGTCCTTCAGCGATCTGCGGCGGCCTGCGATCTGAGTGCGGGGGAGTGCAGGCGGGGAACGCCGGAACTGAAGTTCCGGCGCCACAGTTCGGTTGCGGCCGCCACATTCGATTCCGGCGCCCACAGTCTCATGCGGTGCTGTCGGTCCGGTGTGGAGCCCGGACTTCAGTCCCGGCGGACAGCGAGCGCTACCAGCAGATCCCCTCGGTACTTCGCGGCCACCGCGCCCCTGTCCACGGGCAGCCGCACCAGATCGATCACCGTCTGCTCCGGGCGGCACCGTATGACCGCGTCAGCGAACTCCGGCGCGGCGTTGCCCACCACAATGACCTCCGACCCGTCGATGACCTCGTCGACCGTTTCACAGAGCAGCGACGACAGGTGCGGGATCTGGTGCTCGATGTATTCGCGGTTCGCCCCGACCAGCCGCGCGAGCGACACGTTCCGATCGTAGATCTTGAGGGAGTAGCCCTTGCCGAGCAGCGCTTCGGCCAGTATGACAATCGGGCTCTCCCGCAGATCGTCGGTGCCCGCCTTGAAGCTGAAACCGAGCAGCCCCACGCGTTTGTGTCCGCTGCGCACGACCATGTCGATGGCGTGCTCGATCTGCAGGCGGTTGCTGCCGAGGATCGACTGGATCACCGGCATGGCGACATCCATCTCCTTGGCGCGGTACTGCAGCGCGCGGACGTCTTTCGGCAGACAGGATCCGCCGAACGCGAAGCCAGGCTTCAAGTAGTACGGCGACAGGTTCAGCTTGTCGTCCTGGCAGAAGATGCTCATGACTTCGTGGCTGTCCACGTCCAGGCTCTTGCAGAGGTTGCCGACCTCGTTGGCAAAGCACACCTTCAGCGCGTGCCACGTATTGCTCGTGTACTTGATCATCTCGGCCACGCGAATGGTCGTGGTGATGAGCGGCGCTTCGATGTGGTCGTACAGCGCCGTTGTCCCGCTCGCGTCGGCGGCGTAGTTGTGCCCGACCAGCGTCAGCGGCGGTTTGCGGAAGTCCGCCAGCGCTGTTCCTTCGCGCAGGAATTCGGGATTGACCGAGACACCGAAATCCGTCCCGTACTTCTTGCCGGAGCGACGCTCGAGCGCCGGGATCACCACGTCGTGCGTGGTTCCGGGGAGTACCGTGCTGCGCACGACGACCACGTGGTACGAGGGCTTCTGCCGCAGTGCATCACCGATTTGCTCGCTGACGCGTTCGAGGTAGGAGAGGTCCAGGCTGCCGTTCCTTCGGCTCGGGGTGCCGACGCAGAGCAGAGACAGCTCAGTATCCTGCACGGCTTCCGCGGTCTCGGTGGTGGCCCGAAGCCGCCCGGTGTCGCGGGTCGTTCGAATCAGCTCGTCGAGGCCCGGTTCCACGATCGCGCTGCGTCCGCTGTTCAGGCTCTCGACCTTTCCCGCGTTGACGTCCACGCCGATTACGTCGTGCCCGTCTTCGGCGAACGACGCCGCCGAGACGCTGCCGACGTAACCCAGGCCAAATACGGAAACGCGCATGCTAGTTCCTTGTCTGAAACTCGAGCTCTGACACGGGCGTGATGTCGTGGTGGCGCAAGCCCCTGGCTGCCGCTTCGAGCGCCTGTTCGAGGTGACCGAAGACGGCAGACCAGTCGTGCTGCTCCGCCACGCGGCGGCCCGCCTCGCCGATACGGGCTCGTTCCTCCTCGCTGCGGAACAGCCGCACGACGGCGTCCGCAAACGTCCCGGGAGAATCGGCGATGAAGACGTCCGCGCCAGGTTCGACCGGCAGCCCTTCGGCGCCGATGGTGGTCGAGACGACGGGCTTGCCCATGGCCATTGCCTCGAAGATCTTCAGCCGCGTGCCTCCGCCGATCCGGAGCGGGACGATGTAGACGGCGCCCGCAGCCATGTGCGGCCGCACATCGTCGACCCGCCCGGTCACCTCGACGCCGTGCTCGGAGCCAAGCTTCACGATCGGCGGCGTAGGCGCGCGCCCGACGATGGAGAGCGTGGCGTCCGGTTCCTCCCGCCGGATGAGCGGCAGCACATCGCGGACGAAATAGAGCATCCCGTCCTCGTTGGGGAGCCAGTCCATCGATCCCGTGAACACCATGTGCCGAGGGCGCACCGGCCCGGCGACGTGCGCGAAATACGCCGTCTCCACGCCCGTCGGCACGACGTGCACGGCCTGGCGCAGCGGGCCGTACGCCTGCAGGAGCGTGCGGCGGTCAGTGTCCGATACCGCGAGCACCAGGTCGAAGCGGCGCACCGCATCGCCCTCCAAGCGCACCGTCCGGCGCCACTGCGCCGACAGCAGTGCCTTCCGCAGGGGCGAACGCGCCGTCTCCGCGTGACGACGCCAGATTTCAGCCTCCACGTTGTGTGTGAAGAGCACGGATGGACAGGGGAGGCGTGCGGGCACGTTGGCGACGGGTGCCAGGAAATCGCAGACCACGAGGTCGAAGTCGCCGGTCGCGAGCAGGTTCGCGAGGCGGGCCTTCAGATCCGCAGAGCGGTACTTGCCCACGGCGTACGGCAGCCGGCGCACGACGTACGAAGCTGCGTCGAGCAGGAAGGTGACGCTGCCCTTCCTCGGATCGCGTCGCGGAACCGTTATCAACTCGGCGCACACCTCCGACATGCCGGCGCGGTCGGCCTCGGGTGCGTCAGGGTCGGCGAACGAGAGAAACGTGATGTGGTGCCGGCGGGTCAGGTGCCGCATGAGGTGCCAGGTGCGCAGCTTGCCGCCCTTGTCGAGCGGCAGGAGCAGATTGGGGCTCAGCCAGAGAATCTTCATATGGTCCTAGAGCGTCCCTGCAAGGCTGCCGACCGGTTGGGGCTCGTGCGCGGCCGGTGTTGCCGCGGCGGACGAGGACGCCGCGAGCTGCTGCACACCGTCGCCGTCAATCCACGTGCGATACCAGAGTTCGAGATTGAGGAGGCTCCACAGGATGTCGCCGCCTTCGGTGCGGCCCGCCGCGTGATCGTCCAGGAGCCGGGTGACCTGCACGGTGTCGAACAGCCCCCGCTCGCGCGCCCGGCGATCGAGCAGCACATCGCGGATGACTCCTCGCCAGGGTCCGCGCGCCCAGATCCCGAACGGCACGGGGAACCCCATTTTGGGGCGGCGGAGGATCGATCGGGGGAGCAGGTCTTTCACCGCCTCGCGCAAGACTCGCTTCGTGGTGAAGCCGGAGAGCTTCCACTCCGTCGGCATGGTGGCAACGAACTCGACCAGCTTGTGATCGAGGAACGGCACCCGGCTCTCGATCGACGCCGCCATGCTCATCTGGTCCTGCTTCATCAGGAGTTCGACCAGGTACGTCTTCATGTCGGCGTAGAGCATGCGGTCGAGCAGCGGCGCCTGCCGCGGGCGATCGAGCCACACGCGCGAGCTGCTGTAGGCCCCCTCACGCGTGGCACTCGCGCGCAGACGGGTATCGAACAGCTCGCGCTGGCGGGCCAGCGGCACCGCCGCGAAGTTGTCGAAAAATGCGGCCTCCGCGGTGTGCTCGACGCCGAGGAACGAACGCCGGGCGTAGCGTGCGGCGCGCCCGGGCAGGGCCGGAATGACGCGCTCGGCGAACCAGCGACGCGCGGTGTCCGGCATCAGGCGCGCGTAGAGCCCGCCCGCCCTCCAGTTCAGCAGGGCCCGCGGGTACTTCCCGTACCCCGCCAGCAGCTCGTCGCTGCCCTCGCCGGTGAGCACGACCGTGACGTGCTCGCGAGCGAGGGCCGACACGAAATAGAGCGGCACGCTCGACGGATGTGCGATGGGTTCGTCTTCGTGCCACACGAGCCTGGGCAGCGCGTCGAAGAACTGGTCGGCCCCGATGACGATCTCGTGGGTGTCCGCACCGACCGCCTGCGCCACCTCCCGTGACCACGTCAGCTCGCTGAACGCGCGCTCCTTGAACGCGACCGAGAAGGTCTGCAGCGGGCGATCGATCATCCGCGCCATGAGGGCCGCGATCGCGCTGCTGTCGAGACCGCCGGAGAGGAACATGCCGAGCGGCACATCCGACATCAACCGCAGTCGAACGGACTCTTCCAGCAGCGCGCGAAACCGTGACACCCATTCGCGGCCGTTCGGCGCCGGCGGGGCTGCGGCCGCCCCCACCGGCACGTCCCAGGTACTGCCGCGTGGTGACACGTCCCTGCTCGTACACGAGAAGGTGTCCGGGCAGCAGCTTGTGGATGCCCGTGAAGAGGGTCTCCTCACCGGAGAGATAACGCGTGCCGAGCAGCTCGGGCAGGCCGCTCTCGTTCGCCTGGGGCTCCACGAGACCGCTGGCGAGGATTGCCTTGATCTCCGAGCCGAAGATCAGGCGATCGTGGCGCACGGTCCAGTAGAGCGGCTTGATCCCCACTCGATCGCGCGCGAGCAGCAGCCGCCGACGGGGGGCGTCCCAGATGGCGAACGCGAACATGCCGCGGAAGCGGTGAACACAGTCGTCCCCCCACTCCTCGTACGCGTGGACAATCGCCTCGGTATCGCAGCGCGTGTGATAGCGATGTCCGGCCGCCTCGAGCTCGGGACGCAGATCCGCGTGGTTGTAGATCTCGCCGTTGAAGACAATCTGGACTGTGCCGTCTTCGTTGCCGAGCGGCTGGGATCCGGACGCAAGGTCGACGATGCTCAACCGCCGGTGCCCGAGAGCGGCGAAGGCGTCGAACCAGTCGCCCGCTTCGTCGGGGCCGCGGTGTGCGATTACGTCGCGCATCCGAGGCAGCCGCGCACGCTCCTCCTCACGCAGCCCGTCGGTGGCGACAATCCCGGCAATGCCGCACATGCTAGGCCGCTCCCCTCTGAACGGAAGCGCCTTCCGGCGCCGCGGCCGAGACCGCCGCGCGTGACCCAGGGCCCTGCCACGCGGGCCAGCCGCCCTCGTCGACGAACTGCCGGAACCACAGCTCCAGCATCAACAGCTGCCACAGGCGATGGCAGTGATCCGCCTTCCCCGTGCGGTGCTCGTCCAGCAGGCGAACCACACCGTTCCGCTCGAAGACGCCGCGCTCGAGGCTGCGGCGGCTCCCGACCAGGTCCTGCAGCATCGGCTCGAGAGGACCGCGCAGCCACTCGCCAATCGGCGCCGCAAAGCCCTGCTTACGGCGGGCGAGCACGGCCGCCGGGAGCCGCGCCGCCAGCACGCGGCGGAGCAGGTACTTGCTGACGCCGTCGCGCAGTTTGAGCGAGACCGGCACACGCGCCGCGAATTCGAGCAGGCGATGATCGAGCAGTGGCTCGCGCGACTCGAGCGACACGGCCATGCTCATCCGATCCACCTTGGTGAGGATGTCGTCGTGCAGGTAGGTGTGCACGTCGACGTACATTGCGCGATCGAGAGGATCGGTCGATCCGCAGGCATCGTACCGGGCCCGGAATGCGGCAAGCGGATCGGACGCTGCCACGGAACGTCGGAACCCGGCGGAGTAGAGGCCCTCGCGCGCCGCCTCGTCGAACATCCCGTATTCGTGCTTCAGCGCGAGTGCGTGTCCCGGCGCATGCGCGAGGTGCCGCAGCGAACGCGCCCCTTTCAGGCCGAGAGGCATGGCGCGCGCGGCCTGTCCGACAACGCTCGAGGCAGGTCCGAGCACACGGCGTACGCGATGTTCGGTCTGCTCGACCCGGTGCCGTGCGTACCCCGCCCAGAGCTCGTCCCCGCCGTCCCCGGAGAGCGCCACGGTCACGTGCTCGCGCGCTGCGGCGGAGACGTAATAGGTCGGCACCGCCGAGGAGTCCGCGAAGGGCTCGTCGAAGTGCCACGTCAGCCTGGGGAGCAGGGTCTCGACCTCGGGAGTCACGACATGCGTGTGTTGCACGACCCCGAGGTGCTCCGCGACGCTCTTCGCGTGCTGCAGTTCGTCGTACGCCCCCTCGGCAAATCCGATCGACGTCGTGATGACGGGCGCGTCGCTCGCCTCCTTCATGTAGGCAACGACGAGGCTCGAATCGATGCCGCCCGAAAGGAACGCGCCGAGCGGCACGTCGCTGATCAGCCGCAGGCCCACCGCTTCGCGCAGCTGCGCGTCGAGCGGCTCCAGCCACGCCTCCTCGGAATCGGCTCCGGCCTGAGACTCGAACGGCAGGTCCCAGTACCGCGACACGCGTACCCGACCGCCCTCGGCCACGAGCACATGGCCCGGCGGCAGCTTGTGCACCGCCCGGTAGATCGTCAGCGGCGCCGGAACATAGAGCAGCGCGAGGTACGCGTCGAGCGCCTCGGGGCTCCAGTCGCGTGGCACCGCCGGGTCGACGAGCAGCGACTTGATCTCCGACCCGAACACCAGGCCATCCTCGAGCACCGCGTAGTGCAGCGGCTTGACCCCGACCCGATCGCGCGCGAGGACCAGCCGGCGCTCCCGCGTGTCCCACACGGCGAAGGCGAACATCCCGCGCAGCCGATCCACGAGGTCGGCGCCCCACTGCTCGTACCCGTGCACGAGCACTTCGGTGTCGGAGGCCGTCCGAAAGCGGTGTCCGTGCGCCTCGAGCTCCCGGCGCAGCTCGGCGAAGTTGTAGATCTCGCCGTTGAAGATTGTCCACACGGTGCGGTCTTCATTTGCGAGCGGCTGGTCGCCCGTCGCCAGGTCGATGATGCTGAGGCGCCGATGCCCGAGGCCCACGCCGTCCCCGAAGTAGAAACCGTCTGCATCGGGCCCGCGGTGGCGGACGGCGTCGGTCATCGCGCCGAGCAGATCGGGATCGATCACCCCGCGGGGGTCCCACGTCAGTTTGCCTGCAATGCCGCACATGGATTCAGGACGCTATCAATTCGGTCGACACGCGGACGGGTGCGTGTGCGTTGAGCTGCTCGAGATAGAGATGTTCGAAGGACGAAATCATGCGCTCCCACGAGTAGCGGGCTTCGACCTGCGCTCGCGCCGCACGCCCGAGCCGCACGGCATGGCTGCGCCACTGAATGAGATCCAGCATCGCGTGCGCGAGGGCCCGCGCGTCGTCAGGCGGAACCAGCACGCCGGTGCGCTGGTTCTCGACGAGCTCAACGATGCCTCCGACGCGTGTGGCGACGATCGGCAGCCCCGCGGCCATCGCCTCGAGCACGCTGTTGGGGAACGCTTCGGAGCGCGAGGGCAGCACGAAGAGGTCGCTCGAGGCCAGGAGGGCAGGCACGTTATCGGCGTGCCCCATGAACTGCACGCGCCCCGCGATGCCCTGCGCCTGCGCAAGCGCTTCAAGTTCCTGCCGCCGTGGGCCGTCTCCCGCAATGACGAACTCAGCGTCGGGACACCGGCGCAGTACCAGTGCCGCGGCCTCGAGCAGGACTTCGTGCGCCTTTTCAGGCCGCAGGTTCGCAACGGTGACGATGCGGCGAATGGGACGATCGTGGTCGGCCGGCGAGTACGCCGTCGCATCTATCCCGTTCGGCACCACCCGAATGCGTGCGCGTGGCACGCGTTCCCTGACGAGGCGATCTCCCGCAGCCGCGGAGTTGGCCAGGACGATGTGCGAGCAGGCGTACGCCGCGCGCTGAAGCGCGATCTGCGCCGCTGACTTGTCGGGATTGATTTCACGACGGTTGCCGATTCGCACGCGGACGCCGCCCAGGGCGGCGGCGGGCAGCCCGAAGATGTTGGCGTACAGGTCGGCGGTGTGGACGAGCGCGATGCCGCGCTCGCGGCACCACGCGGCAAACCGGCGCGCCTGGGTGAAGGTGGCCGCGCGGCGGAACCCGCTGATCGGGAACTCCGCCACGGACGCCGCATGCTCCTCCGCGCGTGCCAGCCAAGCGCCGCGCCGGTGAAAGCATGCCACGTGGACTTCGAAACGCGAGCCGTCCAGCCGCCGCACCAGTTCCGTCATCTGCCGCTCGGTGCCGCCGGGATCGAAGCTGGACATGAAGATCGCGATTGGTACCGGGGGAAGCATGCCTACGGTTCAGCAATTGGAATGCCAGCGAATTTCCGTAAAGCCCCAGAATTCCGCCGCCGCGAGGGAAGGCTATGAGCTTTTAACGGAAATAAAGTGCTTAACGCCATACTCCCGCGCTGACCGGAGCGCAGCATCTCAGCCGTTGGTCGCCGGGTATCATCGGCGCACATGTGTGCCCGTGCCGGCCGTCCGGCTCCGAAGCCCTCGCTGCTCACCGACTGGGCGGCCTCGCCCGGCCATTGAACGGCCGCGCATTCTGGGGTGAGCCCGCCCTCATCCTCGGGTGCGCCCGCGTGGTGGGTCCTCACTTCGGCTTCTGGCCGACGGTAACAATGTCGAAGGCGCGCTCGACCGGATAACCGACAGCCAGCAGCGCTCGATTGATAAGCCTGGTTTTCCATCCTTCATACTGATTCAGGGCGGTCTGCGATCGTCCGGGAACACTCTTGCGAACTTGAGGATCGGCCAGTGCTCCCCATTCCGACAGGATGACTCTCAGTCCGCCCTCGTCGTATAACGCTCTCATACCCTCCGGGTACGCTCGCCAGCAGTCAATCGGAATCTCGTGATAAGGCCAGCTGACAGGGTTGACCGTGATGACGTAGCCACCGGGCTGACACACGCGGCTCAGTTCTCGTATCCACACCCAGACCTTCCTCACGTGTTCGAGCACATTGGCGGCCACTACGACGTCGTACGTGTTGTCCGGAACCGGAAAGGAGTACTCGCTTGTGGCGGTGTAGGTCAGATCGGGATGCGAGAATATGTCAACCGTCTCCCATTCGACTGGGTGCGCGTGCTCGTTTACGAGACCGCGCAGGGTGGACGGAAAACCTGGCCCGACTTCGAGAACTCGCATACCGGCCTTGAAATACGGTCTGGCGTACTTCTCGAACATGAGCTTCGAGTTTGGATGCATGAGAGCCTCTCATGCGATCCCGCATGGCGCCCGCAGGCAGCGCCCGTGCGGCGACCGCACGCGGATGCACCCGGTCATCGGGTGAGCGCCAGAGCCGGCGCGTGCTCCTGCACGCCCGTCACCCCGTCGAGATAATGGCGGTGCCAGAGTTCGAACATCAGCAGCTGCCACAGCCGAAAATCGTGATCGCGTCGGCCGGCGAGGTGCTCGTCGAGCAGGCGTTGTACTTCAACCATCTTGAAATAGCCACGCTGCCGCGCGAGAGGCGAGAGCAGCACATCCTGGAAGGCCGTACGCAGCTTGCCCCGGAACCACACGCTGAGAGGAACACCGAAGCCCTGCTTCTTCCGCTCGAGCACCGATGGGGGCAGCATGCGCCCGGCCACGCGCTTCAGCAGGTACTTCCGGTGCCCGTCCCGCAGCTTCAGCTCCAGCGGGAGGCGCATGGCAAACTCGACGAGATGGTGGTCCAGCAGCGGCACGCGCGACTCGATCGAGTGCGCCATGCTCATGCGGTCGACTTTGGTCAGGACGTCCTCAGGAAGGTAGGTGCCGAAGTCGACCTGCATCATGCGGCTGACGAGCGGCAGGTGCCGCACGTGCGCGAACCGTGCGTGCATCCGATCTTCCGGCGCCCGCGTGCCGTGCGCCTGAAACCCGTGATCGAACAGGGCATCGCGATCCTCTGGGCCGAAGAACGAGACCGATTCGATGTAGCGGCTCTCTTCATCACGCGCCACGTGACGCAGGAATCGCCGCCCGCGCGCGCCGTGGGGCAGGGTGCGCGCCGCGAGCCCGGCCAACGTTCGTTTGCCCGGCAGCGGTAGGGTGTCGAACCGCGCGACCGGCGCGTGCGGGAGGTAGCGATCGTACCCCGCGAACAGCTCGTCGCCGCCATCCCCGGACAAGACGACGGTGACGTGCTGGCGCGCCAGCGACGAGACATACCAGGTCGGAATGGCGGACGGATCGGCGAACGGCTCGTCGAAGTGCGACACGATCTGATCGATGATTCCCAGCGCGTCGGGCCGAACGACGAACTCGTGATGGTCGGCACCCACGTGTTCGGCCATCACCCGCGCCGCGTCGAGCTCGTCGTACGCGGGCTCGTCGAAGCCAATCGAGAACGTCTTCACGGGCCGCGACGAGGCCTCTGCCATCAGCGCCACGACGAGGCTCGAATCCACCCCACCCGATAGAAAAGCCCCGAGCGGGACATCGCTCATCAGGTGCGAGCGCACGGCGTCGCGCAGCCGCGCGAGCAGCATCTCCTCGGCTTCCGTCTCGTCCACCGCGGGGGCCTCGTCGCGCGGCGGGCTCCAGAACGGCGTCAGGGTCGCGTGCCCGTCGCGCCAGCAGAGCAGGTGCGCGGGAGGCAGCTTCCGCACTCCCGCGAAGATCGCCCGGTCGGGGGGTGTGTACAGGAAGGCCAGGTAGTGCGCGAGCGCCTGGGGATCGATGGTGCGCTCCACGGCGCCGGCTGCCAGGAGGGACTTCAGCTCAGAACCGTAGAAGAGACGGCCCGCATGCTCGACATAGTAGAGAGGCTTGATGCCGGCTCGATCGCGGGCGAGCCACAGCGCACGGGCACGGCTGTCCCAGAGCGCTATTCCGAACATCCCGCGCAGCCGCTCGAACACGCCTCGGCCCCACTGCTCGTACCCGTGGACGATGACCTCGGTATCCGTCGTCGTGGCGAACCGGTGCCCGGCGCGCGTCAGCTCGGCACGCAGCTCGCGAAAGTTGTAGATCTCTCCGTTGAAGACCACCTGGACGGCGCCATCCTCACTGCCGATCGGCTGATGCCCGGTGGCGAGATCGATGATGCTCAGGCGCCGCATGCCCAGCCCGACCCCCGGTTCCACGCGCACGCCCTCATCGTCGGGCCCGCGATGGCGGATGACGCTGCACATGTCCCGCACGAGGCGGATGTCGGCGGCGACGCGCTGCGGGTCGCCCGCGTCAGCGCGCGTCAGCGCGTCGGCAAAGCCCGCGATTCCACACATGTCATCCTCATCCCTGCAACACAGATTGAGCGACTGACGTCGCATCGCCCGCCGCGACTCGTGCAGACGGCGTCTCGAGGGTGATCGTCACGTCGACACCGGGCCGCGTGGTCGTCACGATTGGAGCAGCGCTGTCGTCCAGGCGCACATCCACGTCAGGCACCGGCACCGCGCTCGCGATCGTCACCGGCGCCGGCCCGTCGAACCGGAAGATGGTCGCGTCGACGAGACACACGCGTTCGAGCCGCCCCCCGGTGGAGATTCGCACGTGGAGCGCGGCCGCATCGGTGGTGACGGCGATGCCGCCGCGCGGCTCGACGGCCACCGTCAGCGTCTCCCGTTCACGGCCCGCGCGAAAGATCGTGACCTCGGCGCCGCCCTCCTGCCGCATCAGTACGGCGCACGCCGACCCGCCCGGTTCGCTCGATACCACGTCGAGGAGGCTCGTCACGGCGTCGTCCCGGCGCGGCGTGCCGACGTCCACCCTCGTCACCATCCAGAACGGCACGTTCCGCTCCGACGTGCCGCGGAGCGTCGCGGCAGGTGTGAGCCGCCCGTAAATGGGAGCGACCCACCCCAGCCCCGTCTTCGAGTCGCCGCGAAACAGGTCCGTGGACATCTCCGGCATTGCCACGCACGCCTCGAGACCGGCGCGATGCTGCATGACCCAGGCACCGTGCTCCTGTCCGGCGACGGACCACTCCGGATCGATGTGCCAGTGCACGGACGCACGGTGGCGGCCAGTTCCGGCGAGGCGGTCTGCAACAATCCAGGCGTGAGCGCCGGTAGCGAAAACCATCCGGTCGTGGCGCAGCGGCGCATAGGCGTCGGTCGACGCGTGGAACAGGTCGAACGTGCGAGCCAGCACCGCGCGCTCGGCGCTCGCCTGTGCGGTGACGGTCCAACGGAAGGGGCCGGCAGGCGTCGACTGCGATCGCCCATCCACGGTCACCGTGTTGTGCAATTGGCTCGACCGCAGGCGGTCCCGTAGGCCTGGGTTCACCGTGTATGTCGCCGTCCCGGGATCGATGAGCAGACGATGGGCGCCCGCGCTGAGGGTGACGGCCAGCGCATCGGCGTGCGCATGCCCCGCGTTCATGAACCCATGCGCGCCCGCGTCGAAGACGAGCAGCGAATCGTTACGGTGCGACACGTAGTACCCGCTCGACGCCAGGGCGACCGATTCCGCGCGAATGGATCCGGCGCGGGGCGGTGGTGCCGACGCCGCCGGCGCTGCAGCAGGAGCCGCCGTGAGCCACAGCGCAGGTTCCGGCGCCTCGCCCATCGCCAGCTCCTGGCGGCCCAGCAGCCAGGCTGCCCAGGCGAGCGTCGGTCGCACATCGTCGGGTACATGTCCGGCAATCGGGAACAGCTCCCCGCCGTCGTCATCGCCGATGAGGGGGACGCGGCCCCCGGCGTCAGTCACCTGGCGTAGCGCCGTGGCCATGCGATCGGCCACACCGGCAAGTGCAGTTTCCCGCGTGTGGTCACGAGTAAGGCGCGCGGTTGCCAGTGCGAGCAGGTAGAAGTCGAGCGCGTACCGGTGATAGTGCATGGAGCGCTCGGCGTGAAAGCCGTCCGGGAGCACCTGCCGGTTTATCTCGCCGGTCAGAATGTCACCGCCGGTCCGCTCCCACTTCGCACTGTCCCGGAACTCCGGCCAGGTCCGGCCACAGACGTAGAGCGCGAGCCCCTCGCCCAGCAGGTGCGTATTCGGGCTGAAGTAGTACGAGAGGTTCCGCTCGAGGTGACGCATCTGCACGTCGAGTCCGAGCAGGAGATCCACGAGCCAGGGCGGTTCGCCGGGGACGCTGCCCTCCGCGAACAGTTCGATCGCCCACGTCCAGGAGATCGCCCGGAACGCGAGCTCCAGTGCGCTGGCCCAATTGATCCCGACGAATGGCGGGTTCGCCGCCATCCAGCTGCCGACCTCCGCGATGACGCGGCTTCGGTACCGGGGATCTCCGGTCAGCCACCATGCGCGGCCGAGTCCCAGCCAGTGCTGGTGCCGATTGAGCTCAAAGATCACCTTGTGGTCGCCTGACGCCGGAGCGAGGTACGGCACATCGGCCCAGAAGACCACTGGAGCGCGACGGCCCGACACGGGATCCAGATGCCAGTCGATACCCGGGTCCGCTCGCGTGCCGGCGAATCGCAATCCCTCGTACCCGAGCAGGTCGGTACTCACCGGTGACGATCCGATCGGCGCGCATCCGTGCGTCGGCAGCGGCACCGGGGCAGGCCGCAAGCACGGATGCGCGCAGCCCATCGCGCAGGGACGGATGCAGCAACGATCCCACGGGCCGCTGCCGTACGTGCGCGGCAATCGCGTGATGGGCCGCTTCGAAGCGCCGGGCGGCCAGGAGGCGCTGTATGTCTGGCATCGCCTTCGGCACGAACGACGAGGCGAGCGACGCACGGCGCCAGCCGCGAGTGCCGATCTTCATCGCAACGCGGTCGGCCGTGCGTTGCGCCATGGCGCGCGTGCGCCATGCCGCTTCTGCGCGCGTGAGGCGCCGGACACGATTGATCCGCGATCGTACGCTCATCGGGCGGTCACCGGCGCAGCCGACATCACCTGCCGCCCGAGCACGCTGCGGTAGGCGTCGATCCACAGCTGGCGAACGGCTGGCCAGGTGCACGAGTCGCACCTGTCACGCGCCCGGGCCGTGAGCCGCGTGACGAGTGAGGGCTCGCCCAACAGTCTGAGCACCCCCTCTGCGACGGCGTGGTGATCATTCACCGGTGCCAGGATGCCGTGCTCGCCGTCGGTGAGGATGGCCGGCACCCCTCCTGCGGCGGTGGCCACGACCGGCAGGCCGCTCGCGTAGGCCTCCAGCACCGACGTGGGCATGTTGTCGATGTTCGGCGTCTGGACGTAGATGTCGGCCTGGGCGTAGACGCGCCAGATCTCGCCGGGATCCACACGCCCGGCGAATGTCACCGCCTCGAGCCGCAACTCCTGCGCGAGCGTCCGCAACCGGGCTTCTTCGGAACCGCTACCGACGAGCGTCAACGTCGCCTCCGGGTAGCGGTCCTGTACCAGCCGGAACGCGCGCAATGTGCAGGCGACGTTGTAGAGCGGTTCGAGGTTTCGCGTCGAGACCAGCTGCGGGCGGAGGGGCCGCCGCTCTCGAAATTGGAACCGCTCGACATCCACGACGTTCGGGATGATCAGTGACTCAATCCCGAATCCCTCGAACACCTCCTGCAGAAACCGGGATGGCACCACGTTGAGGTCCACACCAGCCAGTGTCCGGCGCGCCACCGGCGACGTCGCGAGGTGGTCGGGCGCCTCGCCGCTCCTGTAGTTCAGTACGACCGGCTTCCCGAGGAGCCGGGCCACCTGCACCGCGGGCCACGGGGCGAGCATGAATGAGAAGTAGGACGCAGAGAACACGTGGACCACGTCCGCGTGGCGCAGCCGGCGGACCAGCGAGGGCCAATACACCAGCTGCGTCGCGACGGTCCGCAGGTACTTGACGCGTTGGAGGACCCGCAGCGGCCCGGGAGCTTCGGGGTTGACCGGCAGCAGCGAGGCGTGGATATCGGGGTCGCCATCCCAGGAGCGCATCAACCGGTCCGCCTGCACCGCCTGGCCGCCGAGAATCGACAACGACGGAGCGACCAGAACGACGCGAAGCGGCCTGATTCCGAATGGAGTGTTGCGGCGCACGGTTTTCCGCGTGCCACTGTGCAAAGCTCGGTCCGGATGGGGTAACCGGCACGTTGTCACTTATTGATGTGTAATGTTCCGCTGCAATTTCAACGGACCGTAGAGCTTTGAACGGGAGATTGGATCGTGATTGCCTTCGAAAGCGACGCGCCAGTATTCGAATGCACAGAAGTTCTGACGAAAATATTCAATGAATTCTACTGTTTGGTCAAGGGAGTGTAAAACTTACGAAACTGAAGAGTTGTATTAGTGCATGGATGGGCTGTCCTCCGGTAACCCGGAGGGCATGAATGACGGAAATGCACGATAAAAGTTCCCGCCCCGCAAGTGGCAACTTCCTTGCCCACTGGGAGTCCGACGCGAGCGCACCCCGTCCAGCGCCCCCAGGTCACGCCGGATTCGAGGCGATTCCGGCGAATTTCAACCATTCCGAGCGGCACGACCGGCGCCATTGCGCCCGTCGTCTCGGTCTGAACTGTTGAGCTTGTGGGTTCGATTGCGACGGGCTGGGGATTGTGACCGCACCGGAAGAGCGAGGGGGCCTCGCCATTATCACCAGTACTCCACGCGTTTAGTCGCGTTTCAGACCCGGAGGTCGCCGATGACTCTCGCTGCGCCCGCTACCCGTCGCCTGTCCCGATGTTCCCGTCTGCTGCCCGTCCTTCTGGCGCTGGCCGGCTTGCCCGGTTCGGCAGCGGCGCAGACCACCGTCGTGCTCAGCGCGCCTGGTTCCCAGCTGACCGACGACACGACGATCCGAGGCGGCGGCTACAGCAGCGTGAATTATTCGACCGACAGCACGCTGAGCACGAAGACCAGCGCAACCGCGAGCAACGTGCGACGCGTGCTGCTGAAGTTCGATACCGCGAATACCATTCCCGCCGGAACCAAGATTTCGAAGGCGGTTCTCACCCTGACCCTCCAATCCGCCGGCGCCGCCTCGTCACGCCCCATCGCCGTGCGGCGGGTCACCAGGTCGTTTCTGAAGGGCTCGGCGACCTGGTCGCGCTATCGCTCCTCGTATTACTGGAGGTCGGCGGGCGGAGACCTGGCGGAGACCTGGGCGACCACGAACGTCGGGCGAACCGCCGGGTCCACCGTCACCTTCGATGTCACGAGCCTCGTGCAGAAGACCGTGAGCGGTAGTTTCGGCTCGCGGTATACGCGGATGGCCCTCGTGGACGTCGG
Source organism: Vicinamibacteria bacterium (assembly GCA_963739995.1). Lineage (GTDB taxonomy): Bacteria > Acidobacteriota > Vicinamibacteria > Vicinamibacterales > JAENWD01 > CAVUCH01. The sequence continues at coordinate 51,003 of CAVUCH010000025.1, read as the reverse complement.
CGGGTCAGATGCCGAAAGCCTGCGGACATTCCATGCGTCGCGAGCTGGCACCGCGTCGGTCCGCCCGAAGCTGGTCGTCACGTATGGGGGGAGTTCGACGGCGCTGCCAACCACCACGACCACCTCCGGCAGCACACTCAAGGTGATGACCTACAACACCCATCACGGTGTGGGCACGGATGGCCGCTATGACTTGAACCGGATTGCCTCGGTCATCGCCAACCAGCGCCCGGATATCGTCAGTCTGAACGAGGTGATGTACAACTCGAGCTACGGCAACGGCGAGAATCAGCCAGCCACCTACAAGTCGCTGCTGCAGCAGAAGACCGGTCAGACGTGGTATTACGTCTACGCGCGCATGGATGGCAACTGGAGCAGCACGAGCTGGGCGGTCGGTAACCTGCTGCTTTCGCGTTACCCTTTTTCAAGCACGAGCAGATACGCCCTGTACAACAACTCCACAGTGGCGCGCGGTACGGTCATCGTCAATGGCCGAACCATCAACGTGTTCTCGACCCACGTGAGCTACGCCAGCGCCTACGATCGGAGGACGCAAACCAATCAGGTGAAGAACTGGGCAGCGTCGTGGGCCGAAAATCGCATTGTCATGGGCGATTTCAACACCAGCCCAGGGTCGAGCGACTACTCCATCATGGCGACGCCGTATCTCGATTCATGGGCGGAGGCGGTCAAGAGCGGCACCTACTCGTCGCCGACCGGAACCAAGGGGTACACGCGCGGCGGTTCCAGGTTCGACTATATCTACGAGTCGCGTGGGGCGACCGGCCTGAAGCTTTTAAAAGCCTGGGTGGTGAACAGTTCCGCCTCGGATCACATGCCGTTGGTCGCCAGCTTCGCGTTGCAGTAGCGGAAGCGTAGTGTGTCTTGCGAGGTGAGGGGAACCCCTCACCTCGCGAACTTCGGCCGGGTTCATCGCACCCGTTAAAGGTCTCCCAGGTTCAGGCGCTCGCGTCGCGTGACAGTAGCCTGGTGACGTCTACCGTTCGTCGACACATCGAGCGAAGCGCGACGAGTTCTTCGTTGTGCGCAATATCTGCGAGCTTCGCGCCCCAGAACGGTCCCCCATCGGTACGGGAGAACCGAGTCCACCTGCTCGGCCGCACATCTTCACGTCGATTCCGGATCTGCGTCGCAGGATCCTCCGGCATATTTTCCGGTACAACACCGCCCCGGTAACCGTGAGTTGGTGCTACGCGGACCGTCACGTCACCTAGCTTCCTTGGCGGTTTGAGAGGGAAGCTTCGCTGCGAGCCCGCGGGAACAGCTGAAAGGTGCTCGCAGCGGCAGAGGACTGACCATCGTAGTAGTTCCGAAGAACCCGGTCCCCTCACCGAGGCTTCAGAGTCACCGCGCTGAGGACAGCACGTGCGGGTGCCCACTGCTTATCGACCCTGCACGTTTCGGGCACCGCTTCCGCAAATCCACGCCCTCGAGTAAACCGCAGGACGTCATGAAGGCGGTTGTCCGCGCCCGCGCAAAAGGCCCTCCCCTGCCAATGCACTCCGGGGCCAGCCAGGGCGCGACCGGCTCACAGAATTGAGCGCGGTGTTTCAGTCTTGACGAGTCCGCTCACGTGGATCTCGCACGGGAATCCGTGTAACCGGCCGTTTTCACGCCTTTTGGGCTTGGCAATTTCCTTGCCCCGGGTAACCCCGACGCGAGGCATCCCACGCCCTGTCTCCAAGTCCAGGTCCGTGGCTCGGACGCGTTCGCCTTGCGCGCACCGATTGATCGCTGAAACATGCGTCCCCATCGGACCGGAGGTCTGAAATGACTCTCGATCGCGCCGCTCTTGACCATCGCATTCGCCTCTTGAACCGGCTGTTCGCGGTGCTCCTCTGTTTGATGCTTGCTCCCGCAATTGCCGCGGCGCAGACAACCATCACGCTGGCGGTGCCAGGGACCGAGCTCACCGATGACGTCACGATCCGCGGCGGCGGCTATGGCGGAGTGAATTTTTCAACCGATGATTCGCTCGTTACCAAGACCAGCGCCGATGCCAGCAACGTCCGGCGCATCTTGATGAAATTCGATACAGCAAACACGATCCCCGCGGGTGCGACCGTCGTGTCTGCCAAACTGAGCCTCACTCTGAAATCCGCCGACTCCGCCCTGTCTCGTCCGATCACGGTCTATCGCGTGACGAAAGCGTTCCTCAAGGACGGTGCAACCTGGCTGGATTACCGAAGCGCCACTGACTGGTCCAGCGTGGGTGGGGACTTCGCGGAAAAGTGGGCCACGGTCGTCGTCGGGCGGAGCCCGGGGACGACAGTCACGTTCGATGTCACCGGGCTCGTGCAGCAGACGGTTGCTGGTAGGTTCGGCTCGCGCTACACGCGCCTCGCGTTGACCGACAGCGGCGCCGCCGACAATGGGAGCATGCGCGTGTTCCACTCGTCGCGCGCGGCGACCGCGTCAGTTCGGCCGAAGCTCATCGTGACTTATGGAAGCGCCACTGCCGCTCCGGACCCGCCCGCTTCAGGAACAGCGACGCTCACGATGATGACCTACAACACCCATCACGGTGTGGGCACGGATGGCCGCTATGATCTCGACCGGATTGCCACGATCATCGCCAATCAGCGCCCGGATATCGTCAGCCTCAATGAGGTGATGTACAACTCGAGCTACGGCAACGGCGAGAACCAGCCAGCCACTTACAAATCGCTGCTGCAGCAGAAGACCGGTCAGACGTGGTATTACGTCTACGCGCGCATGGATGGCAACTGGAGCAGCACGAGCTGGGCGGTCGGTAACATGCTGCTTTCGCGTTACCCTTTTTCAAGCACGAGCAGATACGCCCTGTACAATAACTCCACAGTGGCGGGCGGGACCATCGTCGTGAATGGCCGAACCATCAACGCGTTCTCGACACACGTCAGCTATACGAGCGCCACGGATCGGGAGACGCAAACCAATCAGGTGAAGAACTGGGCAGCGTCGTGGGCTGAAAATCGCATCGTCATGGGGGATTTCAACACCAGTCCAGGGACGAGCCACTACTCCATCATGGCCACGCCGTATTTCGACGCGTGGGCGGAGGCGGTCAAGAGCGGCACCTATTCGTCGCCGTCCGGAACCGCGGGGTCCACGCGTGGCGGCTCCAGGTTCGACTATATCTACCAGTCGCGTGGGGCGACCGGCCTGAAGCTTTCAAAAGCCTGGGTGGTGAGCAGTTCCGCCTCGGATCACCTGCCGTTGGTCGCCAGCTTCACGTTGCAGTAGCGGAAGCGTAGTGTGTCTTGCGAGGTGAGGGGAACCCCTCACCTCGCGACTTGAGCCGGGTTCATCGCGCCGGTTAGAGGCTCTCCGGTTCAGGCGCTCGCTCCGATGTGATAGACCCGCTCTTCTCGTGAACGAACACCGTTCTGTCGACCCGCACGTCCAGCCGAGTCGTCCAGTAGAGATAATTATCGACCCTCCTGCGAAGCCACGTTCACGCCGGGGCTCACGGCGTACCGGCGCTTGTCGGCAGGATGGTCGTATCATTCTTCGTGGCCCCCGGTGCGGAGGTGAAGAACGTGACGGGGCTCAACAAAAATCAAACTGCTGGCCTCCCCAACCTTGATTGGCTCTTGGTGTTCGCGAGTGCGGCGTTCAACCTAATTCGGTTGCCCAAGCTGCTGTCGAGACCGGTATGACGGCGGCGGCGTGTCTCCACTCGGCCGTTCGGCTCCATCGCACGACTGTGCACAGGTGCCCGCAATCATTGAAGCCTTGATTGAATGACTTGACACGGATGGATCGCCATGTTCAGCGGATTCTCAGCCGCCTCCTAAGCGATCAGCGAAAGCCGCCGCAGACGAGAACGTCTTCGGCAGGAGTGCCCCCATGCGGCGGTTGTTACCGGCGATATGACTGGAGTCATATCCCTGTCTTCGTGGCAGCCCTAAGTCGACTGGCGAGCACTCGCCCATTAACCCACGCTGATCCCCCAGACGGGGAGTCGCAACGGCTGCCTCAACTGCACGCTCCCAAGACTCCAGTTGCTGTGCATTCAGTACTCGCGTCCGCTTGGCATTGGTCTTTTGGTTAGTGCGCTGGCCCAGTAGCGTTGGGAGCCGCCGCGCTCCTGCTTTCGACAAGGGACCAAGATTCAACCGATCGCCGAGCGATTCTATTCCTTCGCGTGTGTGAAGGTCCTTCAGTTCCACGCGCTCCACCTTGATGTCAAGCGGTTTGAATCGCTCCGCGTAAACGCGTGCGCGCTCACCAATCTCGAGGCAGTACCAGTAGCACAACTGGTAGTCGTGCCAGGCCTCGTGTACGCCGCGGAGTATGGGGAGGAACACGCTATCGTTGGGTCCAAGGTAAAAACGCACGCCGTTATAGGTGCGGGAGGGGATTGTGTTGAGTGCGAGCATCGATTGGGCCGTGTCCCGGTATTCACGCACGAGATGGACCAAGGTCGGCCGCAGTCCCAACTCGATCGCGCTCTCTAGGAATCCCTTACAGGCGAGGTGGCTGGTCTCTGCGTAGATATGTGCGTTCGATCGGGCGATCGAGGGCAGCTTCTGTTCGCACCAGAACTGTGGGGCCACGTGAGGCGCCGCCGCAATCGTGCGGAAGGCGTTTGTAAAGCTCGGCTCAGGCTCGTGCTCTGCATGGACATCTCGAAAAAGCGCCAGCACCTGCGTCAGATACTCAGTTCCACTTCGCCCTGTGCTGATCAAAAAAATCAAACGCCGGTTCAGTGAGGACTGTAGCGGATCCTGCGACAGTGAAGCCGACGGAGACGCCGGGACAGGCGAGCCCCGCAAGAAAGATAGGCTCTTGCGAATCCACTCTGGCAGAGGAAGTATCATTGCGGCACCGAGCGACGGAGACCGACAGTAACTGGTGACATCTGAGCCTCGTGCGGAATGGAAGCGAAGCGCTGTCCATGACGGATAGAGCACGGATCAGGTGCTCTCCTCATTGTGCGGTCGCGATCTGACAACGCTCTCGCTACGCAGAAGAGAGACTCAAACGATTGATGTTTCCGACCGCGCTATTTTGAACATTGGCAGCATCAAGCCCAATATGGCGACCACCCGCGAGACTGATGTCGGTCATTCTCAAATCTCGCCAGCTTTGCCATCTGCCGGTTCCTGCAGCAGCATCGGAACTGGTCTTATCTGTCCCGTCAACCTCCGCGTGCAGCCTCGCACCAGAGCCGATGTACGCGTAGCGCAGTTTGAGCGAGTAGGTGCCCGTGCCAGCTACATTCACGGTATACGTGAGCCATTCGCCTGAACGCGTGTACCCGAGGCTAAATCCGCCTCCCATGTCGGTCGCAGTTCGGATGTCGACATCGTCCTTCGTGCGATATGGACCGCCACTGTTGCCTCGTGTAGTGGCGTTATAGGCGACGCTTTGCCCGCCGCTGTCGAAGTTCTCGGCCTCGATTCTGCCCGGCAGGGGAGCGGGCGCGCCGCCGGTACGGCACGGAAGCGGCGCTGGTTTCGGTGCTGAAAGTCATATAGTTAAAGTTGCCGACCGCACCAGTCGGCGAAGCAGCGCGATCCAAGACGAGTTTGACCTCGTCGAGGCCTGCGGTGAGCGCGATTCCAGCCTTCTGAACATTTTGCCAGTTTTGCCAACCGCCAGTGTCTTGTAGTGTCAGCGGCCCGGTCTTGTCCTGACCGTCCACTTCGACATGGAACGTCGCGCCAATGCCCTGATTCGCGTACCGGACGGTTAACGTGTAGGTGCCGCTTGTGGTCACATTGACCGCATACTTGAGCCATTCGCCGGGTCGCGTGTACCCGAGGTTGTAGCCGCCACCGGTGTCGCTGCTAACAGCGATGTCGACGTCCGTCGTGCGGTACGCCCTCCCGCTGTTTCCGGACGTGGTGTCGAGATACGACACTCCCGAACCTCCAGTGTCGAAGTTCTCAGCCTGTATGGTGCCTGGCAGCGCCGCTGGAGTGCCGCCGTACGGCACGGAAGCGGCGCTGGTTTCGGTGCTGAAAGTCATATAGTTAAAGTTGCCGACCGCACCAGTCGGCGAAGCAGCGCGATCCAAGACGAGTTTGACCTCGTGGGGGCCTGCGGTGAGCGCGATTCCAGCCTTCTGAACATTTTGCCAGTTTTGCCAACCGCCAGTGTCTTGTAGTGTCAGCGGCCCGGTCTTGTCCTGACCGTCCACTTCGACATGGAACGTCGCGCCAATGCCCTGATTCGCGTACCGGACGGTTAACGTGTAGGTGCCGCTTGTGGTCACATTGACCGCATACTTGAGCCATTCGCCGGGTCGCGTGTACCCGAGGTTGTAGCCGCCACCGGTGTCGCTGCTAACAGCGATGTCGACGTCCGTCGTGCGGTACGCCCTCCCGCTGTTTCCGGACGTGGTGTCGAGATACGACACTCCCGAACCTCCAGTGTCGAAGTTCTCAGCCTGTATGGTGCCTGGCAGCGCCGCTGGAGTGCCGCCGTATGCCGGAGAGCCGCCGCTCGGCGTACCCGCAGTGGTGAAGTTCCAGGTTGGTCCGGACCTAACGAGGTTTAGACCCGCTGCGGCGGACCGGTCACTGTCGGCCATCGTCTTCCCGACGACGCGCCAGTAATAGGTCGTTCCGGGCAACAAATTCGTGGGCCGGTCCAACTCTCGTGCCGGCCGGTGTACGGACTGCCCACGGTCGATGTCAGAGGCTTTTCTCCGCCGCCGCCAGAGTGGAGAGTGCCCAGGTAGACGTCGTAGCGGTGATTCCAGTTGCCGCCATCCCAATCGAGCGTCACCGACGTCCCCACACCCCAGCGCCCCGTTGGCCGGTTTGTAGTTGATCGGCACGCCACCCGGCAGCGGCACGAACGGCTTGAACTCGACGAAGCCGGTCGGGTTGACCGAGTTCCACTTGTCGTTGAACTGCTTCACGAACCAGTTGAACACCCAGTTGGCCGGCATGTTGTTCGGCCCGCCGCCGTCGCACCACGTCACCTGACCGGCCGTGCACGGCGTGCTGAACAGGTTGTGTTCATACTGCTGGTTCGAGGAGGCCGTCGACCAGTTCGACGTGCCGAAGATCACTTGTTTCTGCGCGTAGAGAATCACGGACTTCTGGTGCGTGATGCCCTCCTTCGCGTTGACGTGATCCTTGACCGGAATTCCCGCCGCCCACAGCTTATCCACGTTGTACGAGTGCCAGATGTACCGGGAGTCGCGGTAGTTCTCCTGCTCGGTGATGAACCGCACGGGGATGCCGGCCGTCGAACGCGCTTGATCATCGGCTTGCCGTGGTCCTCGTCGGAGAAGCGGTACATGATCACGTCGATCTTGGCGCCATTCGCGGCCCCGATCGCGATCTCGCGGTTGTAGTTCGTAATGGCCCTGGACTCATAATTCTGGGTCGGGGGGAAGTTCAGCGCAGGATCCTGCGGGTAGATCGGATAGTAGCGCGGGTACGGCGGCGCGACGTTGGCGTAGTCCGAGAAATTTTCCGGTCGTATCCGTCCAGTAGTCCTCGAACTTCGTCCGAAAGGTCCCGGTGATGCGCGGGTCATCCGTGATGTAGACGACTTCGTCGATGTAATTCTGGTACGGCACGGAGGGCTTGAATGAATCCGGCGTGTAGTTGGCCGCGCTGAACTGGACCACGGGCTTTCCATTCTGCTGCCGCTCGAAGAGCATCATCTTCCAGTGCAGAATGTCCGACCCGGATTGCGGCGCTTTCTTGCGCATGGGGACCCCGGCGGCCGCCAACGCGGCGAGGATCTGCACGTTGCCAGGCTTGGTCGGGTTCGCGCGCGGATCCATGAGGATACGCACGCGAACACCGCGCTCGTGGGCCTTCTGCAGTAACTGTGCGATAGTTATCGTCCGTCATGAACCAGAACGCGACATCGATCCCGCCGCCGGCGGGTTCGTTGTTGATCAACGTCCAGCAAGGGGGCCCGACAGTCCTCCTTGCGGGTATCGCAGAGGCGGTCAGCAGCCTCCGCTGAGCTGGGGGCGAGCAGCGGTAGACAGGCAAACACCAGCAGCGCAGCAAAGCGTCTCATTCGTCCCTTCCAGTTGGCCAGCGGCCACGACCATTTCCGTGGGCTCTATGCGACTTTCGTACCCGGCATCGTACCCTGCAGTCTCAGCTGTTCTTGCGGGTGTTGGCGCGTTCCATGCTGTCGAGGTACGAGAGACCCAAGGGCGCCGAGCCCAACGGCTTGGAGCGGGAGAAACAGTTTACCCAAAAACGGCGCTGCAGTGCCTAGGAATGGATTTTAGCCGTACACAACCAGGATTTCAGAGGCAGCACGGCTCAGGCACGGCCACCCGCTTCGCCCCTAGACACCCATGAAAGCTGTCATCCTTGCCGCCGGGTTGGGGAGCCGCCTGCTTCCGCACACAGAGCTCAGACCGAAGTGCCTCCTGAAAATCGGGGGGCACACGATTCTGGAGTATCAGATCGCTGCGCTCCGTCAGTGCGGCATCACCGAGATCGCGATCGTGCTCGGTTACCAGGGCGAGAAGATTCGAGCGCACCTGAACACGCCCGTCACGTATTTCGAGAACAGCGAATATGCCTCGACCGGCAGCAGCTACTCGCTGTGGCTCACGCGTGACTTCATTCGCGATGGATTCGTCTACGTAAACTCGGATCTGATTTTCCATCCGCGAATGCTCCAGATTCTGCTCGACGCGCCGGAGCCGGACGGCATCATCATCGACCGCCATGTGGATCTCACGGGCGACATGCAGAAGGCCCAGATGGAGGGCGCACGCATCCTCCGGATGAGCAAGAGCATGCCGGCGGACGCGGCGGCGGCCGAGGTGGTTGGCCCCGCGAAGTTTTCCGCCAACGGCACATGTGAGCTTATCACCTGCCTGAACGACCGCATCGCGGCCGGCGAACGAACCCGCTGGGCTTACGAGGCATTTGCAGAACTCGCGACTCGCCGTCCCTTCGTCGGGGTCGACAACCCAGGATGTTTCTGGGCTGAGGTGGACACACCCGCGGATCTGATCGAGGCCACTCAGCGAATCCCGTCTCACTTCATCGAGTTTCGGGCGCCCAGACTCACGACGCTCGACCAACCGGACGAGCGCCGCGTGTGGGACATCAACCGGCATCCGATTCCGTACATGGATCGTCTGCTCAATGCCAACCTGGCTCCGACCGTCCAGCACCTGCCGGGCTGCGAGGATCGCATCCGCTCGGTGCTGCTCCGGAATCGCGAGACGTTCACGGCGAAGCTCCGCGCACTGGGTATCCAGCACCTGTCGCCGGCCGCGATTCATCGCGCGCTCGAGACGCGCATTGTGGCGATCGAGTCGCAGTTGGCCCGCAGGTACGATCCGGCGAGTCTCTCGAGCGCCGCGGCTCTCGACGAGGTGCTTTCCGACGTGCTCAGACTGTGCCCACCAGACGCCGGCGATGGGTTCGTCATCAGCGAGTCGTGTGCCGTCGGGCTGCTGGAAGAGCTTCCCCCACCCGCGCTCATGGGTGCCCTCGGACACTCGTCGGTGGCGAGTCTGCTCGGCGAGGAGCATGCGCTGGATGTAATCGCGATGTGCCGGACCACGGAGGACGACGAGTGGCAGGCGCGCTACAAGCAACTGCTCGCCGCCGTCACGGTCGACAACTTCGAACGGCGGCCCATCCGGTTCTTCGTGGCCGACACGCCCAAGTACAGGCCGGCCTTCATCAACTCGAAACATCCGCCCAAGCTGTGGCGCATCAGCCACAACAAGGAGGCCGGCGTCATCACGTGTCTCACGCTGGAAGAGCCGGTGCCGTTCAAGGTACCGCTGCTGCAGTACCTGATCGTGTTCATCCATTACTTCTTCGAGGCCGGCTTTGCCTCCCGTTTCTACCGGTCGGTCGCCCGGGCCGACGGGCGGCCCCTCGGCGAGGAGATCGTCGACTCCATCTACAGCCACACGCAGAAGCTCACGTTCTTCTATTCGAACGTGTATTCCGAGAACCTCTTCTGGGATCGGGCGCTGGAAGTCTTTGCCCGTGCCTTCGACAGCGATGACCTGCGGTTCTTCACGGATTGTGCGGATTGCGGTGAGTACGTGCCATCATCCGGCGCCGAGGACGCGATCGTCTCGCTGAACCTGATCGATCACATCTGGAATCTCAATTTCCTTGGCCATGGAGTCGGGGTCGACACGTTTCAGCACGATACGATCTACTTTCTCTACCATTTCCGGGGGGCGCTCTGGCAGCGCATCGTGAATGAGCTGACGGGCATCGACCGGCCCCGGATGGAAGAGTTGATCGTGCGGCATCTCGGGATCGGCGACGCTGCCCTGACCGGCCGGCTGCTCACCGCCTCCAAGCCGCAGCTCGTCTAGTGGCCTGATACAAGCCACTGTGCGCACACGCCGAGACCGTCAATGAGAGCCCCCCTGTCCCTGCTTCCTCGCGTCGTCGCCGACACGATCGAGCATTCGGTACGGCCACCACCGGACACCCTGGTTCGAAGGCATTCTGGAGCGCATCGGCGCGTCGCTCGCTGGATCACTCGGCGCACGCGTGCCGCTGATGCTGACGTCGACGGGGCTGGGCGGCAGGGAAGCCGTCGTTGCGAATTGCGTGGCGCCCGGCCGGCGCGTCTGGACGTCCGCCGGGAGCGCGTTTGTCCCGGTGCTGGAAACATGGGGCGGTCGTGCGGTTGAATGGCACCACGCGACGGCCTTCGAGCAGGAAGGGGAAGGACCACCGCTCGTGCTGCTCGATCACGTGCACGCGTCAGGGACCGTACTGGACGTCGCGGGAGCCGTCGAGAGCATCCGGCGAGCTGCGCCCGAAGCGCTCATCGTCGTGGACGCGTCCGTCTCGTTCGGCGCCGACATTGCGTCGTTCGACGGGCTCGCGATCGATGCCGTGCTGCTCGCGCCCGAAGGCGCGCTGATGGGAATCCCGGGTTTGACGATAGTTGCCGCCGGCACCGGGCTGCTCGAGCACGTGCGCCGGTGCCGGAAGAACCTGCAGACGCGTCCCTTCTACTTCGACCTGCTGCGTTATGAAAAGGCGTGGACGAAACGCACCACGCCGTTTTCACCGGACATCAGTGCGTCGATCGCACTCTGCAAGGCACTCGAGTTGATCGACACGAACGGCGGACTTCGAGGTCACGTGGAGCGGCACGCCACACGCGCCGCGAGCGTGCGCGCGGCTCTGATCGGCGGCGGTCTGACGCCCGTGCTCCCGGAAGGGCAGGCGACGAACGCGTTCACGATCGTTGATCTGCCGAAGGGCCTGCACGGGCGTGCACTCGAGACCCTCTCATCCTCCGGTGCACACGTGCATTCGTGCGACGACGCCGCCCACCCGGGTCGCATTCGGGTCGATCACACGGGATACTTGCCTGAGGGCGCGCTCGCGCGCCTCATCCAACGGCTGGGCGCAATTGCGAGCGGTTCGCCGGCTGCCGCCGGCGGGATCGACGTGCCGGTGGCGCCTGTCGCGGAGCTGGGGTTCGGGAATGCGGTTCCGCCTGACATTCCGCCCGGCAGCGCCCTTCCCATTTTCGACATCCCTGCCGCGGACTTCGCGGCACAGGCCGCCGTTCATGCAGCACGGGTGGGCAGCGGTGCCGCGTTCGAAGAGCGAATCGCGGAGGCGGCGCGTGCAACGTTCCGCCATCCGCACCGGTTCAACGAGCGCACCCTCACGAGCCGCACGGTCGGGTTCATCGGGGCGGGCAATATCACCCGCCATGCCGTGGAGAAATGCCGGCAGCTCGGGATCCGCCGGCTGATGGTCTACTCGCCATCACTTGCCCAGGGCGCGCGAGCGGCGGTCTCGGACCACAAAGGGGTGGACTACTGGAAGGCCCGTGACGTGGTGGTCGCAGGCAGCGCAGCCGAGATCTTCCGGGAGGCCCACACGATCGTCCTCCTGCCATGGTTTTACGACCGGCACGCCCTCGACGTATTCGGAAAGGGCGACGCGTACCTGAACCACGGTCTGATCAGCGCCGAGGTGCTGGCACTCATCGAGCGCGAGGGCTGCGCAGACCTGCTAATCAACGCGGCCGCTCGTGGTGCCCTCGTCGACCGCGCAGCACTTGGTCGGGCGGTCGCGGACGGTTGGCTGCGCTATTACAGCGATGAACTGCCGTCACCGGGCGACCCGCTGCTCGGGCTGCCCGAGGCGCGGTTCACCGGACACGTCGGGGGCTCCTGCGCTCAGCCGCAGGCGGCCGTGGGGCGCAACACCCATCGCATTCTTCGGCAGCTCGTCCCCCGGCTCGCCGCCGGCGGCGAGCTGAACGCGGGGGCCGACCCTGAATACGCCATCAATGTGATCAACGCCTCGCTCGACAGGCCCATTCCGTGGCGCAGTGTGGGAAGCGGAGGCGATCGCGCCGGGCCGATCCGGATCCTGATTACCGACCCGTTCGACGTGCCATCCCTGGATTTCGACCGACTCCGCAGGGAGGGTCAGGCAATCGAGGTGGTCGACGTCTCGGCAGATCAGCCAGACACGGCGGCGGTCGCGGCACATCTCCGCTCGTTCCGGCCGCACATTCTCATGCTCAGAAGCCGCACCAAGGTCGATCATGCGCTGGCCTCGGTCGCGGCGGACGTGACCGATCTGGCGGCGGTGGTTCGGCCGGGTGTGGGCATCGACAACCTGTATGGAGGCGTCCGGGAGCTGACACGGCTTGGCGTGCGGATCATCAACGAGCCGTTCGGCAACTCGTCGGCGGTTGCGGAGATGACATTGCACTTCATCCTGAGCGCGTCGGAGGAGACGCTGCTCGCGCCCGGACCCACGCGGTTCCGGCCGGAAGTGTTTGCGGTGACCGACAGGTACGAACACCCGGCCAGCCCGGCGTTCCGCGAGGCCGAGGCGCAGGTGCGGCAGCGCATCAGGGATTGGTTCCTCACCGGCGCTGAAACGGTGGTGGTGTCCGGCTCTGGCACGGCGCTGATGGAAGCGGGCGTCGTCAACCTCACCGACCAGGACGACCGCGGTCTCGTCATTTCGCACGGCAAGTTCGGCGACCGCTTCGTCGACATCGCGCAGGCGCGGGGCCGCACGGTGGACCTGCTGCGGGTTGACGAGCCCGAGTGGGGCCGCGCCATCACCCCGGCAGAAGTGCAGGCTCATCTCGAGATGCGGGAGCGGACGGGTGAAAAGGTCTCGTTCATCTGCCTGCAGCAGAACGAAACGAGCAGCGGGGTCACGTATCACGCCCCGCAACTCGCGGAAATCGTGCGAGCGGCACGGACGCACGACCCCGGCCTGATGATCATTGTCGATGCGATCAGCGGCGCATTCGCCCACCCCCTCGACTTCGACGCGCTCGATGTGGACCTGCTCCTCACGGGGTCGCAAAAGGGCCTGGGCGTGTCGTCGGGTCTCGCCTATGGAATGGTGAGCCGCCGCGCGCTCGCCCGGATGCTGCACTTGGGCGGATTCGATGGCGTCCTCGACGAATGGCGGCGCGACCCTCGAATCGAGGGGGTCGTGGATCGGTTCGAGCGGCGCCAGAAGGTACGGTACCTCGGGCTGCTTCGGATGCTGCTCGACCAGGAGCGGCCGGACGCCGGCGAGACGCCCAGCGTGTTTCACATCCTGTCGTCGCTGCGCGCCCTGCAGCAGCACGACGCCGATGGCGGACGCGCGGCCGTCCTCGCCCGTCACGCAGCGATGGGTCAGCGGGTCCGCGATGGCCTGGCCGCTGCGGGCCTGCGGCCCGTGTCACTGCCGCCCTTCCAGTCGGATTCGGTGACGCCGGCGCTCGTCTCCGACGGCGCGAGCGCTCCGGAGCTGCGCAAGCAGGTTCAGGCGCTGTACGGCATCGCGATCGCCGGTGCGCAGGGGGACTACTGGAAGAGTCAGATGATCCGGATCGGGCACCTCGGCTTCGTGTACCCGGCCGACGTGGCACGGTGCCTCCGCGCGCTCCGGGTGCTGCGTCGGGACGCGGTGTCACGGGGAACCCGCACCGACGCCTCCCCGGAAGTTGTCGCCTGACCCGTCAGCTCGAGGCGGCTTTCGGCTGCGAGGGGCCCGTCATGCTCCCGGTGACGAAGGCTGGCGGCCGGTGTCGATGACTCCAGCGCTGCCGGATTACGCCCGCGAAGAACCACATCCACAGCTCATCGTCGAACGCCGCGGCCGTGTCCCGCTTCAGTGTCGTACGCGCGAGGTGACGGGCTGTCTGGAGGGCGGTGCGGAACATGTAGCGGGGCACGCCGGCGAGGTGAGGCACGGTGCTGAAATCGAGACGTGAATCGTCCGGCGCTTCCATGTCGATCCCGAGCTTGTCGTACAGCAGCGCGCGGCTGACGCCGCTCCAGTAGAACCACCGCCGGAAGTACTGTTTCGTGAGCCGGCTGGCGGGAATCAGGTGATATGTGATCAGCTCGGGGACGTAGTAGCCGCGCAGACCGGCCGCGACCGCCCGGAGATACCACTCGCGCTGCTCCTGGCCGCGGAGCGTGGTGCCCCGGCGCCCGAAGTTGTTGTCCCACATCCCCGCGCGTGCAAACGCGTCGCGGCGGCACGCCATGTTGCCGCCCATCGGGGGCGGGAGGCGGCGCGTGCCAAATGGGACGGGATCAGGGCTGTAGTCGGCAATGCCGATCACTCCCCACTGGCGGCTCGGGGTCGTCGACAGCCATCGCGGCCGCTCGCCCTCCCAGATTGGGAGCACTTTGCCCCCGACATAGTCGCAGTCGAAGCGCTCGAAGGCCTCGCCCGTGCGCACCAGCCAGTCCGGTTCAGCGCGCATGTCGTCGTCGATGAACGCGATGATCGGCCCGCGGCTCGCCTCGATCCCGGTGTTGAGCGCAGCCGGCTTGCCCTGCACGGGCTCGAAGAGGTATCGCAGCTCGGCGGGGTACTCGCGTGCTTCCTCCTCTACCACGCGACGCGTGTGGTCGGAAGAGTTGTTGTCCACGACGATGAGTTCCCACGCGTCAGCCGTCGTCTGCCGCGCGAGATCGCGCAACGTGTCGCGGAGGTAATCGGCCCGGTTGTAAGTGGTGATCAGCACCGTGTATTTGATCATGCTTGTCTCCACGGCGCGTTCTCCGCGACGGCGACAGGCCCGGTCTCGTGGGCGGCCTCAGGAGCTCGGTACCAGTGCCTGCCGTGCACGAATCCTGCGAGATCCCACCATGCGAGCTCGCTGGCAAACCGGCGAGCGGCATCGCCGGTGCGGAGCAGGCCGGACAGCGCGTCCCATGTGCCGCGCACGGCTGTGCCGATCATGTGCCGGGGGACACCGAGCACGTGTACGACTTGCGCCGGCCGCTGCCGTGCGAGGACCCCGAGCGATACGCCGCGCCAGAAGCACCACCGCCGGAAGTAGGCCTTCGTCACACGCTCGGGCGCGACGTGATGATGGATGACCAGGTCCGGGCGGTAAAAGCCGCGCGCGCCGGATGCGAGCAGCCTCTGGAACATGTCGTCGTCCTCACAGGACAGCAGGCGGGTGGCGGTCCTGCCCAGGTCGGTGCGGTAGAGGCCCACGCGCGCCAGCACGCTCCGCCGGATCACGGCGTTGCCGCCCATCAGCATCCCGTCGAAGCCCGGGCCGTACTGCCGGACCTCGCTGCCGGAATCCACACGGCCGATTACTGAGCCGTAACCGGTTGGCAGCCAGTGCGGTTGTGGAGTCGTCCAGCGCGGCACGTACGGTCCGCCGACGAAGTCTGTGGCCGGATCACGGAAGAGACGCTCGATACAGCACAACCAGGTCCGATCGACCTCTTCGTCGTCGTCGATCATCGACACCAGGTCCCCATTGCTGGCCATGATGGCCGCGTTGAGCGCGGCGGAGCGCCCTGGAGTCCCTTCGGACACGCAGCGCAGCTGACCCCCGAAGCGCTCCCGAAAGGCCGCCACGACTGCCGGCGTCTCGTCGGTGCACCGGTTGTCGCAGACCGTCACGACGAACGGCATCGACCCGGGTCGGTCCGCTGCCAGCAGACTCTCCAGCGTCCGGGCGAGCAGCGGCGCGCGGTTGTACGTGGGAATCAGGACATCGAGCGTCATGCGATCCCCCTGCCGGTCAGCGCAGCTTCCGCGTCGGACGACCGGACGGTGGAGCGGTTCACTCCGGGCTCGCTCAACTCGATCAACTGGTAGAGCTCTCGAACCGCCCTTCCCGTCGCGCCGCCTGGACGGTAGAACAGTTCGGCCGCGACCTGCCGCCGGATATCGGATTGCCGGCCTGGATTGCTCAGGCCCTGCGCGACGCTCTGAATCACCTCGTGCGCCTCGTGCGCCGTCATCGACGCCGCGGCCATCAGGCTCACATATTCTTTCGCCACGCCTGCGCGCCGGATCAGTTCGGGTACCTCGATGCGTACGACTGGCCGGTCCAGAAGCAGGTACTCGAAGCCCACGGAGCTGTGATCGGAGACGAGCACATCGGCAGCCACCAGCCAGGGCGAGACGTTTCCGTCGCGCACGAGCATTCCCTTTCCGTCCTGCAGGAGCGCACCCAGCCGGGCGGCCCAGTCCACGCCGCCGGAGTTCTGATAGCTCGCGTCGAACGAGTTCTCGTGGGGTTTCACGAGCACGGTGTAGCCGGCGTCGATCAGACCTGCGATCACGGCTTCGCCAATCGTGTTCAGGGACGAGTGCGGCGTCCAGGTGGGCGCGTACAGCACCGTCGGCCGCGCCGGATCCAGACCCCTGGCCGCGAGGACGGCATCGCGCTGGAGACTGCCGTCGACGAGGCAGTCGGTCTTCGGCATTCCCACCAGCCGGATGGCCTCGCTGTCTCCATCGAGCGCGCCCGCGGCGATGAAGTTGCGCAGCCGCCGCTCGTTGATGAAGAACAGCCGATGCCACTCGCGCATCGAGACGGCCGGTCGATCGTAGATGTGCGCCCACTTGCCGGCTACGCCGTGAAACATCTGGACGCGGCACGTGCCGCGCGGCAGCGAGGCCCACACGAAATCGGCGGCGATGCACGCGTCGAACCGCATCACGAGCGCGCGGCGAGGTGAGATCACCGCCGCACCACCTCTGGCCTGGCGGTAGATGGCTTCGGCGCGCTCCGGCCGCTCGCTGGAGGTGAGCCAGACGCGGACACGCGGATCCGCGGCGAGCGCGTCGTGTACAGGCGCCATCATCGCGTATTCCATCGACGTGCGTGCGTCGAGCAGGATGTCGCGGGTGTCAGGCTCGCGGTGCCGCGACAATTTCATGTCGAGGCGCCGGAGGGCTTCAATCGCGCCGCGCGAGACTCGAGCCGGCGCGCTCATGACCGTGCCTCAGGCGCCACAGCCGATTCGCCGGCGGTACCTGTGCGCCGGCCGAACAGGGACCGCACGAGATCCCGCCATTGGAGCCGCCGCTGGTCGCGCGGCAGCGCGTGAAACTGCCGCCTGCGCGTCCCGAAGAACCCCTTGAAGAATCGCAGGCGCACCTCACGCGCAAATGCGTCGGCGTCGTCGCGGCGCAGCCTCGCCTTGGCCCAGCCCGCAGCGTCGCGCACCGCCGACCGATACATGTGAGCCGGCACATCGAAGAGCCGGCCGGTGCGCGAGCGCTCCAGATACTCCGGCCGCATCACGGCATGAAAGTGACCATGGCCCGTGTGCCAGCGCCTGTGGTACGCGCGTTCGAGCCGGTCCGGCTGAACGTCGGCATGAATGACGATGGCGGGATCGTAGATGCCAAAGCCCCCGACGCCGAACAGGCGCAGCAGGAACTCATGGTCCTCGCTCGAGCCCACGCTGTCTCGCACCCGCTGCACATCGGCGGCGAATCCACCGACCCGGTCGAACGCACTTCGCACGATGGCGAGATTCGCGCCCACCAGGCATAGTGGGTTGCCCGCGTCTACCCGGACCGGCTGCTCTCCGTAATCCACCAGTGCCAGCGGCCCCCAGTGCTCGGGCGTCAGCCAGGGCGGCGGCGGCGCAGGCCATATCGGCAGCACCTTTCCACCCACGACCGACACACCCGGATACGCGCGTACCGTGCGCATGATGGTGGCCAGCCAATCAGGACCCACACGCACGTCGTCGTCGGTGAAGGCAATGAGAGGCGCGAGGGCGACGGCTATGCCGGCGTTCCGCGCATGCGACAGGCCCTGCTTCGTTTCGCGCAAGTACCGTACCCGTCCGTCGCCAGTCTCGGCCCGCTCAACGACCGCGCGCGTCGAATCCGTCGAGTTGTTGTCGACGACCAGCAATTCGAACGGAGGCGTCTGCGGATGATTCTGAGCGAGCACGTCCTCGAGAGCAGCGGGCAGGAGATCGGCGCGGTTGTAGGTGCAGATCACCACCGAGATCACGGGCGCTTGTGCGCCGGCACAGGCGCTGTCCGAAGGGGATTCCGCGGTGCTCATTCAGGAGGCCCTCATGAGTGAGGGGGCGCGATTGATGCTGTGCTGCACGGCCGCGGCGCGGGTTGCCACGAGAATCCCCAGGATGAAATAGAACGTCCAGTTCAGCGCGACCGAGGCAAACTGTGCGCACACAATCCAGCCGAGCAATGCCGGTCCGAGGGCCGTCACAAGGGTCAGCAACGTCTCGCGCTCCGGATCCGGAGCCACCTGCCGCTGTCCCCGCTTCCACCCACGACTATGCCCCCGGCCGACGAGAGGCACGAGCGCTTTTCGCGCTGCTCTTGCAGCTGAAGCCGCCCGGACGATCAGGTAGGTGAATGGAATGAGCCCCACAATCCCCAGCTCCGCGGCCACCTGCAGGGTCACATTGTGAGTGACATTCCATGCCCCCTTGCGGCCGGTCGGGTCGAAGTTGATGAATTGCCCTACGCCGACCCCGAGCACGGGGTTGGCCGCGAACACTCGCACGCCTTCCTTCAACAGGTCGAGACGCGCCTGGCGCGACCCCGTGGTATCGCGCTCCTCGTCCAAGATACTCACCATCCGCTCCCAGAACGAGGCAGGGGCCAGGGGAACGGCCGCAAGCACGGCCACCACGGCCGCCACTCCAATCGCCGGCCGCACGCGGACGGAGCAGACGACGAGCATCACCAGCATGGCGGCCAGGCCGAGGAACCCGCCGCGGGACTTCGTGAGCACGATCGTCGTCATCATTACGACCGTGCAGAGCGCGGCCACCAATCGCCTGGGCACCGGTCCGGGCTTGAATGCTGCCGCGAGCGCAAACGGCAGGAACACCACCATGTTCAGCGCGAGGTCGTTCGGATTTCCGAGAATCCCTCCAACGGCGCCGGCGAGGCGTCCGCCTTCGATGAGATGAATGCCCCGCATGTAGTCGAACAGCGAACGTATCGAGACGAAGGCGGAGCAGAGGACAATGAGCGTCGTGAAGCGATCGATGCGTTCGGTGCGGTCGAGCGTGTCGATCATCAGGACGACGATGACGAACACCTTGATGTAAATATCGAAGAAGGTGTTGAACGAGCCGCCCGGCCAGAACGAAAACGGGATGCCGACGAGCATTGCCCCGCCGAATGCCGCGAGTCCACCGATTTCCGGCGTGTACGGGATCGGCGGCAGGCCGCGTCCCATCCGCGCCAGTATCATGCCGACCAGACCGACGATCGCGAACATCTCCGCCAGGTGCAGCACCTCGAGCGGCGGAAACTGGTCCTGCGGCCGCAGGAAGAGGACAGCTGTGAAACCCAGCAGGCCGCGCCACGCCCAGTCCTTCGCCTCCGTCTTCGATCGCCAAGGCATGCGACGCGCCGGAGCCTTTTCGCTGCCGCCGCCTCGTGGCTGCGACGTCGTTCCCGCCGGCGACGCGGGCGACCTGCTGGTGCCGCGCGGGGGTGTACGGCACTCGCGCACGCTCGCATTGAAGGTGAGGCGCTCGTTCATCGCCACATCCCGTGGGTTGCCGTGTGCCGGCCAACGCGAGTCCGGCTGTGCAGGCGGCGCACGCGCGCAGCCAGAGCGTCCGCCGGCGTGTCAGGCATTGACGGCCTTCCGTTCGGAGCGCTGGATGGCCCCGGTCGCCGCTCGCCGGCTGCTGCGATGCTCGAGCAAGGCTCCGTACGCCGCGAGGGCATAGAACGCCAACTGAATGGCCGCCAAAAGGAGGTAAAGCGCCGAGGAGAACGCGAGCACCAGGCTGGCGAGGAGCAGGACCAGGAGGGCCCACGGGACGACCAGCCGTCCGAGCTTGTGGGACACATACTGCAGCCACACGCGATTGCGGAAGGGGCTCAGGAGGCTGGGCTCCAGCGCGAGCAACTGATAATTGCCCGCGAGCGTCCGTGTTTTCCGGCGTGACTCGGCGGCGACGCTTGGCGCTGTGACGTCGAATGCCTGCGCCCGCGGCTCGAACACCACGCGCCAGCCGGCGAGGACGGCGCGCATGGGCGCGAGCACATCGTCCAGGACCGTGCCCTCCGGGAGAGGCCGCCAGCACACACGCCGCATCGCATAGATCGCCCCGGTGGTGCCGAGCATCGAGTCGATGGCGCTCTCCTTCGCACGGAGCCACTTCTCATAGCGCCAGTACGCGCCCACGCCTTCGCCGGCCGACGACGCGCTGGCGTCGGCCTCGCAGTCGAGCACGAGCTCCCCCGAAACCGCCCCAACCGCGGGATCGGCGAAGTTCGCGACCAGGCGGCGCAGCGCGTCAGCGGCAAACCGCTGCCTCGCGTCCGCGAATACGATCATGTCGTGGCGTGCCGCGGCGACGCCGGTGTTCAGCGCGGCGGCTTTGCCCCGCGGCGCGGTCTCGATGAGCCGCACTCGCGGAGCGGCTCCGGCGGTCCGCGACGGCGCCGCCGTGATGTACGGCGCCAGCGCCTGACCGGTCGGATCGGTTGACCCGTCGGACACCACGATGATCTCCACCCGGTCGGCGGGGTAGTCGAGCGTCAGGAGATTCTGAATCCGACCAGGCAGCCGGGAGGCCTCGTTTCGAGCGGCAAGGACGATGGACACGGGCGGCAGATGATCGCTCGCGCTGTGCCGCTCACGGGCCGCAACCCGCGCCCACACCGCGAGCACGAGCGGATACCCCGCGTAGACGTAAACCACGAGGCCGAATGCCCCCCAGAAAACGGCCTCCATCACCCCGCCTGTGCCACCGCCGGCTCCGGCTTGCGATCGGGCGCCGCAGCCCCGCGAGCGGGCGCGCCGAGCCGGAATACGTGCGGAGCCCGCCGCTTCACCGCGTTGCGCGAGTCCACGACCAGGTCACACCCGTCGACGATCGCGTCGTAGTCGAACGCCGTGTGGTCGGTGATGATGACAACGCAGTCCGCTTCCGCGAGCGACTCGGGTGTGATCGCCACCGAGGCGAGGTCGCGATCACCCGCCCACGCACGCGCGGGCAGATGCGCCACGTGCGGGTCGGTATAGGACATGATCGCCCCGCGTCCCCGGAGGACCCCCATGACATCGAGCGCCGGCGACTCGCGGATGTCGTCGATGTCGCGCTTGTAGCTGACTCCCGCGATCAGAATAGCGGCCCCGTTGACGGCCTTCCGCCGCGTGTTCAGCGCTTCACCCACCTTGTCGGCCACGACGTGCGGCATCGCCCCGTTGACATGACCGGCGAGCTCGATGAACCGTGCCTCGAATCCGCTCTGCCGCGCCTTCCACGATAGGTAGAACGGGTCGATCGGAATGCAATGGCCGCCGAGGCCAGGCCCGGGATAGAAGGGCATGAAGCCGAACGGCTTCGTCTTCGCTGCATCCACGACCTCCCACACGTCGATGCCGAGCCGGTCGCACATCATGGCGAGCTCGTTCACCAGCCCGATGTTCACCGCGCGGAAGGTGTTCTCGAGCAGCTTCACCATCTCGGCAACGCGGGTCGAGCTGACGGGCACCACCGTCTCGATGGCCGTCCCGTAGAGGGCAGCGGCGAGCTTCGAGCATTCCGGCGTGAAGCCGCCCACGACCTTCGGAACGTTGCGCGTCTGAAACGTGGGATTGCCCGGATCCACCCGCTCGGGGGAGAACGCCAGGAAGAAGTCGCGTCCGGCCTTGAGCCCACTGCGCTCCAGCGCCGGCAGCAGCACTTCATCCGTGGTCCCAGGGTAGGTCGTTGATTCGAGGACCACGAGCACGCCAGGGTGCAGGTGCGCGGCAATCTGGTCGACAGCGGACACCACGTGCGACAGGTCCGGGTCTTTGGTTTTCCGGAGCGGTGTCGGCACGCAGATGTTGACGGTATCGAGCGTCTCGACGACGCTGAAGCCGGTCGTGGCGCTGAGGCGCTTGTCGCGTACCAGCTGTGCGACCAGCTCGCCGGGCACATCGGGGATGTAGGAATCCCCGCGATTCACCGCCGCGACCTTCTTCGCGTCCACATCGATGCCGACGGTCTCGAAGCCGGCGCGCCCAAGCTCCACGGCCAGCGGCAGGCCGACATAGCCGAGTCCGACGACGCCGACGCGGGCGCGGCGCGTAGTGATCCGGTCGAGCAGGTCGGTATAGGCAGATGACATCAATCCAAAATCCTCTGTGAGTGCGTGCCTCAGGATCGTTCCTCGACTGCTGTCTCGTCGCCGACAATCGCACGGCGCACACGACCCCAGAAGCCACTACGTGGTGCGAGCGCGGGCGGAGTGAAAGGCGCGGCCGCGAGCCGCCGCTGGCTGGCCGGGGCCGGTCCCGCCACGGGCACTGAACGCGTGGGAGGCGCATCCTGGGTGTGCTCTGCGGGGACGACGGGCGGCCATGGAGCCGCGCCGCTGCCCGCGGCGTATCGGTCGGCGACCTCCGTACGCGTGTCGCGCAGCAGGCGCGCCTGTTCGGCCAGCACGCGCCGCTGCTCGGCCAGTTCCTCCTCACGGCGCTGCAGATGGGCCTCCCGGGCACGCAGCGCCGCGTCACGCGCCGCGTCGATGGCCACGCCCGCCGCGCGTTCCGCCTGCGAGGCCGCCGACGATCCCGCATCGACGCGCTGTGGCCCTGGCCCCGGCGTCAATGGCACGATTCCGGCTGAGACAGGCGCAAGCCGGGGCGAGGAATCGTCGGTCGCGGGCGCCAGCACGCCGGTCGCCTCGAGCTCCGCGAGCGCCTCTCCGGCAAGCGGCAGGTCAATCGTCCGGCGATCGGCCCCGTACCCGAACAGCAGCACCGCATCACAGATCACGTTGATCAACCGCGGCACGCCGCCGCTCCGGTCGTGCACGACGGCGCTCACGTCGGCAGGGAACTCGAGCGGTGCGCCGATGGCCGCGCGGCGAAGCCGGTGGTTGATGTAGGCCGACGTATCCTCCGCATCCAGAGGCCCGAGGTGATAGCTGACCGTGACGCGCTGCCGCAGCTGCTCGAGCTCAGGCTGACCCAGCTTCTCGCGTAAATCCGTCTGCCCGACCAGGACAATCTGAATCAGCTTCGACTTTTCGGTCTCGAAGTTGGACAGCATCCGCACTTCTTCGAGAGCAGGCAGCGTCAGGTTCTGGGCCTCGTCGACGACGAGCAGCACCAGTCGTCCTGCGCCGCGCTCGTTCACGAGAAATTCGCCGAGCTGGCGGAGCATGCCCGGCTTCCGCGGCTCGGGCTCCAGACCGAAGTCGATCAGAATCGACTCGAGCAGCTCGGTCGGCTCGAGCATCGTGTTCACCAGCCGAGCGACGGTCGTCTCGCGATCGAGTCCGCGGAGCAGCGTCTGCAGCAGTGTGGTTTTCCCTGATCCGATCTCGCCTGTGATGACCACGAAGCCGGCCTGTCCCTCGATTCCGTAGCGCAGGTAGCCCAGGGCCTCGCGATGTACGCGGCTCGGGTACAGGTAGTCGGGGTCAGGGCTCAGCGCGAACGGGCGCTCGCGAAGCTGGTAGAAGCGTTCGTACATCGCTATCGGCCCTCCGGCCCGGCAAGCACCCGATCTCGGTCGGTCGGGCAGCACTGTACCGGCCGACTCGCCGCGCGATACGCAACTGGCCGTTCCGTCATTTCCCATCCATACAGCAGAGTGCGTGCCATCCGGGCAATCAGGCGCGCCGGCGTGCGCCCCCAACGGTGGCCAGGCTACGCAGCTGCCGGCCGGGCCGCGTCTCTGCGCGTCAGCTGACTCAGCTTCGACCAGTAGATCCGGCGCTCTTCCGGAGCGATGGCGAAACTGACGAAGAGCGCCTCATATACGAGTCCCGCGAGGACGAGCAACGCCCCGAGGCCTCCGAGCCTCGAGCCAGCGAATGGCAGGCCAACTTCGATGACCGCGATCAGCCCGACAACCGGCCAGATGGCAGGCCAGACGGCCTGGCGCAGCACCGTAGACGCAGGCAGCCCCACCCGGCGGCAGGCGTGTGGAAAAATCACCAGTGCTCCCGCGACGACGACCGGTACGAGGGTCCCGACGGCCACGCCGGCCAGCCCGAAGGGACCGATGAGCACGACGCTGAGCGGCACGTTCACCGCCGCGGTCGTCGCATTCGTCACCGCCAGCAAGCGGTGCTGGCCGGCGCCCTTGAGGATCACGTTCGCGCTGCCGAGGCCGACACGCACCAGCACCACTGCCAGCAGCAGCTGGGTGACGATGACGCTGTCTTGGAACGACGGCCCGACCCATGCCGCAATGATCGGGCCTGCCGTTATCGAGAGCCCGATGCACACCGGCACGGCAAATCCGAGCGAGAGTGACGTGCCATGGAGCATGATCAGGCGCAACCGGTCGAGACGGGCCGACGCGTCACTGTCGACCACGAACGGGAACAGCGAGCCAGTCAATTGGCTGGTGAGCGACAGCGACACCCCCGCGAGCCGCTGGCCGACCATCCACACGGCCACGGCAGACGTGCTCAGCATCGCGCCAATCACGAGCGCGTCGCTTGCATAGTTCAACTTCGCCGACCAGTCGAGAACCAGCATGTAGAGGCTGAAGCCGGTGACCTCCCGCAACCGCTCCCGTCTGAACAGATGCGGCCTCACGAGCAGGCCCGGATACACCAGATACCCCGTGATCACGAACCCGGCGAGCGTGACCACTCGCGTCGCCGTGGTCGCGATCACCAGCGCGACAAGGTCGCCTCCCCGCGTGAGCACCAGCACGTTGACGAGCGCGACCGCGATCGAAGACACGATACTGATGACATTGTTCAGGTAACTCCGCTGAAATCCAAACACCACCGCGCCGAAGATGCTGGTGGCGAACCGGACGGCGATGTAGCCGCCGGTCAGCAGGAGGAGATGCTGGCCCGTGCGGATCTGATCGTCGCTGACATTGAACAGCCGCCCGAACTGCCACGCGATGCCGGAGGTCACGAGAAACGTGAACAGGCCGACCCCCGTCACCAGCACGCACATCGTGCTCAGGATCTCGTTCAGCGCCTGGCGGTCGCGTCGCGCGCGGTACTGCGCGACGAACTTGACGAGTGCGCCGCCGTACCCGAAATCGAGCACCGAAAAGTACATCGTAATCGTCGTCGTCAGCGCCCAGAGCCCATATGCGGACTGTCCCAGATGCGCCACGTTGAAGGGCATCATCATGAGGCCGATTGCGCCATCCGTGGCGATCGCGAGATAACGGGTCGACACATTGCGTGCAACGAGGGTGAGCTGCCGGTCGTCGGTTCCCCACGTACGCGCATCCTGCGGTGTGCTCACTGCGCGCCCTTCCGGAGGAGAATGACCTTGACCGTGTCGAAGACGATCGTCAGGTCGAAGACGATGGACATGTGCTTGATGTAGTAGAGGTCGTAGCGCAGCTTCTCCCGCGCGTCCTCGATTGATGCGCCGTAGCGGTACCGCACCTGCGCCCACCCGGTCACGCCTGGCTTCACGGCATGCCGCTGGCGGTAGAACGGGATGGCCTCCGCCAGCTGTTCCACGAAGAACGGCCGCTCGGGGCGCGGACCCACAAAGCTCATGTCGCCGCGCAGCACGTTCCAGAGCTGCGGGATTTCGTCGAGGCGCGTCGTGCGGATGACGCGGCCGACGCGCGTGATCCGGTCATCCTGGTCGCGGGCCCAGATGGGTGTGCCGCCGCGCTCGGCGTCCGTGCGCATCGAGCGGAACTTGTACACCATGAACCTGCGCCCGTGTTCGCCGACACGTTCCTGCGCGTACACGACTGGTCCCGGGGTATCGAGGCGCACGGCAATCGCCGTGAGCGCCATCAGCGGTGCGGCCAGAACCATCCCGACGATCGACAGCACCACGTCGACGACCCGCTTGGCGGCACGTGTGAGCTTCCGGGCGCGGAAGCCGTCCGAAAAGATGAGCCAGCTGGGCTTCAGCTCGCCGAGCATGATCTTGCCCGTGAGCCGCTCGTACGTGGTTTCCGGCTCCTCGATGCGTACGCCCTGCAGCTTCGCCTCGAGCAGCTCCCCGATTGGCATCGTCCCGCGGCGATCGGCGAGGCCGACGATGATGCGATTCACCCGCTGCTCGCGGACCAGCCGCACGATGTCGGCGGTGGTGCCGATCACTTTCGGGTTGACGATGCTTTTTCCGAGCATCGCGGGATCGTCATCGACGAATCCCACGATCTTGTACGCGTAGTCGTACTGATCGAGCACCTCGCGCACCACGGTGCGCGCGCCCGCACTGGTGCCGATGATGAGCACGTGCTCCTGCAACCCGCGGGCGCTGGCCACCTGCAGGAAGAGCAGCCGCCAGACCACGATCGCCACGACGATGAAGAGCACCGACGAGGCGAGCACGCCATGGCCGATGATCAGCCGGGGAAAGATGAGGTAGAGCGCGGCAAGTAGCAACGATGCGGCGCCGCTTGCCTGCAGGAGGCGCACCAGCAGCTCGCGGCGGGAATTGACCACGGTCAAGTCGTAGAGGTCGTGAAAGTAGAACGACAGCTGGCAGAGCGCGGTGATGAACAGAACCTTCCCGATCGCGCCGGGGGTGTCGACGCCGCCATGCAGGTGCATCGCGTACAGGACCCGAACCCACGATGAGCACCAGCTCGAACGCGAAGACGGTGAGCCCTCGTGGCGACACGGACCGGTTGAACACGCGCATGGAACTCGCTCGTTACTGTGCCCCGTCGACGGCTGGACCGGAGTAGCTCGCGTCATAGCCCGCGTATCCGTACTCCGGCTCCCCTGCGCCAGATTCGTTGAGGACTACGCCAAGCAGCCGCTCCTCATCGAAGGTGTTGAGGGCCCGCTCGATGAGCGGCTTCGGCGTGACGCCCGCCCGCACCACCAGCAGCACGCCATCACACTGCGGCGCGAGCACACCCACGTCCGCCAGGGGAAGCACGGGGGGCACGTCGAGAATGACGCGATCGAACCGTGAGCGAAGCGCCTCGAGAGTGCGGCGCATGGCCGCCGAGCCAAGCAATTCCGCGGGCTGCGCGGGAGCGAGCCCCGCGGGCAGTACCGCCAGGTGCACGTCGGGCAGCAGCACGAGTGCGTCCTCGAGAGAGGCGCTCCCGCCGAGCACGTCCACGAGGCCCGGCCGGTCAGGGATCCCGAACAGGGCCTGTAACGCCGGCCGACGCAAGTCGGCGTCGACCAGGACGACCCTCCGGTTGAACTCCTGCGCCATCGTGAGCGCCAGGTTGGCCGCTGTGATTGATTTCCCGTCCCCTTTAGCCGGGCTGCTGACGAGCAGCACACGGCGCAGGCGCCCCTCCTCCAGCAGCACCAGCCGGGTGCGGAGGGTTCGGGTACTGCTCGGCGGCCAGTGAATGCGGGGCGCTGGCGGCCACGAGCAGCGGGTCGAAGCCGGAGGACGCCACTTCGCGCAGTGCCTCAGGCAGGGCGCGGCCCTCCGGCTCGGCGCGACGCTCCACGCGGCGCGGCGCGGGGTGCGGCAACGCGCCGGCCGCCCTGTCGGCCGCCGGTGCCTGACGGGCGTCTCCAGCGTGCGTATGTCGCACGTTGCCGTCGCGCTCCGCCTTGCTGAGGATGTCTTGGATCCGGCTCATCGTCCGCCCTTCCTCATGATGCGCGGGAGATGCGGGAGATCTCCCCAAGCACGGGCACATCGAACTCCGCCTGCAGCCCCCGCATGTCATGCACGGACCGGTCGAGGTATTCGCGGGCCACCGCAGACGCGCCTCCGAGTCCGACGCCCAGGGCAACGCCGAGCAGCAGCAGCCGCATCACATTCGGCGACTCCGGCTCGCGGGGCACGTAGGCAGCGTAGAGCACCTGGAACTGCTCACCGCCGCGGCGACGCTCCAGGTTCTCGGCGAGCTCCGCCGACTGCAGCTTGCCGCTGAGGTCGCCGTATTGCTTTTTCTCCAGGTCATACTCGCGCTGCAGCGACGCCAGTTGCTGTTCCACCATCGGCGCCGCCTCGACCCGCGACTGGTAGGATGCCACCTGCGCACGCATCTGGGTCTCCGCCCGCTGCAGGTCGCGCACGCGCAGCCGCGCGGTTTCGCGGTCGGCCAGCAGTTGGCGGTATCCGGAGTCCAGCTGCAAGGACTGCAGCCGATCCTCCTCCGGGCGCTCGCGTTCTGCCGCCGCGTCGCGCTTCGCAGCGGCGAGGTCCTCCTGGAGGCGTTGAATCTCGGGATGCTTCTCGGTGTACACGCCGCGTGCGTTCGCGAGCTCCTGCTGCAGCTGCACCACGCGCGCCTGGCCGATCGACATCGTCCCCCGCCCCGGCGACAACGCGATGTCGCCGGCGCCCTGCTTCATCGCGTCGATCTGCCGCTCGATCATCGACAGCCGGTCCTGCTCGCCCCGCAGCGCGATCGCCGTCGACTCGAGCTGCTGCCGCGTGCCGGCGGCGATGCTCAGGTTCGACTGCGTCTGCTCCGGCAGGCGGCCCATGTAGGATTCCTTGGCCGTGCGGAGCCGCCCCTCGATCTGATCGAGGCGTGTCTTGCTCGCGGCAAGCTGAGCGGCGATGAACGCGGAGGTGTCTTCCGCACGCGCCTCGCGCGTCCGTGAGCTGGCCTCCACGAAGACACGGGCGAGGGTGTCGGCCACACGCTGCGCCTCCCCGGGTGTCGGGCCCGCGTACGAGAGCAGAAAAGCATCCAGCTGCAGGCCCTCGCGCGACACCTGCTTCAGCAGTGCTGTCGGCTCCACCTTGATGCGATTGGGTTGCAGGAGCCGGTCGACCGCGGCGTCGATGTTGCCGTCCGGTGCCAGGTGCTCGGCGCGCACCACCTGCTCCAGTACCGCGCGGCTCAGGAGCTGCTGCGAGATCGCGCGTATGCGCTCGTCCCCCGAAAGCCCCGCCTGCTTCAGCACCTCGGTGGAGATGGCAGGAGACGACACCGTGATCGTCGCGGCCGAGCGGTAGATGCGCGGCAGGAAGACGGCCAGCAACGCCGTGCCCACGAAGCACAGGACGGCCGGCACGATGATCCACCACTTGCGGCGGCGTACCAGCGAGAGGTAGTCGAGCGGGTGGAAGGTAGCCATCTACTTCAGCCTCATGGGGTGCGCCGTGATGACCTGCACGCCAATCTGGTTGCGATTGATGCGGCCGCCGGCAATCCGCGTGTCCTGGAAGGTGCCGTCGTAAAACGCCTCCAGCCGCAGCCAACGCTGGAACGCATAGCCGACGTTCGTCTGCAGCCACAGACCCCGAAGGCGCAGCTCGCTCTCGAGCACCGGCTCGCTGTCGCGCCAGGAGACGCGGCCATCCACGTAGGCCCTGTTGCGGGAGAAGGGGGCATGCACCGAGGCGACCACTTCCTGGTTGCTCATACTGCCCCCGAACCCGAAGGCGGGCACGAACGATCGCCTGGCACTTACGCTCAGCGACGCATGCTCGGTCCGCTTGGTGAGCGACAGGTGGGTGGCTGGACCGGTGCGCGTCGGCTCGCCTGGGATCGCCAGGTACGACACGCCGCCGCCGGCATCGACTTCGATCGTCGACGTGACCTGGTACGACACGCTCGCTTCGGCGTTCTGAATCGTAAAGGCCGACCCCGGCAGCGGCGGTCCGCCGGGATCGAGCGGCGGCTCACCAGTGTTGGCGCGCTGAATAGTGTAGTCGCCGCCTACCTTCAGGCGCGAGGTCAGCGACTGCCGTGCGTCCACGGTCACGCTGTGCGAGCGGCCACCCTGCAGCACCGAAGACACCGGGTCGTCAGAGCGGTCGAACTCGAACCACTGGAAGTGGTAGGTGCCCGAGAGCTGCAACCGTTTGGTGGCCGACGCATTCAGCGTGGCATTGAGGTCGTTCGATCGTGTGCCGGTGCGGGTGAAAGGGACCCCCGCGACCTCCACCATGTCAGTCGTGGGCGACACGCTGGCGTTGTCACGGACGGACAGCGTCACCCGCCGCGAGGCCTGGTGGCGCAACTCGACGTAGCCGCCCTGGGCGTAATTGTCGTACTCGTCCAGAGTGCGGTACCGCTGAATCGAGCCGCGGTACCCCGTCCCGAGAAAGGTGTGCTTTCGTACGAACGTGAGATCGGCACCCGGGCGCACTTTGGTCAGGAAGTCGTCCGGCGACTCGGCGCCGCTGCCCGCCAGCACCGGGTTGTCGTCGTAGGTGACCCCGATGGACACCGTTGGCGTGAACACCAGGCCCGGGGTCATCGCCGAAGCCCCCTCGTCGCTGGACTGCGCGACCGCCGACGAGCCTAGGACACCCGTGAACAGGGTAGCCCATGCTACGGCGGCGACGGTCTTCGAAGGCTTCATTGTCCTCGTGTCCTAAGGAACGATGACCGTGTCGCCGGGTTGCAGCATCACGGGCTCCCCATCGCCCTTGACGGCGGACTTGTAATTGAACGGGATCGTCTGGACGCCCCGCGGTGTGCGCCGCAGCACGCGGATGTCCTTCGTATTCGCGAAATCTCGGAAGCCGCCGGCCATTGCCAGTGCCTGCAGCACGGACATCGAGCCATTCAACGGCACAGCCCCGGCATGCGCCACCTCGCCCATGACATAAACGACCGGTGGCACTGTCTCGACGACGATCACGGTGACCACGGGATTGGTGACGTACTCCTTGAGCGCGGTGGCGATCTGATCGCGCAGTTCGATGGACGTGAGGCCCGCGGCGTTCAAGTCGCCGATGAGCGGCAGCGTGATCTTGCCGTCCGGACGCACCTGGAGCGACTGGGAGAGTTGTGGATCCTTGTAGACCTCGACGCGCAGCTTGTCGCCGAGCGCAAGGCGGTAATCCGGCGGCAGCGCCGCCCCGGCCGGTCGTCCGGGAGAAGGCGTCGAGGTGGCCGGCGCCGTCGTGGCCGCAGGCGCGCTGGGCCCAGCCGTGTCAGCCTGGGGCCTAGCCGCCTGTGGCGTGCCGGCCTGCGGTGTGGCGGTCTGCGGTGTGCCCGCCTGCGGTGCGGGCGCGGGAGTGCCGCCGGGCGTTGTCTGGGCACCGGCAAACGGAGCAGCCGAGGAGGCCAGGAGCGCGACGAGAACAAGCATTCGTGTAGGCATGGCTTTCAGCTCCGCTCCGCGCGGGCCTCGGGGCCGCTGCGCCAGTTGACGATCGGCCGCGCCCTCGCCTGTCGCCGGAGCGAGCTGGCATCCACGGCGTGTGTGGGGTAGCACGCGGCGCCGATGGCGATGTGCAGCGGTGTGGGAAACTCGTGGCTGTCGATCCGGCCCACGAGCCGGTCCACCACTCGCGTCGAGTGTTCGTAGTCCGCGTCGATGAGCAGCAACGCGAGCGCGCCCTGTCCGTTGTGGCCGAGCGGGTCGGTGTCGCGCACCTCACGCCCGACCACGTCGGCCAGGCCGACGAGGGTGCCCTCGTCGGCGCTCAGCATCAGACCATCCCACTCGCGCCGTGTGTCCATCATCACCAGCGTCACGAAGTTCTGCCCGCGAACGGCTCGTTTCAGCTCGGTCTCGAGCACCGCATCGAACAAGGCGGGGGCCAGCACGCGCGAACCCGGCTGCATCTGGGAATCACTCGTCATGGTTGCCTACAACGCCCGGTCTAAGCCGTTTTCCTTGATCTTGTAGAGCAGCGCCTTGTAGCTGATCCCGAGGATCTCGGCTGCTTCCTTGCGATTCCACCGGGTGTGCTGGAGCATGCGGAGAATCAGCTCCCGCTCCGCCTCGCGGGCGGCGTGCCGGGAGATGTCCTTCAGCGAGTACTGGCCGGGCTCGATCGGCGCGACCGGCGGCGGAACGGGCACGCCCGCAGCCGCGGCAACCGCTACAACGGGACTGTTCGCCGTCACGCCGGCCGATGTACCCACCGACTCGAAGGCCATCGGGTGCAGCGACGGTGTTGCTGCGGCCGGACGACGACGGAACGCTGCGGCGGCGTGCTGCAGGTCCTTCAGCACCGTCGATTCGCTGCCGAGGACCACAACGCGCTTCGCGAGATTCTCGAGCTCCCGCACGTTGCCGGGCCAATCGTGATTCACGAGCGCCTGTAACGTGGGCGGCGTGATCTCGATGAGCGGCCGGTTGTACTGCACCGAGTACTTCTTGATGAAGAAGTCGGTGAGCGCCGGGATTTCCTCGCGGCGCTCGCGCAGCGGCGGGAGATCGATGGTGACCTCGTTCAGCCGGGCGAACAGGTCCTCACGGAAGCACCCCGCGGCGACGGCTGCATCGACGTGCTGGTTGGTGGCCGCAATCACGCGAACATCCACATGGACGTCGACCTTTCCACCCAGCCGCAAGAACTCGCCATCCTCGAGGACATGCAGCAGCTTCGCCTGGAGTGAGGGCGTCATCGCCCCGACCTCATCGAGAAACAGCGTGCCCTGATTCGCGAACTCGAACTTGCCCGGCCTGTGCTGTATCGCGCCAGTGAAGGCACCACGTTCGAACCCGAACAGCTCCGACTCCAACACGTCGGCGGGAAGGCCCAGGCAGTTCACCTTCACGAACGGCCGGTTGCAACGGCGCGACTTGGCGTACAACGCGCGCGCGACGAGCTCTTTGCCAGTCCCGCTCTCGCCACAGATCAGCACCGGGATATCAGTGTCCGCGACGCGATCGATCAGCTCCCGTATGCTCACCATCCGCTCGCTGCGGCCGTAGAGCAGGGTATGCCGCGCCTCGCCCTGCAGTTGCTCGCGCAACTGCGCCACTTCACGGCACAGCTGGCGCTGGCGTAACGCGCTGAGCAGGGGCGCTTCGAGATCCGCCTCCTCGAACGGCTTGCTCACGAAGTCGATCGCGCCAAGCTTCATCGCCTGGACGACCGTAGCGGTGCGACCCTGGCCCGACAGGACCAGGACGGGGACCGTGCGGTCGATCTTGCGAAAAGCCGCGAGCGCCGCCAGCCCATCCATTTCTCCCGGCATCACGAGATCGAGGATGACGGCGGCAGGGGGCGAACTCTCGAAGCGCTGAACCGCCTGTTCGGCAGTCTGCACGGGCTCGGCGTCGTATCCGCGGCGTCCGAGGAAATCAATCAGGAATTCGCACATTGCCGGGTCGTCGTCGACGACCATGACGCGGATGGGTTCAGGCATGGACATGGGGCACACGCGAGCGCCGCGCGTTGGCTGGAAGGGACGAACGGCCGACGGACACTAACACCCTGTGCTGTTCAGCAAGCGAGGTGCCACGAGGGAACGAGCGGTGCGTTTTGAAGAAAAAGTCAGAGGCGTCCTATCAGACACCGTCGCGCGGGCGGGGGACCCCGCGCGACGGTAATCACTTACCCATTAAGGGCAACTCATTTCCGGCTGATACCGCACTCTTTGATCTTGTTCAGCAATGTCTTGTAGCTGACGCCCAGCTGAATGGCGGCCTTGCGACGGTTCCAATGCACGCGGTGCAATGCCTCTTCGATGGCGATACGCTCGGCGTGAACGGCCGCGTTCTTGGCGACCTCGGCCAGCGGCATCGGTTTGTCAGGCACGGCGGGCTGTAGCGGGGGCTCGAGAACGGCCACCCCAGACGCGGAGCCGACAGCCGCGGCGACGCTCGTCCCGCCGATGGCAGTGGCGTGCTGTGCGCCGACCTGCCCCACATACGATACGGGGACGGGCAGCTGGGTGGAAATGGGCAGTGACGCGGGAGGCTGCACGGGCTCGACCGGAGGCACCGGGGCGGGTGGCAGCTGTGCCGCGACCAACTGCCGCGGTCCTCGTGCCAGTTCCTGAATCACGAGCGATTCGTCCTGGAGAACGACAACGCGCTTGATCATGTTCTCGAGCTCGCGCACGTTGCCTGGCCAGTCGGTACTGGTGGAATTGCTGACGCAACATGTCCGACAGCGGCCGGGCGGGTCGGTTGTAGCGCCGTGCGTACCGAGCGATGAAGAACTCGGTGAGCGGATCGATCTCGTCGCGCCGCTCCCGCAGCGGCGGGACGTGCACGTCGATGACCTTGAGGCGGTAGTACAGATCCTCGCGGAAATCCCCCTTGAGCATCATGGCCTCGAGGTCGCGGTTCGTGGCCGCGACCACGCGCACGTCGACGGTCACGCGCTTGTTGCTCCCCAGCTTCGTGAATTCGGCATCCTGGAGCACGTGCAGCAGCTTGGCCTGGAGCGCCGGCTTCATCTCCGCGATCTCGTCCATGAAGATGGTGCCGCCGTCGGCCTGCTCGAACTTGCCGATGCGCGTCGTCGCGGCGCCGGTGAAGGCGCCCTTCTCATGACCGAACAGCTCCGATTCGAGGAGGTCGGCGGGCAGCGCCGCGCAGTTCACCTTTACGAACGATCGCGGCCGTCGCGAAGAGTTCTGGTGGACGGCCCGGGCTACGAGTTCCTTGCCTACGCCGCTCTCGCCGCGGATGAGCACAGTTACGTCGCTGTCAGCGACCTGCTCTACCAGGCGGGTGATGGCCACCATGCGCTCACTGCGGCCCCACACGGCGCGGTCCTGGTCGTCGCTCAGCTGCTGGCGGAGCTCGTTGAGCTCAGAGACCAGCCGACTCTTCTCAATCGCGCTCTTGATCGCCGCCTCGAGCGCGACTTCCCCAAGCCCCTCGGGGTCATCAGGCTTGATGACGTAGTTCGCGGCCCCAAGCTGGACGGCCTCGACGATCGTCGAGGCCCGCTCGCGGCCGGAAAGCATGATTGCCTGCAATTCGGGACGTGCCGCCTTGAGATTGCGGAGGGTTTCCAGACCGTCCATCCCCGGCATCATGACGTCGAGCAGCACGATGTCTGGCGGATCGCCCTGGCGGATGGCGGCAAGCATCTCGTCGCCGCGCGAGTACGCACGCGTCTCGTATCCTCGCAGCGAGAGGAAGGTCCGAAGATAGGACGAGAACGCCGAGTCGTCGTCAACGATCGCCACGAGCGGTTTCTTCACGAGACGGACTCCTTGAGGGGCAGCAGAACCGTCACCACGCCAAGGTGACGGCCTTCCGCTGACGACCAGATCCGGCCGCCGGCCTGTTCGATCACACGGCGCGCGATCGGCAGCCCCAGGCCGATGCCACCAGGATATTCGTTGAAGCGGGCGTCAGGCCCGCCGTCGTGCAACGTGCCGATGGCGTCTTCGCGTCCGATCGCGATGGCCGCGACGAGCCGCCCATTGTGCTGCCGGGGTCCTGCCGCGACACTCACCCGGGCGGCCCCGCCCTGCTCGCGCACGACAGCCTTGACCAATGCTGCCAGCGCGGAGGTCAGGCCCTTGCGATCGCCGCGGACGGTCAATGGTTGAGCGTTTGTGGCCGGCGCGACCACCACCGGTCCATTTTCGCCCCCTTCGAACCCCCGCGTGACTTCCTCCAGCAGCGCGGCGATGGCGATCTCGTCCTGGACGCGGGGCAATTGCGATTTGTCCGGATCGGCGAGGTCCGCCAGTGCGCTCATCTCATACAGGAGGTTGCTGAGCCGTTTGCACTGTTGCTCCACCTCTGCCAGCACCTGCCGCTGTCGATCCGACAGCGGGCCGAGTTGCTCGTTCATCAGCATTTTCGCGTAGCCCGCCACGACCGTCAGTGGCGTGCGGAACTCGTGCACGGCCAGGGAAAGCAGTGCGGAGTGCTCATGCGAAGAAATACTCATGACTCCAGGTTGCCCGCTCAGCGATAATTTCGCACGCTTTGGTAGAAAACGGAAAACGATTTCCGTCATTGACGATTTGTTGGCATATCACTTGTAACACATGGCGTGGAGATCGCCTCGTGCGTTTCCGCTGATATCGAGGTGTTCAGGCCACGGGACAGTTCCGGCGCCCTGACGCGCACACATGATCGAGGACACGGACCACCTCATGCGACGACGACTCCTGACGTTACTACTGGCGGCTCTGGCGGCCATCACCATGGCAATGCCGCTGTGGGCTGCGCTGGGATCGGAGCGAAACCGGTTCAATGACGGACTCCGAACCCTGCAGGTGCACCGCACGAACCTGGCTACGCGCCCTGTTGCCGAGGCGGCGACTCTGGTGGTCACCGGCATCATGCTGATTGGTCTTGCCTCTGCCGTCCGACGCACCAGCTGACCAGTCTCGCCCCACAGCAGTTCTGTCCTGCCGTCTCCTCGGCTCACAGCACCAGGTCGGTTTCCGGCCGTCCGACGCCATGCGTCGTTCCCGTCCCCGCGTCGTTCGGAGGTGGTGGTGCCTCCTGGACGGCGCTGCCGCGCGTCCTTCCACGTGGATGCTCCGGGGTGTGCAGTACGCGGCGCGCGAGATACCCGGCGAGTCCTCGCGGATAATAGCGGGCGAGCACCGCGAGCAGGGCTCCAACTTCCCTCCACCGCCGCGGATCCTGCGACTGCTCGGTGATCTTCCTGAGCAACTGCTCGCCATAGTGCGACTGTGACGAACGGCGACCCTGATCGTACGCCCGTGCGTAGGCGCGGCGTCTCCTCACATATGGCCGCTGCGCGCGGAGCACCTTCATGGTCGACGCAAGCATGAGCGACGAGTTGCTCGACATGCTCCCCGCGTGCAACCGATATTCAGCCACCGTCCGTGCGTGGCCGCAAATAGGGAAGTGGCGGACGATCCGTAGGTAGAGCTCGTAGTCGGCAGACGCATCGACCGCAGGATTGAAGCGCATCAGGTGGCCGCAGACCGACCGCCTGAACATGACGACGGCAGGGGTCCAGATGAAGTTGGTACGCAGCAGCGCCTCATACGCATCGCCCTTTACCGGCGGAGGCGGCACGGTCGGCAGTTGCCTGCCCCGCTCATCGATCCGCACGCATCGTCCCCAAACCAGCGCGCTGGTCGGGTGCCTCATCAGCTCCCGGGCGCCAATCGCCAGGGCGTCAGGCCGCAATCGATCGTCTGCGTCGAGAAACACGACGTGCTCGCCCGTCGTGTGCGCCGCGCCGGCGTTCCTGGCCGAGGCCAGACCGCGGTTCGGTTGTTGGATGCACCGAACGCCCGAATACCCTCGAGCCACCGCTGCCGTGTCGTCGGTGGACCCATCGTCCACGACAACTATTTCTGCCGGCCGGTCGGTCTGGGCCAGCACGCTCTCCAGCGCCTCGCGCAGGTAGTGCCCCTGATTGAAGCAGGGTATGACAACGGAAACGGCCGGGGAGCTCATTCGGGTTCAGGTCGGTGACCCGGATGGGTCCCGCGTGGAGTGTGTAGTGCAAGACACATTCCTATTCGGATGAGCCAGACTGTCGAGCATTTATCGCAGAATCGGGCATTTCGATGGTTACGAGCGGCCATAAGGCGATACCGACCGGATGAATCGCATACGGCTCGAGCAGCGGCTTTCCCCTTGCAACGCTGACCTCGATGCCTCTCGTCAGCGTCATCATCCCCGCCTGGAACGTGGCCGAATTCGTTCCTGCGGCGATCGACTCGGTATTCGGGCAGTCGTTCACCGACCTCGAGCTCATCGTGGTCAACGATGGCTCGCCAGACACGGCCGCTCTGGAGACCGCACTGCGCCCGTATCGCGACCGAGCGGACACCCGCTATCTGGTGCAGGAGAACGGCGGGCCGAGCGCGGCGCGGAACGCAGGGATCCAATGGGCGGCGGGCCGCTTCGTGGCGTTGCTCGATGCAGACGACTGGTGGGAGCCGACGTATCTCGAGCAGCAACTCGCGCGCTTCTCGGACGATCCGGCGCTGGATGTTGTGTATTGCGACGCGCGGCTGACGGGTGAATCGCCTCTCGCGGGCCGCACATTCATGGACGCCACCCCTTCGAACGGGCCGGTCACGCTGGAAGCGTTGATCGACCTCACGTGTAATGTGCCCACGACCTGTGCCGTCGCGCGCCGGGAGGCGGTCGTCTCGGCGGGGCTGTTCGATCCGCAGCTCCGGCGGTGCGAAGACTTCGATTTGTGGTTGCGCATGAGTGCGCAGGGCAGCCGTTTCGCCTACCACCGCGGGGTCCTCGCATTCCACCGCCTGCATCCGGCCAGTGCAGCCGCCGATGGCGTCCGGATGTTCGAAAGCCAGCTGGTGGTGTATCGCAAGCTCCACGTGTTGCTGGGAGCGTCCCACCCTGCGGCGCCGCGGGTCGCAGAGCAGATCCGGCGAGCGGAGGCGGATCTAGCGCTCGAGCGGAGCAAGCAGCTGCTCATGGCGGGGGAGTATCCGCAGGCGGCCGACGCCCTCGACGCGGCACGGCGGTTTTACCGGTCGCGGAAACTGACCCTGGCCTCAATCGGGCTGCGCGCAGCGCCGAGCCTGGTTCGCCGGATGTACGCCGGCAGGACCGTCCGGTAAGTCTCGGTCGAACGTCGGTCGTCGAACTGCCGGTGAGGCCGCCGGGGTGAAACCTGGCACGCATTTTCGACATCTATACTTGCATCATGCTGATCAAGCCCGCGGACCATCTTCGCTGGAGTGAGGTCACGCCGAAGGAGCTCTACCTCCGCCGCCGCGAGTTCATCCAGGCCGCCGGCCTGGCTCTTCTGGGCAGCGCGGCCGGGCTCTTCTCGCCCGCGGAGGCGCTCGCCCAAGGGAAAGGCGCCAAGCTGCCCAACGTCAAGAAGAGCGGCTGGGGTGAAGGCGAGATCCTGACGCCGTACGAGGCGATCACCACCTACAACAACTTCTACGAGCTCGGGGTCGATAAGGACGCGCCGTCGCGCAATGCCGCGTCGCTGAAGCCGCGCCCCTGGACGGTGTCCATTGAAGGGCACGTCGCCAAACCCGGGAAGTACGGGGTCGACGACCTCGTGAAGCCCTATCAGCTCGAGGAACGGATCTACCGGCTCCGCTGCGTGGAGGGCTGGTCCATGGTGATTCCCTGGGTCGGCTTTCCGCTGCGTGATCTCCTGAGCCAGGTGGAGCCGACACCGAAGGCCAAGTTCGTCGAGTTCACGACGCTGCTCGCCCCCAACCAGCTCCCGGGTCAACGGCGCTCCGTGCTGGACTGGCCGTACAAGGAAGGCCTGCGGCTCGACGAAGCGATGAATCCGCTGACGCTGCTCGCGGTCGGCCTGTATGGAGAGGTGCTGCCGAACCAGAATGGGGCCCCGATTCGCCTCGTCGTGCCCTGGAAGTACGGCTTCAAGAGCATCAAGTCTATCGTGCGCATCCGGCTGGTGGACCGGCAGCCGAAGACCGCCTGGGAGACGATGCAACCGGACGAGTACGGGTTCTACTCGAACGTCAACCCGGAGGTCGATCATCCGCGGTGGACCCAGGCGCGTGAGCGTCGGATCGGCGAGTTCCTGAAGCGGCCGACGCTCATGTTCAACGGGTACGGCGACCAGGTCGCCTCGATGTACGCGGGGATGGATTTGCGGCGGAACTTCTGAGGGCTCAGAGCGAAGACCGAAGGCTGAGAATCGAGTCCTGACACAGTGCCGCCGATGCGCCTGAGACGCTTCCTGCTCCAAAAAGCACCTGTCGTCCTGGCCTGCCTGGCACCGATAGCCTGGCTTGCATGGGCGGCTGTCGAGGGGCGTCTTGGCGCAAACCCCATCAGCGAAATCACGAAGGAAACCGGCACCTGGACGCTACGCTTCGTGGTGCTCACCCTGGCGATTACCCCCGTGCGCAAGCTGACCGGGTGGAATCTGCTGGTGCGCTACCGGCGCATGCTGGGACTGTTCGCGTTCTTCTACGGCACGCTTCACTTCGTGACCTACGTCTGGCTCGACCAGTTCTTCGATCTCGCGTCGATCACCAAGGACGTGCTCAAGCGTCCCTTCATCACCGTCGGATTCGCGGCGTTCCTCCTGATGGCACCGCTTGCCCTGACCTCCACTACGGGCTGGATTCGCCGGCTCGGCGGCAAGCGCTGGCAGGCGCTGCACCGCCTGATCTACGCCACCGCGGTGCTCGGCGTCGTGCACTACTGGTGGCTGGTGAAGGCCGACATCTCCCGTCCGCTGGCGTACGGTGCGATCGTCGCCACGCTCCTGGCGGCGCGTCTGGCCCTCCGCGGCAAGGCGAAGCCGGCGTCGCGCGGGGTCGTGGCGCGCACCCGCCGCGGGGTCTCACCCGCGCAGCAGTGAAACACGCTCGCCAGAATTACCGCTCCGGCTTCCACGCCGGCTGCGCGTTCAATTTCACAATGGCCCTCCACCGCCTCATCGTGAACAGCGGCCCACGCGTGACCTCGCGAATGACGTCGTAATACGGAGCGAGCGCGGGGTCTGCGATGCGATTGCTGTCCGTCAGCACCGACTCGAAGTAGCCCTGCGGCAGGGTGCGCTCGTAGTGGCCGATGCGCCACCGGGGCATCGCGGGCAGGCGCGCCAGCAGCGGGTCGCCGAGCGCGAGAGGGTCGATGATGTGATACCGGCGTCCAAGCACGTAGCCCGGCATGCCTACCGTCTTCCAGACCAGAGTGGTGGGATGCTGTGCGCGCAGAGTCGCGAGCACCCACTCCTCGTAGTCGGGTGTGGTGCGGACCCCGTGCCGCGTGATGACACCCGTGCGCGGGAAGTAGTAGCGGCGCTCGTCCACGATCCCGCTGGGTGGCCAGATCAGCGGGATCGGCGGCGCATAGCGTCCAACCAGCAGGCGCGGGAGCGGCCCCGGCGCGGACACGCCGAGTGCAGAGACCGCCATCGCCACCGCTGCGTGCATGCCCGCAGACAGCGACCAGTTCACTCGCACCAGCAGCGTGAGCGCCACGAAGAACGGGGCCGTCAGGAACCGCCCCGACATGAAGTCGCCGCCGATGCGCACCACGTATATGACGTACAGCACAAGTGCGACGCCGGGAATCCAGGACCGCAGCGTGGCTGACGAGAGCTGCACGGCGATCGCCATGAGGATGACCAGCAGCGTGACCGGGTCACGGTCGAGCGAGTCGAGCAGGTAGACGAAACCCTGGTGCAGCAGCTCCGGTTGCGGAATGCGGGTGGCGAGCTTGGCGTAGGCGGTATTCGGGAAGGGCACGCCGTAGTAAACGATGGCAAAGGCGGTCCACGTTGCGAGCGGCCAGAGCCCCAGCGCGAACCACGGAACCGTGCGCTGCCAGCGACGGAGCGAGGCGAGCGCGATGGGCCCGGCGAGGACCAGCAGATCCAGCCGCGTGGTCCCGATGAGCGCGAGAATCATTCCGCGACGGAACGCAGGCGCCTCGCGGTCGGTACGATCGGCACACGCTGCGAGGAGCAGCCCCAGCAAGGCGTGTGACAGCGCGTTTTCGAGGCCGCTCGTCGAGTAATCAACGAAGGCGCCTGACCACGTGATCGCCACCAACGCGAACACGGAAGGCCCGGTGCGCCACCGGGCATTGCGCAGGATGAGCAACACTGCGCATCCCGTCAAGGCGATGGATAGTCCCGCCGAGCTCAGATAGGGGTTCGCGGTGATTGCTGTCGCGCCGAGCACGAGGAGCATCCAGAGCGGATGCGTGTAGGTCTGGACGCGCTCGGCCGGATTCCAGCGAAGCCCCGCCCCGTTCAGCACGTTGTCCACCGTCCGGAACGTGATGAACGCATCGTCCGAGACCCAGGCGGACCGGAGGACGACAGCCGCGAACAGGAGCGCGAGAGCTGCCAGCACGAAGATGGATCTTCGATGGAGGCTCGATTCCGGCGCTTCGGCCGGCGGGGAGCCGGCCGGTGCAGGCGGTGGCTGCGATTCCTTGACGGTGCTCATTCGCCAACCGCAGGTGATTCGAATCGGGAGGGAGGGCTGTCGATCCGACCGGCCGTCAGCCGCAGCGTCTCGAGGATGCGCCGGCCGTTCCACAGCGGCCCGCGCGTGATCCACCGGAGACGGTCGTAGTACGCGGCAAGCGCCGGGTCGGCAATCCGGTTCTTCGTGTTCGGCAGCGATGATTCGTACCCGTCCGGCACCCTGCGGGCTGCTCCTGCGGGAAATACGGTGCCGGGCTCCGCCGGGAGACGCGCCAGCAGCGGATCGGTGCGTCCCGTGCGGTCGATCACGTGCACACCGTACCCTGCAGCGAAGCCAAAATAGGCGGGGTGCGGCGATGCCTTCACGCGATTCGTGTCCTTCCAGGCCACGCTGCCGCGAGTGGCCTCCGGATGCTGCGGGGGATACCACTGCCGGACATCGAGCAGCAGCCCGGTCGCGCGGTAGTCTCGCACGCGCGGATCGCGCTGATCGGTAAGCTGGGATGCTGTGCCGAAGCGCACATCCGATTGGATCGTGGCGAGCGACGGCACCGCCGCGAGCCCGATCGACGCCGCTACGGCTGCGGGAAATACGCCGCGCCGTCCGAGTGCGCGGTGCCGCACGATCATCAGCACGGACACCAGGCCGGGGAGCGCGAGCCACCGCCCGGGCATCCCGTCACCGGCCCACAGCACGAGGACAACGACGTAGGAGACGATGCCCCAGACGAGCGGGCGAGTGGGGCTGCCGTTGCGAAACCCCAGGACGAGTCCCGCGATCACGATCGCGAGCGTGATCGGGTCCTGGCGCAGGACGAACCCGAACATCCGCCCCGCAGCATTCACGCGTGCCCCAATCGCGGCGCCCTCGGTCCATTCGGCAATCACGGCCGTCGGCAAGGGCGTCCCGTAGTAGACGATCGCGAAGACGGTCCATACCAGCAGGGGCGATGCCACGAGGAGGATCGTTCTCGCCCGCTCCCGGCCACCGCGGTGTGCACGGATGTGGGCGGCGATCAACGCCGGCAGAGTGATCAGCAGCGTGGAGACGTGCGTGAGCGCCGCCAGTCCCGCGAGCGCAGCCATCATTCGCATCGACGGCCGCCTCTTTGAGAGCCAGACGAGACAGAACGACACCACCAGGAAGTGGGCGAGCGGCCCCTCGAGGCCGGACGTCGAATACGTGACCACCGCCCACGACAGCGAGAGCATCACCGTCGCGAGGACAATCCCTTCCGTGCGCGGTGCGCCCCGGAGGACGAGCACGGCTGTCGCAGCCGAGAGCGCAAGCGAGATGACGAAGGTCGTGAAGTAGGACTCGCCGGCCAGGCCCCGGCCCGCCAGCAGCAGCAGCATCCACAGGGGGTGGTCGAACACCTGGACGCGTTCGCTGACGTTCCAGCGGAGGCCGTGCCCGGTGGCGGCGTGCTCGATGGTCCGAAGCGTGAGGTATGACAGCTCGCTGAGCCAGGCAGTGCGGACGAGGACGATCAGGAAGAAGACGCCGCCGAAGGCGATGAGGAACCGGCGACCCGGCATCCGGCGGAGTATAGCTTACGGGTCGGGCCGTCCGACCGGGCCGACGGCGCAGGGCGGCGGGCGTACGGCGGAGTGCGACTGACGGACAGCGGAGGGCGACCGGTGACGGACGCGCGCGCGAGGGTGGTGGGAAACTGCCACCGGTACCTCACTGGGGCGGGCACGGTGTACAATCCCGCCGCCTATGAACACCCTGCTTCGGCTCCTGCTCGCGTTGATCGGTGTTTCCATGTCCAGCTCCGCGTTCGCGGCTGATCCGCCGGCTACCACCATGGCGGCGGCGGCCCAGAAGTTCCTCGGCACGCTCGATCCGGCACAGAAGGCCAAAGCCCAGCTGCCGTTCGATTCCGAGGAGCGCTTCAACTGGTTCTACATCCCGAAGGAACGCGTGGGCCTGCCGCTCAAGCAGATGACGCCGCCGCAGCGTGACGCAACGATGGCACTGCTGCAGGCCGGACTGAGTGAGAAGGGGTACACGAAGGCGGAGGCCATTCGCGCCCTGGAGCCCGTGCTGGCGGAGATCGAGAAGAACCCCGTGCGGCGCGACCCCGAGCTGTACTACGTGTCGATCTTCGGCGACCCGTCGCCCGCGGGCACGTGGGGCTGGCGGTACGAGGGACACCATCTGTCGCAGAACTGGACCCTCGTGCGGGGCCAGTCAATCGCGAGCAGCCCGCAGTTCTTCGGGAGCAACCCGGCCGAAGTGCGGGGCGGACCGATGAAGGGCACGCGTGTCCTCGCGGCTGAGGAGGATCTGGCGCGCGCCCTGCTCGAGCGCCTCACGGACGCGCAGCGTGCGAAGGCAGTCATCAGCGCCGAGGCGCCCGACGACATGCTCACGGCGAACACGCGGAAGGCGGCGGTGCAGGAGGACCGGGGCCTCTCGCACGAGGAGCTGACGCCGGAACAGCGTGGGCTATTGATGGCGGTGATCGAGGAATACGCCGGCGCCCAGCAGCGGGCGATCGCACAGAAGCGCCTGGAGGCGGTGCGCACGGCCGGCCTGGGCAAGGTGAAGTTCGCGTGGATGGGCGGCCTCGAGCGCGGGAAACGGCACTACTACCGCATCCAGGGCCCGACCTTCCTGATCGAGTACGACAACACACAGAACGACGCCAACCATATCCACGCCGTGTGGCGGGACTTCAACGGCGATTTCGGCCTCGATTTGCTGTCAGAGCACTACCGCACGTCGCCGCATCATGCGGACGCGCGCGACCGGCACGAGCACCCGCACGGCAACAAGGCTCCGTAGCCGGCGCGGCCCCAATCTTTCGCGGCTCGTCCGACCGACCGGGTGCGTCCCCACACCGGGCGAGCGGCCAGAAAGCCGAGCCACGCGTGGACGTGCCTGAGCCGTGGGTCGTGTGCATGTTCACGGCCGACGGACTCGCCTCGCCCGCGCTGACGGCGCCTCCGACCGCGAACGGACGTGGTCATCCCCCGGTGACTGGCCGA
Source organism: Vicinamibacteria bacterium (assembly GCA_963739995.1). Taxonomy (GTDB): domain Bacteria; phylum Acidobacteriota; class Vicinamibacteria; order Vicinamibacterales; family JAENWD01; genus CAVUCH01. The sequence goes on along the minus strand of CAVUCH010000025.1, from coordinate 6,399 downwards.
TTGAGTGTTGTCTCGCCCGCTGCTTCCGGGCATAATGATTTCGCGGGGTGGAGCAGTCCGGTAGCTCGTTGGGCTCATAACCCAAAGGTCGCGGGTTCAAATCCCGCCCCCGCAACCAATAGAAACGGGCCTGAAATCGCGAATTTCATGGCCCGTTTTCTGCTGTACGGCCCCTCGCCAGAAACAGCGCCAAAAAACGACACATTCCGGACACGGCTCCGACAGAAAAGGCTGACACAAAGGCTGACACACAGGCGGCGGACGGGCACGTGCCCGGGCAGCCCTCGAGCAGGGTCTCGTGACAGCGCGCCCGCGGCCGAGCGTGTCGCCGAAGTGATGCCGTCTGTTCCCGCAGGTGCTGCTGCGGGAAGACCCGCGGGTGCAAGCGGCCTATTGGGCGTGGCTGGACCGGATGCCCGAGGCGCCCCGACGAGCAGGCGGACAAATGGCGCGTGCTCAGGAGGACGCCACCCACTTGTTCGCACTGCTCCGCGAGCTCGGCCTCGCCCGGTATCGGTGGCTCCCACAGATGTTGTGGTTTGAGTTCGATCGGGTGACTCGCGAGTCCTTCTACCGGACACGCCTGGGACTGCGCGATCACGCTCCCGGCCGACCTGGCCTGGGCGACACGCGGGAATCGCCCGAAGCAACGGCCGGTGAGATGGGCGGGTTCCGGCTGGAGACCTCGAACGGAACCTCCGGTGGCTCTATCTCTGTGAGGTGAAGGACCCGCCGGTGCGGAAGTGCCGACTCGCCATGGAGCAGAAGTGCGCGCGCTCCGACGTGCAGCCGCCGTTCATCGCGCCCGCACCCTGCTCGATTGCATCACACCCCCAGTTCCCCCGGCCATCACGCCTGACAAATAAAATCCCCGGTTCGTAATTTCGGCACGACCCGGCTGTCGCCGCTTCGACGCAGACTGGCTCCGCTATGTCGCTGCACCAGCCGACTCCCCGCTGCCGCCCCTGCTCTACAAAAAGGATCTGGCGCAAGTGCTCCGGCGGTCGGAGCGCAGTATCGAGCGCCTCGACCGCGCCGGGCGGCTACCGGAGCGGTTGCCCCTTCCGGGCCGGCCGTCCTGGTCGCGTGACGTAGTGCTGTCGTGGCTGTCCAGCGGTGGGAAGTCGCGGCGGCGACGAGGCTTAGAAACGGCGCGAGGCGGCCCGCGTGGCGCGCGGTAACCGCCTCTGTGCCGATGCGAGGAGGACGCATCGACATGACCAACAAAATACCACCCCCACCGACGCCGGCATCGGAGAAGGCACAAGCCCTCGAGGAACTGCGGGCCATCCGCCAGCAGCTCGCCATGCTCTGCCGCATCGTCCACGAGTTCGCGGGCCCCACTTCAACGCAAAGTTTCCCTACGGCTCTCCGACGGATCGCTGGAGGCGGCGGCGGTGATCTTCCGAACGCTGAGCGACGGGTACGCGGCGGCCGTGCCCGAATACGACACCGAATTCCGTGTCTCACGGCTGCGCTACGAACGCTTTGAGATCCACGCCGAACTGACCGTCACATGCGGGTTGTCGAGCGCCCGCACCTTCGGCGACGCCTGCATCAGCGCCTCCACGATCAACCTCTCCAGCGCCCAGACACGGCAGCACCACGGCAAACGCCTGGCCGAGCGCGCCCGCACCGGTGCGAAGGTCGATTGGATCGGGCTGCTGGAGGAGTTGAGCGTACCAGGCTATGACGGCCGAGCGCGCCGGCCAGCCCGCCGTGATCCTCAGCCAGCTCCCGCCGGCCAGGGCCGAGCCCATTGTGACGGTCGACGGCTATCCCCTCTTCCTCCGGCACCACGCGATCGACTTCGGCGACGGCGGCACCGCGAAGTCGCTTTTCGCGCTGTACCGCGGCGGGAAGCTCGAGGCGCACGGCGAGCGCGTGGGGCTCTTCGACTGGGAGCTCGACGCCGAGACGCACCGCGGGCGCCTCGAGGCGCTCTTCGGTCGAGACATGCCGACCATCCGGTACGTGCGCTGCGATCGACCCCTGGTGCACGAGGTCGACCGGCTGCGCCGGATCATCGTGGACGAGGAGATCACCTTCGGCATCTTCGATTCGGTGGGCTTTGCGTGCGACGGTCCACCGGAAGCGGCCGAAAGCGCGCTGACCTACTTTCGCGCCGTGCGCCAACTCCGCATCGGAGGCGGCCTGCATCTCGCGCACGTCAGCAAAGCCGAGACCGGGGGATCAGCGGCCGTTCGGCAGTGCCTTCTGGCACAACTCGGCACGCTCTACCTGGTTCATCAAAGCGGCGGCGGCCAACGACCCCGACCAACTGACCATCGGCCTCGTGCATCGGAAGGCGAATCTGGGGCCGCTCTCCCAGGCCCTCGCCTACCGCTTCACGTTCAGTCCCGGCGGGATTGCCATCGCGCGGATCGCGGCGGCCACCGTGGACGAGATCGCCGAGAGCCTGCCGCTCTGGCAGCGCATCAAGGAGTCGCTGACGCACGGCCCGCGGACGCTGGCGCATCTCGCCGGCGAGCTCGGCGCGAAGGTCGATACCGTCGACAAAGCCGTGAAGCGGAAGCCCCACCTGTTCACGCGCCTTACCGATACGCCCGACGGTGTCCACCGTATCGCGATCCTCGAACGGCGGACGGCATGAGGGCCACGGCCGCCCGTCTCGAGCGTGCGACGTTTCAGACCAGCCGGCTGCTCGAGTACCTCTTCGAGAAGGAGCTCACGCTGCAGACCGGTTATCCGGCCGCGCGCTGGCCCGAGGTGATCCTCAAGGAGCTCGACAACAGCCTGGACGCGTGCGAGGACGCGAACACACTCCCCGCGATCACCGTCACGCTCAGCCCGGATCAGATCGTGGTCGAGGACAACGGCCCGGGCCTGCCGCCGGCAGCCGTGGACGGCATCCTCGATTTCACGGTCCGCACCTCGTCGAAGGACGCCTACATCAGCCCGACGCGCGGCGCGCAAGGCAATGCCCTGAAGACCGTGATCGCGATCCCCTTCGTCCGCACCGGCGAGCCGAGCACCGTCCACGTCGAGAGCCAGGGCACGCACCATGCCATCACGATCCGCCTCGACCGGATCGCTCAGATGCCCGAGGTGGAGCACCAGCTGGCACCCTCCTCGGTAAAAACCGGCACCCGCGTCACGGTCCCCTTGGGTGCTTAGAACCCGAGATCGGCACCCGGCTCTTACCGCTGGTGGAGACCTACTCCCTCTTCAACCCCCCGGCCACGCTCACCGTGGCCTGCGACGGCAGGCTGCAGCGGTTCGAGCGGACGGCGACGGCGATCACCAAGTGGAAGCCCAGCGATCCCACCAGCCCGCATTGGTACTGCCCGGATCAACTCCGCGCGTTGATGGCGGCGTACGTGAGCGCCGAGCGCCGTGGCGGGCCTGCCAAGACGGTGCGGGACTTCGTCGGCGAGTTCAAGGGCCTCTCGAGCACACTGAAGCGCAAGGCGATTCTCGCGACGGTGCCCGCGGTGGCCGGCTGCGCCCTGCACGCGTGCGTGAAGGACCACGACATCGACGGTGAGATCGTGGCGATGCTCCTCGAGGCGATGCGGGAGGCGTCCAAGCCGGTGAAGCCGCTTGATCTCGGCGTGCTCGGGCACGCGCACCTGCAGACGTGGCTCGAGGCGCACGGCGGCGTGGCTGCGACCATTGATAAGGCGGATCGCCGACGTGGACGACGAGAGCGGCCTCCCGTTCGTGTTCGAGTTTGCCTTCGGCGCTCGCCAGGACACCAACCCCCGGCGGGTGCTTGTTGGCATCAACGCAGCACCGACTCTGGCGGATCCGTTCCGGACGCTGACAGGCTACGGCATCGGCCTCGACGGCCTCTTGAACCAGCGATACGTTGGCGAGCACCAGCCGGTGACGTGTGTCGCGCATCTGACGTGTCCGCACCTGCACTTCACCGATCCGCGGAAGAGCCATTGGAGGCGCTGTGAGGATCGGGGAGGCCATTCATTCGGCAGTGACGGGCGCCACCAAGCGGTGGGCTGAGGTCGAGACGAAGAAGATCCGCGACCGCCAGCGCGGGCGGGCAGCCGAAGCGCGCTACTTCCGCGCCGTCCGCGAAGTGTCGATCAAAGACGCCGCGTTCGCTGTGATGGACGAGGCGTACGCGAAGGCGAGCGGTGGCGGGCGGTTGCCGGCGACGGCGCGCCAGGTGATGTACGCGGCGCGTCCCCTCATCCTGCAGCACACCAGCAAGCCGCTCGGGAAGGACTTCGACAGCTACTTCACGCAGCAGCTGTTGCCCGAGTTCATGCGTGAGGAACCCGAGGCCGCCGAGTGGGACGTGGTCTACGACGCGCGCGGGCACTTTGCGGAACCGCATACCGACACGAAAGTGTCGCTGGGCACGCTGCACGTTCGAAGCTATCTTGCCGGGTGCGACAACGGCGGCGCCACGAAGCGCGTCACGAAGACGGGCGCACACCGGAGGACGAGGACGACGAGGACGGCGCGATCGAAGATGCGCCTGCAGTATCCCACTCACGGCCCAAAGAACCGGTACCGCAACGTGCTGTTTCTTGAGAAGGAAGGCTTCAACGACCTCCTCGCCGCGGCCGAGATCGCCGAACGCTTCGACCTGGCGATTATGAGCACCAAGGGCTACAGCAGCACGGCAGCGCGTACGTTGGTCGAGGCGCTCGACGGCGTTCGGATCTTCGTGCTCCACGACTTCGACAAGGACGGCCTCGGCATCTGCTACACCCTGCACCACGACACCATCCGGTATCAGTTTGCCCAGCCCCCCAAGATCATCGACCTCGGCATTCGCCTGGAGGATGTCCGTTCAGAAGGCCTCCAGAGCGAGCCGGTGGCGTATGGCAGGGATCCGAGCAGCGCACTCCGACGCTACGGAGCGACGTGGGCCGAGATCGACATGCTCCAGGAGGCAGGCGAGCGCGTCGAGCTCAACGCGTTCACGTCCGATCAGTTCATCGGCTGGCTGGAACGCAAGCTCGTGGCGCATAAAGTGAAGAAGGTCATCCCCGAGACGGCGACGCTGGAGGACGCCTATCGGCGGGCCGTCATGCTGCACCAAATCAACGTGGGACTCGAGGAGTTGGAGGAGGAGGCGCGGAAGAAGGCGGACGCGGTGAAGATCCCCAGGACGCTGGAGAAGCAGATCGCCGCGCGGCTGAAGAAGGATCCAACGCTCGCGTGGGACATGGCAGTAGCAGACATCACCGAACGCGTGCTGTAGGACTGCCGATGAGGCACCGGACATGGTGTCCGATCGGTGTCCGGTTCTGTCCGGTGGGACTACCGACGGACCCACCGGACAGACATCCCCCCTCTTAGGGGATGTCCGGTGTCCGGCGTCCGGCTCGGCAGGAGAAAAGCACGGGGACAACGTGCCCGACGACCAGGGGGCGGGGAATCGCGTCTAGCTCAGCAGTAAAGCCCCAACCGCAGGGCCGTCATACGCGCGGTACCGTCGAATTCAAACGATCCAGGAGGGACCAGAGATGGCACGAGGGGGGGCGAGAACCGGGGCGGGAAGGCGCCGCAAGCCGATCATGGAGCATGTGAGACTCGGCAGTTACCGTCGCGACCGACACGGGCCACTCCCCAGCGACCCGCTGCCCCGCGGCAATGTCCTGCCGCTACCGCTGCCGCCCGCGACGTGGGAGCCGACGGCGGCTGATCTCGACGCCTTGCAGCCAGCAGGGCGCGCATTTGTCGACGGCATGCTGGCTCGGTACAGCTTCGCGCTGAACGAAGCCGTGCTGCTCCTGGAGGCGGGACACTGCCTCGATCGGCTGTCAGTGCTCCGGGCGGCGGCGGAGCCAGCGGTCCGCAACGAAGTGGCGCTGTCGCGGCTGCTCGCGAGCCTGATCGGACAACTCCGGGTGGACGCGTGAAGCCCAAGGGGGCGGAGCCGTCGCCGGACCTGCACGCGGTCGATCCGCGAAAGGTCGACATTCTGCTCATCGGTTACTCGCGTGACCGCAGCTTTGACGCGCTCGAGTACCCCCTCAGTCCGGAGGCGGACGAACTGCCGCAGGTGTGGGCGACGCATCCGACGGCGCTCTTGCGCGAAGCTGAGCGCGTCGGCATCGCGCGCCCGTGCTGGGCGGAATTGCACTACGAGGACACACCAGAGGGTGAGGGCGCTGCGTGAGGACGGCAGCCCGCCCGGCGGGCGATCGTGCGCCACGCGAGTCCGCAGGCGACCCAGAGCCCTCATGGAGATGCTGGCGACGATGCACGCGGAGCAGATTCAGCAACGGCAGATTCTGACCGACATCCTGCAACGGCTCGATGCCGGACGGTGGCAGGCTACGGGGCACGGACCGCGCGACGATGCCGACACGGCACTCGTGCAGACCATCGCGGCGGCAGTCGGCGGGCGCTCGTTCACGGCGAAGGAGAGCCTGGTGCATACGCGCGTGGACGCGCGGCTGG
>CAVUCH010000024.1:0-69838 GCA_963739995.1 Vicinamibacteria bacterium | reverse complement strand
ACGCAATTTAACCCTTTAGGTTCAATAACTTACGAAGTAGCGGCGATTTTTCACTATCGAACTTGCATCGACCTGCTCAACTCCGTTCTCTCCTCGTGTCAGGGCAAGTCATCATCGAACCAGCTTCGGCGCATTCCCGAGGGCGCGATTGATCGCGACGAATCGCACCAACAAACGGCCCTCACTGCTCGCCTTGTCGAACGTCGCTTGCAGAAGGGCTCGCTGACTGTCGAGGACCGTTACGAAATCGACCGCACCGCCTTCATATCGTGCCAGCGCAAGATCGTATGCCTGTCGCGCGCTCTGCTCGCGAGACGTGAGCTCACGCAACTGCTGCCGTTCAGCGGTGTATCCCGTGAGCGCATCGTCAATCTCCTTCCACGCCGTGAGCACGGTGCGTTGAAAGGCGACCGCCGCCTCCTGTTGCTCCAGCTCGCGCAGTTGCACGACGCTCTTGCGGCGGCCGCGATCGAACAAGGGCAGGTCGAGGCTCGGGCCGAACGACCAGAGCCGAGATCCCCAGCTCAGGAAGTCGCTGCCCAGATATGACTCGGACCCGAATCTGGCGCCGAGACGAATGCTCGGATAGAGCGCTGCGCGGGCGATCCCGATCCCGGCGGTGGCGCCGCGCAGCCGCGCCTCGGCCGCCGCGATGTCGGGTCGTCGAGATGCGAGTTCCGACGGCAGTCCGAGCGTGAGATCGGGCAGCGTCAGGGATTGGTCCGTGTCTGCTGGCGCCAGTCGGCTCGTGAGTGCGCCGGGATGGTCACCCAGCAGCAGTGCGATTTCGTTGCCGCTCGACGCCTCACGCGCCAGGAGCGGTGGCAGCTGCGCCTTGAGCGCCGACAGGTCGGCTCGTTGACGCTCGACAGAGAGCCCATCAACCAAGCCGCCCTCTGCCTGCGCCTCGATAATCGACAGCCGGTCCTGCATCGCGGCGATTTCCTCACGCGTGACGCGGATCTGGCGCTGGATCGTCCGCACATCGAAGAAGGTGCGCGCGATGTCGGTCGCGAGGCTGACCCTCGCGAGGTCGAGCAGCGCGCCTTGACGGGCGATGTCGGCATCGGCCTGCTCGATCGACGAGCTGATCCGGCCCCAGAGATCCAACTCCCACGACACGTCGAAGCCCACCTGGTAAAAGCCGTACGGCTCCGCGATCAACGGCGCGATCTTGGCGGGATCGGCGCCCAGCGCGTCGATCAAGCGCACGCCCGCTCCGAGCTCGCTTTCACGCCTGCCGGTCGCGCTCGCGTAGAGGTTGCCTTGCAGGCCGTGCTGCGGGCTGACGGTCTGTCGCTGCACGCGCGCCTGCGCGAAGTGGAGCGCCGCCGTCTTCAGGTCGGGGCTCGCCTGCACGGCTTGACGCTGTAACTCGTCGAGCACGGGATCGGAGAACGCCGCCCACCAGTTCTCCGGCAGCGTCTCGCCCGTCTCGAGCGGCTCGTGCAGCGACGCGTCTCCGCTTCGCCACGTCATCCAATCGGGCGGCGCCGGGGGTTCCGGCTTCACATACTTCGGTGCGCCACTGGCACAACCCGCCATGACGAGCGCAATTACGCCGGGTAAACACGCTCGATATCGATGCAGGCGACGCACGACCATGGGGCGCTCCTCTCCCTCACGCCAACCGATTCCGGAACAGCCAGGCCGCGAGCGGCAGCGTGATGCCTGCCACGGCGAGCATCGGCACGAAGTCGAAGGCGACCTCCCGTAGGCCGGCGCCTTCGAGATAGACGCGCCGCACCAGGTCCATCCCGAACCGCAGCGGATTGGCGTACGTCAGAAGCTGGAGGACGCGCGGCATGTTGCTGACCGGCGACATCAACCCCGAGAGCAGCATCAACGGCATGATCAACAGGAACGTGTAGAGCATGGCCTGCTGCATGCTCACCGCCAACGCCGAGATCGAGAGACCGATACCCACGGCGGCGCCCGTGAAGGTGAACAGGCCGAGGTAAAGCAGCCAGACCGAACCACTCATCGGAATCTGAAACCAGAAGCGAATGATCAGGAAGATCGTGGTCGACTGCACGAGTCCGACCAGGATCGATGGCAACGCCTTCCCGATCAGAATCTGCATCGGCGTGAATGGCGTCACCAGCAGTTGATCGAAGGTGCCTTGCTCACGTTCTCGCGCGACCGACAACGCGGACAAGAGCAACGTCTGAAGCATGCTGAGCGCGCCAATCAGCGCCGGCATGAGGTTCCACCGCGATTCGAGGTTCGGGTTGTACCACGCCCGACGCTCGACCGCGATCGCCGGTGCGCCTCCCAAGGTCCGGTTGTACGTGGCAACGATCGCGCCGACGTAGCCGGCGGCGGCGCCTGCCGTGGTCGAATTGCGGCCGTCGAGGATCAGCTGCAGCGGCGCTGCCTGTCCGGCGGCCAGCCGCGCCTCGAAGTCGCCCGGAATACTCAACACGAGCAGCGCGTCGCCGCGGTCGATGACGTCCGCGATCTCGGACGCCGATCGGAGCGTGGCGACACGGTTGAACACCCCGGTCCCGTCGACCCGCGCGAGCAGCGCCGTCGACGCGGCGCCGCGACTCAGGTCGAGCACGGCGTATGGCGCATTGGTCAAATCGTACGTCGCCCCATAGCCGAAGAGCAGCGACTGCAGTAAGGCCGGCAGGAATATCATCGCGCGACTCTGTGGATCCGCCAGGAGCACCAGCAGCTCTTTGCGGCACAGAAAGCCGACGCGCACGATGTAGCTGACCAGTGCACGCATGGCGTTACAGCAGCCGCTTTCGCAGGCTCCGTCGCGACGCCGCGATCAGGATGAACGCGTAGAACGCCAGGATGGAACAGTTGCGGGCGACCAACGCCCAGTTGTCGCCGGCCAGGAACAGCGTCTTCAACAGCCCCATGAAGTGCGTCGCCGGCAGGACCTGGCTGACGATCTGAATAACCACGGGGGCGTTCCGAAGGTCGAAGATGAACCCGGAGAGCATCAACGCCGGCATGAAGCTGGCGAGCAGGGCCATCTGACTCGCGAGAAACTGGCTGCGCGTCGCGCCGGAGATGAACAGGCCGAGCGACAGCGACACCGTCAGGTAGAGCAGCGACGACGCGACGATCGCCAGCATCGAACCTCGAATCGGCACCTCGAACAGGAAATGCGCGGCCAGGAGACACACGAACAAGTCGATCGTCCCGATGACGAGATAGGGGGCGAGCTTGGCGAGCACCAGCTCGAGCGGCCGCACGGGCGTGACGAAGAGGGCTTCGAGCGTGCCGCGTTCCCATTCGCGTGCGATGAGCAAGGAGGTGAGAAACGCGCCGATCAGCGTGAGCACCAGGACCAGCAGTCCCGGCACGAGATACCAGGTGCTGCTCGAGGCTTCGTTGAACCACATGCGGGGGACCACGACGACGCTGCCCACCCCACCGGCCGCGTTCCCGGCGCGGTCGGCCTGACGCTGCGCCCAAATCCCAATCGCCCCAGTCACGTAACTCTCGATGGTCGCGGCCGTATTGGTGTCCACGCCGTTGACCACGAGTTGAATCTGCGCGTGGCCGGCGGACAGCTGTCGCGCGAAATCGACCGGCACGCGAACGATCCCTCGAATCTCGCCAAGCCGCATCCGCTCGACGGCCTCTGGCATGTTGGTGAGCCACACGGGAGCGATGTATGGCGACCCTTGGAGTCCGGCCACGACGGCGCGCGCCTCCGGCGACCGGTCTTCGAGAACGATGCCGACCGGCGCATCGCGAACATCGAACGACAGGCCATAGCCGAACAGCAGGATCAGCACGACCGGCAAGACCAGGCCCACGGCCAGGTTGCTGCGATCCCGCAGAAGCTGGCGCGTCTCCTTGCGGAGGAGCGCCACGAATCGACGCACGAATGGCGTCATGCGTTCGCCCCCGGTGTCTCGGAGTCACGGGCACTGCGCGCCTGTTCGACGATGGCGATGAAGGCGCTGTTCATGTCGGCCACGCCCGCGCCCGCGCGCTGACGGACGTCACCGGGTGTGCCGATCGCGAGCAGCCGGCCGGCGTCCTGGATCGCGATTCGATCGCAATACTCCGCTTCCTCCATGAAGTGCGTCGTGATGATGACGGTGACCCCTTGCTCGGCCAGCGCGGTGATGGACCGCCAGAAGGCGCGACGCGCCAGCGGGTCGATGCCGCTCGTCGGCTCGTCGAGGAACAGGATGTCCGGCTCGTGCAGAAGCCCCGCTGCCATCGCGAGGCGCTGTTTGTAGCCCCCGGGCAACTCTCCGCTGCGAGCTGCTCCGGTCAATCCGAACTGCTCCAGGGCCGCGGCGACACGCGTCTGAAGCACCCGGCCGCGGAGTCCGTACGCGCCACCGAAGAATTCGAGGTTCGCCCGCACGCTCAAGTTTCCGTAGAGCGCGAACTTCTGAGAGACGTATCCAATGCGTGCGCGGGCCTGTGCCCGCGCCGTGCGCAGGTTCACGCCGGCCACTTCGAGATGACCGCTGGTGGCCGGTAAGAGACCACACAGCATGCGGAACGTGGTGGTCTTGCCGGCGCCGTTAGGCCCGAGCAGCCCGAAGATCTCGCGGCGGTGCACATCGAACGACGTCCGAGCGACGGCAGTGAAGTCGCCGAACATGCGGACGAGATCGCGCACCACAATCGCCGGTTGGTCGTTGGGAGCTGACGCCGGCCGGGGCTGGGTGACGGCCGCGGGCGGAGGCCCGGTCGGCGCCTGCTCGTCGCGCTGGCGCAGCATCATCATGAAGGCGTCCTCGAGTTCTTCGGGACGTGGCTCAGGCCGCGCAGCTCCGAGCAACTCCTGGAGGCGCTCGGAAGGCGAATCAGGTTGGCGGATGAAGCGAACGGCGCCGCCCTTCGGGACCGCGTCCAGCACGACGTCGGCGGCATCGAACAAGCGCGACTGGAGCTGCCGTGCCGGCTCGCCGGGCGGTGGAGCGGCGACGAACGTCAGGCCGTGCGCGCGCGTGCGTAGCGTGGCCGGTGCGCCTTCGCTGAGTATCTGACCCTGGTGCATCACGAAAACCTGCGCGCACCGTTCGGCTTCGTCCATGTAGGCCGTGCTGATGAGCACGCTCAGCTGCTCGTCTTCCACCAACTGCTGCACGATGGCCCACAGTTCTCGTCGCGACAGCGGATCGACGCCGACGCTCGGCTCGTCGAGCAGCAGCAAGTCCGGAGATCGAACGAGCGTGCACGCCAGGCCCAGCTTCTGTTTCATGCCGCCTGACAGCTTGCCCGCCGGCCGCGCGGTGAAGGCTGCCAGGTCGGTCATCTCGAGCAGTCGACCGAAGCGCTCCGTCCGGACCGTCTGCGGTACGCCGTGCAGATCCGCGTACAGATCGAGGTTCTCCTGAACGCTGAGGTCCTCGTAGAGGCCAAAGCGCTGCGGCATGTAACTGATGCGATCCTGGACCGCCTGCGGCCGTTTCACGACGTCGATGTCGAGCACCCGCAAGCGTCCAGCGTCTGGCGCCATCAGTCCCGCCACCAACCGAATCAGTGTCGTCTTGCCCGCACCGTCTGGTCCCACGAGAGCCGTCAGCGCCCCGGTCCGCACCGACAACGAGACGTTGTCCACTGCCGGCACCGTGCCGCCGCCGGGCGCGGGAAACGCCTTCCGCAGCGACTCGGCCACGATTGTCAGGGGCGCGCCAGTCATGCACCGGCTCGGGCGATGTCGACGGTCACTGGTTGACCGAGTCGAAGGATGTCCGTGGGATCGTCCACGAGGATCCGCACTTCGTAGACGAGGCTGGTCCGCAACTCCTCGGTCTCGACGGACTTGGGCGTGAATTCCGCAGTCGAGGCGATGAACGAAATCTTGCCGGTGATCACCTCGGACTGACCGTCCGAGCGAATCCGAGCCGGCAGACCCACCCGAACCTTGCCAAGGTCGGTCTCGGCCACATACACGCGCACCCATTTCGGCTGCGTCAGCGCGAGTGTCAAGACGGGCCGCTGCGGAGTCGCCATGTCCCCAGGTTCGAGCAGACGCGATCGCACGACCGCATCGACCGGGGCTTTCAGTTCGCCCAACTCGATCTGGTGGCGCAGCAACGCGAGTTGCGCCCGTGACGCTTTGACCTGCGCTTCAGCGCCGGCGATGTCCTCCGGGCGCGAACCGGATTCCACAAGACGCAGCGCGTCACGGAGCTCGTCCGTCCGTGACGACGCCGTCACGACGGCACTTTGCGCGCGATCGAGATCCTGCCGACTGACGCCGCGCCCCTGCGTCTTCGCCGCGATGCCTTGCAGCCGTGCGAGATCGTCAGTGGCGCGCGCGACCTCCGCCTGCGCGGTGGCCAGCCGGCTGCGCGCCTCCTGGATTTCCTCCGGGCGTGCACCGTTCCGGAGACGCCGGAGGTTCTGTTCCTGCGCCTCGATCTGCGCGGTTGCCTGGTCGATCTGGAGCGCGACCGTTCGCGTGTCGATGGTCGCCAGGACCGCGCCGGCTCGAACATGGTCTCCTTCCTCGGCGCGAACCTCCGCAATCCGTCCGCTACCGTCGAACGCCAGCGACACCTGCCTGATGTCCACATTGCCGTGCAGGGTCAACGCCTGGGGCGGCGCTGGGGCCCGCCGGCTCCAGAAGAAGAATGCACCCGCCGCCAGCGCAACGGCGACGACAGCCAGGACGAGAACTTTTCTCATAGTGACAGTCTTCCCGAGGGCCGATTCACCACGCGTACCCAAGCTTCAGATAGACGCCGCGGTTGTCTTCGATGCCCTGCGAGTACTCGAGATTCACGTTCATGCGCTCCTTGGGTTTGATCACGAACTGCAAGCCCGCCCCAATCGTCGGATAGACGCTGCGTTCGAGCGGAGCCGGTAAAGCCTTCGAATTTCGTTGCCGAAAGTCCGAGCGCTTCGGAGATCATCGGGCGCGCGGCGAAGGGGTACAGTCAGCGTGGCCCCGTTTCACGCTGTTTACCCTCGCGCGCGTACCGGCCCGGAGACCGGCCCACGTGCCGGCTGAACGCGGTGCTGAAAGTACTCGCCGACCCATAGCCGACGCGTTCCGCCACTTCGGCAAGCGCGAGGTCCTCCCGTCGCAGCAAATCCTTCGCGACCGCCATCCGCCAGGCGAGCAGGTATTCCATCGGCGGCAGGCCGACGGTGCGTGTGAAGCGCTCGAAGAACGCCGACCTTGACAGCGCGGTGGTCCTCGCGAGCAAGGCGACCGTCCACGAACGTGCGAGTTGGCCGTGCATCTGGCGTATTGCGGGCGCGAGTCGCTCATCGGTCAACCCGCGCAGTAGGCCAGGAGGCGCGTCCTCACCAGGCGCCGCCCTTAGCGCTTCGATGAGCAGCACCTCCACCAGGCGTGTCAGCACGAGGTCGCGGCCCGACCGCCCTTCGCTCGCTTCCTCGCCGACGAGGCGCACGAGTGTCGAGAGGCGCTCAACGCCGCGCACGTGCACGAGCGACGGCAGCAGCGACACCAGTAACGCAGTATCCGGCGAGTTGAAGACGAACCACCCGCCGAGCAATCGCACATCGGGCCGCCCGCCGCGCGTGCCATGGCGGACTTCACCGAGGACCTTTGACGTCACGTTCGGGTCGAAGCGCTCCAACCGAACCGGCTCGAAGCCCGACATCGAAAAGCCCGGCGTCGCCGGCAGCAGCACGAAATCGCCGGCCTCGAGTGTCAGTGGACGGTGGCCATCGACCGTTAGAAGGCAGCTGCCTTCCAGCACGGCGCAGAAGCTCGGCTGACCGAAGGCGGAATAGCGGACACCCCACCGGCCGGCGCCGCTGATGCGCCTCGAAAACACGGCACGCGGCTGGAGCAGCGTGATGACTTCGGAGAGTGGATCGTTCATCTCTGGACGATCGCCAATGAAATGCGGACTCAGGATTGTAGAACGTCCGGATTCCAGCGGTCATAGTAAGCGGCAACACGATTGTGGTCCAGCGAATCTGGACCCGCAAAAGGAGTCGTCATGAAGACCGTGCTTATCACCGGATGCTCCTCCGGCTACGGCCTGGAGACCGCTCGCCACTTCCACGCACTAGGCTGGCACGTGATCGCCACCATGCGAACCCCGCGCGAAGACATTCTGCCCCGATCCGAGCGCCTCCGCGTTCTGGCACTCGACGTCACCCGGCCGCAGAGCATCGCCGCGGCGATCGAGACGGCCGGGCCCATTGACGTACTGGTCAACAACGCAGGCATCGGGGTCATCGGTGTCTTCGAGGCGACGCCGATGTCGACGGTGCGCGAGGTGTTCGAGACCAACACCTTTGGCGTGATGGCGATGACGCAGGCGGTGCTGCCGCAGCTTCGCGCGCGGAAATCCGGTGTTGTCGTGAACGTGACATCGAGCGTGACGCTGGCGCCGATGCCGCTGGCAGCCGCATACACCGCGAGCAAGATGGCGATCGAAGGGTTCACCGGATCCCTTGCGCACGAACTCGAGGCGTTCAACGTGCGGGTCAAACTTGTCGAACCCGGCTACGGGCCGACCACACGCTTCACGAGCAATGGCGGATCGCGCATGGAGGGCCTCTTTCCCGAGGTGTACGCCGCTTTTGCGAAACCGATCCTCGCCGCGTTTGCGCATGGGACGACGGTAACGACGGAGTCCGACGTGGCCGAGGCGGTGTATCGCGCGGCCAACGATCCATCAGGGCAACTTCGATTTCCAGCGGGTCCTGACGCCGTGGCATTGGCGCGGTCGACGGCAATCGTCGCACCGCTGATCGCCGGTTGAACCGGCAGGGGAGCGATCATCCGCTGGGTCATGGTCAGATCCCGGTGACCCACCAGTTCCTGAACCGACCGCATCGCTGCACCCCGCATCACCTAGGTGCGAGCAGAACGTGTGACGCAAGATGTGGGCGCCGGTGCGCGCTCGATTCAGGTCGCTTGAGCCTTTCGGCTGAGGTAATATCCGCCCGACGTGAACAATAAGGAGGCGACAATGGTCCGAAAGGTGTTGATTGCGGTTGCGTTGGTCGCTCTGATTGTCGGTGGCGGCGGCTCCGGGACGAGCGGCAGCGCCATCGCGCAGGAGGACAAGGGCTTTCACTGCACGGAGGGCTCGATCCGCGGCACGTACGGAATTCAGATGCAGGGTACAAATCCGGTTCCGCCTGCTCTCGGTGGCGGAATCCAGACCGTCATCGGTGTGGTTGTCCGCACATACGACGGGGCTGGCTCTTTCACACAGCTCGACAACATCAAGGGCTCCGTTACCGGAATCGTGCCCGACCGCCCAGGCTCTGGGACGTATCAGGTGAACGCGGATTGCACGGGGATCACGCTCTTTCAGCCAGGACCGGGCATCACGATCGAGGAGCGAATGGTCATTGTCGATCACGGAAACGAAATCCGGACGATCGTCAGCAGTCCGCAGACAACGATGGTCAGCACCGTGCAAAAGAGAATCGATCATCGCTGACGCGTGGGTGCGGGGAGCTGCCTCGCAGGGCCGCTCCCTGTGCTCTGATGTGCGGCGATCGCTGAGGCCGCTGCCAGAGACAATCTGTAAGCGAAGCCGTGAGGCTGGCCATCGCCGTAATCGCGGCGTCGCTCGTCATCCTCGTGCCCATCGTCTCGCTATATCGAGGAGACTTGCGCAGCGTCTTGAGCGCAGCCCGGATAGGAGGAATGGAAGGACGCGGCTGGCGGTTGGAAAGTGGATTGGTCGTCACGCAGGTGGCGCTCGCTGTGATGATCGCCTCAGGTGCGGCGCTGCTCGCTCGCAGTGTCGGCAATCGTGCGAGCCGAGAGAAGACGCTCGACGAACTCGAGCGGGCGGTGCGTGAGCTTCCGGGGCCTGCAGCCAGCTCACACACCCGTCCCTATTCTGTTTGAGAGCAAGTTCGGGGCGGAACCTTCAAGCCGACACGCCACAACATCGCGCGTAGCGCAGCTCTCGGCAGCCCCACTTCGAACACCGCGCCGTGGTCCTTCGGAGAGCAGACCGCTGCCTCCAGACGACTTGCGCGAGGCATGGGTTTAGACCCGGTCGAAGACGCGCGGCAGGTGGCTGGGGGGATTCCGGGGCCGCTCAGATGCGCAGCGCGTCGTGGTCCACGTCAGCCCCGCCGCGCGGCCTCGATCGTAGCTATGTCGATCTTGTTCATCGGCATCATCGCCTCGAAGGCACGCTTTGCCTCACCGCCACCAGCCGCAAGCGCCTCGGTCAGCGCCCGCGGGGTGATCTGCCAGGAGAGGCCCCAGCGGTCCTTGCACCAACCGCACTGACTTTCCTTGCCGCCATTGCCGACGATCGCGTTCCAGTAGCGGTCCGTCTCTTCCTGATTGTCCGTCGCGATCTGGAAGGAAAAGGCCTCGCTGTGCCTGAACGTCGGGCCGCCGTTGAGACCGAGACAGGGAACGCCCAGAACGGTGAACTCCACCGTCAGCACATCGCCCTCCTTGCCGCCCGGGTAGTCGCCGGGCGCCTTGTGAACAGCGCTCACTTCACTATCCGGAAAGGTGGCGGCGTAGAAGCGCGCCGCCTCCTGCGCGTCCTTGTCGAACCAGAGGCAGATCGTGTTCTTTGGTTTCATGCTCGTGTGCTCCTTGTGCTCGATCAGGGGGAGAACGCCTCAACGCCCGCCGCGCGGACGCGCGAGTGCAATCCGCGCCGCCCCCGGCGGCGTCGCCACGCGGATCCACACTATCGCCCGCCAAGCCGTTTGTGAAAGAAATGTGAAGCTCTGTCGTTGATTCGGCGTCGACGCCGGAAGAGCTTCCGCGAGATTCCAGCGTGTCCGCCGCCACCCGCAACGCTCCAAGCGTCCGCTCCGTGGTGACGATGGACGCGTGCCCGAAGAATCAGGACGACCGTGCCGACCGCGTCCCGCGCTCGCGCAGCTGCCGGTCGCCGTCGCTACTCGTCCCGGAGAACGGCTGCTGGATCGAGTTTCAGCGCACGACGGGTCGGCAGCAGGCTCGCCACGGCCGCCGTCGTCGATAGCAGCAGGCACGCGAACCCCAAAGTGGTCGCGTCGCCGGGCTTCAGGCCGAACAGCAGCGATTCGGCGTAGCGCGCGAGAACGAAGGCTGTCGCGGCCCCGATCACGAGGCCCACGACGACCAGTCGACCCGCTTCGGTGAGCACGAGGCGGATCACGTCGCGTGCGCTCGCACCCAGGGCGACACGAACGCCAATCTCGTTGCGACGACGGGCGACCATGTACGACATGACCCCGTAGAGGCCGAGCGTGGACAGCAGCGTGGCGAGCAGGCCAAACGCGCCGGAGACGCTGGCCATCAACCGCTCGCGCTGAACCGATCGCGCCACCTGGAGCTCCAGCACCCGGAACTCCACGAGCATCCCGCTCTGCAGGTCGTTCATCACCCGCCTGATGGCTGCCATCGTCGTGCTGAGTGGCGCGTGCGAGCGGACGAGGAAGGTGAGCCCATCCGGGTAGTCCTCGTCCTGGGCCGCCGGCAGGAAGGCGATGGCCCGCGACTTTTCGCGAAGCCCGTTGTACTTCGTGTTCTTCACGAGGCCGACGATCTGATACACCGGTTCCGGTTTGCCGGCGCCGGCCTCGACGCGGAACGTGCGCCCCACGGGGTTCCGCCCGCCGAAGAAGATCCGGGCGAACTCCTCGTTGACGATGGCCACCTGGGGCGCGCCGGCCGAGTCGCCGCGGCCGAAGTCACGGCCGGCGAGAACCGCCGTCTTCAGGGTTCGGAAGTACCCCGGACCGACGCGGTTGAACCACGACAGCTTGCCGCCGGTGGAGGCGCCGCTGCCCTCGCCGCGGGCGGTGTCGTTCCAACCGTCCCCGCTGAACGGGCTGAGGAACACTTGCGCCACGCTCTCCACACCCGGTTGCGCGGCGATCCGGTCCTGCATCCCATCGAACACGACACGGCGATGTTCCGGAGTCAGTCGGGGAAGCCGCGCGTCGACAGCGGCGACGAGGACACCTTCGGGCGCGATGCCGGGATCGATGCGCAGGAGGTTGCGCAGCGTCTGACCGAAGAGCAAGGCGCCGACCAGCAGGACGAGAGAGAGCGCGACCTGCGCCACGACCAGCGCGCGGCGGAACCGATGGCGCTCCGCGGTTCCAGTCGTCCCGCGGCCTCCCTGCATGGCCGTGACGGGCGCCTGGCTGGCCGCCTTGATCGCGGGGCCAATGCCGAACAGCAGGCACGTCAGGAGCGCCAGCAGAGTGGTGAACCAGAACACGTGCCCGTCGATGCCCAGCGCCAACACGATCGGCTGGTCCGGATCCGTCAGGAACGCGACGAGCAGTCGGCTGAGCGCCTGCGCGATCGCGAGGGCCAAGGCGGCGCCGAGTGCCGCAAGCAGCAGACTCTCGGACGCGAGCTGCCCGACGAGGCGGAGCCGCGACGCGCCCATCGCCTGGCGAACCGCCATCTCGCGTTGGCGGGCGCTGGCGCGCGCCAGCAGCAGGTTTGCGAGATTCGCGCACGCGATCAACAGGACCAGCACCGTGACCGCCAGCAACAGCCACAGTGGATTCTCGTACTCCTCGCGCAGCGCCGACAGACCGGCGCTGGCGTCGATCGCCTTGACGCGGTTCTTCAGGTACTTTCCGGCATCGGGCGGACGGTACACGGTGGGCAGCGTCTGACGGAAAACGGCTGGCGAGATCTGGCGGAGGTGCGCCGACGCGCGGTCGAGGGACCATCCCGGATGCAGTCGGCCGACGAGCGAGAGCCACCAGGCGTCGAGCCGGGCGAGACGTCCCTTGCCGTCGGTCGAGAGCAGCACGTCGGCGCAGATCGGCAGCGCCACGTCGAACTGGCGCCCGGGCTCGAGCCCGAAGAACGCCGGAGGCGTGACCCCGACGATTGGGAACATGCGGCCGTCGAGATAGATGTCGCGCCCGACCGCGGCCGGATCGCCTCCGTAGGCACGCTGCCAGAACGGGTAGCTGAGGAGCGCCCCCGCCCGGCCGCAATCCGGAGCGTCGCCTTCGGGTCCGAAGCCGCCGCCGAGCGTCGGACGGACTCCCAGCACGTCGAGAAAGTTCGCGCTGATGTACAGGCCGTTCGCGTGCTGCGCCTCGCCGCTGCGGTTCAGAGTGAATCGGGCCGTCCCGAACGCAAGCAGGCCGCTGAACGCACGCTGCTCGCGCTGGAACTCTTTGAATTGCGCGTAGGTGAACGCGGTGTGCCGCCCGGTGTACCACCCAGCGGAATAGAATCCCTGCTCCGTGTCGATGGTCGCCAGCTCCCAGGGTCGCTCGACCGGCAGGCTCCGCAGCCTCAGCGCGTTGATCAACTGAAAGATGGCCGTGTTCGCGCCGATGCCGAGCGCCAGCGACAGGATGGCCACCGTGGCAAAACCCCGGTTCAGGCGCAGCTGACGCGCGCCATATCGCAGGTCCGACAGCAATCTCTCGAGCCAACCGATCACGTCCATGTCCCTCGTCCTGTCACGCTGCAATGGGTAGTTGCCGAACCGGCGCAACGCCTCGGCCCGCGCATCCTCTGGCGACAGTCCTGCCGCCACCAGCTCGTCGATCCGCTCGGCGAGATGGAACGCCAGCTCGTCGTCGAGATCGATTGCCAGACGATTCGGCCTGAACACGTTCGCGATGCGCGAGCGCCACGACATGGTCAGCTGTACCGCAGCACGCGGCCGACGCCGCGCGTGAGCCGCTCCCAACTCTCGCGTTCGGCCGCGAGCTGCGTGCGTCCACGCGGTGTGATGGCGTAGTACTTGGCGCGGCGCCCCTTCTCGGTGAGGCGCCACGACGCCGCGAGCCAGCCCTCCTGCTCCATGCGGTGCAGGGCGGGATAGAGCGACCCTTCCTCGACCCGGAGCAGCTCTGCCGAGACACGCTGGATGTGGCCGCACAGCGCGTAGCCGTGCAGCGGTCCCCGCGCCTCGACACTCCGCAACACGAGCAGGGTCAGGGTGCCTTGCAGGATGTCGTTCTTTGGCCTCATCACGTTACCAAGCTAGGTAGGTATGGTAGGCGAGCGCATCCCGTTCGTCAATCGAGCCCCGGTCACAGCTCGTCTGCGGGATCAGGGTTCAGCGCACGTACCTGGCGCAGGTATGCGGTCGCGGGGCCGGCGTTCCATCTGAACCAAGTGGCGCTCGGGTCGGCCGGCGTGTCGGCGTTCACGTTCATCAATCCCGTCATCTCCGCGGCCGTGCTCGTCGGCGTGACCGTGCTGTTCGGCGGACTGGCGATTCGTCGCCTGGCAAGGCGGGGGTGAGTCCTGACCACGCACAAATCACCCGCTGCGGGTGCACGCGCCGCGGCGGTGATCAGCCAGTCCACTGGAATCCCGTCACACCTGTCACTCCCATCCTTCGCGGTCCGCGGCCTAAACTTATCTCATGACGAACGACCACCAGGCGCGCGGCGAATGGACGCGGTGAATCGGCGGCTGCGCAGGACGTCGAACGAACGTGGGATGACAGCACGCGATTGAAGGAGCGACGAGTGATGACGACGCACATGACGGGTACACGGAACGAGTGGCTCGCAGCGCGGCTCGAGCTGCTCGAAGCGGAGAAGGATCTCACGCGACGCAGCGACGAGCTGGCGCGGCGGAGGCAGGAGCTGCCATGGGTTCGGATCGACAAGGAGTATCGATTCGAGACCGAGGAAGGGAGCGCCTCGCTGGCAGACCTCTTTCGAGGGCGTTCGCAGCTCATCGTCTACCACTTCATGTTCGGGCCCGACTACACCGCCGGGTGTCCGGCCTGCTCGGCGATTGCGGACGGGTTCAACGGCTCCGTCGTCCACCTGGCCAACCACGACGTCACGCTTGCGGCGGTGTCGCGGGCGCCGCTCGCGAAGCTGCAGGCGTTCAAGCGCCGGATGGGGTGGACGTTTCCGTGGGCGTCGTCGTTCGGCGGCGACTTCAACGTCGACTTCAACGTCCAGTTCACCGAGCAGCAACAGCGCGAGGGGGCCATCGAATACAACTACCGCCGCGAGGCGGCGTGGCAACCGCACGAGGGTTCCCAGAGTGGCGAGGATGGGGAAGTCGTCTTCGCGGCCATGAGCGGCACCGACGCGGCCACGTACACGCGCGAGAGGCCGGGCATGAGCGCGTTCGCGCTCGACGACCGCGTCGTCTACCACACCTATTCGACGTATGCGCGCGGACTGGACGGCCTCTGGGGCATGTACCAGTGGCTCGACCGCGCACCGAAGGGGCGCAACGAGACGGGTGTCTGGTGGCGCCGCCACGACGAGTACGACAAGGGCTGAGCGAAGCGCATGGATTTGAAGCGAGCGGCCCAGTAAGCGTTGCTTGGCGCCTCAGCGCTGTTCTTCGCGGGCTCAGGGGGAAACCTATGGTGCTGAACACTTTCTTGAACTTCGGTGGCAACTGCGAAGAGGCGTTTCGCTTCTATGAACGGCATCTCGGCGGAAGGATCACCATGCTCATGCGACGAGCCGAGCAGCCCGACCAGCCCATCACGTGGCCTGGTTGGGAGAAATCCATCCAATACGCGCTCATGGACCTGGGAGAGACACAGCTCATGGGATCCGACGTACCGCCCGATCGCTTTCAGCCGATGCGCAGCGTGTATCTGTCGCTCACCGTTCACAGCGCAGTTGAGGCCGAGCGCATCTGGGCGCTGCTCTGCGACGGCGGGCAGATCTTCATGCCCATGGAGGAAACGTTCTTCGCGACCCGTTTTGGGCAGCTCAGGGACAAGTTCGGGACGTCCTGGATGATCAGCGCGTTGAAGCCACAGAACGGCGTGAAGTGAGCAGGTGGCTTCTTTGAGAGATTGCCGGCGCGATTGTCGCGACCGAATCGCTCTTCGTCTGAGACATCGATACAGGTGTGCTGGCGGCGATGGCGGGTGACATGCCGGGACCGCGCAGCGGCGTATGTGACGTCTTGAAGCCAAGATGGCAGTCGCGCCGAGGGCCCGCCGGCAACAGCGTGAGCCGCTAGAAGCAAGAGAGTAGACAGGGTCACCTTACGGCGCGGCGAGGTCGAGCGCGACGAGCGACGTGCGGTCGCGGACGTAGAGCCGCGTGCCGGCCATCGTCAGCGGCGTCCACGCCGTCTTGTTCAGGAGTGACACCCGGGAGTGCACTTCGAAGTTCTGGGGCGTCGCCGTGGCGAGGGCGAGCGTGCCGTCCTCGTCGAGCAGAATCAGCTTGCCGTCCGCCAGCAGCAGCTGCGCCTTCGCGAAGCCGCGCTTCTGCCATGCGGTCTGGCCCGACTTCACGTTCACTGCCGTCACGAGCGACGGCCCGTTGTAAGCGTCCGAGAAATAGACGTAATCGCCGATGCGGATGGCAGTGCCGAAATGAAGCTGTAACCTGGCATTGGTCCAGAGCTCGCGCACGCTCGTCTTGCCGCCGGTCTGCCGCAGCTGGAGGGCGCGGCTGCCGCCGCCGTAGGCGGAAGAGACGAAGAGGATGTTGTCGGGTCCCCACACAGGCGTGCTGATCGCAAGCCCGTGCGGTGTCGGGTGGGAATGCCGCCAGAGCTCCGCGCCGTTGTCCGGGCTGAACCCGACCACCTCTTGCGCCAACAGCGCCACGACCTGTGGCTGGCCGTCCACCGTGATCAGGATGGGCGACGAGTGGGCATTCTCGAATGAGAGGTTCTGCCACACCACGGCTCCGTCGCTCTGCTTGACCGCGATCGCGGCACTGCCGGATCCGCCGGTGAGCCGTGAGATGAGGCCGGCATGTCCGCCGACCAGGACGATCAAAGTGTCCTTGTAAGGCAACGCGTGGCACGAGTAGCCGAACCCGAGCCGGGTGCCACCGAACTCACCATAGAGATCGTGCTGCCAGACGATTTTGCCTGTTCGCTTGTCGAGCGAGAGCAGGATTCCCGTGCCGCTGGCCATGACAATGCGGTTGCCGATCACCTGGGGCATGGCGTAGGGCCCGGGCGCGATCTCGTTTCCACCGGCATTGCTGAAAGGCGCCGCGTATGCCGTCTCCCAGAGCGTCTTTCCCGACCCCTCCTCCATGGCAACGACGACGTCGTTCGAGCCGCGTCGGTAGGCCGTGTACAGCACGCCGTTGTCCGCCGAAATGCCCGAATAGCCATCGCCGAGCGGTCGCTTCCACAGCTGACGCGGTCCTTCGGCTGGCCAGCTACGGGCCAGCCCGGTCGCACCGCTCGAAAAATTGCCGCGCGGACCGCCCCAGGTACGCCACGGCTCCGCGGGGGGCGAGGGCGTTGGCGGCCCCTGCTTCGTCGCGGCCTTCGCCGCCGGCGCAGGCACGGCGGTCTTCTGGCCTTCCGCCGCCGTTGCCGAGCGGTCCGTCGTCCGCTGGCGCGGGCTCGACGATTGCGCGCGCAATGCGACGGAGAACGAGCCCGTGCCTACCAGGATCGCGGCTGCAGCCGTGAACCATCGACGCGCGACGCCGGTGGGGCGTCGGAGCTGGCGGGTCGAATCGAGAGAGGGGTGGATGGTCATGGTCCCCCCTACGTTACGAGCCAGCCACGATCCGGCTGATGTTCTCCCGATTGAAGAACGCCGGCAGCGGAAGCGAGCCGGTGAGAGCCGAAAAGAACTGGTTCGTGGCTTCCTGGCTGCCGCGCAGTGCCGCAAAGAGCTGCCGCATCTGCGGTGGCGGAGGCTCGAGCATGGCCAGTTGACACGTAAACTCGTACATCGGCCGGGCGCGCTGGTCGCGCCGCGATTGATACTCGCCCAAGGCGTCGTCCAGCGGCCGGTTCCTGTCGAAGCCCGCATCGAGCGCCTCCGTCAGATTCTCCGCATCGATGAACGCGTCGCTGATCCCCTGTGCGGTGAGGGGGTCCTTGTCGTACCCGGCGTCGCCGACCAGTGCCCAGCCGGGACCGTACGGCTTCCGGAAATAGTTCGCGACACCCGCCGTGCCAACCCATTTCTCTTCCCGTCTGGCACGCTGCAGCCTGTCTGCGACGCTCGGTGTCGACTCGTGCACCTTCCTGACATGCCCCTCGATGTCGGCGCGTACCTCCGTGAACCGTTTGCTCGGCCAGACGGCCGCGATCAGCGTAAGGCCATCGTTCGTCGGAAAGCAGGCGGCACCCTGGAACTCGCGGACGTACTGCTCGACGTCGCCGGCCTCGAAGCCGCTGTAGTAGCTGTAGTAGAACGTGACGAGCGGCGGCTTCACATCGTATTCCGGAGCGCGGACGGCTTTGGCCACATACGAATGCGCACCGTCCGCGCCGATCACGACTGATGCCCGCTCCTCCACGCTGCCACCGGTGTGGCTGCGACCCTTGATCCCGGTGACTCGATCGTCGGCCCAGACCAGCTGTTCCACCGTGAACCTCTCCCGCAGCTCGACGCCGCTCTCCACGGCCCCATCCACGAGGATCTTGTCCAGTATCGTTCGTCGCGGGCAGAACCCCCCGCGGCCCCCATTCGTGTCGGTGACGCCGCCTTTGAGCGCGAACGGGCCCACGTCAAACGTCATGTCGAGCGCGATCGGCGGACAGCCGGTTGCGGCGAGTCTCTCCAGTAGTCCCCACCGGGCCATGATCTCGGCGCCGTGCGGCCAGATGATGTGCGTGGAAATGGTGTCGCTTGGAAATGCGGCCTTGTCCACCAGCAACACGCGATAGCCCTTACTGGCAAGAAGCATTGCTGTCGGAGCACCGGCGCACCGCGCGCCGACGATGATGGCGTCGTACATACGTGGCTCCTTTCTTCCTCCGGTTTGCCGAGAGTAGTGAAGCGGAGCTGATCCCCGGGCGCGGATGCGCGCGTCACAATCACCCACGACGAGGAGTGTGCCTGATGAGGGTTGTGCTTGCCTGCTCCCCTCTCATGCTCCTCGCCGGTACCTGTCACTACCAATTCAGGAACAGGCCGAGCTCCTCGAGGAACATCGCCCAGGCGGGCTCCTCTTCCAGCATCAGGTGGTTGGCGCCGGGGAGCGACACGTATCGCGCGTTTGGGATACCGGCGGCGATCTGGCGCCCCTTTGCCGCGGGCACTGCATGGTCACGGTCACAGTGAATGACCAGGGTCGGCGTCCTCACCTGAGAGAGGAGCGGCCGAACGTCCAGGTCGTCGTCGAGTTCCATGAGGCGGGCGGCGTTCTCCGGTGAAGTGGAGACGCGCTGCAGTTCATCGAACCAGTGCTCGTGCTCCGGCGTGGCCTCAGGAATGAACCGGCAGGTGAACACCTTGCAGAACGCCTGGTTGTTGAGCCCCCACCCAAGGCGCATCAGGCTCGCCAGCGCGCGGCGGGCCTCGATGTCGGGCGGCGTGCCGGTGTGGTTCATTCCCGCCGCGAACGCGCCATACAGCACGAGGTGCGTGACGCGCTCCGGGTGCTTCACCGCGTACGCAATCGCGATAGGGCCGCCGCGGGAAATCCCGAGAAGCGGAAACCGATCGAGCCCCGCTGCGTCCACCACCGTTTCCAGATCGCGGACCCACGTGTCGAAGCTCACATCGGAGACGTCTCGTTGCGACATGCCATTGCCGCGCTCGTCGTAACGGACCACGCGGTGGTGCAGTGAGAGCGCGGACCACCAGTGGCGCCAGATCGGGCTGCCCCATTCGAAATCGAGATGGGTCAGCCAGTTCGACGCCTTGACGATCGGCGGGCCGCTGCCGATGCTCGCGTAGGCGAGGTTCACCCCGTCTGTCGTTGTGCAGTACCCTGATTTCCTGCCGCGCCCTCGCTGCGGAGGCCACGGTCGCTTCGGCGCGCGGCTCGGCGGGTTCGACGGCGGCCGCAAAGCGATAACCGACGCGCGGGACCGTCTCGATGTACTGCTGGCCGGTCGCCTTCTCTCCGAGGGCCTTCCGCAGCACTGACACATTGTGATTGAGATTGTTCTCCTCGACCGTCGTGTCTGGCCAGACGGTGTCCAGCAACTCCTGCTTCGTCACGAGCCGCCCGGCATTCTCGACCAGCACGTGGAGCGTCTCGAATACCTTCAGGCGCAACGGGATCACGTCGCAGCCGCGAGAGAGACGGCGCTCCCGGGCGTCGAGCTGAAATGGCCCGAACCGATAGGCGCGTCGGACCCCAGGGTCGGCCACGGATCCCACCTCAGGAAAGTTTCAGAAACAGGCCAGGGTTCTCAAAGGACGCTGACGGCCATCCGATTCTAACCTCGCAATTGCGCGGAACTGAACCCGCGAGGAGGACAAAAACGTGCCAAAACTGCTACCCGACCAGAGCTTCTATCCGTCCCCGACCATGGCCATGCAGGCTCCGGCGGAGACACTCGCCTATGTCGCGTTGCTCAATCCGGACCCGGCCGGCAGGGACGCCGTTGCCGTGCTCGACGTGGATCCCGAATCACCGGCCTACGGCGCTCAGATCGCGCGGGTGGAGATGCCGGGCGCCGGCGACGAGCTCCACCATTTTGGATGGAACGCGTGCAGCTCGTGCCTGTGCCCCTATTCGCCGCATCCGCACATGCAGCGGCGATACCTGGTCGTGCCCGGCCTGCGCTCGTCGCGGATCCACATCCTCGACACCGCAGCCCGATCCGCGTCGTCCGCGTCTCGTCAAGGTGATTGAAGCCGACGAGCTGCTCAGAAAGACCGGCTACAGTCGCCCGCACACCTCACACTGCGGGCCCGACGGCATCTACATCAACGCGTTGGGCGATGGTGAGGGCAACGGCCCGGGTGGGATCTTCGTGCTTGATCCCCAGACATTCGAGATCAAGGGCCGGTGGGAGCGCGAGCGCGGACCGCAGTATCTGGCCTACGATTTCTGGTGGCATCTCGGACACGACACGATGCTCACCAGCGAGTGGGGCACGCCGCAGATGGTGGAGGACGGCGTGAACCCCGAGCTGCTCCTCGCAGGCAAGTACGGCAACGCGCTGCACGTCTGGGATCTGCACAGCCGGCGGCATCTGCAGAAGCTGGAGCTCGGACCGGAGCAGCAGATGGTCCTCGAACTGCGCCCGGCGCACAATCCGACCGAAACCTACGGCTTCGTCGGCGTCGTCACCAGCCTGAAGGACCTCTCCGCCTCGATCTGGATGTGGCACCGCGAAGGCACTCACAAGAGCGGCACCTGGCGGGTGCACAAGGTGATCGAGATTCCCGCCGAGCCAGCCGTCGCCGACGACCTGCCGCCGCTGCTGAAGGGGTTCGGTGCGGTACCGCCACTCGTCACGGACATCAATCTCTCGCTCGACGATCGGTTCCTGTATGTCTCGTGCTTTGGTACCGGCGAGTTGAAGCAGTTCGACGTCTCGGATCCATTCAATCCGGTCGAGACCGGCTCAGTGCGTCTCGGAGGCATTGTCCGGCGTCAGCCGCATCCCGCGCGACCGGGTCAGCCGCTGAACGGCGCTCCCCAGATGGTCGAGATCAGCCGCGACGGCAAGCGCGTCTACGTGACGAACTCTCTGTACCGGACGTGGGACGACCAGTTCTATCCCGACGGTCTCAAGGGCTGGCTGGCGAAGATCGAGGTGCGTCAGAACGGCGGCATCGACCTCGACCACCTCGGATTTATGGAGTTCGACGGGATGCGTCCGCACCAGGTTCACCTGGAGGGCGGCGATGCCAGCTCCGATTCCTACTGTTTCGAGTGAGGTGTGTCATGACGAGCGAGATCGCGACGACATCGTGGGCGATGCTGATGGCGCTAGGTGCCTTCCATGGCATCAATCCTGGAATGGGCTGGCTGTTTGCGGTGGCGCTCGGGATGCAGGAGCGTCGCCGGGGCGCAGTGCTTCGGGCACTCGTGCCTCTCGGCGCCGGCCACGCGCTGGCCGTCGCGGGCGCGGTCGGCGCCGCTCTGACGCTGGGAACCGTGGTCCCGGTCAGCAGGCTTCGCTGGCCGATCGCCGGTGTTCTCCTCGCGCTCGGCTGCTTGCGGTGCTTTCGTCACCAGCATCCGCGCTGGACGGGCATGCGCGTGAGCATGGGTGGGCTCACGGTGTGGTCGTTCCTGATGGCGACGGCCCACGGCGCGGGTCTGATGGTCGTGCCCGTGTTCGTCGGCATGTCGATGGCCGGCGGCGGCGGGCACATGCACCACATGCCGGCTCACGCGGGAGCGAACGCGGGGACCGCGCTCCTGGCCACCGGCCTGCACGCTGTGAGCTATCTGGCAGTGACGGCGTTCATCGCACTGCTCGTGTTCGAAAAGCTCGGCGTGGGCATACTTCGCCGCACCTGGTTCAACCTCGATCTGATCTGGGCCGGCGCGCTGGTGGCAACCGGCGCGATGACGCTGATGATGTAGGACCCGTGCTCCAGCAACGGACGAGGCAATCGAGCAAGAAAGCCGTGCCTTCGTGGCCCGCACCGGAACAGTATAGGGATGCACTCGTGGCTCTGGCGTGCCTGCTGCGGGTGCCGACTTGTTGGTCGATTTTGTGCGGAAAGAGAGACGCACGTGCCGAATAACACAAACGACGGCAGTTCCCTCCCGTATGGCGTTCGCGCCGCCTGCGTTCCGGCTGCCTGACGCGACGCACGTTGGCGCAGTGCATCTCCAGGTGAGCGATGTGCAGCAGTCGCTCGCGTACTACCAGCAGGTACTCGGACTCCATGCGTACAACGCGACGACCGACGGCGCGTGGCTTGGGGCACACGGTGACGAACGGCCTCTGGTGACACTCCACACCAGGAGCGGCGTGAGGCAGGCTCGGCGTGGATCGTTCGGCCTCTTCCACTTCGCAATCCTCCTGCCGGAACGAGCCGCGCTCGGCCGCTTCGCAGCGCACGTGTCAGCCCTCGGCGTGCCCGTCGCCATGGCCGATCACCTGGTTAGCGAGGCGCTCTATCTCACGGATCCGGACGGGCTGGGGATCGAGGTCTACGCCGATCGGCCGCGGAGCGCGTGGCAGTACCACGACCGTGAGCTCGCAATGACGACAGACGCGCTCGACATCCCGAGCGTGATCGCCGCCGGCGGCGGAAAGAAGTGGGATGGCGCACCACCCGGTACGACGATGGGCCACGTGCACCTGCACGTGGGGACACTCGAGGGCGCCGATGCTTTCTATCACCGCGCGTTGGGCTTCGACAAGACGGTGTGGAGCTACCCCGGTGCGTTGTTCCTGTCGGCTGGCGGCTATCACCATCATCTGGGCACGAACATCTGGTCGCCGGGGCCGGCCCCATCAGCTGATCGGGCACGGCTCCTCGAGTGGGACCTTCTGGTGCCATCCACAGATGACGTCGCCGACGTCAAGCGGAGCCTTCAAGGCGCCGCCTACACGGTCGAGGAGACCGGAGATGGCGTCACGGCCGCAGATCCGTGGGGAACGCGCTTGCGCATCAAAGTCGCTTGAGCGGCCGTACGGCATGGACAGTTCCAAATGCCGGTCAGGCGACTGCACTGGCGAGGGCCGGGCCAGCCACGCGAGTCGCCCGGACGGATTTCGTCACCAATCACGGCGATACGCCGCGTCACACCCGCTAGCAGTCCTGGTGAAGACCGGCGTCGCAGCGAGGGCGCGGAGGCGCCCCGCCGGCCAGGCGCGACGACCGAGACTACCGGGCAGTATCTGAGGAAGAAGCACCGCAGAAGGCGGGGATGCATCGGCGGCCGAATGCAACCGGTCTTTCACCACGGGCTAGGCTCCGACACCCCCGGAATCGACGGCGACGTCGCGCCTGGTGGCCCACTCGAAGACGGACCGTCGTTGCGCCGGCGAGGACTACCACAGTAGCATTGGCCCCTGCCTGGCTCATCGCTACACCGGGGCCATCACCGAGGAGCGGACGTGGTCGACGCCCATGGCTCGAGCGACGCCGCGCTGACGCGCGGCGCCCGGGACAACGTCACGGCCGTCGTGGTTCGCTTCCACGGAGAGTAGCGTGGATCCTGAGCGCCCGGCGCCGCGCAACCTTCCCCAGACGATCGGCCGGTACCGCATCCTGGGCCGTCTCGGGAAAGGTGCGATGGGCGTGGTCTACAGTGCCCACGACAGTCTCATGGAGCGCTCCGTCGCCATCAAGGTGATGATGACGGATCTCGAGGACGATCCGGAGACGAGCGCCCGTTTCTATCGCGAGGCGCGTGCAGCCGGGCAGCTGGCTCACCCGAACATCATCACCATTTTCGACATGGGGGAGGACAACGGCCGGCCCTTCATCGTGATGGAACTGCTCGAAGGGGAGACGCTGAACAAGTACCTGGAACGCCCTGAAGCCGCGGATGTCGAGAGCAGGCTGGACCTGATGCTCCAGATCTGCAGGGGGCTTCACGCCGCGCACTCACGCGGTATCTTCCATCGCGATGTCAAGCCGGGCAATCTGCTGGTCCGGCCCAATGGCGAGCTCAAGATTGTCGACTTCGGTATTGCGCGGCTCGCCTCCTCGAGCATGACGGCGAGCGGCCTGCTCGTCGGCACGCCCGACTACATGTCGCCCGAGCAGGCACGGGGACACGAGATCGATCGGCGATCGGACATCTTCTCGGCTGGCGCGGTGTTCTATTTCATGCTCACAGGGCGCAAGCCCTTCACAGCCTCCGGACTGAGCGCGGTGCTGGCGAAGGTCCAGAGCGAAGATCCGCTGCCGTTGCGGGACACCGAAGCGCCAGCCCCGCTCGCGCGCCTGGTCATGAAGGCGCTCGCGAAGAATCCAGCCGACCGGCACCAGACGTGCGGGCAGATGGCTGCGGAGCTCGAACGTCTGAGGCGCGATCTCGAGATCGAGGCCGCACAAGCCGTCGAAGACAGCGACGGGCGGCTGCAGCAGCTCGCGTCACTGACAGACCAGCGACGCACCCTCATGAACGCGCTGAGGCTGGTTCCCGCGCCACCCGATCTCGACGCGACCCGCCTCGAACTGCTCGAGAGGCGCGCAAGCCTGACGGAGCCGTATCGGGTGAGAGCGGCCGTGGAGATGCTCGCCGCAATCGTGGAGGTGCAGAAGACGTCGACCGAGGACGTCGACAGGTGGCAGCGTGCGCTGCAGGCCGTCGAGGAGGGATTGCGTGCCGCGGCGGCAGGGGAGAAGCGGGATGCGATCGCGCGGTTCGAGATGGCGCTCCAGATCGAACCGGCGTCGAAGCGGGCGTCGGCCGAAGCGGATGCCTGCCGCCAGACGATTGCGGAGCAGCGTGCGATCGCGGCCCGCACGGGGGGCCTGCTCGCCGAGGCCCGAAAGGCCGCTGCCGCGAAGCAGTGGCAGGCCGCCGTCGCCCTGTGCGGTGAGGCCCTCGCCCTCGACAGCCGTGCTGACGACGCGCGGACGCTGCAGAGGCAGGCTGCCGAAGCGATGGAGGCTGAGGCGCAGGAGCGCAGGACCGACGCTGAACGGGCGCTCGGCCGCGCCGAAACCAGCCTCCGGAAAAAGCGTTTCGAGGACGCCACGCTCGAGCTCGCCAGGGCCAGAGAGCTGGATCCGAACGCGGCGGCGCTGAGCGCGTTCGGAGACCGTCTGCGGGACTCGATGGCAGAGTCGGACCGCGAAACGCAGTCCGCGCAGGAGGCCGCCGACGCGGTCGCTGCCGCTCGCCGGGCCTTTGCCGGCGGCGATCGGGACCGGGCGCTTGCGGACCTGCGATCGTTCGCCGCCCGCGTGCCGGAGGCCATCGTGGCCGTGGAGATAGGGCGGCTCGAGGCGGAGGCGACGCGCATCGCGGCGTCGGAACGGCGCGCTGCCGAGGCCGCGGAGCACGCGACGTCGGCCGAAGCCGCCCTGGCGGCGGGGGATCCGCAGGGAGCGCAGCACTGCGCAGCCCGCGCCCTCGCGATCGACCCGAGTCAGCCGCTCGCGCGCAGGATCTCTGGCCTGGCCGCCGCGGAGGTGAAGCGGCAGGCTGACGCCAAAGCGCGGGCTGCCGCAGCTGCGCGGCACCTCGAAGAGGCCGAGCAGCAGAGCGCTCGTGGCAGGTTCCAGAAGGCACGGGCGCTTGTATCGGCAGCGGCAGACCTCGATCCCGCCGACAGCCATCACAAGCTCGTGCTCGCGCGGATCCAGGAGGAAGAGGGGCGGGTAGCGGCGGACCTGGAACGTGAACGTCTCGAGAAGCAGCGAGAGAAGGCCGTTGCGCCCATTCTCGAGCGGGCGCGAGCCGCGGAGGCGGAGGGCGACTGCGTCCGCGCCGCGTGGACAGCCGAGAACGCCCTGGCAATCGATCTGAACTGCGCCGAGGCAAAGGAGATCCTGCGTCGCGCGACAGCGCAGCTCGAAGCGCAGCCAGCGCTCGCCGACAAGACGGTCGATCTCACAGGCGATACCGGCGGATCCGGCGACCCCGACGACACCGTCTCGCTGACACGTCCGACTGGCGTGTGGGGGCGCGTCACGGGTGTGGTCAGAAGCTGGATCCACCGTGACCAGGGCGTGGCGCGCCAGAAGCGAACGACCACGTCATCCAAGCCTCACAAGACCCTGGCCAGGTAGGAAGGGACACCCGTGGCCAAGCTGCTGATTTTTCGCGGAGAGGCGCCGCATGCCGAGGTTGAGCTCACAACCGGCACCGTTCGCGTCGGCCGCAGCGTGCAGAACGACATCGTGCTCGAGGATCCCAGCAAGGGCGTGTCGCGAAACCATGCCGAGATCCGGTTCGAAGACGGCCATCACGTCCTGATCGACAAGGAGAGCCAGAACGGCATCTGGGTTTCGGGATCGCGTGTCTCGTCCGTGGTGCTGGTACCGCACGTTGTCGCGAGTGTCGGTCCATTTCGCCTGATGATCGAGGCGCCGGTGCCGGCAGCGGCCGTGTACGCCGCCGACACGCCGACCGAGCTCAACACCTTGGCCGAGCGGCCGACCGGGCCACTGATGCCGGACCGAGACGCCGCGATTCCTGATCCGCCGACACAGCCGGCGCGCGTCACCCACACGGGAGCACGCGCATGGCACCAGCAGCCGAGAGCGTGGTTCATCGCCGGCGCCGTGGCATTGCTGATTGCGGCCGTTGGATTTGCGGTCTACAGGGTGTTACCGGGGCAGACACCTCCATCGTTCGATCTGGCTCTGGCGAAAGCGATGGTCGACGGCGGGAACTGCGAGCAGGCGGCGGTTCAACACATCAATCCCGCCCTCAGTGCGAAGCCGGACGATGTGGAGGCGTTGGAGCTCAAACGTCGATGCACCACGCCCCCGCGACTGCCGCCACCAGAGGCCACTCCGCCCGCGGATACGGCCAGCCCGCCGGAGCTCGATGACGCCGAGGCCCTCATCGCAGCGAACGATTGTTCGGAGGCGCTGCGGCGTGTTGACGCGGTGCTTGCGCGCGACCCCAACAACGAGCGCGCGACGGAACTAGCTGCGCGAGCTGGTGCCTGCGCAGCAGCGGTGCCCCCCGCACCGCAGACGCCCGTTGCCCCGACCGGCGCACTGGCGCGACGAGAGCCACCGTCCGAGGGCGGGCTCGACCTGCTGCCGCAGGAACTCGACAAGGATTATCAGAAGCGGAAGCAGGCGATGCGAAGACGGTACGATGATGCCGTGTCGCTGCTGCGGAAACAGGAGCATCAGCAGGCTGCGAGGGAGTTCGAGGAGATCGCGCAGGAGGTGCCGACTGGCTACCTCGAGTTGGCCCAGCGGCGGGCCGACGCGCGCGACGGCATCAAGCAGCAGGCCGTCGAAGCCTTCAACCTGGCACAGGCTGCGGAGAAGGCGGGCGACTTCGAGGCGGCCACCGATGCGTATCGCCACGCACACGCTCTCGATCCGAGCATCCGTCTCGATGGTCCACTGCAGCGCATGGAAGAGCAGAAAATCGTGCGCGGCAAGAAGAGATGTGACGAAGCGAAGTTGGCGTTCTCATACGGGGAGAATGCCGCAGCAGTGGCAGCGTTCCAGGACATTCTCACCCTGCTGCCTCCGTCCGACCCGTGCCACGCGCTGGCCGTGGAGCGACTGAAGCAGCTGGGCAAGTAGGCCTCGCCCTGATCCTGGAGAAAAGCATGGGTTACGAGCGCGTACGTATCGGCCTGCTGGTGATCGCCAGCCTGATGACGACTGCGTACGCGAGAGCGCAAGGCCCGCCGGATCCGTGGTACGGCCGTCAGGCGAACCCGAAGAACATCGATCCCCCGAAAACCTTTCCAGGCATGTTCATCATTGAGTTGCCGAAAAACTGGCAGCTCGGGCCGGGCCACACCGGAACAATTTTCGTGAGTACCGAGAAGACCGGGCGATTCGAGGCGGGGGCGCTCATTACGGTCGAGTACTTGCGCCTGCAGGCGGCGCTCGAACCCGCACTCATTGCTGGAGCGAGCGAGAGAGAGCTGAAGGAACTGCAGGCGCGCGAGCTAAGCGGCAAGGGGTTCACGGGCGAGGTGAAAGACGGACCCCAGGGGAAGTTCATCGTCATCCGGTACAACCGGCCGGGGCTGTCAGGGAGTGACGATCACGTGGTCCAGTATTCGTTCCCGATCGGCACGACGATGTACCGGCTGATCTGCATTGCTCCGGCAGCTGAACTCGAGAAGTACAAGACCATATTTGCCCACGTGGCCGCTTCGTTTACACCCCTCCGGCGGGGCGGCACTCATTGAGGGGGCTCATGTCCCATCGCAGCGTTCTCAAACGAAGCTCGTGAGCCACCGGCCACGTTCATCCAGGCGCCAGTGGTCATCAGCCCCAGCCTGCCAAATAGGAACACACCAGCAGGATCGTGCCGGCCAGGAACACTCGGTTCACATGGCCGTAGTGCCTGGCCGTGAGAAACGAGGCACAGCAAGGTGAGCGCGGTGGGGACGCCGAAAAACCACAGCGGGCCGGCCGCCTGTACCGGCGGGAACGGTATCCGGGCAAGCGCCGGCGGAACCAGTGAGAATCCGTCCATGCCAGTCTTCCGCTTCGCGAATGCTCGACTCACGACCGGTCCGGGGCTTCACTACTCAGAGCACGGCGCGGCTGACGGCCAGCCCGTCGTCTTTCTGCACGGGTGGCCAGACTCCTGGTTCTCGTTCAGCAGGGTCGTGGAGCTGCTGCCGCCCCGGCTTCACGCGTTCCTCCTGGACCAGCGCGGCTTTGGCAACTCGGAGCGTCCCGAGAGCGGTTACAGCATCGAAGAGTTCGCGGCTGACATTGTGGCGTTCCTCGACTCGAGGAGTATCGAGAGAGCCGCGGTGGTCGGCCACTCGTTTGGCAGCTTTGTCGCGCGACGGGTCGCGATCGCGTATCCGGCGCGAGTGACTCGACTGGTCCTCATCGGGTCGGGCCTCACGCCAGCAAACCCGGTCACCCGGGAGGTTCAAGCGACGTTGCCGGGCCTCTCGGATCCGATACCCTCCCAGTTCGCGCGGGACTTCCAGGCTGGGACCGTCTACGCACCGCTGCCCTCACCGTTCTTCGACCAGATCGTTGCCGAGAGCCTGAAGCTGCCGGCGCGGCTCTGGCGCGACGTGTTCGATCGGCTGCTCACGTACGATGACCGCGATCAACTCGACAGGATTCGCGCGAAGACGCTCCTGATCTGGGGCGAGCACGATGCGCTGTTCCCGAGGAGCGATCAGGACCTCCTCACGGGCGCGATTCACGATGTGACCCTCAAGGCGTATCGAGGCACTGGACACTGCCCGAACTGGGAGCGCCCCGAGCAGGTCGCCGCGGACCTGACCGCGTTTCTGCAGGAGTCCTGAGCCTCGCGGGTCCTGGTCAGTCGAGAAACACCACCGCGAGCCGCTGCAGATGCTCGGGGGGCGGCCTCAATCGCCTACTTCGCCGCGAAGCAGTAGAACAGCCCGTCCCCTCCCGTGCCGCGCAGGTTCTCCTGGCTGCAGCCGCGCGACGGGTGCGCCGAGTTCCACGAGGTGGGATTCGCTCCGCCTCCCTGGCGATCGTGATGACCGACGAGCGCCGCACCCTCACCGCTGCTGGTCCAGTTGGCGCAGGTGCTGTCGCCGGGCTCCTTCGAGGCCGTGCCGTCGAGCGTGCTGCCGGTGAGGATGTCGTGGCGGTTCGGCGTGTCGCCGCGGCCGCTCACCGTCTCGCCCTTCTCCGTGAGCGAATGTTCCTTCGACAGTTTGTTCCCCTCGCTGTGAAGATCGGCGATGCTGGCCGCCACCGGGACGCCCTTGGCATTGCTCCAGGGTCCGGCGCCGATGCGGTCGCGCGCGTTCACCGCCGGCTGGCTGCCGGCGGCGGTGGCGCTGAGATAGGCGCGCCAGGTGCGCGTGCCCGCACCGGCCGCAGCCGCAAGCTTCTGACAATGCGCGTCGGCGCCCGCCAGCCCGCCCAAATCCGCGCCCTTTCCCGGGCCAGCGCTCGTGATGAAGAAGCCAAGCTGCGGCGCCTGTGCTTGTGCGAGATATCCGCTGAGGGCCGCCGCCATACCGATCGTGATCCCAACCGCGAGTGTCCGTCTCATGTGCTGGCTCCTGGTCGTGGTTTTTCCGTCGGGCCCACGTTACTTCCTGTTCATCGCGCCCGCAATCGCTCCGAGGACGACGTACCACAGGATTCCGTAGAGCGTCCAGATCCAAGACAGGGCGTACGGAAACCCCTGGATGAGGAGGTGCAGGAAGATGTTCTTCGGAAAATTTACGAGCACGCCCGCGTACAAGCCAAAGGTGGCGCCTCCGGCCGGACCCGCAGGAGCCTGCGGCGCCAGGCGCAGATATACCCACGTGAAGACGAGCGCGGCGATGAAATCGCCCACCACCAGCCAGACGACCCGGTTCTCCTGTGAGAACGGCGGGCGGGCGTAGTAGCCCGCCAACAGGGTGCCTTGCACCACGACATCAAGGAGGTTCGCGACAACGCCCAGGGTGAGCCCGATGACCAACCACTTCTTCACATTCACGGCGTCCTCCTGACGAACGGAGATTTGACCGCTGCGAGGGCGTGATGCTAGTTCAGCTGTTGGGGGAACGCAACCGGGCGCCCTGGTTCGCAGGGCGGCAGGGTTCACGTCCAGCGCAACGGGTCCAACTCTCTGACTGGCCGCACCTCGACGCTGCCTTCGCGTGCCGGTGGTATCCTCGCGGCCACCTGGATCGCCTCGTTCAGGTCTCGTGCGTCGATGAGGTAGAAGCCCGCCAGCTGCTCCTTCGTTTCCGCGAATGGACCGTCGGTCACCGAAAGTGTGCCGTTCCGGATGCGCACGGTCGCGGCGGTCTGCACCGGTTCGAGGGCCTCGGCGGCAGCCAGAAGCCCGCGGTCCCTGAGCTCCTCCCCGCACGCCAGGCATTCCCGGTCGGGCACCGCGTGAAGCTTCTGTTCGTCGAGGTACACCAGGCAGAGGTATTTCATCGCATCACTCAGGACTCACGCCGTCAGCCAGTTCTGCGAGGCGGCGCTCGAGGAATCGGCGCTCGGGCTCCTGCCGCGTCAGCGTGAGCGCCCGCTCGTAGGACGCACGCGCATCACCCGTTCTTCCGAGGCGCCGGCAGAGATCCGCACGCGCGGCGTGTGCGAACCGGTACTCCACCAGATCGCCGCGGTCCAGAATGCCATCAACCACCGCGAGCCCCGCCGCCGGGCCGTCCCGCATAGCGATGGCCACCCCCCGGTTCAACTCGATGACGGGAGACGGAGCCGCTCGAATCAACACGTCGTAGAGGCCGACTATCTCTTCCCAGTCGGTCGCCGCCGCATCCCGCGCCCCTGCGTGGACGGCTGCAATCGCCGCCTGGATGCCGTACGGCCCGAACTGCCGCGACGACAGTGCCCCTTCAACGAGCCGCAACCCCTCCGCGATCTGATCCCTGTTCCACAAGGAACGATCCTGATCGTCCAGGAGGATCAGCTCGCCGTCCGCGGTTGTGCGCGCCGCACGTCGCGAGTCGTGCAGCAGCATCAGAGCCAGCAGCCCCGCTGCTTCCGCCTCCGGCAGCAGCTCGTACAGCAGCCGTCCCAGCCGGATCGCTTCACCGGACAGGTCGTGGCGCGTCAGCGTGCCGCCCGACGAAGCCGCATAGCCCTCGTTGAACACGAGGTAAATGACGCGCAGCACGGCGCCGAGCCGTTCGGGCAGTTCGGCGGGGTCCGGCACGCGGTACGGGATCCGAGCCTGGCGGATCTTCGTCTTCGCCCGCACGATGCGCTGGGCCAGCGTCGGTGCCGGGGTCAAGAACGCCCGCGCGATCTCTTCCGTGGTCAGGCCGCACACCTCGCGCAGCGTGAGCGCGACCTGCGCATCGGGGGCGAGTGCGGGGTGGCAGCACGTGAAAATCAGGCGCAGCCGATCGTCTCCGACGCTCTCCTCGTCAGCCCAGGCGGCCGTGTCGACAATCCCGAGATCGGCGTGCTCGCCGTGCTCGTCCAGCGCATCGAACCGCTTGCGCCGCCGGATCGCATCGATGGCCTTGAACCGTCCGGCGGAGACGAGCCACGCGCGCGGGTTGTCCGGCACGCCGTCACGCGGCCACTGCTCCAGTGCCGCCCTGAACGCGTCGTGCAGCGCTTCCTCGGCCACATCGAAGTCGCCCAGCAGGCGAATCAATGTCGCGAGCACGCGCCGCGAGTCGGCGGTGTAGACGGCATCCACCGTCTCTCGTATGTGATCGGTCGCTTCCACGTCGAGCGATCACAGCACCTCGGCGTCCCACGTGCAAGTGGCGCTGAATGGAGGCATCGCGCCCCTGCCGCGTCAGGACGGCTGTTCGCAGTTCACCATCCACGGCACCCCGAAGCGATCGACGACCATGCCGAAGCCCGCTGCCCAGAACGTCTTCTCGAAGGGCATCTCGATCCTGCCCCCTTTCGCGAGGCCGTCGAATATTCGCTGCCCCTGCGTCACGTCCGGGACGCTGAGGGAGACGTAGATGCCCTGCGGCGCGGAGTAGCGGTCCGGCGGTGCGTCGGATCCCATCAATGCCTGCCGATCGAGCTCCAGCCGGGCATGGAGCACCTTGTCCTGCCAGTCGGCAGGCACGTGCTCCTTCATGGGCGACTCGCCGTGCGTCTGCATCATGACAATCCGGCCGCCCAGCAGCCCTTCGTAGAACTTGAAGGCCGCCGCGCATTCGCCCTTGAAGTTCAGGTACGGTACTCAGCTCCATGTTGTGCCACTCCTTCCGCTGCTTCGAACCCCCGATCCCACCGGTTCACCACCGGATGCTCGGTGACCACCGCAGTGGGGATCCAACGTATGCTAGCTGCGTCGTGCGTGCTCCGTGGCCCTCGCGCGGATCCGCTCTTCCTGCTCTCGCAGCTCGGGCGTGAACTCGGCGCCGAAATCGTCTGCCTCGAATATCTGGCGAATCTCGATCTCCGATTCACCCTCGAGCGGGTTCGGGCTGCGCTTCACCCACTCGATCGCCTCTTCCAACGATTTCACCTTGAAAATCCAGAACCCTGCGATGAGCTCCTTCGTTTCGGCGAACGGCCCGTCGATCAGGGTACGGTTCGAACCGGAGAAGCGCACGCGCGCCCCCTTCGAGCTCGGGTGCAATCCCTCGCCCGCCAGCAGCACGCCAGCGTTGGCCAGCTCCTCGTTGTACTTCCCCATGGCCGCGAGCAGCTCCTCGCTGGGCATCGCGCCTGCCTCGGTGCTCTTGTCAGCTTTCACAATCACCATGAATCGCATGCTCCCTACATCTCCTTCCTTCTCCGTCGCCTGATGCCGGCCCGACGAGCCAGCCTCGAGCTCAGGCGGCGCTGGGCGCCTGGCCGCCCACATTCACAGGATGGTCGAACTGCGGGCCAACCGATCGACATCCCGCGACACGTCAACTGCTGCGCCGTCACCACCGGCTGTTCACAGGTCCTGTCGACCGTGCCACAGCGGCGCCACGGGATGCAATTCACCTGCTCGACTGCGCTGTGATACCTTCCGGCCATGTCTGTCTCCCTTTCACGCCGCACCTTCCTCGCCCTCGCCGGGGCCGTTCCGTTCGCCCTGCGCGGTTCGGCGGCGAGCACGACACCACCCGTCGGCCTCGAGCTGTACACCGTTCGTGACGCGCTCGAGAAAGATCTCATGGGCACGATCCGCGCCGTGGCGAAGATGGGCTACACGCTCGTGGAGTTCTATTCGCCGTACTACCAGTGGACGCCGCAGCAGGCCGGCGACGTGCGCAAGCTGCTCGACGATCTCGGCGTGCGCTGCTTATCCACGCACAACAGCAACGATGCCCTCGCGGCCTCTGGAATCCAGAAGGCGATCGATCTGAACCAGACGATCGGCAGCAGGTACATCGTGATGGCCAGCCCAGGAGACGTCACCGGGGGCGACGGCTGGAAGGCGGTGGCCGATCGGCTGAACGCTGCGGCTGAACGCCTGGCCCCGCTTGCCATGGCAGCGGGGTACCACAACCACGGGGCGGAGTGGAAGCCGGTCGAAGGCAAGCGCCCGATGGATATTCTCGCCACCGCCACGACGAAGAACGTGGCGCTGCAGCTGGACGTGGGTACCTGCGTCGCTGCCGGTGCCGACCCCGTCGCGTGGATCACCGCCAACCCGGGGCGGATCAAGAGCATGCATTGCAAGGATTGGGCGCCGGGGAAGAACTACGGCGTCCTGTTCGGTGAAGGCGTATCGCCGTGGGCAAGGATCTTCGCAGCGGCGGAATCGAGCGGCGGGGTCGAGTACTACCTGATCGAGCAGGAAGAGGGTCCTGCGGACGAACAACTGAAGCGCGCCGCGGGCTGTCTCGCGAACTGGAAGAAGATGCGGGGCTGACGGAGGGTCTCAGCCGGGAGTGACATCCCGGCAGCGTCCCGCCAGAACCTGCATCGTCCGAGGTGTGGTGCCCCCCTCGCGCGGGAGCCGCGGTGACCGTCCCTCCGTCAGGCGTGCGCGGCTTCGGCGCGAACGGCCGGCTCGCCGCTGCGGACGTCCTTCTCGACGCGTCCGTCGCGGATGTGCACCACCCGATGCGCGTGGGCGGCGATGTCGGCCTCGTGCGTGACCAGGACGATGGTGTTGCCGCCCTCGTGGAGGCGCTTGAACAGGGCCATGATCTCGACGCCGGTCTTCGAGTCGAGGTTTCCGGTCGGTTCGTCGGCCAGCAGGATCGAGGGGTTGTTCACGAGCGAGCGGGCGATGGCCACGCGCTGCCGCTGACCACCGGAGAGCTCATTCGGACGGTGACTCATCCGATCTTCGAGCTCGACCTTGCGCAGCGCCTCGCGCGCCCGCTCCTGACGGTCCCTGGACGGCACGCCGGCATAGACCAGCGGCAATTCCACGTTGTGCAGCGCCGAGGCGCGGGGCAGGAGGTTGAAGGTCTGGAAGACGAATCCGATCTCCTCGTTCCGGATCCGCGCAAGCTCGTTGTCATTCATCTCGCTGACCTGCTTGCCATTGAGCAGGTAGCTGCCCTT
The DNA here is from genome assembly GCA_963739995.1 of Vicinamibacteria bacterium. GTDB lineage: Bacteria > Acidobacteriota > Vicinamibacteria > Vicinamibacterales > JAENWD01 > CAVUCH01. The sequence goes on along the minus strand of CAVUCH010000024.1, from coordinate 34,799 downwards.
GGTGGGGGTGTCGAGACAGCCAATCAGGTTCATCAGCGTCGATTTGCCCGACCCGGACGGCCCCATGATGGCCACGTACTCGCCAGGCTTCGATGCTCAGATCGACGCCCCGGAGGGCGTGGATCTCCTCGGAGCCCATCACGTAGGTCTTCCACAGGTCGTGGGTTTCGATGATTGGCATGATCACACTCTGCGCGGTGCGCGCCGCGGCGCACCTGAACCTGGTGCCGGACGAGGCCGCTGAGCCCCAGGTTCGGAGATCAATACGAGCGCGGGCCGAACGGCGTTCCGGCCCTCCGAAACGCTACGCAGAATCCTCCTCGTACTTCGACTTCAGCTGTGCGACCACCGCCGGATCCGCGAGCGTGGTCACGTCTCCGAGCGCCCGTCCTTCGGCAATGTCTCGCAGCAGACGCCGCATGATTTTGCCAGAGCGCGTCTTCGGGAGGTCCGCGGTGAAGATGATGTCGTCTGGCTTCGCGATGGCGCCGATTTTCTTGCCGACATGCGCCCGCAGCTCCTCCAGCAGCTCCGGGCTGGGCGGCGACCCCTCACGCAGCGTCACGAACGCGGCCACCGCCTGGCCTTTGAGGTCGTGCGTGCGGCCCACGACAGCGGCCTCGGCGACGCTCGGGTGATCCACGAGCGCGCTTTCGAGCTCCATCGTGCCGATGCGATGCCCCGCGACGTTGAGCACATCGTCGACGCGGCCGAGGAGCCAGAGGTTCCCGTCCGTGTCGCGCTTGGCGCCGTCGCCCGTGAAATAGACATCGGGACGCCACCGGCTCCAGGTACTGGCGCACGTAGCGGTCCGTGTCCCCGTAGATGCCGCGCAGCATGGCCGGCCACGGTCGCGTGATCGCGAGTAGGCCGCCGCCGACGTCCACCCTGTCTCCTGCATCGTTCAGGACTTCGACCGTGATCCCGGGGAACGCGCGCGTCGCAGACCCCGGCTTGGTGGGCGTGATGCCCGGCAGCGGGGTGATCATGATCTGGCCGGTTTCGGTCTGCCACCACGTGTCCACGATTGGGCAGCGGTCCTGCCCGATGTGCAGGTGATACCACACCCACGCCTCAGGGTTGATCGGCTCACCGACTGAGCCGAGCAGGCGCAGGGTCGAGATGTCGCGCTTCCGCGGCCACTCGGGACCCCATTTCATGAACGCCCGGATGGCTGTCGGCGCCGTGTAGAAGATCGTCACCCCGTAGCGCTCGATGATCTCCCAGAACCGATCCTTGTGCGGGAAGTCCGGGGCGCCCTCGTACATCACGACGGTGGCGCCCGCCGCCAGCGGGCCGTACACGACATAGCTGTGGCCGGTGACCCAGCCGATGTCGGCCGTGCACCAGTACACGTCCTCTTCCTTGAGGTCGAACACCCACTTGGTGGTCGCGTAGGTGCCCACGAGGTACCCGCCGGTCGTGTGCACGATGCCCTTCGGCTTCCCGGTCGTGCCGGACGTGTAGAGGATGTACAGCATGTCTTCGGCTTCGATCGTCTCCGGCTCGCACACGTGCGAGGCACGCCGCATCAGATCGTGGTACCAGTGGTCGCGGCCCTCGATGCATTCCTCGATGAAGGGGCTGTGGCGGCGCTGCACGATGATGACGTGCTCGACCGAGGGGGTGTCCCGGAGCGCCTCGTCGGCGACGCGCTTCAACGCGACCACCTGGCCGCGGCGGTAGCCGCCGTCCGCCGTGATGAGGAGGCGCGCCTTCTGATCGTTGATACGATCGCGCAGCGACTCGGCGCTGAACCCTCCGAAGATCACGCTGTGCACGGCCCCGATGCGCGCGCACGCCAGCATGGCAATCGCGAGCTCGGGGATGAGCGGCAGGTAGATCGCGACACGATCGCCCTTCGTGATCCCGAACGACTTCAGGACGTTGGCGAACGTCGAGACCTGGCGATAGAGATCGAAGTAGGTCAGCGTGCGGTGCTCGCCCGGCTCGCCTTCCCAGATGATGGCCGCCTTGTTGCGCCGTGGTCCGCGCGTGTGGCGATCGACGCAGTTCACGCACGCGTTCAGCTGCCCGTCGGCGAACCAGCGCGCGTGCGGCGGTTCCCAGTCGAGCACCTTCGTGAACGGGCGCTGCCATTCGAGCTCGCGGGCGAAGCGTGCCCAGAAGCCTTCGGGGTCACGCGCCGCTTCGTCGTACACCGCAGAGTCCCGCACGACCGCGGCGGCCGCGAAGGCAGGCGGCGGGTCGAAATGCCGGTCTTCGCTCAGCAGCGCGTCGATCTCTGCGTAGTGGGATGTCTGGCGTTGATCGCTCATATCACTCGGCATCGGCCGCAGAGTGGCTGCGGCCGTAGATACGGCACCGAGCCTGCCGGCCCGGCACCAGGTTCAGGGGGCTGATGCCGGTGGAACGGGGGGCACCATCGGCGGCGGTGGCACGAGCGGGGGCGGCCCCGGCGGTCCTGGCTGGGGGGGCACGTCCTTCTTGAACAGCAGCGCGCCAAGGAGCCCGCCGAGCGTCGTGAACGCCCCACCGACGACGAGCATGAACAGGAACCCGATGACCAGACCGACGACCAGGTGGCCCGGTCCCTGACTGTTCTCGAGCATCTCGCGGAAGTTTGGCGGCAGATCGGCCGCGGAGTCGAGGAGGCGCTCGGCGAACTGACGGTGCCACACGCCGGTGACTGCCTGCAGCGGCGCGTACAGGATCGCCCAGACCACCGTCCCCACGACGCTGGCGAGCAGGCCGGCGAGCGCGCCATCGCCGAGCGTGATCGGGAACGGCTGATTCTGCTGCATCACCCAGGCCGCGAGCACGCCGGCCGTAACGAACCAGAGGCCGCAGCAGCAGTTCCCGGCACTCACAATCGGCAGGGACGACAAGACGCCGAGCAGCAAGCCGGCAAGCAGCGCGGGCATCATCAGCTTCGAGGACATGTACAGGCGGCTCTCTCGATTCCGAATCCGTTCGCATCTACCCCACGGCGCTACCGCCGATTTCCTACCACCTACCGCCCACGGCCTACCGCCCACGGCCTACCGCCCACCGCCTACTGCGCCGTTCGACTCAGTCGTAGTACTCGAGCCCCAGGTGCGTGATGAGCTCCTCGCCCGCCATGTGGCGGAGCGTGTTCTTCAGCTTCATCAGCTGGATGAACAGATCGTGCTCCGGATACAGCCCGGGCGCGTGCTGCGGGCTCTTGAAGTAGAACGAGAGCCATTCCTGGATGCCGTGCATTCCCGCACGCTTCGCGAGATCGAGGAACAGCGCGACATCGAGCACGATCGGCGCGGCCAGGATGCTGTCGCGGCACAGGAAGTTGATCTTGAGCTGCATCTTGTACCCGAGCCAGCCCACCAGATCGATGTTGTCCCAGCCTTCCTTGTTGTCGCCGCGCGGCGGATAATAGTTGATCCGCACGACGTGATGCAGGTCGCTGTAGAGATCCGGGTAGAGGTGCGGCTGCAGTATGTAGTCGAGCACCGACTTCTTGCTCTCCTCCTTCGTCCTGAACGACTCGGGATCGTCGAGCACCTCGCCGTCGCGGTTGCCCAGGATATTGGTCGAGTACCAGCCGTCGACACCCAGCAGGCGCGCCTTCAACCCGGGAGCCATGATCGTTTTGATCAGCGTCTGGCCCGTCTTGAGATCCTTGCCTGCGAGCGGCGTCTGCGTCGTCGCGGCGAGCGCGACGAGGGCGGGGATGTCGGCGCTGAGGTTCGGGGCGGCGTTGGCGTACGGGATGCCTTCGCTGATCGCGGCGTACGCGTAGATCATGCTCGACGGAATGGCATCGTCGTTCGCCTCGAGCGCGTGCTCGAACGCCTCGACGCTGGTATGCGCCGGCGTTTCGGTCAGGTACACCTCGGTGCTGCCGCACCACACCATGACGAGTCGATCGAGGCCCTTCTCTTCCTTGAACCTCCGGATGTCTGCGATCACCTGGCCGGCCAGGTCCTTCTTGTTGCGGCCGGTCTTCACGTGGGTGCCGGACAGGCGCTTCACGTAACGCTGGTCGAACACCGCGGGCCAGGGGGTAATCGCCTCGAGCTCGGGTTTGATCGTTTCGAGCAGCGCGGGCTCGAGCACGCCCGCCGTCCGGGCGGCTTCGTAGCAGTTCTCGTCGAAGAGGTCCCACCCGCCGAATACGACGTCATCGAGGGAGGCCAGGGGAAACAGGTCACCGATCCTGGGCGACCGGCTCTCGGTCCGCTTGCCGAGGCGAATCGTGCCCATCTGGGTCAGCGAACCGATGGGTTTCGACAAGCCCTTGCGGATGGCGAGAACGCCGGCGATGAAGGTCGTGCTGACGGCACCGAGGCCTACGAGGAGAATGCCGAGTTTGCCCTGTGCTGGCGCAATTTGAAGCGGTTTCATCGCGAATCAGCACTATATCATTCGACTATGGCGCTATTCCGGAACGCCCGGCCGCAGGAACCGCTCATCGTATCCATCACGGGCGTTCGCATGGGCCACCGAATCGTCGGTGTGATCGGTAGCCATCCGGGGCCGTTCCTGGACATGGCGGCGAAGGTGGGCATCACAGGTGGAGCCTACGCGCTGACGACCGACTCGGACGCGGTCTCTCGCGTGCAGGCAGCGGCGGTCGAGCACGGCGTCCTGCTGGACGCGGGCCCGATCGCGTTGCCGCTGCCGCTGCCCGACGGCTCCTTTGACCTCGTCCTCGTCGACGACCGCGAGCCGCGCGACGAAACGCACTGCACATCGGTCGCCCTGCTCACGGATCTGCGGCGCGTGTTGCGCCCCGGCGGACGCATCATCCTGGCGGTGCCCGCACCGACCAGTGCGCTCGCAGGGCTGTTCGGCATCACGTCGAAAGCTCCAGACGTCCAGCCGCTGCTGGACCTGCTGCGCGACACCGGCTTCATCGCCGCGCGTCTGCTCGCCGCACGCGAAGGAGTCGGGTACGTGGAAGCGGCGCGCCCGATGTAGCTCGGTTCGCCGGCTCCGAGCCCGAATCTCCCGTCGGCCGTTGGCCTCTGCCGGTATCACCACCCTGTCCCGATGCGACGACAGCCCGGGCGGCAGGCGGTGCGGCCCTGCTCAATGCTTCGTGTTTTTGCTGCGATTTCAGCTAGTTGTGGGGATTCCGTCGGTTCTCGACGTGGGCAGCCCTTTTGCCACTGCCAGGACGTGCTCCAGTCTCCGATCCTTCCGGAAGTCTTCACGGCAGCTGAGATCGCGCGCGCCTGTGGCGTCAGCGAAGCCGAGGTGTCGGCGCTCATCGAGGCCGGCGCGATTCGCGCGGTTCCGGCCGAGAGCCGTCAACCGCTCGTGGCCCGTCGGGAGGCGGTGCGTGCCGGTCGTGCTCTTGCGGCTGGCCTCCCGCTCGCCGCCGGGAGCAGCCAGGCTCCCGCGCTGTTCAGCTCGCGCCCGGGCGCGGCAGGCACAGCCCGGGCGCCGTTCGCCATCTCGACAGTCGCCCACGCTGGGATGGTTGCGGCAGTCGTCGTGGCGACCACGCTCGGCTTCGGGCGGTCCGTGCAGAGCGCCGACGAACGCATGGTCCCCCAGAATCTCCGGATGGTCTATCTTGCGGTGCCAGGACCGGGCGGTGGGGGCGGCGGCGGGGGGCTGAAGATGCAGGTGCCTGCGCCCAGGGCGCAGCGAAAGGGACGCCAGTCTCTCAGCAGCCCACTTCCTGTCCGTCAGCCGCCGCCCAGACCGGAGCCTCCGCGTCCGGAGCCCCCGCTGCCGGAGGTCGAGCCCGAGCGGCTGCCGCCCGTGCAGGCACCGGTCGCGACCGCGCCGGCCGACGACCGCGATCGGGCGGGCGTGCTCGAAGAGGCCGCGCCGCCCACGGACAGCCGAGGGCAGGGCACCGGTGGCGGCGTGGGCACTGGTGAGGGCACCGGCATAGGCGAGGGCGAGGGCAGCGGCATTGGCGATGGATTGGGCGGCGGCACCGGCGGCGGGCCGTATCGGCCGGGGAGCGGTGTCTCACCTCCGTCGCTGCTGCGTGAGGTGAAGCCGGACTACACCGAGGAAGCCCGCACGCGCGGCGTCGAAGGTGATGTGGTAATGGAGATCGTCGTGCGCCGCGATGGCTCGGTGGGTGAGGTGCGACTGCTGCAGGGGCTCGGCCACGGCCTCGATGCCAGGGCGGTGCAGGCCGTTCGTCAGTGGCGCTTCTCGCCCGGAAAGCGGCGCGGCGTGCCGGTAGACGTGCTCGTCGAAGTTGCAATGGAATTCAAGATTCGGTGAGGTCATCATGGACAGCGCACTAGTGCTCATCACCCTCGCCTCGCTCGGCACCACCGGGGCGGTGCTGCTCTATGCGGCGCGGCTCATTCGCGACGAGCGCATCCGCTCGAACGCGCGCGTGACGGCGCTGGCGCAGGAGATCGGGCACATCCCTGAAAGCGCTGGCCGCCAGCCCATTGCGTATGCGGCCCCAGCCGGAGACGTCCCGCTCGGCCGGACACAGCGCGAGCCGTTCCGGGAACACACGCCGATGCCCGTCGCCCGCACGGCACAGGGCACGGCGCCGGCACCCCGTCGTGCCAGCACCGACCGGGATCGTTCCGCGGGAGGTGCCGCCCCCCTTCCGGCACGCGTTCCGGCCACGCGCGACGATGGCGCACTCCAGGGCGATGGGGCTGGCCGTGCGGTGCTGTTCCAGTCCGCGTTCACCGAATCAGCATCAAACCGCATGCTGGTCCCGATCATCGGCGCGGTTATCGTGGCGCTGGCGCTGGCGACGATCTACTTCCTCAGTGGACAGCCCGAGGCCGCTGCCGGCCCGACGAGCGTTGCGGCCGGGACGCCGAATGTCCCGCTGGAGCTCGTCTCGCTGCGGCAGGCGCGTGAGGGCGAAACGCTGACCGTGTCGGGCATGGTGCGGAACCCGTCGGGGGCCACGGACCGCCGGCAGGTGGCTGCGGTGGTCTTCCTCTTCGACCGCAAGGGATCCTTCGTGGCCAGCGGGCGGGCGCCGCTCGATTACCAGGCGCTCGCGCCAGGCGACGAATCGCCGTTCGTCATCACCGTGCCGGGCGCTGCTGACGTCAGCCGGTACCGTGTGAGCTTCCGCGAGGGCGATGATGTGCTGCCGCATGTCGATCGCCGCGAGGCCGTGCCCCTCGCCGGGCGTCCGGCAGCCACACGCTGAAGGTGTCATCCATGCAGCGATCAGATCGGTTCTCGCTACTTGGCGCCGTCGTCGCCGTCCTGCTCGGCGGCTCAGTGCTCGCTGCGCAGCAGTCGCCTGCGTCGCAGCGCCCGCAGGAACGCGCGGAAGAACGCGAACGGCAGACGTCCGGCGACGAGCAGTCGGAGGAGGGCTTCCGCTTTCGCACGGGCGTAGAGCTCATCAACGTGTCGGCGACCGTCACGGACGGGTCCGGGCGCTTTGTGCCCAACCTCCGGAAGGAGGACTTCGTCGTGTTCGAGGATGGGCAGGAGCAGACGATTACGCACTTCAACGCAGAGCGCGTACCGGTAAGCCTCGGCATCGTGCTCGACACCAGCGGCAGCATGGCGGGCGACAAGTTCGCGCACGCCCAGGCGGCGCTCGAGCGATTCCTGTTCGACTTGCTGGACGCCAATGACGAGGTGTTCCTCATCCGGTTCAGCACCGACACCGACCTCGAACAGGGGTGGAGCACCGACAAAAGTCGGATCAGCCGGGCGCTCCGACGAATCACCCCCCGCGGGGGCACGGCGATGTACGACGCGGTGGCCGAGGCCGTGCCGCTGGCCGACCAGGGCACCAATCGCAAGAAGGCGATACTGGTGATTTCCGACGGCAACGACACCAACTCCGAGACGCACATCTCCGAGGTGAAACAGCTCGTTCGCCAGAGCGAGGTGCTGGTGTACGCGATCGGGATCGACGGCGAGAGCGACGTCACCGGCATCTTCCGGCGGCCGCCGGTCATCCCGCCGCGGCCCCCGATCCGGGGACCGTTGCCCTTCCCGATCCCACGGCGCGGAAGACCGTTTCCGGCACCGGGTGGCGGCGGCGGGGGCTCGGGCCAGGGGCCCTGGCATCGCCAGGACGATAGGGTGAACGTGGGCGCGCTGCGTGCGATCACGGACGACAGCGGCGGGCGCACCGAGATCGTGCGGTCGAGCCGAGACCTCGGGCCCGCGACCCAGAACATTGCCGACGAGTTGAGCCAGCAGTACTTCTTCGCTTACCCGGCCGCCGCCAAGAAGGACGGCCGCTGGCACGAGATCCGGGTCGAGGTCCGCGACAAGCGCTACCAGGTCCGGGCCCGCCGCGGCTACATGGCGACCTGAGACCGCCTGGGTACCGCGCGAGTGGCATACCCAGCCCGGTTCGCCGAGCGAAGCCCCCTGCAGCGGCCCGAGTCCGCTCGGGCCGTCGGCAACCCGGTTGTCTCCGGATTTGACGCCTCAGAGGAAGTACGCCGTCATCACGCCGGCAGCGACGAGCAGCAACTGACGAAACGCGCCGCCTGCGATCCGGCCGCTGTGCAGATCCGGTATCAGATCGGCCATCGCGATGTAGAGGAAGCTGGCGGCGGCCACGCACAGCAGGTATGGCTTGAGCGTCGGCATGGCGTCGACGAGCAGCACGGCGATCGCGGCGCCGACGACCGCGGAAGCGCCCGAGAGCACGTTGAGCAGCAGCGCGCGCCTGCGGCTGTAGCCCGCATGCAGCAGGACGGCGAAGTCACCGACCTCCTGGGTACTTCGTGCGTGGCGACGGCAATGGCGGTGCTGACGCCCAGCGGCACGGACGTGAGCACGGCCGCCCCGATCATCGCCCCGTCCACGAAGTTGTGAAATGCATCGCCGATGAGCACGAGCGACGCGCCAGTGCTGTGCACCTCGCAGTCGTTCGTGTGGCAGTGCCGCCACAAGACCAGCTTCTCGAGCACGAAGAACAGCAGGATGCCGCCGAGCAGCGACTCGAAGACACGTCGTGGCGGCATGACCTGCAAGGCTTCGGGCAGCAACGCGAGCAGCGCCACGCCCAGCAGCGTGCCCACAGCGTAGCTCACCAGCCAGGGCACGATCTTCACCCGCACGCCGTCCGGGAATAGCAGCAACGTTGACGCGACCAGCAGCCCGCCGAAGCCGCCGATCAGGCTGAGACCGATCGCGTAGAAATAGGGGGACACGCGCGCGGGATCATACCGCGTCGGGCTTCACGCCCGGGCTGCCACCTCCGGCGCACTGACCGCTGATCCGCCCCGTGAGGCGGGCCGACTGCGTCGGGCCGTCAGCGTCGGAGACCTCCCTCGGCTGTCCTCCGGTACGGCGCCATCGTCCTGTCGGCAGGTCATCCGCGCGACCGAAAAAACGTGTACTTACGCCCCAAATCACACGCGCGCCGCTCCGGCCGACTGGTACACCCCTTGCCCCTGAAGGCTGGGTCAGCGCGGCCGGCACGATGCCGGCAGGAGGAAAGAAGATGTTGAAGCAGTTGATGCTCGCAGCGCTGGCTCTCGCGGTTTTCGTCGCACCCGCGTCTGGCCAGACCCAAGAGCGGAAGAACCTGCAGGTCCTGAACGATGTGGCCAGCGAGGTGCAGAAGTACACCCGGTTCACGATTTTCGACGACGTGAGCGCTTCGGTCGACAACGGGGTGGTGACGCTGAACGGGAAGGTGACGGCGCCCTTCAAGAAGGACGACCTGTCGGCACGAGTGTCTCGGATTGAAGGCGTGCACGCCGTACGCAACCAGATCGGCGTCCTGCCGGTCTCGCCGTTCGACGACGACCTCCGGTATCGGATCGCGCGCGCCATCTACGGCCACTCGAACTTCGGGCACTACGCTGCCATGGCAAACCCGCCGATTCACATCGTCGTCGAGCAGGGCCGAGTGACGTTGACCGGTGTGGTCAACAGCAACGTCGAACGGATGCTGGCGCGATCGCTCGCGACCACGTTCGGGGCGTTCTCGGTCAAGAACGAGCTGAAGACCGACGCCGAAGTGCAGGAGCAGCTCGAGAAGGTCGGATAGTCGGCACGCGACACACGCGGTCCCGGGTGCCTGCCAAACGGCGGCACCTGGAGCCGTCGCTCAGAGCGTCTTTTCCAGCCTCAGCTCATCCAGCACGGGAATTTCCGCAAACCCCACACCGATGGTGAGCTCGGCGTGATCGCGCCAGGCGTTACGCACAACCTCGGTGAGCCGGTAGCCGCGGCGCTGATAGAAGTACAGCGCCGGCAGGTTGTCGTTCGTGGTCGCGAGCACGACTCGTCGTGCGCCGGTGCGGCGCGCCACGATCTCGGCTTCCGCAACCAGGTACCCGCCCACGCCGGATCGCTGCCACATTGGCTCGGTCGCGAGCGCAATGATCTGCAGGGCGTCCTCCCGCCGCTTCCACGCGAGCGCGCCCGAGATGTCGCCCTGCATGTCGGCGACGATCGTCGATGTCTCGCTCAGGGGAATGATCTCGCCGAAGCTTGCGATGCTCGTGCGGCCGAAGTCACGGCGGAACAACGCGAGCGCTACTGCCCGGTCTTCCGCCGAGGCCTCGCGCGTGAGCACCGGGGGGAGATCGAGGTGCGGGCGGCAGTCGCAGACGATCTGCAGGCGCGCCTCGGCCCAGTCGACGAACTTGCCGCACCGCGAACAGCGCAGCACGCTTGGTTTCGCAGAGAACACACTCGGACTCATGTGAAACAGACCTCGTGCCCGCGGTCAGGCGGTCGCCGCCGGCGGATGCGTCCGGCCTTTCCGCATGATCCACCAGAGCAGGCCGGCAAACAGGGTGACAACAACCACGATCATCACGCCGAACAACCACAGCGTGCGGTACAGAATGGACTCGGTATCGACGCGCGCCTCGATGGAGACCGGCTTGCCCACCAGCCGATCGGCGAGGGGTTGCTCCCAGACGAGGATGTTGCCCCGCTCCACCATCTTCGAGGGTGCATCGTGGTAGCGAATCCTGCTCGGCAGGTGCATGCGGAACGCCACGACCTCCGAGCCGCGCCATCCCGCCTGGCTGCCCTCGCCCCCAGCGGCGGCGCCCACCACCTGCTTGTACACATACTCGGCTCCGGTGCGGCGGAGATCGTAGGTGGACCAGGCGAACGGACGCGCCTCCGGGAGCCGGCGCACGTTGCGGACGTCGATGCGCAGGTGGACGAACCGGCGGCCCGCGCGGCGTGACGTGCTGACACGGGTGACGTGTGTGACCGGAGACTCGTAGAGTTCTCGAACGCGCCGCCGGTCGACGGGCTTCAGCGGATCGGGGTCCAGGTCCAGTCCCCGCAGCGCCACGAGTGCCGGAACGGAGCCGTTCACGTACATGGTCGCCGACCCGTCGAGGGCGAGGTACAGCTCTTCCTCGTACTGGTCCTGCTGCGGCACCAGGACCCGGCAGCCGGGCAGCGCGACGACGACGGCGACGAACGCCAGGCCTCCGAACCAGTGTCGCGCCCCGAGCCGACTACGCATGAGGATTCAACGGTCGGGCCCCCGCCGGAGGGCGCAAATGCGAATGATATACTCATTTCTGCCTCGCGAACTGACCCTCCGAACGCGACACGATGTCCTCCAAGGCCACGCTGTTTCTCATCGACGGCAGCTCCCAGATGTACCGCGCGTACCACGCGATCCGCGGGCTGAGCGGCCCCGATGGGAAGTCCACGAACGCGGTCTACGGCTTCACCACGATGCTGCGGAAGTTGTTGACGGACCACCAGCCGGCCTACATCGCGGCATCGTTCGATCTGCCCGGCCCGACCTTCCGGGATCAGATGGTGACCGACTACAAGGCGAACCGCGCCGCGATGCCCGGGGATCTCGCCGAGCAGATTCCATGGGTCCACGAAGCCTGCGAAGCGCTAGGCGTGCCGGTGATCACGTCCGAGGGCTTCGAGGCCGACGATGTCATCGCGACGCTGGCGCGGTGCGCCGTTCAGGAGGGCTACGATGTCGCGATCGTGACGGGCGACAAGGACTTCTTCCAGCTCGTCGACGATCGCGTCCGCGTGTTCAACCCGCGTGACGAGGGCATCTGGTACGACGCGGCTGGGGTGCGTGAAAAGTGGGGAGTCAGCCCCGAGCAGGTGGTGGACGTGCTGGCACTGATGGGCGATGCCGTCGACAACATCAAGGGCGTGCCAGGGATCGGCGAGAAAGGCGCTAAGGATCTGATCGCCACCTGGGGCACCCTCGACGCCCTGCTCGAACACGCGGCGGAGGTGCCGCTGAAGAAGTATCGCGAGGCACTCCTCGCGCACGCCCAGAATGCGCGTCAAAGCCGGGAGCTGCTCCGCTTCCGCGGCGACGTGCCGTGTGGATTCGAGATCGACGCCTTCCGATTCCGTGGCGCCTCACGGGAGCGCTGCTATGCGCTCTTCTCACGCCTCGGCTTCCGCTCGCTGACGATGGAGTATGCGCCGACGGCGGAGACGATCGAGAAGCAATACGAGGCCGTGACCACGCCCGAGGGCCTCGCCGGGCTGGTCGACGAGTTGCGCGGCGCTGGGCGGTTTGCGCTGCGGGTGCTGCCAGACAGGCCGACGGCGATGCTGGCCACGATCGTGGGCCTCGCATTCGCCACCCGTCCTCGCCGCGCTTGGTACGTGCCTCTGCAGCAGGGTTCGCTGCTCGGTGAAGCGGGGCTCTCCGCTCGCGAGGTGCTCGCCGCGCTGAAGCCGGTGCTCGAGGATCCGGCCGTGTCGAAGGTCGGACATGACCCCAAGTTCGACGCGGTCGTTCTCGCGCAGCACGGCGTCACACTTTCAGGCCTCGACTTCGACTCGATGGTGGTCAGCTACTTGCTCGACGCGACGCGATCGGGTCACCCGTTGGAAGATACGGCGCTCGAGCACCTCGGCTACAAGGCGCTGACGGAAGAGGACGTCTGCGGGCGCGGCGCGAAGGCGGCGGGACTGGCGTCCTTACCCATGTCGGCGACGCTGAATTACGCCGGCGAGCGCGCGGACCTCGCACTGCAGCTTGCAGCGGAGCTCCAGCCGAAACTGACGCAGGCGGGGCTCGACGAGGTTTACCGCACGCTGGAGCTGCCGCTGCTGCCCGTGCTGGTCGAGATGGAGCGCGCCGGCGTTCGCCTCGACGGGCCCGCGCTGGCGGCGCAGTCGCACCGCATCGAGCACGAGCTGCAGGTGCTCAGCACGCGTATCTTCGAGCTCGCGAACTTCGAGTTCAACATCAACTCGCCGAAGCAGCTCGCCGAGGTGCTCTTCGACAAGCTGCAGTTGCCGGCTCTCAAGCGGACGGGGAAGACCCGTGCGGTGTCAACCGCCGTGGAGGTGCTCGAGGAGCTGGCGTTGACGCACGACCTCCCGCGCCTGGTGCTCGAGTGGCGCGCCCTCCAGAAGCTGAAGGGGACCTATATCGACGCGCTGCCGCAAATGGTGCATCCGCAGACCGGCCGTGTGCACACGTGCTTCAACCAGGCGGTAGCCGCGACCGGACGGTTGAGCAGCAGCGATCCGAACTTGCAGAACATTCCGATCCGCACGGAGCTCGGGCGCGAGATCCGCCGTGCGTTCGTGGCCGACGCGGGCCACGTGCTCATCTCCGCCGACTACTCGCAGATCGAGCTCCGAGTGCTCGCGCACCTGTCGCAGGACGAGACGCTCATCGCCGCCTTCCAACGGGGTGACGACATCCACGATCAGACGGCGCTGAAGGTCTTCGGGCCGGAGTCGGGTCTCGGCCCGCACGAGCTGCGGCGGCGCGCCAAGATCATCAACTACGCGCTGCTGTACGGAAAAACGGCGTTCACCCTTGCGAAGGACATCGGCGTCACCCAGCAGGCGGCGCAGGCGTTCATCGATGCGTACTTCGCCGGTTTTCCGCGCGTGCGGGGCTTCATCGACGGAACGATCGCCACGGCACGCGAAACCGGGGTCGTCAAGACGCTCTTCGGACGGCGACGGCTCGTGCCGGAGTTGAAGAGCCGCAACGGGCAGGTGCGCTCCGCGGCCGAGCGCGTCACCGTCAACATGCCCATCCAGGGCACCGCGGCCGATATCCTCAAGCGCGCGATGATTGACGTGCACTCTGCCATCGCCGCCTTCTCGGGCCGATCCGGGCCGGCCGGCCGCATGATCCTCACCGTGCACGACGAGCTGTTGTTCGAAGTGCCCCGCGAGCGCGCCGACGAGCTCTCGGCCATCATCCGCGAGCAGATGGAGAACGCCGCAGCCCTCGCGGTTCCTCTGACGGTGGATGTCGGGATCGGCGAAAACTGGAAGGACGCGAAGGGATAGCAGCTGCAGCATGCAGGTGGCGCGTCGCACGAGACCGGCGGGGCGCCTGCGCTCCCGGAATCCTGGACCTTGGTGCGTGGTTAAAACCGGCAGCGCGCTCGCGCCGTGACGGTGCACGTGAGGGCGCGGTTGCTGCTCGTGGCCGCAGCCGTCCTGTTCTCGACGGGCGGCGCCGCCATCAAGTGGACGACGCTCACCGCCTGGCAGGTCAGTGGGATGCGTTCGCTGATTGCCGCAATCGCGTTGCTCATCCTCCTGCCGGACGCCCGCCAGCACTGGAGCCGTCGCAACTGGCTGGTCGGGATCGTCTACGCCTTCACCCTCGTCCTCTTCGTCACGGCCAACAAGCTCACGACCGCGGCCAACGCGATCTTTCTCCAGGCCACCGCGCCGCTGTACATCCTGCTTGCGGCGCCGTGGCTGCTGCGAGAGAAACATCGGCGCGACGATATTCCGTTCATGCTGGCTGTTGGCGCAGGCATGGCGGCGTTCATGGTGGGCGGGGATGGCCCGGTCGACAGCGCCCCGAATCCGTCGGCCGGCAACGTGGTCGCCGCAGCAAGCGGCGTGACCTACGCGCTGACAGTGATGGGGCTGCGCGGGGTGGCGCGCACGGAGCCGCGTGCAACGCTGAACACGGTCGTGTCGGGAAACCTCGTGGCGGCGGCGATGTGCCTGCCTCTGGGTTGGCCGATCACCGGGGCGCTTCCGGCCGACTGGATGGCGCTCGTGTGGCTCGGCGTGTTTCAGATCGGGCTGGCGTATCTGTGCCTGTCGACGGGCGTGCGCGATGTGACCGCGCTCGAAGCGTCCCTGCTGCTGCTCGCGGAGCCGGTGCTGAACCCGGTGTGGGCGTGGCTGGCGCACGGCGAGCGACCCGGGCCATGGGCGCTGGCCGGGGGAGCGCTCATTGTGGCTGCAACAACGGTGCGGGCGGTGAGGGCTCCCAGTCGGCCTTGAAGCGCTCCCAGTCGGTGATCATGGTGTCGGCGGCCTCCCGGCGGCCGCCCCTGGCAGGGCCCGTCCCACGCGCGCGATCGGGGATGATGGCCGTCAGCACCAGGCGATCCAGATCCGCCCGCAGCGCCGGGGCGCGATCCTCCGTGAGACCTGTCCGCACCCACGCCGCCATGGCTGCCTGCCACGCGCGTTCCAGCCGGCCGAGCCCGCGCGCCGCTGCCGCAATCCAGTAGGCGGCTGCCGCAGATGAGGGGTCCCTCCGCGCTTCCTGTTCCATCCGCTCCAGCACCCGGCCATAGAGCTCGGCGGCGTCGCCCCCCGACTCCTGCACGTGGTGGTCCAGCGCGCTCGCCCACCAATCGAGCAACCGGTCGCGGCTGACGGCAGGCGCGCCTCCAGCGGACCCGAGCGCCGTATCGAACAGCTCTGCGGCCGCGCCGAAGCGGCCGGTGAGGAACAACCACTGACCGAAGCCGACCATCAGCTCGTACCGCTCAGTCTCAGGGAGCCTGGGGAGGCTGACCGCCCGGAGCGCGTCGCGCGCCTCGATGAGGTCTCCCGGCAGGGACGAAGTGCGAAACCGCTCGAGGAGCGCGCGGGCGATCACGAGCCGGGCGGCATCCACTTGGTCCGGCATCGCGAGGGCCTTGCGTGCGGCCCCGATGGCGGCGTCGTAGCGACCCGCGTTGTAGGCGCGGCGAGCGCGGTCGAGCGCACTGCGGTCGGGAGCCGCCGCGAAGGCGGCGGCGGCGTTCAGGCTGACAGCGAGCGTCAGCACGAGCGCAATCGGTCGCATGGGCCCGATGCTACCACAGCGGGAAGGGCCAGCTAAGTCCAAGCCTTTCAGGCGGTTGTGGTCGGATCAGCGCAGTTGCTACAATTCGCGGGAATGGTGACCCCGCGGATCATCCCACGCGCGCAGCACACCCTCTCGCGCAAGGACATCGATCCAGACGCCCTCAAGGTCCTCAATCGGCTCCGGCAATTCGATCACCTGGCATATCTCGTGGGCGGCAGCGTCCGCGACCTCCTGCTTGGCCGTCGACCCAAGGACTTCGACATCGGGACGTCGGCGCATCCTTACGAAGTCAAGCGCCTGTTCCGCAATTGCTGGATCATCGGCCGCCGCTTTCGCCTCGCGCACGTCAAGTTCGGGCAGAAGGCGATCGAGGTGGCGACGTTCCGCCGGCTGGTGACCGAGGCGGAGCTCGACGCGATCGCGGAAGACGCCCAGCTGCTCGAGGAGCGGCGTGCGCCGGACGAGGAGGCGACCGACGGCGGCGGTGAACCGGCGGTTGTGGAAGGGGCGTCATCCGGCTCGAAGTGGCGAGCAGGGGCGGCGAACCGCGATCACCTCATCCACCGCGACAACACCTTCGGCACACCCGAAGAGGACGCGTTCCGCCGGGACTTCACCGTCAACGCCCTCTTCTACGATATCGCGACGTTCTCCGTCATCGACTACGTCGGCGGCATCGACGATCTGCACGCACGCGTCATCCGCTGCATCGGCAATCCGGACGTGCGCTTCCGCGAGGATCCGGTGCGGATGCTCCGTGCGATCGTCCTTGCCGCGCGCCTCGAGTTCACGGTGGATCCCCCGGTCGTCGACGCGATTCGCCGCAACGCTCCGGAGATCGCGCGCAGTGCGGCGGCGCGGCTCGTCGAGGAGTTCTACAAGATCCTGCGCTCCGGCGCGGCAGAGCGCGCGTTTCGTGAGTTGGCCGACATCGGGCTGCTGCACTGGATTGCGCCGGAGCTCGAGGGAATCGCCGGGGGCGCCTTGTGGGAGTCGCTCGCGGCACTCGATCGGTACCGCCACCGGTTCGAGACGGTGCCCGACTCGATGACCAATCCCGTGCTGCTCGGCACGCTGCTGGTGCCGCGCGGCTTCACCGGCCGCCGGCCGTTCCTGGCCGAGCGCGGCGACGTGCGGCTCGCCACCGCGCAGGCCGACGATGACCGGCGCGCCCGCCGGCGCCGGGAGCGCGACGATTGGCGCGACCCGAACGCGACCCTCGGCCTGTTGCCGGTGCCGCGGCGCGACGTGGAGCGGCTCCGGCAGGTTCTCGCACTGCAGCGGCGGCTCGCGGACATCCAGAGCAGCCCGCGGGCGAAGCGCGCGTTGATCCAGCGCGGTCCTTTTCCCGAGGCGCTCACGTGGCTGGAGATACACGGCCGCGCGCCAGAAACGTTTGAGCACTGGCGCGGGTTCCTCGAGGCTGTCGGCCCGGTGGACGGGGTTCCCGCGGGCGAGCCGCTGGATCTGGCGCCGCGCAGGCGGCGCCGCCGCGGGCGTCGGCGGCGGTACACCGATCGACCGCAGTAGCGCCGCGGAGATCGTGGCGTGGGTTGCCGCCTCAGACAAAGGTGTCACGCAGGCGCGACTACTTGCCCGGAACGCTCCCCTTGCTCCGCGTCGAGGCGGGCGCTGATACGCCCGCGGCAATCTGCTCAACGCTCCGCTTCAGCGCGTCCAGGTCCGACCGGCCGACGCTCGACGCCTCCTCGAGACGAGTCATGCGTGCGGACAGATCGCTGAGAGTGGCCGTAATTGCGCGCAAGCCTTCGAGGACGGCCTCGACATCCGCGAGTCTGCCCAACGGGTTCGCCTCATCATCGTCTGTCGCGGCTGGCGAGGAGGCATCCGCACCTGCAACGGGTGTGGGCATCCCAAGGTGGTCCTTTCCTGCTACAGGGACGAACACCTGATCGTCGATCAGGACGCCTTCCACCTTGTTGTTGACGGTCTTCGTGCTGTCGTTCACGAGATCGAACGCCCACACGTGGCCGTCGCGTTTGAGAGCGATCGCATTCTTCGACAGCGGCCGGCGCGGACTGGCCCGTTTGGCGCCCCATCCTCCATCGGGAAACCGGAACACGACCTGCTCGATCACCTGCATCACCCACGCGCGCCTGTTGTCGTCGGTCCAGTTGGCGAGCGGCAGCCCTGGTTCGAACTGTTTGGCGATCGCGACAACTCGCGGATCCAGTTTCATGTGGTGACCATCAGCCGTTGCGGCGTTCGAACTCGCGCATGAACTCGATGAGAGTATCCACGCCGCGCTCGGGGAACGCGTTGTAGATGGACGCGCGCATGCCGCCGACAGAGCGGTGCCCCTTGAGACCGTCCAGCCCCGCGGCGGTGGATTCCTTCACGAACGCCTTCTCGAGATCCTCGTTGACGAGTCGGAAGGTCACGTTCATCAGGCTGCGGCTGTCCTTCCGGGCGGTCGGTCTCCAGAAGCCGGTTCGATCCAGCTCCGCGTACAGCTTGCCCGCTTTGCGGCTATTGATCGCCGCCATGGCGTCGAGACCGCCCTGCGCGCGCAGCCAGTCCACGACCAGGCCCAGCACGTAGATGCCAAAGGCGGGGGGCGTGTTGTAGAGGGATCCGTTTTCCGCATGGACGGCGTAGTTCAGCATCGTGTGCAGCGACTTGCTCGAGCGCGCCAGCAGGTCCTCTCGAACGATGACGAGCGTCACTCCGGACGGCCCCAGGTTCTTCTGGGCGCCCGCATAGATCAGGCCGTACTTCGCCACGTCGATCGGACCGCTGAAGATGTCGGATGACGCATCGCTGACGAGCGGCGAGTCGCCGGCCGCCGGCAGCGTCTTCCACTGCGTGCCTTCGATCGTGTTGTTCGAGGTGAGATGCACGTAGGCGGCGCCGGGCGTGAGCGTGTACTCGGCAGGTTCCGGGATGCGATTGTAGTTGTCGGCCTTCGTCGAACCGGTCTCGTTCACCCTCCCGACCCGGCGCGCTTCCTTGGCCGCCTTGTCCGCCCACGTCCCGGTCATGAGGTAGTCGGCGGTGCCGCCCTCGGTGAGCAGGTTGAGCGGCACCATGGAGAACTGCAGCGTCGCGCCGCCCTGGAGAAAGAGGACCTTGTAGTTCGCCGGGATATTCGCGAGCGCCCGGATGTCGCTCTCTGCCTTCTGGAGGATGCTTTCGAAGGTGGAGGACCGGTGGCTGATCTCCATGACCGACATGCCGACGCCGGGCAGGGCGAGCAGATCGCGCTGCACCTGCTCGAGCACCGGAACGGGCAGCACCGCGGGACCGGACGAGAAATTCAGAATACGCGTAACGGTTGGCATGTGAGTGACCTCGGTATGAGAGAGACGTTCAGTTATCGAATCAGTAATCGGTTGTCAGCACTGAAGCGTCAATGTCAAGTCGTCTTCTGCCCGGCGGCGCGTGAGCCGACGCTGTGGAGGCCTGAGTCCGCTCGGGCCGTCGATGATCGCTCTTCCGCATTCTGCATTCTGCATCGGGCATTCGTCAGATAGCGACCACCTGCACGCTGATGATGTCGTTGTTGCCCGACTCGATCTGCCTCACGACATCGTCAGCCGGGGCGCGATCGAGGTCGATGCGGGCAACTGCGGCATGCGCGCCCTCGAAAATGATGTTCTGCGTCTCTTCCACGTTGATCTGCGCCGCCCGCAGATGTTCGAACACGTGCGCGAGGACGCCGCGGCGGTTGTGATGCCGCACGACAAGACGGTGCGTCGCGGGGGTGCGCCTCGCCAGGTTCACCACGTTCGGGACCTGCCCCGTTTCCTTGAAGGAGCGCACGATGCGGACCGTCTCCGCTGCGATGGCCTCCTGCGCCTGCTCGGTCGAGGCCCCGATGTGGTGCGTGCCGTATACGCGGGGCGCCTGCACCAGCGGGTCGCTGTAATTCCCGGTCCCCCCCGCCGGTTCGCTCCTGAACACGTCGAGTCCGACGCGCAGGCCACGCCCGCGAACGGCCGCCTCGAGTGCGTCGTAGTCCACCACTTCGGCGCGCGCGGTGTTGATGAACATGGCGCCCGGCTTCAGTCGACCCAGGATGTCCGCGCCGACCAACCCCCTCGTCTCGGGCGCGAGCGACACGTGCACGCTGAGGATGTCGGCCCCCTCGGCGACCTCCTCGGGCGAGCGCGCGATGGTCACACTGGACGACCGGCTCGACGGGTCCAGGCCAAACACGGCGAGATCCGCTGGAGACTCCTGCTCGAAGCGGCGCGACCAGATCAGAAGGTTCAGTCCGAACGCCTGGGCGCGCCGGGCGAGCTCCTGCCCGATGCTGCCGAAGCCCAGGAGCCCCAGCGTCTTCCCGTAGACGCCAGCGGCGGCTGAGAACTCCTTCTTGTTCCACGTCGCCGCACGCAGCGCGGCCACGTTATCGGGAATGCGCCGATCGATGGCGAGGATGAGTCCGAACGCGAGCTCCGCCACGGCTATCGCATTCTTTCCGGGACAGTTCGAAACGTAGATGCCGCGCGTCGACGCGTGAGCCACATCGATCGTGTTGTAGCCGGCACCTGCCCGCACGATGAGCGAGAGCTGGCCGGCGTCCATCATCGCGGCCGTGACCTTGGTCGACCGGACCACGAGCACCTGCGCCCTCGTGTCACCCAGCGCCGCCGTCAGCGCCTCGTCCTTGAGGGCGGCGTCATGGACGACCTCGCACCCGGCGGCGCGCAGGCCGTCGAGACCGCTTTGTTCGAACTGGTCGGCGACAAGGACTTTCATTGGGAACTTACGTTCTGGGTTACGGGCTACGGGCTACGGGCGACGGGCTGCGGACGGACTACGAGCTCCAGGTCCACGGTCAGCCTCCCGACGGCTTGCGTCAGATGACATGGCTGAGGAGTCCGTCCCGCAGCTTCGGCTCGAACCAGGTGGATTTCGGCGGCATGATGCCGCCCGCGTCGGCGATAGCCATCAGGTCGCCGATGCTCACCGCGTGCATGGCGAATGCGATGGCAGCCTGGCCCTCATCTACGAGCCGGGCGAGCGCACGGGATCCCCGGATCCCTCCCACGAAGTCGATGCGCTTGTCTACGCGTACGTCGCCGACCTGCAGCAGGGGCGCGAGCACCTGGTCGTGAAGGCGCGCGACGTCGAGATGATCGGCCGGCGCGGCGCCTGGCGAAGCGGGCGCGAGTGTGAGCGCGTGCCACCCGCCCGCCAGGTACATCGCGACTTCGCCGGCCCCGGCGGGCGCCTCGCCGCCGGGACGGACGCGCACCCGCGCGCCCAATGCCTCCAGCAACGACGCCGACGAGTGGCCGGCCAGGTCCTTTACCACGCGGTGGTAGGGCAGGATCTGCGCCTGGTCGCTCGGGAACGCCACGGCGAGGAACGTGTCGGCTTCGGCGGCAGAGCCGCCGGCTGCCCGCCCGCGCAGCGCCTGGCGCGCACGCATCGCGCTTGCGGCGCGGTGATGGCCGTCGGCGATGTACAGGAGGGGAATCGCCTCGAAGGCCGCCACCAGCGCCGCTCCGTCGCAATCCGGCACGGGCCACACGGTGTGCTGCACGCCGTCCGGTGCCGTGAAGTCGAACAGCGGCGCGCTGCCCGCCACCCGCGCCGCGACGGTGTCGACGGCGCCCGAGGTGGGATAGGTGAGGAACACCGGTCCGGTCTGCGCGCGCAGATCGACAATGTGCCGGGTGCGGTCGTCCTCCTTGTCCTTACGCGTGCGCTCGTGTTTGCGGATGATGTCGCGCTCGTACTCGTCGACCGAGAAGCATCCGGCCACGCCGGTCTGCTCGTGCGCGCCCATGCGCAGCTTGTACAGGTACACGCGCGGTGTCTCGTCCAGGACGAGCGGCGCCTGTTGCCGCAGCCGTTCGAAGTTGCGGGCCGCCGTCGCGTATACGGCATCCGCGTACGGGTGGGTGTCGGCCGGAAGATCGATCTCGGCACGAGAGACATGCAGAAAACTGAACGGATTCGCGGCAGCCAGCTCCCGCGCCTCGTCGGTGTTGACGACGTCGTAGGGAACGGCAGCGACGGCCGCGGCCCGTTCGGGCGTCGGACGCAGGGCGCGGAACGGGTGGAGGGCAGCCATGAACCCCCAATTATAGGCAGGACGGGTCGGCGCCTCTACCGTTCAGGCGGCAGTCTGCTGGCTATGGGCTTGTCTGGCCTCAGGCTGGCCTGTCCCGGGCAGCGACCTTTATTCCCGCCCGTTCATGTCTCAAGTCGGAAGTTCACATCGATCTGCCGCAGCGCGGCGCGCGACTCAGCCGATAGCCCGCCAGTCTCGGTCCAGACGGGCTCGTGACCGTGTGCCCGCGGCACGGTGCTCTCCCAGCCCTTCTTGGTTGACGTGACCGCCTGCCCGATGGCAGCGGCCGAATGCGTGGTGATTGGACACGCGAGCGGCTCTTGGCCTTGTGGCTGAAATAGCAGGGGTGATCGCATCTCGCGGTTGTCCACGAGCGGCACGCCCAGATCCTGCGTAGCCGTCGTCGCGGCGTCTCGTCATCGTCAGTCGACCTCCTCAGTTCAGAGGCCGACCGGACTGAAGGCAGTGTGTGAGAGTGCTCGGCAGGCCGTCGGCTGTTTGCCCAGCTGACGTGCTCAGTCTCCCACCAGCAGCACCGACACCTCAGGCGTTTGTTGAAAAGCGCTGGCGTCATCTTCTTCCCGTGTGGTATACACCGGCACCTTCGGCTCCGGTTATCGCAATAACGTAAGGCACGCCGGTTCGGTCGCCATTGCTCGTCACGAGGAGTCGCGATGTGGCCGTGTGTTCGGGCTGCTCAGGCAATCCCCGTCAAGCCGAGCACCGCGGCGGACCCTGCTGACGGCGGCTCTGTGACCGCTTCTGATGCGTGTCTGCTCACTACGGGCCTGGGTTGCAGTCACGTTTCATCGGAACCCGGTAAATCTCGCGGCTCGCTGAGGTCGGGAGGTTACATGAGAGAAACCAAAAGAGGGCTTGCGCCGGTCTTGCGCCCCGCGAGCCTGGCTGTTTTGGTTTGGATGACTCTGGCTATGATTGCTGGCCAGGGCCTTGGGTCCCGGCTGCCCGCACAGACCGCCGACACAGAGCCTCCAACCGTCGTCGTCGCGACGCCGCCCGCAAACGCGACCGGGGTCTCGACGGTAATCGATGTGCAAGCAGTGTTCAGCGAACCCGTGCTGGGCACGTCGATTTCGATGGTGCTAACAGATTCCGCCAACGTGGCCGTCCCATCGACTGTTTCGTACGACGCCGCAACAGCCACCGCAACCCTCAACCCTACTCTCGACCTCGTCGGCGCGCGGACATACACGGTTACGGTGCGCAATGCTCAAGACCTCGCGGGCAATGTCATGTCGACAGCGACCTGGGTGTTCACGACGACCGCCGGTTTCGAAGACACCACGATGCCGTTCACTGGGCTGCTTGATCCCATGGTGGTCGCATTCGCCTCGGACGCGCGTGTGTTCGTCGCTGAGAAAAGCGGCCTGATCAAGGTGTTTGACACCGTGCAGGACGCGACGCCCACCATCGTGGCGGATCTGCGCACGCAGGTTCACAACTACTGGGACCGTGGCCTGCTCGGGATGGCCCTGGACCCCACTTTCCCAGCATCGCCGTATGCGTACATGTTGTACACATACAACGCGGTCATCGGCGGCCTGGCGCCGCGGTGGGCTACGACGGACGGCACGGCCGATACCTGTCCGGATCCGCCTGGTGCCACGACGAACGGCTGTGTGGTGAGTGGCCGGCTTTCGCGGATCGATTTGACAGACGGGAATCTCTTCGATGAGCAGGTTCTCATCGGCGATTGGTATCAGCAGTTTCCAAGCCACTCGGTCGGCACGTTGTTCTTCGGTCCCGACGGCGCCTTGTACGCCAGCGGTGGTGAGGGCGCGAGCTTCAATTACGCTGATTACGGGCAAACTCCCGGAGACCCACCTAGTGGCGATCCCGTCAACGAAGCCGGCGCGCTACGGAGCCAGGATTTGCGAACCCCGGCGGATCCTGCGACCTTGGACGGCACCATCATCCGGATCGATCCCAGCTCAGGGGCCGCTTTTCCAATGAATCCGCTCGCCAGCAGCAGCGATCTGAACGCACGACGCATCGTCGCGTACGGCCTGCGGAACCCATTCCGCTTCACCATCAGGCCTGGCACTCGCGAACTGTGGATCGGAGACGTCGGTTCAAGGGAGTGGGAGGAAATAAACCGGGTAGTGGACGGCGCAGATATGACGGTGGAGAACTTCGGATGGCCGTGTTATGAAGGTAGCGCTCGGCAGAGCGGGTTCGACCTTCACAATCTGCCCGTGTGTGAGACTCTGTACTCAACGAGTCCGTCCCCGGTCCTGGCGCCGTACTTTACATACAACCACAGCAGCACCGTGGTGTCGGGAGAAGCCTGCTCCACAGGCAGTTCGTCAATTGCCGGTCTGGCCTTCTACACTGGCGGCAGCTACCCGGACAGCTACGACGGAGCACTGTTTTTTGCGGATTACTCGCGGAAGTGCATTTGGGCGATGCTGCCCGGCTCGAATGGTCTGCCGAATCCGAACAATCGGGTCACCGTCAAGGCGTCTGCGCGGGGCCCGGTGTTCCTGGTCCGCGGACCGGGTGGCGACATCTATTACGCTGGTTTCGACGACGAGCGGATACATCGCATTCGTTATGTCAGCGGCAACTTGCCGCCAACGGCGACCGTTCAAGCGTCGCCCACGTTCGGGTCGGTGCCTCTCACGGTGAGCTTCGACGCGAGAGATTCGCGCGACCCGGAGGGAGGCGCGTTGACGTTCGCGTGGGATCTGGACGGCGATGGTGAGTTCGATGACGCCACTGTGGCCCAGCCAACGTTCACCTATACTCAGAACGGCGACTACCTTGCGCGGGTGCGTGTCAGTGATCCGCAGAACTTCGCGGATGTCGCTGCGGTGCTGATCAGCGCGGACAACAACCCGCCGGTGCCCTCGATCACGATGCCTACCTCAAGCTTGAAGTGGCGCGTCGGCCAAACCATCGCTTTTTCCGGGACAGCCACAGACCCGGAACAGGGCTCTCTCCCGGCCACAGCGCTCAGTTGGACTTTGGTCATGCAGCACTGCCCGTCCAATTGTCATAGTCACACGATTCAGCGGTTTGACGGAACCTATGGTGGATCGTTCTCGGCGCCGGATCACGAGTATCCGTCATACCTCGAATTAGCGCTCACGGCGACTGACGCAAGCGGTTTGCAGCGGAGAGAGACGGTCCGGCTGGATCCTGAGACGGTTCAGCTCACATTCCAGTCGAGCCCAGCCGGGCTTCAGCTCGTCGCTGGCGTCACGGGACAGGCGGCACCCTTCACTCGCACGGTAATCGTAGGATCGGCCGTTTCGGTCAGCGCACCATCGCCGCAGGTACTGAGCGGGAGGCATTACTTCGTGAGCTGGTCCGATGGTGGCGCACAGTCGCACACGATCGTGGCTCCAGCGGTCGCGACTACGTATACGGCGACATACCAGAAGGGTAAAAAGCCGTAGAGGACGAATTGCGTAACCACCGGACGACGGTTGCTGGCAAAGCTCAATCCGAAGCGGCACGCGCGGCATGCTCGCTACGGAAGATGATGAAAGGAAGCTGGCAGGTCCCGCCCCTAGGGGACCGGTGCGACGCTCGAAGTGTAGCGCCGAACCGTGTCGGGCGGTGCAGATTTAGAGGCAAGCATCGGACCGAGATTTCTGATCTGTTTTCCTTGAGCCCGATGGCGGCTGTGGAAGATGTCTGGACGCAGGCAGACAGAAGGCGCCGGGGAGGACTACTCTACCGCGGTTTGCAGCGCAAGGGTCGCACGGTCCTTTTGCCCAGCGCGGGCGGCGGGCTCACCCGGAATGCACGGCCGGCACGGTTTTCGCTATCACCGGTTGCAGACGTCTGCCCGACGCTGGTGCGATACCTGCGAATCGCCAGCCGTTGGCCAGCTCTCAGACGGTTCAGCCGTATCCATTACGCCGGCCAGGCGGGCAATCGTGTGGTTGGTTGTCTGGTCGTGAATTGAGGGGCGCCGACAAGAGTCCCGTCCTGACGGTGGCCATCTCTCGGGTGACGCTCGTGCAAACGATGCAGAGAATTACGTGCGCGCTGCTGCCCGCCAACAGGGTCGCCGGCTCGGTTGTCGAGCTCGGAGTAGGCGAGGTGGTCGAAGTGAGAGCCCCGGAGGAGATCCTGGCGACGCTCGACGAGAATGGTCGGCTCGATTCCCTGCCGTTCATGCCGGAGATGCTTAAGTACTGCGGAAGCCGCTTCAGGATCTCGAAACGGGCCGAAAAGGCATGCGACCGGATCGAGTTCAAGAGCATGAGGCGTATGAGTTCCGCCGTGCACCTTGAAGGCGTCCGTTGCGACGGAGAGGCGCATGGAGGCTGTCAGGCTGGATGCCTGATTTATTGGAAAGAGGCGTGGCTCAAGAGAGTGAGCGCGAAGCGTTCGCGGGATCGGGAAGCTCAGCTCCCGGCGTTCGATCACACGGCCCCGCTTGAGGAATGCCGGGTCAAGGAGCAGCGCTCCCAGTGTACTGAAACAGCGCTCGCGGATACTGCCGTCAGGCCACACGAGTGCGATCCCTCGGAGAGCATCTATTCATGTCAGGCGACCGAGCTCAACAGGGCGACCACGCCCCTTCGGCTGGAGGATCCGAGACAATACTGGCGAGATGTGCGCTCCGGCAACGTAACGGTGCGGGCCGCGATTCGCGGCCTCAGTATCGGCGTATACAACAGATTTCAAACCCTTTACAAAAAATGCGTCCCAGACCTGCCTCTCATCAACGGCGGCAGGAGGTATCCGCATCTGGAAGGACGACTGACTAAAACGCCGTCGGCTCACCTGCACTTGCGGCCGGGCGAGACCGTGCGGATCAAAAGCAAGGCGGAAATCGTGAGCACGCTCGACACCCGGAACCGGAACCGCGGGTTGTCCTTCGATGTCGAGATGCTCAGATTTTGTGGCAGGACTGCTCGCGTGCTCCGTCGGGTCGATCGCATCATCGAGGAAGGCACCGGCAAGATGAAGCACATCGGGTCGGACTGCATTATTCTCGAGAACGTCACGTGCACTGGGGAATACCACCAGTTCTGTCCCCGGGCGATCTACCCGTATTGGCGTGAGATCTGGCTCGAGCGAGTGGCGGATCAATAGCTCAATTCAAGGGCTTGTGATCATCCGCAATGGGGAATCGATCGTGCCGCAGGTGAGCATCGGTTTGACAGTCTTCGACAGTGAGCGGTACCTCGGAGAAACAATCGAGTCGCTCCTGGCACAGACCTATGAGGATTTTGAGCTGATCATCTCGGACAACGCATCCACCGACCGAACGAGAGAGATTGCGCTCGACTACGTCGCCAGTGACAAGCGTGTGCGTTATGTCCGGAACCGGATCAACGTCGGGCTGGCCGGCAACTTCAACCAGGCCTTCCGACTTTCTTCGGGGCAGTTCTTCAAGTGGGCCGCATACGACGACCTCTGCGGAAGGGACTTCCTCCGGCGCTGTGTCGAGGTTCTCGAGCGTGATCCCGGCGTCGTGCTCGCGCATGCGAGGCCCGTGGGCATCGACGAGCACGGGCGAATCACGCAGCCGCATGCCTCTGGGCCGGATGTGACATCCCCCGATCCGGCTGTTCGGTTCGCTCGTCTGATGCACGCTCCGTTCTGGGGCACACCGTTGTTCGGGGTCGTTCGAGCGCAGGCCATGAGTCTGACCGGGCTCATGGCAAGCAATGCCGCAACCGATCACGTGCTCCTCGCCGAGTTGTCACTGCACGGGAAGTTCTGCGAGATTGTCGGCGAAGAGTTTTTCAATAGGGATCATCCCGGACGAGCATATACGAAATCATCCATCGTCACCCGCGCCGAAGGGGTGGATCCGCTGGTCGTGAACGCCCCCTCGATTCTGCGGCTCCGCCTGATCGCAGCCTACGTGGCGGCAGTCGGACGCGCACGGCTCGACGGGCGTACACGTCTACGGTGTTACCGAGCCATCAGCGGGTGGTTGGCCGACCGGGCGGTCGCGAGGGCATTGTCAGGCTTCAGGCGTGGAACATCGGCCACGTATCGTCGTGACCGATGCCAGCCGGCGTTCCTCGCGCTCAATTATCAGGAAGGTCCGGGATCAGCACCGGGTGTTTCGGTTTCGGACGACAGCAAGCCGAGCACTGTCTTGCGCCCGTAGAACGCTTCGGCAAAGCCGCTTGGCGCGCGGCACTCCAATCCGCGGATTCGCATCAGCCCCATGAAGGTCTCGGCGGAGAACCAGTGCTTGTCGCGCTGGCTGCCGAATGCGCGTTCGAGATAGGTCACCTTGCGTTCGCAGATTTCCCGATCCAGCGGCACGAATACGTTGGGCCGCCCCAGGTCACCATCGTATTTCGGGACCTCGGTACTCGAGGATCCAGTGGTCTCGGAACGTATTCCACGTGAGATCGGCAAGCACCCGGTGATCCTGGTGCCGATCGTCGCGATGATGGGTGAGGATGAGATCCACATCGACCTCCTGTTTCAGGCGTTCGAAGGCTTCTTTGATGGCGGAGCCCTGATAAGGAAAAAAGCCGTCGCGAAACCCGTCGAGTAGCACCCGCTGTCGATGCACACCGCTTAGGAAGGCTCGAGCACTGGCACGTGCTTCGGCGTCGCGTCCAGGCGGCGCAGAAAAGACGGCCCAGTGGAATTCGATGTCGGGTAGGAGTTTGATCAGCGAGAGGATCAAGCCACCACAGCCGATCTCGATGTCATCGGAGTGGGCGCCAAGGCAGAGCACCCGAAGCGGACGCCGCGAGAGAGGCGCCAGATTCAGCGGCAGCATCGAGTGGCTGATCCGCTAAACGGCTATGAGCGGATGGTGACTCGATCCAGCCGCATCGCCGTTCCAGAGCTCCCAGGGCGCCCGCCCCGTCGCGTAGATTTCCTCGAGTTGCTGCCGGTCCTTGAACGTGTCCATCGACATCCAGAACCCATCGTATTCGTACGCCGCCAGCCGGCGGGCACCAATCAGCCGCTGGAAGGGCTCACACACGAGCTCCTCGCCGAATCGCATGTAGTCGAAGATATCGGGTCGCAGGATGAAGAAGCCCCCGTTGATGCGAATCGATGCGCGCCGAATCTCTTGAATACTGGTCACACGTCCGTCGGGCTCGGCCGAGACCACATGGTAGCTGAGATTCGGCCGCACGCTGACAAAACTCGCCACCGCATTCTGCTGGGTGAAGTGCGCGAGCTGATGCGGAAACGACAGATCCGTCAGCCCGTCGCTGTAATTTGCGAGAAACACCTCGTCGTTGGCGACGTGCCGCTGGACGGCCCACAGGCGCTGGCCGATGTTGGCTGTGGCGCCGGTTTCGACGAACGTAATCCGCCAATCGTGAATGTCTTGACCCATCAGCTCCAGCTTCTTGCCGCCTTCCGACAAAACGAAATCGTTCGACACGCATTCGCTGTAGTTGAGGAAGTAGTTCTTGATGGCATCGCCACGATAACCGAGGCACAGCACGAAATCCTTGTGCCCGAAATGAGCATAGTACTTCATCACGTGCCACAGGATGGGCCGATAACCTATTGTGGCCATGGGCTTGGCGACATTTTCCTGTGATTCGCGGATCCTCAATCCCAAGCCGCCACAGAAAAGAACTACCTTCATCGATCATGTCTCCTGCACGGTGGAGATTCACCCGCTAGCCTAGACGACTACGGTCGGCGTTGGCCAGCGCAGGGCGCTGTCGAGTCGTCCGTCGGCGAGAAACTCCTGTATGCGTGTCAAACGCATGTACTGACGGAACATGTCACTCGTCAGTCGGTACCGAACGAAGCTCTTGTACAGCTCCTCGACACCGCGACGCACGTTCCATTCGGTCCGGAAATCGGGAACGTGCCTCAGCAGCTTGTCACAGCTCACGCGATAGCATCGCGGGTCAGGACCCGCTCCTTCCGCGTACCTGATCGAGCAACCGGGCACCACAGCCCGGACGATCTCGGCGACGTCGCGGACCATATAGTTCTCTTGCGTGCTGCCGACGTTGAAGGCTTCGTTGTGGACGGCCGCCCGTGGCGCCTGCAGCACGGCGAGAAAGGCGCGTGCGATGTCTCGGACGTGAATCAGCGGCCGCCACGGCGTGCCGTCGCTCTGGATGAGCACGTCACCGGTCGTATAGGCCATGCCCACGAGATTGTTGACGACGATGTCGGCCCTCAGGCGGGGCGATACCCCATAGGCGGTGGCATTGCGCAAAAACGTCGGGCTGAAGGATCCGTCCGCAAGGCTCGCGACGTCGGTCTCGGCGAGGACCTTTGACCGGCCATACGCCGTAACCGGGCGGAACGAGGCGCTCTCGTCAAGAAGGGCGTCGCCGGCGGCGCCATACAAGCTGCAGGACGACGCGAACAGAAAGCGTGATACGCCGGCCGCCTTCGCACGCGTTGCCAGCTGCACGCTGCCGTGGTGATTGATTTCGTAAGTGCGAGCTTCGTCGAGACAGCCCAGCGGATCGTTCGACAACGCAGCCAGGTGGATGACCGCGTCAAAGCCGCAGAGATCATCTACTTCAACGTTACGAACGTCCTGGCCGAGCGACGGTATCGCAGGGCCGGCCGGACCAAAGTCGCAGCCCCTGTAAAAATCCGCATCGAGACCGGTTACGTCGTGTCCCGCCCGCTGCAGGATACCCGACATGACCGAACCAATGTATCCACGGTGGCCAGTAAGGAGTATTTTCATTGAGATTCGAGATTGCCGGGGATTCCCGGCCTGATGGACGCTCAGCCGGATGCGGTACCAACAGGAGCCACCCCGGTCCTGCCGAAGCCAGTCGTCATCTCGACGAGCAAAGAGTCCGCCAATGCCTCACTTCCCAAGGCGACTGGCGATTCGAGATATTGGGGCTGCTCTTTGGCTATTCGTCGCATCTCCCCGGTACTGTACCTGCCGATGTCCGTGTTGCCGGAGACTAAAGTCTGTCAACGGGTCGCGAGTGCGCCCGCACGCACCAGATCAGAACGTGACGAACGATCCAACCGAAGGTACGCCATTCGAATCGATGACAAACAGCAAGTATACGCCAGGCGGCGCGAGATTGGCGTTGGCCGGCGCAGCCACCGTCAGCGTGTTTCCCGCGACCGTGAACGAAAGCGGCAGAAACCGCTGACTCATGTTGAACCCGTGCGTCATCGCACCGGCGGCCACGAGCGTCACCTTGCTAATCCGGGCGGCGTCTGGGGTGGTCACCGCGAAGTTCTGACCTAGTGTCAGTCGTGTGGGAGCCGCGCTAATCGTCGGTCGAGGTCCTCTGAACAGATAGGGCGGCGCGAAAATTTCCGCATTCTCCTGGTCGCGAGGATCCGGACCCGGGCTTCGCCCCCCGCCGGCCACCAACACCCGCGCATCGGGAAGGAGCAGGGCTGTCCCATGGTACAGGCGCGGAGCGTTCATGCTGGCGAGGGTCGCCCATGTTTCCGTCGCCGGAGACCACAGCTCAGCTTGGGACACCGCGTTTGCAACATCGTAGGCGCCGATCGTCCTCCCCCCGCCTGTGACCAAGACCGTGCCGTCGGGAAGAATGGTCTCCACGTGATACGCACGCGGAAACGCCATGGATGCGATCTGCCGCCACTGGGGCGCAGGCAGCGTCATGTCGAGCACCCACGCTTGCGCAGACGAATTGCCGCTACCACCCGAGTCGGTCGATGAGCCCGTCTTCAGGATCTTGCCGGGAACGTACATCGCCGAACTGTATCCGCTGAGGAAGCGTGAGTCGACGGTCGACCATGCCTGCGTCTGGATGTTCAGCACGTTCGTGGTGAACGGCTTTTCTGTCGTCCCAGCGGTCACTACCCGACCGTCTGGCAGCACGAAGGCGTGAGGATACCAGGGAATGCTGAGCGATGCGGAGGGTACGGTCACCCAGCTGTTGGCTGACGGGTCATAGATCTCTGGGACGGCTGCGTAACACCCCCGACAATTGACCTCACCCGACAGCACGAGCACCCGACCGTCCGACAGTGTGGTGACCGTGGGGTACCAGCGGGCGTAGGTCATATTGGGCGTCGAAGTCCAGACGTTCGACGCCGCATCGAAGATCTGTGCTGCGGGCAGGCCGACGTGGTCGGAGATATGGCCGCCCACCGATATGAGCCGGCCGTCCGGCAGTATGGCCTGGCCGGCACAGAACAGATTGTAGCCATCGTTCGTTGCCGCCGGTGTGAATCCGCTCGTCAACGGATCCCACACCTGAGGATCGGGATTCCCGCTGTTCATCCGATCCCAAGCCAGAACCTTCCCATTCTTCAGCAGATTGATGTGCACCGAGACGAGCGGCCACGAAAAGACTCCAGACCACAGGCCGGTCTGTGCCGGGTTGCCCGGGTTCGTGTTCGAGAATTGCACGGTCACCGTCGTGGCAGTTACCACCGTTCTCTGGATGTCCCAGGCATAGGCACCGATCGTGTGCGTTCCGTTCGAAAACTGGCGCG
The DNA here is from genome assembly GCA_963739995.1 of Vicinamibacteria bacterium. Classification (GTDB taxonomy): domain Bacteria; phylum Acidobacteriota; class Vicinamibacteria; order Vicinamibacterales; family JAENWD01; genus CAVUCH01. Next base: position 2,439 of record CAVUCH010000024.1, on the reverse strand, counting down.
TGTCGAATGCAAGCGTGTAGGGTGCGGTCACCACGGGACCAACATTCACGCCGTCCACTTGGAACTGCACGCCCTGAACCGTGCCGCTCGTGACGGTGACGGCGAAACTTGCCGTTCCACTCAACGTGGAGCCAGGCTCGGGCGCAGAGATGGTGATAGCTGGAGGAGCTGCCCCTCCGGCTTGCACGGGCGTGATCATGTCGCCCTGAATCTCGGCGTCGGTCAGGGCCCGGTTATAGATGCGAATGTCGTCGAGGATGCCCTGGAAGTACTCGCCATAGGGACTATTGCCGCCGATCCACAACGGGCTGGTCGACGCCTGGATGGTGCCCGTCTGTGGCCGACTGGCCGCCTGTGCTCCGTTGATTTACAACCGCAGCAACGCGCCGTCGTAGGTCACCGCCACGTGCGTCCAGGTATTGACGGGATTGGCCGTGGTGCCGCTGACAAACGTGGTGGTCGTCCCGAACGTGCCGCCGCCCGACGGCCGTAGTGGCCCGGTGCTGTTGCTCGCATTCAGAAAATAGGCATTCGTCTGTCGCTGGAGGATGGTGCGCCAGCCGCTCTGCGCGGCCGTGGGGTATATCCAGCCTTCGAGCGTCATCGCCGCGCCCAGATTCAGACTCGCGGCCGCCGCCACGCTCACCCGGCTGCTCGACCCGTTGAAGCTGAGTGCCTTCCCAAAGCGCCCCTGCGTCGTCCAGGTCGCGCCGCTAATCGTGCCCGTGTTACCGGTGCCCGAGGCGTCAGCCGTGGTGCTCCCCGCCCCCTCCTCAAACCCAAAGGCCGCCACCAAGCCCACTGACACGCCGCTCGGCGTCGTAGCGGTCGCGGTATTCGAGTAAGCGCTGAGATTGCCGGCGGCGTCGGTGGCCCGCACGCGATAGCTGTAGCTCGTCGTCCCCGCCAAGCCCGGGTTGCTGTAGCTGGTCGTCGTCGCCGTGCCGATCTCCGCAAAGGCCGTGCAGCCCGACCCCTGGCACCGCTCGATGCGATACGCTGTTACCCCCACGTTGTCGCTCGACGGCGTCCACGAAACCGTAATCTGCGTGCTCGATCCTGCCGTGGCCGCCACATTGGTTGGCACCGAGGGTGCCTGTGTGTCTACGGCCGCGGGAGTCGTCGCACTCGCGATCGCTGAGTATCCACTCATATTGCCGGCTGCATCGGTGGCCCGCACGCGATAGCGGTAGCTCGTCGCCGCTGCCAAGCCCGTGTTGCTGTAGCTGGTCGTCGTCGCCGTGCCGATCTCCGCAAAGGCCGTGCAGCCCGAGCCCTGGCAGCGCTCGATGCGATAGCCCGTCACGCCGATGTTGTCGCTCGACGCCGTCCACGAGACCGTAATCTGCGTGCTGGATCCCGCCGTGCCCGTCACGTTGGTCGGCACGGTCGGGGAGGTCGTGTCCGGGCCCCCTCCGGCTTGCACGGGCGTGATCATGTCGCCCTGAATCTCGGCGTCGGTCAGGGCCCGGTTATAGATGCGAATGTCGTCGAGGATGCCCTGGAAGTACTCGCCATAGGGACTATTGCCGCCGATCCACAACGGGCTGGTCGACGCCTGGATGGTGCCCGTCTGTGGCCGACTGGCCGCCTGTGCTCCGTTGATGTACAGCCGCAGCAACGCGCCGTCGTAGGTCACCGCCACGTGCGTCCAGGTATTGACGGGATTGGCCGTGGTGCCGCTGACAAACGTGGTGGTCGTCCCGAACGTGCCGCCGCCCGACGGCCGTAGTGGCCCGGTGCTGTTGCTCGCATTCAGAAAATAGGCATTCGTCTGTCGCTGGAGGATGGTGCGCCAGCCGCTCTGCGCGGCCGTGGGGTAGATCGAGCCTTCGAGCGTCATCGCCGCGCCCAGATTCAGACTCGCGGCCGCCGCCACGCTCACCCGGCTGCTCGACCCGTTGAAGCTGAGTGCCTTCCCAAAGCGCCCCTGCGTCGTCCAGGTCGCGCCGCTAATCGTGCCCGTGTTACCGGTGCCCGAGGCGTCAGCCGTGGTGCTCCCCGCCCCCTCCTCAAACCCAAAGGCCGCCACCAAGCCCACTGACACGCCGCTCGGCGTCGTAGCGTTCGCGGTATTCGAGTAAGCGCTGAGATTGCCGGCGGCGTCGGTGGCCCGCACGCGATAGCTGTAGCTCGTCGTCCCCGCCAGCCCGGGTTGCTGTAGCTGGTCGTCGTCGCCGTGCCGATCTCAGCAAAGGCCGTGCAGCCCGACCCCTGGCACCGCTGGATGTGATACGCCGTTACCCCCACGTTGTCGCTCGACGGCGTCGACGAAACCGTAATCTGCGTGCCGATCCTGCCGTGGCCGCCACATTGGTTGGCACCGAGGCTGCTGCGTGTCTACGGCCGCGGGAGTCGTCGCACTCGCGATCGCTGATTATCCACTCATATTGCCGGCTGCATCGGTGGCCCGCACGCGATAGCGGTAGCTCGTCGCCG
>CAVUCH010000023.1:0-75295 GCA_963739995.1 Vicinamibacteria bacterium | reverse complement strand
CAAGTGCTCCGGTTGCGCGGCAGCCCTGTGTTACCCTCTGGGCCGTTCCCAGTCTGGCTCAGTTTTGCACCGGACGAGGCCTCGCCATGTCGTCGCACCCGCCGAACCAGATCACCCACCTGCTGGAGGCGTGGCGTAACGGAGAGACGGCGGCGCGCGACGAGCTCATGAGTCTCGTCTACGGTGAGCTCCATCGTCTCGCACGCGGCTACATGCGACGGGAGCGGCCCGGCCACACCCTCCAGACCACCGCACTGATCAACGAAGCCTACCTGCGTCTCATCGGGCAGACGCGCACCGACTGGCGGTCGCGCGCGCAGTTCTTCGGCATGGCCGCGCAGTTCATGCGCCGCATTCTCGTGGACCATGCGCGGGCACGTCACTCCGCGAAGCGTCAGGGAGCGGGCCTCGCACCGGTGTCGCTGGACGAAGAGGCAGTGTTCGCACCTGAGCGTGGCCCCGCGCTGATAGCGCTCGATGAGGCGCTCCAACGCCTGGCGTCACTCGACTCCCGGAAGGCCAGAGTGGTTGAACTCCGGTACTTCGGCGGGCTGACCGTCGATGAGACCGCGGACCTCCTCGACGTCTCGGCGGTCACCGTCATGCGCGATTGGAGCCTGGCGAAGGCGTGGCTGCAGCGGGAGCTGAGCGTTGGATCCTGAACGGTGGCGGCGCATCGAGCGCATCTACCATGAGGCGCTCGAGCAGGCGCCGGACGCCCGCGCAGGATTCGTGGAACGGGCATGCGGCACCGACCGGGGGCTCCTGTCCGAAGTGCAGTCGCTGGTCGAGAGTCACGCGCAAGACAGCAAGTTCCTGGAAAATTCAGTGCTGCACGAGGCGGCGTTGCGGCTGGCCGAGAGCAGCGCCATGCCGCCCGGTGCCCAGGTCGGCCACTACGAAGTGCGAGAGCTGCTGGGCGTGGGCGGCATGGGTGCGGTGTATCGCGCCTGGGACCAGGCGCTCGAGCGCGACGTCGCCCTCAAGATCCTGCGTGAAGGTAGCAACGGCCACGCGCGCACGCCTGCCGATCTTCGGCGGGAGGCCCAGGCGGCCGCACGCCTGACACATCCGAACGTCTGCACGGTCCACGAGGTGTACGAGTTCGACGGTCGCGCGTATCTGGTGATGGAGTACGTCGCGGGCCCCACCGTCACGCAGCTGCTCGGCGACTCGCCCCTGCCGCTCGAGCGGGTGCTCCGATACGGGATCGAGGTTGCCGATGCGCTGGCGCATGCGCACGATCGGGGCGTACTGCACAAGGATCTGAAGTCGGCCAACGTGATGGTCACCGAGTCCGACCACATCAAGGTGGTGGACTTCGGGATTGCGCGACGGCTCGATGCCGCGTCCGTGGCGGCGCTCACGCGAGGCGGCGCAGCTCCGTCTCATAAGCTGTCCGGAACGCCTGCGTACATGGCCCCGGAGCTGCTCCGCGGCGAGCCCGCTGATCGCCGCAGCGACATCTGGGCGCTGGGTGTGCTGCTCCACGAAATGACCGCACGCGAGCTGCCCTTCGCCGGGCAGACGGAGTACGAGCTCGCCGGGGCGATTCTCCATGAGCCGCCGCGTCCATTGCCCGACACCGTACCGCATCCGCTCCGGTTGGTGATCGAACGCTGCCTCGCAAAGAACCCGGCCGAACGGTTTGGCAGCGCAGCCGACGTGCGGCAGGCGCTCTCCGACGTAATCGGTAGCGTCGGGAATCAAGGCGTACAACGCGATGCCCCCGCGCTCGCCCGGGACAGCCCGCGGCCCGCTCTCGGAACCAGGGTCCTTGCGTGGCTTCGCTCCCGCCCGGCACGCGCAGGTCTGGCGGTGCTGCTGCTGGCTGGGTTCGGTGGCGCATGGTGGACGGTGCAACATCGGCGCGAGCCGGTGTCTCCACGGACCTCCAGCCCCTTGCCGGTGCTGGCCGTTCTCCCATTCCGCCTCGAAGGCGTGAGCCAGAGCGACCAGCACCTCCGCGTCGGCATCGCGGACAGCATCATCGCGCGGCTCTCGACGGTTCGATCGCTGAAGGTGCTGCAAATCAGGGTCTGTCGTGACCTACCGCGACGACCAGGATCCCGCGGCGATTGCCCGCGAGCTCGGCGCCACGCACGTGCTGAGCGGCACCGCTCGGCGCGGGCCCGATGGCTATGTCGTGGACCTGAGGCTGGTCAGAACCGACGGCACCACCGAGAGGCACGAAACAATCGACGTCCCGAGCGACAGACTGTTGAAGCTCGAAGAGACGGTTGCGGAGCAGGTTGTGCGAATGTTCAAAGTGGGCCTGAACGCCAGGGAACGCGATCGCCTGGGCCGGCAGCTCACGACGAATACTGCCGCGTACGAGCAATACCTGAAAGGGCGGACGGCGCTCACGCAAGTCGGTGAACAGGGAGTCGATGCGGCCGTGAACGCCTTCAGACGAGCACTGCAGCACGATCCGAAATTCGCGGCTGCGCAGGCGGGGCTGGCGATGGCCCTCGTCCGGAGGCCCTGGTATGCCAGTTCGCCGGACGAGAGCAGCCGGCGGAGGGAGGCTGCGATGGCTGCCGCCCAGCTCGCGGCCAAGCTCGATCCGCTCTCGGCGCAGACTCACGAGGCGCTCGCCGCGGTCTATCGCTTTACAGAGTTTCAGTGGACCGAGGTGATCGAGGAGAGCGTTCGGGCCCTTACGCTCAGCCCCAGTCTGGCGCTGCCGCACTACAACCTGGCGACGGCGTTCTACCATCTCGGGTTGTTCGAATTGTCCGACCGTGCCGCCCAAGCCGGTTTCGCGGCGAACCCGAGGACCCGACCCGAATATATCCGTAACCGGGGCCGGTCGGCGCTCTACGACGGACGGTTCGAGACCGCGGCGGAGTTTCTCGGTGAGAGCGAGCGGAGCTCCGATGATGGTCCGCGCTGGATGCTCGGCGAAACCTGGTACTACCTCCGAGAGCTCGAGCGGAGCCGTGCGCTCCTGGAGCGAGTCGAGGCGAGTCCTCAGCATGTCATGCGCGACCGGGCCAACGCGTCGCTCGCCGCGATCGACGCCGCAGGTGGCGACCACGGCGAGGCCCGGCGTCGCCTGAACGCGTTGATCGCCCGCCGGTCGCCGGATCACCATGTGAGCCACCGGATCGGCACCGCGTATGCGCAACTCGGAGAGGCCGAAGAAGCCGTGAGGTGGCTGCAGCGGGCGGCGCAAACCGGTTTCCCATGCTACGCCTGCTTCGAAAAGGATCCCCTGCTCGACCCCATACGGCGTCACCCGTCGTTCCAGCAATTGCTCGCTGAGCTCCGCCCGATCGCCGACCTCCGACGCAGCCGGTATTCCGCCCTCGAAGTGCCGCGATTCTGACCGCCTGATAGGTTCTCTCCCCGGTCCCCGCGTTCTTAGGCAAAGACACATGCGTCTGCCCACGTCGCCGCACATCCGGTGCAGCACGGTGGGGACGCCCTTTGCCGCGGGTGAACCATGCGAAGGCTCTATCCGATCGTGCTCGCATCCTGGATGCTGCTTCCGGTGACCGCTGCCGCCGGCGACCGATTGTGCGACACCCGGCGGGAAGACTGTCGCGCACCGCTCCTGAGGCTCATCGCGAACGAGCGGCAGGGAATCGACGTCGCCTTCTGGTTCATGCAGGACTCCCGGTACGTGGACGCCCTGATTTCCCGGAAGCGGGCTGGCGTCCCCGTGCGGGTACTGGTGGATCCCCGCGCGAACGCGAGCAAGGGTTTGAACGCCGAGATGCTCGACCGGCTCAAGACTGCCGGTATCCCGATGCGGATGAAGGCCGCCCAGAAGCCCTCGGACATTCTGCACTGGAAGATGATGCTGTTCGCCGGCCAGGACGTCGTCGAGTTCAGCGCAGCCAACTACACACCGTACTCGTTCGTCCCCGCGATCCCCTACGTCAACTACATCGACGAGGCAGTGTTTTTCTCCGACAATCCCAGCCTGACGAACACCTTCCGAACCAGGTACGACAACCTCTGGACGGATACGACCGGGAGCATCGTCAACTACGCGAACATCTCGAGCACACCGCAGCGTGTGTACGGAATCTTCCCGCAAGACCCATCGCTCAACTTCCCGCCGACGCAGGATTTTGCGGTGCGGGCGGTGGCGCGCTACGCGCGCGAGACCGTCGGAATCGACGTGATCATGTTCCGCGTGCCGGACTCCAGGCACGCCGACGCGATGATCAGCGCCAAGGCCCGTGGCGTGGCCGTGCGATTGATCATGGAGCAGGACAACTACCGCGACCGCCGCTTCCTCTGGCACGCCTATAACGTGGACCGGATGTACGCCGCCGGGATTCCGGTAAAGGATCGCAAGCACCTCGGGCTGACACATCAGAAGTCGGTCGTGCTCCGCGGGCTCGGCGAGGTGATCTTCGGATCGTCCAACTGGTCCCCGGAGGCCGCTGACGTAGAGCAGGAGCACAACCTGTTCACCTCGCAGGTGTGCAGGGCCGGTCTATGGTGTGACGCAGGTGGATGGGTCTGGCGGTGGTTCAGGGACCAGTTCGTCAGCAAGTGGAACTCGGCGACCGAATACAAGCCGTTCGTACCCTCGGGCCCTGACAGTCCCGCCTATGTGAGCCCCGCAAACGGCAACACGGGCGTGAGCACCGGGGCGGCACTGACATGGCAGGGCGGGAGCTGGGCACACCTGTACGACGTCTATCTCGGTACGGATCCCAACAACCTGCCGCTCGTCGCGCGCGACGCCAGGCTTGGCAGCCCCGAGGCGGGCCGGCTCGAGGCTTTTCGACCGGCCACACTGGCTGGATCGACCACGTACTACTGGCGCGTGGTGAGTCGTACGATGGCACGACTCTCAAGGACGGGAACGACGTGGCGCTTCACGACCGGGACGGGCGGGCTGACGCTGCTTGCCGCTCCGAGCGGCCTCACGGCGACGGTCAGCTCGGCGACCCAGATCGCGCTGCGCTGGAACGATGTTTCCGGGGAGACGCATTACCGCGTCGAACGCAGCACCACCTCGGGTTCCGGATTTTCGCAGATTGCCACAGTGTCGGCGAACGTGACCACCCACACGGACCCCGGGCTCACGGCCGGCCGGACGTACTACTATCGCGTCCGCGCGGCCACAACGAGCGCCGTGTCACCCTACAGCAGTCTGGCGTCTGCAACGCCAGCGGCGTCCGGCACCGGCACCATCGTGCTCCACGCAGCGAAAGCTGCCGTTCGCGTCGGCGCATGGACGCTGGTCCAGGACGGAACAGCAGCGGGCGGCTACAGGGTTCGCGATCCGGACGGCGGCCGTGCCACGGTCACCGTGCCCGCCCTGAGCCCGTCCAACTATTTCGAGCTCAGGTTCTACGCGCAGGCCGGCAAACCCTATCGGCTGTGGATGCGCGGACGGGCGGATGCGAACGCCTGGCCGAACGACTCCGTGTGGGCGCAGTTCACGAGCTCGGTAGACGCCGCGGGCAAGGCCGTGTGGCGCATCGGTTCGGGGTCGGGCATCGCCCTGAGCGTTGAAGAGTGCTCGGCTTGCGGCCTGGCGGGCTGGGGATGGCATGACAATGGATGGGGCATTGGCGTCCGCGGTCAGCCCGTCTATTTCGCCGCCTCCGGACCACAGACCATCCGCATACAGCGGCGTCAGGACGGTGTGTCCATCGATCAAATCGTGCTGAGCCCGACCACCTACTTCCAGTCGTCGCCGGGATTGCCGAAGAACGACACCACCGTTCTGCCCGCCACACCGTAAGCGCGACCGATTGCGTGCTGAAGGCCCTGAAAGTGTCCGCCGCCGCATCGGGCGGCGGACCTCACCGCCTCTCCTGGTTCGCTGAAGAACGACTGGTACGTTCCTGCGGTGATCGATGGTTGGTCGTCAGAGCCTGCACCAAGACCGCGATCGGTCCAGGCTCCCGCCGATACAAGTGCTATCCTGCGACTCCGATTCCGAAACGGTTCCCCACCGGAGTCACCATAGGAGATCCGCATCGATGACACGCATCAATCGCACCCGCCGCACCCTCGCATCCGTCTTCTGTATCGTCGTCGGCTGCGGTGCCGCGATCCACGCCGACATCAAGACGGAGCAGAAGGGGCAGGTCAAGTTCGCCGGTGGGCTCGGCCGCATGTTCAACATGTTCGGGGGCAAGGCGGCCCGGGAGGGCGTCGTCTCCAAGGTTGCGGTGAAAGGCGACCGGATGCTGACGTCCAGCGGCGACACCGGCCAGCTCGTCGACCTGGCCGAGGAGAAGGTGTACGACATCAACTTCGAGAACAAGTCGTACAAGGTGACCACCTTCGAGGAGCTGCGCCGCAGGATGCGCGAGGCGGAGGAGAAGGTACGACAGGAGCGCGCGAAGGCGGAGAAGCAGGAAGAGAAGTCCGCCGAGAGCGGCGAGAAGCCCCCCGAGTACCAGATCGACGTCGTCACCAAATCGACAGGTGCGGCCAGGACCGTCAATGGCTTCGCCGCGAAGCAGTCCATCACCACCGTCACCGTCCGACCGAAGGGCCAGACCCTGGAACAGGGCGGCGGCATGGTGCTGACCGCCGACAGCTGGCTTTCACCAGGCATGGACTCGACGAACGACGTCGCCGACTTCCAGGTGCGTTACATGCAGAAGCTCCAGTCGCCGATAACTGCCGGCGCGGTGTCGGCGGACCAGATGGCGGCAGCCTTCGCGATGTACCCGATGCTCAAGGAAGCGATGGGGAAGATGCGCACGGAGGGCATGAAGGTCGAGGGGACGCCGGTTCTGACGACGATGACCTTCGACGCGGTGCAGAGCCCCGAGCAGCAGGCCGAGGCCCGGCAGCAGGAGTCGAAGGGGTCCGATACGCCGGCGTCGGTCGGCGGCCTCGGCGGCATGCTCGCGCGGAAGATGATGAAGAAGAAAGCTGAGGACCCTGCCTCCGCGCCGGCCAACACGGCGCCCGGCCGCGCCACCGTGATGACGATGGTGACCGAGACGCTGAGCGTGTCGAAGGACGTGACGGCGGGCGACGTGGCGCTGCCCGTGGGGTTCAAGGAGAAGGACTAGCGGCTACGGCGGTGGGCGGTGGGCGGTGGGCGGTGGCGCTGGGTGCTCGGCGCCAGGCGCTGGCGGGCCGCTGGCCGCTCGTTGGGCCGGGGCGCGACGGACAACGGTCAACCACTGGTGGACCACCGCAGCGGGACTACGGCGCACGACTCGACCGACGGCCGACAGTGTAGCGCCGAGGTCCCTTGGCGCCCGGCGGACCGCAGCAATCCCTATGGTATAGTCGTAGTTTCGCGATCGCGCCGCGGGCCCAGCAGGCCGTGAGCGCCAGCCCCATGCGCCCTTAGCTCAGTTGGATAGAGCGTCTGGCTACGAACCAGGAGGTCGCAGGTTCGAGTCCTGCAGGGCGCACCAACCGCCATAGTCAACAGCGGTAGACGTTCCGCGTCATCTTCACGTTGGCCTCACCCATCGGCTGCGCGCCACCTTCGCCGGCGCGCCCTTCGATGACAGCTGAACGAAACGGATCGACAGTCGTTCCGTTCCGTGCGCTTCCAGGTGTCCGTGACCGCATGCGTCAGAAAGGCGTAAGCACGTCATCCCGTGCGGCGACTGGTCGATCAGCGTAATTTCGCGCTGCAGCGGTCGATCAGAACAGCAGCTTCAGCCCGAACTGCATCTGCCGCATCGGCGCAGCCAACGTCGAAATCGATCCGGGCCCGCGCGACGGCGTCACCTGGCTCGGGAAGGCGCCGCCCGCCACCGAGGGCAGAAACGCCGGTGAGGCGTTCAGCGCCGAGTTTGGCACACCGAACTGCGGCGTATTGAACAGGTTGAAGATCTCCCACCGAAACTGCACGCGCATGTCACCGTTGAGTTCGAAGTCTTTCATCAGCGAGAAGTCGACGTTCTTGAAGCCGGGCCCCTCGAGGACGCCCTGCCCCGAATCGCCGTAGTGGCAAAACTGCGACAAGTACGCGTTCAACTCGTCTCCAGCGGCCGTGCCTCGTGCGCCAGGCTCGGCGCACGTCACCACGCGGAAGGCGTCGGGATCGAACCACTTGTTGACGGTCGGACTCGACAGCGCACCGTCGCTCAACCGGTCGGGGCGAACGTGCCCTTCAACCGTATTGATCGTGTTGCCCTGCGTCACCGTGAACGGCAGCCCCGTTCTCAGCTGCACGATGCCGTTGGCCTGCCACCCGCCGAAGACGTGCCGTAAGGCATTCTCCTGGAACATCGGAATCACCGGCACTTCGTATAGAAAATTGATTACCGTGCTGTGACGCAGGTCGAACCCGTAGCGCGTCTTCTCGGCGGCCCGGTCGCGCGGGTTCTGGTACGAATTGGGGATTGCGCCAGCGCCTTCGTTGCGGCCGTAGCCCTCGCCCATGGCCTTCCCGTAGGTATAGGCGACGTTGACCTGGAAGCCGCGGCTGAAGCGTCGCTGGGCGTTGACCTGCAACGCGTGGTACCAGGAGTTGCCATCAGAGGTCAGCCACCGCAGGCGGTTGAGCGGACGCGTGAGACCGTTGGGTCCGTCTGCGAACAACGGGATCGGACGCCGCGCGTTGACGTTGCCGCCGATTGCCGGCGGCGGCGCGTTCAACTCGACCGTCTGATCGAGATGCGTGCCCTTGTTCCCGACATAGCCCACCGACAGAACGAAATCCAGTGGCAGGCGACGTTGCACGTCGAGGCTCCACTGCGTCGTATAGGGCTGGTTGTTGTCGGGGCTGAGCGCGTTGATGCCCGTCGCGTTGGCGGGGTTCACGGTGCCAAACGGCTCCGCGTAGGTCAGGATGGGCTGACCGGCACTGTTGGTAATCCTGCCGCCCGACGAGGAATTCGTGAAGTTGCTGGTGCCTGATTTCGGCGGGTTCAGGTTGAGAATGGTGTAGTTGTTCAACTGGTGCACGTTGTAGTAGATGCCGAAGCCCGAACGCAGGACCCAATCCTCGGCCGGACGATACGCAAGCCCGATGCGTGGCATGAACAGCGACGTCTGAGCCTTGTAGAACTCGAACTCGGTGCCGATCTCCGGCACCAGCGTGGGCAGCCCGCTCGTGAGCTGCGTGAAGCTTAGACTGCGCCACAGCCCGTCAATATCCACCGCCGGCGTGTTGTACTCCCAGCGCAGGCCATAGTTGACGGACAGCTTGCGCGTCGCCTTCCAGTCGTCCATCGCGTACAGCGCGAGTCGCTGTTGCCGCGTCTCGGTGAGTGGCAGTCCCTCCGGCGTCACCGTGCTCGACGGCAACCCGAGCAGGAACGCTGCGAAGCCGTTGTTTGCGATATCGCCGTTGAAATTCAATCCGCCTCGCGGCACGTTGGCGGCGCCGCGAAACAGCGACAGCCACCGGTAGTCGAAGCCCATCTTCGTGGTGTGGGAGCCGTGCGCCCACGTCAGGTTGTCGTTGAACTGGTGCAGGTTGTTGTAGTCGAATCCGTTGCCGCCGTCCTGCTCCGCGAGCGTCGAGAAACTGTTGACCGTAATGGTCGGCACACCCGTTTCACGCGGGGTGAACGGCCGGTTGCCGTCGTTGACGACGCGGAAGCCGGTGAGGCCGAGGGCCTGCACGTCAAAGTCGGTATTGGCCCGTGGATTCAGCGTGTTGTCCACCGACCGGTTGTAGCCGTAGCGCGCCTCGTTGATGAAAGTGGACGAAAACATGTGAATCCAGGCCACGCCGATGTTCTGTGTCCGTCCGGCGACGAAGTACGTGAAGTTCGGATTGTCGCCCGGCGTCACCGTGTAGCTGACGTCGTCGAAGGCGTAGCGCGCGAAGATGCGATCGTTTTGCGACACGTTGTGATCGATGCGCAGGAACATCTGGTCGTCGTCCAGATCGCGCTCCTCGAACCCCGTAAAGTTGGCGCCAACCAGCGGGTTGGCATTGGTCTGTTGTGGCTCGGGCCAGAACACCATCAGCTCTTTGGCCACCGGCGAGATTCTGCTGTCCGGGATGATGTTTCCGGCAAAGCAACCACTGCGGTCGCCAGCCGTGCACGGACTCGAGCTCAGCGGGTCGGCGATGAAGATGGGGGTGGCAAGGCCGAGCAGCGAGCTGAAGTCGCCGCCACGGAAGGCGGTCGGCGGATGGTTCGCGGTCTGCGCCAGCCGGCCTTGCCTCCGCCGCCGACCCTCGTAGTTGACCATGAAGAACGTCTTGTTGTGGCCGTCGTACAGGTTCGGGATCATCAGAGGACCCGAAAGGACACCGCCGAAGTTGTCCTGCCGCAGGCTGTCCTTTTCAACAGGCGGACTGCCCGCCGGCGTGAAGTAATTCTGGAAATAGTGCTCGGCGTCGAATCGATCGCTGCGCAGAAACTCGAACACCGACCCCCGGACGTCGTTGCCGCCCGACTTGGTGACGATGATCGTCTGCGCGCCGGCGTTGAAGCCGTACTCGGCGGAATAGCTGCCTGAGAGCACTTTGAATTCAGCGATGGCCTCGGGCGACGGGCTGAACGTCACCGTGTTGACGCGCGCCTCAGTGGCGACCACGCCATCGAGCGTCGCATGCTGATTGGTCTCGCGCTGGCCGTTGGCGACAAACGACAGGCCGATGCCCGGAATCGGAATGCCCTGGCCGCCCTGGCGCTGGCCAAAGCCCTGGCCGTCAGAACCGCTGCGCGGCCCGTACTGCACGCCGGGCTGCAGGATCGCGAGCGCGCCGATGTTCCGGTTGTTCAGCGGCAGCTCTTCCACGCGACGCTGCTCGATCGTCTCGCCCAGAGTCGCATCGTCGGTGCGCAGCGTGGAGCTGTTGGCCGTGACTTCGACGCGCTCCTCGGTGCCCCCAAGCTTCAACTCGAAATCGGCGCGCACTTTCTCGTTGATCTCGACCAGAACGGCGCGACGCGTCTCGGGCCGGAACCCATCGGCCTCAACCATGACGTCATACACGCCGACGTCGACCAGCGGGAAGACGTAGTCACCGGTTGAAGAGGCGACGCTGTCGCGCTTGATGCCGGTTCTCGTGTTGACGATGGTGACTCTGGCGCCCGGGAGTACCGCCCCTGAGGCGTCGACGACCGTGCCCAGGATCGTGGTGGAGGTGGTCTGGGCGCTCGCCACCGGGCTCGTCGCGGCCGCAAGGATTACCAACCCCAGGACGATCAGAGGTCCAGAGAACCGCAGATGGTCGTGCGCGGAACAACGACTTGGCATGACGCGAACCCCTGTACTCGAATCATGGGTGATGGCTGGAGTGGCCGAGATATTCCGCCTAAGCCGTGGCGATTGTCAAATGGGACGCGATGACTGACAATCCACCCGACTCGCGACCGGCCCGCGGGTCGAGGAGGTGACCGCATGCGTCGCAGACGGTTTCTCGGGAGCCTGTCGGGACTACCGCTGCTGGGAGGGTTCATCGCGGGACACACGCCCATAGCAGCGGCGGCGATGGCGCGCGGGCGCGATTACTTCGAAGAGCTCGGCGTGCGCCCATTCATCAACGCCGCCGGTACCTTTACTGCCATGACCGCCTCGCTGATGCCCAAGGAGGTCATGGATGCGATCAACTACGCGTCCAAGCAATTCGTGATGCTGGATGAGCTGCACGACCGCGTCGGCGAGCGCATCGCCGCGCTTGTCCATGCGGAGGCGGCCATGGTCACTTCGGGCGCCGCATCGGCGCTGACGCTCGGCACTGCGGCCGTGCTCACAGGCACCGACCGTGCGAAAGTCCTTGCGCTGCCGAATCTCACCGGCATGAAGAGCGAGGTGATTGTCCAGAAATCGCATCGCTTCGGTTATGACCACGCAGTCAGCAATTGCGGAGTGCGGTTCGTGGAGGTAGAGACCGCCGAGCAGATGGAGCAAGCGGTCGGCGAACACACTGCGATGATGCTCTTCTACAACAACAACAACAGCGTCGGACAGATCCGCGATGAGGAATTTGCCCGATTGGGCAAGAAGCATGGGATCCCAACGCTGAACGATTGCGCGGCCGACGTGCCGCCCGTCGAGAACCTCTGGAAGTACACGGCCATGGGCTTCGATCTCGTGGCGTTTTCCGGCGGCAAGGGCATCCGCGGACCGCAGAGCGCCGGGCTGCTGCTGGGCCCGAAGCCCCTCATCGCTGCTGCCCGCCTGAACGGCCCGCCGAATTCAGAGACGATCGGTCGCGGGATGAAGGTGAACAAGGAAGAGATGCTCGGCATGCTGGTCGCTCTCGAGCTGTATCTGAAGAAAGATCATGAAGGTGAGCGACGGGAGTTCGACGAGCGCGCAGAGGTGATCAGAAAAGCGGCGGCCGACGTCGCCGGCGTGACCGCAGAGATCTTCGTGCCCGAAGTCGCCAACCACGTGCCGCACGTTCGCGTGTCGTGGAACGCCGCGGAGAAGGGCCTCACGACGGATCAGGTGATCAAGGCGATGCTCGATGGCGACCCGTCAATTGGCCTTCGGCAGGACGACAAAGGCCTCTTCGTGGGCGTGTGGATGATGCGGCCCGGCGAGGACAAGGTCGTGGCCAGACGCCTGCGTGAGGTTTTGGACACCAAGGGCTGACGCATGCGACCCGGCGCGGTGTTCATCGTTGCCCTTCTGACGTCAATCCTCGTCGGCGAGCCTCCGGCGGCCAGCCCCGGCGCGTCCGTGGTACGTTTTCCGGCTGATGCGCCGCCCAGAAACGACATCGCACTCGACAATCGCGTCTCCATCCCCTTGCGCGACGGCGTCCTGTTGTTCGCCGACGTGTACCGCCCGGCGGGCGATGGACGCTATCCGGTGCTCGTCTCGAAAACGCCCTACAGCACCGAACGCTTTCCCACTGCCTACGAGGCCGCCGTCTACTTCGCACAGCGGGGCTACGTCTACGTCTACGCGGATGTGCGAGGACGTCACGAATCGGAGGGCCGCTGGCAGCCGTTTTTCAACTCGGAGAAGGATGGGTACGACGTCATCGAGTGGGCTGCAAAGCAGCGGTGGTCCAACGGCAAAGTCGCGATGCAGGGTGGTTCCTATCTCGGACAGAACCAATGGCGGGCCGCGCAGGCGGCGCCGCCAAGCCTGGTCACGATCTTCCCGATGGTCGCGTCCACGAGCATCTATCACGACTGGATCACGCTCAACGGCGGCTGGCGACTATCGTTCAACTTCGGCTGGGGACCCGTGCGCATGGAGTCGCGCATCATGCAGAACCCCGGTCCTCACACCATGACCGGCGTGCGCGGCATCCACTACGACCAGGTGCAGTGGCACCTGCCGCTCAACACGATGCAGCAACTCGTTGGGCGCCAGGCCCGATTCTACGACGAGTGGCTCGCGCACCCCGATTACGACGACTACTGGAAGCCGCTCAGCGTCGAGGAGCAGTTCGACAAGATTGCCATCCCTGTGCACACCCTGGGCGGCTGGTTCGACATCTTCAGCCAGGGAACGCTGCGCGGCTATGTAGGGATGAGCCAGAAGGGAGCGAGCGAGAATGCGCGCCGCAGCCACCTCGTCATGGGACCCTGGGGACATGGACCGTCGCAGAAGACGGGCGCGCTCGATTTCGGTCCTGACGCAAACATCGACGCCAATGCGCTCCAGCTTCGCTGGTACGACTACTGGCTCAAGGGGATCGACAACGGGCTGACCGCCGAGGCGCCGGTCAAGCTCTTCGTGATGGGCCGCAACGAGTGGGTCTTCGAGCGTGAATACCCGCTTGCGCGCACGGAGTATCGGCCGTTCTACTTCACCAGCGGCGGGGCCGCCAACAGCAATCGAGGTGACGGGGGCCTGACGTGGGAAAAACCCGGGGGCACCTCCCCTCCGGATCGCTTCCGCTACGACCCGGACGATCCGGTACCCACAACCGGTGGCAACAACTGCTGCGGCACGCCTACCGCGGCCGGACCCCAGGATCAGCGGCCGATCGAGGCCCGGCGCGACGTGCTCATCTACGACTCCGTTCCTTTGCAGGAGGAACTCGAGGCGACCGGTCCCGTCAGAGTCGTGCTCTACGCCTCGTCAGACGCCGTTGACACCGACTTTGTGGCCAAGTTGGTGGATGTGTACCCGGACGGGTCGAGCTACAACATGGCCGAAGGCATCATGCGGGCGCGGTATCGCGACGGTGTCAGCGCGCCGCGGCCGCTGGTACCGGGCAAGGCCGAGCGGTTCGAGATTGACCTCGTGGGAACATCCGTCGCCTTTCTGAAGGGCCATCGGATCCGCGTCCATGTGACCAGCAGCCACTTTCCACAATTCGATCGTAATCCCAACACCGGCGCGCCCTTTGGCACGACAGCCGCGGTCAAAGTCGCACATCAGACCGTGTATCACGATGCCGAGCGGCCATCGCACATTTTGCTGCCGGTGATTCCGCCAAGGTCGCGATGAGGCACGAACGAGTCACCCTGGTTACCAAGACAGTCAGTCGGGCCGAGGGAGGAGCTGGTGCCGAGCACTTACGGTCGACATCTACACCCACACCTACTTGGGCCGCGTGCCGATGCTTCACCCCACGGGCAAGGTTCGACCGTTCCTCCTTGAGGCACAGAAGCGCGGCATCATCTTCGACATCGGCCACGGAAGTTGAGCTTCCTCTACAGCCAGGCCGAGCCGGCAACCCTGCAGGGGTTCTGGCCCGACACCATCAGCTCTGACCTGCACGCCAGCCGCATGGTCGGCGGCATGAAAGACATGACCAACGTCATGTCGAATTCCTCAATCTCGGCATGTCCCTTCAGGCCGCAATCGGGAAGTCCACCTGAGAGCCCGCGCATGCGATCTCCAGTATGGGAATCTCGCAACGTTCACGGAGGGCCGCGGTCCGACGATGAACGTCAGGAGTGGTGAACGGGGCGCATGGCAGCTGTGGTTCACGGCCCGCAACTCGCGCCGCTGTGAACAATCAGTGAACAATTGGTGGCCCGACCACGAGAAAACAGCCAGTACTGAGCGGCATCACCCGGAGGGTCGTGATCAATCCTGGGCATGAACGTGATTCTCCGCACGACCGGCCCAGCTGACAACGTCGCCGCCAGCCTGCGACAGCTGTTTCGGGACGAGAACGTTCTGGGTGGAGATCTGCAGACGCTGCGCGTGCATGTACGCGAGCGGCTCACGCGTGAGCGTCTGCTCTCCTGGCTATCGGGCTTCTTCGGCGTGCTCGCGGCGCTGCTGGCGGCCGTCGGGCTGTATGGCGTGATGTCGGTCCTCGGTGGCGCGCCGGTCCAACGAGATTGCCATCCGCATGGCGCTTGGCGCGGCCAGCGGCGACGTCCTGCGGCTGATGCTCGGCCAGGCCGGGCTTCTGCTGGCCGTCGGACTCGGGATCGGCTGCGCGCTGGCGCTCGCCATCGGCCGCACAGCAGGGACGCTGCTCTTCGTCCGCGCTTCCGCAACCTGATGACGGCCGACGCCGGTTCCGGCAGGATGGGCTTCACTATCTGTCGTGCTACCTGCCGCGTCCCAACCTGGGAATCGTCGCGTTGGCCGCGGCCTACCTGCCCGCCGCTCGCGCCACGCGAATGTCGCCCCTCGACGGCCTGCGCGCCGATTGACGGTCGCCGACAACCACGTCTACGTCGACGACGGCATCAGCGGGCGCGGAGTTCGCGCGCACTCTCGACTTGTCGCTCGCTCCGAGGTCGCGGATGATCGGTCCGCCATCGCGCCGCGTCGAGGTCCGCGTCGCGGGCAGTACGCGGACACGGTCGGTGCGATTCGATGGCTCGGCACGGGTGAGATTCTGACGGCGTGTCGTCGACCCGTGGGTGCGTGTCGCACCGTGCTTCCTGGCGAGGAAGTACAGGGTTGTAAACGGCGTGCCTTCTTCCTCCACGCTGAATCCGTGCTGCTGAAGCAGTTCGCGCCAGGGTTCC
Organism: Vicinamibacteria bacterium; assembly: GCA_963739995.1. Classification (GTDB taxonomy): domain Bacteria; phylum Acidobacteriota; class Vicinamibacteria; order Vicinamibacterales; family JAENWD01; genus CAVUCH01. The sequence continues at coordinate 59,525 of CAVUCH010000023.1, read as the reverse complement.
GGGTTCTGCGACGGGTGATGCGCGAGCAGCGGCGAGACCAGCCACGTCCTCCAATCGACGCGGATGATCATCAGCAGGAACTCGCCGCCCGGCTTGAGGACGCGCGCGACTTCCGCAATCGCTTTCGGGCGCTCGGCCCGGGGCAGATGATCGATGGCGTACGAGCTGACCACGGCGTCGAACTCGCCGTCGCCGAACGGCAGCTGCCGCATGTCGCCGACGCGGGCGGAGGCGCGGTCCGCAACGCCCGCGATCCGCGCGTTCGCCATGAACCGTTCCGGCGTGTTGCCGTCGATTCCCCAGTAGCCGCTGTAGATGTCGACGCCGGTCGCCGTGACATGCGGCCTGGCGATCAGCACGCCAACCGCGGCGCGTCCGGATCCGGCGCCGACGTCGAGCACGCGCCCCGCGCCGGCCCGCAGGAAGCGCTCCGTCGGCAGCGGCATCGGGCTGTTGAGCATCACGTTGAGGACCACGACCGCCGCCGCGGCCCACAACGCCATCAGCGTTGCCAGGATGAACACCCAGCGCGGCCAGGACCGCCACGCGGCAAGCGCCGCGAGGCTGCCGGCGACGATCAGAGGCGCAATCATCGCGTATCGAACGGACCAGCTGTAGCCGAAGTCGTACGTGATGAAATCCAGCATGCCCGCACGATAGCCTACGGGTCACCAGCGCGGCTACGACTTCCCGTTGGTTATGTAATCGAGCCGATACCCAGCAATTGAGGGGCGCGCGCGGCTCCAACTGCTCATCCGCGATGCTGCGAACAATCAACGGCGACGGTGTCGGCTTACGGCCCGGCTGTAGGGCGCCTGTGACGCCTAAATCGCGAACCCCTCAATGTCGCGCAGAAAGCGGCGCGATCCCAGCCGCAGCCGCGAAATCCGGCGTCAGAACCTTGATCGAAAACCTAGCGGCAATGCTTCAGGCCTCGGCGAGAGACACGGTGCCGGCACCGCCGCAGCCAATGTCAAGCTGCGGCGAGTGCCGGCCGCCGAGTGCGGCGTTCAACTGGTCAATGGGAGGACATGCGCCGATCCACTCTGGGGACATCGGCTCCGCAACTACTTGATCGGGGCGCTTGCGCTCGCGACACACTGCCATTTACCGTCAGGCATCTTCACCCACGTGTCCGCAAACCGCTCCTTACCGTCGAACGCTTTTCCCGTTCCGTCCGTTCCTTTTCCCGTCCACACGCCCGTCACGACGGCGGAGTCTCCATGAACCTGCACCTTCATGTCGCTCACTTCACTGACCTGCCACTTACCCTTGGTAGTCTTTGCGACATACTGGGACTTGCTCTCCACCGTTCCATCGGACTGAACCGAGACAAAATCCGTGGCAAGCAGCGGCGCGAGGGCCTCACTGTTACTTGCCAGTGCGGCCTTCACCCACTGCCGTTCCAAATCCATCAGCGTTTTATCAACGCTGCCCTGTGCGAAAGCCACCGCGCACATCGCCAGGATGACCGACGAAACCGTCAAGAGTCTCTTCATCAACGCCCCCTTCAGGTTTTTGCAAGGTGTTATCTCAAACCCAACGGGGCGATGCTACTACAGTCCGGCTTGCCGTGCCGATCGCGCAACTCCGCGGCGGGCAGACCAAGAATCGAGCCATGGCAGGTGGCAGAGCTGCTCGCATCGCCGATCCGCCTTATCTGCGTAGTCTGCGGCCAAGCCAGCGCGCCGCTGCCGCTCACTCATAGCGGAGCGCGGTGATCGGCGCTCACCGCGCGACACGTCGGCGCGAGCCCCGCGATCGTCGCCGCAATCGCGAGCGCATCCATAGGCTCGACGCCATAGAGCTGGCTTTCCACATATCGACTCGGCCACCACGTGGCGGGTGCGCCGATCGTCGCGCCCACCATCGTGATGATCAACGTCTCCTTCATCACGAGCCAGCCTATGTCGAGAGCACGCGCGCCCAGCGCCATACGGATCCCGATCTCGCGTGCGCGGCGCGTTACCGCATACGCCATCACGCGTACAGCTGCACCACCGCGGCGTCGTTCGCCAGCAGCTGACGACAAGCGCACCTGATCGACGAGTGTGAAGATGGCGGTGTTGGCGCCGATGCCGAGCGCCATCGACAGAATCGCGACGGCCGTGAAGCCAGGATGGTTGCGCCACGCGCGAAGCGCAAACCGGAGATCGGAGAGCAGATGACGCATTGAAGACCAGCCTCCTATCCCAGACCTGCCGTGTGGCGCAGCCTCAGAGAGCCGTCCTCTTCGAGCGCCTGGTGGCAGGCCCATCGCACTGGGTGCCGCACGCCCTTCACCTCGATCTCCGCCTTGAGCTTGAGCCCCTTCCAGTCCGTTCCCCGCGGCAGTTCGAATCGTGCCTGCCGGATCTTCCCGGGCAGCGGATAGCCGGGGTCCAGTCCGCCTCCAGCCAGGACCGTCCCGTCGTCGGTCGTCACGTTCACGCGCAGCACGCCGGGCACGCCCGCTATCCCGTCATTGGCAAAGCCGACCACGAGCCCGTTCCGCTCGCCGCCTTCGTAGTGCCAGACGTACGAGGGCCGCACGCGGTAGCCCACCCGGCGCGCGATGGTGTCGATCATCTCGGGGTACTGGCGGTAGTAGCTCAGGATGTTCTCGGCCTTCTCCGCGTGCCAGTTCCAGAGCGACCAGTAGTTGGCGCCCACGTCCATGACGTGGGCGATGACGTTGTCGGTATAGGTGACCTCCTCGTCGAGACGCAGCGATTCCGGCGAGCCGTCGGACATCCCGACCTCGAGCACCGCCGCCACCCAGGGCGGCCGGTTGGAGATCGCCTCGATCTGCTCGTTCTCGACGAAGATGGTGTCGGTCCTCACCCAGTTGTGGCTGCGGATGGTGCGGTCGAGCAGCTCCGAGTTGCCGACGCGGCTCCAGTCCGGCTGCGTGTTGGTGACGAGCGGGGTCTTCTTCCAGTGCTCGAGCTGAACTTCGAGCATGCGCACGAACGTGCGCTCGGCCGTCGTCCCATCCGGAAACGGATGATCGGTGAACGGCCAGGTATGGCCCTCACCCCAGAAGCCGTACATGAACGTGTCGATGTACTCGACGAGCGGGCTGCCGTCGAGCTCGGCGGCCAGGAGAGCGTTCAGCTCGCGGAAGGCGTTCTGGAAGAACGGATGGTCGTAGCGTGGCTCCAGGTAACCCCGGGTGTCTCCAGAAGGCCTGCGCTTCCACTCGCCGCCGCGCAGGGGAACCATCGGCACCTTGTCGAGGACGAAATCGGGCAGCGCCGGCTCCTCGATGTCGGGATCGCTCATCTGGACGCGGAAGCCGACCCGCTTGCCGTACTGCTTCGCCATCGCGAGGGTCGTCCTCCAGTACGCGTCGGGATCCAGGCGGCCCGGGCGCTTCTGCAGCTCGCGCCAGGTGGGCCGGACGTAGAGTTTCTGGCCCAACGGCACCTGCGCGAAGGCCTCGATCGCCTTCTCCATGTCCACGCCCCGGAAGGTGTTGCCTCCGAAGTCGCCCGTGACGTAGGTAACGAGACCCATTCCGTAGCCGGGCACGACCGCGCGCGAGGGTGTCGTGGCCATCACGACCTCGGAACCGGGGAGCACTTCCTCGGGCGGGTACTGCGGAAACGGCCCCTGGTAAAGGCGGTCCTTGACCACCGGTGCCGTGCCCCAGTTGTAGCCGTCCCAGTTGTGAGCCGGGACGAAGCCCAGGGCAGGGCGGGCGGCGGCGGTCCCCAGGCACGCGGCGCCCAGCTTGAGAAGCAACCTCCTGTCCATTCAACCTCCCTCCGGCCGCACGTCGTTCAGACCCTCGAAGTCGGTTTCTGTCGGCAGGGCGTCAGTCCTGACGCTCACGGCAGACCAGCCGCGCGACCTCGTCCTCGTGCTCGTCTCCCGCGCGCTTCCCGGACGAGCGCGAATCGTCTTGCGCTCCGTGAGATCGGCAAACCATCGTGATCCCCACCTGAACGGGCGAAGATCGGCGCGCCCGCCCTCTGCCACCCGCAAACAGGCGCCATGCCGTGTCGGTGCTCATCTTCTTTTCACGACAGGTCATTCGCAAGTGAGCTCCGGGGAGCACCATTCTCGATGGAGCGCGCCGTCGTTGGGGCGGTCAGAACGCACAGTAGGGCCCCGGTGCGCTCAGCTCCCCACGGAACGGCATGGCCACCGGCGCGAAGATCACCGTAACATCCTTGGCGGGCTGCCCGCTCGCGTTGATCCCGATGTGCCCGTGTCCGGTGTCGACATAGCCCTGACCGGCAGATACCACGGTCGGAGTGCACGTCGGGTCGTCGTACTCGTAGAACGTCACCTCTCCCTGAACGACCGTGATCAGCACCGGGCCGGGATGGGTGTGCCACCCCGTGGACGAATTGATCGCGTAGTCATGGATCCGCACCACCACGTCCAGAGGATTCTTTGCCTCGAGCTTGACGTCGACGAGGGATTCCGGCGGCGTCCTCAACTTGAACGCGTCGAACGTCCCTCGCCCGAGAACGGTAGGCGTCACACCGACGGGGGTCGAGGCCATGGACATTGCCCCGAACGCCACGACGACAAATCCAGTGACCCCGAGAACGATCTTCTTCATGATCCCTCCGAAAGGACGGCGACAGCGGCGGCAGTCGCCGGGGAATCCGCACCAGGTACCCGCCGGTGGCGTCAACCTACGGCAGCGGGCGTCGACACTCAATGACGGGGAGATGACGTGCGTGTGAAACGGAGGTCACGGTGGACGATCGGAGGCCGCCGACGTACTATCTAGGCCTCGTTCTGTTCATGGGCACCTATGTCTGATCCGGCCACGGCACCAGAAATCGTGCGGTTCGGGGAATTCGTGCTGGATCTGCGCTCGGGCGAGCTCGCGAGGAACGGAGGCGAGCGCGTCCTCCTGCCAGACCAGCCATTCCTGCTGCTGAAACGCCTGCTCCGCCAGCCCGGAGCTCTGATCGCGCGCGACAGCCTCCGCCATGAGCTCTGGGCCGACGACACCTTCGTCGACTTCGAGCGCAGCCTGAACGCGGCGATCAGGAGGCTCCGCGAGGCGCTGGGCGATTCGGCGGTGGGGCCTCGGTTCATCGAGACCCTTCCCCGACGCGGCTACCGGTTCATCGCCCCCGTGGAAGGGAACGGCGCCACGCCGGCGGCCTCGGCTGGGGCTTCCCTAAGGAGCGACGTTCCGTTGCCGGCAGCCGGCCCGACTGGGTCCGGGTCCGTGGCCAGCACGGCGCCGGGGTGGCGACGGTGGCCCGGTTGGCAGCCGCTCGCGGTGGCACTCGCCGCCGCGGGACTGCTGATCGTCGCTGTGGCGAGCGCGCGGTCGCTCTCGCTGTGGAGCCGCGATCCGGTTCCGGTCATCGCCGTCCTGCCCTTCCAGAACCTCAGCGTCGAGCCGGAGAGCGAGTACTTCGTGGACGGCCTGACGGACGAGATCATCCGGAACCTGGCGGTGATCGACGGTCTCGAGGTGCGATCGCGCACATCATCGTTCACCTTCAAGAACAAACCTCGCAACACTAGCGAAGTGGGGGCAGCGCTACAGGCAAACCTGGTGCTCGAAGGGTCGGTGTTGCGAGACGGCCCAAAGCTGCGCATCAATGCGCAGCTCGTGCGCGTTGCCGATGACCTGCCGCTCTGGTCGGGTCGCTTCGATCGCGAGCTGAAGGACGTCTTCGCGATTCAGGACGAGATCTCGCGATCGATCGTCAACGAGCTGCGGCTCAAGCTCGGCCGGGGTCAGCGGCGGTACAGCACCACGATCGAGGCGTACGATCTGTTCCTGAAAGCACGCGTGCTGGAGGCGCGACGTGGGGACGGCATTCGTCGCGCCGTTGACCTCTTCGGCGAGGTCCTGAAGCAAGATCCCACCTTCGTCCCCGCGTATGCCGGGTTGGCCAATGCAACGGCGGAGGCGTCGTTCGTCGACGACATTCCTCAGGACCTGCCCGGTTCGGTCCTGCGGGTCGCGGCACTCCGGGCCATCGAGCTCGACCCGTTGCTCGCTGAGGCGCAGGCCGCCATGGGCCACGTGCACGCATGCGCGGGCGAGTGGCCCGAAGCGGAGCGTTCGTTCCGGCGTGCGCTGGAGCTGAACCCGAGCCTCACGACCACGTACACCGACTTCGTCCTCTCGACGCTCCTTCCCGAGGGGAAACTCGACGAGGCCGTGCGGCAGCTGGAAGTCGCGCTGCGCGTCGACCCGCGATCCCTCGATGTGCGGCGGGTCCTGGCCAACGTTCAGATCAGCGCGGGGCTTTACGATCGCGCGCTCGAGAACGCAGAGACCGTGCTCGCGGTCGACCCAACCTTTCCGTACGTGGGCTTGTTCAGGGCCCGGGCCCTCCTGTTCAAGGGCGACACGACTGAAGCATTAAGGTGGTTCGAGGCCCAAGGGCCGGGGAACATGGTTCTCTGGGATATGCGTATGCAGTCACTGGCCGGCGGGCAGAGGCCGAGGCGCTGGCCCGAAGGAGTGAGGACCCGGACCACCAAGCATTCATCTATGCGGGCCTGGGCGACCGGGACCGAGCATTCGACGCGCTCCAGCGGTTCGCCGCGCTCAATCGCCGGCGGGCGGCCATGCAACTCACCAAACCGGAGCTGGCGAACCTTCGCGGCGATCCGCGCATGGCGGCCCTTCGCAGCCAGCTGGGCCTGCCTCGGTGACGACGTCCAGCAAACGTCGAGGGAGCCGGCCACTCGCAGTGCTTTTGAGCAACCCCGCGATTGGATGGTGAGAGGGCCGCTGACGACACCCGAAGCGCCTCATGTGCGCCCCCTCGATTGCACCGAGGCGCGCCCACTGGCAGCCACTGACGGAGCGCAGCTGGCCGTGGTTTTACGAAGGTGCTGCCGCGAGATCTGCCCCCCGTCGATGTCGTCTGACGTGTTGGCTCTAACGATCGCCTTGACCGTCGCCAGCGAGAGCCGCTCGGAACGCTCGACGCAGGTCATTGACAACAGAATACTTGCGAAACGCTCCAGATCCGCGGTCGCGTGACCGCGGCCCCATTGAAGCCTGCTGTGCGGCGTCGAGATGCACTGCCACCAGCTCAGAGATCCGCGGTCGCGTGAACCGCGGCCCCATTGAAGCTGTGCGGACCAAGAGCAGGTGGAGTTCCGGCTTGCAGATCCGCGGTCGCGTGATCGCGGCCCCATTGAAGCAATCCACGCGACCAGGCAGGTCGAAACCCAACGCTTGGGCAGAGGGCGCAAAACGGCCGCTGTTAGCATCGCTCCGAGCTGCGCAATCGCCTTGTCCGGTCGGATCATGCCGGTGGGCGAAGCACGTGTCGGCGGCTGCCGCGATCATCCGTAGGCATTGTGCGCCTGCGCGAGAGTTGTGCACGCAAGGAGCCGATGTCTAACGTGACCTGTGCGCGGGGATCGCACGCAAGGTTATGGTGGCGGCTGCCGCGTTCAGTGACTCGGCGCGAGACGTGCTACGTAGCCGCTGCGAGCGGGCATTCTGGATCGGAACCGCCGGACGGGCGGCTGGGGCACGGTCGCCGGGGAAATCGGCCCTCAGGTCGGAGGGAAGTGGACCGCGAGGCGCGTGCGGACCTTGACGGGCACGCTGCGGTGCGCCGTCAATTCTCGAAGCGTCGATTGACGCCGGTGGTATCTACCCCGTGGCAGCCGCTGAGCCTGTTTTTGACCTCGACGCCTTGAATCCCGGTGCTGGCTTAGCATAGCTGGCGCGGACCGGCAGGCCCGTCTCAAATGGGCGCGGGTTCAATGCCCACGGAGGTCCCATGGTTCCCGCTGATACACCAATTTCGCCGGGTCGCGGCCAATACCGACCGCTACCGCTGGACCGTGGCTTACATCTGCTGGCGAGCCGATTCCGGCTGGCATTCACGGCTCGCCACGCTGAGCAGCTGCTTCAGCATCTCGATCAATTCATCCGGCTCACCGAGGCGGCTGCGCCCGTTCGGAAACGCCCCTACCAGCTTGCTCAGGCAGCGCGCGTCTTCAGGCGAACCGGGGAAACGGGGTGGGAACGTGCTGTTTGGAGAGAATACCGCGCATCTGCCAAGCCCACGGACCCTCTGCTGCCCGGGACGTGCGGGTCGGTCCTGACGTATCAGACGATGCTCAGGAACACGAACAAGGATGAAGGGTGGGGCGAGGTGGACCTGCTGGGGCTCCGTCCGATCACCCTGACGCCCGTCGTCGTCGAGGTGAAAGACGCTCGAGGGAGCGACACGCCGTTGCGAGGGATCGTGGAGGGTGCCGCGTACGCGGTAGCTCTCCGGAAGGCGTGGCCACACCGGCTGCGGACCGATTGGTTGCAGGTGCTCTCGCGGCGGCTCGGTCCCGACTTGGCCGAGCAAATCAACGCCATCCCAGCGACTCTCGACGAGATCACCGTGGTCATGGCCGCGCCCGAAGAGTATTGGGAGAGACGCATCGGCGATCCACAGACGCACACGAACGGCCGGGTACCGCCAGACGCCTGGCCGGTGCTCCGCGCGTTGATATCGGCGCTAGGCGAACGAGGCATTCGCATTGTGTGTGCAAGCTTGCGGGCGGGAGCGCGGACAAATGGAGGCAGACCCCAGCAGGTAGTCGCCCAGCCGCAGCCGCTGCCCAATGAACCCATTCTCCAAGTCGCCGCAGAGGGCGGCTCGATTTCTGTCTACGGGTGGCCGTTGCCCGACCACTCCTGGTGGTTCCGCGTCGCGACAAATGAGGTGGCGCTCAACCAGCATGAGGAGCGGGCGACTACGGACGACGTGCGCCACGTCTGGGTGCCCGATTGGGACGCTGTGCTCGCGCTGCTCGACAAGTGGCCGTGGGCGATGTTCTACCCGTTGTATGTAAATCCGGCATTCAAGGACGCGGTCGTACGTGATTCGCAAGCGCGCGCGGGCGAGCACTTCCGGGTGGACGCGTGGAGTACCGCCGCCTCGCCGGATGCCCGGTTTCGCTCGTTTCGCTGAACAAAAAAGCTGTGCCTTCCATTGCTGCCACAGGCTGATCTGGATGACTGGTTCGCCGAACGCGAACAGCGGCCCTGAAGCAACACGCGACCGCGATCACCGCCGCAAGGTCGCTGCGTTCAGCGATCAAGCGCATGGACGCCCGCGCGAAGTAGTGCCATCGGGAAGGAGATGGGGCATCGACGAAGCTATGGACAACTGCCCCACAGCTTCCTGACGCGGCTTGGTGAGTCCGGCTGCGACGCGTGGACGCCGGCCGGGGTCGCGGGACACGCCGCCATTGGGATCTCCGCGCGGCACGTTCATCGCGGCGACCTTGTTGCCCTTCTTCGTGGCCTTCGCGACCTTCGTGATTGGCGCTACTTGATCAGCCGCACGTCCCCGCTGAATGTCTTGAACGTCAACTGGCCACCGGCGGCGTTGTTGAGGCTCGCGCGCATCGTGCGCTTCGACTTGCTCTGCAGCGTGAGCGACACGGCGCTGTCGACCTCGCCGCTGAACGAGTCGAATTCGACTGTGCCCGCGGCGCTGTCCGGCAACCGCACCTCGATGTCGCCGCTGAACGTCTTGGCCCGCACCGACTGGCCTTGCTGCCAGGTCGCCGGAGCCAGGTAGATTTGTCCGCTGAAGGTCTCGGCGTCCACCGGCCCGGTGACCTCGTCCAGACGCAGGTCCGACGAGAAGCCGTGCACTTTGTGCGTGCCGGTCACGCCGGTGATCTGCACCGGACTGCTGAACACCTTCAAGTCCAGATCGGCGCTCTGGGGCACCTTGATCGTGAAGTCGGTCTCGACGACGTTGTCGTCTTTCTCGTCCCAGTCCTTGTCGCGCTTGTTGGCTTCAATCGTGACCGAGCGGCCATCGGACTGGATGTCGAGCTTGATACGGTCGAGCCGCTCACGGGTCGCCGTGCGGATCGCGACAATCGCGACGTCCGATCGCGGTTCGCCGGTAATCTCGACGCGGCCCGAGAAGTTCTTGAGCGTCACCGTGCCGCCCGCCTGCATCGGCACGGTGCGTTCGACGCGTTCGGTTTCCTTGGTCGCGCCAGCCGACAGGGCAGGGATGCCCATCGCCAGCAGGGCAAGGGCTGCGGTCAGCGGGGCACGAGGGGTGAAGCGATCAGGCATGGTCAGGGGTCTCCTCCAGTGGCGTAGGAGTAGACGGAGATTACGGGCCGAGGGTTGCCCGCCGCTACGGCGTGGCAGGCCCTTTGGGTGTCATCAAGCTCTCGGTTTGACTGCCCAGCCATGCGCGCCGGGGACCCGTATTACATCTGGACGTGTCAGAGCAGACTCTACAGATTAGGAGGTCAAACACGACAATCCGTGCTCGCGGCCGTCACAGCTTCTCGCATCGGTGGATCGCAGCTTTGTCGACGACGATGCCACGGTAGAAGGCGCCAGAATGGCGGCTGAAGCGCTGGAGGTACCCCCAGGTGTGGAGGTCCTCCAGCGTCAGAGCCGCCTCAGAAGCGCGCGCGAGCGCCGACCAGGAACGGGAGCGTCCAGCGGCCGCTGCTGTCGTTGATCTCCTCGAGACCCGTGCCGACCAGGCCGTCCACGTCCGACATCCCGGTCACGTATCGAAGACCCAGCTGTCCGAACACGCCCACGCGCTCAGTTGTCTGCCACAGCAGGCCCGCGTTGCCACCCAGCGTGAACGCGGTCGTGCGGTCGTAGAAGTCGGTCGCGTTGCCCGCGAGGTTGGCTCCCGGCGCGATGAGCACCACATCGGTTTCGTCGACGAACGCGAGACCTATCGTGCCTTCGCCGTAGGCGCGGAAGCGCTCGGCAATGTCGGCGTAGCGCCGGAACCCCACGTCGAGTCCGAAGCTCTGGTAGTCGTCATACTGGCCGTACAGGCTCGACGCGCCGATATCGCCCATCCGCGTGAGGTCGGCGTCGAGCGATTGCAGCGTGAACGTCGCCCGCACCTCGGTGATCTCGTCGAGCATGTAGCCGCCGCCGAAGCGCAAGTGAAGGCCCGTGCCGTACACGTCCTCGTAGCGGTTCTTCGTGATGACCACCGCCTGGTTGTTGATGATCCCAGCCCCGCTGGAGTTGATGTTGCCGCTGATGCTGTTGTCGAAGCCGAGGCCGAACTCGACGCTCCAGCGGTAATCGCTGGCAGGCGCGGGCGCAGGCGCGGGCTGAGCCGGCGTCCCGGGCACGGGCACGAGGGTGATCCGCAACTCCTCGATTGCGCCCTCACTGGCCGTCTCCGCCAGCACGACCGTGGTTTCTGACGACTGGAATCCCGCGAGGCTGACCCTGACGCGCCGCGTCCCGGGCGTGCCCAGCGTGATTGTGAAGCGCCCGTCAGCGGTGGTGACCGCCGTCACACCCGGGAGGTCCAGCGAGACAACGGCTCCGGGTAGCGGCGCGCCCGTCGGATCGACCACGATGCCGCGTATCGTCGGCAGGGGTTGGGGCACCGCGCCCACGGCGGTGGAGGCGACGGCCGACAGGGAGAGTGCGAGGAGAAAGCGGGACAGGTATGCGATGTGCATTGTCGAGAATCCGTTTCTAGAGGCGATAAGGAAGCATCAGCGGGGGGCAGGTTGACGGAAGACCCATCATGCGGCGTGGGCGCTGGACATAGTCTTCCACATCTCCCCCAGGGACAGCGCGGATTGTAATGCCTTCCCGGCCGAGGCCACAGCCTTCCCGGCCCCCCCAGGGCCACGACGGAAGCATTAGCCGGGGAGGGCGGGTTGACGGAAGACCCGTTATGCGGCGTGGGCCCTGGACAGTACCGGCGAAGATGGTCGACCCGTTCTTGAGGAGTGTACGCGTCACGCGTGCAGTCCGACGACTCAGCGGTATTCTGCGTCTCAGGCCGCGCGAAGGTCGAGTCCTGGGAGTGCCGCCATCCGGGCGCCGCGCTCCGAAATCCACTACCGCCTCAGTCGATACAGGCCACTCGCCTAGATAGCCTCTGCCCTCTCGATCGCCTCGCACAACAAACCCGCACTGAACGCCGCATACCGCTTCTGCCAGGGGCTTGCCTGCCGGTAGACGACCACCGGCAGGGTCCACTCGAGGAGCGCCAGCCAGTAGGGCACCATGTCGGTTTCGAAGATGGTTGCCGTATCAGCCAGCCCTCGCAGGAGCGTGATCACCTGGTACGCCTTGTCGACCGCGGCGTTGGTTCCAGCGTAGGTCATCGGCGGCGCCTCGTTCAGTGCGGTGGTGGACAGGAGCCCCTGCTCGAACTGCAGCATCAGCCGAAGGTCCGCCTCATTTTCAATCGGCACCATCTCGAACTTCAGGATGGGCTCCAGCCGGGCGAAGTCCGACACGATGTTGCGCGGCCGTGTCTCCGAGAAGTCGATCACGTAGATGTTGTCGCGCTCGTCCACCAGGACGTTCTGCATGTTGAGGTCGCCATGACAGATCGACGTGTACCAGAGCCGCGATCGCTGGCGCCGGCGCGGGAACTCGTGCTGCAGGACGTGGTACGGGTTCAGGACGTCGATGCCCAGCTCCGGGCACGGCATGCGCTCGGCGTCGGCGGATACGCCGAGCACCTGTGCGGCGGCCTCGCACAACGTGGGGAACAGACGTCTCGGATCGTGTTCGGCGTAAAGGGCCACCGGCTCCCAGCGTGGCTGGCCGTACCACGGCTTCAGGACGCGTGTGAACAGCGTGTGTACGAGCCGAAGCACTTCTCCGACCGGCCGGCGTTGATAATGGCTCCGGAGCCACTCCAGCGAGCTGTCCGGCCCGGTGACGCCCAGGAAGTTGTACCGGAGCCCGGCCCAGTCGCCGGCCGACGCGCCGCCGAGCAGTGTCGTGCTGTTGTTCAGGATGAAGGTCTGCACGTACTTCCGGTTGGCGACTTCCTCGCGGTCGGTGAGTGCCACGCCGCCGATCTTCAACACCGTCGGCAGCAGGCGCCGGCCGTCGGCGTCGTAGCTCGCCACTCGGAATGTGTTGGACATGAACCCGCCGTGCAGCGGTGTGAGCACCACTCGACCACAGTCGCGGTAGAGCCGCCGTGTGATGGTCTCCCACTCGTCGAGCATCGGCGTGCCGTCCTCCACTTGCACGTTCAGCAGCTTCTCGCGGCCGTCGCGAAGCCGCGACGGCCGATACCCCCACGCCATAGCCGACGTGACCCGCCACGCCGGGTCGATCTCGACGACGTCTTCGAGACTGTCCAGGGTGACGATCTTCGAGAGGGCGTCCGCAGGGTCAGCGGCCATGGACGGAAGCGACACGGATGCCGCCAGCAGGGCGGCTCGTCCGGTGAGCACCCGGCCGCCGGGAACGTCTGTCGTCAGCCACCCGGCGAGCACGTGGAACGCGTTCTCCGTCCTGGCGAGAGCGGCGCGGTCGGCAATCATCAGCAGCAGGATCGCGGGCCGTCCGTGGTCGGCGAGGGTGACGAGCGCCACGATCGCTGTGACTGCCGGCAGGGTCTCTTCCCCCGCCGACGACACGACCAGGTCCTCGACGAGATCCGTGATCGAGAACCCGTCGTCGCTTGCGACCTGCAATGCGACGTGCGGCGATCCTTCGAGCCCGAGGGCGGAGGCTACGTGCACGAGGGCCTCGGATGGCCTCTCCGGCACCATGAAGTCAGAAGCGTCCGTGCCTGCCGGGCGCAACCCGGCGAACCCTGGGGCGATCAAGAGGAGCCCGGTCGCCTCACATGCCTGATCGCGCGTCGCGCCGAAGCCGCCGAACCCAACGGCACATCCCAGGTCCTCGATCGTGAGTGTCCCCAACTGGTCCCCCTCGATCTGCCGGGGGAGGCTTTCCGGGAGCGCACCCCAGGTTTCGAGGAGGCTTCGTCCGCCGAGCAGCCAGGTCGCGCAGGTGCGACCCGGACGCGTGCTCCGCAGCGCACGGTCGGGCGCGACACTGCCGGATCGGGCGAGCAACAGCGCTTCCTCTACGGAGGCGGCAAGACGCAGGACATTCTGGAGCCGCGCCATCTCGAGCACTTGTCGCACCGGGCGGGAGAGCCCGGCGAGCACGAGCATCTCGTCGCGCGCGCGCAGTCGCTTCTCTGCCTTCAGCAGCGAGCGCAGGCCCATGCTGGAGATGTATCGAACCTCGCTGAAGTCGAGGATCCAGCTCTCACCGAACCGATCCAGGGCTTCGACGAAAGCGTCGAAGATGGACGCACCGTCGCCGTCGAAGCGGCCTGTGAGCCTCAGGACGAGAGCGGGCCGGCTTGAATCGAGGGTGATCTCCATCTCAGGGCGCATCAAGGGCGCCGGCGTGCAAGCCTCTCACGAGGACCCGCCGCACGGCCAGGCGAGTTGCACTATACGGCGTGGGGTGATTATCGTCACGGCCACTGCAAGGTCGCAATTCGGTCGCTCGCTGCATCGTCGCCGCTCATGCGAGAGCTGGGCCTGGAGGGCGCCCCTCGCGGCCGCGCCCATCGTCGGCTCGCCGGGTTGTCTCGCGTCGATCCGGCACCACATCGCCGCGTGAGCTGACCCGTTGACGAATATTGCCGATCATTGCTCGCTGAGGCGTCCTTTTGCGACCGCACGGGCACGGAACACGAAGGCGCGGATCGTGGCGGGCTTCGCGTGTGCGCCTGTTCTGGCGGCCGGCACGGCCGATAACGTGGCTGGCCACGTGGCCGACCATTAGACCTGTGCCTACCATGCGCGGCGCTGTGCGGTCAACCGACCCCGACGTGGAAAGACCGCGCGCAGCCTACCTGCGCCGCGTCATCGAGCGTCAGCCGGTGTGCCTGACGCGCATCGCTCGCGACGGCACGTTCCTGGCGGTCAACGATGCCGCGCTGTCGATGTTAGGGGCGGCGGAGCTGGAGGATGTGCTCGACACGTCCGTGCTCGCGCTCGTCGCTCCCGAGCACAGGGACCAGTGCCGGGCCTTTCTCGCGCGGATCATCGCCGGAGACCGGGGGTCGACCGAGGTCGATCTGACGGGGCTCGGCGGCCTCCGCTACACGCTGCAGATCCACGCGGTATCGCTGCGGAGCGTCACCGACTCGCTCGCGTCGGCGTTGTGCACCTTCTGGGACGTCACGCAGCACCGGAGGCTCGAACGCGCACTGACGGAGGCCGCGGCTCGTGGGGAACAGCAGGCCGCAGCGCTCGGGGCCGAGCAGAAACAGCTGACCGCCACCCTGACGTCGGCGCAACGCGCGGCCGGCGCGGCTTCTTCGTTGGCCATCGACCAGCCCAGGCTCGCGGCACTCGAAGCCGCGCTCCAGGTATCCGAGCAGCGGCGCAATACCATCGCCGAGCAGCACGTCGCCCACCGGGCCCAGCTCGCCGCCGACTTCCGGACGGCGCAGCAACGGTTCGAACGATCGCTCGCCGAGCAGCTCGCGCGAATCACCGAGGCGGAGGCGGCGCTTCACGAGGCCGGCGTACGGGAGCAGGCGCTGCTCGCCGAGCGTGACCGAAACCAGCAGACGTCGCGTGAGGCGCTTGCACACGCCGCGGCCGAGCACGCCCACACCGCCGAGGCCCTGCAGGCGTCGGTGAGGGCCCTCGAGTCGTCGCTGATGCAGGCGAAGGCGCGCGAGGACGAACTCGTCGCCCGCCACGAGACCGAGACAGACCAACTGGGGCGGACGCTGGCGCGGCTCGAGCAGCAGCTGCGCGCCGCCGAGGCGGAACGCCACGAAGCCATCGCGCGTCATGAAGCGCTTCGCCTGGAGTATGACGCGCAACACGTGGCCCTTGCGCGGGTCACGACGGAGGCCGAGTCGGCGCGCGCCGAGGCCACCGGGCAGCTCGCCATCGCGGCCGCCGATCGAGCGGCGCTCGAAACCGACCTGCGCCGCCTGGCCGCCGCCATGGCAAACGGCCTTCACGATACACTCGCCGCCGTCGCGCACCGCGGCCGCCGGGCGATCGGCTCGCTCGAAGGCGACTCGGCCTCTCGCCCGCATGCGGACGCGCTGCTCGCCGACGCCCTCGAGGCGGCCGCAATGGCGCGCCGCATTCGCCAGGCCGGCTCGGGCGCCGAGACGACCGCCGCGGCCGGGCGCGTCGTGCAATCGCTCGAAGGAGCCCTCGGCGCCGTGCTCAGCCCCGGCATCGCGCTATCGGTGCTCGTCGGTTCCACCGACACGCGCGTGGACCTCACACGAGACCAGCTCGAGCAGCTCCTGATGACGCTCGTCGCGAACCGGCGCGTCACGATGGTGTCGGGCGGGCACGTGTCGCTCGAAGTGGCCGACGTCGATCTCGACCAGACCTGTGCGGGCGAACGCGGCACCAGCCCGGGAGCCTACGTGCTGCTCGCGCTGCACGTATCGGGTCCCGGCGTCTACACCGGTTTGCCCGCCGCACTCTTCGGCGCGTCGGCCGACGAGAAGGAGTGGCGGGCCGCGGGCCCGGGCATGGCCGGCCTGCATCAGGCCGTGCAGGCCGCGGGTGGCCACGTGTGGGCCACGCGTGAGGGCGCCGATACGATTGCCTTCGAAGTCTACCTGCCGAGCGTCACGTCCAGCACGCCCCCGGCTTCACCAGAGATCTCCCGATGACCCAGACGTCCGGGGCCGCTCTCGAAGCCCGCCTCGATACGCGCTACCCCGCGTCTGCGGTGCCGTCGATTGTCGGCGTGCGCCTCTCGCCAGGCGATGCGGTCGAGCTCGTGAACATCTCGAAGAGCGGCGTGCTCGTCGAGGGCCGCACTCGCTTCGTGTCAGGCACGCGCGTGACGGTCATCTTCACGGGCGGTTTCACGCCGTCGAGCGTCGAGGCCAAGGTCATTCGCTGCCAGGTGTCGTCCATCGTGGGCGGCGCCTTGCACTACCATTCAGGCATCCAGTTCACAAAGCGTCTCGACGTGCTCGACACGGAGACGTCTGCACCGCCGCCGCGCGCGCCGGCACCCGCCTCCGCGACGCAGGCGCCGGAGCCCGTACCGCAGGCCGCCCCGGCAAAAACCGCATTCTCGCCGTCGCAGCGCACCATCACGCGGCGTCGAGCTGTGAATCGCTGGTGACTGGCTTGGCAGGCGGTCAGGCGCGCCGCGCCTCGCTCCGCCCGCCACAGCGGGCACGAATCCGGCCTACCGCCACACAACACGACCTCTGTCACAACCACGTACAGGGTCTCGAATATCGCTGGATACGTTCGACAGCATCTCCGCTCGTCGTTCCTGACTGGTAACGGGGACGAGTGGCCTGTATCAGCTGAATCAGTAGTGCCTTTCGGGCGAGGCATCCCGGCTGGCGGCGTTGCTCCTCCCTCGAATACTCCCGGTATTCTCGGTCGTCGCGCCTTGCCAGCCAGGCGCCGCGCTCCGAAATCCACTACCGCTTCAGCCGATACAGGCCACCAGGTCCTCGGGATGGTGTGAAGATCTGCCGCACGCCCAGTCACAATTCGATTGCAGCGGGCCGAGCCGGCTGCCTATACTCCGCACGCTCTCCGGGCAGCCGCGTTCCTGCGAAGTCGCCGGGCGCGGACGTATGCCTCGCATGACGGCATCCGGCTCGAGCGGACCCACGCATTTCCCATGACTGACCGAACCATCTCCGTAGGCATTGTCGGCGCAGGCATCTGGGGCAGCAATCACGCCCTCGCGTTGACGACGCACCCACGTGCTCGATTGGCGATGATCTGCGATCGCGATCCGGACCGCGCCCGGCGCGCCGGCGGGCGCTTCGGTTGCGCCTGGACGACGAGCCTCGAGGAACTGGCAGGCAGCGAGGTCGAGGCCGTGAGCATCGCGACGCCCGACCATCTGCACCGTGACCCTGCCGTGACGATGCTGCGGGCAGGCAAGCACGTGCTCGTCGAGAAGCCGCTCGCCACCTCCGTTGCCGATGCCCTCCTGATCGTGGCGGCGGCCGAAGCGGCGAACGTACACCTGATGGTCGACTTTCACGCTCGCTGGCACCCGCTGTTCATGGGCGCCCGCGGCTACGTCGAGCGCGGCGAGCTTGGCGCGCCCGTGATGGCGTATGCACGCCTCAGCGACACCATTCACGTGCCCACCGAGATGCTGGCCTGGAGCGGCGACTCCGGACCCGAGTGGTTTCTCTTCCCCCACACCATGGACATCGTGCGCTGGCTGTTCGGCCGCGAACCGATCGAGGTGTACGCCAAGGGCTACCGCGGCGTGCTCGACGGGATGGGCATCCGTTGCTGGGACGCCATCCAGGCGCTCGTCGAATTCGACGGACGGGCGTTCTGCACGTTCGAGACCTCGTGGATCGTGCCGACCAGCTACACGAACGTCGTGGACAACCGGCTGTCGCTCTACGGCGAGAACGGCGGGCTCGAAATCCGGAACGAGCCAAATTTGTGGGCGTTCACCAATCGCTTCCACACGCCGTTCTCCTCCGAGTCGGTCACGCGGTACGGGAAGGCCTGGGGGTTCCAGTACGAGCCGATCCGCTACTTCGTGGACTGCCTGGCCGATGGCGTCACACCGGAGGTGAGCGGGCGTGACGGGTTGATGGTGACCGCCATGATCGAAGCCACGATGCGCTCGCTCGCCGAGCGGCGCCCGGTCCGAATCGCCGAGGTGCTCGAGGCTGCGGCCGACGGTCCGCCGGAGTCACGGCCTACGTGATCGGCGGACCCGACCACGTCTGCCGCACCAGAAGGAGCCATGCTGACAGCGCTGTTCGTGCTGGTGCGGATCGTCGCCAATCCGCTCTCGAACGTCTACCAGAAGCAGCTCACGCAGAAATCCGCGAATCCCGTTTTCATCATCGGCGCGGTGCACGCGGTGCTCACGGCTGGGTGCGTGCCCGTGTGGCTCGTGCCGGGCGCGATGGCGCTGCAGCGCGGGCCCGAGCTGTGGCCGACCATGGCGACGTGCGCCGTGCTCGCCGTGGCCGGCAACGCGCTGCTCGTCGCCGCCGTGCGGTCTACCGATCTCTCCATCCTCGGACCCATCAACGCGTACAAAGCGGTGGTCGGTCTCGTTCTCGGAATCGTCCTGATCGGCGAGCTGCCCACCAAGGCCGGTGTACTCGGCGTTCTGATGATTCTGGCTGGCAGCGGTCTCGTCGTGGACCGCACCGGCGGCTGGCCGCGCCGCCATGCGTTCGTCCAGTTCTTCCGCGAGCGGGGAATCCAGCTGCGGCTCGCCGCGCTGGGCCTGTCAGCGACCGAAGCCATCTTCCTGAAGAAGGCCATCCTGCTTTCCTCGCCCCTCACGACCTTCGTGCTCTGGTGCACGCTTGGCGCAGCCGTGGCCGGCGTGGCCATCGTCATCCTGCTCGGGTGGCACTCACTGCCACCGCAGACAGCGATCCTCGAGCGAGAGAAGCGAACCTACCTTCGGCTGGCGATCACGACGGGCCTCATGCAGCTCGCGACGGTCCTCACGTTCGGGACGCTGCAGGTCGGCTACTCACTGGCCCTGTTCCAGCTGTCGGCGCTGATCAGCGTCTTCCTGGGGTACCGGTATTTCCGGGAGGAGCAGATGCGCATGCGGATCGCCGGATGCCTCGTGATGACAGCGGGGGCCGCCATGATTGTCATGTTCGGCGTCCGGGGCTGAAGCGGCTCACCACTCCTATCCGAGGCGAGTTCCGCGCCGCCGGGGCGCTGCAGGCCCGGAAAGGCCTCCCTGAGGGGCTGCGAACCTACGGAGTGAGGCCGCCGCCCTTATTTCTCGCCTGGAACCACCGTTTCCCACCTTGGAGTAAGATTGCGCGCTCCGGCACAGCAACCGCCAGCTCCCCGCTGATTGCGCCTGCGCGTCGCACCGAGGAGGCCAGATGGCCGACGATCCTGGATCGCCCGATCCATCGCAGCCCACGAACCCTGCGCCGCCGGAGGATCTGCGCCCGCGCGACAGTGCGGTAATCGGCCCGCCACAGACGGATGCAGACGCGGTGGGCCCGGCGGTCGCCAGCGCGCCGGCCTACCGCTTGAGCGGCGCGTCGGCGGGGTCGCGTGGCGTCCCGGAGGATCCGGTCCGGGAGCGAACGGCAGCCTCGAGCCTCAATACATCCACGGTTCTGCTCCGGCCGAAGAAGACCTTTGTGCCTGGGGCGGCACGCGCCGATCTTCCTCGCGACACGGCGACCGTGCAGCCCGACGATCTCATCGAGGTGGAGTTCGAGCACGGGGAGCGCCTGTGGATGCGCGGCGACGACTTCCGCATCAACTTCGCCCAGGTGGTGGTTGGCCGCGACGCCGCCGGCAGCGAGGAAGTCGAAGTGCCGCTGACCATGCCGATCGCCTCGCGCGGCCTGGAAACGCGCGGACCGGTGGCGTGGGCCATCAAGGGACTCAAGGTGTTCGGTGTCGATCTTGCCGGCGAATCCGCGAAAGCGATCGGGCGGCGGGTCGACTTTCCGCCGGCGCCGTCGAAGAAGCGGCAGGCGCCGGGCAAGTTGTATCGCTGCAGTACGGTCACCGAGGGCTTCGACCTCACCGAAACGGACCTCACCGGCGACACGACCGGCGCTCCGTGGCTGCTGTTCCTCCACGGCACGCTGTCGAGCACGTGGGGTAGTTTCGGCGAGCTCTGGTCGAAGCCCCGTGAGACGCAGCTGACCGCTCTTCGCACCGCGTACGGCGATCGCATCATCGCGTTCGAGCACACCACCCTGACGGAAAGTCCGGTTCAGAACGCGCGCGATCTCGCCGTGCTTCTTCCGCGCAGGGCGACGCTCCACATCGTCAGCCACTCGCGAGGCGGTCTGGTCGGTGAGTTGTTGTGCAGGGCGGCCGTCGTGTCAAGCGGTGTATCGAGCGACGCCAGCGCCGCTCCGGGTGTCGACACGCCACTGCACCGCCTCCCTCCTTTCACGGAAGAGGAGCTTGCCGCGTTCGCGCCGAATGGCGATGGCGGCCCCGATCGCCAGCAACAGCAGGAGCAGCTCGAGATGCTGCGCGGGTTGCAGCGCGAGCTCCAGGCGCGCGAGATCACCGTCGAGCGGTTCGTGCGAGTCGCGTGTCCGGCGTTGGGAACGACCCTGGCGTCGGGCCGGCTGGATCGGTGGCTGTCCGTGGTGGGCACCATCACCGGCGCTGCCCTGCCAGGCAACCCGCTGGCAGACGTCTTCAAAGACATCGGCGATTTCATCGCTGCCATCGTGAAGCAGCGCACGGATCCCGCAACGTTGCCGGGCCTCCAGGCGCAGATGCCCGACTCCGCGGTGATCCGCCTGGTGAACTGGCCGGGCGTCCGGGTGCACGGCCACCTGGCGGTGATCGCCGGGGACATCGACCCGAGCGCCATCTGGTCCCGCCTGCTGGTGTGGCTTTCGGACCGGTTCTATGAGGGGGACCACGACCTGGTCGTCAACACGCCCTCGATGTGGGGGGGCGCCCGCCGTGCAGGTCTCGAGGTGGTCAGCTCCCACAAAGGACCCTCCGTCAACCACTTCACCTACTTCGCGGAGGCAGGCAGCGCCGAGCGCCTCGTGGCAGCGCTCACGACCGGCACCGGCACTCCGGCCGGCTTCGAGCCGCTGCGCAAGCCGACGAAGCCGATCGCACGCGCCGTGGCCGATCGAGGGACGGCCGCGCCTCGCCCGGTCGTTTTCGTGCTCCCCGGCATCATGGGCAGCGAGCTCGCTGATTCGAACGGTCCCATCTGGGTCGCATTGCTGTCCCTGCTCCGCGGCGGTCTCGGGCGGCTCGACATCACGTCGACTGGAATCACGGCCACAGAGCCCTTCAGGCGCTACTACTCGGACATCATCGAGCATCTGAGCGCGAGCCACACGGTCGTTCCCTTTGCGTACGACTGGCGCGTCAGGATCTCGGATGAAGCAGACCGCCTGGCCGGGGCCGTCCGGGAGCGGCTCGCCATCGCGACGCCCCACAGCCAGCCGGTGCGTTTCCTTGCGCACTCGATGGGTGGGCTTGTCGTCCGCGCCATGATCGCGCGGCACCCGGCCGTGTGGCAGGAGGTCTGCGCTCACCAGGGCGGACGCCTCGTGATGCTCGGCACGCCGAACCGCGGGTCCCACGCGATCACGGAGCTGCTCGTCGGCCGCTCGGTGCTGCTCCGCAAGCTGGCGCGGCTCGACATCCGCAACAGCCGGACCGACCTGCTGCGCATCATTGGCCGGTTTCCCGGCGTGCTTGCGATGCTGCCGGCGTCGCACAGCGACGACGACTACTTCTCGGACGCCACCTGGCGCACCTACCACGCCCGGACCGGCGGCGCCGACTGGCCGCTGCCCGCCGCGTCCGATCTGCAGGAGGCCGCCGAGATCCGCCGCGTGCTGGACAGCTCTCCCGTGGAGCCGCAGCACATGATCTATGTGGCCGGGTCTTCGGACGTGACAATCGCCGGAATGAAGCTCACGTACGACCCCTGGCGGAGACGCGATCGGATCGAGTTTCTCGGCACCACCCGCGGCGACGGACGCGTGACATGGGAGAGCGGGATTCCGGCCTCCATCCCTACGTGGTACATGGACGTGGAGCACGGCGATCTCGCCAACCATCCTCCAGCGTTTGGGGCGCTCCAGGAGCTCCTGAGTCAGGGCACGACGAAGCTGCTCGACCAGCGTGCGCCGGTCACCCGCTCGGTCGCCGATCTGTTTCCGATGCCGCCGGCGGAGGACGACCGCTTCCCTGACGAGGACGATCTTGCCGCGGCCGTGGTCGGCGCCGGATCGCGCAAGCGCCGTACGCGCGCGCGGCAGGAGCGGCCCATCGCCGTGCGGGTGGTGCACGGGAACCTGGCGTTCGCGCGGCACGTGATCGCGGTCGGACACTATGCCGGTGACGCCATCATCAGTGCCGAACAGCATCTGGATCGCGCCCTCGAGGGCGCGTTGACGCGGCGACATCAGATGGGCTTGTACCCGGGCCCGCTCGAGACCAGCGCCATCTTCACGAACCCGAAGTGCTCGGACGTGCGGTTCCTCGGTCTTCAGGGGGCGCTCGTCGTCGGGCTCGGCCCAGTCGGGAGCCTCTCCGCGGCGCAGTTGACCCGCAGCTTCGCGCGGGCGCTTCTCGAGTACGCGCTCGAACGGAGCAAGCAGGCCCGCGTCGGGGCGGAGGATCGTTGCCAACTGGGCGTGTCGGCGCTCCTCATCGGGACCGGCGCGGGCGGCATGTCAGTGGCCGATTCGGTGTACGCGCTCATTCGCGGAGCGGTGCGCGCCAACGAGACCCTCGCGGCGACGGAGCAGGCCGAGCGGATCAGCACGCTCGAGTTCGTGGAGCTGTGGGAAGACCGCGCGGTGCAGGCGCTGGAAGAACTGCACATGCTGTCGGAGCAGGCCGGGATCCGGGAGGCGATCGATCTGGCGCCGACGATTGACGGCAGGGACGGGGGCTTGCGCCGCCTCTCGTACACCGAACCCACCGGCTGGTGGCAACGGCTCCAGATTCTGGGCAGGCGCGAAGGTGAGGTGGCCGACGGGGGCCTGCGCTTCGCCGCGGTGACAGGTCGCGCGCGCACGGAGGTGCGCCTGCTCTCGACCCAGCGCCAGCTGGTCGATCAGTACATCGAAAGCGCGATTGCCACCACGCGTGACAACCGCGCGGTGGCGAGGACGATGTTCGATCTCCTGCTGCCCAACGAGCTGAAGGAGACCGCGCCCGATCAGGACAACGTCGTGCTGCTGCTCGACGAGGAATCGGCGCGGTATCCGTGGGAGCTGCTCGAAGACGGCTCGCGCGAGGGTCGCAAGCCGTGGGTCATCGAACACGGCTTGCTGCGCCAGCTCGAATCGCAGGAGTTCCGGAGCACGATTCAATCCGTGGCGGAGAACACCGCACTGGTGATCGGCGATCCCATCAGCAGTTTCACCGAGCTCAAGGGGGCGCAGGCGGAAGCCGAAGCCGTCTGGCGGACACTGCAGGGCAGCTTCGTTCCCACAAAGCACATACGGCCGACCGCCCAGGAGGTCGTCAGCGCCCTGTTCGCCCGCCCCTACAAGCTGCTGCACCTGGCGGGCCATGGCGTGTACCGGTACGTGCCCCCGCAGGCGATGAACTGCGACACCTGCGGACAGGCGTTGAGCGACACGCTGCTGCGGCAGCAGACAGTCGCACCGATCACGGGCATGGTGATCGGTGACGGCGTGTTCCTCACGCCTGCGGAAGTGCAGCAGATGCGCCGCGTTCCCGATCTCGTGTTCATCAACTGCTGCTACCTGGGAGTCGTCGAGGCCCCCATGCCCGGCACGCCGCAGACGGCACAACAGCGCGCCTTTCCACGCCTCGCCGCGAACATCGCGACCGAGTTCATCAGGATGGGGGTCCGTGCAGTGGTCGCCGCCGGGTGGGCCGTTGACGATGCCGGGGCGGCGACGTTCTCGACGATCTTCTATGACGAGATGCTCAAGGGACAGGCCTTCGGCGAGGCGGTGAAGCTGGCGCGGTGTGCCGCATTCGAGCGGCATCCCGGATCGAACACGTGGGGCGCGTATCAATGCTACGGCGATCCGGAGTACCGGTTGGTCCTGGCGGCCGCTCGCACCGGGGGCAGTCCGGATTCGGTCCGAATCGTGTCGCCCGCGCACGCGGTGCAGGATCTGAGCAACATCGCCGCCCGGCTCAAGACCGGCGCTACCGCGAGCGCAGCCTGGGAACTGGAACGCCTCGAGCAGATCGCGAAGGCCGTGGAGCACAAGGGGTGGTTGCAGAATGGTCTCGTGACGTCTGCACTTGCACGCGCGTACGGCGAGGCGGGCAAGCTCGATGTCGCCATCCGGCTCTACCGGCAGGCGTTGTCGGCCGAGGACGCCGCGGCATCCATGCGCGACGTGGAGCAGCTCGCCAACTTCGAAGTGCGTCACGCGATGGCGAGGTGGCAGCAGGGCACGCCCCTGACCGGCAAAGAGCGCGACACGCTCCAGCGAGCGTGCGTGAGCCAGATCGAAGACGCGATCAAGACGCTGGAGACGCTGACCGGACCACTGCTCGGGACGAAGCAGGAGCCGTTCGGCCAGACCTCCGAGCGGCTGGCGCTGATCGCATCGGCGTACAAGCGGCTGGCGCTGATGCAGGCTGGCAGGAAGCGTCTCCAGGCGCTCGCGCAGATGGAGGCGTTCTATCGCAGTGCCGCCCGGCTGGCGGCGGAGCGGCAGGCTGACGTGGCGTACCCCCTGCTGAATGCAGTGGCGGCGTCTCTTGCGCGCAGCTGGCAGAGCCGCGCCGAGACCACAGACGCGGAGCGAGAGACGTTCGGTACCGTATCCGCTCGCGACCTCTCGGATGCGCGCGCGGCCCTCGACCGGCAGTTGGCCAAGACGCCGGCTTTCCGGCTGTACGCCATGTCGGTCGATGCCGACCTGCTGGCGGTGCTCGCACATGGCACGTTGAGCGACGAGGAGGTGAAGCGGATCGCCGCTGCGTATCTCGACTACCGTGCCATCGGGAGCGCACGCGAGGTTGATTCCGTCTTCACGCAGTTCGATTTCCTGTACGCGATGGCACCGGACGCCGACGTCCGTGCCCGGCTCGAGAGTCTTCGCGATCGGATACGAGCAGGCGTCCAGGTGTCCTGAACCGATCGCGCACGTCGAACAAGGGGAGGCTCGCATGGCGACATTCAAGGTCGTGGACGAACTGAACGCACCGCTGATCTCCACGGAGACCCCGAGCACGAGCGGTCTCGGCAGATTCCTGCCCGCGCCGCTGCTCGAGCTCATGGCGCTGAGACCCGTCGCCAAGGCATTGGACAAGCCGCTTGCCGACACGGCCACCAGTCCCATCGCGGCCGAGTTCTCGTCGCGAAAGACAGTTCCGGTGGCCGGGGCCGGCTCGGCCACGCTCGAGGCGGGGGCGCGTGTCGGCGTCGGCGTCTACCAGGGGGGCGAGCTGCTTTTCCCCGCAGACGACCTGCGCGACGCGGTGACCATCGCCAGCGGTACGTCGTACGTGTCGGTGGGTGTGTCCGGACGCCTGTCGGGTGGCGCTGAGGTCGCGTCAGGACCCGCCTCGCTCGGCGTGGCCGGCGGCGCGTCCCTGACCACGCGGTACTTCCATCCGTTCGACCTCGCCGCGCGAACCCTCACCCTTGGCGAGGCCTTGATCGCCACCGTGGCGCACGCGGTGATTCCGCGCGACGCCGACGATCTCGCGCTGCTCCAGGCCGGCGCGTATGCTTCGTTCGAAGGCGAGGGCAACGTCCAGTTCACCGGTGCCGTGGATCTTGCAAGCGTCGTCAATCCCCTGGCGACGCCGGGTCTGCCGGTCATCGGGTCCGCCAAGCTGACGGCGGGCGCCTCGGTGTCGGTGGGCGCCACGTTCGGCGCGAGCGGCGCGTTCGAGATTCGCGCCTCGCGCGTGTCGCCCGAGACGGTGCGGCTTGCGTGCTACCGGCGCTCGGGCAGCACTCTCGAGATCAACGCCTCCGCCTCCGTCGGCGTGGCCGCGACCGTTCGCGACAGCGACGTCATCACCCGGTTCATCACTGCGGTCAGCGCCGACCCGAAGGCGGACCTCACGGCGCTCGTCAACGCCAACTTGAGCGATGAGCAGATCGAGACGCTGCAGCAGGCCATCGCCGGGAGCATCAACCGGACGCTGCGCATCGCCGCGGAGCTGCAGTTCTCGTCGGTGCGGCGTGGTGAGGCGCTGTTTGCGTTCGACATCGATGTGAGCGCGCTGACGAAGGGCGGGCGCGACGCCGTGTCCGACGCATTGAAAGGCAGGCTGACAGGGTTGCAGGAGGCGGCCTCCACATCCGCGCCCGGGATCCGCATGGTCCACACGGGCATCCTCCGCACGCGCGAGCGCCGCACCGCCTGGCGATTCAACCTGCTCGGCATCGTGAACGTCTCGAGCGTCGCGGAGCTGGTGAGCACCGGGACGCTCTCGTACGATCCGCTCACTGGCGAGCTGAACGCGGCCGACACGATTACCTCGAAGCACATCGTCGTGAAGACGCGACCGTTCGAATCGGACGGCGAGAAGGTGCGCAAGCTCATGCTCGAATCCGTGATGGTCAGTGCCGCATACCAGGCGTCGCGGCTGACGGCGCAGATTGCGCTCGCGTGCCGGTGCTCGCATTTCGAGTCGCGTGCGAAGACGTCCAGCCGCGACCTGCGGGAAGACTTCAACGCCATCGTGGCGATGGGCCTCGCGGACAGCGGCGAGGCGGCACGGCGCATCGGCGACGAGCACGACTTCGGCCCATCGACGTTTCTGCTCGAGTGCGCCTTCGACCAGAACGGGGCCGATGCGCTGTTCATCGGCCCGGATGGGCCGCGGACGCGCGAGTACTACGAGCGTGTCGGCCGCGACACGCTGATGGCACTCATCCCCGCGGGCGACGAGGAGCGCGCCCACCGCCGCGCCGCGGTGTCCGACGATGCGCGCTGGGCGGCGATGACGCAAGGGGGTCCGACGCAGATCCGATTCGACCTGACCAGGAGCCTGGGTGCGCTGCGCGCCGAGCACGTGGTGGGCGACTACCTGGTCATCCGGTGGTGGTCCGACGCGATGGCCCGCGCGGCGGCGGCGTTGATGGAGATGCGGCGCTTCCTGGGCGGGCGCTCGGCCGCGTCGCTCGCGACCGATCCGGCATTCCACAAGAAGCGCAGTCAGCTGGAGAAGGCACTCGAGGACGTGGTGAAGGACAGCAAGGCTCGATTCGGCGACCCCTGGGGGATCGTGGCGCTCGACGCGGCCTCACGGCGCGCGGCGGCGGCGCAGGCGACGATCGCGTCGCCCAGGCTGCTGGCGTTCTTCGACACGCGCGTGGCTGGCGCGCGGGCGATCGAGGCTGGAGCCGTCCGGGCGTCGACGACCGCTGGAGCGGCAACTCGCAAGGCGCCGCCGCGGCCGCTCACGGTCGAGGAACGGGAAGCCCTCAGGCGGCACGCGATCAACCTTCGGATGGGCGCGCTCTCGCAGGGCGGTGAGATCGAAACGACGGAGGCCGACGTGGCGCGGCTCTTCACGGAGCTGATCCCGGCCGAAATCCAGGCGCGAAAGGCCGATGGGCAGAAGGCCCGCATTCTCTTCTATGCGCACGGCGGCCTCATCGGAGAGCGCGACGGGCTCGAGCCGGTGCTGAGGCGGTTGAAGTTCTGGCGCCAGAACAACATCTACCCCGTCTCGTTCGTGTGGGAGACGGGCCTGCGCGAAACCGTGATGGACATCGTCGGCGGCCTGAGCGCGGCGCGAAGCACCGCCGCGCGCACCATCGGCGAAGACCTCGCCGACGCCGTGCTCGAAGTCGCCGCACGGCCCGGGGGCAAGGCTGTCTGGAGCCAGATGAAGCGCAGCGCCGAGGTTGCTGTGCTCGAAGGGGGCGGAGGGCTGCTCATCGCTGAGCGTGTGCGCGAGTTGTGGAACGCACATCACGCGGACCTCGAGATCCACGCCGTCGGGCACAGCGCCGGCGCCATCTTCCACTCCCACTTCCTGCCAGCCGTCCTGGGACGGAAGTCTGCGGCGGGTGCGCCGCCGATTGCGGTGCAGAGCCTGCACCTGCTCGCACCGGCGTGCGCCACCGATCTGTTCAAGACGAAGCTGATGGACCGCGTGGGCCCGGGGAAGGGGATCGAGGCGCTCACCATGTACACGATGAACAAGAGCCAGGAGCAGGCCGACGAGGCAGGACCCTACAAGAAGTCGCTCCTGTACCTGGTCAGCCGCGCGTTCGAGAGCGCCCAGCCCTCGCCGATTCTCGGCCTGGAGGAAAGCCTCCGGGACGACGTGAAACTGATACGGTTCTTCGGCCTGGCCGGCAACCAGAAACGTGCCGACGTGCTGTTCTCCAATACGGCGTCGGACGCGCCGTTGAACAGCTGCTCGATGTCCAATACGCATGGCGGCTTCGACGATGACGTGCCGACGATGAACAGCGTGGTGCGTCGGGTAATCGCCGCAGGCGATGCGACCCCGATCGTGAACTACTTCCAGGAGCCCTTGCAGCCGGCACCCGGGCCAGCGCTCGCGACGGCGCCCGCAGCGGAGCAGCCGCCCATGCGGCTCGAAGCGGCGCCCGCGGTGCAGCCCGGCGGCATGCCCTCACGGGCCGCCCGGACGGGCGCGCGCCTTGCGTTGTGCGTCGGTATCGACACATACGAGGCCCCGTACCAGCTGGGTGGATCCGTGAACGACGCGCGCAGCTGGCAGGCGGCGCTGGAGAAGCGCGGCTTCCAGGTGCGTTCGCTGCACGACGCGAGCGCCACGCGTGAGGCGATTCTGGCCGCGCTCGGCGACATCGTCGGCGCCGCCCGGCCGGGGGACGTCGTGGTGTTCCAGTTCGCGGGGCACGGGACGCAGGTGGACGACATCGACGGAGACGAGGGGGACGATCGGCTCGACGAGGCGTTCTGCCCGGTGGACTTCACTGCGGGGCGGTTCCTGATAGACGACGATGTACGGGCCGTGTTCAGCGGCATGCGCGCGGGTGTCAACGTCACATCGTTCATCGACTGCTGCCACTCGGGGACGATCACGCGCGCGCTGGTGCCCGGCGGGCGGCCTGCCGCGAACGTGCCGCCTGGCAGCAAGGCGCGGTTCATCCCCTACTCGCGGGACCTCTCCAGGAAGCACCGCGAGTTCCGTGCGGACGAGTCCGACACGGACACGGTGCGCGGGGCGCGGGCGACG
Organism: Vicinamibacteria bacterium; assembly: GCA_963739995.1. Classification (GTDB taxonomy): domain Bacteria; phylum Acidobacteriota; class Vicinamibacteria; order Vicinamibacterales; family JAENWD01; genus CAVUCH01. The sequence continues at coordinate 30,152 of CAVUCH010000023.1, read as the reverse complement.
ACCCCGTCGCGCGAGGCGGCGGGGAGCGCCGCCGGCATGCTCGACATCTGCTTCTCGGCATGCCTGCCCCACGAGGTCGCCTACGAGAGTGGCGGAGCCGGGCAGTTCACCTCGCGTGCGGCACGTCTGCTCGCAGAGGGAGGCCCGGTGACGCACGCAGTCTTCATCGATCGCGTGGTGAGGGACTTCGGTGCGTCGCCGGCGCAGCACCCCGTGCTCGACTGCGCGCCGACCGCGCGCGAGCACGGCCTGCTGGAGCCGGCGGTGATCGGAGTGTAGGCTGCGGGATCCGCCGGGACTTCAGTCCCGGCGGTCAGGGAGCGCCAACCGCCGCGGGCAGCGCGCTGCGCGTGAGCGTCCGGATCAACTCGACTTCGTCCTGGCGGTACGGCGTGCCATCCTGCTTGAAGATCTCGTGGAACCAGACCGCTGGCTCCCGTCCCACGTAAGGCTTCTTCCACGAGTCCCACGGCAGGTGGGTTTGCGTCTTTCCCGCAACGAAGCCCCAGTTGAACGCCGCCACGTTGTACTTCTTCGCGATCGGGAGCGACCCCTGGAAGGTGCTGCCGTTTCCGCGCGCCATGTACTCGGTGCAGAGGATGGGACGCTGATACCGCCGGAGCGAGGTGATTCGCTTCTCGAACGTCGGGCCGTCGTCGTAGTTGTGGAACGAGATCACGTCGGACTGTTCCAGCTGGATGCGCTCCATGGGCGTCAGCTTGGCGTCCGCCGACCAGTCGCCCCTCCACACGCCTGATGTCAACGGCTGCTCGACGCCCGCCTCCCGAACCCAGGCGAACACCTGCGGCAGCAGTGCCAATACGAGAGCCACCTTGTTGGGCGGCTCCTGTTTGCCGTAGCTGTTGTCGTTCGTGTTGTCGGGCTCGTTCCAGATGTCCCAACCGAGCACCCGCGGATCCTTGCCGAAGGCGCCGGCGACGCCCATCACGTACGTGCGCAGCCGCGGGTGCTCGGCTGGATCCTGGAGCGCTTTCGCGCCCGGACTCTGCAGCCAGCCGGAGTTGTGGACGCCCGGAGTGGGTGCTCGCTGGGGACCGAGCCGAGGATTCGGATCCCAGACCGAATCGAACAGCACCAGGAGCGTCTTGATGCGATGCCTTGCCGCAATGGCGAGGAACTGATCGATCCGCGCGCGGTAACCGGCCGCATCCTGCTGCCACAGCAGGTCGTGCAGGAACACGCGCATGGTCGTCATCCCGAGGCCCTCGGCCAGCCCGAGCTCCTTGTCGATGGTGGCCGGGTCGAACGTGTCGGCCTGCCACATCTCGAGCTCGTTGATGGCCGTCGCAGGGACGTAGTTGCTGCCGACGAGCCACGGCTGCGCGGCGTACCACTGCGCCGCACGCCCCTCGGACCAGCGCCCGGCCGTGGTGGGCGATTGGGCGAACACGGCGAGCGTGCAGAGCACGGTCAGGAAGGGAACGAGTCGTCTGCTGCGCATGTGCGGCTCCCTTTGCGAGGAGTTGCATGTCCGCCAGGTGGCGGACCGTGCGGGCGACCACCGGGTGTCGCCCGCGCGCACTATATCGCAACGCGACCGCGAGGCGGCGTGGCACCCCTCGGCTATCCGCGCGGATAGCCCGGGCTCTCCTTGATCTCGCGAATCTGCAGCACGTGGCGCTGCGCGTGGGACGAGATCATGAGGAACCACTGGTACACGTCCATGTTTCCCTCCACCAGCGCCCGTCCGCGGAGGTCCTCGGTCGTCCCCGTCGCGAGCTCGAGCATCGTCGCGCGCAGTGCCCGGAACGCAGCCAGGGAGTCCTTCACGTCCGCGTACTTGCCCCCCGGCACCCGTGCCTCGCCCGTCTTCTGGCGTCGGCTGCGATCGATGCCATACCAGAGGATGTCCGCGTCGGTGGCGTCCGGCTTGTAGCCCTGCACGGCCGGACGCTCGAGGGATCGCTGCAGCTGTTGCCAGTACTGCGGCTCCGCAATGGCGAGGTGCTCCACGACGTCCATGATCGTCCAGGTTTCGGGAGTCACACGATACCGCAGCTGGGCGGGTGTGAGGCCCTCGACTTCGGTCGTGAGCCAGCCCTCGGTCAGGCGGAGGTGCGCGAGCAGGCGTTGGCGATCGCCGTCGCTCAAGGGCGCGGCGCTGGCGGAAGCGATGGAGGCGACGACCAGGATCACGAGAATCAGCAGTCTGCGCATGGCGCCCATCCTACGTCCCCGGCGATCTTCGGGATCGGGAATGTGACGAGACGCGGCCGCGCGACGCAGGCGGTTGTTCGCGCGCGACGAGCAACGGATCCGCCATGCCGCGGAGACACTCGGCGCCCACGAACAGGCCATCCGCGACGATTCCCGTTGCAACCTTCCAGCTGAGGTGTCTATACTCCGCGTACGCTTTCCTGAGAACAGGCCGCTTTCACCCCATCATCTTCGGGACGCCTGCCTTATCGGAAGCCATGCTGGCGGGACGTCAGCACGCGTTTCCCTGCGTGGCGCCTGCCGTCGCCGGTGCTTTCCGTGGCGACGTGTGTGCGATTGCCCGTAACGTCGTGTGCGACAGAAGGAGTAAGTTCATGAGACAGGTGACATGTCTGCTCGGTGCCCTGGTGTTCGTGTGTACAGCGGGTCCCTCAGTCCTCGCGGAGGGACCCGGACCCTCGAAGGTGCTCAGGATTGTCCGCGAAGAGATCAAGCCGGCGCGTACCGGCGCGCACGCCCGCGCGGAAGAGGCCTATGTCCGTGCCGGTGCCGCATCGAAGATGCCTGTTTATTGGATTGGGATGAACGCGATCACCGGTCCCAGCGAGGCATGGTTCTTCTCGGGTTACGACAGCTACGACGCGCTCGAGAAGGAAAACGACGCCTTCAACGCTGCGGTCGGCAAACAGATGGACGCGGCCGACGAGGGCGATGCGCAATTCCGCACGGGCACCCGCGTGTACCTGCTGGAGTTGAACAAGGACCTCAGCTATCAGATGCGGCCCACGGTGCAGGACATGCGGTACGTCACCGTTTCCACGATTCGCGTCAAGCCTGGCTACTCACGGGAGTTCCTCGAGATACGCAAAGCGCTCACGGCGGCGCATGCGAAGGCCAAGGTGGAGGAGCATTGGGCGTTCTACGAAGTCACGTCGGGCGCGCCGGGAGGCACCTACATGATCCTGTTCGGGTCCTCGGCCATGAAGGACGACGACACCGATCCGCACACGCCGGCCTACCGCGACGCCATCGGTGACGATGGGCGAACCAAGGGCGAGGCATTCATGCGCGAGGGCATCGCGGCCATGGAGACCGTCACTTTCGAGATCAGCCCGCAGATGAGCCTCGTCCCGGCCGAGTGGGTCGCCGCCCGGCCAGGCTTCTGGAAGGCGCCTTCCATGAAGATGAAAACGACCTCGGCGGCGCCGAAGGAAGCGGCCGTGAAGCCCGCCTCGATCACGAAGCCATAGGATTGTGCGGGGGCCCGGGCGCTCAGCCCGGACCCCTGCCTCGTGGCACTACGGTCCGGTTTCGACCGGCTTCGTTCCGTCTTGTCCCGTTTCGTCCAGACCCGTCCTTCGTGCCACCATCGCACGCATGAAGATCGTCGCGGTCGCGGCCTTGGCGGTGATTCTCCTGCTGAGCGAAGCGGCGCCCCTGCCTGACGGCTACTGGCCGGAATCGAAATCGAACGAGATCCTCGCAAAAACGCAGACCATTCGCCTTGCACCCGATCTGTCCACGCTGACGCCGGGCGAGGCGGCCGCGCTGAAGGAGTTGCTCCAGGTCGGTGCGATCTTTCAGCAGCTCTACGAAGACGCGCGCCACCAGCAGGCGCTCGCCGCCCACCGGGCGCTGGCGGGCCTTGACGCGCGCCTCGGCCATCCCGTCGCAACGCAGAACCTGCTGTCGCTGTATCGGCTGAACAATGGGCCGATTGCCGTCACCCTCGACAACGCGCGCGAGCCATTCCTGCCCGTCGAGGGGCAGGTGCCCGGGCGCAACGTGTACCCAGCGGGAATCACACGCGAAGAGGTGGACGCGTTCGTCGGCGCACACCCCGGTGCCCGTGAATCCATATTCCACGAGCGCACCGTCGTGCGGCGCGCGACGGCCGGGAACATTGCGCGCGACCGGCAGGCTCTGGCGAACAGCACGCTCGCCACGCTGCATTCTCGGTTCGCCCGTGAGCTCGAGGGGCTTGCGCACTCGCCCGACCCGAAGCGGCTCTACGCGGTTCCATATTCCGCCGCCTATGCCGGGCCGCTCATACGTGCGTACCACCACCTCGGCGCCGCAGCTGATGCGATTGAGCCAGACGATGAGGAGTTCGCCCGGTACCTGCGGAATCGTGGGCGGGACCTGCTCACGAACGACTACGAGAGCGGAGACGCATCGTGGGTGACCGGCCGCTTCAAGCGCCTGAACGCGCAGGTTGGCGCGTATGAGACCTATGACGACGCCCTGTTCGGCGTCAAGGCGTTTCCCGCGGTCAGCCTCTTGCTCGCGAACGCGCAGGCGACCGCCGAGCTGCGCGGCCGGCTCGGTGCGGTGCAGGCCATCGAGGATGCGCTCCCGTACGAACCGCACAAGCGCGTGCGTGAGGACATCTCCGCCGGCGTGTACGACGTCATCGCCGACTTCGGGCAGGCGCGGGGGGCGAACACGGCGACGATCCTGCCAAACGATCCGTTGTTCGCGCGCCGTTACGGCCGCACCATCCTGATGCGGCGGAACATCCTCGAGAATCCCGATATCTTTGCGGGCGACCTCCGTGCGTGGGGAGCCGCGATGGAGGAGACGCACGCAGGGGATCTCGTGAGCGAGGGCAATTTTCAGCGCACCCTCTGGCACGAGGTGGGGCATTACCTCGGCGTGGATCGCGACAGGCAGGGCCGCACGCTGGACGCCGCGCTCGAAGACTACTCCGACGCGCTCGAGGAGATGAAGGCCGACCTTGTCTCGCTGTTTGCGCTCGACGCGATGCGGACCGCCGGTACCGTCACGCCCGCGATGCTGCGAGCTGTACAGGCGGCGGGCATCCGCCGCGTCCTGCTGAACGTGAAGCCGCGGCGCGATCAGCCGTATCAAACGATGCAGCTGGCGCAGTTCAACTACTTCCTGGAGAAAGGGCTGCTGGAATTCGACGGAGCGTCAGGGCGGCTGGCGGTCCATTATGGGCGCTACGCCGACGTGGTCACATCGCTGCTGCGCGAGGTGCTCTCGATCCAGCACGCCGGAGACAAGTCCGCCGCCGGACGGTTCTTCGATCGCTGGGGAGCGTGGACGCCGCAACTGCACGAGCGGCTCGCCGCTCGGATCCGCGAGACGGAGGGACCGCGCTTCCGGCTCGTGCGCTATGCGGCGCTGGGCGAGTAGGGCCACTAGAACGGGAACCGCGACTCCGTTGCCGCAGGCAGGCTGGCGTCTGTGCCGGATCCCGCCGCCCCCGCGGAGACCGCCGGCAAGAACACACGAAACGTGGTCCCCTGACCTGGGCCCTCGCTCGCCGCGTCCACCCGCCCGCCGTGTGCTTCGATGATGCGTCGCACGATCGCCAGGCCGAGTCCGAGTCCGGGGGCAGTGCGATTGCTGCCGCCCTCGCCCTGCCGGAATGCATCGAAGACGAAGGGCAGGAAGTCGGGTGCGATGCCTCGTCCCGTGTCGCGGACCGTGATCTCGAGACCGTCGGGGCTGACGGAGGCGCTCACGTGCACCGTTCCGCCGCCAGGTGTGAACTTGATCGCGTTCGTGAGCAGGTTCCAGATCACCTGCTGGAGCCGCTCCGCATCCACTGTTATGTGCGGAAGGCCGAAGGGGAACTGCACATTGATGGAGATCCGCTTCGCGTCGGCAGACGGCCGGATCGCCTCCAACGCGTCACGCACCACGGCCGTCACGTCCGTCTTCGCCAGCCGGAGGCGCAGCCGGCCACCAGCGATTCGGGAGACGTCGAGGAGATCGTCCACCAGCCGAGCCTGTGCCAGCGCGTTGCGCTCAATCACGCCGAGCGCGTGCACGACGCGATCGGGCTGCACCTCCCCGCGCACCAGCATCCTGGTCCAGCCCAGCACCGCGGTGAGCGGCGTACGCAGTTCGTGCGAGAGCGTCGCCAGGAACTCATCCTTCAGGCGGTTCGCGGCTTGCGCCTGCTGCAGCAGCCGTTCGCGCGCCTCCGCCTCCGCTCGTTCTTCCGTGATGTCGCGGAAAGTGCTGACCACCAGCCCCGGGGCAATCTCCCCACTGCGCCCCGCCAACAGCAGGGTGCGACCATCCTTGCCCACGACACGCCGCCGCCACTCGCTCGCGTCGCTGCCCCGGACGTCGTCCGCGCTGGCGTACTGAGGGTGAGGGGACTCGGGCTCCACGAGATGGGCTGCCCGCCGCCCGATCAGCTCCTCCGGCGTGTAGCCCAGCATCGCGCACGCGCCCGGGTTCACGTCGATGATTGTGCTGTCTTCGCTCTCGAGCCACACACCGTCGAACGCCTGGTCGATCACTGTCCGGTAGCGCCGCTCGCTTTCGGCCAGTGCGCGCTCGGCGAGCCGGCCTTCGGTAACATCGCGGAGAAGGACGATGGCTCCGGTGGTCTCTCCCGCGCGGCTGGAGATCTCGGTGCAACGGACGTCGTAGATCTCAGCGTTCGGTCCGTTGCCGAGGGTGATGTCCATCGGCGCCGCAGGCCCCTCGTTCGCAGGCCAGCCGGGCAGCAGGCCGGCGATCCCCGCGCCCGCCACTTCTGCGCGCCTGCGGCGCAGGATGCGCTCGGCCGCCGGGTTCAGGTCTGCGACCCGCGATCGGCGGTCCAGGATGATGATGCCGTCGCCGACCGATTCGATCCGCGCATCCACCAGGGTGGGCACCGGCTCGAAGAGCTCGTAGCGGAACACGGCCAGCGCCGCGATCACGGCGGTGCACGTGAAGAGAAACGGTGTCGGGTCGATGATCGTTTCGTGGCGGCTCAATACGAAGGCAACGTTGCCTGCCCAGGGGACGACCGTGCCAATCACCAGCAGTTGAGCGCGCTTCTTGTATAAGTAGGGCGAGTGCAGCGCGTGCGATGCCAGGAGGACGATGCCGGCGCCAAGGACCGTGTACGTGTAGAGGACGTTCACCCAGAAGAACGGCCCGCGCCCACGTATTACTGAATACCCGCCGATCTGCTCCACCGTGAGCCGACCCCAGAACAGGCCGTGCCAGCCGTCCGTCCAGGCGAGGACGAGCATGATCGAGGACACAGCCGCCACGGGGAGCACCTGGCGTTGGATACGTTCGGCAGGTGAGCCCACGAAGGCGAGAATGAAGCCGATCCACCCTGACGGCAGCAGCACCACCGCCAGGTACTTGATCCTGAGGGCGAGCACCTTCGTCGCGTGAAGCTGCGCGGACAGCTCCCACGCGTACGCCAGGCTCCAGAAGGCGATCGTCAGCAGCAGGACGGCATACCACGGGGCGCCCCGTACCCGGCGGCGCGCGATGGCATACCCGGCCAGAGGAATGAGGATGGCGGGCCCGGCGAGCAGTGTGATCAATCCGGGAGACATGGCCGGGCCCAAGGTTCGATATCGGACGGGAAACGCGCCCACCCGGCCCGAGGCCGGCGGCTCACAGGTATAGGCCGAAACACGCAGCCGCTACGGCCCGAGCCGGACCCGGCTGACACGTGGGGAGTGGGCGCATTATATGCTGCCCTGCAGATCGGCCCGCGGACACCCGTACGATTTGTTGCACAGCTGCGATTGAGGCGCGTCGTGGAGCCGGAACTTCAAGTTCCGGCGCAGACACGCAGGTGTGATCATGGTTGGGAGTGAGAGTTCGCCCCGCTGCACTGCTGCGAGGGACCCAGTTGCGGAGTGAACAGAGCATGCGGTCGTCCAGCGCCAGCCGCTGCGGTGCACTGGCACTGCTGGCGGTCATAGGCACTGGGAGCGCCGCCGAAGAGCCACGGGCGTATGTGCCAGGCCGTCGCGTCCTCCTCGACGCGCACAACGCCTATCCCGAACAGGGACTGTGGCGCGACCGCATCGATCGCGCGCTTGCGACTGGTGTGCCCCTCGCGCTCGAGCAGGATCTCGCCTGGGTCTGCGAGCCGCCGGCGCCTTGCAGGTCCGTCCTGAGCCACAATCCACCGTTCACCGGCGAGGAACCGACGCTGCGGGACCACTTCTTCGAGCGCATCCGCCCGATCGTGGAGCGTGCGCTGGCAGGCGGCGATCGGCGCGATTGGCCGATCATTACGCTCAATCTCGACTTCAAGTCCGATGAGCCCGAGCACCACGCCGCTGTGTGGGCCTTGCTTGGCGAGTACGAGGCGTGGCTGGCCACGGCCGCGCGCACGGAGAGCGTTGAAGATGTCGCGGTGCTCGACGTGGGTCCCGTCCTGGTGCTCACCGGCGCGGCGGATGCACAACAAACGTCATTTCACGATGGCGTGCCCGTCGGCGGGCGCCTCCGTCTCTTCGGCGCTGTCGTTCCCGAGATCATCGGCGCCGGGACGAACGCCGCTCCGGACGCGCCGCTGGGCGACGTGCTTCCGGGACGACGTACGAACTACCGTCGTTGGTCGAACCACGCATGGTCCGTTGTCGAAGCGGGCGGACCGAGCGAGGCGGGCGAGTGGACCGCTGACGATGCGGCGCGGCTCTCGACGATTGTCAGGCGCACGCACGAGGCAGGCCTCTGGATCCGGTTCTACACACTGAACGGTCTGGGTCCTGCCGAGTTGTCGCTCGGGTGGACGCCGTCGTACAATTTTGGCTCGCGCGACGCTGCGGAGCTGCGCTGGCGGGCTGCAATCGAGGCCGGCGTGGATTTCATAGCGACTGATCAGTACGAGGCGTTCGCTGCGGTGCGCGCGGCGCTCACGTCGAGATGAGCGCGCCGGTCCGAGGACGGTCTTGGAGCGGCACGGTCGCTCGAACGAAGGAACACTCCACCATGTGCCGGAACATCAAGACGCTCGCGAACTTCGACCCTCCAGCGACCGACGAGGAGATACGCGCGTCGGCGCTGCAGTTCGTCCGCAAACTGAGCGGCGCCAACCGGCCCTCGCGCGCGAACCAGGCGGTCTTCGATCGCGCCGTGGAGGAAGTCACCGAGGCAGCGCGCCGCCTGGTGCACTCGCTGCACACGAACGCGTCACCCCGCAATCGCGAGGAGGAAGCCGCCAAGGCGCGCGAGCGGTCACGGCAACGCTTCGAGCAGCAGCCCGGAATGTAGGCGCGCGCGCCGCGCGTCCGGATGACTTCTGCGTTGCTCGTTGTGCATTCTGCATCGTGCATTGTGCATTTCTCGTGGTGCATTCTGCATCGTGCATCGTGCTTGTGTGCATTGTGCATTTTGCATTGTGCATTCTGCATTGCTGCTAACTCCCCTCCCCCCAATCCGCAGCGCCTGCTTCTGTGACTTCAGCGCCAGCTCCATGACCAGGAACACGTGCGCCTGCGGCATCGACGTCTCGGTGCGATTCAGCACATCGTCCACCAGCCGCTCCCCGAACGGCAGGGCCGTGTTGCTGGTGTCGATGTAGCGCGTTTCCTTCTGATCGACCAGGAACAGGTGGTTGCTTCCCGGCCGTCCCGCGATGTCGATGTTCTTCCGCACCTCGATGTAGCCGTCGGAACCGAGCACCGTCAGCCGCGTGTCGCCCCAGGTCTGCAGGCCGTCGGGCGTGAACCAGTCGACCCGGATGTAGCCGCTGCCGCCGTCGCCGCGCAGCATCACGTCGCCGAAGTCCTCGAAGCCAGGGTACTCGGGGTGATGCACGTTGCCCACCTGTGAGGCGAGGACGTCGGCTCTCGTCGAGCCGGTGAAGAAGAGGAACTGGTCGAACTGGTGCGACGCGATGTCGCAGAGGATCCCCCCGTACCGCTCGCGCTCGAAGAACCATGCGGGCCGCGTCTTCGGCGTCATGCGGTGCGGGCCGAGGCCCGCCGTCTGGATCACCTTGCCTATGGCCCCGGCCTTCACCAGCTCGCCCGCCCTGACCGTCGCCTTGTTCTCGTGCCGTTCGCTGTACATGACCGAGTAGATCCGTTTCGTCTCAGCCTGCACCCGGCGGACATCCGCGAGCTGCTCGAGCGTGGTCATCCCGGGCTTGTCGACCATGAAGTCCTTGCCGTGGCGCATGACATCGATCCCGAGCGGTGCACGCTCGTTCGGGATGGAGGCGCTCACGACCAGCTTGAGGGAAGGGTCCTCGAGAATCTCCCGTTCGCTGCGCGCGAGCTTCGCCTGCGGATGCCGCTTCGCGAATGCCTCGACCAGGTCTGGCTCCTTCGCATGGAACGACACGAGCTCGCCCCCGCCGGCGATGGTGGCGGCGACCTGGCTGTAGATGTGGCCGTGGTTCAACCCGATGACGCCGAACCGCAGACGCGGCGGCCGCTGCAGTGCGGGCGTCTCAGCCTGCGCGCGCGCCGCTCGCGCCGGGAGCGCCCAGGCCCATGCCCCGGCCGCGACGGTGACGACTGACGATTTCACGAAGCGGCGCCGATCCGTGCGATTGCTGTTCATGCGACCCTCGCTCCCCGCACCACGCGCGCGGGAGGCCGCATGTTACCAACATTGCTCGAGACGGTGATGCGGTGATGCGCTGACGCGGCGTCGGCCTGCCATGTAGAGCCGGGACTTCAGTCCCGGCCTGGTGGAGGCAGACCGTCCGGCGGGACCGAGTCCAGGCTCCACGATTCCCGCGGTTTCTTCTCACCGCGATACCAGTCCGACCGGCGCCGCGCGCGTGTGTTACAACGTGGCATGCCCTTCCGGTTCCTGCTGCTCATCGGCTGTACATCCGCGATCGCTCTTGCAGCACGACCGCAGTCCTCGCCTCCGACCCTGCGGACCGCAGCCGCGGTCGAGCACCGCTTCCTCTACGTGGCGGAGCCCGGCATCCGCAATTACGTCGAGCATGGAGGCATCGGCGTGCTGGTGTTCGACGTGGACAACGGCCACCGCTTCGTCCGCCGCATCCCCACGCTGAGCACGCGCGCGGGGGAGCAGCCGGAGAACGTCAAGGGCATCGCCGCGAGCGCGGCGACCGGCCGGCTCTACGTCAGCACCCCGAAGCGGGTGCTCGCTTTCGATTTGACGACCGACGCGCTCCTGTGGAATCGCGAGTACGAAGGCGGGTGTGATCGCCTCGCGATCTCTCCCGACGGGCGGATGCTTTACGTGCCGTCGTTCGAGGGGCCGCACTGGCACGTGCTCGACGCGCTCACTGGTGATCCCACCGCGCGGATCGTAACGGGATCTGGTGCGCATAATACGGTATTCGGACCCAATGGCCGCGAGGTGTACCTGGCAGGGCTGAAGTCACCGATATTGTCGATTGCCGATCCCGCCACCCACACGGTCGTCCGTACCGCCGGACCGTTCGGCAACGTGATTCGGCCGTTCACCGTGAACGGTGCGCAGACGCGCTGTTTCGTCAACGTGAACGATCTGCTCGGCTTCGAAGTGGGCGATCTGACCACCGGGAAGGTGCTGCACCGTGTGGAGGTTCGTGGCTTCGAGAAGGGGCCAACGAAGCGTCACGGCTGTCCCTCACACGGTGTCGCGCTGACACCGGACGAGGGCGAGCTCTGGATGACCGACGCGGCAAACACGCGCGTTCACGTCTTCGATGCGACCGTGATGCCTCCGGCGCAGGTGACGAGCATCGTGCTGCGCGACCAGCCAGGGTGGATCACTTTTGGCATCGATGGCAGATATGCCTACCCGTCGACCGGCGACATCGTCGACGCGCGCGCCCGGCGTGTCGTGACGACCCTCACGGATGAAGAGGGACGCGCCGTGCAGAGCGAGAAGATGGTGGAGGTGGTGTTTGCTGGCGGGCGGCCGGTTGCGGCGGGGGATCAGTTTGGGGTGGGCCGGAGGTGACCCGCATCAAATGCGCGATGCCCGATGCTCATGGCACACCGGTCCCCCGGAACTGAAGTTCCGGCTCCACCGCAAGCCGCCCCCTGACCGCCGGTTCCTGATCACTGATCGCTGACCCTGAATTTTTTCGCTCGCTCCCGCCTCACGGCTTCTTCTGCAAATACAACAGCGCGGCCCGGAGCTCCGTCCGGTTGGGCGTGTCGGCCCTCGCGCATATCGTCGCCAGCTGTGTGAAGTAGGCATGAGCTTTGGTGCGATCACCCGAGAGATCGGCGGCGTGGGCGGCGCCGTAGACGCTCTTCAGGCGGTTCGGTTCCTTTGCGAGATTCTTTTCGTACATAGGCAGCGCTTCTGCCGGCCGCTTCAGCTCGATGAGGAGGTCGCCGAGCGACTCGCGCGCGGGCGCGAGCGGGCCGGGCGTGACGGCGCTCTTCTCCGTGGCATCCTCGCGGTCGGCGGCGGTTCGCAACAGGCGCTCCGCTTCGACCGCGTTCCCGGCGGCATGAGCAATCCAGGCGTTCGCCACCATCCGCTGGATGTCCACCTGCTCGGCCCAGTACGCGTCGTTGTTCTTTACGAGCTGCGCGTGCAGTTCGTCGAGCTTGACGGCGTCCGCACGCGCCGCATCGAGAGCGCCGGTGCGGGCGGCGCCCAGCGCGCGCGCGAAATGGGTCATTGCGGGCACGTGCGGGGCGGTGCTGGGGTGGACCACGAGCGCCGCGGCATCGGCCCATGCGCCCCGCTCGAGCGTGTAGCGTGCCGGAATGGCGGCGGCAGCGAAGTATCCGGCAGCCGCAGTGGCGGTGAGGCCCCCCGCACCCTCCTGCGACAGCCCCGAGAGCAGGTCCTCGAGTGCCTGTGCGACCTCCCGCGCCGCTGCGTCCCGCGCCGTCTGGAGATACGCATACACGAGATAATCCATCGCATGCATCTCGTCGCTCACGGCGCGCTCGCGGTGCGCCGCTTCGGCCGACCTGAGGTTGGCCTCGATGGACTCGTCCCAGGCGCCTACACGCGTGAACGTGTGCGAGGGCATGTGGAGCGCGTGCGGCGCCGAGGGGGCGATCTGCGCGTACCGTCGCGCGGCGTCCAGCGCCTTGGGCGCCAGCGGAGGCACGTCGTAGGCGTGGATGATGTAGTGCGCCAGGCCGGGATGGTCGGGCTGTTTCGCGAAGAGGGGCTCGAGCAGGGCGCCCGCGGCCAGCTGGTTCTTGTAGGTCTTGTCGGAGGGCGGTGCCGTCTGCGCCAGCGCGAGGGCGTAGAAGATCGTCGCTTCCACGTCCCGCGGGTACTCCTTCGCCACCCGGGCCATCGCCTGCTCGTACGCGAGCGCCCGGGCGCCGTGGTCCCTGCTCTCGAACTCCTTGAACAGTTCCGCGGCCGCCGAGAGGTAGTCGCGCTCCCGCGCGGAGCTGGGCTTTGCCGCGAGCCCCTGCGTGATCGCAGCGCGCGCGCTGCCGAGCGCCTCGGGCGATCGGTTCACGCCGAACGGATTACCAAAGTGCGCCAGCGCGACGCCCCAGTTCGCAATCGCGCAACCGGGATCCTTCTCGAGCACGCCCGAGAACGCCTCTCGGGCCTGCGAGAACCAGAAGGAGTGGAGCAGCGCCACCGCCCGGTCGAACGCGGGCTGCACCTCGGCGCGACAGGACGTGGCAAAGTGCACGGTCCCGAGCCGCTCGGGCGGCGCACCGCTGTGTTCATGCTGTCCGGCCGCAGCAGGGACAGCGAGCGCGAATACGAGTAGAGAAGTGAGGACGGGATTCATGCGGCCATTATCGCGCGTCGCGGCCGGCGGGCGGCAGGCGGCAGGCGGCTGAGCGCGCCACACCAGCACCTCGCACCCCGTCCCGCCTCCGCACCCTGCGCCCCGCCCACCCGCCTACCCGCCCTTGTACACCCCGAGGATGTGCTCCAGCGTGATGACTCCCTCGATCCGCGTGCGATCCTCCCGGTGCACGACCGGCAGAATGGGGCGGTTCCGGAGCAGCCGCAGCGCCGTATCGAGCGGTTGGTCGCGGTACACCGTGGCGACCCGCGCCTCGGGCCCGAGCGCCTGCTGTAACAGCTCGAGCCCGCGGCCGCTCGCGTGCAGGAGCTCGAGTTCCCGTTCCGACACGCCCGCCCAGACCGCGCCCGGCAGCAGCACGGGCACGACGCCGTCGGGGGCCCCTTCGAGGAACGCACGCGCATCGCTCACGGTAAGGCCGCCATCGAGCACGAGGGTCGTGTCGCGCATCGCATCTTCGACCCGCAGCGGCTGCGCTTCGCGCTGCTCCTCCATCGATGGCAGGAGAACCCCGTCCTGGTGAGACAGGATCTCGAATATCGGCGTGGGCTGGAAGCGCCGGGAGATCATGTAGGCGATGCTGTTGGAAATCATCACAGGCAGCACGATCGAATAGTTGCCGGACACCTCGACCATCATGAACACGGACGTCATCGGCGCCCGCAGGATGCCCGCGAAGAGCGTTCCCATCCCGACGAGCGCGTAGGCGCCGATCGGCCCCGTGATGTCCGGCGCAATCATGCGGGCGATCCCGCACACCGCGCCGCCGAGCATCGCGCCGGTGAACAGCGTGGGCGCGAAGAGCCCTCCGGGCGTGCCGCTCGCGAACGAGAGCACCGTCGTCAGCAGCTTCAATGCGGCAAGCACCGCCAGCGTGCTCCACGCGTACTGGTCGTGCATCGCTTCGTCCATGTGCTCGTAGCCGGCTCCCATCACCTGCGGGTGCCAGATTCCGATGACGCCGATGATGGCGCCGGCCGCGGCGGGCTGCAGGATGTACGTCCATCGCGGCAGCGCCCGCAGGCGCGGACGCAGCGTCGTCGCCAGCTTCACGAAAACGAGGGCGGCACACCCCCCGGCGATGCCGAGGGCCGAGTACGACGCAAGCTCGAGCGGGTGCGTGAGCTGGAACGCAGGAACCCGGAACAAGGGTTCCCCGCCAAGGAACCACTGCTGGGTGACGACGGCGGAAACCGCGGCGAGTACGATCGCGCCAAGCGCGCCCGCGCTCCACGTCCCGATCACCTCCTCGATGACGAACAGCACCGCCGTGATCGGCGAGTTGAACGCGGCGGCCAGGCCCGCCGCTGCACCGACGGGGGCAATCAACCGCAGCCTGTCACGCGACAGCCTCAGCCAGCGTCCAAAGAGAGACGCCAGGCCCGCACCAATCTGCAGGGACGGATCCTCCGGCCCGAGCGAGTGACCGCCGCCGATTGTCAGCGCGCATGTGACGAACTTCGCGATGACGGTACGGAAGGCGATGTAGCCGTTCGAGATATACACGGCGGCCTTTGTCTGCTGGACACCGCTGCCGCGCGCCGTCGGGAAGACGAAGACGACCAGCGCGGCGACCAGCAGGCCGATCACCGCGGGCACCAACACGACGCGAGGGAAGGACGGCTGGAGCGCCGGCCCGAGCAGCAGCAGCCGGCTCCATTCAATCGCGACCCGGAAGCAGACGACCGCGAGTCCGGAGAAGATGCCGATCAGGATGGCGAGCAGCAGAAAGAGCTGCGGCTCCTCCAGGTGGGGCAGGACGATGCGCCGCGATGCAGGATCGGAGGGGAGGGCTGCTGGCGGGGCGCTCATTCTCCGCCTCAGCGTTCCGTGGCGCGGCGGTCGCGCGCGATGAGCACCAGCGCCTGGTCGCTCCCGTGGCCCGCCTCGCCGCAGCGTGCCTCACAGCCGTCCTCGATGCGGAACGCGAGATCCATCACGCGCTCGAGCGCATCCGGGTCACGCGACAGCGTGTCGACCTTCACTACGGGCGCCGTTTCGCGGAGTTCGGTCCAGAGCCGCAGCAGGGCATCAGTCACAGGGGCCTCGGGAGCGGGAGGGCTGGGCTCCACATCGGGGAGGGAGATGCCAACCGATTCGCCACATCGCCGCAGGCGCGTCGCCGCAATCTCGAAGGCAAGCACGGCACGCCGCGCCCGTTCGCGCGCGGCCAGACCGCGGCGGAACGGATCCAGGCCGAGCACGGCGGTGATCGTGTCGAGCCGCCCGCGCACGTGCGTGTTGCCAGGTTCCACCGCGGCCACGGGCACGAAGTAACGCCGCGCCGTGAAGTAGTTCGCCATCCGGAACGCCGACTCGCCGGCTCCCTGGAGGGCGCGTCTGCTCGCGGGATCGATTCGTAAAGCAGCCGTGTAGACCTCGAACGCGCGCCGGGCCTGCTGGGCCTGCATCAGCAGGTCGCCAACCCGCACGTGCAGCGCCGGATCGCGCGGCATGTCGGCCGCGAGGGTGATGAGCTCGGCTTCCGCCTGCGCGGATGTGCCTCGCCGCACCAGGAGCTCGGCCAGCTCCAGGCGGACCTCGCGCCGGTTCGTGTCGGGGGCGGCCGTCCACGCCCCCTCGATGGCGTTTCTGTAGTAGTGGGATGCGCCCGTCACATCGCCGTTACGGGCCGCGAGTCGCGCGAGCTCGAGGTTGATGACACCGTCGCCTGGCGCGCCCTCGCGCAACGTGAGCAGGTGTGCTCGCGCTTCGGCGTCCCGTCCGGCGGCAGCGAGCGCCTGCGCCAGATGCAGCCGCCGCGGACGCGTCGGTGCGAGGCTCATCGCCGTTCGGAGCTCGTCGATCGCCTCGGCGGGACGGCCGTCCCGCAGTGCGCGGTCCCCGCGATTCGACGACTCGGCGGCGAGCCGCTGCTGCTCGGATCGGTACGCGCGCGTCGTGAACGCCGTGAGCGCGAAGGCGGGCATCAGCAGCAGGAACAGGCCGAAGAGCACGCGGGTGCGGTGTGACCGCCGGAGCCGGGCACGCGCGTCGGCCAGCCCGCCCTGGTCGGAGGATGGGACCACTGACTGATTCTGGCACGATGACGACTGAGGCTGAGGGGTTGACGGCGACCCTGACCGGTGGCTGGCGGTGGGCGGTAGGCGGTGGGCGGTAGGCGGGGGGTTATGGGCTGGGGGGTGGGTTGTAGGCGGTGGGCGGTGGGCGGTGGGCGGCGGCAACACGATACAGTAGCCGTCATGCCTACCGCTGTTTCGGTCTCCCTGGGAGCTGCGGACTTCCCGACCGTCATCACGGCACGCCAGCACGAGATAAGGGCCGATGAACCCGCTGACGCAGGGGGCTCGGACACGGGCCCGGAACCCTTCGAGCTGCTGCTGGCCAGCCTCGGCGCGTGCACCGCCATCACGCTGCGGATGTACGCACGACGCAAGGGCTGGCCGCTCGATGCCGTGCAGGTGGAGGTTGGGCTCGACGAGGAGCAGGGGCGGCGGCTGATCACGATGTCACTGGCACTCTCGGGCGAGCTGTCGTCCGAACAGCGCGCCCGTCTGCTGCAGATCGCGAACGCGTGTCCTGTTCACAAGGCGCTGACCACGGGCGTGATGGTGGAGACACAGCTCACAGACTGAGTCACAGAGCACGGAGCAGGACGCGATACAGACCGCGAGGCCATGCGCACGGGCCGGAGCGCCCGTGCCAACACGCAGGCAACGCGGCAGCGGGCGTGACGCAGAATCGTCTGGAGCCACATGGACGACACCGCCTTCATGCACCTCGCGCTCGAGCAGGCCCGCCTCGCCGAGGCCGCGGGCGAAGTGCCCGTCGGCGCGGTCCTCGTCGTCGAGGGCGCGCTCGTGGCGCACGGGTTCAACTGCCCGATCAGCGCCGTCGATCCCACGGCGCATGCGGAGATCGTCGTGCTGCGCGAAGCGGCGCGCGCGCTCGGCAACTATCGGCTTACCGGGTCGACGCTCTACGTCACCGTGGAACCGTGCCTCATGTGCGTCGGCGCCCTCGTGCACGCACGCGTGGCGCGCGTGGTGTTCGGCTCGACGGAGCCGAAGACCGGTGCGCTGGGCTCCACGATCGACGCGCTTGCGAACCCCTTCCTCAATCACCGGTTCGAGGTCCTCGGCGGCGTCTGCGAGGACGACTCGCGCGCGCTGCTTCAGCGCTTCTTTCAGACCCGCCGCTTGCGACCGTGAGCGGTGGGTGGGCGGGTAGGCGGTGGGCGGTAGGCGGTGGGCGGTAGGCGGTGGGCGGTAGGCGGTGGGCGGTGGGCGGTGGCGGTGGGCGGTGGGCGGTGGAAGTGGAAATCGCCCGGGGCGCGTCGCCCTCGGCCCGACACCGAGGTGGTGAGCCCCAACGGCAGCGCTCCGGCCCAAGCCGAGCGGTGCGCTCGCGGAGCCTCCCTGCCGCCACCCGCCCATCGCCTACCGCCTACTGCCTACCGCCCACTGTGGCTGCGCGATTCGGCCGTGTATAATCTGGTGTTCCGCACCGCGCCGCCAGGCGCGCCAGCCGACTACGCTGGGGACCCGGGCACGGAGAGGTACCGAAGTGGTCGTAACGGGGGCGCCTCGAAAGCGTCTTGTCGCGTAAGCGGCACGTGGGTTCGAATCCCACCCTCTCCGCCATATTTAATCATTTCGTTTCAATGAGTTAGCAGGCGTAGTGGGTTCCGTGCGTGCTATGGCGTGCGATGCGAACCGTTTCTTCGCCTCTGATCAGCGTCAGAAGTCGCAAGTTCAGGCCTGTTCTGGCCACTTGGGTTCTTGAAGAAACGAATCGAACCCTCTCTCGCGCACGAAGCGCGACGGAGGCGTTCCTCTATCGACGCCTGGAAACCTTCGGATACCAAGGCTCGTTTTCGTCTCAACGTCGCGCTGCCGATCGCGTTCGATGGCTTCGGGACGTTAGAGAGGTTGACCTGCGATGAGGCTCGTGTGGTAGTGGAGCACGGGATCCAGGCGGCGGCCTGTCCCTGAGGCGAACGCCACCCGGTTGGCGTAGACGAGAATCGCCGGACCGCCTTCCGCGACCGCGGGCACCTCGGCGACGTTGGGGACATTCACCGTGGCACGCCGGTCGACCTTACCGTGCAGGCCTTTCTCAGTTCGCCTGTGCGTCACGTCCGGCTCGACTATCACGAGTGGCGTGTCAGGGTGGATGGGAGCGGCTGCATCACGCGGTACGTCACCGTGGCAGAGCCAAGCTGAATGCGGGCGCCGTCCTTGAGCAGAACGGGTTCTGTCACTGGGCGTCCATTGACGTGTGTTCCGTTCTTGCTCCTCAGATCCTCGACCGTGGCTTCTCCGTTCGCCACGACGATGCGAGCGTGGTGACGCGAGAGCGTGGCCGAATCGATGCGCACGCGGCAATCGCGATCGCGGCCAACCAGGTTCGAACCCTCCGACAGCAGCCACTCCTGAGCCCCCGAGAGGAGGCGCGGACCGGCGTCGGCGACGCTGGACACCTCGGCAGCGGGCGCGAGCCTCGCATCGCCGTGGAACGCGTAGCCGTAGCGCGGGACGGTTCGGATGTAGCGGGCCGTCTGCGGCGCATCTCCCAGCGCAGCGCGGATTTCCGCAATCGCGTTGTGCAGGCTCGCGTCCGACACGAACGTGTCCGGCCACAACCGCTCGAGAAGCTCCGTCTTTGTAACGGCCTCCGGTCGGCGCTCGAGCAGCAGTTCCAGAAGCTGGAAAGCCTTCGGGGAAAGCGGCCTGACGCTTCCGTGGCGCAACAGCACCCGCCGGCCCGCGTCGAACTCGCATTCTCCGAAGACCAGGCGCATGTGAGTCGCCAAGGAATCAGGGTTTCGTGAGAACTCGACGAGGACGGCGAGCTCCGCAGGCGCCTATAGTCTCACGACGAGGCTTTTATGAATCGATTGCCAAGCGTCGCCGTGATCATGATGTGCCTCCTCCCCCTTCTCGGCCAGCGCCAGCCGGCCTCGCCCGAGGATCGGGGCTCCAGGACGTGGATCGGCCGCTATCAGGAATTCGAGGAGTACCCTGAGGACCGCCGAGTGCACGAAAAGGGAGGTATTCGGCAAGAAGGAGGTATTCGGCAACAGCAACTTCAGCCGGTGTACCCTGCCGCCGGGTGGGCCCGCGGCGCGAATGGCCTGGAGAACGGTGCCCCCCGGACCCTACCGAGGGTTTCGGGAGAGCTACAAGACCGAGATTGCCGCCTACGAGCTCGACAAGGTCCTGAAGCTCAACATGGTTCCACCCACTGTGGCACGGCGGCTGGAAGGCGTCGAAGGTGCAGCCCAACTGTGGGTAGAGGACATCGTGGACAGCGTCGCTGGGGGACCGCCGGACGAATCAAGACGAGCGGCGTGGAACGACCAGCTGGCGCGGATGACGATGTTCGACAACCTCATCGGCAACCGGGAGAGAAATCGCGCAAACATGCTGCACGACGCCAGGTGGAACCTCATCCTGATTGATCATTCCCGGGCTTTCGGGACAGGCACAGAGCTGGTCCACAAAATGGATCGAATCGACGAAGACTGCTGGACCAGGATAGATGGTCTCACGCGCGCGCAGCTGGATGCGACATTGCGCGCGTGGCTTGGCGCGAGCGAGATCGGCGCCATTCTCGACCGGCGCGACAAGATGAGGGCTGAAGTCAAGCGCTTGCCGAGGAGGTGAGCCCGCAGCTGTCACGTTCAGCGTAGCCTTCGGTGCGGCTGCCGCAGTCTGCCGATGATCACGAAAAAGATCGCGCATTACGAGATCCTGGGAGCTCTCGGCGAAGGAGGCATGGGTGTTGTGTATCGCGCAGTCGATACGCGTCTCGGTCGCCCCGTCGCCCTCAAACTGCTCCGCGACGATGCACCGCTCGGCGAGGAGAGCCGGAAGCGCTTCGTCCAGGAAGCGCGAGCCGCGTCTGCGTTGAATCATCCGCACATCATCACAATCTACGAAATCGGGCAGGACGGCGACGGAGACTTCATCGCCATGGAGTACGTCGCGGGTCGATCCCTGGCCCAGACGATTGCACGGGACAGACTGCAGCTGCGGGAGGCACTAAAATACGCCGTGCAAATCGCCGACGCCCTGGCGGCCGCACATGCTGCGGGCATCCTCCACCGCGACCTGAAGCCGGCCAACGTCATGGTCACCGACAGAGGGTCGATCAAGGTCCTCGATTTCGGGCTCGCGAAGCTGACCGAATCGGCGGGCTTCAAGCCGATAGGCGAGCGCGTCAGCACCGAGACGGCCTGCGGTGGCGCTGACCCGCAGACGGCCGAGGGGACGGTTCTCGGCACCGCCGCATACATGGCGCCCGAACAGGCCGAGGGGAGGCCGGCGGACGCTCGGTCGGATGTCTTCGCGTTCGGCGCGGTGCTCTACGAGATGATCACCGGCCGGCGTGCGTTCATCGCTGACACGCGGATGTCCACACTGGCGGCCATCCTGGCGAAGGAGCCGGAACCACCAGGTCGTCACGTTGCCGGCCTGCCGGTTGATCTCGAGAAGCTGATACGGCGCTGTCTGCGCAAGGACCCCAACCGACGCTGGCAATCGATGGCCGACCTGATGGTCGCGCTCGAGGACCTGCGGGAAGAGTGCGCGTCGCGTAATGACGCAGTGTCCGTGACACTGCCGGCCCGCCGACGAGTCTGGCTCCTGGTGATGGGGCTCGCGATCATCCCTGCGGCCGCGCTGCTCGTCGGCGCGTGGTGGCGAACCACTCGGATTCAGCCGTCGGTCACTCCTGCGAATTCGCTCACGCGACTCACGTCGGACCTCGGCTGGACGGATTACCCGGCAGTCTCGCTCGATGGGAAGATGCTCGCCTACGCATCCGACCGCAGCGGCGAGGGGAACCTCGATATCTGGGTGCAACAGCTGCCAGACGGCCCGCCACTCCGGCTGACGCGACACGCCGCCGACGATGTCGAGCCCGCGTTCTCCGCGGACGGAAGCCGGATCGCATTTCGATCCAGCCGGCGTGGGGGCGGCATCTATGTCATCCCGACATTGGGTGGTGATGAGAGGCTGCTCGCGGCGGGAGGCTTCTCGCCACGCTTTTCTCCGGACGGACAATGGATCGCGTATGGGGTTGCGGAGCGCGGCGGTGGCCGACTCTACGTGGCTCCAGCCGAGGGCGGACCTTCGACGCCTGTCGCTGCCGCCTTCTATCGGACGCAGGCACACGTGTGGTCGCCCGACGGACGGTACCTGATGTTCTGGGCACAAAGGCTGCGCGACGGGCCACCGGAAGACAACATCGACTGGTATGTCGCGGCGGTGCCGCGCGGATCGCCCGTTCGCGTACAGGCACGGAGTGTCTTGCTCCGTGAAAAGTTCCGGGCGTTTCAGGGGCTGCCGTTCCCCGATGCCTGGACTGGCGCGGGGAATCGCATTCTCTTTCATGCCGACGTCGGCGACTCCTCGAACATCTGGCAGGTTGCCGTCTCCTCAGAACCCTGGCGACTCACCGGGACGCCCCAACGAGCGACCTCCGGCACCACCGACGAAGCGGCCGCCTCCGTGACATCGGACGGCCGTCTGGTGTTCGTCAGCCGCACGATCGGCGCGGACGTCTGGAGCCTGCCGATCGACCCGAATCGCGGTAAGGTAGACGGCGTGCTGAGGCGGGTGACCGAAGACGCCTCGGATCATTACGATCTGACGCTGTCAGACGATGGCACGACGCTGGTATTCCGCTCTCGCCGCGCCGGTCGGTTCGCCGTCGTGTTGAGGCGGGTGGACACCGGCGCAGAAACCGTCCTCACGCGAATGCCGGAGGATCACTATCCGGCGGTCAGTCGTGATGGAACCCGTGTCGCGTATTCGTTTCAGCAGAATGGGAAGATGCCCATCTTCATTGTCGCCGCCAGTGGAGGAACGCCTGAGCAGGTGTGCGACCACTGTGGCCAGGTAGAAGACTGGTCGCCCGGTGGCGACCGAATCCTGTACGTCACTCCGCAGGATGCGTCGGGCGTCGGTCTGTTGACGATCGGTTCTTCTCACGACGACGCGTGGCTGAGCCATCCGGGATACGGCATCTACAATCCGCGGTTCGGCCCGGATGGCGGCTGGATCGCGTTCAACGGCAGGGCGGACAGGCTGTCCCCCGCCCGGGTCATCGTCGCGAAGGTGGACGGCTCGCGGGTCTCGGGCGAGAAAGACTGGATCGTCGTGAGCGAGGAGGGCGACGCTCCGGCGTGGTCACCAGACGGGAATCTCCTGTACTTCTGGTCCGATCGGGACGGCTCTCCCTGCCTGTGGGCGCAACGACTCGATCCGTCGACGAAGCGGCCGATGCGGACGC
Source organism: Vicinamibacteria bacterium (assembly GCA_963739995.1). Lineage (GTDB taxonomy): Bacteria > Acidobacteriota > Vicinamibacteria > Vicinamibacterales > JAENWD01 > CAVUCH01. The sequence goes on along the minus strand of CAVUCH010000023.1, from coordinate 7,264 downwards.
CGCTCAGCATTCAACACTTCCACAGCAGGGGGCTGTCGTGGAAGAACCTGTACCTCGGCGCGCCGGACATCGCCGTCGGCCGTGACCGGATCATCTTCAACCTGGGTGAGCACACCGGCAACGTATGGATGACGAAGCTTCCCCCGGCCGGGAAGTGAGAGGCCTTCATCTGGAGTTGTGACCTGGCGCTCACCTGGGTTGTGAACGGCAGTGTGGGAGATGGTAACGGCGCCGGCGGGGGTTCATCCGGACGAGCCGCTGACTGCTCCTCCTGGATGAACCGACCGCTGCGCTCGACGCAGGGACCGAGCACGCGCTCTTCGAGCGCTACGCCACGGCCCAACTCGTTCAGCGTGCAACAGCGTGCAAGGCGCCACGGCATCGCGGCGTTCACGGCAAGCCGGGCATTGTGGAATCTGTAACTTACAGATTCTAAACAGTCCTGTTGGGTTCGAATCCCACCCTCTCCGCCAATCACACCTCCACCGTCTTGGCTCACGGCCCTACTTCCTGAACGCGCGTTGCACTGAAAACCTTGCAAGCCAACTGGGTAGCTTCCGCGGCAGCAGCGAGTCGACGTTCTGCGGCGACGCCGACGTTCGCGGACGTCCTGGCTGTGGCCCTGGAGATCACGCGGGGGAACTGGGAGGCGGGCGGACCATGCAGGCAGTGAACCTGGCCATTCGTCGGTCGTGGCGGATCGGCCGGGGCGTGCCGGCATCGGCGACGAGAGCCCACGCTCCGCGACGAGGCGCGCTTCTGGCGCCTCGGGTGGCGCCGATAGTCGAGGGCATCGAGGGGATGTTTCTAGAGCGCACGGCGCGCCCGGACATTTCGAGGGCAGGGGATCGCCTGAGTCAGGCGGTCGCTATCGGTTGCCGCACGCAAGTGGGACGAGCCCACCTGCGTGCAGCGGAACGCGGCCTGTGCCGGCACGAACTAGAGGAGCGCGTCCTTGGCGGCCTTGACCGCCCGGATCTTGAGCACCTTGCGCGCCGGCTTGGCCTTGAACACCGTCGGCTCCTTCGTGAAGGGATTGATGCCCTTCCTCGCCTTGGTCGCCGGCTTCTTGACCACGACGAACTTCGCGAGGCCAGGGACGACGAACGCCCCGGACTTCTTGAGCTCCTTGTGTGCTATGTCGGCAAGCCCCTGCAGGAGGTCCTTCACGCCTTTCTTGCTCAGCCCATCAGAGCTCGCGACCAGCTTCTCGATCAGTTGCGTCTTCGACAGCATCTTCTTCGTCCTTTGTCCTTCCGGGGCTTGCTGGCAAACGGTGGGTGCGGCGCCCACGTGCGTCCATCCGGCCAGAACCGAGTTCCTCGTGGCGTGAGCACGTCAGTCGTGCGGGCGGAGCCATTATACAGATGTGGTGGCCAGGACGAGCGCGGATGCGATGGGGCCGCGTGACGTCGGGCGGAGAAGCCCACCTTCCTGCCAACTCGTCTCTGCCATATCTGCCGCCCAGACGTCCAAGCCGGACCCTGGCATTATCCCTTTCCGCGAGCGATGCGAGGTGCTGATACTATCTCGCCCTACTCATACGCGGAGGACGACGCCATGCCGCCTTGCAGTCGACGCACGCGACGCGAATTCCTCAAGACCGGCCTGGCCGCGGGAACGCTGGCCATCTCCGGCGCTCTTCCCCTCGGCGCGCAGCGCGGGAAGGCGACCGATCTGGTCACGCTCGGCCGGTCGGGCGTGAAGGTCAGCCGGCTCGCCTTCGGCACGGGCAGCATCAGCGGCAAGGTCCAGCGCGAGCTCGGGCAGGAGGGCTTCACGCGGCTGGTGCGCCACGCCTACGACAGCGGCATCCGCTTCTTCGAAACGGCGGAGTCGTACGGCGAGATGCACAAGATGCTCGGTGTCGCCCTGAAGGGCATCCCACGCGACAGCTACCAGATCATGTCGAAGGTGACGACCAAGGACGGCGTCGATCCGCAGAAGAAGTTTGACGAGCTCCGCACCCTCGCCAACACGGAGTACTTCGACATCATGCTGCTGCACTGGCAGCACACGGCGTCGTGGCCCGCCGACACGGCGCGCTGGCAGGACGCGATCCTCGAGGTCCAGTCACGCAAGGTCGTGCTCGGCCACGGCGCGTCCGTTCACGGCCTACCGGCCCTGCGCCGGGTTCCCGGCAACGACTGGCTCCAGGTCGCGATGATTCGCGTGAACCACACCGGCAAGGCCATGGACGCCGAGGACTACAACACTCAGGGGCTCGGCAACGTGCCGGAAGTCGTTTCCCGCGTCCAGGAGGTGCGCAAGCAGGGCATGGGCGTGATCTCCATGAAGCTGGCGGGCGAGGGCACGTTCGATCGCGAGGACAGGCGGAAGGCGATGCGGTTCGCGTTCCGCAATGCGGGTGTCGATTGCGTCACCGTCGGTTACAAGGCCCCTGCCGAGATCGACGAAGCGATCGAGAACCTGAATCTCGCTCTCGCCTAGCGGCGACAGCGTGGCGCGCCAGTAGGCGTTGCTGTCACGCAGGAGACCGCTCGCGTGTGGACCCGATGCCTCGTGGCGCTGCTCGTGGCGTGTGCCTTCGCGCCGTCTCTGGCCCACCAGGCCGCGCCGGAGGTCAGCCGCGAGCGCCTGCGCGCGGATCTGGAGTTCCTGACCTCGGCGCCGCTCGAGGGGCGAGCTAGCCTGACGCCTGGGGCCGAGGCCGCAGCGCGGTTCATCGCCGGCGATTTCGCGAAGTCGAGGCTGCGGCCGGCGAACGGTGACTCCTACCTTCAGCCGTTCGACCTGCAGCGACTGCGCCTGGAGCGTGACCGGGCCGTGGTCGCGGTGCGTCGCTCCGGCGAGGACGAGCGCTTCGCGCCGCAGGCCGTCGCCTTTCCGGATCCCGCGTCCAGGATCGAGCTGGCGCTCGACGTCGTCTTCGGCGGCTACGGCATCACTGCACCGGAGTTCGGCTACGACGACTATGCCGGCGTGGACGTGCGGGGCAAGGCGGTCCTGGTCTTCGATCACGAGCCGCGTGAAGACGATCCCGACGCGCCGTTCCACGGCACCGGCTTCACCCTGCACGCGAACGCCTGGCAGAAGACGTCGACGGCCCAGCGGCACGGGGCCGCCGCGCTGTTGGTGGTCACCGAACCGGTCAATGGCCATCGCACGATGCCGCGTGCTCCGGGCCGCGCCAACGCGCCACCCCAGGCGCTCGTGCAGGGCGAGTTGCGCATTCCCCGCATCACGATTCCTCCCGAGGCGGCCGTCGTGCTGCTGAAGGGGACGGGACGGACGCCCGCTGACCTGCAGCGGAACATCGACGTTTCGATGCGGCCGGCCTCGCGCCCGTTGAAGGACGTCACCGTCCGGATCGAGGCGGTCAACGATGGCGGGCCGGTCCAGGCGTCATGGAACGTGGCCGGACTGCTCCCCGGCAGCGACCCGCGACTGGGCGACGAGACGATCCTCGTGACGTCGCACTACGACCACCTCGGCGTGCAGGACGGCATGCTCTACCCGGGTGCCAACGACAACGGGTCGGGAACCGTGGCGATGCTGGAGGTGGCGCGCCTGCTCGCCGGCACGCGTCTCGCCCGCAGCGTCCTCTTCGTGTCATTCGGGTCGGAAGAGCAGCTGATGCTCGGGTCGTATCACTACGTGGCCAGGCCGCTGCGCCCGCTGGCGACCACGCGCGCCGTGCTCAACCTCGACATGATCGGTCGCCGCGAAGAGCACACGCCGGAGAGCGCGGGCGCTTACGAGATCACCGCCGGCCGCTCCGATCAGCTGAACATGGTCGGTGCGGTCTACAGTCCGGATCTGGCCAGCCTGGTGCGGCGCGAGGCCGCCGGGGCCGCCGGGCTGGCGCTCAGCGACAAGTTCGACCGCGACTCGTCGATGCGGGCGTTGTTCCGCTGTGACCACCTGCCGTTCCTCCAGAAGGGGATCCCGGCGATCTGGTTGTTCGGCGGCTTCCACCCCGGCTATCACGAGCCCGTGGACACCGTCGATCGCATCGACTTCGACAAGATGACGCGCACCGTCCGCCTGACCGTGGACGCCGTACGCGCGCTCGCCTCGACGCCCGTGCCTCCGCGGTTTCGCTACACTGCGTCCGACGGCAGGTAGTGGCCGACGCTGGTGCGCCAGGTCGAATCCACTCCCGAGGACCGCATGCCGCAGCCAGCTGCGGTGAGATCGACAAACGAACGCTCGGTAGGGTGGCGCGCGGACGCGTTCCAGGACAGCGAAGGTAGCGTCCGACACGGTCGCGCCGCCGCGCGGCGACAATTAGGAGATCTGCCGGCCGGCAAGAGTAGTTGACGCCGCGCACACCGCCGTACTTGCTCCGCCACTTGAAGGGCGTCGGCCGGCTGATTCCGTGCTTCCGCAGCAGGTCAGCGACAGGCACCCGCGCTCGGCGTCGCGGGGAATCCCAACTATCTGCTCTCGCTGAAGTTCGACGCCCCGTGGACTGCTCCTGAGCGGCTCAGTCTACCAACGGAGTGTCTCCATCCTGGGGGAGCTCGCGGGTCAGATACCCCTGCCGCCCATCGCTTCGCGTGCGCGAGTTCAGTCTTCTCATTTAGCCGCGCCCCGGGAAGCAATGGTTCCGTGGAATGAGCCGAAGATGTCGTGCGTTTCGACGCCGCCGGCCACCTCACTGGCTTCCAGCTTGTGAAAGAGCTCCACGGTAAAACTTCCCTGGGTGCTATTGGCGGGACGCACCATTACGAGCGTGCGGCCGTCAGGATGCATGTCGTAGTCGTCGTACAAGGGCGGTAAGAATGGATCAACCATGATCCGGCTCGACGAGACCTTCACCCTGACGTTTTGTCCAGGCGAGCGGCCATGAGGCGCGGACCGCTACGGTAGTAGATCTCGTTGCCGTCGGGCCCCCACGCCGGATCCGTGCCCTCCGCGATCGACCAGCGCGAACCCCCTTTCGGGAAAAGGTGTCACATACATTTCAATCGTGCCTGAATCGAGGACGTAGTACGCCAACCACTTACCATCCCGCGAGAGCCGGCCACCCCACGTGGAGCCGGGTCCAACGACGGTCCGCGGCTGCCTGCCGTTGTATCCCATGATTGATGACTGGTTCGGTGCTGTCGCCGAACACCAGCGCTACCGCGGACCGCGTATATGGCGAACCCAACTGAGAACGCTTACACTGCACCCGCGAGGCGAGACTCCAGGCCCGCACTCGACTGGGTGCGCTGGAGGGCTCGCCGTCCATGCCGAGGAGGACGGATGAAGCGACTTGGAGTGGCGCTGGTGCTGCTCGCGTACCTGCCAGCACTCTGTTCGGCACCGGAAGCGACGGACTTCTGTCCAGCCTCCACCAACGTGTGGGATGCGCAATATCCGCGTGTCGATCGCAAGGGACGGGTTGAAGTCCGACTCAAGGCGCCCGATGCCACGAAGGTCCGGCTGAACTTCTGGAGCGGGCCGAAGATCGACATGGTGAAGCAGCCGGACGGCGTGTGGAGCGTCATCACCGAGCCGCTCGTGCCCGGCCTGCACTACTACACGTTGATCGTGGATGGTGTCGAGATGGCTGACACCGGCAGCCGTGCGTTCTTCGGTGGCAACAAGTACGCGAGCGCCATCGAGGTCCCTGAGCCCGGCTCGACCTACTACTCGATCCAAAACGTGCCGCATGGACAGGTCCGCGAGGTCTGGTACTTCTCCAAGGTGACCGGCACGTGGCGCCACGCGCTCGTCTACGCGCCGCCCGGTTACGACGAGAAGAGGACCGAACGGTATCCGGTGCTCTACCTGCAGCACGGCGGCGGCGAGGACGAGACCGGCTGGATCCGGCAGGGCCACGCGAACTTCATCCTCGATAACCTGATCGCGAGCGGCAAGGCGAAGCCGATGCTCGTCGTGATGGCGTACGGCTACGCCCGCCGGGCGGGTCAGCAAGCTCCGGACTTGGCCGGCAAGGGATTCGGCTCGCCGGAGTTCAGGAAGGCGATGCACGACATGATGGCGGCGTTCGAGGCCGACGTGACGGAGGCGCTAATTCCGTTCATCGACAAGACGTTCCGCAGCATGGCGGACCGTGACCATCGCGCGATGGCCGGCTTGTCGATGGGAGGGATGCAGACGTTCCACATCACCTTGAACCACCTCGATCTCTTCTCCCACATCGGCGGATTCAGCGGCGCTGCCGGGACGCTGACGCTCGGGCGCGATCTCGACCCGAAGACCGATTACAACGCCGTCTTGGCCGATCCGGCTGCATTCGCTAAGAAGGTGCACGTCCTGTGGCTGGGCGTCGGGACAGCCGAGCCAGGGCGCATGCGCGACGGCATCCGGAAGCTGCATGCGTCGCTGACGGAGGCTGGCATCGCCCACGTCTACCAGGAGTCGCCCGGCACCGATCACGAGTGGCAGACGTGGCGACGGAATCTCAACGACTTCGCGCCGAGACTCTTCCCGTAGGGCTCGCGAGAGGACGCACATGACCGCGCGCTGGCTCCTCGTGCTCGCCTCCGTGCTGTGGCCTTCCCTCGCCGCCGCCGTGCCGCCAGTCGTCCGGCGCCGAGGACTGTCGCTCTTCTGGCCGATCCCGTCTTCGAGCTGGACGACCCACGCGTCTCGTTGGAGGTCAGGAAAGCAGCGCCCAAGCGAGCACGTCGCCCGGCGACGGCGGACCTGGGCCGGGCTCTGAGAGACGTGGGTATCAACAACGATGGGTTCGGCCTCCCGCGTCTGCTCTACTCGCGCGCGGAAGCGAAAGCGATCACCGCTCTCGCTCCGGCCGACGCCGCCATGATCGCGATGGGCTTCGAGGCGACTCGGGCGAAAGCGATGAGTGCGGAACTCAGCCAGTATCGCATCGTCCATTTCGCCACGCACGGACTGCTCAACGGCGAGCATCCCGAACTCTCCGGCATCGTGCTCTCGCTCGTGGATCAGGCCGGGCGGCCGCAGAACGGCTTCCTACGGCTCCACGACATCTACAACCTCGATTTGCCCGCTGAATTGGTCGTGCTCAGCGCCTGCGATACCGGACTTGGAAAAGACGTGAAGGGCGAGGGATTGGTGGGGCTGGCGCGCGGCTTCATGTTATGCGGGCGCGGCGCGGGTGGTTGCGAGCCTCTGGAAAGTCGACGATGAGGCCAGCGCCGAACTAATGACACAGTTCTACCGCCGCATGCTCGAGAACGGCAAACCGCCGGCCGCGGCGCTGCGTGAAGCGCAAATTACGATCTGGAAGCAGAAGCGATGGACGGCGCCGCACTACTGGGCGGCTTTTGTGCTGCAGGGCGAATGGCGGTGATCGGTTGCATCG
>CAVUCH010000022.1:0-247724 GCA_963739995.1 Vicinamibacteria bacterium | reverse complement strand
GTTGCGCGGGCGGGATTTGAACCCGCGACCTTTGGGTTATGAGCCGCAAGGAACCGCGACTTCGCCCAATGTTTACCGAGGGTGCCAGCCTATGGTGCCAGCCGTTCTACCCTTCTCGGCGTCGGCTCGCCAGTGACCGCCTGGCCGCGAGCGCAACGATCGCGCCACCCACCAGGAACAGCGTCCCGGGCTCCGGCACCGGCTGCGGCTGCACGAAGTCGTACCGTATGAAGGAACTCATGGAAAAGGTCTGGCCGTGCTCATCATCCGCGAGGCCGATGAAGGTCGCCGACGCCCTGCCGCTGCCTGTGAGTTCGACTGTGAAGACGCGCTCCAGATTGCCCTGGACCAGGTCCCCGAGGTATCCATGCATCAGGGTATTGAAGCTGAACGGAACGTCCACGAATGATTCGCCGAGCTCGGTCAGCGTCACCGTGGGCGTGGTGATTGTTCCAGATTCGAACCCCACCCAGACGTGCGGGTAGGTGACGCCTTCGATGACTCCGGTGCCGCTTCCGGGTTCCATGAGCAGTTTTTGAGTGTCGAGCGTCGCCCCGAGGTCCACGACCCCCGAGGGCACAAAGACGCCATCCTGGAACTTGCCACACGGGCTGCACTCGTCAATATTGGGGAGAAATCCCCCGATGGGGCCGCCGCTGGTCAAGAACGAGAACGCGGGCCCTTGCACGTTCATGATCAGATGCGAGACGCCAGCCCCTTGCGCGTGGCCGGTGGCCACGCCGGACGAGATGACGATCGGATCGGCGTGGGCGACCGTCGCGGAAGCAAGGAACCATAGTGACACCGCCACTGCGCAGATAGAGCGGAGAAAGAGCATCATCACGGCACTCCTGTGCAACCCACCCGTAGTGCGTCGCGCCGAAGCAACAATCACGCCTCTCCCGACCGCTATCCGGGAGCCTGTCACCCGTCGGTTGGCTTTTTCAATGCACTGTCCCGTCCGTGTCGGTTGCAGCGACGTCGGAGCCGGGGCTGTTCGAACCGTGTCCCGCGCCGTCGTCCGACCCATCCAGATCCGGCTGCCAGCCCTTGAAACGTCCCGCCAGGCGTTCGCTTGCGTTCTTCAACCGGCTCACCAGGACGGGCGCATAGTGTTTCCGCGTCGTGGCGGTCTGCCGATGCCCAACGGCGCGTAGAGAGCGGCCCGGGGGTCTTGCCAGACGGATGGTGTGGCGTCCGCCCGCCCGCGGCAACGTCACGGTTGTCGCCTGTGACAACCAGTACGCCCCGTTCTGCCAGCCCCAGTTCGACACGCCGCACGCGTTGCAGGCTTCAAGGTTCACCAGCAGCGCGGACGTGGATCCGATCGGGTAGATCGGGAGTTTCCGCTCACCGCGACGTGGAAGACTGAGCTGCTCCGGCTGAAGAAGGCCGTGGGAGACGAGGATCAGCTCGCGAACGAGCAATTGCCCAATGGCGTCGACGGTCCAGTCGCCAAGGTGCGGGATCAGTGAGCGAGCCAAACGCGCTGCTGCTCGCGCCCGGCCCGCCGTCGAGCACCGTTGGACTTGAACTTAAGGCGCCGCGCTCACATGGACGACCACCGCACGGGAATTGTTGATCTCGAACGTCTCGCTGACCTGCACCTCGCCATCCGCGACCGCAACCACGTAGAACGACGCAGTAGGCAAGCCGGCTGGCAGAGTCATGACGGTCGAGCCTGACGCCGTCCCGCCGGTGTTCAATGAACCGACGGGCCTGGCGGCCAGGAGCGTGTCATTCGTATCGAGCGACGCGTTGGTGGACAGGTAAAACGTCGTCGCCGATGCAGCCGCGGCGCCCCCGCCCTGGTTCTTGACCGTATCGGTGACGGTGATCGCGGTTCCCGACACTGCGCTCGCCGGCGCCGAAAGCGCCGTTACGATCAGGTCCGAGCCCACCCGCATGATGGCGCCGGCAGTGTTGTTGGCCTCATTGCCTTCGGCGATGCGACCGCCGGCATCGGCCATCGCAAGCAGGTAGTAGGTGCCGGTCGGGGTGGAGGCTGGGATCTGCACCGTCGTCGACGCCGTATGCGCCCCATTCAGACCGAGCGGTGGCACCAGACGGGTGCCCAGCAAGACGTCGGCGGCGTCGAGCACGGCGTTCGCCGACAGGTAGATGGCGGTGCTCGTGTCGTCGGCCGGAGCGGCTCCCCAGTTCTTCGTCGTGTCGGTGACGAGGACAGAGCCGCCCGCGCCCACGGGAGGCGGCATGGCGACCGATACGACCAGATCAGCACCGATCTTCACGAGCCCGCCGACCCTGGTGTTGTTGCCTTCCGAGGTTTCGGCCACCCTCGCATCGCCGTCTGCCTGCCCGATGATGAAGTACGCCCCTCCCGTCATCGTGGCGGGAATCGTCATGAGCGAAGAGGCGGCGTTTGATGCCCCGCCCGACAGCGCGGGAACCGCACGGGCCCCGAGGGCTGTATCGCCGGCATCGAGCACGCCGTTGGCCGACAGGTAGAACCTCGTGACCGACGCGGCTGCCGCACCACCGCCGGTGTTGGTGATCGTGTCGGATATGGCAATCGGGGATCCGGCCGCAGCCGTCGCCGGCGCCGTAACCGCTGCGACCGTCAGGTCGGCACCGATGCGGATGATTGCCGCCCTGGTATTGTTGCTTTCGTTGCCTTCTGGAACGTCGCCGGCGGCGTCGGCCCTGGCCACGACGTAATAGGTGCCGCTCGTCAGACCTGCGGGGAGCGTGACGGTCGTCGACGCAGACGAAACCGCCCCGGTGCCGAGCGCCGACACCGGGCGGCTGCCGAGCAGCACGTCCGTGGCATCAAATAGGGAGTTCTTCGAGAAGTAGAAGCGGGTCACAGACGCGCCGGCGCTGCCGCCGCCGTTGTTCGACGTGGTGTCCGACACGGCGATTGCCGAACCCGCTGCCGCGATCGCGGGCGCGGCCAGCGCCGACACGAGCAGGTCGGGGCTCGATGCGATGCTGAGCGTGTATGAGCGCGTTGTCGCGTTTGTGGCGTCACTCGCATCCTGTGCACGCACGGTGAACGAGAACGTGCCCTGCTGCAGGGGCGTGCCGGCGATCACCCCGGACGACGCGCCTAGTGACACGCCCGCGGGGAGTTGGCCCGCAGCGAGCCTCCACGCGTAGACACCCGTCCCGCCGGTGGCGACAAGCGTTACGGCATACGGCGTTGCCGCCTGCGCCTGTGGCAGTGCCATCGTTTCGATCGTGACCGGGCCCAGCACCGTCACGTCTGCGGCAGCACTGACCGTGGTGAGGCCGTCATTGTCGCTGGCTACGGCCGTGAGACGGTATGTCCCCGGGGCCACGGGATCCCAGGTCATTGACCACGGTGCCGCGGCCGCGCTGCCAACCATGGTCGCGTTCGCGTAGAAGTCCACGCGCGTCACCGTGCCGTCCGCGTCCGTGGCCGTGGCGACGAGCGCTACAGTGGGGTCCACGAGGGTCGCCCCGTGGAGCGGCGACGTCAGCGACACAGCAGGCGGCGTTGAGGCAATCGTCAGCGCATAGGTCTGGGAAACGGCGTTCGTCGCGTCGGCCGCGTCCTGCGCCTGAATGGTGATCGGGAAGGTGCCGGGCCGCTCTGGGGTTCCGCTGAGGACGCCCGTGGCCGCGGCGAGTGACAGCCCCGAAGGCAGCGCAGCGGCTGTCAGCGTCCAGCGGTAGCTCCCCGACCCGCCGCCCGCCTGGAGGGTCGCCGCATACGCCGCCCCTGTTCGTCCATCGGGGAGCGTCGGCGTGCTGATGACCACCGGCGGCGGCGCCCCCGTGCCGCCTTGCAGCGCCGCCCGCGCGGCGGCTTCGACCTGCGCCACGGGCGCACCGAGATCGAGCGCATCCGTGCCGCTCGCGCGGTAGCCGCTGCCCGGGATCAACGCGAAATTGGAGGCCGCGACATCGACAAATTGCCCCTGCCAGAACGCGACGGCGGGAAACTCCGTGCCGGCCGGATACTGTGAGGCCGCGCCCCCGGCCAATGTGTTCCGCTGCAGGACCGCACCCGGGAAGTACGCGGTCAGCGTGTCGGTCCCGTAGGCCCGCCCGCTGCCCATGATCCCGTAGGTGTTGTGCTTCAGCAGGTTGTTCGTGAAGCGCAGGTTCGCCACCGTCATCTCGGCGCCGTAACTGCCGCCATACACGTACATCGCGTGGCCATCGTGCAGCACGGTGTTGTGATCGACCGTGAGGTCACTGGGCCCGTTGCCGATCTGGATCCAGCGGCCGCTGCCGCCCCACCGGACCGAGTTGATGTCGTCGAAGATGTTGTGGGCGATCGTGATGCGGCGGGTCTGCGCGCTGGGCGCGTTGGTGTCGTAGCCCTCGATCTGCACGCCGGCGCCGGCATGCCGCACCAGATTGCCGGTGAACGTCACGTCGCGCACGTACACCCACGGGGAGGTCGCGTCCTGGTTGCGGGGGGTGAGCAGCACGGCAAAGCCGGTCTGCGACTCCTTCCAGCAGTGCTCCATCAGGTTGCCGTGCACGCGGACGCGTTCCCCCACCTTCAGCTCGAAGAGGTTCTTCACCGCCCAGCGCGTGCCCGTGGCCCACGTGCCCGTGTCGGCCACGCCCGCGAGCGAGCCGTCGTCGACGAAGCTCGTCGCCGCCGTGCCGAAGTAGCGGTCCTGGGCCCCGGGCGCTGCCCCTCGGTAGACGCGATACGTGGTCGCGCCCGCGACCGGCGCCCACGCGACCGTGACGCGCCCGCCGGCGGCGACCGCGACGGTGACCTCGGGACTGCGCGCAGAGTAGGCCCACGCGTCCTGCGCCGTGCGACGCGCGGCCACCACGCGATAGGAGTACGTCCCGGCGGGGAGCGCACCGCTGCCACCGGCGACGGCGGTCAGCCCGGCGGGGGTGGGCACGATCGGGGTGCGCCAGGCGAGCGGCTTGTAGAGATGATTGCCGGTGAACTCGATGTCCGCGGGGATCAGACCGGGGATCTTCGGACTGGCGCCGCCGAGCATGAAGTTCTCGCCCGCCGCCTCGAGGTAGTTGTTGACGATGGTGTAGGGTCCGGGGCCGTTGTAGCCGTTGATGGCCTGCGTATCCATGCCGACGCCCTTCATGTCGGCGATGTAGGAATCGGTGATCCAGGTGGCGCCACTGTGCAACGCGATGCCGCGCTTCTGGCCGAGCGCGGGGTCGCCATGGATATAGAGGTGGTCGAGCACGAGATGGTGCGGCACCTGCGTGAGCAGGGTCTGCGTGCTGGCGCCGAGCGCGATGATGTCCCCGAAGCCGCGACTGTTGGCGCGGAACTCCAGGTACTGCAGGCGCCAGTGATGCGCGCCGGCGGCGGTGGTGAGCGCCGAGGCTGTGTTCGGCGAGCGGAGGACGGGCAGGTTCGGGGCATCGGCGGGCGTGATGCGGACCCCGGCGAGCGGCAGCAGCGTGTCGGCGGCGGCCGAGCGGATGGTGATGTAGGTGGTGGCCGCGCCCTTGTTGGGCAGGCGGAAGTTGCCAGTGAAGGTGGCGCCGGGGGCCAGCAGCAGGCGGTCGCCGGGCTGCGCGGCGTCGATGGCCGTCTGCAGGTTCGCGCCGGCGGCGACGTAGATGTCCGCCGCGCGCGCGGGCGCCACGGCCAGCAGGGCCGCCGCCGAACACAGAGACACACGGAGACACACGCTTCGCCAGCTGCCCATTGCTACCGACCTCTGTGGAAGGGAGGGGAACTCGAAGCGTTAGTGCGGTGAGGTCCCGAACCGCAGGGCTGCAGGGCAAGCTGGGTGCCGAGCTAGAGCGGAGGTGAGCTAGGGCTGCAATTGGCAAAATCTCGGGGGAGGTGCGGGCGGTCCCACGTTCATTGCCGCGGAATCCATCGCCTGGGACAAAAGCGTCCTATGAAGCGGTCAGCAAGTCAGGAGCGGCGAGGTGAGGGAGAGATTACGATGTTGTCGCGCCGCGTGCAGATCTGTAGGGGGCGGTGGCAGGCTGCACGACGCCGCCGCGCTTGGCCTCAGACCAACCGAGCTCGACGAAGTGCGGGCCAGCAACTCCAACCCGCCGTGCATCGCGCAGGCCCTGGAACGCTCAGAAACCCGCACGGAAGCCACGGAGCACAGGGACTGCACCACGAGGTCGTCTGCTACGTCGTTGCCGCCGACACCGGAGTAGTGCTCTGCCTTGCGTGCGACGGCGAGAACGACCTTCTCGTCGCTGAATCCCACCCGACGCTTGCGGACGCGATTAAACGCGCGTCAGTTCTCCGTGCCAGCTTGTCGGCTCACGGGCTGCCACCCGAGACCGAGATCGATTAGAGAAGCCCTCCCCCGGCTACCGCAACTTCCATTTCACTCTGGCGATTTCTCCAGCGATCGGACGGTAGTAGAACAATCCGGTTCCTGCTGGATCTGCCGCCGTGTCACCGGGGACCGGGTTGGCGACGAAAGGCGAGCTTGAAACGCGCCCAGGAGGCCCTTCGGCTGTGTCAGCGCGCCGCTGCACACGATCCTCTGGCTGACGACCCGACTCGCCGCGAATAGCGTTTTGACAACCGGGCAGACGCACGGCTCGCCCGCGAGGAGGCCAACGCCCCTTCGTGTGAGGCGCGTTGACGCGAAGTCGCCCTTCGGCCGAGAGCTGCCGCCGGTCGAACGTACCGTCGTCGGCGCGCGGCCGGCATAGACGGACGGAGCTTTACAGGCCGGCAGGGCCCTTGAGTTCCCACCGGGCTTCAGCCAATATGGCGGGGCGCTTAGCTGAACCGCCCGACAGCTTCTCCGATTGCCATAAGCCCGGTCGTTACGCATGCTGGATGTGCCGACAGCTCGCCGCTGCTTGCGGGACCCGGGCACCCGGCGCACCGCTGGCGCTGCTCTGCGGGGTCGCCCCGCCGACGCGGGCGTTCAACTGCGCGCCCGCTGCAACCGCGGCCCTGTGGCTGCTCGCGTTGATGGGCCTGATGCTCGCCGGCGTTTACCTCGACACGAACGCGATGTGACGGCGACTTCCACCATGGGGATGCAGATGAACCGTTGTGCACGTGGAGCGGTGATCCTGCTGGCCTCGGCCACCCTGTGCGGCGGATGCCTCAGGGGCGGCGCAGCGAGCGGCGATGTCGGTCCACACGGCCCACAGGGCGCGAGCGCGAAGATGGCGTCCACAGCGGACCTGAAGGACAAGCGCATAGGCGTGGTGCTCGGCACCGTGCACGACACACTGGCCACGAAGTTGTACCCGAAGGCCACGGTCCTGCAGTACGACTCGCCCACGGATCTGACGCTGGCGGTCATGTCCGGCAAGGTGGACGCCGCCTTGTCCGACGCCGAACCGCTGGCCGAACGGCTTCGCACGAACGGTGCGCTCGCGGTGCTCGGCGAGCCGTTGGTGTCGTTTCCGATCGCGGCCGGGTTTCGCAAGGACAATATCGCACTCAGGCACCGGTTCAACCGGTTTCTCTCGCAGATCAAGAGCGACGGGGTGCATGCGGGGATGGTGTCGCGGTGGCTGCTCACGCACGATATTGAGATGCCCGACCTCGCCGTGTCCAACCCTCGGGGCACGCTGGTCGTCGGGGTTTCCGGCTCGGGGCTGCCGTTTGCCGCGGTGAAGGATGGTGCCCTGGTTGGCTTCGATATCGAGTTGATCCAGCGGTTTGCGGCACACCTCGGCCGCTCCGTGACGTTCCGGCAGATGCCGTTTGCCAGCCTGATTGCTGCGACGGCCAGCGGCAAGGTGGAGATGATCGCAGCCTCGATCTTCATCACGGACGAACGGAAGCAGCGGATTGACTTCTCCGATCCGTACCACGAGGCCGCGGTCGTGGTCTACGCGCTGAAGTCGAACCTTGCCGGGGGTGCCGCGACCGCCACGCCCGGGCCCGGGCGCGATTCATTTCTGGGCAGGGTGCTCTCCAGTTTCCAGAGCAACATCGTCCACGAGAAGCGGTACCTGCTGCTCTGGGATGGGCTCAAGGCCACTGCCATCATCGCTGCACTGGCGGCGCTTCTCGGCACCGCTCTCGGCGCGCTGGTGTGCTTCATGCGCATGTCGCGGCTGGCGGTACTGAGCGTGCCGGCACGCATCTACATCGCCGTGCTGCGCGGCACGCCAATCGTGGTGCTGCTGCTGATCACCTTCTACGTGGTGTTCGGCTCGGTCAACATCAACCCGATCCTCGTGGCCGTCATAGCGTTCGCGATGAATTTCGCGGCGTACGTTTCGGAGATTTTCCGATCGGGCGTGGAGAGCGTGGACAAGGGACAGTTCGAGGCCGGCACGGCCATGGGATTCACCCGCGCGCAGACGTTCCGCTTCATCGTCATCCCGCAGATGGTGCGGCGGACGCTGCCCGTCTACAAGGGAGAGTTCATCTCGCTGGTCAAGATGACGTCAGTTGTCGGCTACATCGCCGTGCAGGACCTGACGAAAGCCAGCGACATCATCCGGAGCCGGACGTTTGATGCCTTCTTTCCGCTCATCATGGTGGCGGTGCTGTATTTCCTGATCTCGTGGTCCCTCATGCAGTCGCTGGAATACCTGGAGCGAGTCACCGATCCGAAGTACCGGCGCCGGAAGGCGGGCGCGCGATGATCAGGGTCGAGCATCTGTCCAAGCACTTCGGTGACGTCGCGGTGCTGAAGGACATCACCGTCGAGATCCGCAGGGGGCAGGTGGTCTCGATCATCGGTCCGTCTGGTGCCGGCAAGAGCACGTTTCTGCGCTGTCTCAACCTGCTCGATCGCCCCACGAGCGGTTCGGTCTGGGTCGACGGTGTGGACCTCCTGCACGGCAGGGCCGATGTCGCCAGGGTGCGCCAGAAGATGAACATGGTGTTCCAGTCGTTCAATCTGTTCGCGCATCTCTCGGTGCTGGAGAACCTGACGATCGCACCGATTCGGCTGCGGGGCGTCAATCGGCGGGAAGCCGACGAGAAGGCGCACGAGTTGCTGCATATGGTGGGTCTCGGCGAGAAGGCGGCGAGCTTTCCCGACGAGCTCTCCGGCGGTCAGAAACAGCGGGTGGCGATTGCACGATGCCTGGCGATGGAGCCCGAAATCGTGCTCTTCGACGAGCCCACGTCGGCGCTCGATCCGACGATGGTCAGCGAGGTGCTGGCGGTCATCCGCAAGCTGGCCAGGGAAGGCATGACGATGGCTATTGTCACTCACGAGATGGAGTTCGCACGCGACGTGTCGCACCGGGTTTTCTACATGGACGAGGGCGGGATCTACGAGGATGGGACGCCACAGCAGATTTTCGAGAACCCGCAACGTGGGAAGACGCGCGCGTTCATCAACCGTGTCCGCAGCTTCAACCGGCGCATCACGTCGGTCGAGTTCGACATCTATGCGCTGAATGCCCAGGCCGAACAGTTCTGTGAGCGGCAGATCCTGTCGCACAATGCCCGCGACAACCTGGTCCTGCTAATGGACGAGTTGCTATTCATCTACGTGCGGCATCTGAGCACATTCACCGTCGACCTGACGATCGCCTACTCCGAGAAGAGCAGGCGGCTCGAGCTGATCATCGAGACGGATGACCCCGGGGAGAATCCGCTCGACGTGCCCCACGAGGACGAGGCGATCGCCGTGGCGATCGTCCGGGGGATGTCCGAGCGGATCGACTACCGCGTGGACAACGGCAGGAGCAGACTCCAGGCGGTCGTCAAGACGGACTTGCCCTGACGCGTGGGAAGAGCGACGGCTACCTACAGTACCAACGCCTCCGGTTGCCGGTACCGTACAAGGTCGACACGGAGCACGCGGCGCTGATGGGCGACATCACGCGCGGCGGTGATGTCGATGTGCTGGTGCAACGGGTCGGCCGTCTACAGGCGCTCCAGGCCCGGCGCGTAGCCCTGACGAGCACGGGGGCAACATGCGCGACCCTCGATGGCGAGGCAGCAGCGGTCCTCCACGACACGGTGTCTCCGGGGCTCGAGCAGCGCCTCCGCGCGAAGCTCGCCGACTGGCGCGGCCTGCTCACGCGGAACGTCGAGAGCGGCCGTGAGGTCTTGAAGACGCTGCTCGTCGAACCGTTCCGGTTTACGCCGGAGATCGACGCGCGCGGGCGACGCTACCGCTTCACCGGGGCGATCGCCCTGGATCGCTTGGTTGCCGGTGTAATTGACCTGAAAACGTGCGACAGGGTTACGTCCCCAGAGGGATTCGAACCCTCGTTTCAGCCTTGAAAGGGCCGCGTCCTGGGCCTCTGGACGATGGGGACGTGTCGGCGGACGCGCTGCGGCAGGCGCAACCTGACGATTGTAGCCGAGCGTTCCACCGTTCACCAAACGCGGCGGCCCGTCAAAACGACGGCAGCAGCGGTCGCCCGATCGCCCGGAATGGCCACGGCGTTCCGAGCAGAATCAGCAGCAGCCCGAGCGTGAAGAAGATCGCTGCCGTGCGGTGCCGCGCGGCGTCGCTTCGTGCCTTCCGCGCACGAGAGTGGCCCACGTGGACCAGCGCGATCGCGGCCACCATGATGACCAGGTGCTCCACCGCGTAGAATCGCAGGGTCGCATCCTTCATCGCCGTCCCCATGTCCGCCAGCGCCGTGCGCGTGATGGCACTCAGCAGGCCGTACAGGATCAACCCGACGAGCAGCTGGATGTCGAGGGCGGTCACGAACAGTCGGGCGGCCCGATCGTCGAGCGGCGTCCATGGGCGGCGGCCCGACACGCCGGAGATGGCGCGCAGCACGGCGAAGAGCCCGAACGCGATGACGAGCCAGCGCAGGAGGGAGTGCAGGACGACGGTCAGTGCGAGCATCGGGACATCATAGCGTCAATGGGGCGCACAACCGGAGCGGCCGGCCGGCGGCTGTCCGGTCGCGGGCAGGCCGGGGATGACGTCCCGCAACAGCCGGATGGACCGCACGAAGGCCGACGCCGCGTTCCATCCGTCCCGGCTGTCGCGTCGTCCATGTGCATTCTGGACCCTGGCGGCTGCATCGTGCATCATGCATCCTGATCGGCAGGAGCGGTCCTCCATCGCGGCAACTCCCCACGCCAGGCCGTCCGCAATACAATACCGCTCTCTCGATGATCATTCGGGCGTCACACGCAGGGAGCAGCCCTCGTGAAGATCTGGTACGCAGTCAAGCGGCTCGCGCTCGGCCTCACGCTAATCGCGCTGGTGTCGGCCGCGCTGCTGTTCTCCGATCGCGATCGCCGCAAGCCGGAGGCCGCTGCAGCGCGTGTGCGCCCCGTCGCAATCGTCCAGCACGCCTCCAGCACGGTGCTCGACGAGGGCGTGAAGGGGATGATTGACGGCCTCGCGGAAAGCGGGTTCAGCGACGGGGGCCGCATCAGCCTCCGCACCTACAACGCAGAGGGCGATCTCGCCACCGGCAACGCCATCGCGCGGCAGGTGACGACGGGCGAGTTCGACCTCGTGCTCACGTCGAGCACGCCATCGATGCAGGCCGTCGCCAACGCGAACCGCGCCGGGCGGACGCGGCACGTGTTCGGCCTGGTCGCCGATCCGTTCGCAGCGGGGGTGGGGCTCGATGCTTCCCGGCCGCTCCAGCACCCGCCCCACATGGTCGGCCTCGGGTCCTTTCTCCCGGTGGACGAAGCCTTTGCACTCGCCCGCCGCGCGTTGCCCGGACTGAAACAGGTGGGGATCGCGTGGAACCCGTCGGAATCGAACTCTGTGGCGTTCACCGTGAAGGCGCGTGAGGCCTGCCGCGCGCTGGGCCTCACGCTGCTCGAGGCGAACGTCGAGAGCACCTCCGGCGTCGCCGAGTCGGTGAGCTCCCTGGCGTCCCGTGGCGCGCAGGCGCTCTTCGTCGCAGGCGATAACACGATGATGTCCGCCATTGCAGCCGCGATCGCCGCCGCCCGCACCGCCCGCATCCCGGTCTTCACGATCGTGCCGGGCGCGGCGGACCGCGGCACCCTCTTCGACCTCGGGTTGGATTTCCACGAGCTCGGACGGCTGACGGGCGTGCTCGCGGCGCGCGTGCTCGGCGGGGTCGACCCCGCGACGCTGCCCATCCGCGATGTGGTGGACGAGGTGCCTCGGCGCGTCGTCATCAACACGACCGCCGCGCGCGGGCTGCGTGAGCGATGGATCATTCCGGACGACGTGCTGCAGTCGGCCACGGTGCGGGTGGACGACACCGGCGTGCACGAGCGGGCACCCGCAGCGGCATCGCGCCGCGCGTTGAACAGGAAATGGCGCCTCGATCTCGTGCAGTTCAACAACGTGCTCGACGTGGAAGAGGCCGAGGAAGGCGTGCTCGCCGGCCTGCGGGAGGCGGGACTGGTCGAAGGGCGCGACTACGTGACGACCGTCCGGAACGCGCAGGGTGACATGGTGACCGTGAACAGCCTGATCGACGCGGCGCTGGTCGAGGGGACGGACCTGCTGATCACGTTCTCCACGCCCACCTTGCAGGCGGCGCTCGCGCGGGCCCGTACGGTCCCGATCGTCTTCAACTATCTCGCGAGTCCAATTGCGGCGGGGGCGGGCACGAGCGACACCAATCACCTCCCGAACGTGACCGGCGTGTACATGGCCGCCGCATTCAAGGAGATGCTCACGCTGATCCGCGCGACACTGCCGACGGCCCGCACCCTGGGTACCCTCTTCGTGCCCGCAGAGGTGAACATGGTTTTCTACAAGGATCGCCTGCAGGAGGAATCCGCGAAGTCGGGCTTCGAGCTGATCACGGTCGCGGCCAACACGAGCTCGGAGGTCGGTGATGCGGCGCTGGCGCTCGTGAGCCGGCGTCCCGATGCGATCTGCCAGGTGCCTGGCAATCTGACGGCGTCGGCATTCCCGAGCATCGCGCAGGCCGCCGGACGCGCGCGGTTGCCGGTGTTCGCGTTCCAATCGAGCCAGGTGCGCACCGGCGCCAGCCTCGTCGTCGGGCGCGACTACCAGGACAGCGGACGTCAGGCGGCGGCTCTCGCGGCGCGGATCATGCGCGGCGAGCGGCCCGCATCAATCCCCTTTCAGTCCGTGACCCGCACTCGGATCATCGTGAATCTGGACGCCGCGCGGCACGTCGGCCTGGTCATCCCCCCGGCCATTGTCGAACAGGCCGCGGAAGTCATCGGGAAGTAGCGGGAGCGCACGGGAGCACCTCATGGAGATGACGCGTAACGCCGTCGACGGGTGCATGGAGGTGACCATCACGGGTCGGCTCGATGGGTACTGGGCGGACCACCTGGATGCCGGGCTCACCGAGACGGTGCGTGACGGACATCACCGGCTGCGCCTGAACCTGTCGGGCGTGACCTTCATCAGCTCCGCCGGCATCGCGGTGCTCGTCAAATTCTACAAACGCCTGATCGCGATCAAGGGGGGGCTGGCGATCAGCAGCACGTCGAAGCCGGTCCGCGCGGTGCTCGACATCACGCGATTGTCGAGCCTGCTGATCGAGGAGACGCCGTCCGCGGCGCCGGAAACGTTCGTCGGGCGGGCGCTGGTTCACAACGGGCTCGTGCTCCAGGTCTTCGATCTGGCGCCGAGTGCGCGCCTGGTCTGCCGCACCTACGGCGACGACGAGCCGCTCTCTGCAATTGGTGCACATGGTGCGACGCTCGCGTGCCCTGAGACGCGGTTTGCGCTGGGGATTGGCGCTTTCGGCGGGACCGACGCAGACTGCACCGACCGCTTCGGTGAGTTCATCGCAGTCGCCGGCGCCGCGGGGTACTTGCCCGGCGACGGCACGGACGTGCCCGACTACCTGGTGGCGTCGGATGCCGAAGCGCCCGAGGTGCGGACAGTCCGGGCCATCGCGTGCGATGGATTGTTCGCCCACCAGTTCCGGTTCGACGTGATGCCGCCCGGGTCGGTCGTGCCGTTGAGCGAGCTTGCTGCCGCGTCCATCCACATTGGTGGCGATGCTGTTGGAATCGTGATGGTGGCGGAAGCCGCTGGCCTGGTGGGCGCATCGCTGCGACAAGCGGCGGCGGTCGCTGGGACGGGCGAGTTCTTCGCCTTCCCGGAAGTGCGGGCCCGCCTCACGTTCACCGCCGAGCGCGCGTTCGCGCGCACCCTTACGCTGGTGGCCGGAGTTGCGCAGCGCCGGGGTGGCCCCCTGGCGCCGCATCACGTGCGGCCGTTGGACACGGCAGGCGAATTCCAGGGCCACTTCCACGCTGCCGCCTTCCCGTTCCACCCCTTCAAGAAGGGGCGCATCGAGCTGAAGGAGATGGTGCGGGCGCTTTTCGAGGGCAGCCCTCAGGGCCTGCTGCACCTCCTGCACGATGATCGCCAGATCGTCGGCGTGGGTGAGAGTGAATTCACCCGAGGCGCGTGCTGGATCGCGCCACTGGACCTCGGAGCGCCCCTCGCATGACGCTCCTCATCGGCGCCCTCACGATGGGCCTGCTGTTGTCGCTGCTGGCACTCGGGGTGTTCATCAGCTTCCGGATCTTCGAATTCCCCGACATCACGGCAGAAGGATCCATCACGCTCGGGGCGGCGCTCGCGTCGGTCCTGCTCGTACACGGCGTGCACCCCGTCGCCGCAACGGGTGCGGCACTCGTGGCCGGCGTGCTGGCGGGCACGGTCACCGGTGTGATTCACACGCGCTTCGGCATCAACAAGCTGCTCTCGGGCATCCTGGTGATGACGGCGCTCTACTCCATCAACCTGCACGTCATGGGGAGGAGCAACGTGCCTCTGCTCTCGGAACGCACGATGGCGACGCTTGCGGAGGACGGCGCGGCGTGGGTCCGTGGGTCGACCGGCGACCTCGGCGTATGGGGCTGGAGCGTCGGGCTGCGCGACGGCGGAATGCTGATCGCGGCGCTGATCGTGGCCGCGGGCACAGGCGTGCTGCTCTACGCGTTTTTCAAGACGAACCTGGGCACCGCGATGCAGGCCGCCGGCGACAACCCACAGATGATTCGTGCGCTCGGCGTGAACGTCGACAACATGATCGTGCTCGGCCTGGCACTCTCGAATGGCCTCATCGCGGTTTCCGGCGCCCTGCTCGCGCAGTATCAGGGATTCGCCGACGTGCAGATGGGCATTGGCATGGTCGTCTGGGGGCTGGCGAGCATCATCATCGGCGAGGCGCTCGTGGGCGTGCGGCAGCTCGGGTTCGTCATCACCGGCGCCGTGCTCGGCTCGGTGCTCTTCCGGCTGCTCGTCGCGATTGCGTTGAGGGGCGGCCTCAATCCGAACGACCTGAAGCTGGTCACCGCAGTGTTCGTCTTTGTGGCCCTGATCCTGCCGGGATTGCTGAAGAAGCTGGGCACGTCCACCAAGACGGAGGCGACGTCGGAAGCGTCGCGCGTCGCATGAGCGCGCCGGGAGCGCCTCCGCCCCACAGGAGCCCAGCGGCTGCAGGGCCGCCGCTTCCCGCACACGGGCTGCGGCTCGGAGGGCTGTGGAAGGTATTCAGTCCCGGCACGTCCAACGAGGTGCGGGCACTCCAGGGAGTGGACCTGGCCGTGGACGACGGCTCCTTCGTGGTGGTGATCGGGACGAACGGGTCCGGCAAGTCGACGCTGCTCAACGCGATTGCCGGATCGTTCGTCGTCGATTCCGGCACCATTGCGCTCGGGGGGCAGAACATCACGCGCTGGCCCGAGCACCGCCGCGCGGCGCTGGTCGGCCGCGTGTTCCAGAACCCGTTCTCCGGCACCGCCCCGAACATGACCATCGCGGAGAACCTCACGATGGCGGCGAGGCGCGGCCGGTCGCGCGGGCTTGGCTGGGCGCTGAAACCCGCGATGCGGCAGGAGCTCGCCGATCGTATCAGCCGCCTGAAGCTGGGGCTGGAGGATCGCCTCGACAATGCAATCGGCACCCTTTCGGGCGGTCAGCGCCAGGCGCTCACGCTGCTGATGGCCTCCTGGATCCGGCCGCAGGTGCTGCTCCTGGACGAGCACACGGCCGCGCTCGATCCGAAGAGCGCCGATCACGTCATCAAGCTGAGTGAAGAGATCGTCTCTCGCGACAAGCTGACAACGCTCATGGTGACGCACTCGATGCAGCAAGCCGCCAACCTGGGAGACCGGCTGATCATGATGCATCGCGGCACCGTGGTGCACGACTTCCATGGCGCGGAGAAGCGCCGCTTGCGGCCGGACGATCTGCTCGCCCGCTTCGAGAGCGTCCGGCGTGCCGACCAGCTCGACGAAACAGCCGCCGAGATGCTCCGGCGCATGTACGCGTGACCCGCCGTGACCGCCCTGTCACTCACGCTGGCCAACCGCATCGACGAAGTCCCGCGCCTCGTCGCGCTCCTCGAGACCTTTGGGCAGGAGGCGCAACTCTCGGACGATGTGGTCTTCCGCCTGACGGTGGCGCTCGACGAGGTGGTCACCAACATCGTGCGACATGCGTTCGACAGCCAGGGTGACCACGACATCCTCCTCGGAATCACGGTCCACGATGGCTTCGTGACGGCGGTCGTCGAGGATGACGGACCTCCCTTCGACCTGAGGACCGTGGCGCCCGCGGACGTGGACGCGCCGATCGAGCTTCGGCCGATCGGCGGCCTCGGAGTGCACCTGGTGCGCTCGCTGACGCACAGCCTCGAGTACCGCCGCGCCGGTGCCCGGAACATCCTGACGCTCACATCAAAGGCACGGCCATGATCCTGAACGAGGCCGACGCACCATCCCCACGAGCACAGCGAGCGCGCCGCGACGGGTGGGCGGCCTCCACCGTGCGGACGGTGCTGCATCGGGAGTTGTACCGCGGTGTGCTGGTCTGGAACCGCACCGAGAAGCGGAATGTGTTTGGAGAGAAGCAACCGCATGCACGCAACCGGGCCGAGTGGGTGCGCGTGGAGGCGCCGGAGCTACGGATCGTCAGCGACGCCGCATGGGAGGCGGCGCACGCGCGCATCGATCGGGCACGGCGCGTCTATCTGGCCGGGACACAGGGGAACCTCTGGGGCCGCCCGACGAGCGGCACGGCATCCAAGTATCTGCTGACGGGGATCGGGCGCTGCGGCACCTGCGGCGGCGGCCTGACGGTGCGGAGCCGGATGCAGGGCGGCCGACGCGTCCACCGCTACGTGTGTGCGACACACCATTACCGCGGCAAGGCGATCTGCGCGAACGGGCTCGAGTTGCGCGGCGAGGTCATTGAACAGGCGACGCTCACGGCCATCAAAGCCGACATCCTGCGACCGTCCGTCGTGGAGCGTGCCGTGCGGCTCGCGCTCGACGCGCTGGAGGCCGATCGGCCTGACGATCGACGTAGCTGGCCTCAAGCGCGAATTGACCCGCACAGAGGCGGAGCTCGGGCGCCTGGCCGCGGCCGTCGCGGAAGGCGGCGCACTCGCGACGCTCGGTCGGTGCGATACAGGCGCGTGAGGCGCAAGCGTGATCGGCTGCGGAACGAGATCCGCGCGCTCGACGTGCAGCTCGGCGGCCGCCCGGCAAACCGGAAGGCGATCGAGGCGCGGCTCCGGGCGTATCTGGCCGACTGGCGCGGACTGCTCCACCGCTGCGTCGAGTGAAGCGCGTCAGATGCTCGAGGCGCTGCTCACCGGATCGGCTGGTGTTCACGCCGACCGACCGACGCGGACGGCGTGCCCTGCTTACCGCGTGCGGGGACGGTTCGCGCTGGGGCGAATTCTCAGCGGCGTGATCCGTTCACAAGGTGGTGGCGTCCCCAGAGGGATTCGAACCCTCGTTTCAGCCTTGAAAGGGCCGCGTCCTGGGCCTCTGGACGATGGGGACGTGTCGGCGGACGCGCTGCGGCAGGCGCAACCTGACGATTGTAGCCGAGCGTTCCACCGTTCACCAAACGCGGCGGCCCGTCAAAACGACGGCAGCAGCGGTCGCCCGATCGCCCGGAACGGCCACGGCGTTCCGAGCAGAATCAGCAGCAGCCCGAGCGTGAAGAAGATCGCTGCCGTGCGGTGCCGCGCGGCGTCGCTTCGGGCCTTCCGCGCACGAGAGTGGCCCACGTGGACCAGCGCGATCGCGGCCACCATGATGACCAGGTGCTCCACCGCGTAGAATCGCAGGGTCGCATCCTTCATCGCCGTCCCCATGTCCGCCAGCGCCGTGCGCGTGATGGCACTCAGCAGGCCGTACAGGATCAACCCGACGAGCAGCTGGATGTCGAGGGCGGTCACGAACAGTCGGGCGGCCCGATCGTCGAGCGGCGTCCATGGGCGGCGGCCCGACACGCCGGAGATGGCGCGCAGCACGGCGAAGAGCCCGAACGCGATGACGAGCCAGCGCAGGAGGGAGTGCAGGACGACGGTCAGTGCGAGCATCGGGACATCATAGCGTCAATGGGGCCCACAACCGGAGCGGCCGGCCGGCGGCTGTCCGGTCGCGGGCAGGCCGGGGATGACGTCCCGCAACAGCCGGATGGACCGCACGAAGGCCGACGCCGCGTTCCATCCGTCCCGGCTGTCGCGTCGTCCATGTGCATTCTGGACCCTGGCGGCTGCATCGTGCATCATGCATCCTGATCGGCAGGAGCGGTCCTCCATCGCGGCAACTCCCCACGCCAGGCCGTCCGCAATACAATACCGCTCTCTCGATGATCATTCGGGCGTCACACGCAGGGAGCAGCCCTCGTGAAGATCTGGTACGCAGTCAAGCGGCTCGCGCTCGGCCTCACGCTAATCGCGCTGGTGTCGGCCGCGCTGCTGTTCTCCGATCGCGATCGCCGCAAGCCGGAGGCCGCTGCAGCGCGTGTGCGCCCCGTCGCAATCGTCCAGCACGCCTCCAGCACGGTGCTCGACGAGGGCGTGAAGGGGATGATTGACGGCCTCGCGGAAAGCGGGTTCAGCGACGGGGGCCGCATCAGCCTCCGCACCTACAACGCAGAGGGCGATCTCGCCACCGGCAACGCCATCGCGCGGCAGGTGACGACGGGCGAGTTCGACCTCGTGCTCACGTCGAGCACGCCATCGATGCAGGCCGTCGCCAACGCGAACCGCGCCGGGCGGACGCGGCACGTGTTCGGCCTGGTCGCCGATCCGTTCGCAGCGGGGGTGGGGCTCGATGCTTCCCGGCCGCTCCAGCACCCGCCCCACATGGTCGGCCTCGGGTCCTTTCTCCCGGTGGACGAAGCCTTTGCACTCGCCCGCCGCGCGTTGCCCGGACTGAAACAGGTGGGGATCGCGTGGAACCCGTCGGAATCGAACTCTGTGGCGTTCACCGTGAAGGCGCGTGAGGCCTGCCGCGCGCTGGGCCTCACGCTGCTCGAGGCGAACGTCGAGAGCACCTCCGGCGTCGCCGAGTCGGTGAGCTCCCTGGCGTCCCGTGGCGCGCAGGCGCTCTTCGTCGCAGGCGATAACACGATGATGTCCGCCATTGCAGCCGCGATCGCCGCCGCCCGCACCGCCCGCATCCCGGTCTTCACGATCGTGCCGGGCGCGGCGGACCGCGGCACCCTCTTCGACCTCGGGTTGGATTTCCACGAGCTCGGACGGCTGACGGGCGTGCTCGCGGCGCGCGTGCTCGGCGGGGTCGACCCCGCGACGCTGCCCATCCGCGATGTGGTGGACGAGGTGCCTCGGCGCGTCGTCATCAACACGACCGCCGCGCGCGGGCTGCGTGAGCGATGGATCATTCCGGACGACGTGCTGCAGTCGGCCACGGTGCGGGTGGACGACACCGGCGTGCACGAGCGGGCACCCGCAGCGGCATCGCGCCGCGCGTTGACCAGGAAATGGCGCCTCGATCTCGTGCAGTTCAACAACGTGCTCGACGTGGAAGAGGCCGAGGAAGGCGTGCTCGCCGGCCTGCGGGAGGCGGGACTGGTCGAAGGGCGCGACTACGTGACGACCGTCCGGAACGCGCAGGGTGACATGGTGACCGTGAACAGCCTGATCGACGCGGCGCTGGTCGAGGGGACGGACCTGCTGATCACGTTCTCCACGCCCACCTTGCAGGCGGCGCTCGCGCGGGCCCGTACGGTCCCGATCGTCTTCAACTATCTCGCGAGTCCAATTGCGGCGGGGGCGGGCACGAGCGACACCAATCACCTCCCGAACGTGACCGGCGTGTACATGGCCGCCGCATTCAAGGAGATGCTCACGCTGATCCGCGCGACACTGCCGACGGCCCGCACCCTGGGTACCCTCTTCGTGCCCGCAGAGGTGAACATGGTCTTCTACAAGGATCGCCTGCAGGAGGAAACCGCGAAGTCGGGCTTCGAGCTGATCACGGTCGCGGCCAACACGAGCTCGGAGGTCGGTGATGCGGCGCTGGCGCTCGTGAGCCGGCGTCCCGATGCGATCTGCCAGGTGCCTGGCAATCTGACGGCGTCGGCATTCCCGAGCATCGCGCAGGCCGCCGGACGCGCGCGGTTGCCGGTGTTCGCGTTCCAATCGAGCCAGGTGCGCACCGGCGCCAGCCTCGTCGTCGGGCGCGACTACCAGGACAGCGGACGTCAGGCGGCGGCTCTCGCGGCGCGGATCATGCGCGGCGAGCGGCCCGCATCAATCCCCTTTCAGTCCGTGACCCGCACTCGGATCATCGTGAATCTGGACGCCGCGCGGCACGTCGGCCTGGTCATCCCCCCGGCCATTGTCGAACAGGCCGCGGAAGTCATCGGGAAGTAGCGGGAGCGCACGGGAGCACCTCATGGAGATGACGCGTAACGCCGTCGACGGGTGCATGGAGGTGACCATCACGGGTCGGCTCGATGGGTACTGGGCGGACCACCTGGATGCCGGGCTCACCGAGACGGTGCGTGACGGACATCACCGGCTGCGCCTGAACCTGTCGGGCGTGACCTTCATCAGCTCCGCCGGCATCGCGGTGCTCGTCAAATTCTACAAACGCCTGATCGCGATCAAGGGGGGGCTGGCGATCAGCAGCACGTCGAAGCCGGTCCGCGCGGTGCTCGACATCACGCGATTGTCGAGCCTGCTGATCGAGGAGACGCCGTCCGCGGCGCCGGAAACGTTCGTCGGGCGGGCGCTGGTTCGCAACGGGCTCGTGCTCCAGGTCTTCGATCTGGCGCCGAGTGCGCGCCTGGTCTGCCGCACCTACGGCGACGACGAGCCGCTCTCTGCAATTGGTGCACATGGTGCGACGCTCGCGTGCCCTGAGACGCGGTTTGCGCTGGGGATTGGCGCTTTCGGCGGGACCGACGCAGACTGCACCGACCGCTTCGGTGAGTTCATCGCAGTCGCCGGCGCCGCGGGGTACTTGCCCGGCGACGGCACGGACGTGCCCGACTACCTGGTGGCGTCGGATGCCGAAGCGCCCGAGCTGCGGACGGTCCGGGCCATCGCGTGCGATGGATCGTTCGCCCACCAGTTCCGGTTCGACGTGATGCCGCCCGGGTCGGTCGTGCCGTTGAGCGAGCTTGCTGCCGCGTCCATCCACATTGGTGGCGATGCTGTTGGAATCGTGATGGTGGCGGAAGCCGCTGGCCTGGTGGGCGCATCGCTGCGACAAGCGGCGGCGGTCGCTGGGACGGGCGAGTTCTTCGCCTTCCCGGAAGTGCGGGCCCGCCTCACGTTCACCGCCGAGCGCGCGTTCGCGCGCACCCTTACGCTGGTGGCCGGGGTTGCGCAGCGCCGGGGTGGCCCCCTGGCGCCGCATCACGTGCGGCCGTTGGACACGGCAGGCGAATTCCAGGGCCACTTCCACGCTGCCGCCTTCCCGTTCCACCCCTTCAAGAAGGGGCGCATCGAGCTGAAGGAGATGGTGCGGGCGCTCTTCGAGGGCAGCCCTCAGGGTCTGCTGCACCTCCTGCACGATGATCGCCAGATCGTCGGCGTGGGTGAGAGTGAATTCACCCGAGGCGCGTGCTGGATCGCGCCACTGGACCTCGGAGCGCCCCTCGCATGACGCTCCTCATCGGCGCCCTCACGATGGGCCTGCTGTTGTCGCTGCTGGCACTCGGGGTGTTCATCAGCTTCCGGATCTTCGAGTTCCCCGACATCACGGCAGAAGGATCCATCACCCTCGGGGCGGCGCTCGCGGCGGTCCTGCTCGTACACGGCGTGCACCCCGTCGCCGCAACGGGTGCGGCACTCGTGGCCGGCGTCCTGGCGGGCACGGTCACCGGTGTGATTCACACGCGCTTCGGCATCAACAAGCTGCTCTCGGGCATCCTGGTGATGACGGCGCTCTACTCCATCAACCTGCACGTCATGGGGAGGAGCAACGTGCCTCTGCTCTCGGAACGCACGATGGCGACGCTTGCGGAGGACGGCGCGGCGTGGGTCCGTGGGTCGACCGGCGACCTCGGCGTATGGGGCTGGAGCGTCGGGCTGCGCGACGGCGGAATGCTGATCGCGGCGCTGATCGTGGCCGCGGGCACAGGCGTGCTGCTCTACGCGTTTTTCAAGACGAACCTGGGCACCGCGATGCAGGCCGCCGGCGACAACCCACAGATGATTCGTGCGCTCGGCGTGAACGTCGACAACATGATCGTGCTCGGCCTGGCACTCTCGAATGGCCTCATCGCGGTTTCCGGCGCCCTGCTCGCGCAGTATCAGGGATTCGCCGACGTGCAGATGGGCATTGGCATGGTCGTCTGGGGGCTGGCGAGCATCATCATCGGCGAGGCGCTCGTGGGCGTGCGGCAGCTCGGGTTCGTCATCACCGGCGCCGTGCTCGGCTCGGTGCTCTTCCGGCTGCTCGTCGCGATTGCGTTGAGGGGCGGCCTCAATCCGAACGACCTGAAGCTGGTCACCGCAGTGTTCGTCTTTGTCGCCCTGATCCTGCCGGGATTGCTGAAGAAGCTGGGCACGTCCACCAAGACGGAGGCGACGTCGGAAGCGTCGCGCGTCGCATGAGCGCGCGGGGAGCGCCTCCGTCCCACAGGAGCCCAGCGGCTGCAGGGCCGCCGCTTCCCGCACACGGGCTGCGGCTCGGAGGGCTGTGGAAGGTATTCAGCCCCGGCACGTCCAACGAGGTGCGGGCACTCCAGGGAGTGGACCTGGCCGTGGACGACGGCTCCTTCGTGGTGGTGATCGGGACGAACGGGTCCGGCAAATCGACGCTGCTCAACGCGATTGCCGGATCGTTCGTCGTCGATTCCGGCACCATTGCGCTCGGGGGGCAGAACATCACGCGCTGGCCCGAGCACCGCCGCGCGGCGCTGGTCGGCCGCGTGTTCCAGAACCCGTTCTCCGGCACCGCCCCGAACATGACCATCGCGGAGAACCTCACGATGGCGGCGAGGCGCGGCCGGTCGCGCGGGCTTGGCTGGGCGCTGAAACCCGCGATGCGGCAGGAGCTCGCCGATCGTATCAGCCGCCTGAAGCTGGGGCTGGAGGATCGCCTCGACAATGCAATCGGCACCCTTTCGGGCGGTCAGCGCCAGGCGCTCACGCTGCTGATGGCCTCCTGGATCCGGCCGCAGGTGCTGCTCCTGGACGAGCACACGGCCGCGCTCGATCCGAAGAGCGCCGATCACGTCATCAAGCTGAGTGAAGAGATCGTCTCTCGCGACAAGCTGACAACGCTCATGGTGACGCACTCGATGCAGCAAGCCGCCAACCTGGGAGACCGGCTGATCATGATGCATCGCGGCACCGTGGTGCACGACTTCCATGGCGCGGAGAAGCGCCGCTTGCGGCCGGACGATCTGCTCGCCCGCTTCGAGAGCGTCCGGCGTGCCGACCAGCTCGACGAAACAGCCGCCGAGATGCTCCGGCGCATGTACGCGTGACCCGCCGTGACCGCCCTGTCACTCACGCTGGCCAACCGCATCGACGAAGTCCCGCGCCTCGTCGCGCTCCTCGAGACCTTTGGGCAGCAGGCGCAACTCTCGGACGATGTGGTCTTCCGCCTGACGGTGGCGCTCGACGAGGTGGTCACCAACATCGTGCGACATGCGTTCGACAGCCAGGGTGACCACGACATCCTCCTCGGAATCACGGTCCACGATGGCTTCGTGACGGCGGTCGTCGAGGATGACGGACCTCCCTTCGACCTGAGGACCGTGGCGCCCGCGGACGTGGACGCGCCGATCGAGCTTCGGCCGATCGGCGGCCTCGGAGTGCACCTGGTGCGCTCGCTGACGCACAGCCTCGAGTACCGCCGCGCCGGTGCCCGGAACATCCTGACGCTCACGTTTTCGACCACCGGCTGACCACCCGATCGCCGCCGTCCACGCCAGGTGAGACAGGCTTCGGCGCATCCGCTGATAGACTCCCGCGTGTGAAGATGCAGCCTCACGCCGTGGCCCTGCTCGCTTGCGTTGCGACGGGAGCTCTCGCGGCGCAGCAGCCCTCAGCGAACTACGACGAAGCGCGCGTGCCGGCCTACGTGCTGCCCGATCCGCTCGTGCGCGGCGATGGCAGCCGGGTCACGTCATCTCAGGCGTGGCGCGACACCCGTCGGCCGGAGCTGTTGCGCCTGTTCGCGTCGCACGTATACGGACGAACGCCGGCGTCCGCCGCGCCGATGGGCGCGACAATCACCGATACCGACCGCGTGGCGCTCGGCGGCCGCGCCACCCGCAGGCAGGTGACGCTCGGGTTCGGCACGAAGCCGAACGGCCCGGCCATGCACCTGCTCATGTACCTGCCGAACGCACGCAAGGGACGCGTTCCGGTGTTCCTCGGCCTGAACTTCCGCGGCAACCAGGCGGTCACCCTCGATCCCGGCGTGCACCTCTCGCGGGCGTGGCTGCCAGACACTGCGCCAGGCGTCGACCGGCACAGCGCCACCGGGAAGACGCGCGGCACGGACGCCGCGAGGTGGCCGCTCGACGACCTGCTCGGTCGCGGTTATGGCCTGGTGACTGCCTACTACGGGGATCTCGATCCCGACTTCGATGATGGGTTCCAGAACGGTGTGCACCCGCTGTTCTACAGGCCGGGGCAGTCCAGGCCCGACCCGGACGAATGGGGGGCCATCGGCGCGTGGGCCTGGGGCCTGAGCCGTGCGATGGACTATCTCGAGACGGACGCGGATGTGGACGCGCGGAGGATCGCCATCGTGGGCCACTCCCGCCTGGGAAAGGCGACGCTGTGGGCCGGCGCCCAGGACGAGCGGTTCGCGCTGGTCATTTCGAACGACTCGGGTTGCGGGGGTGCGGCCCTGAGCCGCCGCGCGTTCGGCGAAACGGTGGCCGCCATCAACACGCAATTCCCGCACTGGTTCGCAGGGAACTTCAGGAAGTACAACGGCCGCGAGCAGGATCTCCCCGTCGACCAGCACGAGCTGATCGCGCTCGTTGCGCCGCGTCCGGTGTACGTGGCCAGCGCGTCAGAGGACCTTTGGGCAGATCCGCGCGGAGAATTCCTGGGCGCACGCGAGGCGGAGCCGGTATACCGCCTGTTTGGTCGAGCGGGTCTCGGCGTGCGCGAGATGCCCCCTCCGGACCGTCCTGTTGGCGGGACGATCGGTTACCACCTCCGCACTGGAAAGCACGACATCACACAGTACGACTGGGCCCGCTATCTCGATTTCGCGGACCGTCACTTCCAGAAAGCGCGACGCTCGCGCTGAAGGAGCTTTTCTACGGTCGCGGGCCGTCCCGCTCGCGTTGCGCACGACGGCGGCGCGCCTCCATGCGCGCCCACCCCTGGATCATCAGCAGCCCGAGGCCGGCGAGCAGTACCACCATCGCACACGTGATCATGCGGCTCCTGCGATCCGGGCAGCCAGCACGGAGAAGTCAGGCCACTAGGTCTGATACCTGGTCACCAGCTCGCGAATGTCGTCCGGGACGAGGATTGGCGTGAGCGTGCTGATCCTTGTCATGACCACCACCTGACGGACGGTGGCGGCGATGACACCATCGCCCTCGCGCAGAATGGTGTGGTAGAACGTGAGGCTCGTTCGTCCCACGCGCTCAATCGCGATCTCGAACCGCGCCACGTCACCGAAGCGCAGGGGACTCGTGAAGTCCGTCTCGAGGTGCACCGTGGGGACGCCCAGATCGCGCTGGCGGAACAGCGCGGCATAACCGCCGGGGAGCTCGCCGAAGAACGCCTCCAGCGCGTCGTGGCAGTACTCGTGATAACGGGGAAAGAACACGAGCCCCGCCGCGTCCACCTCGGCGAACCGGACCGGGCGGCGGAAGACGAACACGTCAGACGCCGGCCGCCGCCAGCGGGACTTCCTGCATCAGGCCGACGTGGTTGCCTTCTGAATCCAGCAGGAACGCCAGCCACAACTCGTGGCGCTCGTCGCGATGCGCGATGGAGGGCGGGTGCAGCAGCGCCACGCCGCGCTCCTCGATCGCAGCGGCCGCCGACTGAATGGACGGCACCCGGTAATAGATGATCGACGTGCCGGCAAGCTCCGGTTTCTCAGGCTTGGACAACATCAGGCGCACGCCACCGCAGCCGAAAAAGGCCAGGCCGGGAAACCGGAACAGCAGGGGGAGCCCCAGCACGTCCCGGTAGAACGCGACGGCACGGTCGACGTCGGCAACGGTGACCGCGATCTGGCCGATCGCCTGAATCTGTGGGCCCTCGGAAGACACGACGGCCTCCTTTCATCTCACGCCGTCACTATAGCGCGTCCGCGTCGGCGCGTCGGCGTGCGGGCGGGCGAGGCGTACGTCGACGTCGGCCCCCTGAACGGCTATCGCGAAGCGACGGGGCTGCTGGCTGCGCGCTCAACTGCGCGGGAAGCCCGGCGCACCGCGCACGCGTGACGCCTGCCAGACGTGGCGCCGATCGTGTGCGGCGATGATCCGCAGCCCGGTGCCCGCCCGGAGGCGTCCAAACGGTCCCAGCGGATTTCGGAACACCGCCCCGTTCAGGTCTACCTGCGCCCAGGCCTCGAGACATCGGCGGAACCGGGTGTGCTGTCGCACGAACTCCGGCCAGACCTCTGCTTTGTGCCGGCGATCCGCCGGCCGAATCGCCTTCAGCGTCCGCGTTTTCATCCTTACAGGGGGCTCGAGCGATGCAATGAAGCGACGCCCGATCCAGGACGAGGCGATCGGCCCGGTGCGCGTCAGACCGTCGGCCTGCGCGCGCTCAACGGAGGCGGAGAGCGAGTCGAAGTACTTCTGGTTGGTGACGTTCAGGTGATCGATGCACTGGCCGATGCTCCAGGCGCCCGGGGCAGGCGACCAGTTGAACTGCTCGTCGTCGAGCGGTTCCACGAGGCGTTCGGCGTCCCCCTCCACTCCGAGGAACTCGTCTATCAGCTCCTGAAGGTCCGCAGGCACGGCGCTCGTGGGCAGCGGCGCTGACATAGCAAGATTGTAGGCGTAAACACGCCGCCGCGGAGTTCTGGACGATTCCTGCCCCTCAGAACCCCGGCGCGAGACTGAACTGGAAGGTCCACCCGCGTTCTTCCCGCTGGAAC
The DNA here is from genome assembly GCA_963739995.1 of Vicinamibacteria bacterium. Classification (GTDB taxonomy): domain Bacteria; phylum Acidobacteriota; class Vicinamibacteria; order Vicinamibacterales; family JAENWD01; genus CAVUCH01. Next base: position 220,597 of record CAVUCH010000022.1, on the reverse strand, counting down.
GGGCGAGCGAAATCGAGCTGTGCGATGGCGAATCCGAACGCGTTGATGCGGAGCGCCACGCCCGCGCTCGCGACGGGCTCGCGGTCGCCACCGAAGAAGTCTGGCTTCGACGCGCTGTCCCATGCGACGCCGGCATCGGCGAAGAAGGCGAGCTCCACCGGCAGCGGTCCGTAGAGCCCGCGGCGGACCCCGAACGGACGAAGCAGTGGCATCCGCAGCTCGACGTTGCCGATGAGCGTTCGACTGCCGATCAGGCGATCGAATTCGGGGCAGCCGCCGGAGAGGTCGAAGCGGCAATCGGCGGCCGTGAACGAGTCCACGTCGTAGCCGCGCACGAGCGTCGGGTACCCGATGAAGAGCGGCGACAGTCGTGGATCCTCCGAGTCGCTCCCGTAGCGGCCGTAATGCATCACGCGCGTCGCGATCGTGAAGAACTGCACCGGCATGAAGTAGCGGCGATAGTCTGCCAGCAGGCCGGTGAACCGCACCGCGCCGAACACGGGCGCCACTTCGAGCCGGTACCGCTGCCCCAGCACGGGGCTGGTCGCGCCGAACACCGACGTGTCGTACACCAGCGCCGCGGCGGCGTCGCTGTAAGTCATTGGCGAGATGATCTCCTGGTTGTCACGCTCGTCGAGCAGGAGGTCGCCCGTGCGGATCGAGTACGCAATGGTCCGTGTCTGCTGGTCGACACTCAGACGACGCAGGGAGCTGCTGAACTCGGCGCGCTGCGCGCGGTTGAACGGATACGCGACGACCGCACCGACCGACTGCACGGTCTGCCGGTACAGGACGGTCTGCTCGACGTACGCAGGCTCGCCGTTGATGTCCGTGAACCCGGCCCCGAAGCCCCCCGTCCTGAACGGGATCTGCTCCGCGTACGTACCCCAGTTCCATCGCCGCTTCAGGTTGGTGTACGCGATGGATCCGCCGAGATCCTTGTAGGAGGTGTCGCCTGTGATGCTCGTGGTGAAGTCGACCGCGACGCCAAGCGTGTGGTCGCCGAGGGTGTCGCTCAATTGAAAGGCCACGCCGCCGCTGCCGAACGCGCCGAAGCGATCGCGCCCGACACCAAAGGAGGGCTGCCCGATGGCATCGAGCTGCAGGCGGGGCTTGTACGGTTCGGTCTCGGCAGGCACCTGCGCCGGGAGACCGGGCACAGGGTTCTCGAGACGGGCGATGAAGCTGCCGTCGCGCCGCGTCGCCGGCGGCAGCAGCGCGGCGGAGACTCCGGGAAGTTCCTGCGGCGGCATGCCCGTGATGACCTCGTCGCGGGTGGTGGCGTAGATGCGATGCTGTCCACCCTCGTACACGCTGAACGCGATTCGTCCCGCGCGCTGCGCGACGGAGAGCGCGGGGCTCGTCGCCGTGATTCCCGAGATACCCGTCTGAACGTTCGTGCTCTGACGCAGATCCCCGGAGCCAGGCGTCACCCGATACACGTTGGTGATCCCGCCGCGGTCGCTCAGGAAGTAGATGGCACGCCCGTCGGCGGCCCACTGCGGATTCATGTTCTTGGCAGCCGCGAATCCGGCGACCGGCTCGATCTGCCGGCTCGCGGGATTGATGAGCGCCACCTGGTAGGGGCCCACGTCCAGCATGTCGAGCTTCGTCGTGAACCGGTCCGTCGCAAAGGCGATGCGCTCACCGTCCGGCGACCACGAGGGCTGAACGTCGGCGTAAGGGTCGTTGGTCAGGCGACTGACCGCACCCGATCCCACGTTGACGGTGAAGAGATCGGTGAGACCGCCAGTCAATCCGCTGAACGCGATCCGGGTGCCGTCCGGGGACCACGTCGGATTGAACGCCTCGTCCACGCCGGGCAGCGGAATCTCACGGTCCACGCGCCGGGCACCCAGTTCGTAGATGGCCAATGCGGGGCGGCCCGCGGTGATCACCGCAAACGCGAAACGATCGCCGGCCGGATTCCAACCCCCCGCTGAAGAGATGAACTGCAGGCTGCTGAAGTGCGGGTCGATGGCCGTCTGGCTGACGTTATCGATCACCTCACCGGTCTGGGCGTTCGCGATGTAGAGGTCAATCGAAAACAGTCCGCGCTCGGAGAGGAACGCCACCTTGCTTCCGTCGGGACTGAGCGACGGCGAGACGTTCAGCTCGCCCCCGAGCCCACGGGGCTTCGTGAGCAGATCGGCGATCTCGCCAGCCGGGGTGGTCCCCTTCGGGAGCTGTTCGGCCATCCGCCGCAGTGCCGCGTGCCATTCCTCCGACAGCTGCTCGGTCTTCATCCCCAGGTTCGCCTCGATCGCGACGTCCGGCGATCCCGCGCGCGCCGCGTCACGCAGCAGCCGGCCTACCATCTCGTCGCCCCAACGTCCAGCCACGTACGCCCAGAATGCCTGGCCCCACCGATACGGGAAGTATTCGGGGTTGTCGAGATCCCTGATGCGCGGCAGCTTCTCCTGCAGCACCGCATCCCGCACCCAGAGAGCCGTGTGCGCATCGACGGGACCGACTGACAGATACTCCGCCATACCCTCGATGAACCAGAGCGGGAGCCGCTGGGCACCGGGCACGGCGCCGCGGCCGCCGCCGGCGCGAGGCGTGGTGATGTCGAACTGATACGCGTGCACCAGCTCATGGCCGATCACGTGATCGGTATCTGCCAGCGGCCCGGCGAGCGGCAGGATGATCCGGCGGCGAATGGACTCGGTCACGCCGCCCGTGCTCTCACCGATTTCGCCACCGATCGCATTGGTCTGCTCGAAATGCGGGTGGGAAGCATAGAGGATCAGCGGCTGCCGGCCGGTGAGTTCGTGGCCCAGCGCGCGTCCAAGCCGTGCGCGCCAGCGTTCGGCCATCCGGGCCGCGATGGCGGCGGCCTCACGCTCTTCCTCGTAGAAATAGATGTCGAAGTGCTCCGTGCGGAGCACCTCGAACGTGAATGTCCGGTACTGGACCTTGTTGCCGCCGAAGTACTGCTGCGCGGCAGCGTGAGAAGGGATGAGCGTCGAGATGACGAGGGCGAAGGCCGAGAGGATTGTCCGATACCGGGTGAGTCGACTGGGGAGCCTGCCGGAACCCATGACCGAATCCTGCGAGCCCCAATGGCGTCAGCGACGCCGGCCCGCCCAGGGTTGCGACCGCCCGCGCGGGTGGCCTCCCCTCGGGGAAGCGCACCCACGGGACGTGTGTGTCGAAGACTACCGGCTGCTGCCCGCGTCGCAGCTGCCCGAGATCATGCGGACCGACTGCACACGAATAGCCGGCGCCACCGGCGGCGCTGGCCCCGCTGCCCATCGAGCTGCTGCCCGACGTGCTGCCCGTGCCCGAACCGGTGGTGCTGCCGGTGCCGCTCGTGCTCGACCCGGACCCGGTGGTCCCGGCAGTGCTGCCCGTGCCGCTCGTGGCGCCCGTACCGCTCGTGGCGCCCGTACCGCTCGTGGCGCCCGTGCCGCTCGTGCTGCCCGTGCCGCTCGTGCTGCCCGTGCCGCTCGTGCCGGACGTGGAGCCCGCACCCGACGCGGTTGCCGAAGAACCCGAGCCGTAGCTGGAGCTGGAGCTGGAGCTCTCGAGGGTCCCCTGCACTTCGACCTTGTGGCCGGTGTGGGGCTGCAGCTTCGAGCTGTCGCTGGCGATCAGCTTGTAGGTAGTGCCGGCCGCGCCGGAGGGTGCCGAGCCGCTCATCGTGCTGCTCTGCCCCGCCTGCGACGTGCCGCTGGTGGTGCCCGTGCCGGTCGATGGCGTTGTGCCGGCCGTGCCCGCGCCAGTGCCGGCGGTCGATCCGCTGCCGCTCGTCGTACCAGAGGTCGCGCTGCCGGAGCCGGTCGCAGCACCCGTGCTGCTGCCCGAACCGCTCGCGGTCGAGCCTGTCGCGCCCGCCGTGCTGCCTGAGGGGCTCCCCGACGTCGAGGAACCCGACCCGGAGGCGCTGCCCATCGAGGCGTTCGTGAGCATCCAGTTGCTCCCCGAGCCGGCAAGGCATCCGGTGACCGTCACCGTTTTCGCGCTCGAGCTGCTAGCGCTCGTCGAGCCGGTCTGGTCCGATGGCGTGCTTGTGGTGGACCCGCTGGTCCCGGTTGTACCGCTGGTTCCCTGCGTGCCACTCGTGGACCCGCTTTGCGCGGCCACGCTCACGGCAAAGGCCAAGGCGAGGCCTGAGGCCGTCGTCACTACTCGCTTCATGTGCAATCCTCCAGTAACGTGACGTTGAGCGCGGAAGGTCAACGGTTCCGCGCGCTTCTCCGATGAGCAAAAGGGCTGCAAGGGACTTGCCGAAACGTGCATAGTTGAGCCTGATCCTCGTGCGGCTGGTTAAGGAATCAGGTGAGCTGGCGCGCGGTGCTCGGCCTGCGACCCTTGGTAGGCGTCGCGGCGAACAGGTGCGACGATAGAACGCATGACGACACTCGGCCCGGAGAGCGCCAGCTGGCGGATCAACGGGGAACGCGCCGTCGTGCTCGGATGGCCGTGCGCCATCCTGATGCAGTTCGCTCATCCGCTTATAGCCGCCGGCGTCGCCGGCCACAGCTCATTCCGGCAGAGCCGGATGTCCCCTCTCGTCCGGTTGCACGGAACCATCCAGGCGATGCTGGCGATGACCTTTGGCGATGAGGCGACAGCGGCGGCCGCGGCCGGCCGCATCAACCGGATTCACGACCGCGTTACGGGAACACTGTGCCGAGCGGCGGGGCCCTTCCCCGCAGGAACACCTTACTCAGCTCACGATCCGCAACTCCTGGCGTGGGTCCAGCTGACTCTGCTCCACGCCATGCCCCGCACATACGAGCTGCTGGTAGGCCCGCTCGCGGCGGCTGAGAAAGACGCCTACTGCCGGGAGTCGCGCGTTGGCGCGGACAGACTCGGTCTGCCCGATCAGCTGGTTCCGGCCACGTTCGAGGAGGTGTCGAGAGCGGTCTCCGCACGGCTCACCGACGGGTCACTCGTGGTGACGGACGCGGCCCGCGCACTGGCTCGTGACATCCTCACGCCGAGCATGCCCGCGCCGTGGCCACTCGGCCGCATTCACCGCCTGATCACGGTAGGGCTTCTGCCGGACCCGCTGCGCGAGGGTTACGGCCTGAGCTGGTCCGTTCGTGACGAAGCCTCACTCGCCCGATGGAGTGCTGGCCTCCGGCGGGTCTCGGCCTGCACGCCCGCCGCACTCCGGCGCTGGCGCGCAGCACGACCCCGCGGACACTCCCGCTGACCTCGAGAGCCGCTCCGTTACTCAACATCGGTAACGGGCGGCTCATCGTGGTGGCATTGATTCCTCGGGTTGGACCCGCACATGCGGGCTGCTGCTAGGCTGTGGGTCATGCCGAAACCAGGCGAAACAGACCAGGCGTCGGCTCAGTTACTGTGTGCCTGGTGCGGACGGGTGATCCGAAGCGGACCCTGCCCGGCTCGACACGGCATCTGCTCGGAGTGCCTGGTTGGCGAGCTCCCGACAGGGCCGCTCGCGGTCGTGCCGCCTGAGCTGCTCGAAGGACTCCCCTTCGGCGTCATCCGCCTGAGCGGGGATGGCCTCGTTGAGGCCTACAACGACACGGAGGCCCGCCTCGCCAGACGCTCCGCCGCCTCCGTCATCGGAAAGCATTTCTTCAACGAGGTGGCACCCTGCACAAACGTGCAGGCGTTCGCCGGCCGCCTCGCCCTCATGCGGGAGCGCGGCGTGGCCGCCACGGAGCGGTTTGCGTTCGTCTTCCGCCTGCCGTGGACGTCTTCCATGGTCCAGCTCGCTCTGACTTACGATCCCGCAACCGATCGAGCGGTGGCAATCGTCGACTGGTCGCCCGACGATGGCGCCACGGTCTGACGTGCGGATCGAAGGCGGTGTCACGGCACCGCGCGCTGAATCGTGCATTCAATGGCCGTGATCGGACCCTCCGTGTTCAGCCGGTCGACATGCGGATCCAGATCCGGTTCGATGTTCACCTCGAGCCCGTGATCCACCCACACCTCGAGACGGGAGCCGGCCGGCGAGACGACGAGATCCACCTGCCGTCCGCCGTTCGCGTTGCGATACGAGAGCTTCGCCGTGGTGGCGGTGAGCGCCGGCTTCGCGCCGGGCAACAACAGGTCAATCCATGCGCTCCTGCTCTCGACATCTCGCATCGACAGTTGCCACTGCGGCTCTGACGTTCCGGGGGCAGCCGGCGCGGGATCCGCGGGGCGCAACACGAACTCTCGACCACGCGCGTCGTCGCGCACGCGGCACGTCACGGCGGCGGGCGCATCCTCTTGGTTCACGGCGAGCAGGGTTACGGCCCATGCGAGGGGCACCATGATCCCGGCGAGCCACCGTCTAGAGACAATCGAGGCTGTCACTCCCGACCTCATTTCCTGGCAACGTAGATCGTCCGGGCCGTCAGCTCGTGATGCCGGAGGCCCGCCGCCCTGTCGAACCGGGCGACGATGTCGGGGAGGTGTGCGGGCAGGCGCCATACGTCGATGCGTGCACCGACACCGCCGAAGTCCTCCGCCCATCCGGCCCACCAGGGCGCCACCCCCCCGGCGAGTGGCTCGATGACGAGCACGGATTGGCCCTCGCTCGCGGCGCCCAGCAATGCGCCCCGGACCGCCTCACGCGTGTCGGCGGACAGTTCGTTCAGGGTGTAGGCAGCGAGGCAGGCTGCTGGCCCGCGTGGCACGCGCACCCGCGCAACGTCGGCGCGCGTCGCGCGGCCACGCACGCCCAATGCCCGCCACGTCCACGCTGCCTCGCGCACGGCCCAGGCGCTGCGGTCGAATCCCTCGATGCTCACTGCCGCGCCCGCGCCCGCGGCAACGGCCCAGGCGCCGCTCGCGGCCCCGGTGCCGCACCCGAAATCCACGAGTCTCGTGCCGCTCGCCAGTGTTGCCTCGAGCGCCCTGACCACCCGGTGAGCGACCAGCGCGTGCAGGGGTGCGTAGAAGAGGGCGAACGCAGCCCGTTTGCCGGCGCCCTCGAGCGCCGACCCGTCGGCCAGGCGGTCACGGCGCTGTACATAGCATGACGACAGCGCACGCAGCGCTCGTGTGACCTCGGCGAACGTGAGGTCGGCGAGGTACCGTTCCTCAGCAGCGCGCAGCCAGGCGAAAAATTCCGGCGGATCTGCGGCCCCGACGGCGCCTGCGCTCGACATCGGCGCAGTGTACCCGCAGCGGGCATCGCCGCGCAGACGGATTGGAATCGCTCGCGTCTGGGAGCCCAGCCGCAATCTTTGCGCGGCGTCCGCTCCAGCGTGTAATCTCTCGCTTCAGGCACAGGCGCGCCAGAACCGATGGACATCAGCACGATCGGCCGCTACCAGATTCTCGAGCGCCTCGGGCAAGGCGGGATGGGCGTCGTCTATCGGGCCTTCGATCCGCAAATCGAGCGAACGGTGGCGATCAAGGTGATCTCCGCGCAGCTGGTGGATCAGCCCGAGCAGCGCGAGCGGTTCTTCCGCGAGGCTCGCGCGGCTGGCCGGCTGGCCCACCGCAACATCATCACGATCTTCGACCTCGGCGAAGACCGCGGCCAGCCGTACATCGCGATGGAGTACGTCGAGGGGCAGGCCCTCGACGTGCGGATGCGCACGGGCGAGCCGCTGACGCTGTCTCAAAAGCTCGCCATCATCGCCGATATCTGCGATGCGCTGGCGTTCGCGCACGGTGCGGGCATCATCCACCGGGACATGAAGCCCGCCAATGTGATGCTCACGACAACCGGCAGCGTGCGCATCCTCGATTTCGGCCTGGCCCGGCTCGTCACTTCCGAGCTCACGCGCAGCAACATCGTCGTGGGCACGATGAACTACATGGCCCCGGAACAGGTGCGCGCGGAGCCAATCGACCACCGTGCCGACGTGTTCTCGGTCGGCGTGCTCCTGTACGAGCTGCTGAGCGGCCGGAAGGCGTTCGAGGCCGATTCCTTCGCCGCGACGATGTACAAGGTGCTGCAGGATCGGCCGGCACCGCTCGAGAGCCTGGGCCATGCCTTGCCGGCCGAGCTGATGACGGTCGTGGACCGCGCGATCGAGAAAGATCGCGAGCAGCGGTACCAGAGCATGGGAGACATGCTGCTCGACCTGCAGCTGGTTCGCGCCGCGCTGCCCCCGGCCGCGCCGTTCCGGGTCTTCGACAGTACCGCCGCCGGCCCGCCGGCATCGTCAGCGCGTGGGTCGGGACGCTCGTTACCGGAGTTGGAAACGACGCTCGACGCACCGCGCGTGCCCGCACCGGGCAGGACGCCACCTCCCTCCCATCATGTCGTGGGCTCGAGCACGGTCCCCCCGGTCCATGCCACCCCTGTCCCGGGCGAACGGCCGGTGTCGAGTCACGCGAGCGCGGACCCGAGCCTCTCGCGCAGCCCGTCGTCTGCGTCGGCGGCGCCCGGCGGGACGTCACAGTTACTGGCCATGGTGAGCGCGGCCGCCCTCGTGGTGATTGCGATCGCGGTGATCGCGTTCGTGGTTCGGGAGCCCGACGACCGCACGTCGCGGCGGGTGGACGATACGCCCCGGGGCGCATCAAACCGTCCTGCCGCCCCACCTCCCGCGGCACCAGCGGGCGCCTCCGGCACGACCGGCGCGCCCCCCGCTGCGCCCGAAGCTGCCGTGAGCGTCACAGATGATCTTGCGCAGCAGACGGAGTCGGCACGCGCGCTGTACCGGGCTGGCAAGTACGACGAAGCCGCGAATGCGGCGGGCCGGGTGTTGAAGCGTTCGCCGGAAAATGCCGAGGCACAGCGGCTGATGGCCGACGTTGCGCGCTATGCCCGGCAGGCGGCCACCGAGGCCGTGTCGGGCCTGGCGGCGGCACGCACGCGCGCAGAGTCGGCCGGCGCGCCGGCGGCCGCAGCCGCGGCGTTTGGACGCGCGGTCGAGCGCGAGCGCGGCGCGCGCGCGTTGCTCGCCGCGCGCGACTACGCGAAGGCAGCCACGGCAGCCTACGCGGCACAGGGTTTGTTCGACGCGGCCGCCGCTGAAGCACTGGGCCGGGCCCAGGCGCGCGCAGCAGCCGAGCCGCCCGCGACACGCACTGCCCCGCCCCCCCCGGCAGAAGAACCGCGTGTGCCGATTCAGTTCCCTCCCGTCGCGTCGGTGACACCGCCACCGCCGGCGCCGGCGCCCGATCCGGCTCCCGCGCCGCCGGCAGCCAGCGCGCCGCCACGCGTGCCTGCAGCCCCGGAGCGGCGCGCCGCCGATCCTCAGGAAGCGATCCGCCGCGCACTGCAGCAGTACTCGGCTGCCCTCGAGGCGCGCAGCCTGCCGGCGCTCAAGCAGGTCTGGCCCGGGCTCGGGGGCGCGCAGGAACGCGCGATCAAAGTGGAATTCGACAACGCACGGCGGATCAGCGTCACGCTCGACTCGCCGCGCATCCAGGTGTCGGGGGACACGGCGACGGTGGTGGCCACGCGGCACTATTCGCTGGCGACGGTTGACGGTCACGAGTTGCGCAGCGACGCGCGCAGCACATTCCAGCTCCGAGCCGCCGAGGGCGGCTGGGTGATTGAATCGGTCCGGTTCGAGGCGGCTCGCTGACTCATGAATCTACTCATCGCCACCCTCGTTCTCATGATGTTCCTCGCCGCAGGGGGCACGGCCGCCGCCCAGGCGCAGCCCCCGGGCAAGCTGGCCACACTGTTCGAGGACGTGTTCGGCCCGACAGGGCTCGTCGTCAACAGCGAGGCCGTGCTCCCGGACGGCTCGACACATTCCGCTCATTTCAACAGCGCGTTCCAATCGAACTTCACGCAGTTCAACGTCGCCCTCGTCAGCCAGCTGACCGCACTCCCGCTGCCCTCGCCGGCGTCCGGGTTCACCTACGCGTTCGATGCGGCCACCGGCACGTTCCGGCGCACGACGCGCAGCTTCGGACCCATCCTCAGCGACAGGGCCGAAACCATCGGGCGCGGCCACTTCTCGGTGGGCTTCAACCACCAGTACTTCTCCTTCGACTCGCTCGACGGCGTGGATCTCAGCGCCGTTCCCGCAGTCTTCACCCACGACGACTTTCTGCTGGGAGGCGGTCGCCTCGACGTGGTCACGACGGCCAACTCGGTCGAAGCCTCTCTCTCGCAGTGGACGGGTGCGATCACATACGGCATCACCGATCGCATCGACGTGTCCCTGGCGGTCCCCATCGTGCGCACGACGCTCAGCGTGGTCTCGAACGCGCAGATTCAGAGGATCGGCACCGTCGATCCCGCGGTGCACTTCTTCCACGATGAGACGGCACGTGAGGGGTTCGGAGACCGCAAGCAGTTCTTCGGCCAGGGATCGGCGAGCGGCGTCGGCGATCTCATCGTGCGCGTGAAGGCGAATGCGGTGCGTGAGGAGGCCCGGGGTCTTGCGGTCGGCCTGGACCTGCGCCTGCCCACGGGGGACGAGAAGGATCTGCTTGGGTCGGGTGCCTTGGGCGTCAAGCCGTTTGCCGCCCTGTCAGCCAGCTACGGCCGCCTGTCACCCCGCGCGAACATCGCCTGGCAGTGGAACGGCCGCAGTGTGCTGGCCAACGATGTCCGGGCGGGTCTGACAGGCGAACTGCCCGACCAGTTGTTCTATGTCGTGGGCACGGACGTGGGTGTGAGCGATCGTTTCAGCCTTGCCCTGGACCTGCTTGGGCAGCACGTGTTCGACACGCCGCTGCTGGTGGAGAGTGCGTTCACGGTTGGGGCAGGCGGGCCCACGTTCGCCGACATCGACTTCGTTGTGGGATCCATCGACGCGCTCGCGGGGTCAGCCGGTCTGAAGATCAACGTGGCCCCGCACATGCTCGTGAACTTCAACCTCCGCTTCCACATCTCGGGGGGCGGCCTGCAGGACCGCCTGACCCCGCTGATCGGCCTGGAGTTCGGATCATAGGCTGCACGACACGAATATATAGAGCGAGCTTCAGCCTGCCAGACCGCCCCTGCAAATCCGCATACACTCTGTGCATGGATATCCCGCGAAACGCCTTCAAACGGGCGCTGGCCGCCAACCCGCGCCTGGTCGGCCTCTGGCACAGCATCGGCCATGCAACCGTGACTGAGATCCTCGCCGACTCGGCCTTCGACTGGGCGTTGATTGACACCGAGCACGCGCCGAACGAGGTGACGCACGTAGCCGATACGCTGCGCGCCTTGAGCGGATCGCGCGTAGCGCCGGTCGTCCGGCCCGCGTGGAACGACCCCGTGCTGTTCAAGCGGCTGCTCGACGTCGGCGCACAGACGCTGCTCGTCCCCTACGTGCAGTCGGCCGACGAGGCCGCGCGCGCCGTCGCGGCCGTGCGCTACCCGCCGCGGGGCGTGCGCGGGGTGGCCTCGACCCATCGGGCCAACCGATACGGGCGTGTCGACGACTACTTCGCCCGTGCGGACGACGAGATGTGCGTGCTGGTGCAGCTCGAGACGCGAGCGTCCGTCGAGGCGCTCGAGGAGATTGCGGCGGTCGATGGCGTGGACGGCGTGTTCATCGGGCCGTCGGACCTGTCGGCGAGCCTCGGCTTCCTCGGTCAGCCGCGGCACACCGACGTTCGGCGCGTCATCGAGAGCGCCTGCCGTCGTGCGCAGTCAATCCGGAAGCCGATTGGGATTCTCGCACCGGTCGAAGAGGACGCCGCTCGGTGGCTCGAGATGGGGTTCGCGTTCGTGGCGGTCGGTGGCGATATCCTCTGTCTGCGCAAGGCGGTCGATGCGCTCGCCGGACGCTTCCTGGAGTCCCGGAACGAACGGGTTTGATTGTGGCTCACAACACGCCGTCCGGCACGATCCCGTTCTGGAACGCACGCACCTGATCGTCGGTGAAGGGCGGCGAGAGAAGCGCCGCGTCCTCCTGATAGGCTCGGAACAGGTGGAGGATGTAGTGCATCCGCTCCCCGAGATTGCACCAGTCCTGGGCGCCGCAGGCCGTCTCGCCCGGGCCGCACGGGTCGTACCGGCTCACGAATGCCGTCAATTCCGGCAGGCGTGCGGCGGCGATCACCGGGGGCACGGCGGCTTCGAGGTCACGCCCGAGCGATAGCACGACATCGCGCGGCACGCTGAGCACCATCAGCCGCTCGGTGATCACGTCCCGCGACAGACGCACAGCGGCAGACCGCAGCGGTGCGGCGAGCCATGCGATCGCCCCTGCGGCGGGGCGCCTCATCGCCGAGGGCCACGCCAGGGAGCCAGGCACGAGGACACCCAGAACGCGCGCGCCGAAATCCTTTGCCGTCGCGAGCGGCGCGTCGACGGCCTCGGAAATCTCGGGCTGCAGCCTGGTCTGCTCGTGCAGGCCGATGGAGAGGTTAGCGAGCAGCACGAGCCCGGCGCGGGTGTGCGGCTCGGGCTCGTGTCCCTGCCGCTGGTAGCAGGCGAACGCCTGGCGCAGGTAGTCCTGCCCGTCCGGCGGCTCGCCGGCGCGGAGTCCCTGCAGGAACGCGGTGACCGCCGTCGCGTCTACCGCTGCATCCGCGGGACATGCCTCCAGGTAGCGGGCGAACTCGCGGCCGATCTCCGCGAACACCTTCAGATTTCCGCGCGCCACCGCGTCGCTGGCCCGCTCGAACGCGTCGAAGGGCGAGTGGATCGCCGCGCTGATGCGGCCCAGCCCGGATGTGGGATCGAGGAGCCCTCTTCGAAGGAGCGCGCGCCAGAGCGACCGCAGCGGCTGCCACAGGCTGGCCGGTCCCCCCGCGCGCCGCCTGAGCGTCTCACCGAGGTCTTCCGAGCGGATCGTACGGCCGGCCTGACGCGAGGCCCAGGTCGCGAACGTGCACCAGTTCGCGCGAAGACCCGTGCGCAGGGCCAGTGCCCCCGAGAGCCGCGCGTAGCACTCCGTGATCTCGAGATTCCGGATGACCGGATTCGCCATCGCGGCAACGCGCGCGACATCGGCCTCAGATGGTGCCCGCCCCATGAGGGTCACGGGCACGGGTGCGCCCTTACCACAGATGGCTCCGCATTCCCTCTCCTGCTGTGAGTGACACCGCAGTCTACCAGCCTCCAGCCCAACCAGAATGCCCCGACCCCGGACCCCATCGGCGCGCCAGCGTTGCGGATGCGGGACGCGGTGGTCCCGGATCCGGGAATCCCGGGACGGCTCGAGGGTCGTTTGTTGCGGAGAACCGCCGTTTTTCAGCTGGCACGCTGGTTGTCTAAACTCCGGTCGTGCGTGCGCGTGTGCTGGTGGCCGATGATCAGGCCGATGTCCTCGAGGCGTTGCGGTTTCTGCTGAAGGGAGCTGACCTCGACGCCGACTTCGTCACCTCCCCAGTCGCGGCGCTCGACCGGTTGCAAGAGCAGCCGTACGAGTTGCTGCTCGCCGACCTGAACTACACGCGGGACACCACATCCGCCGGGGAGGGGCTGGAGCTCGTCTCGCGCGCACGCATCCTCGATCCCCTGCTGCCGGTTGTGGTCATGACCGGGTGGGGGACGATCGATACGGCGGTCGAGGCGATGCGCCGCGGGGCGCGAAGCTTCGTCCAGAAGCCGTGGAACAACACGACGCTGCTCGAAATCCTCAGCCGCGAAATCGCGGACGGCCGCGTGGCACGCCAGCAGAACCTGCGGCACGAGCGCGAGCAGTCGGACGCGCGGGCGATCCAGCGGGGCCTGCTGCCTTCCACGCTGCCGTGCATCGACCCGTACGGCATTGCCGCCGCGTGGCGCCCGGCAAGTGGCTACGGCGGCGACTGCTACGACGCCCTCACCTTCGACGACGACGTGCTCGGGTTGCTGATCGCGGACGTGGCCGGCAAGGGGCTGCCGGCGGCGCTGCTGATGTCGAATCTGCAGGCCGCCGTCCGTGCCTTCTCCGAGGGCGCAGCGTCGCCAGATCAGGTCTGCGCCCGGGTGAACCGCCTGCTCTGCGGGCACATGGTCAGCGGTCGTTTCGTGACGGCGTGCTACATCCGTCTCGATTGCCGCCGGCACTCGCTCACCTGCGCGAATGCCGGCCACAATCCACCACTGCTCGTGCGCGCGTCGGGTGAGGTCGTGCGGCTGGCGACTGGCGGCACCGTGCTTGGCGTGTTTCCGGACCGCACGTACGAGCAGCACCAGGTCGACATCCGGGGCGGAGACCGCCTCGTGCTCTACACCGACGGCATCACCGAGGCAACCTCGCCGGATGGCGAGGAATATGGCGAGGAGCGGCTCGCCCAGGCGATAACCGCCGGCGCGAGGTTGCATGCGCCCGCGCTGACTGCCGCGCTCTTCGATGACGTCCTCGCGTTTGCGGACGGCACGCTGAACGATGATGCGACGATCGTGTCGGTCGTGGTGGCGGCGTAGCGGGCGGCTTTCAGACCGGCAACCGCGCTACCGCTCCCGGCGGTCGGCTGGAAACGCCTGCACGAGCCCGCGCTCCGCTACAAGGGCCTCGAGATCGTTCAGCTCCGACGGGAGGAAGTCGGTGAAGTTCTCCACGCCGCTCTCCGTGACGACGACCGTGTCTTCGTAGCGCAGGTACAGGTGCTCTTCCGGCACCCACATCTGAGGATCGACCGAGAACACGTGCCCTGGCCGCAGGGGGCCGCGCTTGTACGTGCCCACGTCGTGCACGGCCATCCCGACGGGATGAGAGAGCACGCCACCGCTCGTCTCCAGCATCGTCCGTGCGGCCTTCTCGTAGGCTGGCTTCGAGAAGGTCGTCCGCGCGAGCACCGGGGCCATCGCCTCCTTCGCTTCCGCGAGCACCTGATCGGCGTTGACGCCGGGCCGGATGCGCTTCAGCACGACGTTGCGGTACTCCAGGATGAACTGCAGCAGCTCGCGTTGCCACGGCAGGTAGCGGCCGCTCACCGGCCACATGCGCCCGATGTCGCTCACGTAATACCGGTAGTCCGGCGCGTAGTCCATGAGAACCAGATCGCCGTCCTCCATCCGCCGCGAATTCCGCCAGTAGTGTCCGTTGTTGATGTTCTCGGTGCCCGAGGCGGTAATGGATCGATACGCATCGAGCCGCGAGCCGTTCAGCAGGAAGACGTAGCGCATTGCCGCATCCAGCTGGTACTGGTACACGCCTGCTTCCGTGCTGCGGATCGCCTCGATCATGCCGAGACCGGCCAGCTGTGACGCGCGGCGCACCAGAGCGATCTCGCGGGTGCTCTTTACGCTGCGCAGGTCGTCCAGTATCGGCGTGAGGTCGCGCACGTCGAGGCCGGGGTGCCGCGCGCGCAGGAGCTGGAGGAACTGCATCTGGCGCGGCAACCGCCCATCCCAGAAGTCCGCCGCGACGGCGGCATCGGCGGCTTCGATTTCATGCCGGCTCTGGGCGTGGCCCTCCGCCGGCGCGAACTCCGCGTAGACGGCGGCAGGGCGTTTCTCGCCAAAGGGCCAGGTACCCGTCATCGCCGCCGTCGATCGCACATCGTCCGCGCCAGTAAGCCGCTTCACGACGTCCGCGTCCTCGGCCGAGAGCACCTTCCCTTCCGAGCGCTCGAGGCGCTCGTTCCGTGGCGGCAGATACAGCACGACCGTCTTCGTCCGCGCGTCGAGCACCAGGTACGCGCCGGGGGTTTCGATGCCCGACAGGTAGTACATCGAGTTACTCTGCCGTGGCACGCCGAAACCGCTCGCGAGCGGCGCGCCCTGCACGACGGCCACGGTGTCACCGGCCATGGCAGCCATCACGCGCCCGCAGCGCGCGCGCAGTTCGTCGGACGGGAAGTCGGTCTGGTAAATCTGTGCATGGGCGAACGGTGCAACGGCGAGCGCAAGCAGGGTCAGGCACGGGATGCGGCGGCTCTTCATCTGATTGACTCCGGCGGACAGAGGCCGCGTGCTCGCCGGGCATCGGCGCATCGCAGGCTGCGGACTGAGCATTGGCCACCCGCACTCGCCTCGTCAAGGGCAGCACGTCGTCGCCCGTTTCAGTGACACAATCTCCGGTCCGAGGGGCCCGCGGGGCATGGCGCCGTGCTGGTCACCCCGGTCGATGGCGGAGGATCCGAATGCGGCAGCGAACGGATGTGGGGCCGGTGTGGAGCCGAAGACAGGTGCTGGCCGGGATGGGCGCTGCCCTGGCAGCAGGCGCAGCGGCGCAGGATGGCGAAGGCGGAAACCGGGCAGCCGGACACGCCGCCCTCGGGCATGCGATTGCCGCAAGGCAGCGCGCCCCGACACGCGCGCCACAGCCGCTCGACCTCAGCGAGTTCCAGCCCCGCAGCATGCTCCGCGTCCCCGAGACATCGGTGCCGCGCGCGCGGTATCCGGCTATCGACATCCACACGCACCTGACGTTCCGCGCTCGGGACTCGGGTGTTCCACGCAGCGACGACGTCCGAGTGCTCGCACCGGCTTCCGAGCTTCTGCCGGTCATGGACCGCCGCAATTTGCGCACGATGGTCAACCTCACCGGCGGGACCGGCGGGGGCTTGACGAGGAGTGTGCGCGAGTTCCAGACGGCCCACCCCGGCCGTTTTCTGACGTTCACCGAGCCACTCTACGATCGTGCGAGCGAGCCCGAGTATTCCAGGCTCCAGGCGGACGAGCTCTCGAGGGCGCACGAAGCCGGTGCCCGCGGCCTGAAGGTGCTGAAGACGCTCGGCCTCTACCTCCGGGATGGCGATAGCGGCGGGCCGCTCGTCCGCATCGACGACCCGCGGTTCGACCCGATGTGGGAGGCGTGCGCGGCCCTGAACATGCCGGTCGCCATTCACATCGCGGATCCCGAGGCATTCTTCCTCCCGATCGATCGCTTCAACGAGCGTTTCGAGGAACTGAACGCCCACCCTGACTGGTCGTTCCACGGGCGTGACTTTCCGCCGTTTGCCGACCTCCTGGCGGCCCGCAATCGGGTCTTCACGCGACACCCGCGGACGACGTTCCTCGCCCTGCACGTGGGGCATCATGCCGAGGATCTCGGGGAGGTGTCGGCGTCGCTCGATCGCCACCCGAACATGCACGTGGAGCTCGGTGCACGCATCGGCGAACTCGGGCGACAGCCGCGGACCGCCCGCCGGTTCTTCGATCGTTACCAGGACCGGATCCTCTTCGGGACGGACGCAGTGCCGCACGGCGTCGAAACGCCGCAGCAGGTATTCGGGGATGCGTTGTACGAGATCTACTTCCGGTTTCTCGAGACCGAGGACGAATACTTCGATTACGCGCCGGCGCCGGTGCCGCCGCAGGGACGGTGGAGGATTTACGGCGTGGGGCTGCCGGACGGGATTCTCAAGAAGGTCTACAGCGAGAATGCCGTGCGGATGTTGGGAATGTAGGTGGCGCCGGGACAGAAGTCCCCGCGCGCCAGGTAGCAGAAGGCCGCAGCCCCCTTCAGACTCTCGACGCGCTTGCGGCGGTGGGGCCGTTGCCGGTCTGTCGGGGCTGTCCGGTTCGCTTCACGTCCGGGCGACTCGGACGCCGGGTGGCCAGGTCGAACGAATCGCCGCCGCTGAGAATGTGCAGGCGCACGTCGAAGATTGACATCGTCTTCTCGGGCTCCTCTTCGGAGACGTTCGTGTACGACTCGCTGATCGCATCGATGACGTACACGGCGCCGGATCCGAAGACTCGGAACCGTCCGTCCTTCACGATGATCGCGGTGTCTTCATCGATGCCGACGCCCAGGATGCGCGGGTTCTGCGCCACGGCCCCCAGCAGTCGCCCGATGCGCCCGCGCTCGGCGAAATGCTGATCGATGATGACGTTCGTCATCAGTCCGAGGCCGGGCGCCATGAGCAGCGCGGCGCCGACCTTGTGCGACTCGTCGCCCGACCCGCCAACGAGCATCGTCTCGCTCATGCACGAGGTACCCGCAGACGTACCCGCGAGCGTGACGCCGCCCTCGTAGAACCTGCGAATGGCATCGCACAGCAGCGATCCGCCGAGCCGGCTCGTGATGCGCACCTGGTCGCCCCCGCTGAAGAAGATGACCCGAGCGGTCTTCACCAGGTCCACGACCGCCGGATCGAACGCCGCCTCGCGGTTCTCGATCGGGACGTGCACGATGTCTTTCACCCCGAGCTGCTGGAAGATTCCCTTGTAGAGCGCCCACATCTCCGCAGGTTGAGTGCTCGCGGCGGTGATGACGGCGAGGCGGCCCCCCTTTGCGCGACCGGCCACCTCCCGCAGGATGTGCATCTCACCCTCCCGGTCTTCGGCGCCGCCAACGAGGATGAGCGAGCCTTTGGGCACACCGGTGGAGTCGGCAGCCCGGGCCGCTTCCATGCGGCTGATCGTGCGTGTGTGGGCCGGGGATACGTGTCCGTTCGCGGGATCTGCAGATGACGCTTTACGTTTCCTGGGCATCCAGTGGAATCCTCCGTGCGCTCTTCTGCAGGAAGCGATCCTGCTGCGTCAGATTCCGTCCCGCATGAGGACGTAGGAGAACGTTTTCGGGAGACGTGACGGGCGCGTGGGGACCTCGCCACCGGTAACGATCATAATCACGCGCGCCTCAGCGTGCCGAGGGTGCCGTCCTCTCGCACCCGGAGCGGCTCCACCGTCTGCGCCCGGACGGCCCCGAGCTCCGCAAGCGTCTGCTGCACCCCCTCGAGGTCCTCGTAGAAGACAACCACCACTTCGTTCGGATCCATGCTCTGAACGGCCAGGCGCAGCGCGTCGCTCTCGCTGGGCACTACCTGGCACAGGCGCGAGGGCGCGTGGGACGTGATGGCCGCGCAGAGCAGGCTCGGCACTTCGCCCTGGTTGCGTCCGCGTCTGTCGACGTCCTCACGGATAATCACCCGATCGAAGGTTCGCGCGGCAGTGCGCGCCGCTTCCGCGATGACCCAGTCCGCGCGGTCACCGGGAACGCCGACCACGGCAGTCACGCGCCGGCCCGGCCAGCGGGCGCCCATCTGGCCGACCGCTTCGAAGGCGGCCGGATTGTGTCCGTAATCGATCAGGACGTACCCGGGCCCGACGTGGTACAGGTTGCCGCGTCCCTGATTGTGGGCGTGGGCGTCGAAGGTGCGGAGCGACAGGGCGAGCTCGTCGGCCGTCAGCCTTTGCGCCCGGCACGCCGCGACGGCGGCGAGTGCGTTCGTGAGCTGGTGCTGCGCGGCGCCGCCCAGCACGGCGGGTATGGTGGCAATCTCCACCAGGTTCTGCGCCGCCGCCCCGGCCCCCTCGACGATCCAGCCGCGACGTGGAAAGTACGCCGTTCCGCCGCGAGCCAGGTGCCGCCGCACATTGACGTGATTCGGGTACGCGGAGAACAGCCGCACGTCGCGGGGCAGCTTGCGCACCCGCGGATGATCCATCAGCCGCATCACTTGCGGATCGTCCGCGTTCAGCACCAGCGTGCCGCCCTCCCTCACGCGCTCGAGGACCAGCGACTTGATGTGCGCGAGGTCCTCGAGCGTCTCGATCCCATCCTGTCCGATGTGATCGAGCTGAATGTTGGTCATGATGCCGACGTCGGACCAGTCGTACCCGAGGCCGCCGCGGACGATCCCGCCGCGCGCCGTCTCGAAGACGGCCGCGTCGACCGATGGGTCCGCAAGGACCGCCTGCGCAGATTGTGGGCCCGTCATGTCGCCGGCCGCCACCTGCGCACCGCCGATCCAGACGCCGTCGGTCGTGGTCAGGCCGACCCGGCGCCTCGCAATCTGCAGCGCGTGCGCCACCATCCGTGCGACGGTCGTCTTGCCGTTCGTGCCGGTGACGGCAATGAGGGGAATGCGGCCGTTGTGTCGACCGGGGAACAGCAGATCGACAATGGCGCCGCCCACATCGCGCGCCGTGCCCGCGCTGGGGTGGTGATGCATGCGGATACCGGGGCCCGCGTTCAGCTCGACGATCCCTGACGAGGGGCCAAGCGGCTGTGAGATGTCCGGGGTCATCAGGTCGACGCCGCAGATGTCGAGGCCTACGACGCGGGCGGCACGCTCGCACACGCGGCACACATCCGGGTGCACGCCCTCGGTGACGTCTTCTGCCGTGCCACCGGTAGACAGGTTCGCGCTTTCGCGCAGCCAGACCGTCTGACCCTCCCCGGGCACCGAGTCCGCGATCGAGACCCTGCGTCTGCAGATGCACGAGAGCTGTGTCGTCGAGCCGGATGGCGGTCAGCGGTTTCTCGTGTCCTTCGCCGCGCCGCGGATCCTGATTCGCAATCGCCACGAGCTCGCGCACGGTACGCGTGCCGTCGCCGGTGACCATCGGCGGCTCGCGCCGGCTCGCCGCGACCACGCGGCCGCCGACGACGAGAACACGGTAGTCATTGCCCACCAGCATCTGCTCGACGATGACGCGGGGTGATTGTGCCTGCGCGAGTTGGAAGGCCGCGCTCACGTCGTCGCGACAGCGCACGCCCACTGAGACCGCTTTCCCCTGATTGCCGTCGAGCGGCTTGATCGCGACCGGCGGACCGATCTCGTCGTAGGCCGCCAGTGCCTCCGCCTCGGATTGCACCACTTCGCCCTCGGGCACCGGGATGAAGGCTCGCCTGAGCAAGACTTTCGTCGCGGCCTTGTCCTGGGCGATTTCGACCGCGATCGCGCTGGTCGCATCTCCGACTGTCGATCGGATCAGGCGCCGATGCGTACCGTATCCGAGCTGCACCAGGCTCTCATCGTCGAGCCGCTTCCACGGGATGTTCCGACGTGCGGCCGCATCCACGATCGCCTGCGTGCTTGGGCCCAGGCGCGTGTGGTCCACGAGGCGCTGAGCAGCCGCCAGGACGGCCACGGTGTCGAAGGGTTCCCCGCGCACCATGGCGTCGACGAAAGCCACCGCGGCGTGCAGCAGATGGCGCGTGGCCCCATGCACGCGCGACGTGACGGCCACGTCGAAGCAATGAGGGCGGGCCGATCGCACGGTCTTTCCATAATTGCCGGTAGCGCCGACCGCCTGGCCCCACTCGATGGCCACGTGCTCCACGACGTGGCCCAGATAGGTGCCTTCGCGCAGCCGCCCGGTGAAGCCGCCGGCATCGCCCGTCCCGCAGACGTGCTCGGCCAGGCCGGGAAGACGTTCGATCAGCCGTTCCACGAAGCCCGGCAGATCGCAGCTCTCGCGCTCATGAAGGTCCTGGAGGTCGAGCGTCATCAGCACGATCGGCCGATGAGTGAAGACGTTCGGGCCCTCGAGCGTGCGCGTGCGGATGATCTGCATGTAATCCCGGGTTCGCCTTTTCGGTCAGCAAGGCAGATGCCACGATCGGCAGGCAGCGGGGCATCGCGGCCGGGTCGTGCATCGCACATCGCACCCGTACGGTTCAGCCCTTGAACCAGCCAAACGCCTCGCGTGCGAGGTCTGGAGGAACAGTGTGCGGTCCATTGAACTCGCGGTATCTCACGTCGTATCCGCGGCGCTCGAGATCGGGAACGATCGTGCGGCTGGTCCGACCGACGGGCAGCACGCCGTCCCCGGTCCCGTGCGAAATGAAGATCCGCGGCTTGCCGTGTGGCACCGCTCGGGCGATGAATCCCGGCGAAAAGGCGATGATATGCGTGAACAGATCGCCGTTCGCCACCCCCAGCGTCAACGCGTAGGATGCGCCGTCCGAAAATCCACCGATGCCGATCCGCGCCGGATCGACAGCAATGCGCTCGAACGTGTACTGCAGGGCCGAGTTGATGAACTCGACATCGGCGCCGAACCCTCCGAGGATGGCGTCCCAGGTGCGTTCGCGCGAGTCCGGAGCCAGCACTGGCACGCCGAACTCGTCGGCCAGTGCAAACGTGAAACGCATCGCCCCAGCGGTTCCGCCGGCACCGTGGAGCATGACGATCAGCGGCACGGGGAGCCCGGCTGGAAGGTTGCGCGGGACATACAACACCCCGTCGCGGCCGCGATCGAGATCGAGACGGTGCTCACCGGGGCCGATGGGTGCAGTCTGCTGACGCGGTCTGGCCATCATGCGTCCGGGATCAGTCGCAGGCGGACTCGGAGGGGACGTCGCACACCCCGCGAGCCCTGCGCCGCCGGCCATCGCGAAGAAGCGTCGTCGTGAGACGAGAGTGCAGCACGTGGAATGGATCGCCATCATCCGCGGATCGCCCGCCTCTGTTCACGCCATGTGCCAGCCTGCCATAGGAAACCCGTACCGCGCAGCCAATCGCTTAGAATCTGGGCGGCCCGTTGGCATCTCTCATCCATATCAGTGCACGCTGCATGATGAACACCCCCCTCACACGCGCCCGGCGGCCCTTCGGCCTCCTGATTCTGGCGATGAGCATAGGCGTATCCGCCTCTACCCGCGCGGCCGACGACCTGCCGCAGCTGCGGGTGTCCGAGAACCGCAGGTTCCTCGTGACCGCCACAGGCGCCCCGTTCTTCTGGCTTGGCGACACCGTGTGGGAACTGTTCCATCGGGCCAGCCGCGAAGAGGCTGAGCGCTACCTCCGGAAGCGAGCCGAGCAGCGCTTCACCGTCGTCCAGGCGGTGGCGCTCGCCGAGATGGACGGACTGCACGTGCCGAACGCGTACGGCGAACTGCCGCTCCGGAACGATGACCCGACGCAGCCCAACGAAGCCTACTTCGCGCACGTCGACTGGGTCGTCGCGAAGGCGAATGCACTGGGCCTCTATGTCGGGTTCCTGCCGACATGGGGCGACAAATGGAACAAGAAGTGGGGCCTCGGTCCGGAGATCTTCACACCGGCCAATGCCGCGGCGTACGGCGAGTGGCTCGGGAAGCGCTACCGGCGCGCCGGAGTGATCTGGATCGTCGGCGGTGATCGGCCCGTCGAGAGCGATGCGCACCGCGCCATCGTGGAGGCCTTGGCGCGCGGCCTGCGCAAGGGCGACGGCGGCGCGCACCTGATCACGTTTCACCCGATGGGCGGCACCGGGTCGGCGCAGTACTTCCATGAATCGGACTGGCTCGACGTCAACATGCGGCAGAACGGGCACGGTGCCGAGTACACCGGACGCTACGATCAGACACGCGTCGACTACGACCGAACACCGGTGAAGCCGGTACTCGACGGCGAGCCCATCTACGAAGATCACCCCGTGTCATTCGAAGCAAAGAAGTATGGTCACTCGATCGCCGCAGACGTGCGCCGGCCGCTGTACTGGGACCTGTTCACCGGAGCCATGGGCCACACGTATGGGCATCACTCCGTGTGGCAGATGTGGACGGCCGCCCGCGAGCCAGTCAACAACCCGCTGTTACCCTGGACCGACGCGATCGATCAGCCGGGCGCCGTCCAGATGCAGCACGGACGCGCACTCCTCGAGTCACGTCCGTTCCTCACGCGCGTCCCCGACGACACGGTCATCATCACCGGGCCGGTGCCGACCAGCATGCCGGGCGCCGGGCGCTACCACTTCTCCGCCACGCGCGATCGCGACGGGAGCTATGCGATGGTGTACGCACCGGTGGGCCGGCCGTTCACCGTGCGGATGGACGCCATTACCGGCTCGCAGGTCACCGCGTGGTGGTTCAACCCGCGCGACGGGCGCGCCACGCGGATCGGCAGCTTCGCCAACACCGGCGAGCGCGTGTTCAACCCGCCGGACGCGGGCGAGATGCAGGACTGGGTGCTGGTGCTGGACGATGCGAGCAGGAACTACCCGGCGCCGGGCACCGTGCAGGGACGTTAACCCGGACGGCGGAGCCGTTGCGCGCCCGCCATGGTGGAGGATGAATGCCGCGATCCCGGCGCCCACGGTCTGCTCCATTTCTCGAGCGCATGTCCACGGTCATCACGCACTGGACGGGCAGTACCGCAGCCTTTGCGCTCGCCTGCCTGGTGATCCTCGGGTGGGTTGTCACCGGCCCGCTGTTCGGATACTCCGACACGTGGCAGTTGGTGATCAACACCGGCACGACGATTGTCACCTTCCTCATGGTGTTCCTCATCCAGCGAGCGCAGAACAAGGATTCGATGGCGATTCAGCTGAAGCTGAACGAGCTCGTCGCGGCCGTCGAAGGGGCGAGCAACCGGTTGATCGACGTCGAGGATTTGAGCGAGGACGAACTGCTGGCGCTCCACCGGTTCTATGCGAAACTGGCCGGGATGGCCAAGAAGGACGAGAAGCTCACCGCCTCGCATTCGGTGGAGGAAGCCGAGGCGCGGCACGCGCGGACGAAGTCGAAGCGCGGCGGCTGAAGGCCTGGCGTGTTCACGGAGCGGCTCTGCCCGTTTCCGCGAACCTGGCGAACCTGGCGACCTGCTCCCCGATCACGGTGTCGACGATGGGCGCGATCTTGTCGAGCTCGTGGGTCGCGTCACCGCTGACGCGATAGATCACGTCGAGCTGAGTTCCGCCGGTTGCGACAACAGCGGTCAGCTTGAACGTCAACACGCCGGACACCGCCAGCTCCTGCAGCGGACCGAGGGCGGCGTTCAGCCGGAGCACCTCGTTCGTCTGCGCGAGAACGATGTGACCATGCTCCACGGTGCCAGCGCTCCACGCCTCGCAGAAACATCCGCCCGCGCGCAGTTCCATGCTCAGGTTCCGCGCGGCGCCCGACCAGGTGTGCTGGTCGGCCCACCACTGCCCCACTTTTCCCAGCGCACCGTAGACCGCCGCTGGTGTCGCACGCAGGGTGACGGCATGACTTACGGTCAGGCTGTCGGGCGCGCTCGCCTTCACCTCCGCCCGCAAGCCTGCGTCAGCCGTCACCAGCACGACGAGCACGCAGACGCCCTCGACGATCGCTCGCATCCCAATTCTCCACACGTCTTTCGGCCGGCAGGCACGGAACATGGTCCGCACACGTCGTGCGCGGCAGTCCGGCGCGGTGCTCCCGCGAGCCGTTCCTACTGGGCGGGTGCCGCGGCGAGGACCGGGTCGGGCACCTTGTTCTGGATCGGCTTTACGGTGCGCAAGTAGGCGAATATGGCTTTCAGATCGCCATCGTTGAGGTTCTTGAATGCGGGCCAGGGCATCGGGGGCAGGATCTCGCGGCCGCGACCCTGGCGACGGCCCGTGCGGATGGTGTCGACGAACTGCTGTTCTGTCCACTCGCCGAGTCCGGTGGTCTTGTCCGGGGTCAGGTTGGCGGAGTAGCTGACGCCCCAGGGACCGGCCCACGCTGTAAAGGTGTCCGTCACCGAGCCAACCCACCGACCGACGGGAGCCGGCGGCGGCGGGAGGGTGAGACTGACGGGATGCCCCCCGAGAGCGAGTGACATGTCGGGCTCAGGCCCGTTCGGACCCATCTTCGCGGGTGTGTGGCAGTCATGGCAGCCCATGGCGTTCACGAGGTACGTGCCGCGAGCCACCGATCCGCTGCTCTTGCCACCCGTGGCGGCCTTGGCGGCACCGGCTTCCGGTGCGGTACTCGCACCGCCCGCAGCCGGCGAGCCGGCGCCTTGCGTTGCCGTCTGCGCGGCCGCCCCCGCCACTACCATCAACCCTGCTGATGCGGTCACCGCCAGAAGCCGTCGCACCGACTGTCCCATCATCGTCCTCCTCGTCATCATCGTCCCTGCTCCGATACCCGAGCCGTCTCGGGCGAACTCAGATCCTCGGCAATCCAGCGCCTGATCAGGCTGACCGCCTCTTCGTCGACCAGCCGCGTGCCCAGCGGCGGCATCTGCACCAGCGGGTGACGTGACGCCATACGCGCCACGAGCACACTCTTCTCCGGTTGGCCCGCGCAGACCCGCTCAACGGCGTCTGCGGCCGTGGGCACCTTGAAGCGGCTCGGCTGCCCCAGGGAGGTCAGAAGCGCGGGAGCCGCGTCACCGTCGGCGCGGTTCAGCGTGTAGTTGAGGGCGAAGGCCAGCGAGCGCAGTTCGCCGGCACCCGTGTGGCAGCCGCCGCAGTTGCCGTGAAGGTAACCGAGCGCGGCGCGCCCGGTGGGCGTAGCGGCCACGATGCGCGGGGGTGTGGCGGTGACCCGTGCCGGCAAGCCGCGCACGAGACCGCGCGCGGCCAGCATTTTGAGATCGAGCGCTCCCGGGGGGAGCGGCTCGGCGTGCGGCGCAGACGGATCGCGTTCTGGCGACAGCTGCAGCGCCGTGACGCCCAGCACACGTACGGGTCCGGCTTCGTGACATACGCGGCAGTCGACGCGTGACGGGATGGCGTGACGGATGCCGTCCCGAATTGGCACGCTCTGCTTGATCCCGCCCTCCGGGGCCAGCACCGCCTCGCTCTCGTCCTCGTTCCAGACGTAGGTGGCAAACTGCCACCCTGCGCGCGTGTGCTCCATGAACCGCGTTTCGGCGCGCGTGCCGAATGTGAACTCCTTCCAGAGCTTCGTCCCGACGGGGAACTTCCAGACGTCCGGGTCGGAGCCGTCGATGAAGCGGCCCTTGGGGATGCGCAGCCAGCGCGATTTCGCCGCACCGTCCGACCAGAGCGGGTACTGGGGACTGAATGGAAGATTGCCGGCTGCCACCGTCTTAGTGGCCCAGTCCGTGTACAGGCCCGTCTCCCGGAGCGTCGGGGGCGGCCAGCCGGGCGGCGATTGCCCACGGGTGATGATCGGGAGCGTCAGAACCAGGACGAGTGCCGGGACGGCCGCGTACAGCGATGCGCGCGCGGATGCGCGCGCGCGGACTGCGGCGCGGATCCAGAAACTCGGGTTCATCCAGCCCTTTTCCCCGTCCGGATCCCGCACCAGGGTGGCGCCGCGATCGAACGGCCAGACCAGCGTCGTGTGTCGGCTGCGCGTGGAGAATAGCACTAAACGGCGGCGATGCTCGGCCTTTTCGCGGGCGCCGAGGGGAGCCGTCCAGCCGCGGGCGCGACCGGCGGGACCGCTTGTCGTACACTCACGAGACATGCGACAGACTGTGAGAACGACGCCGATTTGGTTGTTCGCGCTGCTCGTGTTCCTGCCGCCGCCGGCCACGCCGCAGACCGCCCCGAGCGGTCACGAGGCGCACCGGTTCCACCGCGACTCCGCCGCCTATATTGCCGCGCTCGAGGACCCGGCGCGCGACGCCTGGCAGAAGCCGCAGGAGGTTCTGGACGCGCTCGCGCTCCGCGACGGCGAGCGCGTGGCCGATATCGGCGCCGGGTCGGGCTATTTTGCGCTGCGATTCGCGCGCCGCGTGGGTGCCGGCGGTCGCGTGTTCGCGGTCGACGTCAGCAAGGACATGCTCGCGCACCTCGAGGCACAGGCCAAGACCGCGCAGCTGACGAATGTGGAGCCGCTCCTCGCGGCTGCAGCGGATCCAGGCCTGCCCGACGCCTCTGTCGATCGGGTGTTCTTCTGCGACGTCTGGCATCACGTCGATGACCAGGCGGGCTACCTCGAAAAGTTGAAGAAGGCGCTGCGGCCCGACGGACAGATCGTGATGATCGATTTTCACAAGCGCGACCTCCCCGTGGGACCGCCCGTCTCGATGAAGATCGCCCGCACGGATCTCATAGCGCAGATGCAACGCCACGGTTTCCGTCTTGCGCGGGAGCACACCTTCCTGCCGTACCAGGTACTTCCTTGTGTTTGCGCGGCAGTAGCCTCCAGCCTTCCGCCCGTTGACCGTCATGACGCACGCGATCACGCGTCACGCCACTCCAGCAGCCCTCCCGGGGGGCACCGTTGGGAGCACGGGATGGCGCCCACAGCACCATCCACGCGGATTGGCGGGCGCACCCGCGGGGTATGCTAGTGTCCCGGCCGCGTGATTCGTGGCGTAAATCCCGGAGCGCGGCGCCCGGCTGGCAAGGCGCGAAGAGCGAGCTTATTGGGCATAAGTGAGTGATGAGCAACGCAGCCAGCCGGGATGTCCCGCCCGGGAGTTATGTCGCGAATCACGCGGCCGGGACACTAGCGGCCTCGCGTTGTTCGAGCCGGGGTGGCGAAACTGGCAGACGCACGGGACTTAAAATCCCGGGGCCGCAAGGCCGTGTGGGTTCGATTCCCACCCCCGGCACTTTAGAATCAACTAAGTAGGAGAATCAAACGTGAAGATAGACGGCTGCGCGCTCCGGTCCGGGCTAAACTGTGGGCTAACGTTCGGCCGAACCTGCGCATCACGCCCATCCCTTCCCTCGAACATCGCCCGCGTGTCAGCAACCGCGCCGACCAGTTCCGCCTGCTCGTGTGAGCGGAACAGCCTCGAGCGCCCCCACTCGCGGTCCACCGTGAGCACGATCTCCGCACCCACGCCTGGCACTGCCTTCAGGTCGATGGCGGCGTCCTGTCGGCCGCGCCCTTGAGCGCAGCGCCCAAATGCGGTGGCCCGACGAGTCGGTCGTCAGTCATGGCTTTGAAGTACCATTACGAAGCATGTCACGGAAGCGCTCTTCGACTTCCGGAGAGGGAATTTCCGGTGTGTAGTAGAGCGTCTCGCGCAATCTTGCCAGGATGACGGACATCGCCCGCTCCACTTCGTGTACGCTCGTCACGAGCCTGTCTTCAGACAGTTCAGCCGTAATTGGGAGGTCACGATAAATCCTGAACACATGCGTGGAGATGAAGAATCCGTCATGGTCCAGATGCCGTTGATCGATTTCCAATCGCAGTTCGGACAAGAGCGCCTGGGCCTTGTCATGGGATAACGTCTCCAGCGGAGGTATATCGGCCGGATGGGGATAGAGTCTGTGTGCTGCCGCGACCGAAACAAACCTCGCCCGATTTTTCGCGCGACCAATTACAAATTGGATACCTTCGACTGCAACACCGTTTGGTCGGATCTCAAACGCGAAATGCATGTCGTCGGCCTCGAGCCGCTCGATGGAATATCCGTACACCTTGATCCATTGGAAGAGCAGCTGCTCGACATTTCCGACATTCATCGTGGGTGGAAGCACCACTAGCTGTGCTTTTACCGCAAACGCAAAGAACAGAAGCGCCAGCAGCGCAGACGTCACCAAGCCGAACAGTATTGGATCGAGCCAACGCTTACCGCGGAACTTGAGGAAGGCCACCAGCGCACCCCCCAGAAGAACCAGCATCCATTGCAGGCGCTCGCTAGAGATACCTTCGGTAACAATCTCTATTATGAGGTCTGACATGTAGGCTCTACCCAAGTCCGGCGTTCACGGCATCCTGCGTTCCGAAGAATTGAAGCACTACCGCGCGGTAACCGGGAAGTGATCGTCACAATGCTTCCACCCCTTCGCCTCGAACATCGCCCGCGTGTCCGCGATCGCGCCCACCAGTTCCGCCTGCTGGTGTGACCGGAACAGGCGCGTCTTGCGCCACTGCCCGTCCACCGTGAGCACAATCTCCGCGCCATCCTCACTCCCGGGCTGTCGTAAGCATCAGATAAACGTAGTCGGTCAGTTCACGGAGCCGAAGTGCCGCCGCTTCCTGAGACCAATCGCCGCTTGGCGGGATCGTCGGTACTTCCACTGCGTGGCTCGTAATCAGCGCGGCAGCGATCATCGCTCGCGCCTGGATCTCATGCGGTTCCACTTCTACCTCCCACCCTCACCAAATCGCCGTTGGTCATCGTCACCCGTCACTGAATCGTCCAGCTGCCAAACCCGTGTGCGTCCAACGTCGCTTGCTCCTCGGGTGACGCGCTCGCGATGCGCCACCCGGTCTGCAGGGCAGCCGATAGCAGGATCTGCACGCGGCCGCTGTTTCTTAAGCTGCGGTGCATCAGCCACAGCATGTGGAATTCGTCTTCCTCGAGCTGGGCATCGAACGTCTCACCGGAGAGCGGCGCGCGATCGTCACCGCGCGACCTGCTTACGTTTTTCCGCGGTGCGGCGCTTCGGCTCGGTCCGCACCCGTACGCCACGAGCTTGCAGCCAGGCTCGCAGTGCGAAGTCCACTTGCACTGACATCGGCACACCGTCTGTCGTCTTGATCTCGCGCATAGCGTCGAGCAGCTCCGGTGCAACTCGGAACGCGGTGAAGGTCTTCGGCATCACACAACAGTGTATAACGCCGTTGGTTGACTCACGCCTATTTCTCGGGTGCGCTCAGAATCGCCTTTAACTGATCCTTCCGGATTCGCTCCTCGGGATTGACCGCGGACCCGTTCGCCCACCGCTCCAACTGCTGCACGGTCACCGTGTGTGTAATCGCGGGTTGCGGCACCTGAATCTCCAGGCGAGTCGCCGGCCCGATCGCGTCGATCCCATGCGGCGCCGTCAAACACCTTTCCGTGCTGACTTCCAGGGGGGCTGATGCGCACAGATGGCGATCGTCACGATCAGACGCCGGCGGCCATGCCCGGGCATACACAGCATTGTCGGCATTTGGGTCTGTCATCATGTCCGGTGGAGTTGCCCAAGGCGACGACCCCCAGCGTCGACTCCCTCCAAGCCGGGCACACACACAACCGTCCACGTCGGCAGCCGAGTCTTGACAACTGATCTGGTCGGGGTGCGGCCGCGCCTCCCTTACGCTCGGGTGAAGCTGCTCGGGTGATAGCTCGCACGACAGATTCCCGCGTTAGTAAACAGATGGCGTCAAGGCGCCAATGATGAGGGCGGTACGGAGGTCATGGGCGCGAGTACCGCCGTACCAGGACCTTCATGCCATTGGCGCGTGTCCGGTGCGCCCCTACAGTGCATTAAAGACCGATTTCACTCTCGAGGTGAGAGTAACTGGAGGGGCCGTGAGAACGTTCTCTGGCGAGTATCACGGGATGAGCCGCTTTCCGTACGAGACGCTGTACGTGGCGTTGTTGATTGTGCAGGCATTGGCTGTGCTCGCCTGGGTGATGTACAGCCCGACGTAGATCCCACGCTCAGGACGACTCAACAGAGCCGAAGAACCGCTGGCCGCGACGACTCACGTCGCATTGGAGGACTCAGACATGTCCGAACATACAAACGGCGCCGTGACCCACCTCGGAAACCATGCTGCCGTTCCGCGGATCCTCGTCCGCCTCAAGCCCGACCGTAGGCAGATTCGCCTCGGTGGTCATCGACGGAGCACTGACGTCAACCGGCGTTCGCGCCAGCTGCTGCGGTCTGCGGTTGCGCTGGGTTGCGTGTCCGAGATGGTTCTAGCTCTTGCGAGCCAACGATAATCGGTCTTCCGGCTTGACCGGCAGGGCTGGATCGTTGCAGCTGACGCATGACGGGTGCATCGCTCCAGGACGGATGCAACCATGGCGAAGAAAGCCGCTAAACGTGAACTGATCGCGCCGAAAGGCGACAAGCGTTTCATCCGTCGGCGAGCTGACGGCACCATCAAGGAGAGCGATGATGTCGGGCGCGCTCCCTGACAACGGATCATCAGCAGCAGGCGAAGACGAAGGCACCCAAGGGACAAGGCGACAGGGGCGATCGCTAGTTCAATGTCCGGTTGAGTTGGAGCCGGCCATGGGTGCGGGTACGATCGACCGGTGCCCGCCCCCAGCACGCCTCCGCAACGCGTCCGCGCAAAAACGCCTCCGGCACTCCGGCCCATGCCGCTCCTGCGGCCTCCCGGAGCCGTTTGACCATCCGGATTGGCTCTTCGAGGTGAAGTACGACGGCTTTCGAGCACTCGCTCACATTGACGGACACCACTGCGACCTCGTGTCGCGCAATGGGCACACCTTCAAGCACTGGCCGCACCTGTGTGAGGAACTCGCGCACGCGATCAAAGCCCACGATGCGGTCGTCGACGGAGAGATCGTGTGCCTCGACGCGCGAGGGCGCAGCAACTTCAAGAGTCTGCTGTTCCGCCGCGACTGGCCCTTCTTCTACGCCTTCGACCTGCTCGCGGCTGACGAGAAGGACGTTCGCGATTGGCCGTTCATCGAACGCCAAGCGGTGATTGCGCCAGCTTATTTCGTCAGTGCCGACGCGGCTGCTGTATGTGGACCACGTGAAGGCTCAAGGGCGAGACTTCTTCCGAGTCGCATATGCGCATGAGCTTAAGAGCATCGTGGCTGAGCCTGCGGACGGCAGGTACTACTCCGACGCGACGAGCACGAACTGGGTGAAGATCAAGGACCGCAACTACACGCAGGCAACGGGACGGCACAAGCTGTTCGAGACGCGACGCCGCAGGACGCCGCGCAAACATGTGCCGCTGCTGCGCGTCGCCGTGAAGCCCACGGCGTCGCGGCACACCCACGTTTCAGTGCTCCGCAAGCGCCGTTCCTGAGCAAAGATCGGTTACATGCGGAGGCCGGCCGCCGAAGGCAGCGATTAGCTCGGCGCGGTGATGCTTTATCGTTTGTGCCCGGACCCCCAATTTTGCACGAGACTGAGCGGCACCGACGAGCTCTTAAGCACCGGCACGGTGAATACGAATCTCTGACCATCGGCGGACGCATCCCATTCACCGCCGGCACCCTCAGGGACAACGAACAACGGCGTAGGCGTGCGCGCCCGAAAGCCGTGCGTCGTGTCCACACCGACGCTCATCACCTCGTGGTTAGGGGTCCTGTACAGAAGCTCGTGACCATTGCGCGTCCATTTAGGAGAGTACCCACCGGCATTCGAGATCTGCACCCTGTGCCCACCATCGGGAAACGACACGACGTACACTTCATTGGGCCCGGTTTCGTCGGTGTCGTACGCCAGCCATCGTCGGTCCGCCGACAATGACGCGCCAACAATCCTGGTCGCGCCTCGCGGCACTAGAGTGAACGGTCTGCGTTCGCCATTGAGAGGGAACGCCGAGATCCCCGCGCGGCGCTCCCCAGCGGGCTCGCGATCGGACGCAATGAGGACGCGCCCGTCCGATGACCAGTCCAGCGGCCTGCGATGTCCGGGCTCGTTCGTGACGGCCGTAGCGGAACCGGAGCCATCTGCCAGCCTGATCTGGATGTCGCCCTGATGCCTCGCATCAGATGAATACGCCAGATGTGTACCATCTGGCGCCCACACGGGGATCGCGTTGCTACCCGGAGGCGATGTGAGCCGCGTTTCAACGCCGCGTCGCACGTCCGCAATCCAGACCTGGGTCGTCGCCGTCACAGGGTCGTACTTGTTGACCCCGATTCGGAAGCCGTCGGGCGACACGCGTGGAGACGCGCGTACGGCGGGCTCTCCGAACGTGCCAGTCTGTCGCCCGGCCCGGTCATACCATTCCACTCGCGAGAGGAGGCGTGAGCCGTCAAACAGGAGCGCCCCGGTCGCGGCGACAGAGACGCTGCCGAGCCCAGCAAAATAATCATAGAGGGCAACGTGCTCGGCCACCGTCACTGGCTCACCACTCGTCTCGAAGCGTACGGGTCGAAGGGTTGCGCAACGAGACTGCCACCACGGTCGCCGCCGCGAATATACAGCAGATGACCGTTAGAGTATTGAGCGTTGAAGGATGACAAGATCAGGGGTTTTGCCTTACCGCCGTCGAGCGATCCGACCCAAATGCGATTCGCCGAGTCACGGCGGCTTCCGCCCACGTTCATCGCGAAATACAGAAAGTGGCGACCGTCAGGGAGCAGAAAGGGATACCGATGGGCGGTTTCACCGCGCGAGACGTTGAGCGTGGTAACTGGCGTCGCATGACCGCCCGCCGCCGGGATCCGCAGGATCGGCCCAGTGGGCGCGCTAAATAGGATGTCATCGCTGGGCGACCACGCGCCGCCCACACCGTCCACATCGTACAGCGACAGCGGCGCTCCCCGCGAAGCGTCGACCCGCCTCAGCTTTTTATCTGGAAAAGCGGCGAAGAACCCGATGTGACGGCTATCCGGTGACCAAAACGGCAGCAGGCCTCCCTCTGTCCCGGCGAGGGGGGTGGCGTCGTCCGTGTCGAGCCGACGCAACCACAATTGGCTCCGCCCCGTGCGATCGCGCCCGCTGAAGACAATGCGCTTGCCGTCCGGTGAGATCACCGCGTTGTCCAGCGTGACCCGTTCAGGCAGCAGGATGGTGCTGCGTACTCTTACGGCATCCTTTAGCCTGCTATCCGATCGCCCTCGCGCCAACGCGAACCAGACAGCTCCGACTGCGACCACTAAGGCCATGGCGGAGACCGTCCAAGCGATTGCGGAGCGCTCCCAGAGGCGCCGTCTCCGAGGCAGGGCCGCAGCGGCCAGACCTGCCTGCGAACTCTCGGCTATCCACCGCAACTGCAGCAGCACGTCCTGCGCCGTTTGGACGCGATCATCTGGACTCTTGGCCAGACATGTGTGGATCAGCCGGTCGAGCAGAGGTGGCGTCATCGGAGCTATCGACACGAGCCGGGGCGGCTCTGACGACATGATGGCGGTGATGAGGGATGCCTGGCTGTCCCCGATGAACGCCTTCCGGCCAGTCACCATTTCGTACAGGATCGCGCCAAGCGCAAAGATGTCCGTGCGCGGGTCGAGTTCTTTCCCCTCGAGTTGTTCCGGGGCCATGTACCTCGACCGTGCCCACCAGGGTGCCCTCACCCGTGAGGTGCGCTTGGGTCGCAAGCTCGGTGCGCCCGGTCTCTGCGGCCCGACGAATGATGGGTGGCGCGGCCTTGGCCACGCCAAAGTCGAGCAGCTTGAGACCAGACCGCGTGAGCAGCACATTATCGGGCTTCACGTCGCGATGGATGATGCCCGCCTTGTGCGCGGCTGCGAGGGCGTCGGCGATTTGGATACTGTTCTGGACTGCCTGGTCGAGCGGGAGCTTGCCACGCGCCAACCGCCTGGCGAGCGTCTCACCGTCCAGGTACTCCATGACCAAGAACTCGATCCCGTCCTGGTGGCCGATGTCGTACAGGCCGCAGATGTGCGGGTGATTGAGCGCGGAAATCGCTTTTGCCTCGCCCGAGAAGCGCGCTCGGAACTCGGCGTCGGACGCCAGTTCCGGTGACAGGACCTTCACAGCGACGCGGCGATCCAGGCGTGTATCGCGGGCGCGGTATACCTCGCCCATACCTCCCGCACCAATGAGGGAAAGCACTTCATAGGGGCCAAGGCGCGTACCCGCCGGCAGGGCCATTTCGCTGCTGCCGCGCATTATGCCCGTGCCGAGTGGCGGATCGATAGGTGATTCGCAGCTCAGCTCGCCGAACGTCTCAGGGCTGGTCTGAGGGCACCGACCCCGCCCGGATGCGGCGCCCTCAGCCTAAGCAAGTATTCAGTTGTCAAAGAACGGTGTTGTCTAGGAGTCCGTATCGAACAGCTCCAACGGGACTGGCGCCCCTTTGGGTAGCGGCCCTCGCGCATCAGTCGCCAGGGTGTCGAGCCAAAGCGCAGGTGGCAGATGGCCGGCGTCCGTTCACCAGCCACAAGCGATCCGCTGCCCGCGTGTTCAGACATCGCCTCGCTCCACCGGCACGCGAGTCGCGAAGAAACCCGACTGGAAGGAGTTCCTGAAGGCCCACTGCGCTATCCATCGCCGCCGCCGAGCAACAGCAGCTCGCCCTCCGGGGGAACACACGGACGTCACAGCCGTCACCAATCGCCGGCAGCGTGTCTTAGGGTCGCCCGGACCTTGAGCAGGCGCTTCAAGGGCAACACGCTGATAAGGGTCTCCGGTCGCGCGCCATCCTCGCAGCGCAGACGGTGTTGCGCGAGTCGCAGCGAGCACTCATTCGCGACCGGCCTGGGCACGCCGTGGTGCCGCCGGGGCTAAGGAGTTCTTGGCTGGCAGTCCGCACGTGAGGGGTTGTTTGGTGCATCGAGGGGGTGCAGCCCGCCTGCCTTTCGCGACGAATCGACGAGCGCCAACCGTTTGCTCACGAAGAGCACCTCATAGGCCCAGGTCGGGAATGGTGTGAGGCCTTCGATGCAGCTCGCGTTGTTGAAGTGAATATGCCCGATTTCAAAGAACTGCTTCAGCCGCTGCACGACGTGGAGGTATTTCTCCTCGCCGATCCAAGCCGCCTTCTCACCCTGTTGCCAGTGAAACTCCACGGCCATCTGATCGATCTGCTGCAGGACCTCGTCAGGAGCGGATGAAAGCGAGTCCCATTCCGCACCCTCGATATCGATCTTCAGCACGATCCGCTTCGCGCTGTCGCCATTCTTCGCAAACTGGTTCGCGATCCTGTCGAAGACACGCCCGTCTACGGTTTCGCTCGTATCACCGACGCATTCTTCATGAAAAACAGTCGTGCCGTCGGGACATGCCGGCTGGCTTGTGTTGAAGCAATCATATTGGTGGACGGTCAGGTCAAATTTCGTCGAGATATCGCAGCCCCACTTGTCGTACCCTGCGATCCCGTACCGAGTACCCCGCCTGGACTCCCTGGAGCAGGTTGCTGCACATCAGATAACCACCATCGTGCGTCTCGCCAAACCTCTCCAGCACGCAATTGGTGAGCGCGACCGGCTGCAGCATGTCGAACAGGGCCTGTCGCTGCTGCATCGACGCGGCCCTGGCCTGCCGACCCCTGTACACCTTCACTTGATTCCGGACCACGAAGCCGAGAGTCGTGACCGTCACGATCACACCCGCAGCAATAACCCGCATTCGGCTTCGGGTCACGGTCTCTCCAACCTGCCGTCAGGACCGCCGGAGCGTGGGATGATTTAGCTACCACGGTTGATGGCGCCCACATTGTAGCTGGCGGTCGCCTTGTCCTCACGGTCCGCCCCGTCACGGCCACCCCTTGCCCGCGAACATCGCCCGCGTGTCTGCGATTGCGCTGGACAGCTCCGCCTGTTCATGCGCGCGATAGAGCCCCGTGCGCCGCAGCTCGCTGTCCACTGTCAATACGATCTCGGCGCGAGGCCCGGCACCGCCCGCAAGTCGATCGCGGCCTCATGCTCACCCTTGCTGAGTGTCCACACGCGCTGCGGAAGCAGGTCATCGTGGCGCGTGCTTGCCGCCACGACGCGCGCCCACCAGTCCGCGTTGGTCATCGATCCCCGCCTCCTCCCCGCCCCGCCGGAACAATGCCCGTCCACGCGTAAGCCAGTGACTCTTGAAGGTCTCTGCTGACCTTCCCGGCTGCGGACAGCAGGACAGGCAGACAGCTGCGATCGAGCTCCGAAAGTGCATTCGAGAGTCGCTCTTGGGCGTTGATCATCGCTCCAATCCAGTGCTCCCGATAATAGGGACTGCCGGGAACGGCCCTGTGATCCTGCTCTATCAAGTTCACTGCCTTGAGTGCTCTTCGACACTCGGCCACGGCCTGGATCGTCTTGACCGTTTGATCGCAGAACGAAGCCACCTGGGGTCGCTGTGATAGGTCATCTCGTTCACCTGTGTCCTCGGTTGGGCTGCAGATCAACTGAACCCTCCTGCTCCCGAACCCTGCCCCTAGAGCAGCGCCCGCTCGGCCGGCGTGGCGCACAACGCGGTGCGATGCAGAACGATCACAAAATACATGAGCGTCCTTCCGGCTCGTGTGCCCTGACACTAGCCGGGGCCCCGCAGGACAATGGCTGGCGGCCAACCGCCGGATCGTGACACGATCTTGACAGAATGACACCGGTCGGCGCCCCTCATCGCCGTACGCCGTCCGAAGCACGTGCCCCTGAAATCGCCACGATCCGATCCCACCAACGGCGTCGGATCGTGGCACCCAAACTCAAAATCCCGGGGCCGCAAGGCCGTGTGGGCTCGATTCCCACCCCCGGCCAACGATTTGTTCGGCAATTTTCCCCGTGTGCGTGTGCTGTCCGAGCATCGCGGCGAATCGAATCGGTGCGCGACTTGATTCGTGACGCAGGGAAATCGAAGAGGACTCCTCTTACGTGTTGCGATAGGATCTCCAGCAGCAAACGGAGCAAGAGATGTTCGAGAGTGGATCGTCGTCTCGCCGCCGGTTCCTCGGTGCGCTCGTCCTCGCGGTGACGCTGCTCTCATGCGGCCGCGGCGCTGACACACCACGGCCAGGCAACGGGGCAGCTGCGGACACGGCCGTGCCCGCACAGACCCCCGCTCGCGCACCTGCGCGGCCGTCTTCGCCGCCGCGCGAGCTCACCTGGAGCGGAAAGGTCGACATGGTGCTCTGGTCGCCGGGCCGGGTGAAGGCCTACCGGGCCGCCCTGCAGCAGGAAACACCGCCCACGCTCGCGATCCTGCGCATCCCGCGGCTCAACCTCGAGGTGCCGGTCCACGACGGCACGACCGACGCGGTACTCGACCTCGCGGCCGGCCGAATCGAGGGTACGGCCCTGCCCGGGACGGTGGGCAACGTCGGCATCGCGGCCCACCGCGACGGATTCTTCCGCGTGCTCAAGGGCATCAGAGAAGGTGACTCCCTTGTGCTGGAAACGCCCCTCGCATC
This sequence comes from Vicinamibacteria bacterium, assembly GCA_963739995.1. Lineage (GTDB taxonomy): Bacteria > Acidobacteriota > Vicinamibacteria > Vicinamibacterales > JAENWD01 > CAVUCH01. The sequence goes on along the minus strand of CAVUCH010000022.1, from coordinate 182,834 downwards.
CGAGCAATATTCGGTGGAATGGATCCGCATCACCACCCCGGACGACGTCAGCGTGATCGATCCGACGCCTGGTCCGGCGGTGACACTCGTCGGCTGCTACCCGTTCTACCACGTCGGCTCCGCCCCGCAGCGGTTCATCGTGCGCGCGGTGCCTCCGGCGCGATCGACGTCGAGCGACTGACCGTCGCGAGAATCGGTCTCCCGGCGGATATCGCTGAACCTTGGTTGCCCGCGAAGTAGAGCCCTGTCAGGTACTGGTATGGGGACGTTCGCCTCGCAGACGCACGAGTCAAAACGCCCAGCAGATTACTCGCTTACCCGCGTCGAGGGAGTCTACTTCGCAAGCACAGTGCAACGCCGCATGTAATCAGCTGGTATGGGCCGCTCAATGCGAGACGCCGTAGGGCGGACACGAGACGCCGTCGATCTTCCAGATCTCCCCGGTGAGGGTGACGATGTACGCCGTGTTCCCGATGAGTTCGAGCGACGTCGGCCGGTCCAGACCTTCCAGCAAGACCGTGAACGTCCCGTTGCCTCTGACCTGTACGAGGGCACCGGTGTTCGGTAGCGCGGGAGCGCCGGCCGGGCCGCCGCTGAAGTCGCCCTGCGAGAGAGCATAAAGAGTGCGCCCGAGGCCGAACTCCACATCGACCAAGAGGCTCGCGCCGGATGCAACCTCCGTCACGGCGGACGACTTCGGTCCGAACGACACAACCCTGCCGTCCTCGGGCAGGTGCGGCACCGGGCCGGCCTCGGCCATGTACACGGTATTGCCCCGCACCGCCAGCCCAGTCGGCACGTTGTTGTTGTCGAAGGCCATGAAAACGCCGACCTCGCCGTCGCGTGTGACGTGCAGCACGCGGTCATGGTGCCCATCGGTTACGAGGAAGCCGCCCCGGTAGGTCTCTAGCGCGTACTGAACTCCCGTGGGGACGAAGAATTCATTATTGGGCGGATTGGCTAATGCGAACGCGCCGATGTCGGCAATGACGGTGAAACTGTCTGGGCCATCCACTCGGTAGATGCCGACCACATCGTTGCCGCCAACGTCTGGGCCGACGAGGGTAACCAGGACGTACGCGGTGTGGCCGATGAACGCAATATCCATGGCCCCACCGTTACCGACGACCCTCTGCGGCAGTCCGGTGGCGAACGTAGTGACTTCCCCGCTCTCCGGGTCGATGCGCGAGATCCTGCCGGCTACGCCTTCGGTGACGTACAGCGCTCCGCCGGGACCGATGGTGCTGCCCACTGCACCTTCCAGCCCCGTGACTAGGAGGGTGGCGAGCGCGTCGCATTGTGGTTGGGCGCTCGCGAGGGACGGAACGTAGAGCAGAATCAGGGTCGCGGCTAGCAGCAGCAGTGTTCGTATGGGATTCATAAACGCTCCCTCAAACAATGCGCAAGGTGCGACACGCAGCAACGTGACGTGACGCGCCGCGGTGCCGCTTGCGCGTTTTCCGTCGATCCGTGAGCGATCGATGGACGCCGATTCGGCGCATGCCGAAGAGCGGCTCCGAGCGAGCCCCGGCAGGCTACGCAGGTCGATGCGTCCAGCGTGGCCGGCCCGGTTCGCAGCAGTGAGTGGGAGAATGTATTTGCTTTGGTTACAGCAATCAACACCTTACTGACTGACGAGGTGAGCAGTTAAGCCCATCAGAACGATTATCGTCAAACGCAAGAGCGCCCTACTGAACACGTTGCTCATCCGGAGCGCTCTGAGAAGAATGGTGGTTGCCACCAGACCCGTTCGGATCAGAGGGAGACCGCGGATGAAGCGCCATCGTAAATGCGAAGACCACGCCCGCGTCCCGCTTGCGGATGGTCCACCGAGTCTTGGATGAAAGGGTCGTCGTATGTGGCAGCGGCCCAGGCGTTGGGGTGAGCGTCGCACCATGCGAAATGGAGGTCGTGGCCAGCGAGGGATCGCCGTCTGCCACTGACTTGTGAGTGAGTGAAGCGCCGTGAGGACACAATGACTTCAGAGGGGACGCGAGAGACAGACCAGGACACGGCGCAATGCCCTTCCTGCGGTGCGTCAATCATTCAGCGGCTATCCGTAGTCGGCGGTGCGGTCTGGCTCCTGTGCGCGCGTTGCGGGTTGCGGTGGAGCATTACGGATCGCCGATCGCCCGTCGCATCGGTGTACGTGGGGTTTGAGCGGCGACGGCCGTTGATAGGGTGACGCTTGCCCGTCGGGGCGGGCCTCGAACTGTTGGTGTGCCGCGCAGTATCAGTGTTTGCCAGTGACCGATCCCGGACCTGCGGTTCTCTTCATTGATGTGCCGCTTCCCCCCCGGCTGACCGTTCGGCGCTCGCCATTGCCTCGACGATCCTCTTCATGCCGTCGGCGAGGGTCGATCCGAAACCAGCTCGAACTTGAGTCGCGTATGCGGCGGCATTCTCGCCCGACAGGACAATGCGTTGAGTGATCCGTGTTCGGCAGTCCGACACGGCGTCAAACCGCCACTCAAACGACACGACGGCGCCGTCGAGCGGCATCTCGATGATGAACGACCTGCCGGGCCGAACCTCACGAATGTGCCAGCGGAGGGGTTCCTGCCGAGGAAGCAGGGTTGTGCCCGAGGAGCCGTTCGCGAATGGGCCATCGAGCTGGAACTGAGCAGGCGGATCATGCCAGTTTTTCACATCCGTCCGCCAGTTCCATGCGAAGGACGGACTGACATCGGCTTCGAGGGAATGCTCCATTTCGCACACGGGGCTGTTCATGCGGGCGCCATCGTTCATCGGCGAGAGGGACGGACGGGACCTGCCGCCGGGGAACGTGCGCAGCGACCGGGCATGCCGGCAACTGCGCGGCGTTCCTGCCGTGCCTGACCTTTTCGGCGCATTACAACAGCGCAGCAGTACGTGTCGCGTCGCTTGGTTCGGCCCGCCAGTCGCTGCGGAATGACTACATCGGGAACGGCGGAGCCGCCCTGGGCTCGGCGGAGGCGCGAGTGTTCGACCGGGAGCGGTGTCGTGCTGCCGCGATTCCCAGGACACCCGCGCCGACAAGCACCAACGTTCCCGGCTCGGGTACCGGCGAGGAGGAAAAAACGTATTCCAGCTGGTAGTCGGCGCCGGGAAGTTCGATCGGACTCTGCAGCGCGGGGATCCCGAACTGCGACGGCAATCCGAAGAATGCTGCTCTCGCCGTGCCGCTTCCAATCAGCGTCGTCGTGAATACCGGCATGTCCTCAGAACCGGCGTTCGACGTCGCATATGCGGTGACGAAGCCGCTGAATGTGAAGGGAGCGGTCACCGTGTGGGGACCCTCGCCCGTGAGCGTCACCGTGGGCGTGACGAACGTCCCGCCGCTCGTACTGATTCCGAAGAACAGCTCGGGATAGTGCACGCCGTTGAACGTGCCCTCGCCGCCGTGCATATCGGTGGGATGCCACAGACCACCGAGGTTGATCGAAGTGCCCTCCAGAAACGGTCCCTGAGCGATCGGGGCGGCGAAATCTTCGGTTGCGGTCCGAACGAGGAACCCGTCACCGACCAACGTGATCCGCGCACTGTGGATGCCGACGCCAACCTGAACCGTCCCGCCGGTCAGCGTGATCGGGTCCGCGCGCAGCGGCAGAGGGAGGCCGAAGAGGGCCAGGAAGAAGGTCGTGACCGTCGCAAGCCGTGTATTCGCAGTCATAGTTGTGTGGCGCCAACGGGTGCGCTGGCCTCCTGCGCGGACCCCCAAGCAAACGGAAGGCCCACGGCGTCAGGCACATAACTGATCAGGTAGCCGGTGGCAGCGTTCGACCTTGAATGGGCGGGACCGAACGCGCCGAAGCGGCTAAAGCACGCTACTCACACTCGTCGCTTCAGCGGAAAGTGACCCCCAGCTTGGGCCGGTTCGCGCCTTGGCGCCCCTTCAGTGACTCGTCGAGTCTGACGCGGCCACTCGTGACGGAACGAAGCCGCGAAGCCACTCCCGCAGCTTCGCGGTGCATGGCGGAAGGGGATCGCACGCCAACACGTACAACACGACCGTGATCAACACGATCAGGGAGTAAGTCAGGAGGACCAGCGGTGCGCGAACGTTGCTGGACACGAAGACGACGGGACCAAGGAGCAGAATCGAAAGCGTCAGAAACGACGTGCGCAGGAGCGCGTCGCGAAGCCGTCTCGGATTCCGGAGGCCTTTTGCGACGCGGTGATACGCGTTGTTCTCGTACGTCTCGATCGGAACCTTCAGCACTGTCTGCGTCAGAACGTACAGCAAGGCGCCACAGAACAGCCCGCCCGCGATTCGTGGCACGAGGTCGCTGTTCCAGAAATACGCACCAGCCCAGACGAAGTACATGACGATGCTCAGATTCGTGAGCTGGAGCCCGAGCCACACATTCGTCCTCCCTGTCAACACCTGGAACTTACGACAGAGCCACTCGGTGCGGTCGAGTATTGCCAGATCAAGATAGGGCATCTTCAGCGGAACGAGTGCACGACTATCAAGCCAGTCCGCGTCAGCCCGGCTCCGTTGAACCCGAACTATTACGTGCCGTCCGATAGCACCTCAGAACGGCCGACGCGGCGGCGTCTGCCCCGCATTGCCATTCTCTACCCGGTGTAGTCGATCCCGTGCTGTTCGAGCACGGCTCGCTCGGCTGCGTTCGCCGCGGTGATGCGCCAGCCCACGCCGAGTACCGCGCGCACCGTGTAGCGCCCCCCGCGTCGGTCGTGAACTGGCGTCACCCACAGGAAGCCGCCGTCACCCACGACCAGGTCCGCCTCGAACGTCTCCCCTGACGGGCGGATGATCGTCATGGGTGGACGATCCCGAGTTGACGGCGTGTCGCTGGCCGGGTCAGGCCTGAGAGGTTCTGCATGGAACCTTTACTTGCATCCCGCATTCCGTCACTGCCGGGAACAGTGCCCGGGATCCCGGGAGCCCGTTCTTGCCGCGCGACGTCCAACCTTTTTGTATCCGGCAGGTCCGTGCAGAATCTGATGTAACGCTATAATCCGCACCACCCATCCGACGATTCAACGGTCAACGTCATTACCTGGAGGCCTGGATGCACATCGCCCAATCGGGTCGACTTCTTCGTGCGCTCGCAGTCGTGTTGACGGCCCTGCAACCGGGGGCCGTGCATCCCGCTCTTGCGGGACCGCAAGCGGGAACCACGCCTGCCGGTGCGCCGCAGGCGCCGGCACAAGCCGCGCCACACATCTATCGGGTGACGGCCTTCAGAGCCGCGCCTGGCCAGATGGGCAATGTGGAGAAACTGCTTGCCGCGACCCCCGCGCCCGGAGCGGACGCGGGCGACTTCGCGGTCGTGTTCCGTCACCGGCAGGGCCACGAATGGGACTTCATGACGGTGGAGCACATGGGTGCGAACGCCACCGTCGGCCTGCCACCCGGCCCGCCCGCGACCGCCGACAGCCCCATGAGTCAATCGGTCGCATGGCACGGCGATACCTACGCGGCCGGCCCGCCGCTCGAGGAGTTGCGCCGCGCCCTGAACCTGCAGAGCGCGACGGGACAGAGTGCGGGAGGCACGCCAGGCGTCTACGTGATCAGCGACTACGCGGCCGCCGCTGGACACCGCGGGCAGCTGCGTCAGGTTCTCGACAAGAACGCGATGGATACGCCGGGGCGGAGCATCACGCTCACGCATGTGCAGGGGGCGCCGTGGACGTTCCTGGTGATCACGCGGTACGACTCGTGGAAGCAGTTTGCCGAAGAAGAGGAGAAAGCCGGGGCGCAGGACGCCAAGGCTCCGGCAGGCGATCGCGGGATGGAACTCCGCGCGCACCTCGCCACCCATCACGACACGCTTGCGACCGTGCAGACCGTCGTCACCGGTTCGCCCGCCCGGTGAACGTCGATTGAGGGGCACCCTCCGCGGGTGCCCCTCTTGCGGGCTGCTGCTGCGTCGTGCGTTGAGGTGGTTGCGGCCGCCGCCGAACGCCTTCCCGTAGCACCGGATCGGTGGGTGACTGCTGGACCGTGAATGCGACTGCTCATCATAATGAGGCGCATGAACCAGATCACCTTGCGTTTCGCCGGCCTGACCGCCGCCGTCCTCTGCGCCTCCGTTCTGCCCTGCCGTGCTGCCGCCCAGTCGGCGGCCGCGCCTGCCCCGGCGCCAAGCCCCTCGATCGTGAAGGACTCCCGCACGTTCGAGCTCCGGACGTACTACGCCGCTCCGGGCAAGCTCGAGGAGCTGCACGCGCGCTTCCGGAACCACACCATCCGGCTGTTCAAGAAGCACGGGATGACCATCGTTGGCTTCTGGGCGCCTACGGCTCCCCCTGATGCGGCGGCGAACACCCTCGTCTATGTGCTCGCGTATCCCACCGATCAGGCCCGCGAGGCGGCATGGAAGGGGTTCAGCACCGATCCCGAGTGGATTGCCGCGAGGGACGCATCGGAACGGAACGGGAAGATTGTCGCGAAGGTCGAGTCGACGATGATGAAGGCGACGGACTACTCGGACCTCAGATAACAGAAAGCGCCGGGCCTTGACGGCCCGGCGCTCGGTTCAGATCCGACCGTCGAGAATCGCTTGCGGGAGGGCGCGGTTCACCTGGGTGGAACTTCTCTTCCCTACACGTGCTGAGAGCCCTGACGCCGGCGGCGCAGCATCCATAATCCGGCCACACCGGCGCCCATGAGCGCCAACGTGTTCGGTTCGGGGACAGCCGCGGGAGTCACAGCGGCCAAGCTGCCCTCGCTGCTCGGCAGGGGTACGGCGCCAAGCGCATCCGTGGTCACGGCAGCGGGCCCGGCCAGGAGATCCGGAGCGTTTGCCGTCGATCGCTTCGATGACCGGTTTGCAGCGGATTTCGCAGCCAGCCGGGCGGAGGTCACGGGGAACGCGGCCGCGTACTGCGCCTTCGCGTCGCGGTCTCGCGCCGTCAGTGACGAGTCGGCTACCAGACACTCGGCGCAGCTGCCTGCGGCGTTGCGGGCGCCGCCTCCCCTGAAGAAGAGCGCGCGGAGCTCTGTCTCGTCCATCGAGCGAAGCTCGGCCACTTCGAAGGAGGGCGCACTTGCTTCCAACTTGAATGGCCCGGCGGCTGCTGACGTGCTAATTGTGAGCACACCAATAACAGCGATGACACACCTGTGGAACACATGCACCTCCGGCGACGCTGCAGAGCAAGTCGCGTGCCCGTCTCGGCTGTGGGAACCGTGCGAGATGGGAACCGTGCGAGAATGGGGGACCGCCATGTTCAGCCGTCACTTTAACATACCTTCCGCCATTGAGGCGCTGCCCGGCAGAGCTGAAGCGATGGCGGTACCCGAGCGACACTTCGTCTTGAACACGCCCCTCGTGGGCCCGTTTCCCGGCAGGCGGCAGATTCAGTTCGGCATGGGCTGCTTCTGGGGAGCCGAGAAGCAGTTCTGGCCGCTCCCCGGCGTGTTCACGACAGCGGTCGGCTACTCGGGTGGGCACACGCCCAACCCCACCTATCGGGAGGTCTGCTCGGGACAAACCGGCCACACCGAGGCGGTGCTGGTCGTGTACGACCCGACGCACATCGGCCTCGATGCACTGCTCAAAATCTTCTGGGAAACACACGATCCCACGCAGGGCATGCGGCAGGGGAACGATATCGGAACCCAGTACCGTTCAGCGATCTACGCGTACGGCGCAGAGGACCTGCGGCTCGCGCAGTCGACGCGCGACGCATTCCAGACGGCGCTCGACGCAGCGGACCTCGGCACCATCACCACTGAAATCAAGCCCGCCCCTCCCTTCTACTACGCGGAGGAGTACCACCAGCAGTACCTCGCGAAGAACCCCGATGGTTATTGCGGCCTGGGCGGGACGGGTGTGGCTTGCCCGATAGGGGTGGGCGTGAGCAGCAGCACGGGATCGACAACGCGATAACCGATAGCAACGATGGGCGAGGCTCGTTCGTCCGGTCTTCATGACTCAGAACTGATCGCCGGCGCCCTTCAGAGCTCGCCAATCAGCCGGATGCTTTCGATGAGCGCCCGTCCGTTGTGGTAGCCCTCCTTCCAGCGGTCTCCCTTCACCCCGGCTGTTGATCCATCCGGGCGAACCTCCGCAAACCACTCACCATTCGTCCAGTCGGTCTGCCGCGTGGATACCCACCGGAGCGTCGCTTCGAACATCTCTGCGTACTCCGGCTCGCGCGTGAGGCGATACATCGTCAACGCGCTCATGAGCCCTTCGGCCTGCACCCACCAGATCTTCTGGCGCTCGCGTGCGTTCTCGTGGAAGGGGCCGCGATAGAAGAAGCCCCCGTGCGCCGTGTCGTACCCATGGCGCTTCGAGTAGTCGAAGAGCCGGCGATAGAGGTCGAGCCAGGGCGCGTTCGACTGGCCGACCGTCTCGATGGCGTCGGCCAGCAGCCAGATGTTCTCGATGTCATGACCGTACGAGACGAGGGCGCCGGTGCCTTCCAGGATGGGCGTCCAGTCACGCCGGTACTCGTCGGTGCACGCGGTCAGTTCCTTGCGGACGACGGCACTGCCCTGTATGGCGATGAGCTCGTGCAGCCGCTCGCGGGCCTTCGCCGACTGGCTGGCGCGGTAGTACTCCGCGAAGGCCTCGAGCAGGTGCAGGTGGGTGTTCATCAGCTTCGCACCCGCCGCTCCCCCGATGGGTGACGCCTTCCCCGCCGGCGACCAATCGGGTTCGAACACTTCGAAGTAGCCCCCGTACTCGGCGTCGTGCGCGCGCGTGTCGATCAACTCGAACAGTTCGGTCGCGCGGCTCAACGCGTCGGCTTCGCCCGTCGCGCGGTAATACTCCGAGAGCGCGTACAACGCGAAGGCCTGGCCATACGTCACCTTGCTGGCGTCGGCGACACGTGTGCCGCTCTCGTCTACTTCCCACACGTAGCCGCCGTGCTGCCGATCCCACATGCGGTTCACCAGGAAGTGAAACCCGTGCGCCCCGGCTTCGCGCATCTCAGTCGTCCGGTAACCGGCCCGCGCGAGCCGCCCGAAGAGCCACAGCATGCGGGCCTGCGTCACGATCATCTTCGAGCCGTCCGGCGTGGGCGTGCCATTGGCGTCGAACGCCACCCGGTAGCCGCCATGCGCGCGGTCGACCACCCGCGGATACCAGAAGCGCACCACGGCTTCGTCGAGGTTCTTCTGCAACGACGGGAGCGTGGCCCGCAAGCTCGCAGCCGCATCCGGCGCCCGTTCGATCGCCGGGGTGGACACCGGAAGCAGTAGGAGCACAAGCCCGACGAGCGGAATGGAAGGACCTGGCACGCGGGAAATATATCGCAGCGCGCTCGGGAATCGTCCCGATGCGCGTGACACTGTGAACCCGGGGCGGCAGCGTGATGAACGCCGCCGCTTTCCGTTCAAGCCACGCCCGTACAGCCCCGACGGTCCGCCGGGGCGGGTTGCGGCGCCAGCCAGCTCGTCAGACCCGCGCAGCTCCCGGCTGTGGTACCCTTTCCTGTCAATGCTTCGCACGCTCCGAGGCGCGCTCGACGTACCGGCCGGTCTGCTCATCATCCTGCTGACGATGGGTGCGGCGCTGCCGGCAGCGCTGCACGGCGATGCGAACGACGACGTGTGCGAAGCGGTCCGGGACGGCGCGTCCGGCGATTCCCGGCTGCAGGCCGCATCGCACGCCGGCGCCTCACAGCACTGCAGCATCTGCCACTGGCTGCGGTCTCTCCGTGTATTCCAGACGAACTCCGTGAAGCCGCTGCCGCGTCTGGCGCCCTCGGCCCCTGCCGTGGCGCGCCTGGCGTGCGCGGTACCGCGACTGACAATCTCCGCGCTACCCGCCCGCGCGCCTCCCGCGTAATCCTCGCCCACACAAACCAGCCCTCGGTGCTCGTGGTGCGGGCCGGATCCAGACATGGTCCGCCAAGACCGCCCGTACTGAGGTTGCTGCAATGCGTGTCGGTAATCATGGGGATTTGACGTGGAGAACTACGCGACGGCTACGAGTGCATTGCGGCCCAGGAGGATCGATCTACAGGTGCGCGGTTCGGCCGCCATCTTGACGGCGGGGCTGCTGACAGCGTGGGCGATTGTGCCTTCGAGCGCGCGCGCCCAGACGCCCGATACCGCACCGTCGCCGCCAGCCGCCCGCACCGGCGTGGAAGAGCTCCGGCGCGAGCTGGACACGCTCAAACGCGAGTACCAGGCGCGGATCGCGGAGCTCGAAAGGCGCCTGGCCGCACTCGGACAGGCACCCGAGACGCCGCCCGGGCCGTCACCTGCAGTCCCGGCAGCTCCGGCACCAGCGCCGGAGCCAGCCGCCGAAGCCAGCATCCCTCCGCCGCCCTCCCTGCCGCTGGAGCCGGGCGCGCAGCCGACGCCCTCGAGCAAGGTGTTCAACCCTGACATCGCGGTGATCGGCAACGTGCTCGGCGCCGCGGGAACGAATCCGATCGAGAACTCGCCGGCGCTGCAGCTCGAGGAGGCGGAAACCTCATTTCAAGCCGTCGTCGATCCGTACGCGCGCGGCGATTTCTTCATTGCGATCGGTCCGGACGGTGCCGAGCTCGAAGAAGGGTTCATCACGTTCACCAGCCTGCCCGGGGGCCTGCTCGTCAAGGCCGGCAAGTTGCGCGGCCAGTTCGGCAAGGTGAACGCGATGCACACGCACGCGCTGTCGTGGACGGATCGCCCTCTCGTGACCCGTAATCTGGTGGGCGGCGATGAAGGCATTTCAGATGGGGGGGTATCGGTATCGAAGCTGATTCCCAACCGGCTGCTCTTCCTGGAGGCGACCGGCGAAGTTTTCGGCGGCCGCTCTGACGTCTTCGCCGGGAGCGAGCGCTCGCAGGTGTCCTACATCGGCCGGCTGCGCGGCTATCGCGACCTCACGGAGGGCACGAACATCGACTTCGGCACGTCCTTCGCGTTCGGGCACACCGACGTCGAACCCGACGCCACGCGGCGCCTGGTCGGTGTGGACGCGACGTTCCGGTACCGGCCGCTGCGGCGGGCGATCTACCGGAGGTTCCTCGCGCGCGGCGAGATGGTCTGGAACCAGGACCGGCTCCAGTCGACCAGGCCAACCGTGTTCGGGATGTACGTGAGCGGCGATTACCAGTTCGCGCGACGCTGGTTCGCCGGGGGGCGCTATGACTATTCGCAGCGTCCTCTCGATTCCTCACTGGTCGACAAGGGCGGCGCGGCGACGCTGACGTTCTGGCCCAGCGAGTTCAGCCAGCTGCGCGGGCAGTACCGGCGCACGAACTACGCGGAAGGCGTGAGGGCGAACGAGTTCCTCTTCCAGTTCCTGTTCTCGATCGGCGCGCACGGGGCCCATGTGTTCTAAAGAGACGTCGGCGGCAGGCTGCGGGTCCGCCCGGGCCGCCCGCCGGCAAGTCAGAGAGAGGGAGTGCATTGTGAGACGCCTGTTCTCGTCGTTCCTGTTGATCAGCCTCATCGCTTCGAGCGCGTATGCAGACGTGAAGGTGGTGACGACCACCGAGGACCTCGCGGCGATTACGCAAGAGGTGGGCGGAGACAAGGTGAGCGTCGAAGCGCTCGCGCGCGGGTACCAGGATCCGCATTTCGTTGAGGCAAAGCCGAGCTTCATCCTCAAGCTGCATGCGGCGCAACTGCTGGTTGCCGTCGGCCGTGAGCTGGAAATCGGGTGGCTGCCCCCGTTGATCGTGCAGAGCCGTAATGCGGCCATCCAGCCGAGCGGGCGTGGGTACCTGGACGCGTCATCGAACGTGCGCATCCTCGACATTCCCACGGGTCAGGTGACGCGGGCGATGGGCGACGTCCACCCGCAGGGCAATCCGCACTACTGGCTCGATCCGGCGAATGGCCGGCGGATCGCGCAGGCGCTGCAGCAGAAGCTGTCGGATCTGAGCCCCGGTGATGCGGCGTACTTTGGGCAGCGCTACGCGGACTTCGACAAGCGTCTCGCGGAGGCCGAGAAACGGTGGGACGCCGTCATGGCACCGTACAAGGGCACGAAGATCGTCACGTACCACCGGTCGTGGCCGAACTTTGCGGAGCGGTTCGGGCTGGACGTGATTGGCTACGTCGAACCCAAGCCCGGCATTCCTCCCTCGCCGGGGCACACGCTGGAGTTGATGCGGGAGATGAAGCGGCAGAACGTGAAGATCATTGCCGTGGAGCCGTACTTCGACCTGAAGACACCGAACGCGGTGGCCCGCGACACCGGCGCCACGGTGCTCGTCCTGTCGCCGTCTGTGGGCGGGGTGAAAGAGGCGTCTACCTACATCGGCGTGTTCGATTACAACATCAACCTGCTCGTCTCCGCTATCAAGCAGACGGGAACCGGCCAGTGATCGACCACGTGGTTCTGCAGTTCCTGGCGGCGCCGTTCGCCGCCAGTCTCATCCTGACCGGCATCCATGCCTACCTGGGCGTGCACGTCGTGGAGCGAGGGGTCATCTTCGTGGACCTCTCGCTGGCACAAATCGCGGCGCTCGGGGCGACCATCGCGCTCCTCCTGCCGTTTTCCGGCGGCGACCCTCACGCGCCGTCGGTGTACTGGGTGAGCCTTGCCTTCACTTTCGTCGGTGCGGCGGTCTTCTCGTCGATCCACAGCAGCAACAAAGCGCGGATCCCGCAGGAAGCAATCATCGGCATCTGCTACGCGGTAGCGTCCGCCGCAGCCATCGTGGCAATGAGCAAGTCGACGTCGCAGGCCGAGCACCTGCAGGACATGCTCGTTGGCAACATCCTGGCCGTGTCATGGCATGACGTCGTGAAGACCGCCCTGCTCTACGGCGCGGTGGGCGCCTTCCACTACGTGTTCCGCAGGCGCTTCCTGCTGATTTCAATGAACCCCGCGGCCGCGGCAGCACAGGGGATTTCGGTCCGGTTGTGGGACTTCCTCTTCTACGCCTCCTTCGGCTTCGTGGTGACCTCGTCGGTGTCGGTTGCCGGAGTGCTGCTCGTGTTCTGCTACCTGATTGTGCCGTCGGTTGCGGCGATGCTGTATGCAGAGACAATCGGGAAGCGGCTTGCCATCGGCTGGTCGATGGGTACGCTGGTCTCCCTGCTCGGAATCTGGCTCTCGCTCTACTGGGATCTGCCGACCGGGGCCACCATAGTCGTCACGTTCGGCGGGGTGCTGCTGTTGATGGCGGCGGCGAGGCCGCTGCTGATACGGAGGTGACACCCGCGCGCCGTTGCAGGGCCCTGCCTTACGCCGGTCGTGACGTTCGCGTGCGAGCAGGCCTTCAGGCCTGTTCGTCACACCGCGACGACCTGGCCTGTGCGCACGCTCTCGTCGGCGGCAAGCACGATTCGCAGGCTGTTCACCGCATCGTGCATGTGCGCCGAGAGATCCAGGTTCTCGCGAATGGCTCGCAGGAAGAACGCCTGCTCGCGATCGCAGAGCCCCTGGTGATCGGGCTCATCCTCCGTGTTGATGTACTCGTCGGGCCGCGCGAACTCCCCATCGGCCGTGAGCTGCGCGTGGTGCACCCTGATCGAGTTCGTCTTCGTGTGGCTGTCGATGTCGTCCGATGCGGCCGCGGTGGCCTCGTTCGGATCCTTGACGATCGACACGCACCCGTTCGGTCCGATGACATCCTTCACGAAGAACGCCACCTCGCTCATCATCGGGCCCCATCCCGCCTCGTACCACCCCACCGACCCGTCCTCGAACGTCACCTGCAGCTGACCGTAGTTGTACATGCCCGGCTTGATCTCGTCCGTGAGCCGCGCGCCGATGGCGGAGACCCGCACCGGCCGCGCGCCGGTCATCTGACACATGACATCCACGTAGTGCACGCCGCAATCGACGATGGGGCTCATCGACTCCATGAGGTTGCGGTGGGATTTCCAGGCCGTGCCGCGGCTCTGCTGATTGAGGTTCATGCGCATGACCAGCGGCTTGCCGAGGGTGCGGGCCATCTCGATGAATCGAACCCACGCCGGGTGCACGCGCAGGATGTAACCGATTACCAGGGTCCGGCCCCTCGCGCGCGCAGCGTCGACGATTGACTGCGCCTCCTCCACCGTCTCCGCCAGCGGCTTCTCGCAGAACACGTGGCAGCCGGCGTCGAGCGCGGCGCGTGCGTACGGGCCGTGCGTTTCGGGATAGGTGTTGATGCTGACGGCATCGGGTTTCGTGGCCGCGAGGGCGGCGTAGTAGTCACTGAACTGGGGCAGCCCGCCAAGCTCCACGCTGAGGCGCTCGCGGGAGGCGGGACCGCGGCTCACGAGGCCGACGATCTCGAACTCGGGCATCCTGTAGTAGGCCCGGGCGTGACTGGCGCCCATGTTGCCGCAGCCGGCAACGAGCACGCGTATCGGCGTAGACATGAAGGACCTCGGTGGGCGGACGAGATAGCACCTGCGAGGACGATCGTATCAGAGGCCTCTCGCATGGGCGGATGTGCCGCAACACCATGCGGTCCACGGTCAGCGCCATCGTCGTGGGCCCGCACTCTCGCGATCGTGTGCGGTGCCGCCCGGTGCATAGAGGTTCCCAAGGCTGACTCACAGCGCCGCACGAAAGACCCAAAGGGCACAAAGCACGCGCAGGGTCGCTCGGCAGGATTCGCGTCACAAACGGCCGCGTGCGGGTCGCAGGCCCGAGAAACGGTGTACAGCGGTCAACCGCCTTCGTATTGTCCCTGGCGTCCTGGATGTGTTTACCGGTGGGCACTCCTGCGCTCAGGAACGTGCGTTGCTGCACCTCAGGCATGCTCGTGGTTTCCGCACGCCCGGTTGCTCTCTTCCTGCGCGGTGCTCCATCCCGGGCCCGCAGGGTCGCGCCGCTGCATGCGATTGAATGCCGAGGAGACGTGTCATGAGGCCAAGATCTGCGATTCTCTCCGCCCGTGTGGCGGCCCTCGCCTGCATGGTCGCGCTGGTCGTGGCTTGCGCGACAAACCCCGTCACCGGCAAACGCCAGCTCGCGCTCGTGTCGGAGGCCCAGGAGATCGAGATGGGTCGACAGGCGGCCCAGCAGGTGGCGCAGACGCTGGGGTTCATCGAGGACGATGAACTCCAGGGGCTGGTGCAACGCGTCGGCACACGCCTGGCGGCTGATTCGGAGCGTCCGAGCCTCCCCTGGGAGTTCCACGTCGTGGACGATGCCACGCCGAACGCGTTTGCGCTGCCGGGCGGGTTCATCTACGTCACGCGGGGGATGGTCACGCTCATGACCTCCGAAGCTCAGCTTGCGAGCGTGCTCGGTCACGAGATCGGTCACGTGACGGCACGGCATTCGGTCGCGCAGATCTCGCAACAACAGCTGGCGCAGATCGGGCTGGGACTCGGCAGCATCTTCGTCCCTGCCGTGCAGCAGCTGTCATCGGCTCTCGGGGCCGGGCTGCAGCTCCTCTTCCTCCGCAATGGCCGTGAGGATGAACGGCAGGCGGACGAGCTCGGATTCCGTTATATCCGGGTGCACGGATACGACGTGCAGGAATTCGGAAAGGTGTTCGCCTCGCTCGAACGGACGTCGGAGGCCTCGGGCGGGAGCCCGGTGCCGGCGTGGCTCTCGACGCACCCGGCCCCCGGGGAGCGCGTGGAAACGGCTGCTGCCCGCGCCGCCGCTGTGGGGCTACAGCCGAACGCCACCGTCGGACGCGAGACATTTCTGCGCGAGCTCGAGGAGATCGTCTACGGTGAGAACCCGCGGAACGGCTTCTTCCGGGAGCAGGCGTTCTATCACCCGGACCTGCGGTTCCAGCTCCGGTTTCCCGACGGCTGGCAGACACAGAACACGCCGCAGGCCGTCGTCGCCGTCGCTGCGCAAGGCGCGGCCGTCTTCCAGCTGAAGCTGTCGCCGGCGGGCAGCGCGGCGGCGGCGATGCAGCAGTTCGCCAGACAGCAGGGGCTGCAGGTGGGCAACGCCGCCCGCGTGTCGGTGAACGGTCTTCAGGCGGCTACGGCGGAGTTCGCCGCGCAGACGGAGCAGGGGGTCGTGCAGGGGCGCATTGCGTTTCTCGAGCATGGCGGCCGGACCTACCAGCTGGTCGGGTACACCGCGGCCCAGACGTACCCGGCGGCTGCTTCGACGTTCGAGGCGATTATCGGCAGCTTCGGACCGCTCACCGACCCGGCGCTGCTCGCCGTGCAGCCAAACCGCGTGGACATCGTGACGGCGAGGCGCACGGAGACGCTGGCCGACTGGGCGCGTGACGTGCCCTCCGCGATTTCGGTCGAGGAGCTGGCGATCATCAACCAGCTACCCGGCCCCTCGGCGACGGTGGAGGCCGCCACTCTGCTGAAGCGCGTGGCACCTCGTTCATGACCGCAACTCACCGAATCGAGAGGATCGCGCCGCGGCGGCTCTCTTGTCTCCGGCATGTGCCGAGAGTCGCCACACGAGCGTGGAACGCGAGGAAGGAAGCCGAAAGCACTCCATGCGCGTGCTCATCGTCGAGGACGACCGCACGATTGCCGCGTTTCTCCTGAAGGGTCTTCAGGAAGCGGGGTTCGCCGTCGATCACGCCACCGACGGTGAAGCCGGCGTGGAGCTCGCGACGACCGTGCCCTACGATGTCGCCGTGGTGGATCTGATGCTCCCCCGGCGCGACGGCCTGAGCCTGATTCAGACCTTGCGCGAACGGCGGATCGGCACGCCGGTTCTCATCCTCAGCGCGAAGCACTCGGTGGACGACCGGGTGCGGGGGCTGGAGGCCGGGGGCGACGACTATCTCACCAAGCCGTTTGCGTTTGCGGAGCTGCTCGCCCGGGTGCAGGCCCTGATCAGGCGCTCGCACGCGGCGCCCGCACCCACCCAGCTTGTCGTGGGAGAGCTCACGCTGGATCTGCTGACGCGCCGCGCGTCGCGTGAGCGGCGTGCGCTCGAGCCGCTCCAGCCGCGTGAGTTCGCGCTGCTCGAGTATCTGATGCGCAACGCCGGCCGCCCGGTCTCGAAGACGATGATCATCGCGCACGTGTGGGACTACAGCTTCGACCCAGGGACGAACGTCGTGGACGTGCTCGTGCACCGCGTGCGCGAGAAGGTGGACAAGGGCTTCGACCGCAAGATGATTCACACCGTGCGGGGCATCGGCTATGTTCTCCAGGTGGCGTGAACGCCTGCAGCACGCGCTGGGCTTTCGCCTGGCGCTCTGGTATGCCGTGGTGTTCGTGGCCAGCTCGCTCGCGATCATCGCGCTCACCTATATTCTCCTCGCCGTATCCCTGCGCCAGTACGACCGCGAGATCGTCCAGCGGACGCTGATTCAGTACGCGTCCGCGTACGGGCGGGGCGGCCTCGACGCCCTCGCGCGCGAGATCCAGCGGGCGCAGGCGACGGGCGGACAGGAACCGCTGTTCGTCCGTACGCTGGGCACGCAGGAAGACGTGATTTTCATGAGCATGCCGGAGGCATGGCGGCGATTCGACCTGTCGCAGCTCGCCAAGCCCCCGTTGACCGGCCAGCAGATGTGGGCCGCGCTCGAGGTGGGCGACGGCGACCGGCTCGAGGTCGCGTCGGTGCGCCTGCCGGATGGCACCTTGTTCCAGGTCGGCAAGAGCACCGGACGCCGGACGGACCTGCTTGCGCGCTTCCGCCGTGTGCTGCTCGTGTTGTTCGCTTCCATCGCACTCATCGGTCTCGCGGGCGGCGCGCTTCTGACATGGTCGGCGCTGCAGCCCGTGCACGCGCTGGGAGCGGCGGTGCAACAGATTCTTCGAACGGGGCGCACCGACACTCGCGTGCCGGTCAGCGACACCGGCGACGCGCTGGGGCGGCTGGGCGTGCTCTTCAACGCGATGCTCCAGCGCATCGACGCCGTCGTCGCCGGCATGCGGGGGGCCCTCGACAACGTGGCGCACGATCTGCGCACACCGCTCACTCGGCTGCGCGGGATCGCCGAGACGGCGCTGCAGTCGGACGATCCCGCCACCCTTCGCGAGGGCCTGGCCGCCTGTCTGGAGGAATCCGATCGCGTCGGCGGGATCCTCAGCACCTTGATGGACATCTCCGAAGCGGAGACGGGCACCATGCGGCTGCAGCTCGAGCCGCTGAACCTGGCGGAGCTGGTGCAACAGACCGTCGATCTCTACGAAGATCTCGCCGAAGACCGCGGCCTGTCGATTCACGTCGACACGCCCGAGGATGTGTCGGTGCACGGGGATCGGCGCCGGCTGCGGCAGGTGCTCGCGAACCTCGTGGACAACGCGGTGAAGTACTCGCCCGCCGGCGGCCGTATCCAGCTGCGCACCGCACGGGAGGGTCGCGACGCCGTCGTGACGGTCGAAGACACCGGCATCGGCATCGCCCCAGAGGAGCTGCCGCGCATCTGGGAGCGCCTCTATCGCGGCGACAAGAGCCGCTCGGAGCGCGGGCTGGGCCTTGGGCTCAGCCTGGTCAGAGCCATCGTCCAGGCGCACGGCGGAACGGTGACGGCTCAGTCACGCCTGGGCGAAGGCGCGTCGTTCGAAGTTCGACTACGCGCCACGTCCGCTTCGGACGCATAGCTTCCTGCCGCCGTCTTTCAGAAATGTAATGTCCGTGTCAGGGTCCTGTAATCCCCGCCCGGTAGTGTGGTGACAACAACACATTCACCAGGGAGACGCAGACATGAATACCGACATCCCCAACAGCCCTCGGCCGAACAGCTGGGCCGTGCTTGGCCGCCGTAGCAGATGGATTGAGCGCCGGCGCGCTGCTGCTCGCCGGTTCCCTCGTGGGCTGGACCGCGGCGGATGCCGTTGGGACGAGCGCCGCTGGGGTGCCGCCACCACCGGTGGCTGCGGCGGCCGGCGCTGCCGCTCGTACGATTGGCGCGGGCGGTGACTCATACGCCCCGCTCGTGGCCCGCATCGTCCCGGCGGTCGTCACAATCCGATCGGAGAAGCGCGTTCGCACGATCAGCCAGGGCGTGCCTGACGACCCGCTCTTGCGGGAGTTCTTCGGCGACCGCTTCCGCGGGCCGCGCCCGAATCCCGAGCGGCGCCAGGGCGGCCTCGGATCGGGCGTGATCGTCCGTGCGGATGGGTACGTACTCACCAACCGCCACGTCATCGACGGCGCCGACCAGGTGCGCGTGGAACTGAGTGACGGCCGCAGCCTGAAGGCAGACGTCATCGGCTCGGACGCGCCGAGCGATCTCGCCGTGCTGAAGATCGAAGCTGAGGACCTGCAGACACTGTCGCTCGGGGACTCGGACCATGTGCAGGTCGGCGATGTCGTCCTGGCGCTCGGAAACCCGCTTGGCGTCGGCCAGACCGTTACGATGGGAATCGTCAGCGCGAAGGGCCGCGCCACCGGAATGGGTGACGGCTCTTTCGAGGACTTCATCCAGACGGACGCACCGATCAACCAAGGCAACTCTGGCGGCGCTCTGGTGAGCACGCGCGGCGAGCTCATCGGAATCAACTCGCAGATTCTGTCGCCCTCGGGCGGCAGCATCGGGATCGGGTTCGCGATTCCGGCCAACATGGCGCGGAACGTGATGACACAACTCATCGACAAGGGGCGCGTCCACCGCGGCATGCTGGGCGTGACCGTGCAACCGATGACGTCGGAGCTCGCGCGGAGCCTCGACATCGATCAAGTGACCGGCGCCCTCGTGAGCGGCGTGCAGCCCGGCGGGCCGGCCGAGAAGGGCGGCTTGAAGCGCGGCGATGTGATCACCGCCATCAACGGCGAGCCGGTGAGGGACGGCAACGTGCTCCGCAACCACGTGGCCGAACTGGCGCCCGGCACCCAGGTTGAGCTGAGTGTGCTGCGCAGCGGCAAGCCACAGACGATGACCCTCGCGCTTGGCGAACTGGCGGCCCCTCGAGGCTCTGCGGGCGACGACGCGGAGCCGGCGGAGCAGGATGGCACCGGGTACGGCATGTCGGTGCAGCCGCTCACCCGCGAGCAGGCACGGCAGCTGGATCTCGACGTCACGAGCGGCGTTCTCGTGACCGACGTCCAGCCCTCCGGTCGCGCGGCCGACGCTGGCCTGCGCCGCGGCGATGTCATCGACGAGGTCGATGGCAAGGACGTCGACAGTGTGGAAACGCTGCGTTCGCTGTTGAAGACCGGCGACCGGCCGGCGCTGCTGCTCGTGCACCGGGACGAAGCCACGCTGTATCTCACACTCGATCGCGACGGCCGGTAGGTCCCTCTCGCATGTCGAACGGGGGCAGGACGCGCGGTCCTGCGCCCGTTCCCGGTGCACCTCTCCCCTGCGCAACCGGCAGCGCGCCCGCTTGCGATTGGGAACGCCGCCCGCCCATCGCCCGCCAGCCGCAACTGCCACACTCCTCACGGATGCCTCGCGCCGCCTACCCCTTGTTTACCTACAGGACACGGCGTATGCTCTTGTCGGTAATCAAGGGAAGCATGCGATGAGCAAACCGACCGACCTCGTGCAGGGCACGCTCGATCTCCTGATCCTTCAGGTGATCGCGCTCGAGCCCATGCACGGCTGGGCTATCGCCCAACGGATCGAACAGATGTCACACCAGGTGCTGCGCGTCGGCCAGGGTTCGCTCTACCCGGCCCTCCACAAGTTGGAGCAGAACGGCTGGATCGCGGCTGAATGGGGCGACAGCGAGAACAATCGCCGCGCCAAGTACTACACCCTGACGCGGGCGGGCCGCCGGGCGCTCGCACGCGAGGCGGCGCAATGGGAGCGCCTGTCTGCGGCCATTTCCCTGATCGTCCGTCCCGTGTGAAGGTGGGAGATCACGATGCGTGCGTTCGGAACGTTGCGACTGCGTCTGCGCACCATGCTTCGGGCCAGGCAGGTTGACCAGGAGCTGGACGAAGAGCTGCAGTATCACATCGAGCGGCAGGTTCAGCTGAATATCACAGCCGGCATGTCGCCGGAAGACGCGCGCTATGCCGCGCTCCGCGAGTTTGGCGGACTCGAGCAGCGCAAGGAGGAGTGCCGTGATGCGCGCGGGATGGTCCTGGTCGACAGCGTCCTCCAGGACATCCGGTATTCGCTGCGCTCGCTCCGCCGCGCCCCGGGATTCACGGCTGTGGCCGTGCTGTCGCTGGCGCTCGGGATTGGCGCGAACACGACCGTCTTCACGGTCTTCAACGCCGTGCTCCTGCGGCCGCTTCCCTATCCGCAGCCGGAGAGGATCGTCGTTCTTCGGGAGCAGGCCGTTCGACAGACCGGCACCGTGCTCGTGCATCCGCTCAACTTCCTCGAATGGCGCAACCGCACGCAGTCGTTCGAGGCCATCGCCCTCATGCAGACCATTCCGCGCAACGCGACGGGCGCCGATGGCCTCGCCGAACAGGTGGTAGAGGCGCAGATCACGTCCCAGCTGTTTCGTGTCTTCGGCATCGCGCCGTTTCTCGGGCGAGCGTTCACCCAGGAGGAGACGCGCCCGGCCAGCTTCACCGCTCCCGAGGGATTGCCTGTCGCCCACACCGTGGTCATCCTGGGCCACGGCTACTGGCAGCGGCGGTTCGGTTCGGATCCGGACATCATCGGCAAGCGGCTCGTTCTCGCGAGCGGGGCGCTGACCGTTGTCGGGGTGGCTGCGCCGGGTTTCCGCATTGGCACGCTGGACCCGGATCTGTATTCCCCGCTGCCAATCGATCCCCACAAGCCCGATTCGATCGGCTCACGGTCGTTTCAGTGCTATGCGAGGCTCAGACCCGGGATCAGCGTAGAGGCGGCTCGAGCGGACCTGGCGACCGTCGCCGCCCAGCTCGCCAGAGAGCACCCTGTAGACAAGGAGTTCGGCGCGGCGGTGTTCGGCCTGCACGACTACCTCGTCCAGGACGGTCGGCGGGTGCTGTGGCTCCTGATGGGCGCGGTGGCCGCGGTGCTCCTCATCGCGTGCGTGAACCTCGCCGCGTTGCTGCTCGCGCGCGGGATCGGCCGCCGGGGCGAGCTGGCACTGCGTGCATCGCTTGGCGCGAGCCGGGTCCGGATCGGCAGACAGCTCGTCGCGGAGAGCCTCGTGCTCGCCGCGTTCGGCGGCGCCGCGGGACTGCTGCTCGCGCACTGGGCTACGCGTGCGCTGACGCCGCTGATGGAGCGGACCCTGACGTTCGGGCGCGCCGCCGACATCCGACTCGATTGGACGTGTCTGCTCTTCACCTCCGCGCTCGCCACAGCGGCTGCTCTGATCTCGGGTCTGATCCCGGCGTGGCAGGCGAGTGGCGCGAATCCTGTGCGCGCGCTGAGCGAGCGAGGCCGAACGGCCACGGCCACTCGGCGCCAGCTGCGCCTCAGGAACCTGCTCGTCATAGCGGAAGTGGCGACCGCGGTGGTGTTGCTGGTGGGATCGGGCCTCCTCCTGCGCACCCTGTCCAGCCTGGCGCGCGTGGAACTTGGGTTTCAGCCCGCGGGCACCATCACCGCGCAGCTGTTCCTCGGCACGGGCGACGCCGATCGACGCACGCAGCTCGTGGAGCAGTTGCTCGATCGCCTGGCATTGGTTCCGGGTGTGCACGCCGTCGGCACGATCAAGTTCCTCCCGTTCGGAGGGATGCAGAGCGGCACCGGCTTCTGGCTGGACGGGACGTCCGCTGCCGATCCCGCCAGGAGCCTGCCGACGGCCGGCTCACTCGTCAGCCGCGGCTACTTCGAGGCCATGGGCATTCCGATCCGTCAGGGCCGGTCCTTCGACAGGCGCGATGGTCCGCGCAGCTCGCGCGTGGTGATCGTGAACGAATCGTTCGTCAGACGGTACCTGCCGGACGGGGGGGCCGTGGGTCGCCGCATCACGGTTGCCTGGTCGAATCAGGCACCCACGGAGATCATCGGCGTCGCCGGAGACGTCCGTCATAACGGTTTCACTTTCGAACCGGAGCCCATGGTGTTTCTACTGCACGCGCAGGCTCCGGGGTACATCACCCACGTGATCGTTCGCACCAGCGGGGATCCAACGCTGCTCACGACACCCGTGCGGCGTGCCGTTCAGGAGGTCGATCGCACGCTGGCGGTCTCGAGCGTCAAGACCATGGAGCAGTATCTCCAGGACTCGCTGGCAGGCCCGCGACTCCATGCCGCGCTCGTGAGTGCGTTCGCCTCCCTGGCGCTGGTCATGGCAACGATCGGCCTCTACGGCCTCATCGCGTACGTAGTCAGCCAGCGCACAGCCGAAATCGGCATCCGTATGGCACTGGGGGCGGAAAGGCGCGACGTATTTCGCGCGGTGTTCACTGGGGGAGCGATCCTGACGCTGGCCGGCCTGGCGATCGGCGTCATGGCTGCGCTGTCGCTGGGGCGTGTGGTTTCGACCCTGCTCTTCGGCGTCACCGCTGCCGATCCGGCGACGTATCTGGCTGCCACAGCCTTGTTCGCGGGCGTCGCGCTCGTTGCGACGGCGATCCCCGCGTACCGAGCGACGCGAGTGGACGCAGTCACGGCGCTGCGCCTCGAGTAACCGCAGTGCACCGCCATGCCCGCGTGGTCAGGCGCCGCGCAGGATTGCGGCGGTCGTCGCGCCTTACCGGCGGGGCGCCTCCGCGCCCTCGGTGCGACGCCGGTCCTTCACCTCGGGCTGCTAGTGTCCCGGCCGCGTGATTCGTGACATAACTCCCGGGCGCGGCATCCCGGCTGGCTGCGTTGCTCGATCACTCACTTATGCCCAATAAGCTCGCTCTGCGCGCCTTGCCAGCCGGGCGCCGCGCTCCGGGATTTATGCCGCGAATCACGCGGCCGGGACACTAGGGTTTCCTGCGCCGCCGGACCGGCACGTCCGCATCGGCATCGGTCCACCCGGCCCGCACAAGGGGGGCCTTCAGTTCCTCCGCACGCGCGAGGGCCGGGTTGGCGCTCGCATACGTCTCGCTCAGGAGGAGGTCGTCACCGCGTTCCACCCCGAGCCAGAAACCCCGCGGGGGCTCGACCAGAAAGCAGCGCAGCTCGTCACCCTCGCGCGCGAGGCGCCAGATGGTCACCGCTTCCCCGCGAAGGTCGTTCGACGGGTCCTCGAGCATGACTCAGTGTACCCGAGGCGCCTTGCCAGCCACCTCCGGGCGTCCCTGCGCAACGACACGGGCGATCATCGCCTCGAGTTGCGCCTGGTCGACATCGAACGGACCCGCGGCTGCGGCACCCAGCTGAATCTCGAGCGACACCAGCACGCCCCGGTCTTCGAACGGGCTCACAATCCAGTTGAACCCGCGGAGGAACACAGGTCGGTCGCGCTCGGTGTCCGGATGCTTTGCGCGGTCGATCGCGCGAAGCAGCTCGCCTAGCAGCACCCGGACATCCTCGTCCGTCCACGCCGACGGCTCAGCAATCGGAATCTCCACGGCATCTGTCACCGCAAAGTCGTTGTTCCGCAGCCAGACTTCCAATTCGAGGTGCATGGGATTGAATAGTTTAACAGGTGGTCGCCAGGGCCGCCGGAGAGGTTGGCCGGGCGTTTCGGCCTCGGGCCCACACGCTCACTGGCAGCGGCAGTGTATCGGACAAGGGTGGGGCCGGGGCTGAAGCGCCCCGGTCAGTTCCTGGGCCGCCCCCGGGCCACACCGCCGCCAACGGACCGGCGGAGACCCTATCCCAGACGCTCCCTCAATCCCGCGGCATCGGTGACCGGCTGCTCGCAGGTGAAATTGCGGCACACGTACGCCGTAGCACTCCCGTTCATCGGTGTCATGGTGGCGATGAACGGCAGTAGCTGGGCGACCTGCCGCTGCGTGCTCTCCGCGTGAACGGGCACCACGATTGAGAACGGCCGGTACGTCGTGGCCAGCGTATCGAGCATGGGCTCGGCGCCGGCGGCATCCCCCTGGGCAACCAGGACGATCTGCGCAAGGCCGGTGTGATACGCCGCCAGCGCGGCCGACATCAGCGGCACCATGCGGCCGTAGTCCCGCAGGCGCTCGGCAAATGACCCGAGCGTCCGCCGGACCTTCTCCTCGGCTGCGGCATTCGCTGTCATGTGCGCGAGCATCAGCAGGTTGAGCGCCGACACGGAGCTCGCCGCGGGCTCGGCGCCGTCATAGTCCTCTTTCAGTCGGATCAGGACGGTCGGATCCGATCCTGTCGTGCTGAACCACCCGCCGTCGACCGGATCCCAGAACAGCGCGTCCTGCCGCACCTGCAGGGCGGCCGCCCACTCGAGCCAGCCGGGATCGCCATCCGCCTGGAACAGCTCCAGCAAACCATGGATGGTGCACGCATAGTCCTCGGCATAGCCGTCGATGGCCGCCTCGCCGTCCCGATAACGGCGGAGCAGGACCTGCCGGGTCGGGTCCCACATGGTGTCGCGCAGGAAGCGCGCGGCGCGCTGTGCGGCGGCGAGGTGCCTCGCGGAGGCCTCGGCCGACCCGCCGAGCGCAGGCGTTCGAAGAACGCGCGCGGCCCGGGCGAACGCCGCGACCATCAAACCGTTCCAGGCGGTCAGGACCTTGTCATCCAGGTGTGGGCGGGGGCGGCGCAACCGGGCCTCGAAGAGCGTCATCCGCGCGCGCCCGAGCGCGGCGGTCACCGCATCGACGCTGCGGTCCGTCTCGCGCGAGACCTCCTCGATCGATTTCGCCGTGTAGAGCAGGTTTTTGCCCGTGAATTCACCCTGCGGATCGGCAGGGGCGTTCCCGCCCTCCAGCAGCCCGAACCGCTGCGCGAACACGGGCGCATCGTCGCCGAGCAGGTCGCGAGTCTCGGCGGCCGTCCAGACATAGAACGCGCCTTCGACCTTGTGCGCGCCGGGGTCTCCGGCCGCCTCCGGCGGGAGGCTGTCGGCATCCTCCGCAGAGTAGAAGCCGCCCCGTGCATCGGTCATCTCGCGTGCCACGTACGCCAGGGTGTCATCGGCAATCGCGCCGTAGAACGGATCGTTCGTGACCTGCGCGGCCTCGAGGTACGCGAGCACGAGCTGCGCCTGGTCGTAGAGCATCTTCTCGAAGTGCGGCACGCGCCACTCGGCATCCACCGAGTAGCGGTGGAAGCCCCCGCCGATGTGATCGCGCATGCCCCCGAGCGCCATCGCTCGCAAGGTGTGCAGCGCGGTGTCACGTGCGTCGGCGTCACCCGTGCGCGCGTGCTCACGAAACAGGAACAGCAGCTCGCTCGGTCGGGGAAACTTCGGCGCGCCGCCGAACCCGCCGCGCCGTGCGTCGTACGACGCGCGGAACTGGGCGCGTGTCCGATCGAGAACGCTGGCAGGGGGCACCTCCCCGGCGGCAGCGCCACGCTCGGCGCCCTGCAGGCGCTCTGTCAGGCTGGCGGCGGACTCCACCACTGTCGCCCGCTCGGTCTTCCACGCCCGCGCGATCTCGAGCAGCACATCGACGAACCCCGGCCGCTGCCAGCGCGACGTCGGCGGGAAGTACGTGCCGCCGTAGAAGGGCTGAAGCGCGGGTGTCAGCCACACGCTCATCGGCCACCCGCCGGCGCCCGTTGTCGCCTGCACGAACGCCATGTAGACCCGATCCACGTCAGGGCGCTCTTCGCGATCGACCTTGATCGCGACGAACTCGCGATTGAGCACGGCGGCCACCTCGGGGTTCTCGAAAGACTCGTGCTCCATGACGTGGCACCAGTGACATGTCGAGTAGCCGATCGACAGGAAGATCGGCCGGTCCTCCAACCGGGCACGCCCGAACGCCTCGTCGCCCCAGGGATACCAGTCCACCGGGTTCTGCGCGTGCTGCAGCAGGTAGGGGCTCTTCTCGGCCGCCAATCGATTGGGCATGTTTCGAGTATAGCCGTCGCAAACGGCGGATCGGCCGCGGCGAAACGGAGTGCGCTCGTCACCTCAGCTATCGCGAGCGCCCCACATCCGAACCCATCGGGTTCGAGGTCACGACCGACAGGGACCGTCTGAACGCTGCGCTAAGATCTGCCTGTGCACTCCACTCCCGGACTCATCGTGCGCGCGAGCAGCGTCGCTGCGCCGCGGATACCACGTCCAGTCGCGCTGCTCGCGGCCTGCGCTGCCCTCGTCGTGGCGGCGGCCGCAGAACAGGTTGGCGTGGCGAGTGGCCACGCACAACCGACCGCCCCGCCGTTTACCTTCGCGCATCGGGGCGCGGATGCCGGGTTCGGCGGGATGACCGTGTTCGGCGGCCGGGAGACGAACCGCTATCTGCTCGAGACGACTGGCTGTGGTGTGGCCATGTTCGACTACGACGCCGACGGCCTTCAGGACCTCTTCTTCGTCAACGGCACCACGCTGGAGGGCTTCCCGAAAGGACAGGAGCCTCGGCCGCACTTGTACCGGAACACCGGCGGCGCCCGCTTCGACGACGTCACCGCGGCCGCCGGCCTGAACGAGCAGTTCGGATGGGGGCAAGGCGCATGTGCCGGTGACTACGACAACGACGGCTTCCCTGACCTGTTCGTCACCTACTACGGACGCAATCGTCTCTTCCACAACACCGGCCGCGGCGGCTTCGAGGAGGTGACCGACGCGGCCGGCGTTTCAGGACCGCAGACCCGGTGGGGCACGGGCTGCGCGTTCGTCGATTACGATCGTGACGGGTGGCTCGATCTGTTCGCGGCCAACTACATCGATCTCGATCTCGCGACCGCGCCCACGCCCGACAGTGGCCTGTGCCGGTACAAAGGCGAGCCGGTCGCGTGTGGCCCGCCCGGGCTGAAGGGCGGCCGGAACGCCCTGTATCGCAACCTCGGCAACGGCCGGTTCGCTGATGTGTCGGACGCCTCGGGCATCCTGCGCTCCTCGGGTACCTTCGGCCTGGGCGTGAGCACGCTGGACTTCGACGACGACGGCTGGACCGATCTGTACGTGGCGAACGACTCCAACCCGAGCGCGCTCTATCGCAACCGCCGCGACGGCACCTTCGAGGATGTCGCCGTCAAGGCCGGCTGCGCCTACAGCCAGGACGGCAAGCCGCAGGCGGGCATGGGCGTGGGCATCGGCGATTTCGATCGCAACGGCACGAGCGACATCCTCAAGACCAACTTCGCTGGCGACACGACGACGCTCTACGCGAACAGCGGTGATGGATTCTGCGAAGACCGCACGTTCGACAGCGGTCTGGGTTTGAACACGCGCTGGCTCGGCTGGGGCGCCGGCTTCGCAGACTTCGACAACGACGGATGGCTCGACATCTTCCTCACCAACGGGCACGTGTATCCGGAGGTTCGCAGGCTGCGCACCGAGGCAGGGTACGAACAGCGGAAAGTGATCTACCGCAACGTGAAGGGCCGTTTCGAGGACATCACCGAGGCCCTGGGTCCACCCGCAACCATCCCGAAAGCGGGTCGCGGCTCGGCATTCGGCGACATCGACAACGACGGTACGATCGACGTGGCCATCAACAACGTACACGACACACCCGACCTGTTCCTGACCAGGGCACCCGTCGAGAACCGGTGGGTGCAGCTCCGGCTGGTCGGCACCCGGTCCAATCGGAGCGCCATCGGCGCCCGGGTGCGCGTCGTCACGGGCGGCGAGTCGCAGGTGCACGAGGTGCGAGGCGGCGGCAGCTACATGTCGCAAAACGATCTGCGCGTCCACGCGGGGCTCGGCAACGCCAGCAAGGTGGAGCGGGTCGAGGTGCGGTGGCCGAACGGACTCGAGGAGGTGTGGGAGGACGTGGCGAGCAATCAGGTGCTGACGCTCGAGGAAGGGCGCGGGAAGTCGGTCGGAGGCACCCGGTGAGCTCCCTGCGTGCGCCCGGCGTACTCGCGGTGTGCCTCTGGCTCACCGCGCCGGTGATCGGCCAGGACCCCGCGACGGGCATCGAACCTGTTCTCGCGCAGTCGCGCGCGCAGATCGAGTCAGGCCAGGCCAAGGCGGCGATCGACAGACTTGCAGCCCTCGACTCGAGCGATCCGCGCGTGCGGCACATGCTCGGCGTGGCGTATTACCACCACGACGATTACCCGCACGCAATCGAGCTCCTCGCGCCGATCGTCCGGCACTTCCCGCGCGACTCGCTCGAGGGCCGCGAGACCGTACAGGTGCTCGGCCTGTCGTACTACCTGGCCGGCCGCATCCCGGACGCGATTCCGTTGCTCGAAGAAACCCGCGCGTGGGCGGTGGACAACATCGAGCTGGCGCAGGTGCTCGGCCTCGCCTACATCCAGACACGACAGCCGGACAAGGCCGTGGCTCCACTCGCCCAGGCCTTCGGCGCGGAGCCAGGCAGCGCCGGCGCGCACCTGCTCGCGGCGCAGATGATGGTGCGCCTCGAGTTCAATGACATGGCTGACGAACAGCTGCGCACGGCGCTCGCGATTGATCCGCGTCTCCCGCACGCCCACCTGCTGCTCGGGCAGAACGCTGTCTTCCGGAACCGTCTCGACGAAGGCATCGAATTCTTCCGGAAGGAGCTCGCGACCAATCCCGGGAACGCCACGGCGCTCTACCGCCTCGGTGAGGCGTATGCGCGGCAGTCCGATTGGGACAAAGCCATCCCCGCGCTCCAGCGGTCCCTCTGGATCAACCCGTATTTCAGCGGCCCCTACATCGTCCTCGGACGCGCGTACCTCGCGAAGGCGCAGCCGGCAACAGCCGAAGGCATGCTGCGCCGGGCCGTCGAGTACGACCCGAACAACAAGTCGGCGAGATACCTGCACGGGCAAGTGCTGCAACGACTCGGCCGTGAGGACGAAGCGAAGGAGCAGTTCGACGCTGCCGCCCGGCTGCAGGACGCCGGACCGTGATTTCGCCGCACCCGCACATGGCGCTGGCATCAGCGGCCGTTGTGGCAACCGTATTGTCGCTCGCGGCGGCGGCGGCGCCGTTGGAATGGCCTGTGACCCTGGTGGATATCGCAGCCGAGGCCGGCCTCACGCGACCGTCCGTCTACGGCGGCGTCGAGAAGAAGCGATTCATCATCGAGACGAACGGCGCGGGCGTCGCGCTCGTTGACGTGGACGGGGACGGGCTGCTCGACGCGTTCGTCCTCAGCGGCACCCGGCTCGCCGAAGGGACACGCGCGAACCAGGAGTGGCCGGCCGGCCAGGCGCCGACCGCACACCTGTACCGGAACGCCGGCAAGGGGCGCTTCACGGACATCACGGCGGGCTCCGGGCTCGAACGCGTCGCGTGGTCGTCGTCTGTGTGCGCAGGCGACTACGACAGCGACGGCCGCACCGATCTGTTCACCACGGCCTACGGCACCAACGCCCTGTACCGGAACCAGGGCGGCGGCCGTTTCGCCGATGTCACCGCGAGCGCAGGCCTTCAGACGACTGGTGTTCGCTGGGGCTCGGGCTGCACATTCCTCGACTACGACCGCGACGGTCGGCTCGACCTCTTCGTCTCCAATTATCTGCGGCTCGACCTGGCGACAGCCGCGGAGCCCGGACAGGGCGTGAACTGCCTCTGGAAAGGCATCCCCGTCAACTGTGGGCCCAGAGGTCTCCCGACCGATACGAATTTGCTGTACCACCAGGACGCCGATGGGACATTCAGCGACGTGTCCGACGCATCGGGGATCGCGTCGGTCACGAAGCGGTACTCGATGACGGCTGCCGCGGCGGACCTGGACGACGATGGATGGACAGATATCTACGTGGCGTCCGACTCCACGGCCGCCATCCTGTACCGGAACAACCGTGATGGCACGTTCACGGATCGGGCGCTGCAGAGCGGCACGGCGTTGAGCGAGAACGGCATGCCGCAAGCGGGCATGGGCCTCGGCGTGGGCGACTACAACACTGACGGCCGCCTCGATCTTCTGAAGACCCACTTCGCCGACGACATCCCCGCGCTCTATCGGAGCCTGGGCAAGGGTCTGTTCGAAGATGCGGCGACGTCCGCGGGACTCGCCGTGCAGAACCGGTACGTCGAGTGGGGTGCGGGCATGCCCGACCTGGATAACGACGGTCAGCCCGATCTCGTGTACGTCACGGGGAACGTGTACCCCGAAGTCGAGGCGCGGCTGCCCGAGTATCCGTACAAAGGTCCCATCGTCGTCTTCCGGAATCGTGACGGGACGCGGTTCGAGGATGCGACGACCACCAGCGGATCGGGCGCGACGCAGCCGAGATCGAGCCGGGGCGCCGCGTTCGGGGACTTCGACAACGACGGTGACGTGGACCTGCTCGTGATGAACATGAACGAGCCGCCCGCGCTGTTGAGGAACGACTACGCCGGGTCGAACCGGTGGCTGGCCGTGCAGCTGGAAGGCCGCGCCTCGAACCGGTCCGCCATCGGGGCGACCGTACGGGTCACCGTCGCCGGGCGTACTCAGGCGCAGGCGGTGCTGAGCCAGTCGAGCTATTACAGCCACAACGACCTGCGTCTGCATTTCGGGCTCGGCACACACCCGGCGGCGGAGCGAATCGAAGTCCGCTGGCCGAGGGGCGCCGTGACCATCCGGGACGGTGTTCCTGCCGGGCAGGTCCTGCGGATTCGCGAGTAGCCCGGCTCAGCCCATGTTCGCATTCTTTGAATGCCCGGCGGGCATCCGCCGCGGTTCCGTCACGCCTTCGTTCGATTGGCGGCGTGTGCCCCGCCCACCAAAAAATTGCAGCAAACCTTCAGCAAAATGGATTGTGACGCTCTCCTTATTTCCCTTGACGTAGTTGCGACGTACTACTCTAATGACCCCACACAAAAAGTGCCGGCGCATGTCCCTCGGGTCCTGATCCCGTCGCGCCGGCTAGCGGTGCCGTCCATTCGCGCGTCACCGCCGGATCACGCGTCGTCGAGGCGCGATCGACGGCTCTTCGAGGAGGACACACTCCCCCGCCAGAGCCGGTCACGTCGTCACAGGAGGATCGATGTTCCGCAGCACTACGCTTCGGGCAGTTCACGTCGGGCTCACCATCGCCATCGCGCTGGTGTGGCTCGCGCCACCCGCGGCCGCCCAGGCCGTGTACGGCAGCATCGGTGGCACGGTCACGGACACGAGCGGCGGCGCGCTGCCTGGAGTCACCGTCACGATCACCAGCGTCGAGCGCCAGACCGTCGATAGCGCCGTCACCAACGAATCCGGTTTTTACGTCAAGGACCGGCTGATTCCCGGCAACTACGAAGTCAAAGCCGAACTCGCGAGTTTCAAGGTCGCGGTCGTCCCCAGCGTCCGCGTCAGCGTCGACACGCAGACGCCCGTCAATTTCAATCTGGAGGTCGGGCAGCTGACTGAGACCGTGGAGGTCACGGGGGGGTCGCCGCTTCTGAAGACCGATCGCGCGGACGTCGCGACCCGCTTCGACACGAAGGAGCTCACGGAGCTTCCCGTTCTCGACCGCAACTTCACGAAGTTCATCCTGTTGACGCCCGGCGCGCAGCAACTCGGGTGGCAGCACGCTCCGTCGGAGAACCCGCAGGGCTCCACGCAGACGCAGGTGAACGGTCAGAGCTTCAGCGGCACCGGCTATCAGCTCGACGGCACCGAAAATCGCGATCCGATTCTCGGGATCATCGTCATCAATCCGAATCTCGAGTCGATCGGCGAGACGAAGATCACGTCACAGAACTACGACGCGGAATTCGGGCAGGCCACAGCCGGGGTCGTCTCGGTGCAGACCAAGTCGGGGTCGAACGCCTTCCACGGCAGCGCATTCGAGTTCTTCCAGAATGAGGCGCTGCAGGCGCGCAATCCGTTTTCGCAATCCCGGCCCGATCCCCTCACGGGCAAGTTCATCCCCGACACGAAGCGGAACCAGTTCGGCGGCTCGATGGGCGGGCCCCTCGTTTCGAACCAGTGGTTCTTCTTCGGGGATTATCAGGGTACGCGTCACGACAGGGGCGGGTCCGTCCTCACGCACGTGCCCACACCGCTGGCCAGAGCCGGGAACTTCAGCGATTACGGCGTTCGGATTTTTGACCCAACCACCGGCCAGGAGTTCCCGAACGCAACCATTCCCACTGCGCAACTCTCACCCCAGGCTCTCGCCATCCTGAATCTCATTCCGTCGCCCAACGCACCAGGCACGGAAAACGGAACCCGCGATAACTTCAGCGCTTCGGGTATCGAGAACTTCACCCAGAACTCGGTGAACGTCCGAATTGACGGCCGCCTCAGCGACGCCCTCAACACCTTCGGCCGGTACTCGCTGGGCAAGTTCGAGAGAAGCGGCCCGTCCGCCTTCGGTGAGGGCGGCGGCCCGGCGTCCGTTGGCAGCGGAAACCTCGGAGGCGTGTCCGAGTCGCGGAACCAGAGCTTGTCATACGGCGTGGACTACACGGTCTCGT
Organism: Vicinamibacteria bacterium; assembly: GCA_963739995.1. GTDB lineage: Bacteria > Acidobacteriota > Vicinamibacteria > Vicinamibacterales > JAENWD01 > CAVUCH01. The sequence goes on along the minus strand of CAVUCH010000022.1, from coordinate 149,929 downwards.
CGAAGACGCTGGTGGACTTCCGCTTCGGTTGGTTCCAGTACAAGGTGGACGTGCTCCCGAACTTCTTCGGAACGAACCCGGCTCTCGAGGCCGGCATACCGGGCTTGAACAACCCGAACGACCCCTTCACCAGCGGGCTGCCGTTTTTCCAACTGCAGGGCAACCAGCCCGAGATGACCTTTGGATGGAGCCTGAACGACAACGCCGGCCGGTGCAACTGCCCGCTCGCGCAGAATGAAAAGCAGTGGCAGGCCGTCGGCAACGTCACACAGGTGGCGGGCAATCACACCTTCAAGTTCGGCATGGACGTCCGGCGGGCGTACAACCTCCGGGTGCCGTCCGACAGTCACAGGTCGGGTCAGTTGCAGTTCCAGCACGAGCGCACCAGCAGCCCGACGCTCGGGGGGCGGCTGGGGCTCGCAACCTTCATGCTGGGAGATGTGACGACGTTCAATCGATACGTCAGCACGAGCACGGAAGCGCGGGAACGCCAGTGGCGCCATTTCTACTACGCGCAGGACACATGGCGGTTGAACCCGAGGCTGACGCTCAACTACGGTCTCCGCCTGGACGTGATCAACCCGCAGACGGTCAACGAGGCAGGGAACGGCTCGTGGGTGGATCTCGGCACCGGCCGCGGCCTCGTCGGCGGAGTGGGCGATGTCGACCTGTCCGGCAATACGGAGAACCGCCTGAATTGGGCTCCGCGGCTCGGCGCGACGTACCAGTTGACGGAAAAGACCGTTCTGCGTGCGGGGTTTGGCCGCAGCTACGATCTTGGGGTGTTCGGCTCGCTGTTCGGCCACACGGTCACGCAGAATCTCCCCGTGCTGGCCGGTCAGAACCTGAACAGGCCGGATCAATTCTCGGAGGTGTTCAATCTGGCTCAGGGCCCGCGTCCGCCGGAGACGGTCGCGGTTGGTTCGGATGGCACCTTCCAGTGGCCGACGGGCGTTGTGCCGCGCGTGACACCCCGTAAACAGCGACCGCCCGAGGTCGACGCCTGGAACATCACTGTCCAGAGACAGTTGACCAGCACGATGTCATTCGAGGTTGGCTACGTCGCCAATCACGGCACGCACGTCTTTGCCGAGAACAACCCCGACGAGCCCGGAAATCAGGCGGCCATCGACGGGTTTACCGAGGGTATTCCCACCAACCAGCGCCGGCCGTTCTTCGCTGGCGGCGTTCGCCCGAACGTCCTCGGCATCGGCGGCGCCTATGGCTGGTCCCAGGACGTGCTGCTCTATTTCAACGAGGCGGAGAACTGGTACAAGTCCATGCAGACACGCTTTACGAAGCGGTTCTCCGACGGATGGTCCGCGCAGTTGAATTACACGCTGCAGAAAGCAGAAAACCAGGACAACGAATACTGGATTTACGATCCCAACCTCAACAAAGGACCAAGCGACTTCGATCGAACGCACAACTTCACAGCGTCGGTGATGTTCGAACTCCCGATTGGGAACGGCCGGATGATCGGGACGGACTGGACCGGCATCACTCAGAGTCTGCTCGGCGGCTGGCAGCTGAACACGAACGTGTACGTTCTGAGTGGCCAACCGTTCAACGTGACATACCGGAACGCCAGCGTGGAGCGGGACACCGGCGCGAACCGGCCCGACCTGATCGGCGATCCGGCAGCGGGGGAGACATCTCGAGATGCGCAGGGGCGGCTGGTGTGGTTCAACGCCACGCCGATCGGCTCACCTGGCAGCGCATTCGGCAGGCCTGCGCGGGGCACGTTCGGCAATCTGCCGCGTCACGAGCTGCGCGGTCCCAGGTTCTGGCAGACCGACTTGTCGTTCTTCAAGAACTTCGCGATGGGAGCCACACGGCGTCTCGAGGTGCGGCTCGAATCGGTCAACGTGTTCAATCACGTAAACCTCGGTAATCCTGACGGCGAAGTGGGCGTGCCCGGGAACGACAATCCAAACGCAGGACGCATCACTGGCACGGCAGGCAACTACGTCCCTCGGAACATCCAGTTCGGGTTCAGGTTCATCTTCTAGCTCTGATCGACCTGGACGCACACGTCAGGGGAGGGCGGCATCAGCCGCTCTCCCCTTTTTTGTTCGTCCGGGCGGGCGTTGTCGTCAGTCCGACTCGGGGATTTCGAGGTAGGGTGCCAGTCGCTGCGCCTCGGCAAAATGCGCTCGCGCCTCGCCGCTCGCACCGTGCCGGCGCAAGGCGCGCGCTAAGCTGGTAGTGCGCCCTCGGCAGGTTGGGACCGAGGCGAACCGCTTCTTTGAGGTCCGCGATCGCGCCCGGCACATCCCCCTTGCCAAGCTTCTCGACCCCGCGCTGCAAGGCAAAGGCAGCCGCCTGCTCATCGGCCTTCAGCCGGTTTAGCCTTTCGGCCTGTCTCAAAGCTGCTGCCGACCCTTCGACATCACCCCTGCGCTGGAGCAACTGACCCAGCCCCAGGTACGCTTCCGCCGATTCAGGCTGCAGTTCGATGCTCCTGCGGAATGCCGTCAGCGCTTCCTCAGTGCTGCCCTGCTGCCTCAGTATGGTGCCGAGCATGTAGTGGGCTTCCGCGTAATCAGCCTTTTGCGCGATCGCCGAACGGAACGCGGCCAGCGCTTCGCTTGCGCGGCCGGTCTGCCACATCACCACACCCCGCGTAAAGTGCGCTTCTGGGAGACTTGAATCGAGCTCGGTGGCCCGGGTCAGCGCAATCTCCGCCGCTTTGAACTCGTCCTGCTGCTTCAGGGCCAGCCCAAGGTTGTAGAACGCTTCCGCGTTGTACGGGCTGCGCCTCGTGAGACTCCTGGTACACCGCCACGGCCGACTCCAGATCGCCCTTGTGCATGAACACCGTCCCGAGGTTGTGGCGTGCGGTCTCGTCATCGGGGTTCCTGGCAAGAATAGCCTCGAAGATGCCGATGGCGTCGTCTCCCCGCCCGAGCTGCATCAGCACGAGCCCAAGGCTGTTGGACGCGTCCTCCTGCGCTGGATCGATCGCCACCGCCTTGCGCAGCGCGGCTTCGGCGCCTTCCAGGTCTCCGAGCGCCTGCAGGGCAACTCCGAGCTGCGTGTGCGCCCTCGCAATCGAGGGGTCGAGTCGAATCGATTGACGAAGATGCCGAACTGCGACCGCGGCTTGTCCGAGCTCGCGCAGGACGACGCCGAGATAGTACTGCGCCTCCGCATGATCGGGCCGTAGTTCCGCCGCCCGACGCAGCGCAGGGAGGGCCTCAGCAGGTTCTTTCATCCACCAGAGCGTCGCGCCGAGGTGATAGTGCGCCTCGACCAGTTTCGGATTCAGGCGCACCGCCTCACGGAAGTGTTCGACAGCTTCGACGGTGCGCCCCCGCTGGCCGAGTACGAAGCCGAGGCGATCGTGGGCTCTGGCCATTCGAGGCTCCTGCTTCAGGGCAGCTTCGAACGCCGACACCGCGGCTGACAGGTCACCGCGCCGCTCATGGATGATGCCAAGGTAATAGTAGGCGTCTGGTGTCTTCAGTCCGGCCGTGAGCAGCTGCTCGAATCGGGCCTGGGCCTTGTCCAACTCGTTCTGCTCCAGCAGTGCAATGCCTTCGCGGAGCATCCGGGCTGCCGAAGCGGGTGTCTGACCGGCCGACGCGTGCGGCTCCGCACTGCCGCACAGGCCAAGGGTCATCACGACCGCGACCGCGACCGATTGCCATCGCCGGCGGCCACACGGCAGGCATGGCCACCCGGAGCGACCGCGCGTATTCGAGCCGGCGTGGTACCTGAAACTGCTGTGCGCCGCCGCGCGGGCGCGGTCCCGCGTCGACCGGGCTCCGGAACTGCTCGCCGGAGGGTTCGAGCCGGCCCCACACGATAATGGCGAACAGCACGACGATGGCCGGGCAGCATTAGGCAGGCGGACCATGTTCGTCTATTATCCGCCCGGCACCCGGCCAGGAAAGCGCCCGTCGGCCCGGAACATGCGCGCGCGCGACGGGCCTGGGTCAGCAGCACGGAAACCGGAGCGTGAGCCCGGAGCGCAAGCCTCATGAGAATAGGCATCGATCTCGGCGGGACCAAGATCGAGATCGTCGCCCTCGATGACGGGGGCATCGAACTGTATCGCGAGCGTGTATCGACCCCGCGCGGATCGTATGAAGGCACGATCGCGGCGCTCGTCAGCCTCGTTGCAGCCGCCGAACGGGTAACGAAGCGATATGGCACCGTGGGAATCGGGATGCCCGGTGCGATTTCGCCGGCAAGCGGTCTCGTCAAGAATGCGAACTCCACGTGGCTGAACGGGCGTCCACTGCAGGTGGACGTCGAAGCCGCGCTCGGGCGCCGCGTCCGGCTCACCAACGACGCGAACTGCTTCGCGCTCTCCGAGGCGACTGACGGCGCCGGGGCGGGTGCCGAGACCGTGTTCGGGGTGATCGTCGGCACAGGAACCGGCGGCGGCGTTGTCGTTCACGGCCACGTCTGCACGGGCCCGAACGCGATCGCGGGCGAGTGGGGCCACAACCCGCTGCCGTGGCCTGACGATGGTGAGCGGCCCGGCCCTCGCTGTTACTGCGGCAAGCACGGGTGCATCGAGACGTTCCTCTCCGGGCCGGGCATGGCGAACGATCACGAGCATGCAACCGGCACGCGTCTCGAGGCGCCGGAGATCGCCGCACGCGCGGCCGCCGGAGACGCCGGCTGCACCGCCACGCTCGCCCGGTATGAGCGCCGAATGGCTCGCGCGCTGGCCACTATCATCAACGTGCTCGATCCGGAGGTCGTGGTCCTCGGCGGGGGTATGTCGAAAATCGCGAGGCTGTACGACCGTGTCCCGGCGCTGCTGCCCGAGTACGTCTTCTCAGATCGCGTGGCTACGAGGGTGGTTCCGCCCGTGCACGGCGACGCGAGCGGCGTGCGTGGCGCAGCGTGGCTCGGCGCTGCGGGTGAGGATGCGGCCAGCCAGGCAGGTGTGGTCAAAGACGCCGCTGGTTGAGAATCCGGCCGAGGCTGCAAAGTTCTTCAGCGAGCTTGTCTCGAAATCCCCGGTGGTGCGAACTCGTATATGCCGCCCTTTCGGGGATCCAACGAAGCGGTCGAAGAACTGCCGACGCGAATCCCATCAGCGCCAGTCGTCGAGTGAACGGTTCTCAGTAACGACCTGCTGGACGACCGTCGATGGCCTACTGATCTCGAAGCGCCACGAGTGGATCGATTCGCATCGCGCGCCGGGACGGCAGCCAACTGGCAGCCAGCGCGATAGTGAGGAACAACAATGATGCTGCAGCGAACGAAATCAGATCGACCGCACCAACACCGTACAAGACGCCGTGCAGAAGACGCGCCGCGCCCAAAGCGAGCACGATTCCTGCCGCCAGGCCCACGAGTACCGCTCGAAGGCTTGCCCGCATGACGACGAGCAGGATGTCGTGCTTCTGCGCCCCTATCGCCATGCGGATTCCCACTTCGCGCGTGCGCAGGACCACGTCGTAGCTGACCGTGCCGTAGATGCCCATCGACGCGAGCAGCAATCCAAACAAGCTGATACTGGAGGCAATCGCCGCCGAGAAGCTTGCGGCAAGAAAGGCGTCGGTACGGCGAAGCATCGCCTGCAACGTCGTGATCGTGACCGTCAAGGCCGGATCCACCTGCGCGATCACGGGCGCGAGACTGCCCACAACAACCGTCGGGTCGACGCTGGTCCGCATGAGGAGTGGGTAGTCCTTCACGCGGTCCATGGGCAGTGGCACGTACACCTGCTGTGCGTCACTACCGTCCAGGGTCACACCGCGCGTGTCTCGAACAACGCCGATGACCTGCCACGTCGGACCATCGGGCAGAAGCTCGCTCGCCGTGTGAAACTGGCCCGTCGTGCTGAGCCGTACCGCCTGGCCGATGGGATCCTGCGCAGGCCAGAGACGTCGCGCCGCAGCCTCACTGACGACCGCAACGTGGGCCTGTTCGACCGGAACGGCAAAGCCGCGTCCCCTGATCAGCGCGATGCCGAGCGTGTCGAAATAGTTGGGCTGGACCCACGTGTAGTAGACCGTCGCGCGGGCGTTGCGGTCCGACGGCGCGTCTCCACTCAATGAGACTGCGGCACGGCGCGCACCGATGTCGCTCGGGGCGCGCGCGCTGGTAATCGCGGTCACCCCAGCCACCGCCGCAAAGCGGTCGCGCAGATCGTTCACCACAGCAGCTCTCGCCTCCGTCGTGTCACCCGAGAACTGCAGCGTGACGGCGACGACCCGGTCCGCGTCGTAGCCGGTATCCATCGTGAGTGCCTGAATGGCGCTGCGCACCAGGAGTCCGCCCGCGATCATCAGCGTGAGCGAGACAGCGACTTGGGCGGCAATCAGTGCATGTCGCAATCGGCCACGACCAAGCGAGGTACCGGTGCTTCGGGTAGCGCTGAACAATGCGGAACGAGAACTGGCAAGGGCAGGCACGAGGCCAAACACGCAGACCGGCGAACACCGAGAGTGCCAGCACGCAGGTAAAGACGCTCATGTCAGGCGTGATGTTGAAAACGAGCGTGTACTCAGGTGGCACTTGTTCGGTCGCCTTGATGACCGCCAGCCGCATGAGAGCCCAGGTCACCGGTAGCGCCGCGGCCCCTGCGAGCACGCCGAGCAGCGCGCTCTCCGTGAGTAATTGCCGAATGAGGCGCGACCGACTGGCGCCGAGCGACAATCGCACCCCGAGTTCCTGCTGACGCGCCGTGGCGCGGGCCAGTTGCAGTCCAGCGGCGTTTGCGCAGGCGATCAGGAGCACCATCGTCGTCGCCGCGATGATGAGCGCGATCGTCCGCCGGAGGCTGGAATTGATGCCAGGCAACGGCGAACCAGGCGAGATGACCACATGCGTGGGTCTACTGAGGTCTGACGTCGGTTCGTGCAGCGCGTGCACACTCGAGGACAATACCGTGGCCTCGGCCTGCGCCTCACGCTTGACGCCTGGCGTCAGCCGCCCAAAGATCCGGCAGCACCGGTTCTCTCGATCGCGCAGTCGACGATCGTCGGGATAGACGGAAGGGTAGAGGGTGAGCGGAAGCCAGAAGTTCGGCACCGCGATGCTGGTTCCGGTAAAGTTCGCAGGGGTGACGCCGGCGATGGCGAAGGCTGCGCCGTTGAGGCGAATGGTCTTTCCGACGATGTCCGGCTCGCGAGCAAAACGGTCGTTCCAATAGTTCTCGCTGATCAGGACGGCAGGCGAGGCGGCGAGCTCCGCCGGGCTCATGCCGTCGAAGGCCCGGCCACGGATGGGCGCCACGCCCAACACCGCGAAGTAGTTCTCCGACACGACGAAGGTCGTCGCGATCTCCGTATTGACCGACGGCGGCGGCAGGAGCCCGAGCCTCGACAGGAGTGCGCCCGTGTCCGAGCGGCGGTGTCTCACGACGCCATCGGCGTCCGACAGCGTCAGTTGCTCGATCGAGAACGCGATGACACCGGTGAACGAGCGCAGTCCATCACGGTAGGCTTCGAAATCCGGGTAGCTGAACAGCGCCATCGTCTCGCCGGATTGGAGCCGTTGTGCGATGTTGACCAGAGTGCCGGGATCACGAGCGTCTATAGGCCTCGCGACGAAGGCCTTGTACGCCGTGAACACCACCGTGTTGACACCAATTCCGAGCGCGAGAGCCAGAATGGAGACAAAAGTGAATCGGGGGCTCCGTCGCAGGGTCCGTGCACCGTATCGAAGGTCTTGGAAAAGATCCCGCCCCAACATCGTCATCAGGCCCCTGTTCTGCCGTCAAACACAGACGGTTCGGCGGGCGAAGGCGGACTCGTCGGACGACGCATCGTGGTGATGACCTCGGAACCCGGCTGTTTCGACCCACCGCCCCTGAATCCAGCCGCGCTTTTCAAGCCGGTACAGCCGCGGGTGGAGGGACGTCACCGTGAAGCGGACGGCGCCATCCGACTGCTGTTCGATTCTCTGGCTCAGCTCGTACCCGAAGAACGACGTGAGTGCCCGCCACCGATCTCGAAGCAGCAGCGAGGCGCATGCTCACGATGGCAGCATTCGCGCACTGGCACTCCGACCATGTCCGCCACGAGGCTCTCCACCGCCAGACACACGCCGCGATGCTTGCCGGTCAAGGCAGCCAGTGGACAACCGGCGCCACGAATGCCGATCCCGCCGTTGCCTTCGACATGGGTCAGCGCGCCGAGGTGCTCGTTCAGCAGCGTGCTCGCGGCGGCAACACGAGCCTTGAGTCCTCCGGCAGGTCGTTTCCCCCCGGACAATTCGTTGGCGAGTCCTTTGCCAGCCCGCCGAAGCAGTGCTTCAACCTGCTGGGCTGGGAGGGCCTCGGCAAACACTTCCACGAGATGCGTCAGGAGTGGGACATACGCCTTCGAGAGCAGCTGCTCGACCTCAGGCGTCAATTCGTAAACATAGGAAGGTCTCGTCGTCCCGGGTCTCTTGCCGGTTCTGTGTACGACACCGTCGCGTTCCATGGTGGCGATCTGGAGACGGACGGCACTGCGCGTGAGGCCCAGCCTGGCTGCGATGTCATCGGCCGTTCGTCCTCCTGCTCGAAGCGCCGTGACAATCCGGCCGCGGCTCGTATCAAGCAGTTGCTGTCTCAGCATTTCGGACATAGTTTGTTCCGTCGGAGGAACTGCTCTGTTCTGGAAACGACTTCCATAGAAGCGGGAGTTCCGGCTCCGCTCCTGACGCCATTCCTCAACGTCCCGCCAGCGTCCCGCCGTGAATCAGCAAGTATCCCGCACGGCGTGCCTCTTACTAGATAAGCAATCCGTGCCTTGCTTATCTCGGCCGAGGCGCGCCAGATACGCTGGGAGGGATCACGCGCGCAGATACAACGACAGGAATCAGCAGATACGACGGCATGGATCAAAGGGAGGACCAATCAGCGGACACTAGTCTGATGGTCCTGACGTCGAGGGACGACTCAGGCAGCATTTGAACGAACTAAGTTCGAAACTCGTCCCTCATACCCAGCCGTTTTACATTGTGCATTGTGCATTAGGCATCGTGCATTCCGCCCGATCAGTGAGCCCTCTTACACGCGAGGCGAAGGAGCGGCCGGGATCTGGTCCGGCCGCCGTCGCCGCAATCTCCCGTAGGCTGCCGTGAACTCCACCCCGTACAAAAGGATCACGGCAGAGATGTAGATCCAGAACATGAACGCCACGACGGCTCCAATCGAGCCGTGGATGCTGAAGCGCGACAGGTCTCGCATGTACCATGCGAATCCAGCGTAGGCGCCGCGCCAGAGGAGGCCGGTGATGACTGCCCCCACCCACACGTCGCGAAACCGCACCTTGGCGTTCGGAATGAAATAGAACACGAGCCCCACGCCGAGGATCAGCATCAGCGTGGCGGCGTAGCGGACCCCGAAGCCCGCCAACGTCTGCAGGCCGGGAAAGCGCTCCACCACCTGGGCGAACCACGTCGTCTCCACGACCTCGCCAGCACTGAACAGGATTACCGTCAGTAACAGCGTCGCGCCCGCCGCCAGCAGCATCAGGAATGAGACCATGCGGTGCTTGAGGAAGCTGCGCTGCTTCTCGACGCCCCACGCGTGGTTCACCGCCGCGGTGACGGCGCCGAACACCCCGAGCGATGCCCAGATGAGGGCGAGTCCGCCCGCAACACCGATCTGCAGCCGCGTCTGCCCTAACAGGTCTATCTGCGTGGTCAGGAACTCGAATCGCGTGGGAAAGTACCGGAGCACGAAATCCAGCATCTTCACGCGGGACGTTTCGTCGGTCGTGATCGACCCGACCACCGACAGCACGAGGAGCAGAAACGGGAAGAGCGAAAGCAAGGCGTAGTAGGCGATCGAGGCTGCGTGGGTCAGGTCGTCACTGTTCGCGATGCCGACCACGGCCCGCCAGAGCGAATGACCGGTGAGAACGACGATGGAGCGGGCCCGAACCGCGGCGGCGGGCAGCCAACGATGCATGTGCGCACGCCGACTCGAGACCGATACAGCCACGCGGCAATTATGACGGAAGGCTGTCGACCAGACTGGAAGAACGGGGCCGGCGTGCGGCCGGGCCCCGCGCGTAGGCCGCAGTTACCGCCGATCGGGATCGAAATCGGCCGTGGACCCAGTGTAGGTCGAGCCGCCGGTCGTCCCGGTGGAACCGGTCGTGCTGCCGGTGGATGTTCCGCCCGTGTACCCGCTGCCGGACGTCAACGCCCCGCCAGAGCCCGGGGCCATCGTATCGGTGGAGCCGAGCCCGACGCCGCTCCCGAAGCTGTTGCCGCTGCGGCCGGAGACGTTCGCGTCGGAGGCGCGGCCGCGCAGCTGTTCGGTGCCGCGATGCACCGTGTCGCGGGCGCGCTCGGAAATCTCGTTCACCGCTCCGCTCGCCCGGCGCCCAAGGGAGCTCGCCCCCTCCGTGAGCTGGTTGCGCAGCTCACTGCCGCTCTTCGGCGCCAGCAGCATCCCGAGACCCGCCCCGAGGACCGTGCCCGTCAGCAATCCCATCATGAATCCGCCGCCTTCATGCTCGTCGCGATAGTAATCAGCCATTCAATGTGCCTCCGTGGGTTTGTTGCGACGCCCCCAAATTCCCGAATCGGCGAGCAGGTTCTGCGCGTACGGTCAACGTTGGGAGCTTCCCACGGGATTTGTTACAAGCCCTGTGCCACGACCACGGCTGGGCGGCGCTGCGTCAAATCAACGACGAGGTGGTGTTGGCGGTGGGCTGGCGGGAGCCTCGGTTGTCTTCTCCCCGCTGCGGGCGACGGATTCTGCGCCCGCGCCTGGTTCTACCTGGCGTAACACCTTGCGATCCACGAACACCGCCAGCGCCACGCCGTCCCAGGTATCCCCATCGGGACCGTCGGCGGCTCGGCTGCCCAGTGGCATGGCGACCGTGCGGTTCCATGCGAGGCCGAAGCGGGACTCGAGGTAGTCGAGCACTAGCTGGGCCCGCGTGCGGGACTGAATATACTCCTCCGCGGTGCCACCGACGGTTGAGTAGCCTTCGACTACGAGCGGCGCATCCTGCGAGTAGCGCAGGAACCCAGCCATAGCCGACTCCACCCGCGCCTTGCCGTCGGGCGTCAACTCTTCGGTACCGTCCGGCCGGGTCGCGAAGACGACGCTCGAGCGCAACCAAATCTTCAGTGCCCGGCGGTCGTCCCCCTCCAGCGCTCCGAGCCGATACTCGGCTGGCGAGAGTGCGTCGAGCTCGTAATAGCCGCGGTCCTTGAAGAAGCCGCGGAAGAAGAAGTTGCGCTTCAGCGCCTGCGTGTTCTCTTCCATGTTCGCCAGCGTGGAGCGCGCGTGTCCAAGAGTCTCCCGGAGATCGGCGGCGAGGCCCTGTGTGGGACCATCCTTCGATTGGAACGCTTCCAACGCCTCACGGCCCTGCTGAACAGCCTTGCGCGCTTCCTCGACCACCCCCTGTGCCTGGCGAGCGGTTTCGACGACGCGCCGGTACACTTCGTCGTCCTTGATCAGGCGACCCACCGTCCCCTGCCCCTGCTGCAGTCCTGCGATGATGCCTTGCGCGTCGGCCATGATGCGCCGGCTCGATCCCGAGATCGCCGCCACGTCGTCCCTGACATCAGTGAGCAGATCGTTCGCCTTCCGTGCCGTGTCGGCCACGTCGCCAACGGCCGCTTCAACGTCGCCGCGCAGTGTCTTGATCGTTTCGTTGACCGTGCGGACCGTCTCGCTCATCTGCCGCATCAGGTCTGCCATCTCGAATGGCTCCCGCCCGGGAATGGTGCCGTCGTCGGCAACGGGGGGCGCGGCATCGGTGCCGGCATTCACGAACAGGAACGTGCCGCCGACGATCCCCTCCGTCTGAATGCTCGCAACGGAGTCGGTGCGCACCAGCGGGTGCAGGTCTTCGCGGACCCTGAGCCGGACGCGGAACTTGCTCGCAGGGCCGGACGGCACCTCGATGGCCTCGACCTCACCGGCCCCCATGCCGTTCACCTTCACGGGCGCACCCGGCTGCAAGCCGCTGATGCGCGAGAACTCCGTGTACACGGTGAATTTCTTCTGGAACAGCATGCGCCGCTCGCCGATCAGGAACAGCCCGATGGCGAACAGCAGGATGCCGCCGATGACGAATGCGCCGATGCCGGCAAGCCGGGTGGGGGTCATCTCCTGCAATTCCCAGCAATCAACTGCGCTACCCGCCGGATTCAGATCGCATGAAGGCGCGCACCAGGTCATTCGAACTGCTCTCGAGCTCGGCCGTCGTGCCCTGAGCGGCGATGCGGCCCTCGTGCAGCAGCATCAACTCGTCCCCCAGCACGCGCGCGCTGGGGATGTTGTGGGTGACGACCACGAGCGTGGTGCCGTGGCGTTTGCGCGTGAGCAGCAGCTCGTCGATCTCCGACGACGTGATGGGATCGAGACCCGCGCTCGGCTCGTCGACGAGAAGAATCGAGGGGTCCAGCGCCATCGCGCGTGCGAGGCCCGCGCGCTTGCGCATCCCGCCCGAGAGTTCAGCGGGCATCTTGTCGAAGTCACGCTCGAGGCCCACGTCCGCAAGCTTCCGGGCCGCACGATCGCGAATTTCCCCGTCAGGCAGGCGAGTGTGGCGCCGCATCGGGAACGCCACGTTCTCGCCCACCGTAATCGAGTCGAACAGCGCCGCATTCTGGAACAGGAACCCCATCCGCTGCCGCACGCGCCCCAAGGCCTCGCCTCGGAGGCCCGTGATCTCCTCGTTCTCCACGAAAATGTGGCCGGCGTCCGGCTGGAGCAATCCCATGATGTGCTTCAGCGTGACGCTTTTGCCAGTACCGCTGCGCCCCAGAATGCAGAACGCCTGGCCCGGTTTGACCTCGAACGACACGTCGCGCAGCACGGGGACCGCGTCGAAGGCCTTGCTCACGTGATCCAGGCGGATGGCGGGTGCTTCCGGCGTCACGAGGGGACCACCGGGAACAGGAAGAAGATCAGCCGCACGAGCACGACGTTGCTCACGATGAGGAACATCGACGCGAGGACCACGCTGCGGGTGCTGGCCTGGCCGACCCCCTCGGTGCCGCCTCTCGTCTCGAACCCGAGAAACGAGGCTACCGATCCGATGATGAACCCGAAGACCGCTGTCTTCAACGTGGCGGGGATGAAGTCCTGGAACTCGACGAGGGAGAAGGCGCGGTTGAAATAAAGAGCGAAGCTCATGTCGGCGATCGCGCGCTCGGCCAGAAACCCTCCGAGCATCCCGGCGAAATCCATCACGACCGTGAGCAGCGGGAGGGAGAGGACGCACGCGAGGATGCGTGTCACCGCGAGGAACTTGAACGAGTCCACCGCCGAGGCTTCCAGCGCGTCGATTTGCTCGGTTACCTGCATCGCCCCGATTTCGGCGCCGATGCCAGCGCCGACGCGGCCCGACATGAGCAGCCCCGCGGTGAGCGGACCGGTCTCCCGGATCAGGGCTATCGCGAGGCCGGCCGGGATCATCGCCTCCGCGCCGAACCGCTCCAGCGAGGCGCGCGTGTGCATCGACAGGACGACGCCGATGGCAAACCCGGAGCTCGCGATGAGTGGCACCGAGCGCCAGCCGATTTCGTAGATCTGCCGCGCCAGCTCGCCTCCCTCAAATGGGGGGCGCACCACATCACGCAACACGCGCCCGCAGAAGATCGCATACCGCCCCACCCACGCGAGGATGGTAATCGCGCCTTCACCCGTCGTCTGCAGCCACCGGTACACCGCGCGCCTCCGGCTCACTGAAACTTCCCTTCGAGTAACGTGGAACGCCTCGGACCGTAGCGAGTGGCCTCTGTCGGCTGACTCAGTAGTGCCTTTGGGGCGGGGCGTCCCGGGCTGGCGGCGTAGCTCCTCCCTATGCTCGGTCGCCGCGCCTTGCCAGCCAGGCGCCGCGCGCCGAAATCCCCTACCGCTTCAGCCGATACAGGCCACCGTGTCGAGTCTATTGCCTCGCGGCGGCCTTGAGATCCTTGATCTCGTGCTTCTTCATCTTCGAATAGAGCGTCGGCCGGTACAGTCCCAGAATGGCGGCGGCCTCCTGCTTGTTCCAATTGGTGCGCTGCAGCGTCTGCAGGATGGCCATCCGCTCAATCTCGGCGAGCGTACGGTGCGGCGGGATGACGAACTCGGCACTCGGGCTGCTTTCTTCCCGGATCGATTCGGGCAGATCGCCGACCGTGATCTCGCTGCTCTTCGCCACGAGCACGCCGCGCTCAATCGCGTTTTCGAGCTCGCGGACGTTCCCGGGCCACCGGTTCCGGATGAGCAGGTGGTACGCGGCTGGCGCAATCGTCTTCACGTTCTTCTGATACCGCTGGCGGAACTTCTCCAGGAAATGGTCACACAGCAGCGGAATGTCTTCCGTGCGCTCGCGGAGCGGCGGCACCCGCAGGGTGATCGTGTTGATGCGGAAGTAGAGATCCTCGCGCAGTTTCCCCTCGCGCAGCGCCATGTCGAGGTCGATGTTCGTCGCACACACGAGGCGAAAGTCCACGTGCACGATGCGGTCGCTGCCGATGGGACGGTACTCCCGCTCCTGCAGCACCCGCAGTAGCTTGGTCTGCAGGTAGGTCGGCATCTCACCGATTTCGTCGAGCAGCAGGGACCCGCCTTCCGCCATCTCGAAGAGGCCTTCCTTGTCGGCCATGGCGCCGGTGAAGGCGCCCTTCTTGTAGCCGAAGAGCTCGGATTCGATCAGATCCTTCGGGATCGCCGCGCAGTTGATCTTGATGAACGGGCCCTTCAGCCGCTTGCTGTTGTAGTGGATCGCGTTCGCGATCAGCTCCTTGCCCGTGCCATTCTCCCCTTGGATGAGGATGTTGGCTTCGCTGGCCGCCACGCTCTCCACCAACTCGAAGAGGTCCTGCATCTTCTTGCTGCGGCCGATGATGTTCGCGAACTTGTACCGATCCTCGAGCTTCTGCTTGAGCTGCTGGATCTCGCCCTGCAGGTCAGTTCGCTCAATGGCCTTCTCGAGCAGGGCCAGAATGCCCTCCGCGTCGACGGGCTTCTCGAGGAAGAATGACGCGCCCGCCTTGATCGCCTCGACTGCCCGGGGAATGTTGCCCTGCCCGCTGACGACGATGACTTCCGCCTGCGGGTTGATGTCCTTGAAGCGGCGGACCAGTTCGATCCCGTCGATATCGGGCAGCATCATGTCGGTGAGGACCGCGTCGGGGCGCCACGTCTTGAACAGTTCTTCGCCGCGCACGCCGATGAGGGCCGTACGCACCTCATACCCGGCCTGCTCGAGCACCATCTTGAGCCACTCGGTCATCGAAGGCTCATCGTCGATGGCCAGAACCTTCTTTCGGCGTTTTGTGCTCATACACCCTCTGGGGCGTGGGTCGGCGCTGTGGCAGAAAACAGTGCGGACCGCGGGCTATTCCAGCTCTGCGGCGAAGCCGAATCATACATCTGCCCGCCGGGCGTAGCAATAGGCTACATACGGATACGGTGCAAGCCGAAACGTTTCAGGAGCGTCTCTGGTCGGTGTCCCAGCCAAAGCGCCCGACGAGTGGAACGAAGACGCACCGTTCACCCGAGGTCTGGGTCAGATGATCGCCGGTGCGTTCTATGGTGATCAGGTCCTGTTCGCGGGCCGTGCCCACCGGAATGACAAGCCGGCCGCCGTCGCCAAGCTGCGCGGTCAGCGGCTCCGGCACGTGCGGCGCGCCGGCGGTCACGAGGATGGCGTCGTACGGCGCCCCCTCGGGGTACCCGGCGGTCCCGTCGCCGACGATGACATCGACGTTGTCGCAGTGCAGTGCCGCCAGGCGCCTGCGGGCCTCCTCCGCCAACTCGGGCCGGCGCTCGATCGTGGTCACCCGGCGGGCGAGCTTACTCAACACGGCAGCCTGGTAACCAGAGCCGGTGCCTACCTCGAGCACCCGTGAGGAAGACGTCAGGTTGAGGGCCTGCGTCATGACGGCGACCATGTAAGGCTGAGAAATCGTCTGATCCGAACCGATCGGCAGCGCGCGATCCTCGTAGGCCGTCTCAGCGAGGTGTGCCGGTACGAACAGCTCGCGGGGAACGGCGCGAAGTGCCGCAAGCACGCCCGGGTGGGTGATGCCACGTCGTTCAATCTGCGATCGGACCATCGCATCCCGGCGGGCGGCTGACCGCTCGTCGATCGTCATTGTGGCGCTCCCCTCACCTATAATGACGGCTCATGTCGGACGCCGCCAAGCCGCCAGCGCCAGTGTCCTCCCCGCCACCGCTCCGGACATCGAGCCTGCCGGACGATGCGGTCGTGTGCGAGCGCTGGAAACGCGCGAACGTGTACCACATGCACGGGGTGTGGCGCTGCGGCGACCGCGGGTACAAGACGGACTGCTGCGGCTGGTGATCGGCGCCCGCGGCCCGTATGGACCTGATCGAAACCCACGTCAGCCCGTCCAGCGACGAGTTCCGCGCGAATCGCGCGCGCATGGAGGGGCTCGTCGCCGAGCTCCGGACCCATCTTGCCTCCGCGCGGCAGGGAGGCGGCCCGCAGTATCTCGATCGGCACCGCCAACAGGGAAAACTGCCCGTCCGTGAACGCATCGAGCGCCTGCTCGATCCCGGCTCACCATTCCTCGAGCTGTCGCCCCTGGCCGCCTTTGGCATGTACGAGGGTGACGCTCCTGCGGCGGGAATCATCACGGGCATCGGCCGCATCTCTGGCCGCGAAGCAATCGTGGTCGCCAACGACGCCACCGTCAAGGGTGGTACGTATTACCCGATGACGGTGAAGAAGCATCTACGGGCCCAGCAGGTGGCGCTCGACAATCGACTGCCGTGCGTCTACCTGGTGGACTCGGGCGGCGCATTTCTGCCGCTCCAGGCGGAGGTGTTCCCCGATCGCGAGCACTTTGGCCGTATCTTCTTCAACCAGGCACGCATGTCCGCCGAAGGCATTCCCCAGGTGGCGCTCGTGATGGGCTCGTGCACGGCCGGCGGCGCGTACGTGCCGGCGATGTCCGACGAGACCGTGATTGTGAAGGGCACCGGCACGATCTTCCTGGGCGGACCACCACTCGTCAAAGCAGCGACCGGAGAGGAGGTCAGCGCGGAGGAGCTTGGGGGCGCAGACGTGCACACGCGCCTGTCGGGCGTCGCCGACTACTTTGCGGAGGACGACGATCACGCCCTCCACCTGGCGCGCACGATCATGTCGACCCTGCACACTTCGAAGCGGCTGCCAGCCGACATGACGACGCCTGAGGAGCCTGCCTACGATCCGTCGGAGCTCTACGGGATCGTGAGCGCGGACGTGCGGAAGCCCTACGACGTTCGCGAGATCATCGCCCGCCTGGTCGACGGTTCGCGATTCGACGAGTTCAAGGAGCGCTACGGTCCCACGCTCGTCACCGGCTTTGCCCGCCTGCATGGCTTCCTCGTCGGCATCGTCGCGAACAACGGGGTCCTGTTCTCCGAGTCGGCCCTCAAAGGCACCCACTTCATCGAGCTGTGCAATCTACGGGGCATCCCACTGCTGTTCCTCCAGAACATCACCGGCTTCATCGTCGGGAAACAGTACGAGCGCGCAGGGATTGCGAAGGATGGTGCAAAGCTGGTCCATGCCGTGGCCAACTCTGTGGTACCGAAGTTCACGGTCGTCATCGGCGGTTCCTTCGGGGCCGGCAATTACGGCATGTGCGGTCGCGCCTACGAACCGCGGTTCCTCTGGATGTGGCCGAACGCTCGCATCTCGGTGATGGGCGCGGAGCAGGCTGCCGGTGTGCTCGTTACCGTGAAACGGGACCAGCTGAGCCGACACGGCAAGCCGCTGTCACGGGAGGATGAAGACGCGATCCGACAGCCGATTCTCGAGAAATACGACCGCGAAGGGTCGCCGTATTACTCGACGGCGCGCCTCTGGGATGATGGCGTCCTCGATCCGCTCGACACGCGCCGGGCCCTGGCCCTGGGACTGTCCGCCGCCTGGAACGCACCGGTGCCGTCGGCAAAGTTCGGCGTGTTCCGGATGTGACGGAGAAAGGGCATGGCATTCGACTGCATCAGCGTGCGACGCGAGGGCGTGATCGAGCACGTCGTCCTCAATCGTCCCGCCGTACGCAACGCCTTCAACGAGCACGCCATTCGGGAGCTCACGTGGTGGGCCGACTCGGCCGCGAAGGACCGCACGCTGCGCCTGGCCATCCTGTCTGGTGCCGGGCCTGTCTTCTGTGCGGGCGCCGACGTCACGTGGATGTCCCGCATGATCGGGTATACGCAACAGGAGAACATCGAGGACGCGAGCGAGATGGGCCGCATGTTCCTGGCGCTCGACCGGCTGCCGATTCCGCTGATTGGCCGGGTACACGGCGCGGCACTCGGCGGTGGCGCCGGCCTGTGCGCGGTCTGCGACATCGTCGTGGCAGCCGACGACGCGGTGTTCGGGTTCACCGAGGTGAAGCTGGGCATCATTCCGGCCGTCATCTCACCGTTCGTGCTCGTGAAGATCGGCCGGTCGGCGGCGCGTGAGCTGTTTCTCACCGGCGCCCGTTTTTCGGCTGCGCGCGCGTGTGGCATCGGCCTCGTGCACGCCGTCGTTGCTCCAGCGGAACTGGACGCGAGAGTATCGGCGTACGCGTCCGAGGTGCTGACGTCGGGTCCAGAAGCGGTCGGGGCGGTGAAGACGCTGATCCCGGAGGTTGCACGGCGCGGGCCCGGAGAGGCCACGGCATTGACCTCCGAAGCCATTGCGCGGCGCCGCGTGTCGGCCGAAGGACAGGAAGGTTTGCGCGCGTTCCTGGAGAAGCGTACTCCGGCCTGGATCGCGAAGGACTGATCGGGTGTTCTCACGCCTGCTGGTTGCGAACCGTGGAGAGATCGCCGTGCGCGTCATGCGTGCCTGCCGCGAGCTCGGCGTCGAAACGGTCGCTGTCTACTCCGAGGCGGATCGCAACGCCCTGCACGTCCAGGTCGCAGATCGCGCCGTGCTCATCGGGGCTTCTCCCCCCGCCGACAGCTATCTCGCCATCCCGCGCGTGATCCAGGCAGCACTCGAGTCGGGCGCCCAAGCCCTGCACCCGGGCTATGGTTTCCTTTCGGAGAATGCGGCCTTCGCCCAGGCGTGTGTGGACGCGGGACTGACCTTCGTCGGCCCGCCGGCTGACGTGATCGCGCGCATGGGATCGAAAATCGCTGCCCGCCGGCTGATGCAGAGGCACGGCGTGCCGGTAGTGCCGGGGGCCGCGCCTGAGGAGCAGTCGGACGAATCGTTGCTACACGCCGTCGAGTCTGTCGGCTACCCCGCCATCGTAAAGCCCTCCGCCGGTGGCGGCGGTATCGGCATGCGCATCGTGCGGACGCCTGGGGATGCGGCCGCGGCGCTGCTCGGGGCGCGGCGCGAGGCAACCTCGGCGTTTGGAGACCCGACGTTGTACGTGGAGCGTCTCATCGACCGGCCCCGGCACATCGAGATTCAGGTGATCGCAGACGACCACGGCCGTGTGGTGCACCTGTTCGAGCGCGAGTGCTCGCTGCAGCGGCGGCATCAAAAGGTGATCGAAGAGAGCCCGTCGCCCGCGCTCACACCGGTGCTGCGCGCGCGGATGGGCGAAGCCGCCGTGATCGCCGCGCGTGCCGCCGGCTACAGGAACGCCGGCACCGTCGAATTCCTCGTGGAGGGTACCGGCGACGATGCGCATTTCTACTTCCTCGAGATGAATACGCGCCTTCAGGTCGAGCATCCCGTCACGGAGGCAGTCACCGGGCTGGACTTGGTGCAGGCGCAGCTGCGCGTAGCGGCCGGAGAGCCGCTCGGGTGGACGCAGGAGTCGCTGACGCAGCGCGGGCACGCGATCGAATGCCGGGTGTACGCGGAAGACCCCGCTCAGGGGTTTCTGCCGCAGGCCGGACCGCTGCTGCTCTATCGCGAGCCGCGCGGGCCCGGAGTACGAGTGGACAGTGGTGTGATCGAGGGCGGCGAGGTGCCGGTCCATTACGACCCGCTGCTCGCGAAGGTGATCGTTCACGCGGAGACACGCGCAGGAGCGGTCGCGCGCGCCTCGGCCGCTCTCCGCGACTTCCCGGTCCTCGGGATCAGGACCAACCTGGCGTACCTGCGCGCGGTGCTTGCACATCCATCGTTCGTGGCCGGCGAACTCGACACCGGCTTTCTCGATCGTGAAACATCCGCGATTGTGGCCATGATGGCCGAGGCGCCGGTTCCGGATGGCGCACTGGTCGCGGCGGCGGCGGACTTCCTGGCTCGCGTCGAGGCCCCGAACGTCGGGGCTGCCGTCGATCGCCAGGCCACCGACCCCTGGGATCTTTCCGGTCCGTGGACGAGCGCGTGACCCCGCCCTCCCTGCGGGCCGTCGCGGGCACTCATGAGCGCGAGCTGATCGTCTCACCGGACGGCACCGTCACGATCGACGGGCGGACGTACCAGGTTCGCGGCATTCAGGCGGGTGCCTGGCACGTTACATCGAGCAGCGGCGGAGTGGTCGTTCACGTGGCCCGCGACGAGGACGCGTGCTGGGTGCACGTCGACGGCGCCGTGCACCGCGTCGAGATCGCGCGGAGTGGGGTGCCGCCGCGTCGGAAGACCAGCGACCACGAGCATGCGCTGGCGGCCCCCATGCCCGCCACCGTGCTGTCAGTGGTCGCCCCGGTCGGTCAGGCCGTGCGAGCGGGTGACACCGTGCTGATGCTCGAAGCCATGAAGATGGAACTGCCGGTGCGCGCGCCGCGAGACGGCGTCGTGAGGGCCGTTCACTGCCGCGAGGGCGAGCTGGTACAGCCGGGAGTGATACTGGTGGACATCACATGAGCCGCCCGCCGCTCCCCGCCCGGGTGCGCATCGTGGAGGTCGGGCCTCGCGATGGCCTTCAGAACGAGCCTGCGCCGGTCGACACGGCGACGAAAGCGGCGCTGGTCGATGCGCTGAGCGCGGCCGGCCTGCCGGTCATCGAAGTGGGTGCGTTCGTGAGCCCCCGCTGGGTACCGCAGATGGCCGACACAGCGGAGGTGTTCCGATCGATCACAAAGGTCCCTGGCGTCGCGTACACGGCGCTCGTCCCGAACACGATTGGGCTCCGGCGCGCCATTGCTGCGGGCGTGACCGAGGTGGCTGTCTTCGCGGCCGCTTCCGAAACGTTCAGCGCCAGGAATATCAACCAGACAGTCCAGGCATCGCTGGAGGCGTATGCGGATGTCGTCCGCGAAGCGGGGGAATGCGGTGTTCGTGTGCGCGCGTACCTGTCCACGGCCTTCGGGTGTCCCTATGAAGGCGCCGTGCCGGCCGCGCGGGTCGTGGACGTGGCCGCCCGGCTTCTGGACGTGGGTACCTATGAAGTGGCGGTAAGCGACACGATCGGCGTGGCGCATCCGGGACAGGTCTGGGATGTGCTCGCCGCGTTGGAGTCCCGCCTGCCGATCTCGCAGATCGCGCTGCACTTCCATGACACACGCGGCACCGCGCTCGCAAACGTGCTCGCGGGCCTCCAGGCAGGCATCACCACCTTCGACGCGTCCGCCGGAGGACTCGGCGGGTGTCCGTACGCGCCCGGCGCTGCGGGCAACCTTGCGACCGAGGACCTGGTCTCGATGCTCGATGGGCTGGAGATCGCAACCGGAGTAGACCTGGAACAGGTCATCCGGGCATCGTCGCTGGTTCAGCCCCACCTGGGGCATCCGCTGCCGTCCCGCTACGTGCAGGCCCTTCAGCGAAGTTAATGTGACGTTGGGTCGCCGCCGTGTAAGCTACGCGTCGTGCTGTTTGCAGATACCACCCTGGCCCGCCGCATCGAAACAGCGGAGTGCCGATTGTCCCTCTCAATCGTGGATGCGGTTCTCGCCCGAGGTGGAGACGCGTTCGCGGTGCCTCTCGGCGGCGGCGCGGCCGTGTTCACGGGCGCCGGGTCCCCCATCAACAAGGTCATTGGCCTCGGCTTCGGCGAGCCTGCTCCGGAGAGCGCCTGGGAAATGGTCGAGCAGCGCTTCGCCGAGAGAGGCTGCGCTGTCCGCGTGGAGATTTCCACGCTGGCCGATTCTGCCGTTCCGGTGGCGCTCACACGACGGGGATACGTGCTCACGGAGTTCGAGAACGTTCTCGGGTGCGACCTCTCGGCCGTCGTCGCGGGGGCGGCGCGGCGACGGGCTGACGATTGCGCGCGACCAGGGCGATCTCGCGACGTGGATGGACCTCATCGTGCAGGGCTTCGCACACCCCGACGGCAGCCCCCAATCGAACGAGACGTTCGAGGACGAGAGTCTGAAGCAGGTGTTTCAGGACTTCGCGGCATCAACCGCGTTCACCCGCTATCTCGCCCGCGTGGATGGGACGAATGCGGGTAGCGCCGGCATGCGTCTGTCGGACGGGGTGGCACAGTTCTGTGGTGCCTCGACGCTGCCTGCCTTCCGGCGTCGCGGCGTGCAGGCCGCACTGCTGCGCCGCAGGCTCCGCGATGCCGCCGACGCGGGGTGTGACGTGGCCGTCGTCACCACGCAGCCCGGCTCGAAATCGAACCACAACGCGCAGCGGCTGGGGTTCGCGCTGCTGTATCCGCGGGCGGTGCTGGTCAAGGGCACGGCCACCTGAACTCCGGTGTCCAACGCGGGGCGATTACCTGCGCTCGCGGCGGACCGCATCGCGTATCTCGACCAGCGCTGCGACCTTCGCGGCACTGACAGGCGCGTCGACCGCCTCAGGATCGCGGGCTGCCCGGCCCACGTGGGCCTCGCCCAGCTCAGGGGCGGCGTATACGGCGGCGAGCAGGTCTAGATCCGAGCCGACGGCCGACAGCACTCGCACGCTCTCGCCTGCCAGTGCGGCGAGCCCGCGCAGCCCCGACAGACGCTGAGCCGCCGTTCCCGATCCGCCGTTCACCAGCACGCGATCAATCTGCGGCCACCGACGCAGGGCCGCAAAACCCGCTGCCTGGTTCACGACTTCTTCGAACGCCCGGTGAAACGTGACATGCACGCCGCGTGTGTCGCGCAGCACGCGTCCGAGCAGCGGCACGTCCACGCCGCCGGCAGCGTCGAGGAAACCCAGCACGAGCCCGTCGACACCGAGGCCGCTCATCGCGCGTGCGGCATCGCACAACGCCCGCACCACGTGGGGATCGCTCACGACGAACGGCTCTTCCTCACGGATCATCACGCGAACCGGAATGCGGACGGCTTCGACGGCTGCGGCGACGAGGGCGACATCCGGGGTCAGCCCTCCGCGTCCGAGATCGCGCACCAGCTCAATCCGATCCGCGCCTCCACGCTCGGCGGCAACGGCATCGTCGACAGTGCACGCGATCACTTCCAGCAGCGGTCTCGACAGTGTGCTCATGTTGTCGATCTCCGACCCGCCGCAGGAACGCTCCACCGGTGTCGCCGGCGGGCCGCGATGTGTGCGGAGCACGCGGCCCGGGAGGTGGCGCCCCTGCGGTACTGCCCCCTCACACGTCCATCTTGAGGATGTGAGCGAGAAAGGCGAACACATCAGCGCGCTCGTCGATCTGTTTGTTCGTGGGCTTCCCCGCGCCGTGCCCCGTGCGGGTGTCGATGCGCGCCAGGATCGGCGCCTCGCCGGCCTGAGCGGCCTGGAGGGACGCGGTGAACTTGTGACTGTGCGCCGGCACGACGCGGTCGTCGTGGTCGGCTGTGGTTACCAGCGTCGCCGGATAGGCCGTTCCGTGCCTGACGTTGTGGAGCGGCGAGTACCGCATCAGCGTCTCGAACCCGTCCTTCGTGTCCGACGACCCGTAGTCCGATGTCCACGCCCACCCGATCGTGAACCTGTGAAAACGCAGCATGTCGAGCACGCCCACCTGCGGCACGGCGGCGGCGAACAGATCCGGTCGCTGCGTGACCACGGCGCCGACCAGCAGGCCGCCGTTGCTCCCGCCGTTGATCGCGAGACGGCCGGGAGTGGTGTAACCCTTTGCGATCAGGTACTCGGCGGCCGCGATGAAATCGTCGAAGACGTTCTGCCGGTTCGACAGGCGCCCCGCGTCGTGCCAGGCCTTTCCGTACTCCCCGCCGCCGCGCAGGTTCGGCTGCGCGTAGAGCCCGCCCATGTCGAGCCAGGCGATGACGGCCGGCGAGAACTGAGGCGTCAACGAGACATCGAAGCCGCCATACCCGTAGAGCAGCGTCGGCAGGTCACCGCTGGGATTCACGTCCGTGCGCCGGACGAGGAACATGGGCACGGCTGTGCCGTCCTTCGAGGAATAGAACACCTGCGTCGTCTCGTAGTCCCCGGGCGTGAACCGCACCTCCGGTGCCTTGAACGTCCCGCTCACTCCCGTGTCGGGGTCGTACCGGTAAATCGTGGTGGGGTAGGTGAACGCGGTGAACGCATAGAAAGCCTCGCGAGCATCCCGCTTCGCGTGGATGCCTGCGATCGATCCGAGCGCCGGGAGCCGGATCTCGCCTTCGAACACACCGGTCTTCCCGTAGACGACCAATCGATCGTGCGCGTCCGAGCGGACAACCGTAAGAAAGCGGTCCCCAATCATCACGACGCCGCTCAGGACGTCCCGTCCCGGCAGCTCCGGGATCAGGTCTGTCCAACCCTCTGGCTCCGGCGCGCCAAGATCGATGGCCACCAGGCGGTTGCGCCCGGCGTCCTTGTCGGTGATCACGTAGAACACGGGACCATCGTTGCCGACGAGTGAATAGCTCGCGTCGAAGCGATCCAGAAACGGCAGAATCTGTGAACGCGGTTCCTGGAGATCGCGCACCAGGATTCGCGACTCGCGGTGCGTCCCCTCCCACTGCGTGAGCACGAGATACCGGCCGTCCTCCGTCACTCCGGCGGCAAAGCCCCAATCGGGCCGGTCGGGCCGCCCGTACACGAGCCGGTCATCCTCCTGCGCGGTCCCGAGCGCATGGAAGTACACCTGCTGGTGCTTGTTGATTCCGCTGTAGGTATCGCCCTCGGCCGGCGCCGCGTATCGGCTGTAGAAGAACCCGGAACCGTCGTGGAGCCATGCCGCCCCGCTGAACTTGGACCAGCGCACCACGTCCGGCAGATCCATCCCTGATGCCACGTCGCGGACGTGCCAGTCGGCCCAGTCGGAGCCCGCAGCCGACACGCTGTACGCGACGAATTGCCCGTCATGGCTGAAGGACAGGTTTCCCAGCGCCACGGTGCCGTCCGGCGACAGCCGGTTCGGATCGATGAGCACCTCGGGCGTGGCATCGAGCGCGGCGGCCTGGTATATCACCGCCTGGTTCTGCAGACCGTCGTTCCTGGCGAAGACGTACAAGTGGCCTTCGCGCGTCGGCACACCGTACCGGGTGTAGTCCCAGAGCTCCGTCAGCCGCGTGTGGATTCGCTCACGGGCCGGCAGCCGCTCGAGGAACCCAGACGTGATCGCGTTCTGCGCCTCGACCCAGGCCCGCGTTTCGGGGCTATTGGGATCCTCGAGCCAGCGGTAAGGGTCGGTGACCGGCGTGCCGAAGTAGTCGTCGACGACGTCGTCTTTGCGGGTGTGTGGATAGTTCATCGGAACCTGGGAGGCGCTACCGCCGTTCCCAGCGGACCTCCATTTCGTCGCGCTTGCCGAGGGCCCCCCGCAGGACTGCGAGGAGGTCCGGGTCTGCCCCGTTCTCCTCGAACAGGTCGAGCGTCTCGCGGTTGATGAAGTAGTCGGTGTCGCCGGGCGACTCTTCCTCGAGCTGATCCGCCAGGTACTGCAGCTGGTCTTCGGTAATCGTTCCGACGGATGCGCCTGTCTCGTCATCGAACAAGTGAATCATCGCGGGGCCTCCTCGACCGCCGGGGTCGCGGAGATTGTAGCGTGACGGGGCCCTTCGGCCCGCGGCCGCGCGCGGCACCGCGCTCCCTCGCGCTCCCTGCGGTAAGCTACCGGCCGGCGCCGCTCGTCCCTGGCGCCAGGCGAGAGGCACAGGATGACAACCCACCGCGCGGCAGCAGGCGTTTTCTTTCTCGGACTGCTCATCACGACGAGCGCGCCAGGCTTCACAGCGCTACACGCCCAGGGGAACGCCACAACGACCGGGGCAGCGTCCGAAACACCCGCCGAGCGCGATCAGCGCATGCGCTGGTGGCGCGAGGCACGGTTCGGCATGTTCATTCACTGGGGCCTCTATGCGGTGCCGGCCGGCGACTACCAGGGCAAGCGCGACAAGGAGATCGGCGAGTGGATCATGTCCTGGGCGAACATCCCCCGCGCGGACTACGAAAAGTTCGCGCCGCAGTTCAACCCGACCGCCTTCGACGCGGTCGAGTGGGTGCGCATCGCCAAGGGCGCCGGCATGAAGTACATCGTGATCACCTCGAAACATCACGACGGCTTCTCGATGTTCGACAGCGGCGTCAGCCAATACGATATCGTGGACGCCACGCCTTACAAGAAGGACGTCATGAAGGCGCTCTCCGCGGAAGCGAAGCGCCAGGGCCTGAAGTTCTGCTTCTACTACTCGATCATGGACTGGCATCATCCGTCGCAGACGGCGGAGAGCGCCGGGAAGCACGCCACGGCTGGCGACCGCAAAACGAGAATGGTGCCAGCGCGGAAGGCCGAGTACGTCGATTACATGAAGGCGCAGCTGAAGGAACTGGTCACGAGCTACGACCCCGAAGTCCTCTGGTTCGACGGTGAATGGGTGGACTGGTGGACGGAGCAGGACGGCAAGGAGCTCTACGCATACGTCCGCGCCATGAAGCCGTCGCTCATCGTCAACAACCGGGTGGGCAAGGGCCGCAAGGGCATGGAAGGACTGAGCAAGAGCGATCAGCAGTACGCCGGCGACTTCGGAACACCAGAGCAGCAGATTCCGGCATCCGGACTGAAAGGCGTGGACTGGGAAACCTGCATGACGATGAACGACACGTGGGGGTTCAAGTCGTACGACGAGAACTGGAAGCCGGCAGAGACGCTCGTGCGGCAGCTCGTGGACGCCGCGTCCAAGGGCGGCAACTACCTGTTGAACGTTGGACCAACCGCCGAGGGCCGCATTCCCGGCCCGAGCGTCGAACGGCTCGCCGCCGTCGGGCGCTGGATGCAGGTGAACGGAGAGGCAATCTACGGGTCGGCCGCCAGTCCATTCGCCGCTCCGCTCGCGTGGGGCCGCGCGACGAGCAAGCCAGGCATGCTGTACCTCCACGTATTCGATTGGCCCGCGAACGGCGAGCTGAAGGTGCCGGCGTTTGGCCGCACCGTCAAGGCCGCCACGCTGCTGGCCAACCGCGGTGCGCAGGTGGCGATTTCGACGACGCCGGACGGGGTGACGCTGCGCCTGCCGTCCGCGCCACCGGACCCGATTGCAACCGTGGTAGCGCTGCAGCTGCAATAGAACACGCACGTCGACCGTTCTGCGTGAGCGGTCAGCGTACCTCGTGCCACCGCTTCCCCGCGCCGAGGGCGCGGGCGAAGCAGTCCCTGGCACGGGCATGCGCGTCACGGGCACCCGCCGCCGACACGGGACGTCGCAGCTCGTCATCGGAGGGACACCGCTGCGGGCGCCTGTCCGCCCGTGCAGCGGCAACGGCAGACGGATCAATCAGCCCCGCCGCGTACATCGCCGCGCCGTCCTGCACCCACGCCGCACGTCCGGCGACTACTGGCGCGATGACGGTGCGTGCCAGGATGTGCGCGAGTGCCTGTTCCAGCACACCGCGCTGCCGCAGCACGCTCAAGGGCTGGACGTCCACCTGATTCCCGTGCTCAAACGCATCGGCCCACCACGGCTGGTTGGTGGCGAGCCTGAAGCTCTCGGTCGACGGATGGACGATCACAGAGACAGCAGCCGGCGCCGCCCGCCCCGTGCGTGCACTGGCTCCCGAGAGTGCGCCGTCGAGCAGCGCCTGGAGCGATACCCTCTCCTTCGCATCGGCCGCAGGCAGCTGCAGTGTGAGTGACGCGCCACCTGCGCGAGACGTGCTCACGACGGAGCCGGCGGGCTCGCCAGCGGCTGACGCTTCGGTTCCAGATGCAGGTCGTGGCGTCTCGAGGACGACACTGCTCGCTTCACCGCTGGCCAGTGCCGGGGGCGGCTCTCCCGGTGGTGCGACCGGGGCCCCGGGCAGGGCAAGCGTGCGGTAGTCGGCCACCTGCAGGCCAGGAAAGTACGCGTTCAGCAATGAGGTGCGCGATTCGCCGTCGGCGGCGCGGCGCATGGACCCGATCACGCAGAAGCCGACGCCGTGGCCGTAGCCATGGCCCCTGAACGTATACACACCCCGCCGTTGTGACAGGTCGAAGGCGGTGCTCTTGACCACCTGCCACCCCAGCGCGCGACCGATCACCATGCGGAAGCTCTGCCCGGAGATGGTTCCAGGGCTCAGCCCGTCGAGAGACAGCATGGCGACACGGCCCGAAGCCGCGCGATCGCGGACCCTCATCTTGCGGAGCCTCGCGCCGCGATAGCCGGACGCGGCGAGCGCGCGTTGGACGTCGGCCTCCGCGATTGCCGCGCTCCACCTGGGCTCGCCACGGCAGCCGCGATCGCGGCGGGAAGGCAGATATGGCGGGTCGGCGGCCCCCGGCCATACGGCTGATGGCCGCTCTGTCCGTCCCCCACACGAGGCCGTGTAGAAGACCGCCGCCGGCGCGCCCTGCCACGCGAGCACCTGTCCCGCCGTGGCGGCGGATGCGGCGCGGGCCGCCGGGTAGGGTTCCCGCAGCACCTGGCAGTGCGTGGAGTCGCAGAGATCGAATCCGTCGCGTGCGTGCCGGCGGCGGTTGGCGAACGCAAAGGTACGAGCGGCAATCGCCAGCGCCTCGAGCCCTGCGGGAGCGGTGCGGGCCGCCGCTTCGCCGGCGAGCACCCGCGTCACGTAGTCTTCGACGGGCAGCCCTCTGACCACGTACGCTCCCCGGGGTTGTGGCGTGCCAACCCTTATCGTCACAGTGGCCCCTGCGCCTTCGATCGGCGGATGTGGAGGCGGACTGCCGGAGGCCGCGAGTGCAGCGGGGGGAGGATCGGCTGGCGCGGCAGAGGGCGCCGGCGGCGCCAAAACCAGCGGCGCGGTCCGCACCGGCGGGGTGACGACTGGCCGCTCGCCGCGTGCGAGGGCCGCCCCGATCGTAGCTGCGTCGGGGCCTGACCCACCCTCGACGACGACGATCGCCGCGCGATTCGGACGATCGGCAGGCCAGGCGGCAAGCACCAGCCCCAGCGAACGCCCGTCCATGGTCTCGCTCGTGCCGGTCTTCGCGAGCGCCTGCACGCCACGGGCACGGAACGCGGCCGCCGTGCCTTCCCGCGCTGCCACTGCCAAGGCCTCCCTGACCATCGTGCGCGTCGGTGACCGCATCGACACGCCCGGCGGATCCAGGAGCACCTGCCGAAACCCGGCGAGAAGCGCCCCCGGCGATAGCGCGGTGCCTTCGATCCCGGTCGCGGCCATCGCCAGGGTCCGTTCCGCCGGAACGGTCGGCCAGCCGAACGAGGTCAGCACGCCGTTCAGCACGTCGCGTGAGAGCCGCTCGCTGGCCCGCGCGAAGAACACGTTGCACGACAACGCGAACGCCTCCACGGCGCTGAGGCGATGTGCCCGGCGCGGGTGCTGGCACCCGATGCGCCGGCCGCCGACCACAACCGAGCCGGGGCACTGGAGGTGCGTCGCAGGCGTGATGGCGCCGCTCTCGACGGAGGCAACCAGCGCCGGCAGCTTCATGAGGGAGCCTGGCAGCACGGCACGCGCCACCAGCTCGGGGTCCTCCGTGTCGACGGCGCGTCCCGTCGATATCTCGACCACCCGCCATCCGATGCGGCGGGCCGGCCCCGACGGTTGCGCACCCCCGACGGGCGCATGTGTGGCGGCACTGATGCTGCCAACGGCGACGATTGCGAGCGCGGCAGCGCGTCCGGCGGAGCGCCGGTGGATCACGAGACCAGGCCGAGGAATTGGCGGATCCCCGTCCACATCGAATCGAGGCTCGCCAAAAGTTGATGATCGTCGTCCACCTCGTGCAGCGTGACGTGTGGCCTGGTGCTCGCCCAGCGGGCAACCATCGAGGCATCGACGGTCTGATCGCGTGTGCCCTGGTAAACCAGGGTCGGGGTGGTGTCGCTCGCGGCGAATGCGTCGTAGCGCTCGGCGTCGGCGAAGAAGCCGTAGCCGAGCGCGCGTGTGCGGTTCTCGCCGTAATGGAATACGTCGAGCCGTCCGGTGGCGCGCCACTGCCCCATGGCCGCCGGCCCGAAGTGCCGCGCGAGTCCCGGCGCCAGGTCCAGTGCCGGGGCCAGGAATACGAGCGCGTCGATTGGGTGCCGTGCCGCGCGGATACTGCCCTGGCGCCGTTCGGCCGCAAAGAGCGCGACCAAGGCACCGAGACTGGATCCCACCAGTACCGACGGGGCCATCCGGCATCGCGTCGATCGCGCCATCGACATGATCGAGCTGGCGCGTGATCGTCAGGCTCTCGAAGTCGTCGCCATTGAGGTCGGGGCACGCGAGCGGCACGCCCGCCTCGCGCGCGCGGGCCGTGAACCAGGCCGCCTTGGACGATCGCGGCGAGGAGGCGAAGCCGTGCAGATAGAGCATCTGCCGGCGACTCATATCTTGTGCGTGCACCCCGGGCGGCACCTGCACGGAATCTCGGCGTCGCCGGTCGTGTTGTAGTTGTACGTCAACTCCTCACCCTTGCGCAGCGTGCGGGATGCGCGGATCCAGATCACGCCGTCCTTGACCTCGATCCAGCAGTTCGGGTTGCAGGAGTGATTGATGAACCTCGCAACGTTCCCGCCGACGCCCGCATCGATGACCCACCGGCGATTGAGCGTGAAGCACCAGATCCGCCCCCTCTCGAGGTACTTCAGCTCGCGCTCGAGGCTCTCCTGGTGCGTGATTTTCTCGCCCGCGTAGTGGATGATCCGCTTGTTCTTGGGGATGGCCTGGGTGGCGTACACGCCCCAGCCCGCGATCTTCGACTTACGGCGCTCAATCATAGGCGGTATCACGATACACGATCCGGAGCGCCGCTCCATACGGCGAGCGTCATCACCGGAGCGATCCAAAAAACAGCACGCGCGCGTGGCCGCGGCGCTCGGGCGTCCGCGGCGGTGCGAGTGCGATCGCCACCGTCTGCTATCATTCCTGCAGGCTGCGACGCGGCGCGCAGGAGGTGTTATGGACGGGATTGTGCAGTCCTGGGGTCGAATTCTTACTGGCTACACGCCCTCGCTCTCGATCGAGATCACGCGTGAGTGTCCCCTGCGGTGCCCGGGGTGTTACGCCTACGGGTCCGAGCACCTGGGCGGCGGCATCACCCTCCGCGAAGTGAGCGATTTCAAGGGTCAGGCGCTCATCGACGGTGTCATCGAACTCGTCCGGAAGCACCGCCCCGTGCACGTCTCGCTCGTCGGCGGCGAGCCGCTCGTCCGCTTCCGCGAGCTGGACGTGCTGCTGCCGCGCCTCTCTGAGATGGGATTGCACATGCAGGTCGTGACGAGCGCCGTGCGGCCGATCCCGGCTCAGTGGGCGGCTATCCCGCGCCTGTCGATCGTCGTGTCCATCGATGGCCTGCAGCCGGAGCACGACGTCCGCCGGGCGCCCGCCACCTACGATCGCGTCCTCAAGCACATCGTCGGACATCAGATCGTCGTGCACTGCACGGTGACGCGTCAGCTCGTCGGACGGGAAGGGTACCTGCGGCAGTTCGCCGACTTCTGGTCACGCCAGCCGCACGTCCGTAAGATCTGGTTCAGCCTCTACACGCCGCAGCTTGGTGAGGAATCGGCCGAGAAGCTTCGTCCCGAAGATCGAGAGCAGGTGGTGAACGAGCTGCTCGCCATGCGGCTGGAGTACCCGAAGATGGAAATGCCGAAGGGGCTCATCAACGTCTACGCCACTCCGCCGGATTCGCCGGCCGACTGCATCTTCTCGCGGGTGACCCACACGCTCTCGGCCGACCTGCAAACGAAGATCAGCCCGTGCCAGTTTGGCGGGACGCCCGATTGCAGCAGCTGCGGATGTATCGCCTCAGCAGGCCTCGCGGCGATCGGAAGGCACCGGCTGTTCGGGTTCCTGCGGATCGATCCGATCTTCGACGCGTCGTTCCGCGTGGGCCGGATGGTGCGTCAGCTTCGCACCCGCGTCGAAGCCGCGCAGACCGCAAGCGTGCCGGAGCCGGGAGTGTCCAGTCTCAGGTGACCTTCAGAGCGTGCGG
The DNA here is from genome assembly GCA_963739995.1 of Vicinamibacteria bacterium. Taxonomy (GTDB): domain Bacteria; phylum Acidobacteriota; class Vicinamibacteria; order Vicinamibacterales; family JAENWD01; genus CAVUCH01. Next base: position 117,967 of record CAVUCH010000022.1, on the reverse strand, counting down.
GCTCCAGACGACTGGCTGCTGCAGGCATGCTGCCTTGCCTCAGCCCGACCGGCGCTCGTTCCGCCGCAACCCATCGTGCGGCAATCTCTGCCCAGACGTGGCCGCCGGCGCGACAGGTCGGCAGTCGCCTCCCGGTGGCCGGCAGCCTGTCATGTCACGTCACTGCAGTTCCCTGACTTCGCACCACGATCGGGGACTTCTCGTGATCGCCGCGCTCGACGTTCGCGGCCTTGAACGATCTGGCCCAGTCTTCGGCAAACATCGACTCCATCTGTTTGACAATGGCGCGATCGCGGATGACGAGGCCCACTTCGCGCCGCTTGTCTAGCTCGATTCGCTTGAGGCTCTGGCTGCCGATGAACGCCCGCCGGCCGTCGGCAATCATGGCGCGCGCGTGAAGGCGCCGGCCGTTCAGCGGAGCCCACGTGATTGTGGCGCCGGGCTTGGCCACGTGCCCGATCACCCGCACGTCGACGCCCGCGCGCACGCGCTCGCGCAGCAGAGACAGCATCTTGGGATCGCTCAGCTTCGTGTCATAGATGAACAGCTGGTGGCGGGCAGCGCGGATGAAAGCCGCCAGGCGGTCGCGCGCATTCAGCGGGCTGACGATGAGATCTGCGACCTCGGCCTTGTATGGCTGGCGTCCCGCGTCGGCCTCGAAGAGGGTCAGCAGCTCCTGCACGATCCGGCGCGTCCGCACCTCGACTCCGAAGCTGCGGCTCTTATTGATGTCGAGGGCGGTGAAGTTGAACGCAAGAATAAAGGCCCGGCTGCGGTCGACCACGATGAACTTGGCGTGATAGCGGAGCAGGTCGTCGGCGGTGCGGGCGACGGTGATGCCCGACGCCAGCAGGTCCAACTCGAGCTTGCGCAGTCTGCGGGGGCCCTCGCTGTTGGCGTGAGCGATGAGCGTGCGCACGGCCACACCGCGGCCGACGGCTTCGGCGAGCGCCCGCCGGAGGTCGGCCCGGTCGAAGCGGAACACCATGACATCCACCGACTTGCGGGCGTGCCGGATGGCCGCGATGAGCGGCGCCACGGTGTCATCTGGTTGAACGATCAACTTCACTCACACGCCTCCGGCTGCCGTCCCGGGGAGATCGATCGCCTGTGGACGCTTCCGCGAGCGCCTCGATCCGCGCCTCGCCCGACGCGCGCATTTGAGCATGCCGCGCGCACCGCGCGCAACAGACGCGGTGCTGGGCGATAATGGAAGGTGTGCTGACGAAGCCGAATTCATCTGCCTGGCTGGCGCCTCTCCTGCTGGCCGTCTTCACCGCCACCAGCTGCGCGTTCGAGACGGCCGGCGCCCAGGACGTCAGCCCGCAGGCACGCTCGCTCCGTGAGTTCGGAGAGCGGACGCGTGCCTACCTGGCGCTGCGAACGAGGCTTGCGACGGGTGTGGCCGACGTCTCGGGCGACGACACCCCGGAACAGATCGCGCGCCACCAGGAGCAGCTCTCCGCGGCCGTTCGTGCGGCGCGCAAGGACGCGCGCCAGGGCGACATCTTCACGCCCCCGGTCGTTCCACAGTTCCGGACGGTCATCCGGCGCGACCTTCAGGCGCGCGACATCCGCGACGCGCTCGCCGCGATGCAGGAAGTCCCGCTGGCATTGCCGCTGCGTGTGAACACGCCGTGGCCAGAGGATGCGCCACGTGCCACGGTGCCGGCCCAACTGCTGTCCAGTCTCTACCCACTTCCCGAGGGACTCGAGTACCGCTTCCTTGATCGTCACCTCGTACTCCTCGATGGCGAGGCGAACCTGATCGTGGACTACATCCTGGATGTTGTGCCGACGGTCGTGCGCGGGAGGCACTGACGTGCCACGCTTCAAGACCCTTCTCCTGGTTGTCGCCTCAGGCCTCGTCTGGTATGGGCCGGAGGCTGGGGCATCCCTGGCTGGAGCCGCCCCGACCGCCACTCCGAGCCAGGCTTCGCCGGCCAATGTCTCCGTCACGCTGCCCCGTGCCGACGGTTCCGTCAAGTTCCTCGTAATCGGTGACAGTGGCACGGGCAGCAGGCAGCAGTTTCAGCTCGCCGAGGGGATGGTTGCGGCGCGCACGCAGTTCCCTTTCGACTTCGCCGTGATGCTGGGCGACAACATCTATGGGCGTGAGGGTCCGGGCGAATTCCTGAGCCGGTTCGAGCGGCCGTACAAGGCGCTCCTCGACGGCGGGGTCAAGTTCTTCGCGGCGCTTGGCAACCACGATTCACCGAATCAGCGGTTCTACAAGGGCTTCAACATGGACGGCCGTCGGTACTACTCGTTCTCCCAGGGTCCCGCCGAGTTCTTTGCCATGGACAGCACGTACATGGATCGGGTGCAGCTGGACTGGCTCGACCGCGAGCTCGGCGGGTCGCGCGCGCGCTGGAAGATTGCCTACGCGCATCACCCACTCTACTCGTCAGGCAAGCGCCACGGATCGGAGCTCGATCTCCGGTTGCTGGTCGAGCCGCTGTTCGTGAAGCACGGCGTGGACGTCGTGCTCGCGGGGCACGAGCACTTCTACGAACGGTTGAATCCGCAGCGCGGGATCTACTATTTCACCTCGGGCGCGGCCGGCAAGCTGCGCAAAGGCAACATCCGCCGCGGCCCGCTCACGGCGGCGGGGTACGACCAGGACCTCAGCTTCATGCTGATGGAGATCGACCGCGACCAGCTGCACTTCCAGGTCATCGCACGGGGCGGAACGACCGTGGACTCCGGCGTAGTCGAGCGTCCTGCGGATCCGCCAGCAGGGACGAGCGCGACCGCACGATAGTCGCGGTCCGGCGGAGAGGGGCCATCTTCGTGCGCTATCGCGACAAGGTGACGATCGTCACCGGAGGCACCAAGGGCATCGGCGAAGGCTGTGTCCATGTCTTCGCCGAGGCGGGCGCGCACGTCGTCTTCTGCGGGCTCGAGCCGGACCTCGGGGGCGCTGTTGCCGAGCGTGTCACGGCCAACGGGCCGGGCACGGCGACCTTCATCCGCAGTGACGTGACGCGGCAGGACGACCGTGAGGCGCTCCTCGAGCAGACGGTTGCGCGGCACGGCCGAATCGACTGCCTGATCAACAATGCCGGCTGGCACCCGCCGCACCGCCCCATCGACGAGTTCAGCCTCGACGACTTTCGCGCCATCCTGGAGCTGAACGTCGTCAGCCCGTTCGCGCTGTGCAAGGCGGCGCTCCCCCATCTCCGGCAGTCGCGGGGACTGATTGTCAACATCGCGAGCCTGGTGGCCACCCTCGGCCAGCTGCACGCCACGACCTACGTTGCCACCAAGGGTGCGGTGCTGGCGTTGACCAAGGCGCTCGCCATCGACGAGGCGCCGCACGTGCGCGTCAACTCGGTGTCACCGGGAAACGTGTTCACGCCATTGTGGCAGGAGGCGATCGACGCGTCGCCGGATCCGGCTGCGACCCGCCAGGCCGGGGAACAGGCGCAGCCCTTCGGTCGCATGGGCACGCCGCGAGAGGTGGGGTTGCTCTGCCTCTACCTCGCCGCCGACGCGACGTTCACGACGGGCGTCGATCACATCATCTCCGGCGGCGCGGAGTTGGGGTATGGGAAGAAGACGCGTTGAGCATTGCCCGGGCTCACCCGGGCGGGTCGTTGAAGGCACGGGCCGTTGCCCCGAGCAATGGCGGAACGCGTGGATCGGGACGGCCAACCCCCGATGAGGGTTGGCCGTCTATGACAGAGGACCGACGCGTGTGACCTTGGCTACTTGATTCCGGCCCTGAACAAAATGCTGCCGGAGGCCAGGTTGATTCTGAAGGTGTACGTGGTGCCCTGCGCGAGATTGCTGGTTGCCATGTTGAAGACCCACTGGCTACCGGAGAAGCGGAACCCCGCGTCGGGAATCTCCATGACCCCCGGTTCGTTCACGACGTCGACGGTCCCTCTGACCGCGCTCAGCATCGTCAATGAGCCGCCCGTGCCCGCAAACACGGCAGCCGGGTTGGCAATCGGGTTGCCGGATGCGTCACAGACGCGGAATTTCACAGGTAACGTGCTGCCGCCCTTGCGTGCAAACACGCTCGTCCCGTCACTGTTGATCGGCTGCAGAATCACTCCTCCGGCACCGACCGCCGCGCTGCATAGCCCATAGGTGATCGCAAAGGTCTTGGTGTCACTGCTCACCTGATGGTTGGTGTCGCCGGAGTAGGTGGCGTTGGCGGTGCCCATACCGGGATTGGTGTTGTCCAGATAGGTCACATCGACCGGCTGGTTGAGGCCACCGACGCCGGCCACAGTCGCCGTGCACGGCGTCAGCGCCAGGCCGGTATAGGTCACGCTCGACGGGCAGGTGATTGACGTCGTCGACGCGGCCTTGTCGATGGTGAAGCCGGCCTGCGTCGCCGTGCTGTTGATATGGTTCGCGTCGCCGCCGAAGCTCGCATCGGCCGTCGCCGCGCCCGCGTTGATGTTGTTCGTGTAGGTTACCGCGACCGACTCGTTCAGCCCGCCGGCACCGGTTGCCGTCGCCGAGCAGGGCGCCAGCGGCGAGCCGGTATAGGTCACGTTGGTCGGGCAGGTGATTGACGTCGTCGACGCGGCCTTGTCGATGGTGAAGCCGGCCTGCGTCGCCGTGCTGTTGGTATGGTTCGCGTCGCCGCCGAAGCTCGCATCGGCCGTCGCCGCGCCCGCGTTGATGTTGTTCGTGTAGGTTACCGCGACCGACTCGTTCAGTTCGCCGGCACCCGTCGCCGTCGCGGAGCAGGGCGTCAGCGGCGAGCCGGTGTAGGTCACGTTGGTCGGGCAGGTGATTGACGTCGTCGACGCGGCCTTGTCGATGGTGAACGTCTTCGAGTCACTGCTCGGGTCGTGATTGGCGTCTCCTGCGAAGCTCGCGCCGGCTGACGCGACGCCCGCGTTCACGTTGTTCGAATACGTGACGGTCAGTGACTGGTTGAGACCTCCCACGCCCGTGACGGTCGCTGAGCACGGCGTGATTGTCGCACCCAAGTAGGTGAACGGGCCGGCGGCGCAGGTCACAGCTGTCGTGGAGCCCGCCGCGTTGACCACGAACGTGCCAGATGCCGAGCCCTGGTAATTGGCATCGTTCACGGTGGCAGTGACCGGATACGAGCCCGCGTTGGTCTGCGGCGCACCCGTCCAGGTGATGTTCAGGCCCGCGGGGTTGGTGGTGGCGGTCGGGGTCAACGGACTGCCGGAATATGTCTGCGTCAGGTCGCTCAACATGACAGTTGCCGTGGCCTTGAGGACCGTCAGAGTCGCTGCAGTGGTCGTGGCCGTCTGGGTGCCGTTACACGTGTTCGTGAACACCGCGCGGTACTTATTGCCGCTCAAGGTCACGGCCGGCTGGGTCAGGGAGAGGGTAGTGCTCGTAGCGCCGCCCAGATTGTTCCAATTCGCGCCGTTGTCGGTGCTCACCTCCCATTGCACGGTTGGTGTCGGAGTGCCACTGGCCGCCGCCTGGAAGGACGCATTCTCCCCGTAGGTGATGGACTGCGACGTCGGTGGGTTCGTCACCGCGGGCGCCGTGCACGAGCCGACGGTGATCGTCACAACCGCCGAATTCTCGGGCTGCCATGTGTTCGATCCGATCGTCTGGATGGGATGTCTGATTCGGTAGAAATACGTGCCTGCGGCGGGAGCCGTGAAGGATCCGCCTGCAGCGCCGGCCGTTGTCGAAGAAACCTGTCGGGTAACGACCGACGCTCCGGTGAAGTTGGCGTTTGCGGCCTGTTGGATGTCGAGGCTGTAGGTGTTAGCCACAGCACCACCGACGGTGAAGCCATTTGCAGCACATGTATTGTTCGGGCCGCCCCCGTTGTCGCAGGTAGCCGTCGCAGTCCAAGTCAGGGCGTCTCCGACGTTCACGGTGGAAGGACCGATATTGAATGTAATGTCGCTCTGCAGATTGCCGTCAGTGAACGTCGTCTGCGCCTGCGAGGCGGCACCACGTGCGGTCAACATGAACCGCACGCCAATGTGCTGAGCGTCCACCACGAATTCGCTGTTGACGATGTCACCCGCATCGTTGGCGATTCCGGTGAAGGTGCGATCCGCGTGGCCGGTCGCGACCTCGTGAAGGAGAAGAGAAACAGCCTCGCCCGGTTGCCAACCCGAACCGGTCATCACGACCGTCATGCCTGGCGAGTAATCACTCCTATCAGTCTTGATTGTCGCGAATCCGTAAAGCTCACCCCCACCCGGGAAGCTTCCGTCGGCTACTCGCCCTGCAGCGAGCCACGCCTTTCCATCAGCCGAAAGGTTCGATAGCAATCCTGATGTGCGAGCGGTGTCTGGGCTGCCGGTAGATGACAGCTCGCCCGTCCAGGGAATGAACTGCTCAGCGCCGGGCACCGCGACCACTGCACTCCTCCCACCAGTGATGAGCACGGTGTTGTTGTTCGCAAGCAAGAGTGCCAGGTGTTCCCGCCGTGGCTGGGCCATCGATGCGGTCGGAATCGAAATGCCCGTAACCGGATCGAGGAGCTCGGCGGAGGCGAGATCGTTGACTCCATCTGACCCGCCGGCGACGAGGATTCGGCCATCCAGTAACGCTGTCGCGCTCGCGCCGGCGCGAGCCGCAGTCAGCACCACCGTCGCGATCGAGCCGCCGTCGACGTCAATCACGTCGGCCGTGTTCGAGACCCCGTTTCCGCTGCGGCCGCCGGCAACGAGAACCTTCGTAGCGCCAGCTGCGGCGGCGGCGTGTTCGGTACGCGCCGCCGAGAGGAGACCTGGCGAGGAGAACACCCCCGACTCCGGATCGAACACCTCGAACGAGTCGAGTGCCGCCCCGTCCATTCCCGCACCGCCTGCTACCACGACATGGCCATCGGCAACCGCGGTCGCCGTATGCCCGCTGCGCGCGATCGACAGCGACGCCGCCGGATACCAGACACCCGCGTTCACGTCGAAGACTTCCGCGGAGTTCGTCACCGTTTCCGCGGTTACCGGTCCACTGCCGTCATCCGTCGTTACGAGCGTCGTGCCGCCGACCACGAGGACGCTCCCATCCGGCAGCTTGGTCGCTGTGTGTCCTGCACGTCGCGAAAGCAGGTGCGCTCCAGCGGCCAGCGAACCATTCGCATTGAACACTTCAACCGTGCTCACAGGCCCACTCGCGGTGCGCCCACCGATCACGAGCACGCGGCCGTCGTCCAGTGCGACGCTGACCGCTCCTTCACGCGGCTGCGCCAGCGCGGGACCGGGCAGCCATTGCCCGGTCGGCACGTCAGGCACTGCCCCGTGCACCCACATGCCGAACGAAGCAATGGTCAACAGAAGGAGTAGCGGTCCGGCGATCCTGCGCGCTTTCATGTGTGCCCTTTTCAATCTGCGTTGTGTTGCAGCAACTCACCACGCGGAGTGATGACCTGCCCGCACATCGCAAGGGCACAGCCGTTCTCGCCGTCAATCAGCGCCGAGCGCAACCCATTGCACGGCCGGCACTACTGTGATCGTGCACAGGCTCGCACGAGGGCCTTGTCACGGCGGGGACATACCTTCGTCTGATCGGAGACAGACTGCACTCGAGTGCGATCCAGAGAGCGGGAGAGTGAGACGGTATGGCGGCGCCAGGGGCACCGGACATCAAGGATGGAGGGGTCGCGGCCCGGAGTGGGCCAGATGTACAGGCTTCAGTGACGAGGATAAGCGGCACACGCTACGCCGTGCGGACGTCCGCACGTGTGCCGGACAGACTCTGGTTGGGGCGAGCTGCAACCCGCCGTGACTGCGCCTGGCCCTTACACGCGCTTGGAAGCGGTCAGCGCGCGGTTACCGGGAACGCATTCGTCAGTTGGCTGGTTCGTCGAGGTGCTGCCATCGACAGCTCGGAGACGTCTGCCCGCTGGAGACGGTACTCGTCGATCGTCGTCCCCAGCTGTGTGAGGCTGCCGGTCTGGGTCACGCGGGCGATGCGACCTCGCATCCTTACGTCACCCACACCGAAGGTCGCCTGAGACAGCGCCACGATCGCCTCGATGGTGTCGTGGCATCGGAAGGAACCGGGGACAGCCAGCAGCAGGCCGGACCGGCTGATGTTGATCGTCTGGCCGGACTCCCACACGTCTGCGCCTATGCGCCGGACGCGCACCGGCACCTCCAGCGCAAACCGCGGCGCGCGCGACGCACTCTCAACGATGGACATATGTGATGCAATCCGCCGGCAGCGTGCCGGTGAGAGACCAGTAATGAAGAGGCAGACACAGGATGCCCGTCGCCCGAACGCCACGCCATAGACCTCGAGTACCTGGTACCTGCGATCGACGAGTACCTGGTACGCGGGCGGCCTCTTAACGGGATGAACCCGGAGGGCGGGACGGCGGATCGCGGCGGGAGGGGAACAGCTGGTGATTCACGGCGTAAAGCGCCAGCTCGAGGCGATTGGACACGCCCAGCTTGTCGAAGATATTTGACAGATGGTTCTTCACCGTCTGTGGACTGAGCCCGAAACGCTCGGCCACCTCGCGGTTGCTCGCCCCTTCGACCACGGTGGCGATGATCTCGAGCTCCCGGCGGGTCAGCGGTGGTGGACCCGCCCGGCGACCCTCCTGGGCGCCGGCCGCCACCAGGGCCTGCACGAGGTCTCCGACCGCGCCCCGATCGAGCCAGTACTCCCCCGCGAGGACCCGCTGAATGCACTTGAAGAGGAGCGCCGTCGCGGAGTCCTTGGTGATGATCCCGCGCGCGCCGAGATGAACCGCCGTGAGGATCTCGCCGGGCTCGATCGCGGCGGTCAGCAGGATGATGCGCGTGGATGGCGGATCGATCGCGAGATCCCGCAAGGTCGCAATCCCTCCGCCATACGGCATGAAGAGATCGAGGAGCAGGATATCGGGCGTGTGCTCCCGAACCAGGGTGACCGCCGTGATCGCATCCACGGCTTCGCCCACGATCTGGTATCCCTGCTCCGACTCGAGCAGCCGCCGGAGCCCGTCGCGAAAAATGGGGTGGTCATCGGCGATGACGATGCGAGTGGATGCGACGTGCTCGGTCATGCGCGAGGAATGCTGATTTGCAGAGAAGTGCCACGCCCCGGCCCTGAATCGAGCACCAGGTCGCCGCGGATGCCTCGTACGCGCTCCTTGATCAGCGCGGGTCCCCGCCGCGTGCGATCGAGATCGTCCAGCGTGTGGCGGCCCGCCGGGTCGAAACCACGCCCGTCGTCGTCGATGCCCAGCGTCCAGTTCGTCGCCGAGGCGGCGAAACGTACGACGACCTGCGAGGCCCCGCTGTGCTTCCGGATGTTGACGAGGGCCTCCTGCACAATGCGCACCAGTTCCCGCGCGAGCCGCGGCGACATATCGAGCTCCTCATCCACGGCGCTGACGAACTGCGTCTCGATCCCTGTGTCGCGGCGGAAGCGCTCGGTGAGATCGGCCAGCCGGCCCGGGAGATCGGCGGGGTTGAGGGTGACCGGCTTGAGCCGCTGCATCAGTTCACGAGCGTTGACAACCTCTCCGTGCAATTGTTCCTGCGCGCGCATGATTTCCGCCGGGTTCACGGTGTGACCTGCTGCGGCGCGGCGCTGCAAGGCCGCGAGCTGCATCTCGACGCCGACGAGCGTCTGGATGAGACCATCGTGCAGGTCACGTGCCAGACGCGTGCGTTCGACGACGGTGACGCGGGACCGCAAGCGCCGAAGCAGGTACAGACTGTACAACGCCGGCGCCAGATGGGCTGCCAGCGTGGCGAGCCAGTCCACCGTGCGCGTGTCGGACCGGGTGCCCGGATCGAGGATGAGCAGCCGCCCGCTCCACTCACCGCTGATCCCCAGCACTGCGACCAGGGCACTCTCTCTGAACGGGACGCGCGAGGCGGCCGGCATGGCCCGGCGGCTGCGGCGCCGGCGCACGACGATGTCCGACACCCCGGTGACGTGTCCTCGCCGCCGCCTGAGGCGCCAGGCTCGCGTCGAGGCCGACACCGGAAAAAGCCAGCCCTCCCGGTCGAAGGCTGGCAGCTCGTCCAGCCGGACCGCGGCGTCGACCTCCGTAAGCGACCAGCGGTAGACCCGTCCGCTTGCGCTCTCCTCGAAAAGCATCACCACCTGTTCCGCGCGGAACGTGGTGATCAGAATCGTCAGCACGCGCTGCAGACTCGCACGCAGGCCCCCGGCGAAATCGACCGCGGCGAGCACCCGGGTCGTCGCCGCCGCGTGCGCACGCGCCCGGTTCTGTTCGTCGGCCAGGTAGCCGATCATCCACGCCAGCCCGAGGAGATAGAGAGAGCCCGTGATGACCGGGCTTCGGACGAGTGGCATCGTGGATGGGCTACCACCCGCCATCATGATGGTGGCCAGGAGATGCAGGCCGGCTGTGGTTATACCCGTCAGAAGGGTTTCCCGCAGGCCCCAGCGGTATCCCGCGCTCACGAGCACGAAGAGATTGAGGACGGAGGGCGTGCTGCCGAGAGACTCCACGCCCGTGGTGATTGCCACGGCCCACAGGATGTCACCCACGTGCAGCAGCGCCCCGAACGCGGGCCGGGGACGCATCACTCCGATGAGCACCGCGGCCAGGAGTGCATACACGTTGTAGGCAATGATCAGGTTGCCGGTCAGAGGGGTAATCTCGCCCGACACGGGAAGTTCGTTCAGGACGACCACCAGCGCCAGCAGCGCCAGGGCCGTACGCGCGAGCGCAAGCGAGCGTTCGAGCTGAGCCCGGCGGTCCACGTCGACGGCGGCTGGAGGTCCCGTGTGCACGGCTGACGTTTGAGGGTATCGCGAGCACTGCTGCCGGCCCGACGGGCTGGCCGGCGACGGCACGCCGATGTTATCGGAAATCGTGCGAGTCGACGGCGACATCCTGCCCTGGCAGCGACTCGACCCGTTCGGCTTTCACCGAGGTGACGCCGTCGATATTCTGCAGGATACCTTCCACGAAGAGGAACGGCGCGCCGACGATCGTCATACGCTCTGCGGTAAAGAGATCGGGCCGGATGATGACGTTGATGATGCCCGTCTCGTCCTCGAGGGTGAGGAAGACGAACCCTTTGGCCGTGCCCGGCCGCTGCCGCGTGATCACCATGCCGGCCGTCCGCACGCGCTGCCCATTGCGGCCGCGCGGGAGGTCGATCGCCCGCTGCACGGCGCGCGCGGCCAGATCGTGGCGACGCATCGACATGGGGTGCGGGCCGATGGTGAGGCTGGTGCCGGCGTAATCGGCCGTCATCCGCTCGCGGGGAGACATCGGAGCCAGCGGGCTGGCCTCAGGCTCCAGGCTCCCGGCTCCGGGCTCCCGGCCTTGTCTCGGCCTCAATTCCGGCGGCTCGTGCGTCGAAGCCTGAACGCCGCCTGGAGCCTGGAGCCTGGAGCCTGGAGCCTGCTCGCGCTCGTCCACGCCGTCTTCGAAGAGCGCCCCGCTCGCCCTGCACCGCGCGCTCAATCTGCCACAACGCACCACGCCGGTCGTGCCCGAGCGAGTTCAATGCGCCGATCTCCGCCAGCACCGCCAGCTCGTCCCGGCGCACCCCCGTGCGGCGGATCAGATCCTCCACGGTCGAAAAGCGCCACGGTGCCGCGACGGCAACTTCCCAGTCGTGGGCGCAGATGTTACAGAAACACACGGCTCCAGACTCCAGGCTTCGGGCCCCGGGCCGTGTATCGACCCCCAGTCCGCCTGCAGCCGGTAATCATGGCCCGGAGCCCGGAGTCCGGAGCCTGCAGCCGGCCCCGTGCGCACCGTCGACCTCGATCATCGCCGCATCCTCGCACCCACATTTCGGGCACCGTTCCGGTTTCCGCACGCGCGACGCGATGGACGGCGGCTGCACGGCCGCGATGGCACGGCCGACGTCCTCGCGCAGGCCGTTCACGTACATCAGGCCCAGGCGGATCGTGCCGCCGGCGTCTACGTGGCACGTCCAGCCGGAGATCTGCACGTCAATCGGCGTGAAGTGCACGCCGCGACGCTGCGCGTCCTTCACGAGCGTGGCGGGGTGATAGAAGCCCATGGGCTGGTTGTTGAGCAGTGCCGTGTAGAACGCGGCCGGATAATGCGCTTTGAAATACGCACTCGCATACGCGAGCAGCGCGAAGCTCGCAGCATGGGATTCGGGGAAGCCGTAGAGGGCGAACGAGGTGATCGACCGGATGATCGCCTCCGCCTGGTCGCCCTCGATTCCGTTCCGGGCCATGCCTTCGCGGAGCTGTACCTCGATCTGCCGCATCCGCTTCTCGGATCGCTTGAACCCCATCGCGCGGCGCAGTTCCTCTGCCTGCCCGCCGGTAAAACCCGCGGCTGTCATGGCCATGCGCAGGAGCTGCTCCTGGAACAGCGGCACGCCGAGCGTGCGCTTCAGAATCGGTTCGAGCGACGGATGCGGGTACTCGACCTCCTCACGCCCGGCGCGCCGGTTCAAATAGGGGTGCACCATCTGCCCCACGATGGGCCCCGGGCGGATGATCGCGACCTGCACCACCAGGTCGTAGAAGTGATCCGGCTTCATCCGCGGCAGCACCGCCATCTGCGCGCGCGACTCGACCTGGAACACGCCAATCGTCTCGGCGGCCTGGAGCATGCGGTAGACGGCGGGATCGTCGGGCGGGAGATGGGCCAGGTCCACCTCTGCCCGCCGCCAGGCTCCAGGCTCCAGGCTCCAGGCTCCAGGCCTTGTTCCGGCTCCCGGCGCGACGCTCGTAACTGCCGGCTGGAGCCTGCAGCCTGGAGCCTGGAGCCGAGTTGATCATCGCAATCGTCTCCTGCAGCGCCGCCATCATCCCGAGGCCGAGCAGATCGACCTTGATGATGCCCATCTCGGCGCAGTCGTCCTTGTCCCACTGGACGACGACGCGGCCGGGCATGCTGGCGTTTTCGAGCGGGACGACGGAATCGAGCCGGCCCTGGCAGATCACCATGCCTCCGGAGTGCTGGCCAAGATGGCGCGGCAGATCCTGCATGCGCCCCCAGAGATCGCCGAACAGCTGCATACGAGGATCGGCCATCGACACGCCGGCCACTTGCAGGTGGCGTGCGAGCGTATCGGACGGATCGATGAACTCGAAATGGTTCATCGCTTTGGCGAGCCGATCGACCTGGGCCGCATCAATCGACAGCGCCTTCCCCACCTCGCGCGCGGCGCTCCGGCCGCGATACGTGATCACATTGGCCGTCATCGCGGCGCCGAGCTCGCCGTACCGCTGGTACACGTACTGGATGGCGCGCTCGCGCCGGTCGCCGCTCGGCAGGTCGAGATCGATGTCGGGCCACTCACCGCGCTCCTCCGAGAGGAAGCGCTCGAAGAGCAGGTCCATGCCGACCGGATCGACGGCCGTGATGCCGAGGCTGTAGCAGACGGCGCTGTTGGCGGCCGACCCGCGGCCCTGTACCAGGATGTCGTGCTGCCGGCAGAAATTGACGATGTCCCAGACAATCAGGAAGTAGCCGGCGAGATCGAGCTTCTCGATGAGGTCCAGCTCGCGCGCGACCTGCGCGCGCGCGCGATCGTGGTATGGACGATACCGCTCGCGTGCGCCCACCTGCGCGAGGCGGCGCAGAAACGAGACCTGCGTTTCCCCCGGGGGGACGGGATAATCGGGGAAACGGTAGCCGAGATCGGCCATCGTGTACTGGAGCCGATCCGCGAGCTCGCGCGTCGCGGCGATCGCGTGCGGCAGATCCCGGAACAGCGCCGCCATCTGCGCCGGCGTCCTGAGGTACCGCTCGGCGTTCTCGGTCAGCCGGCGTCCCGCCGTCTGGAGCGTGAGGCCGTGGTGGATGCACGTGAGGACGTCGAAGAGCGGGCGATCCTCCGGCATCGCGAACCGCACGCCGCCGGTGGCGATGATGGGAACGTGATACGCCCCGGCGAGATCGATGAGCGAGTCGTTGTCCGCTTCCTCGTCACGCAGCAGGTGCCGCTGCAGCTCGACGTACACGTTCGCGCGACCGAAGATGCCCACCAGCCGATCGAGCAGGCCGCCCACGCCGTACCGCCGCGCCCGCAGCACCTCGCGCCCCGCAAACGCCACGAGGCCCGTCGTGTGGCCCTCGAGCTCCTCGAGTGCCAGCGCTCCCTCCCCTTTCGCGGCGCGCAGCTTCATGCGCGTGATGAGGCGGCTCAGGTTACGGTAGCCCTCCGCGGACTGGACGAGGACGGGAAGGACCCAGTTCGGCCCAGGCTCCAGGCTCCGGGCTCCGAGGCTGTTTCAGTCCCGGCGTCGACCTCGCCGGACGCCGCCTGGAGCCTGCAGCCGGTCGCCTGGAGCCGCCGCCCCATCGTCAACTCCGCGCCCACAATCGGCTGCATTCCGACCGACGTTGCCGCCCGGTGAAAGCGCGGCGCGCCGTAGACCCCATCCCGGTCGAGCAGCGCCAGCGCCGGGTAGCCGAGAGCGGCGGCACGGTCGACCAGCGTCTCGGGAAGCGAGGCGCCCTGCAGAAAGCTGAAGGCCGAGGCGGCGTGGAGTTCGATGTAGGAGGACACGGCTGGGGGCGCTGGCGCACATCTTCGCTTTTTGTTCGCCAAGCATACCGCGCAGACTCCGGCAGATCAAGCACCCGGTTCCGGGTGTGACCGTGCGCCGGGTTACCATCACCGTCGCCCGCATGAAACACGACGCGGAACTGCTCATGCTCGGCAGCGCGGAACAACGGCGCGTTTTCGCAGAAGCGTTCGACGGGCACCTCGCCCGGCGTACGCACGGCGCCGACGAAAGCCGCAGTTCACGCCAGACTCAGTGAGGCAGCCCCCACCTGTGGCGCTTACGTCGACCATCCATCACTTCGACATCGACCTCGCCGATGCCGACCGCGGTGTGTACGAGTCGCTGGCGCTGCGCGTGGCGCGGCATCCATCCGAATCGGAGGACTACCTCCTCACCCGCGTTCTCGCCTACGCGCTGGAGTACGAAGAGGGCATCGAGTTCTCGCGTGGACTCTCGGACCCCGAGGAACCGGCGATCTCGGTCCGTGACGTGACTGGCACCCTTCGCGCCTGGGTCGACATCGGGTCTCCGGATGCCGCGCGGCTGCACAAGGCGTCGAAGGCCTCGGCACGCGTGGCGGTGTACATGCACAAGGAGCCTACTCAGTATCTCGCGCGGCTGAACGGCGCGCGCATCCACCGGTCGCAGGAGATTGAGCTCTGGGCCGTCGACCGGGGGGTGCTCTCCGCGCTGGTCGCACAGCTGGATCGCCGTGTCGCGTTCAGCCTGGCGGTGACTGAGCGCGAGCTCTTCGTGGCGATCGGGTCCACCACGATTACGGGCGCACTCATCCGCCACGTTCTGGGTTGAGCAGCCCGGTGCGGGTGGCGCGGCGAGCCCGCACTGCGGAATCCGTCTACTTCTCGAGCACCCATGTGGTCATCGCGCGCTGGTGCTGGACATTCGTGGTCTTCAGCGGATCCAGCAGGCGCCCGCCGAGGGACCGGGAGATCGCAAGCAGCGTCCGCTCGTCGACAACGAATCGCTCGCTGCCATCCGGCAGCCGTACGCGGCCGACCGCGGCGTCGAGCCGATTCTCGAGGCCGATGCTGGTGGCCAGGCGCGCGAAGAGGAAGCCGCCGGCAGCGAGCACGCGCCACATCTCGTCCACCATGGCCCGGAAGTGCTCCAGGTCGCGGGCAAAGTGCAAAACCGCGCTCGAGATCACCGCGTCCATCGAGCCGTCCGGCCACGGGAGCGCATCCACGCGACCCAGCCTCACATGGTCCGCTGAGAGGTGCGGCGCGGCCGCCGCGACCAGCCCCGCCACCGCAGCCACAGCGTCGGGATCGCCGTCGATCGCAAAGATGTCGAAGCCGTGTGCGAGGAAGTACGGCAGATTCCGTCCACCGCCACACCCGGCGTCGAGCACGCGGCGGCGCGTGTCGAACCGGCCGCGCAGCAACTGATCGAACAGGTAGATGTCGATGTCGCCAAAGAGCGCTCGAACCGAAGCGGAGACCGGCCGGGCTTCGCTCACCACCGCACGCCGCAGCTGCATTGCAACAGCCCGTGGAGCACGGAGGCCGCACACGGTGAGCGGCGGCCGTTGTAGACTCTCTCGCTCATGTCCCTCGCATGGCTCGCCATCGGCGCCGTCCTGATCGCAGTCGGACTCGCGGGCCTGCTGCTGCCACTGCTCCCGGGCATGCCGCTCGTCTTCCTCGGCGCGGTGGCAATTGCAGCGGCAGACGGCTTCACGCGTGTGGGCTACTGGTCGCTCGCGGTGATCGCCGTGCTCGCCGTGATCGGCTCGGGTCCTGGACCACGTCGCGGGCGTGCTCGGCGCGAAACGCGGCGGTGCGTCACGGTGGGGAATGGCCGGCGCGGTGCTCGGGCTGCTTGTCGGCCTTCCCCTCGGCCTGCCCGGCCTCGTGTTCGGCCCCGCGCTCGGCGCCGCGGCGTTCGAGTTCGCGCGTGACCAGGAGCTGCGCCGAGCGGCCCGCGCCAGCACCGGCGTGCTCATCGGGTTCGTCCTGGGGACCGTCGTGAAATACGCGATCGCATGCATCATCCTGGGCATTCTGCTTCTCGCGTACGCGTTCTGAACCCGGCCAACGGGTGCGGACCGCGGCCACCGTCCGGCACCGTGCGTCGCCGCACGAGCCCATTCAGCGGCTCAGGGGGACGAGTACCCCACGCGGGTTGTCCACGATGAGCTGCCTATTTTCTGCTTCGCTCAGGCCCTGCTGCCGCAGCATCGGGACGAAACGCTCGAACATCGTCGTGAACGGCCGGAACGCGCCGCCGTTCGGCTCGCCCACATGGAACCACCCCGCGTCCTGGGACACGAGCACGCGACCGAGGAGCCCCTGGGCGCGCATGTGCAGCACCAGTGCGGCGTGCTCGTCGAGCGACTCGTCCGAGACGCCGTCGAATTCCACCCACGCGCCGCGGCGCGCTGCAGCCACGTGCACGGCCTTGTCCTTCGCGTTCTGCGCGTGCACCCAGACGAACGCGCCGGGCGGAACATCGAGCGACTCGAGGAGATCGAGTTGCGCGACGGCTGCCACTCCATCGCCCGTGTGCGAGTGGATGCGCAGTCCCGTCGCCGCGTGGGTCAGCGCCGCGGCACGCACCAGCTTGGCGTCGATCTCCGACAGCGGCCCCGCATCCACGCCGATCTTCATGAACCCGGGTCGGATCCCGGTGCCTTCGATCCCGTCGGTCGCTTCGGCGATCCATCGCGCGGCCAACTGCTCTGCCGACTCCGTACGGGCGTGCGCCGGCACGAACTTGTCGTCCGCCGCTCCGTAGTAACCCGTGTTCGTCACAACGGCAATTCCGCTGGCCTGCGACAGGCGGCGCAGCAGCTCCGGATCGCGACCGAGCCACGCCGGGGTGCAGTCGACGAGCGTGTGCAGCCCTTTCGCCCGTGCCTGTTCGAGGAACGGGAGCACGCGCCTGAAGACCTCGCTGGCGTCGTAACGATTGCGGCTCACCCGATCGGCGCCGACGAAGTCCACGAGCAGGTGCTCGTGCATGAGGGTAGGACCAAGCGTCTCCGATGAGGCTGGCCCGAGCACCGTCTGGATGGTGGGTAGGGCGGGCGCGGCGCGAAGGACGCTCTCAGCGTGGATGGTGCTGCCCACCGCGCCGGCGACCGCGGCCCGTACGAACGCACGTCTCGTGAGACTCACTGCCCCTCCTGCGTCTGCACGTCTGCTCACGGCCGTTTCGCAAACGGGCCTGCCTGCATCAGCACCCAGGTATTCGGATCGAGCGTGAGCGTGCCAGGCTCTACGTCGGCCTTCTACCCTGAACCGGCCCGTACGTCCGGCGAGATCCACCCGTTCGACGCGCACTTTTCCGTCCGGCTGGGTGATGCCCACGTCGATCGGGAGCCGGTACGCGTCGGCGGCCTGCGTCTGCGACAATTCGATCTCCACCTGCCGTGCCGCAGCGTCATAGCGCCAGCTGCCGGCGACGGTCGGAATGCCCGCCCGATTCAGCCACTGATCGAAGAACCACGAGAGCTGCTGCCCGGAGGCCTGCTCCATCACCTGACGGAAGTCGGCCGTCGACACGTTGCGATCCCTGTACCGGCGGTAGTAATCCCGAATGCCCGTCCAGAACGTCTCCGTACCGATGATGCCGCGAAGCATGTGCAGTGTCCACGCGCCTTTGTGGTACGTCAGGCGGCTCGTAACCTTGCTCATGTCCGCGAGCGTGCGGTGCACAATGGGCGCGCCCGGGTTCTCGTCCTGTGTCTTGATGATGATCGGCAGACTGTTTTTCAGTTCCTGCACGAAGGCGTCGCGGCCGCCGAACTGCTCCGTGAACAAGTGCGTAAAATACGTCGCGAATCCCTCGCTCAGCCACACGTCGTCCCAGTCGCTCTCGGTCACGGCATTGCCCCACCACTGGTGGGCGACTTCGTGGACAACGGGCGGACGCCCCTGCCTGACCCCCTTCTCGCCGTACATGATGGCCGACGCCGATTCCATGCCGCCGTTGATCCCGGCAGCCTCGACGTGTGCCAACTTCTCGTACGAGTACGGCCCGATCCAGTCGCTGAAGTACTCGAAGGCGCGCCGGCCGGTGAACTCGAATCCCCGGTATCCCTCCTCCACATCCTGGGGGAACACCCATGCTTGCTGGGGGATACCCCGTACGACATCGTAGTGGTGCGTGGCAAACCGTGCGACCCCGAGCGCGTACAGCCAGGAGGCGATCGGCACGGACTGCTTCCAGTGCGTGCGGCGCACGCCGCCGGGCAGATCCACTTCCTCGAGCAGCAGGCCATTCGCTACGACCTGGTAATGCGCAGGCGCCGTGACGATGAACTCGCCCGTAGCCTTGTCGTACGGATGGTCGATCATCGGCAGCCACTGGCGCCCGCGATCGGGCCAGCTCTCGCTGAAGATCGTCCGCTCGCCATGCATGTTGTCGATCAGGCGCAGACCGTCTGCCGGCACGCCCCTGTAGCGCACGGTTACGCGCACTTCGTGTCCAGCCGGCGCCGGCGTGCCCAACGCGATGCGCAGCCGGTCCGCGGTGTGCGTGTACTGCAGCGCACCAGCGGCACCCGTCACGCCCTCCACGGTCATCCCCTTGCCGTCCGACGCGGAGGCGAGATCCAGCAACACCTCGTGGACGCCATCCGCCCTCATCTTCAACGTGGCGGTGCACTCGCCGGCGATTTCGTTGCTGGTATCGGTGATCGTGAGCCCGAACACGTAATGGATGGCGTCAACGCCCGGCTGGCGTGGATAGGTATCAGCTGTGGCATCGGTAGAGGGCAGCACCAGGAAGAGAAGGACAGGGGACAGGACACGTCTCAGCATCGTGGCCGGCAGTATACAGAAGACGGCGCACGGCGCATTGCATTCTCCGCGAGGTCGCCTCGCGATTGGCCGAGACCTCCACGAGGATCTGATGAAACCCTGGTGAACACGGAACGTGAAGGGGAATCTCAGGAAAGCGTTACGCCGCATCCTGCCGCACGCAGTGCCGCACTGGCTGCCTCGACGTGTTCGTCCCGTACGAGCACGTAGTCGGTGTCGAACGTGGAGATCGCGAGCAGCGGGATGGCCGCGGCAGCCAGCGCGCCGGCGATGCCGGCCAGAATACCAACCGCATCGAAGGAGAGCGGCCCGCAGACCATGAGCGCACGAAATGCGCGCTCGGCCTGCACGCCATCCGGAACCATCCGCTCCTCGCAGACGACCGAGCACTCCCCCGCCGTTCGGGCCAGCACCACCAAGGCACCAGGTGCGGACGCCCACGCGGGCACCGGTTCGGCAGGTGCGAGGCGGCAGACCGCGAATCGATCCGGGAGGAGTCGCAGCTCGAGGGGCATGAGCCGTCAGCGTGGGACCGGCAGCGCGAAGGCGACGATCGCATCGGAGATCGTGTCGGAGAACCGGCCGCCCCCTCCCGCGGCAATCACGACGAACTGGCGCCCGGATCGCCCGCGGTAACTCAGAGGCGTGGCATGCCCGCTGGCTGGCAGGTCGGCGCGCCATACCTCTCGCCCCGTGCGCACATCGAACGCGCGGAAACGGCTGTCGCTCGCACCGCCGATGAACACGAGGCCGCTCGCGGTCACGATGGCTCCGCCAAGGTTCGGCGCACCGGTCCCCGTGATCCGCCGGGCGGCGAGCGCCGGGACATCGCCGAGCGGTACCTGCCAGGCGATGGTCCCCGTGGACAGATCGACAGCGTGCAGCAGCCCCCAGGGCGGTTTCTGGCACGGCAGGTGCTGGCTGTCCCAGAAGCGTCCATAGGCACCGGCCGGCGACGACCGTCCGAATGGCACGGCGCTCCCCCCGGGCTGCGGCACCATCTGCCCGATGGCACCGATCTCGTTGGTGTTCACGATCAGGTACGCACTACCGGGATGCACCGCGCCACCGGACCAGGTCGCACCGCCCATCGTCCCGGGAAACGACAGCGTCAGCTCCCGGCCAGGCGGCGTGTAGAGCCCGCCGCTGCGCACGCTCGCGAACAGGGCCTCGCACTCGCGCCGTGATTCCGCGGTCACCGTCGTCAGATCGTCGCGCGTGAGGGGCGTATGTCGCGAGAGGGGCGGCGGTTTCACGGGGAACGGCTGCGTAGGCCATGCGTGCTCGCCCGGGACGTCGCTCGGCGGCACGGTGCGCTCTTCGATGCCGAACACCGGCTCCCCGGTGGTGCGGTCGAACACGAAGACGAGTCCCATCTTCGTGACCTGGATCACGGCAGGTCTCGCGCCGCCCGCGCGCGGGATGTCGGCGATGATGGGCTGCGCCGGCGGATCGAAGTCCCACAGGTCGTGGTGCACCAGCTGCGCATGCCAGCGGCGGCGCCCGGTCGCGGCGTCGAGCGCGACGAGCGAGTTACCGAACAGGTTCTGTCCGGGGCGATCGCCTCCGAAGAAGTCGTAGGACGGTGAGCCAATCGGCAGGAACACGAGTCCCAGGTCCTCATCGACGCTCATGGAAGACCAGACGTTGGCACCCGTGCGGCGCTGCCACGCATCGGCGGACCACGTGTCATGTCCGGGCTCACCGGGACGGGGCACCGTATGAAAGCGCCAGCGCTCCTGGCCCGTGCGGACGTCGAAGGCGCGCACGTCGCCCGCCGGACCGCGCGGGGTCTCTTCGGGCACCAGGCCGCCCACGATGACGAGGTCGCGCCAGATCGCCGGTGGCGACGTGATGGCGTACGCCTCGCCCGTGCGGGCATCCACGCCGGGGCGCAGGTCGAGAACCCCCGCCACGCCAAAGGCAGGCCGCGGCCGTCCGTGCGCGGCATCGAGCGCCAGCAGGCGCCCGTCACAGGTGCCGGAAAAAATGGTGCGCTCGGCCGGTGGACCAGGTCCCGGCCCACAGCGCGACACCGCGGTGCGGCTCATAGCACCGCGTCGCCGCGGCCGCCTGCGGGTCGTACCGCCAGTCCTCGCGACCCGTGTCGCCGTCGATCGCGATCACGATGCTGGAGGGCGTGGTGACGTACACGCGCCCATCGGCAAACACCGGGCGCGTCTGGACACCCGGCACCTGGCCCACGGGAGTGGGACCCCGGCCACCGCTGAAGTCCCCGCTGTGGTAGGTCCACGCCGCGGTCAGCCGGTCGACGTTCTCGCGCGTGATGTCGGTGAGCGGCGAAAACCGCGCGCTGTCGTGAACCGGACCTGCAGCCCGATCGGTCAGGGCACCCGGGAGGGCGGCGCCGACGATCACAACCAGCAGAAGGCCGGTGCCCTGCAGCCGCCACGCGCGCCTGGAGCGCAGGCGTCTGCGTAAGGGTCGTTCCATCCACGCGCCGCCGTTCACGGGCGCATCTTACCATCCGTGTTTCTGGGGCGTGTGACCCATTGCGGAGCACCGCGCGTACGAATCATGCTAGTGGCCTGTCCTTGTTATTTGTGGAGTGGATGTCGGAGCGCGGCGCCCGAGTGGTAAGGCGTGAGGAGCGAGCATATCGGGAATATTCGAGCGACGAGCAACGCCGCCAGTCGGGATGCCCGCCGACGGATCGTGATGCCGCGCGCCCGGGCCGAACACCGCCATGCTGAGGATTAGCACCGCCCGTCTCGAGCTCATTGCCGCTCCGGCCGATGTCACGCGCCGGGAGGCGTCTCGTGCGGAGGACTGGTACGCACCGCTGGACGTGGAAACGCCGGTTGGGTGGCCGCCGCCGTTCAACGACGAGGGGTCACAAACGTGGTTCGCGAGGCGAATCGCGCACGAGGGAACCGAGTCCGGGTGGCTGCTATGGTATGCCGTGCGGCGCCCGGACCCGGAAGTAAACCGCCGGGTGCTCATCGGAAACGGCGGCTTCAGGGGCGCGCCCGATGCCAGGGGCAGCGTCGAAATCGGCTATTCCCTGCTGCCCTCCTGGCACGGACATGGCTACGGCACCGAGCTCACGGCAGCACTCGTCTCGTGGGCGTTCTCGCACGAGCACGTCGAGCGCGTGCTGGCGGTCACTTACCCCGCTCTGGTCGCGTCGATTCACGTCCTCGAGAAGAACGGGTTCCAGCGGACGTGCCGCGGCGCCGATCGCGGGAGCCTGGTGTTCGAGCTCCGACGCGGCGTGTTCGAGTGTCGCGTCGGTGTGGCATCGGGCCGACGTTGAGGAACAGGGCTGCGCAAGGAGGCGCGCCGCTTGTCAGCGTACCGTGTTCTCGAGCGTGCCGATCGGCGGAATGGTGATGGTGATGACGTCGCCCGATTGCAGCGTGAAGTCGTCGGGCGGGACGACGCCCGTGCCGGTGAGCAGTATGCAGCCACTGGGAAAGGTGTTGTCGCGGAACAGGTAATCAGCGAGTTCCTGCACGCCGCGTTTCAAGGAGGCGAGTGTTGTCGAACCGGCGAACGCGACGGTTTCAACACGCCGGATCTGGAGCTCGATGAGCGTGTCGGGTGACAGCGCACCGCTGGTGAGGAGCACGCACGGGCCGAGCGCGCAGCTCTCGGTGTAGACCTTCGCCTGCGGCAGATACAGGGGATTCTCGCCTTCGATGTCTCGCGCGCTCATGTCGTTGCCGATGGTGTAGCCGATGATCCTGCCGCGCGCGTTGATCGCCAGGGCGAGTTCGGGCTCGGGCACGCTCCACCGTGAATCGCTCCGGACGCGTACCGGCTGCCCCGGACCGACGACACGTCGCGCCGTGGCCTTGAAGAACAGCTCGGGACGCGGCGCATTGTATACGCGGTCGTAGAAATCGCCGCCGCCCCCGGCTTTCGCCTCCTCCATCCGGGCGGTGCGGCTGCGGAAGTAGGTAACGCCCGCGGCCCATACCTCCTGCGTGCCGATCGGTGCGCGCAGCGACGGCGGTGCGAGCGCCTCCGGCCCCGGCTCGTGGGCGCCCTGCAGCACGCGCGCGAGCAGCGGCACCGGGTCGTCGCAGGCGATGATTTCGTCCCACTCGACGCCCTCTACGAGCCGCAGCACGGCGTCGTGCTCGACAACGATGCCCGAGGCTGTTCGATACAGTTTCATGGCGATATATTCTCGAAACCGCGAAGCGTCAGGGCGGAAGGGCGCCCCGGCGGGATAGAAATGGTGTGACCCCGGCGCCCGAGCGCACCGGCGACAGACCCTCAGTATTTCAAATAAACCGTTTTCAATTCCGTGTAGAAGTCCGTCGCGACCGGCCCCTGCTCGCGCAATCCCAGCGACGATCCCTTCGACCCGCCGAACGGCACGTGATACTCGACGCCTGCCGACGGCAGGTTCACCATGACGAGCCCGGCCTCAATCCGGTTCAGGAACTCGTAGGCGGACGTCAACGATTTCGTGCAGATCGCGGCCGACAGCCCGAACTCGATATCGTTGGCGATACCGATGGCGTCATCGAGATTCCGGGCGGGCAGGACGGCCAGCACGGGTCCGAAGATTTCCTCCTGCGCCACCCGCATCGCCGGGCGTACATCAGCCAGCACAGCCGGCGACGAGAAGTATCCGCGCGCGTGGGCGCCGGCCATGAGACGCTCGCCGCCGCAGGCGAGCCGAGCGCCTTCCTGCTGTCCGATGCCGACGTAGTCGAGCACCGTACTCAGCTGCCGCTCGTCCACCGACGGACCGAGATCGATGCCGGGCTCGAGGCCGTTGCCGACCTTGAGCTCAGAGGCGCGCCTGACGAGCGCCCGCGTGAACTCCTCTGCGATCGGTTCCTCGACGATGACGCGCGAGGTGGCCGTGCAGCGCTGGCCGGTCGAGAAGAACGCCGAGTTGATCACGTTGGCAACGGCATCCTGAACGTCCGCGTCCGCGAGCACCACCGTTGGATTCTTGCCGCCCATCTCGAGTTGCACGCGCACACGGCGCTTGGCGGCTTCCACCGCAATCCCGCTGCCGGTGGCAACCGAGCCGGTGAACGAGATGGCCTTCACGGCGGGGTTGGTCACGATCTCGTGGCCCACCTTGGATCCCGGCCCCGTGATGAAATTGACGGCGCCCCTGGTGACCCCCGCTTCGTCGAGCGCCTCGACGAGCCGCAGCGCACAGAGAGGCGCGAGGTCCGAGGGCTTGAGGACGACGGCGTTGCCGGCAATCAGGGCTGGTGCGGTCTTCCAGGCGGGAATCGCAATGGGGAAATTCCAGGGCGTGATCAGCCCGACAACACCGAGCGGGCGGCGCAACGTCTGAATCACGACACGCTCGCGTTCCGACGGCGTGAGCTGGCCACTCAGACGCGCCCCTTCCCCGCCGTAGTACCGCAGGATGTTGACCGCACGATTCACCTCGCCGCGCGCCTCCGGCAGGGTCTTGCCCTCCTCGCGGGTCATGTCGCGGGCGACGCTCTCGGCTCGGGACTCCAGGATGTTGGCGGCGCGATAGAGGATCTCTCCGCGCTTTGGAGCGGGGATGGCCGCCCATGCCGGCTGAGCCTTGCGCGCGGCCTCGATTGCCTCCCGCGTGTCGGAAGCGTCGGACTCGGGGTAGCTGCCGATCACTTCGTCGGTGTCGGCCGGATTGCGCGTCTCGAATGTACGGCCCGATGGCGAGCCGACCCACGCGCCTCCGATGAAGTTGCGAAATGTCTCTGACATGACCCTCACCTGCGATGCAAACGATGCGGCGTGCTCCTGTGCCCGCGCCCGAGCGGCGCAACCGATTGTACCCGCCAGTCACGGGTCGTCGCGAATTCCGCCTGGCGCGTGGCTGCGGGTCTGCCCGGTGCACGCCCACGGCGGGTGGGCCGGGCCGGCGGGCTAGAATGGTCGGTCATGACCTCTCACGAGCTCCGGTCCTCTTTCCTGCAGTTCTTCGAGCGCCACGGCCACCGCATCGTATCCAGCTCGCCTCTCGTCCCGCACGATGATCCGACCCTGCTGTTCACGAACGCGGGCATGAACCAGTTCAAGGATCTGTTTTTGGGGCGCGAGCGCCGCGACTACACGCGAGCGACGACCTCGCAGAAGTGCATGCGCGTGAGCGGCAAGCACAACGACCTCGACAACGTCGGGCCGTCGTTGCGCCACCACACGTTCTTCGAAATGCTCGGAAACTTTTCGTTTGGCGACTATTTCAAGCACGACGCGATCGCGTTCGCGTGGGAGTTGCTCACCGGCGTCTGGAAGCTGCCGGTCGATCGGTTGTACGTGACTATCTTCAAGGGCGACGACGGGATCCCGCGCGACGAGGAAGCCCATGCGCGCTGGCTCTCCTTCGTTCCGGCCGCTCGCATCCATGAGCTCGGCACGGCCGACAACTTCTGGCAGATGGGCGATACGGGCCCATGCGGGCGCTGCTCCGAAATCCACTACTTCCGCGGCAGCGAGCTGCCCTGCACCGAGCCGGTGTGCCTGGGCCCGGCGTGCAGCTGCGATCGGTTCGTCGAGATCTGGAACAACGTGTTCATGGAGTTCGACCGTCAGCCGGACGGCCGCCTGCATCCGCTGCCGAAGCCGTCGATCGACACCGGCATGGGCCTCGAGCGGATCGTCGCGGTCACCGAGGGGACACTGTCGAACTACGACACCGACCTGTTCGGGCCCCTGCTGGCCGCGATTGCGGAGCGGACGCAGGGCACGTTCGACGTGGCACTGGGGCGACAGCTGGCTACGGAGATGACCCCGATGGCCATCTCGAGCCGTGTGATCGCGGATCACATGCGCGCCATGACGTTCCTGATCGCGGACGGCGTCGTGCCGTCGAACGAGTGGCGCGGGTACGTGCTGCGGAAGATCATGCGGCGCGCGATGCGGCACGGCAAGCGTCTCGGCATGACGGAGCCCTTCCTGCACACGCTGGTCGACGTAGTCGTCCGCGAGATGGGCGAGGCGTACCCGGAGCTGCGCCGCGGTCGTGATTCGGTCGTGCGCGTCATCACGAGCGAGGAAGAACGGTTCGACGCGGTGCTGACGGCAGGCCTGCCGCGGCTCGAGGACGTGCTCGAGCGCGCCGACGCAAGGGGGACGGCCGTACCGGGCGACGAAGCCTTCAAGCTGTACGACACGTTCGGGCTGCCCCTGGATTTCATCGAGGACCTTGCGAGCGAGCGCAGGCTGGCGTTCGATCGCGAGGGTTTCGACCGCGCAATGGAGGTCCAGCGCGGCAAGGCCCGGGCGAAGAGCGGCTTCGATCAGAAACGGTCGCACGAGTTTGCGTTCACGTCCGACGCCGCGCGTGAGGCGCTCCGTTCGGCCGGGGACGTGTTCGAGGGCTATACGAGCACGACCGTCCCCGATGCCCGCGTGCTTGCCGTGTTCGATGCGGACCGGGGGGAAGTGGAGCGCCTTGGCGGCGGAGACGAAGGGTACGTGGTCCTCGACCGGACCCCCTTCTACGTCGAAGCCGGAGGCCAGGTGTCGGACGTTGGCGAGCTCCGCGACGCCAACGGCGCATTCCTCGCCCGCGTCGAAGGCGTGGCGCGCCTCGGCACCGGCCTGCCGCGCGCACATCGCGTGCGCGTCGAGGCCGGCACGGTGCACACCGGAAGCCGCGTCATCGCGGCGGTCGCCGACGTGGTCCGTGACGCCACACGCCGGAACCACACCGCCACACATCTCCTGCACGCGGCCCTGCGCCAGGTACTCGGGCCGCACGTCAAGCAGGCCGGTTCGCTGGTAGCGCCGGAACGACTCCGCTTCGACTTCATGCATGCCGGACCGGTGACACCGGCCCAGCAGCGCGAGATCGAGCGGATCGTGAACGCGCAGATCTACAGGAACGCTCCAGTGACCACAGCCGTCCGTTCGCGCGACGAAGCCGTGGCCGCCGGGGCGATGGCGCTCTTTGGCGAGAAGTACGGTGACGCCGTCCGCGTGGTCACTATCCCGGACTTCAGCATGGAGCTGTGCGGGGGCACACACTGCCGTGCCACAGGCGACATCGGCCTGTTCACGATCGTGCAGGAGGGTGGCGTGGCTGCAGGCGTGCGCCGCATCGAGGCGCTCACCGGCGAAGGTGCCATCCTGCACGTGCAGCACGAACGTGAGAGGTTCGGGCGCGTCCTCGAGACGCTGCAGGTCGGCGAAGACCAGGCTCTCGACGCTGTCGCGAAGCTGCAGGCGGAGGCGAAGCGGCTCGCCAGAGAAACACACGACCTCCGGATGAAGCTTGCCGTTGCCGGCACGACAGCCGCGACCGCACCGGCCGAGGCCCCGACCGCGATCGTCGGCGTCGAAGCCGTACTGCG
Organism: Vicinamibacteria bacterium; assembly: GCA_963739995.1. Taxonomy (GTDB): domain Bacteria; phylum Acidobacteriota; class Vicinamibacteria; order Vicinamibacterales; family JAENWD01; genus CAVUCH01. The sequence continues at coordinate 90,495 of CAVUCH010000022.1, read as the reverse complement.
GCGGGTGGAGGGGCTCGACAAGGCCGCGCTCCGCGATCTCGCCGACTCACTCAAGTCGAAATTGAAGAGCGGCGTGATCGGTCCTCGCCTCCGAGACTCCAGACGGCAGGGTCGCCATCGTGGTCTCGACAACGGCCGATCTGAAGGGGCGGATCCATGCCGGAGAGGTGGTCAAAGAAGTCGCGCCGGTCGTGGGCGGCGGCGGCGGGGGGCGTCCAGACTTTGCAGAGGCGGGCGGAAAGGACCCCTCGAGGATCGATGACCTGCTTACGCAAAGCCGCCTGGTGATCGAGCGGATGCTGGCGGGATAGAGACAGCGTTGACGACCGGGGCAGTCCGGCCCCGCCCGCTATGGTGTGGCGCCCCGGCTCTGGCCCTACGCTCGGGCCATGCTATTATTGGAGGTTCCTGAACAGCCCATCGGTGCTCGCTGGAGACCGCCGGGCGCTTGACGATCCGCGGGCGCGGCCCGCCCATGTGAGGATTCGTGGCGAAGAAGAAAGTCTCATCGGCGGAAAAAGCCCATCGGCAGAGCGTGGAGCGCCGGGATCACAACCGCGAGCTGCGCAGCAGCCTGCGCACGGCCCTGAAGAAGATCAGGACAGCGATCGACGACAACGATCTCGAGACCGCGAACGCCCGGCTGAACGACACCTTTTCCCTCGTGGACAAGATGTCGAACAAGGGGATCATTCACAAGAACACCGCCGGCCGTTACAAGTCGCGCCTCGTGAAGGGCCTCCGACGCGCCAGCACGGCCGCGTAGCTCGCCCCGTGGAGCAGGGCTTCACAGCCCTGCGGCCCCTTCAGCCACACAATTCCACGACCAGCCGCTCGAGCAGCATGCGCGGGTTCCCGCCTGACGACTTCAGCTCGATGTCCGTGCGCAGCATGGCGTCGACGGCTGGGCGCAGCCGGTGCTCCTGCATCCTGCCGTTCGGCTTCCGAATCGCCCAGGCAATCTGCCCGAGCATCGCGAACACGTTGTCTCCCGCCTCGAGGCGCAGGCGCAGCTCCCGCAGCGCTGTCCGCGCATCGCCGGCTTCGATTGCATTGGTCAACCCCCACGGGTCGCTGGACTTCTCCACGCGCTCCGCCACCTGCTCCACGTGGGCTGCGGTCACGGTGCCGTGCCCTACGAACACCAGGACACGCTCCGTGTCGGCCCGCAGCTTCCCGCTGTCGCCTCCCGCGAGCTGGATCAACCGGGCCACGGCGGCGCGGTCAACCGTTACGCCGATCTCCGCCGCGCGCTCCTCGATCTCTCGCGTGAGCTGCGCGGAAGGACCGAGGCCGCCACACTCCACCCTGGTCCCGTGCTTGTTGAGGAGCTTCGTGACCCGGCGGGTGCCGTTCAAGGGCTCATGCGTCACGAAGACGAGCGTCGTGGAGTCGACAGGTTGCTCGATGCACTCGACCAGCGGCTTGAGCGCGCCATCGGACGCCTCGCTGTCGCGCGGCGGGGTCAGCACCCGCTCTGCCTGAAGGACGACCACGACCCGTCGGGGCGCCATCATCGGGAGTGTCTTGACGGCGTCAGCGATCGAGCGGGGCTCGAGGCTGGTGTCTGTCCCATACAGCCGCTCGACATTGAACGCCCGCAGCTCTGGCTCAATCGCGTCCGCGAACAGCCCCGCCAGCTCCGACTTGAGCACCTCGTCCGTGCCCTCGATCAGGTATAACGGCCCCACTCTCCCCGCGGCGATGTTCGCTCGGAGCTGCTGGGGCGAGAGGGTGGGCTCGGGCGGTTTCGTGGGCATTACGTCAGCCTTGAAATGAGCGCCGGCTGCAGGCCACAGGCGGCAGGCTGAGCCCGACCGAACCGCAGCCTGTAGGCTGCAGCCTGAAGCCTCAACATCTCATCCGGGTTAGAACGCCTCGAGTATCGAGCTGATCACCGTCCTGGCGAACTCCGTCGCCACACGCTCGAGCGCGTTCGCTTCCTGACCGAAGAACGCATTCGGGTCGAGGGCGCTCGTACCTTGTGCGGCTTCATACTCCTCCCGGAACACGAGCGAGGGGTTCTCCCACAGGACGTTGTTCGTCTTCAGGTCGCGAAACTGGAGCTTGGCCACGACGGTGACCACATAGCGCGATGCTTGTTGCTGATCCGTAAACGAGGCGGGAGCGATGGACAGCCCCGTGATCTCCCCGCTCAGCACGGCGTCCACGCCTGTCGACTGCGGCAGCACTCGGTACTTGCCGCGGCCGATGAACTCCGAACGCACCCGTTCCGTGAACACCTGGTCGATCACCTCGTAGGGCGTCGCATTCGTGAACTGCGGGATTCCGATGACGTTGATGTAGGCCGGGAGAAACGACCCGCGGCCCGCAAGGGCGTAGCCGCAGCCGGGAGAGGCGGTGATGGCCAGCAGCAGGACGAGGGCGAGGAGCTTCGGCGTGCTCACCCAATCACCACGTTCACGAGCTTGCCGCCCGCGATCACGACCTTATGTACCGTTTTTCCCGCTGTGTAGCCCTGCACAGCCGGATCCGCGAGGGCGGCTTCACGCAACTGCTCTTCCGAAGCATCCGCGGGGACGGTGAGGCGGCTCCGGAGCCTGCCGTTCACCTGGACGGGCACAACGATCTCCGCGGCTTTCGCAACCTGCGGATCGAACGCGGGCCACCGCGCAGTCGTCAGGCCCTCTGCATGGCCGAGAAAGGACCACAACTCCTCGGCGGTATGCGGTGCGAACGGCGACAGCATCAGCACGAGCGCTTCGACCGCTTCCTTCATCACGGCGACCGTTTCGATCCGCTCGGCCTCGATGACGGCAGTCTCGCTCACGCGCCGCCCCGGCGCGCCGGTGTGGGTGCCTTCCGTGAAGGCGTAGAGCTCGTTCACGAGCTCCATGAGCGCCGACACCGCGGTGTTCAGGTGCTGACGTTCCTCGATGTCCGCCGTGACGCGCCGCATCGTGTCGTGGGTCTTCCGCCGAAGCGCACGTTCGGCGGCGTTGCAGTCGCAGCCCTCGAGCGCAATGCCCTCTCCGCCGACGGTTTCGGCCCACTGATCGACAATCCGCCACACGCGCGCGAGAAAGCGGAAGCTCCCCTCGAGACCCGTGTCCGCCCACTCCACTTCCTTCTCAGGCGGCGCGACGAACATGACGTACAGCCGCAGCGCGTCAGCCCCGTACTTGTCGATCATCGTGTCGGGATCGACCACGTTGCCTTTCGACTTCGACATGACGGCGCCGTCCTTCAGCACCATACCCTGTGTCAGGAGGTGCGTGAACGGCTCGCTGTGATCGACCATGCCGAGATCGCGGAAGACGCGTGTGAAGAACCGCGAGTAGATCAGATGCAGGATTGCGTGCTCGACGCCGCCGCTGTAGAAGTCGACCGGCATCCAGTACTTCGTCTTACGGGGGTCGAACGGCAGCTTCGCGTTCTTCGGATCGCAAAACCGGTAAAAGTACCAGGACGAGTCGACGAAGGTATCCATGGTGTCGGTCTCGCGGCGCGCGGGCCCGCCACATTTGGGGCACACCACCTCCACGAACTCCGGCACGTGCGCGAGCGGTGAGTCGCCGCGACCCGTGAACTCGGTGATCTTCGGGAGGAGAACGGGCAGCTGATCGTCTGGCACCGGCACGATGCCGTCCCGTTCGCAGTAGACCATCGGGATGGGCGTGCCCCAGTAGCGCTGCCGCGAGATGCCCCAGTCCTTCAACCTGTACTGGACGGTCCGCTCCCCGAGCCCTCGCTTCTGTGCCGCGTCGGCAAGCCGGACCTGCGCCTCCTCCGACGTGAGGCCGTCGTATTCGCCGGAGCCTACGAGTACGCCGTAGTCGGTGAACGGCCCCGCCGGGGCGTCCGCGGGCGCGCCTCGCGGCGCGTCGGCTGGCGCGACCGCCATGCGAACCGGTAAGATCGTACTTGCGCGCGAACTCGAAATCGCGCTGATCGTGCGCGGGCACTGCCATGACGGCGCCGGTGCCATAGTCGCCAACCACGAAGTTGGCGACCCAGATCGGCACCCGTTCCTCCGTGAACGGGTTGATCGCAAACCGCCCGGTAAAGAAACCCTCTTTCTCGATCGCACCGCTGATGCGCCCGATGCGGTCCTGCGCCCGAAAGCGGTTGGCCTGCGCGCGCATCGTCTGCGGGTCGGCAGACTCGAGGGCGAACGCCTCCACCAGCGGGTGCTCGGGGCCGAGGGTCACGAAGGTGGCGCCGAAGACCGTGTCGACTCGCGTGGTGAACACGTCCACGGCCCGCGCACCGCTCGTCTCATCGGCCTCGACAATCGGAAACCGGAGCCGCGCGCCCTCGCTGCGCCCGATCCAGTTCCGCTGCATCGTCAACACTTTGTCGGGCCACGTGCTCAGGCGGCCAAGGCCCTCGAGCAGCTCGTCGGTGTACGCCGTGATCCGGAAGAACCACTGTTCGAGCTCACGCGTCGTGACCATCGTGCCGCACCGCCAGCAGCCGCCATCGACGACCTGCTCGTTGGCAAGCACGGTCTGGCAGCTCTCGCACCAGTTCACCGTCGACTTGCGGCGATACGCGAGCCCGCGCTCGTACATGCGGACGAAGAGCCATTGGTTCCAGTGGTAGTACTCGGGGGAACAGGTCGCGATCTCGCGATCCCACGCGTAGCTTATGCCGAGCCGCTGAAGCTGGCCCTTCATGTGCTCGATGTTGTCGAGCGTCGACACCTCGGGATCAATGCCGCTCTTGATGGCGGCGTTCTCGGCGGGCAGGCCGAAGGCATCCCACCCGAACGGGTGCAGGACGTTGTAGCCGCGCATCCGCCGCGTTCGGGCGATCACGTCGCCGATGATGTAATTGCGGACATGGCCGACGTGCGCGTGCCCGGACGGGTACGCGAACATCTCGAGGCAATAGAACTTCGGCTTCGAGGAGTCTTCCGTCGGCTCGAACACGCGCTCGGCCAGCCAACGCCGCTGCCATTTCTTGTCGAGGTCGCGTGGATTGTAGTCGGCCACGCCCAATTATAGTGCATGCCATCGGCCGGCCTGGGCCACGCGCACAGCGTCCACGGCGGTTGCACCACGACCAGTTGGAGCCGCACCTTCACGCACGTCGGGCACGTGCTCCTCCGCCAGCACGCGCACGACGACATCCAGGCTTTCACCAAACGCCGGCAGATCGTAGCCGCCCTCGGTCACGAGCAGAAGGCGTCCGCGCGCGTGGCGGTCGGCGGCTGCGGCAAGGCGCGCGGTCAGGGCGCCGAACCCGGCTGCGCTCATGCGCATGTGCGCCAGGGGATCGCGCTCATGCGCGTCGAATCCGGCGGACACGAGCACGAGCTCCGGCGCGAACTCATTCAGGACGGGTACGACCACGCGGTCGCACACCAGCGCATAGTCGCCGTCGGTGGATCCGCTCTCGAGTGGCACATTGACCGTGAAGCCACGGCCATCCCCTTCCCCGGTTTCCCCGACGCCACCGGTGCCGGGGTAGAACGGGTACTGGTGGGTGGATATGAACAGCACCCGCGGATCCCGATAGAAGCTGTGCTGCGTCCCGTTTCCATGGTGCACGTCGTAGTCGACGATGGCGACGCGCCGGAGCCCGGAGGCGAGGGCGGCGGCGGCGGCTATGGCCACGTTGTTGTGCAGGCAGAAACCCATGGCACGGTTGGCTTCGGCGTGATGGCCCGGCGGGCGCACCAGTGCAAGCGCACGACGTGGAGCGTCCGTGGCCGCACCACCGTGCCGATCGTCCGCGGCTGCGAGGCCGCCCTCCTGCAGGATCCACTCGAGGCCTGAGAGCGCCGCGCCTGCTGCCAAGGCCGCCACGGCAAGCGATTCCGGCGAGGTGAAGGTATCGGGATCGAGCATCGCGGCGCGCCCACGGGTGGCCTCGAGGGCCTCGAGATACGCGTCGTCGTGCACCCGCCCCAGCTCTTCCCGGGTCGCCTCCCGCGGCGCGATCACGCGCCCGTCACGCGCGCGCCAGCGATCGGCGACGACGTCGAGCACGTCTGCGCGCTCGACGCACTCCGGGTGCCCGGGGGGGGTGACGTGGTCGGCGAAGCGCGGTGAGGAAATCAGGGTCAGGGGCATGGTGGGATTATGGACCCTCATGCCATCTCGCCGGGCCGCTTCGGCCCCGTGGCTACACTGCCCCGCGGCCTGCACGGTGAGCGCCCTGCACCGGCGAGGCCTACACGGCGAGCAGCTTCAGGGCGCGCTCCTCAAGTGCTCCGAGGATGCGCTCCAACTCGACACGCTTCGCTTCCAGGCCCGTCGCGTCGGCGTCGCCCGGGACAAACAGGGGCTCGCCGACGACCACGGCGATGCGGCTGAACGGCAGCGGCACCTGTGACGAGTCCCAGCTCGGCGCCGTCCAGTGGGACGCCGCCTCGAGATGGAACGGGAGGACTGGATTGCCCGTCACCTTGGCGAGCCAGATGACGCCGGGCTGTGCCACGCGCGCGGGCCCCCGGGGTCCGTCGATGGTGAGACCCACGGGGTGCCCTTCCTCCATGAAGCGCTTTGCCCGGAGCGCTGCCCGTGCGGCATTCCGGGAGGTCGATCCACGCGCGGTCATGTACCCGAAGCGGTGGATGATCCTAGCCATCCACTCGCCATCGAAGTTGTCGCTCGTGATGACCACGATGCCGCGCCGCCTGAAGTAGTAGAGCGCAGGAAGAATCCGCCCGTGCCAGAAGGCCATGACGGGGTACCGCCCAGAGGCGAAGATCCCGTCGAAGTGTTCGAGGCCGCTGACGCGCCATCGCCACGTACAGGCCCATCACGTTGATGGCGGGATACCCGAGGGCGGCAATCGCCGCAGCCTCGAGGCGCTTGCGACGCGACGCTCGCCACCCGGGCTCGGGCGTGCTCACAGACCGTCGTACTGCGGGCCGCCGCCGCCTTCGGGCGGCACCCACGTGATCACCTGGTAGGGGTCCATGATGTCGCACGTCTTGCAGTGGACGCAGTTCGAGGCGTTGATCTGCAGGCGCGGGCCGGCGGCCTCAGCCACGATTTCATAGACATTCGCGGGGCAGAACCGCGTGCACGGGTGTCCGTATTCCTGCCCGCAGATCGTGCCGCACACTTCCGTGTGCACGAGCAGGTGCACGGGCTGGTCCTCGTCGTGACGGGTACCCGAGAAGTGCACGTTCGTGAGCTTGTCGAACGTGAGCACGCGGTCTGGCTTCATGCCCCCGGACGCCTCGGCGGTCAGCGGCGCATCACCGGAGTAGTCAGTCACGAACCGCATGCGGGTATGCCCGGCGTGCCCCTCGATCGGGCGGAACCACCACCCCTTGGCGACGAGGGCGAGCGCCGAATACAGGAGGCCGGGAACGAGGCCGTACGCGAAGCTCTGGTGCACGTTCCGCACCGGGTACAGCTCGGCCCGCACCGATCCCTCATCGATACGGCGCTGATAGGTCGCGAGGCGCGATGCCGACGTATCGCCTGCGCGCACCGCTTCGAAGGCGGTTTCGGCGGCCAGCATGCCCGTGCGCATCGCGAGATGGATGCCCTTCAGGCGAAACGAGTTCAGGTAGCCGCCCGCGTCGCCCGTAATGAGCCCGCCATCCATGTAGGAGCGCGGGATGGTGTACCAGCCGCCTTCCGGCAGCGCCTTCGCGCCGTATCGCACCAGCTGCCCGCCGCGCAGCAGGCCGCTGACGAGCGGATGCTGCTTGAAGAGCTGGAACGCGACATGGGGATCGAACAGCGGGTCCTTGTAATCCAGTCCGGCGACGAACCCGACCGACAGCCGCCCTTGCGGCAACGCGTAGATGAACCCGCCGCCGAACTCCTCCATCCGCAGCGGCCACCCCAATGTGTGGATGACCGTGCCTGGCCTTACGCGGTCTGGCGGTACCTCCCAGAGTTCTTTGATCCCGATTGCAAACTGCTCCGGCTGGCGGTCGTGGGCCAGAGGCAGCCGCCGCAGCAGCGACTTCGTGAGATTCCCGCGCACGCCGTCGGCGAAGATCGTCACCTTGGCGCGGATGTCGACGCCCGGCTCGAACGTGGCGCGCGGTTCACCGTTCCTGCCGATCCCCTTGTCACCGGTTCGCACGCCTGTCACCCGGTCGCCGTCGAACAGCACCTCCACCCCGGCGAATCCCACAAACAGGTCGATGCCCTCGGCTTCAACGAGCCCCGCGAGCCACTTCGCGAACCTGTTCAGCGAGATGACGTAGTTGCCGTGATTGCGGAGGGGCGGCGGCGTGATCGGCAGCTGGATGCGCGAGCGGGAACCGCTGAGAAAATAGACGTGGTCTTCGTGCACCGCCGACTCGAGCGGCGCTCCCTTCTCGACAAAATCTGGCACCAGCTCGCGGAGCGCGGACGGATCGAGCACCGCGCCCGAGAGCATGTGGGCACCGGCCTCGCGGGCCTTCTCGAGCACCGCAATCGTCAACGGCTCGCCGCCGTGTGCCTTCTGCAGCTGCGCCAGCCGCAGCGCAGCAGACAGCCCAGCCGGACCGCCGCCGACGATGAGGACGTCCACGTCCAGCGTTTCTCGATCCATGGACTACTGTCGCTACGGCTCGAGCGCCTTCGTGAGGGCGGGCAGCACGTCGAAGAGGTCACCGGCGATGCCGTAGTCGGCCACCTCGAAAATGGGCGCGTCCGCGTCCTTGTTGATCGCGACGATCGTGCGTGCGCCTTTCATTCCCACGACGTGCTGGATGGCGCCGGAGATGCCGATCGCGACATACAGTTTCGGCGCGACCGTCTGGCCGGAGCTGCCGATCTGGCGCTCCATCGGCAGCCACCCGGCATCGCAGATGGGGCGCGACGCGGCGAGCTCCGCGCCGAGCGCACCCGCCAGCTTCTCGGCCAGCGCAATGTTCTCCTGGTTCTTGATACCGCGGCCGACCGCCACGATGCGCTCCGCCTGCGAGAGGTCGACCGCTCCCTTGGCCTCCTGAAATGGCGCGTCTGGCTGTTGCCGAATCCGGGACGGATCCACGGCCGCCTCGCTCACCCGCACGGGTGCCGACCCACGGGCCGCCTGATCCGCCCGAAACGCACCGACCTGGAGGCTCACCAGGTGCGGCGTCTCACCAAGGGGGATCACGTCAGCGGCCAGCTTGCCCTGGAACATCGGACGCGTGAACGCGCGCCCGCCCGTACTTTCTCGCGCCCCGATGCAATCTGTGATGAGCGATCGGCCGAGACGCGCGGCGAGCGCGGGCGCGAAATCGCGGGTCTGGTAGGTGTGCGGGAACAGCACCAGGGAGGGTGCCGCCTGCCGCACGAACGCATCGAGCGCCTGCACCATGCCGTCGGGGGTGTAGGGCTCGAGCGCGGCGTGCTGCAGCAGCACGATCTCGGCGACTGCCGCGGCCGAGAGCTCCTGGCCCGCGGCGCTCACGTCGGCGCCGGGGAGCACCACCGTGATCGAAGCGCCTGCGGCCAGCTGCTGGGCCGCCGCGATCACTTCCCAGGAGGCCCTGTTCAGGCGGCCGCCGCGCTGTTCGGCAATGACGAGGATCATGTCGGACTCCTGAGACACCAGGCCGTACCCGCGGGGATCAGCCTGCATACCACATCGGCAGACGGGCCTTACAGGGCTCTCGCCTCATCTCGCAGGCGGCGGACCAGTTCCTGGGCGGCTTCGGCAGGTGAGCCCGCGATCATCCGGGTTGCTTTGCTGCGTTCCGGCACGTAGAGGCTTGCGATCTGCTGAGAGGCTGCGAGCGGGGCCGCGGGCGTGACCTTCCGTACCTCCTTCTTCTTCGCCGCCATGATGCCTTTCAGCGTCGCGTAGCGCAGCTGGTTGATGCCGCTCTGGATCGTCAGCAGCGCCGGAAGCGGAAGCGCGATCCACTGGAACCAGCCTCCCTCCAGCTCGCGCTTCACCCGCAGGCGTCCGCCCTCGACCTGCACTTCCATGATGATGGTGGCGTGCGGGATTCCGAGGCGCTCGGCCAGGACGACTCCTACCTGCGCGTGCCCCTGATCGTCGGATTGCAGGCCGGTGAGGACGAGATCAAAGGCCTCGTCACGCATGGCCTCGGCGAGCGCACCGGCGGCACCGGAGGCGTCGGCTGCCCCGAGCTCCTCGTGCTCGACGTGAATGGCGCGGTCAGCCCCGCGCGCCAGGGCCTCCCGTATCACCTGTGCCGAACGTGCGGGCCCGGCCGCGCACACGACCACCTCGCCGCCGTGCTTCTCCTTGAGACGCAACCCCTCCTCGAGCGCGTACGCGTCGGGCTCGTTCATTTCGAAGCTGGCATCGCCCTCGCGAATCCAGGTCTTCGTATCATTCAGACGGGGCTGCCACTCACGCGTGGGGACCTGCTTGATGCAGACGGCGATTTTCATGATCGTGACCGGGTCGGCAAATTCTGACGGCTGACCGCTGATGTGTCCGACTGATCCCTGGCCTCTGGTTGCTACCCCTCGTACCGCCTGAACAGCAACGCGCCGTTCGTTCCGCCGAAGCCGAAGGAGTTCGATAGCGCGTAGGTCAACTTCATCTCGCGCGGCGTGTGCGGCACGTAGTCGAGATCGCAGTCGGGATCGGGGCTTTCCAGGTTGATCGTGGGCGGGACGATCTGACGGTGGAGCGCGAGCACGGTGATGCCGGCCTCCAGCCCGCCGGCCGCGCCGAGCAGGTGGCCTGTCATCGACTTGGTCGAGGAGATAGCCAGTCGGCGCGCGTGGTCGCCGAAGCACCGCTTGATGGCGACCGTTTCGATTCGGTCGTTGTGCGGCGTGGAGGTGCCATGGGCGTTGATGTAATCAACCGCGTCAGGCCGGACGCCGCCGGAGTCGAGTGCTGCCTTCATGACCCGGTAGGCCCCGTCGCCGTCGTCCGAGGGGGCTGTCATGTGGTAGGCGTCAGCCGACATACCGTAGCCGACGAGCTCGGCGTAGATGCGTGCGCCGCGCGCCTTCGCGAATTCCAGTTCCTCGAGCACCAGCACACCGGCGCCCTCGCCCAGCACGAAGCCGTCGCGGTCGCGGTCGAAGGGACGGCTCGATCCTGCCGGATCGTCGTTGCGGGTCGACAGCGCGCGCATGGCGGCGAACCCGCCGATTCCCATGGCGCAAACGGCTGCCTCCGAACCGCCGGCGATCATCACGTCCGCCGCTCCGCGCCGGATGATCTCGGAGGCGTCGCCGAGGGCATGCGCGGAGGCGGTGCACGCAGTACACGTCGCAGAGTTGGGGCCTTGCGCGCCGAAGCGAATCGACACCTGGCCGGACGCGAGATTGATGATGGCCGACGGGATGAAGAAGGGCGAGATCCGGCGCGGGCCTCCCTCGAGCAAGGCCTTGTGCTCGCGCTCGATCGTGGTGAAGCCGCCGATACCCGACGCAATGAAGACGCCGACGCGGGGGGCGATCTCAGGGGTCACCTTCAGTTCCGAATCGTCCATCGCGAACTGCGATGCGGCGATGGCGAACTGGATGAAGATGTCCATCTTCTTGACTTCTTTTTTCTCGATGAAGCGGAGCGGATCGAAGGCCTTCACCTCCGCCGCGAAGCGTGTCGAGAATGCGGCCGCGTCGAACCGCGTGATCGGTCCGATGCCGCTCCGCCCCGCCAGGAGCGATTCCCAGGTGGCGTCGGTGCCGATGCCCACCGAGGACACCAGCCCGATGCCGGTCACAACGACTCGCCTGCTCAATCTGCCTCCACCACCCGCCGCGGCGCGGACCACGCGAAACGCCCCGGCGCGGAGCCGCAGCGCCGGCTACTTCTTGTTCTTGGCGTGCGCCTCGATGTACTCGACGGCTTCCTTCACGCGCGTAATCTTCTCAGCGTCCTCGTCCGGGATTTCGATCCCGAACTCCTCTTCGAACGCCATCACCAGCTCCACCGTGTCCAGCGAATCGGCGCCGAGGTCCTCGACGAACGAGGCATCATTGGTCACCTCTTCCTCGTCCACGCCGAGCTGTTCCACGATGATGCTCTTGACCTTCTCCGCAACCGCCATTCGTCCTCCTACGTGTACATCCCGCCGTTCACGGCCAGAACGTGTCCTGTAATATACGACGCCTCATCCGATGCAAGGAAGCACACCGCCGCTGCCACATCGTCTGGCGCACCCAGGCGGCCGAGCGGAATCTGCTGCGACCAGTCCTGTTTCGCGATCCCCACCAGGCCCCTCGTCATGTCGGTGTCGATGAGTCCCGGGGCCACGACGTTGACCGTGATGCTGCGCGAGGCCACCTCGCGGGCCAGCGCCTTGCAGAATCCGATCAGCCCAGCCTTGGAGGCTGCATAGTTCGCCTGGCCGGCGTTGCCCATCTGACCCACGACGGAACTGACCGCGATGATGCGACCGGAACGCTGCCGCACCATCGGCTTGAGCGCGGCCTGTGTCAAGGCGAACGCTGCGGTCAGGTTGGTGCCGATCACGGCATCCCAGTCGTCGCGCTTCATGCGCAGCAGCAACCCGTCGCGCGTGATGCCGGCGTTGTTGACCAGAATGTCGATCCGTCCGTGCCGTTGGAGAATGCCAGCCATCGCCCCGTCAATCGCCGCCGCGTCGGTCACCTCCAGCGCGATTGGCTCGCCGCGTCCGCCGGCCGCGGTAATGGCGGCCACGGTTTCCTCCGCGTTCTCGCCACGGGCTGCCGCAACCACCGTCGCGCCCTGCGCGGCAAGGCGGAGCGCAATCGCCCGGCCGATGCCGCGGGACGCACCGGTGACGAGGGCGACGCGCTGGGAGAGGTCGATCATGGACGAATCGGGGGGAGCGACAGCGTGACCGAAGGGCCGGCGGGCGACATGCCCGCTAGGCCGTCTCGCGAACCAGCGCCTCGACGGCCTCGAGGTCCCCGGGCGATTGCAGATTGGCCACGCGGGCATCACGCTGAATCTTGCGTGCCAGCCCGCTCAACACCGTCCCAGGACCCACTTCAACATACGCGCGGACGCCGGCAGACGCAAGCCGGCACACGACGTCCTGCCACCGCACCGGCGCCGAGACTTGCGCCACCAGCGCGTCGATCGATGCCCGGGCGGTCGTTTTCGGCGCCGCATCGACGTTGGCGATCACCGGCACGCGCGGATCCCGGGCGCGCAAGGCCCGCAGTTCCGGCGCGAGCCGTTCTTCGGCCGGCTTCATCAGGGCGCAGTGAAACGGCGCGCTCACCGGCAACGTCACCACCCGTTTGGCGCCGAGCGCCTTCGCACGCTCCCCTGCCCGTCCCACCGCCTCGCGCGTGCCGGCGATCACCACCTGCCCAGGCCCGTTCAGGTTGGCGGGGCCCACGACGTCACCGTCAGCTGCTTCGGCGCATGCCTGTGCTGCCAGCGCCTCATCAATTCCCAGGAGGGCGGCCATCGCGCCTGTGCCCACCGGGACGGCATCCTGCATGTACTGGCCACGCCGCCTCACGATCCGGACGGCGTCGGAAAAATCCAGGGTTCCGGCCACCACGTGTGCCGAATACTCCCCCAGGCTGTGACCCGCGAGAAGGGCAGGCCGGATGCCACGTGCCGACAGCAGCCGCGCCGCCGCGACGCTGACGGTCAGGATGGCCGGCTGGGTGTTCTGCGTCAGCATGAGCCGGTCCTCCGGACCCTCGAAGCACAGCCGGCTGAGCGGTTCGCCGAGCGCCGCATCGGCCTCTTCGAACACCGCCCGGCACTCGGGGAACGCTTCCGCGAGCGCCTTTCCCATCCCCACTTTCTGGGAGCCCTGTCCGGGAAAAAGGAATGCAATCACCGGTCTGGCACCGCAAGACCGGCTATGCCCTGTTCGAGCTGATCGATCACGCGCTGCGCCGCAAAGCGATGCGCCATCGCCACGGCGTTGCGCACGGCCTTCGCCGACGAGCGGCCGTGGCCCACGATGCAGAGCCGGTTGACGCCGAGAAGTGGAGCGCCGCCGTACTCCGAGTAGTCTACGCGCTTACGGAAGCGGCGGAACGCCCGCAGCGAGAGCAAGTATCCCATTCGCGTGCTGAACGTGCTCTGCAACTCCTCTCCGAGAAGCTGCTCTACCGCGTCCACGAGACCCTCGCTGATCTTCAATGCAACGTTGCCCGTGAACCCGTCGCAGACGATCACGTCCGCCATCCCCGAGTAGACGTCGCGGCCCTCGACGTTGCCGATGAAATTGAGGGTCCCCGCCTTCAGCAGCCGGTGCGCCTCGCGGATGACCTCGGTGCCCTTGCTCTCTTCCTCGCCGATAGAAAGCAGCCCCACCCGCGGATGCTGGACGCCCAGCGCCACGCGCGCGTAGACCGTGCCCATGGCCGCGAACTGCAGCAGGTGCGCGGCCCGGCATTCGACGTTCGCGCCCGCATCGAGCAGCACCGCGGCGCCGGTTCGCGTGGGGATGGTGGTCGCAAGCGCAGGCCGGTCCACCCCAGGCAGCAGGCCGAAGCCGCCGTAAGCAGCCATGACCGACGCGCCGGTGCTGCCCGCGCTGAACATCGCCACCGCTCGTCCATCGGCGACCGCTTCAGCCGCCAGTCGGATCGAGGCGCGCGGCTTGCGCCGGAGCGCCTGAGCGGGCGCCTCCGACATGCCGATCACGTCAGGCGCATCGATGATGGTGATGTCGAGCGAAACGGCATCTGCGTGCCGGGCGAGCTCACGCTCGATCGCCTCACGCGGGCCGGCCAGAAGCAGGCCGATGGGAAGGTGCCGGGCGGACGCCAGGGCGCCGTCGATGATCGGCCCCGGCGCGTGATCGCCCCCCATGGCGTCCACGGCAATGCGGTGGGTGACACGCGCGGCGGAAGATTCGTTCATCGGCCGGACACCGATGCGGACGCACTGCAGTTACTGTTCGTCGACGGCCCGGACCTGCCGGCCCTTGTAGTACCCGCACGCTGCGCACACGCGGTGCGGCGCCTTGGCCTCCTGGCACTGCGGGCATTGGCTCGAGCCGGCCTGGACGAGCGCGTCGTGCGTACGACGCTTGCGGCCCCGGGTCTTGGAGTGACGGCGTTTCGGATTAGGCATCTGTGTCGCTCTTCCGCGCGAGCGCCTTGAGCGGCGCCAGGCGGGGATCCTCCCACTCCGGCGAGCATTCGCAGGAGCCGGTGTTGAGATTGGTGCCGCACACGGGGCACAACCCGGCGCACGACTCCTGGCATAACGGCTTCATCGGCAGCATCAGGAAGATCTGCTCGCGAACGAGCTGCCGCAAGTCGATGACGCCGTCCTGGTAAAACGCCGTGTCGAGCTCCTGCTCGCCAACCTCGCGATCCGGATCGGCTGGCGCCGCCGTCGCCGGCAGATACTGCACGTCGAACGTCGACTCGATCGGCACGTGGAATCCTTCGAGGCACCGGCTGCATTCGACCTCGACGGTGGTCTTCACGCTCCCGGTGAGCCGAACCTTCGCTCTGTCCTTGTGCAGGTTGAGCCGCAACTCGACAGGCGCCCCGATCCGGAATACATCTTCCGGCTCGAAGGCCGATGAAGGCTCAATCCGCTCGACCCGCTTGTTCGGCTCGCGGATGGTCTCGACATCGAGAAACATTGTCATAGGGTCCCCTCTGCGGGGCGCGCCCCTGAGGCCGACCTCGGAGTATAACATGCAAAATCAGGCGGTAGGCGGTAGGCGGTAGGCGGTAGGCGGTAGGCGGTAGGCGGTAGGCGGTAGGCGGTAGGCGGTAGGTGGTCGGCAGTGGGCGGTAGGCGGTCGGCAGTGGGCGGTCGGCAGTGGGCGGTAGGCGGGGCGACGGGCGGCCCTCCGGGTGGCGGCGAACCTAGCGCAGCCGTGACTCGTCGCCCACGTAATGGAACCGCCCGTCGTCACCCGCCGTAGCGGCCCGAGGCGTCGGCCGTCGTCGACATCCTGCCTCCGACACCTCAGTCCATCCCGACCCACGGCTTTGGCACGAACAGCCGCTCGAAGAGCGACACGGCGTAGCGATCCGTCATGCCCGCGATGAAGTCACGGGCGGCGACGTCGACACCCTCCTGCTCCATGGTGCGGGTGTCGAGGAAGCCGTCCGGCTGATCGCGGATGCGTTCCCAGAGGCCGCCAAGGATGCCGGTGGCCTTCTTGAACTCGGCTGTCGAAATCTCGTTCTCGTATACCGCGTCGAACAGGAAGCTCCGCAGCTCGAGCGTCGCCTCAAGCACCGCGGCCGTCATCCGGATCTCGGAGCAGCCGTCCGCCAGCGTGGCGTGCACGACGTCGGCGACCATCGTCCCGATCCGCGCGGACGATGAGCGCCCGAGCACCGCAATGGCGGACTGCGGCAGGCCGGCTTCCGTGAGCAACCCCGCCCGGGCCGCATCGTCGATGTCATGGTTCACGTAGGCAACCAGATCGGCGACGCGGGCGATCTGCCCTTCGAGGGTCGCCGCGCGCTGGTCGGGTGCCGCGCCGACGGGCGCGCCGCCCTTGCCCTTGGAGTGCTTCGCGATGCCGTCGCGCACTTCCCAGGTGAGGTTCAGGCCGCGCCCGTCGTTCTCGAGGACGTCGACGATGCGCAGGCTCTGCTCGTAGTGGTTGAAGCCGCCCGGCGCGAGATCGTTCAGCACACGCTCGCCGGCATGACCGAACGGCGTGTGTCCGAGGTCGTGGCCAAGAGCGATCGCCTCGGTGAGCTCCTCCTGCAATCGCAGCACCTTGGCGATCGTCCGCGCGATCTGCGACACCTCCAGCGTGTGCGTGAGTCGCGTGCGGTAGTGATCGCCCATCGGCGCGAAGAACACCTGCGTCTTGTGTTTCAGCCGGCGGAACGCCTTGCAGTGCACGATGCGATCGCGATCCCGCTGGAACGCCGGCCGGATCGGGTCTTCGGGCTCGGCGCGCAGCCGGCCACGCGTGGCGGCGCTCAGGGCTGCCTGCGAGGCGAGAATTTCACGCTCGCGCCGCTCGAGCTGTTCGCGAATCGTGGACGCCATCGGCACCTCAGGACGCTCGCAGCTCGCGGAGAACGCTCGTGCCGGCAGCAAGTGCCGGCACCGCGAACGCGTCGGCGAGCGTCTGCCCCAGGTCAGCGAATGTGGACCGGGTGCCGAGGTTCGTCCCGGCACGGACCTCGACGCCGTAGACCAGCAGCGGGACGTACTCGCGTGAGTGATCCGTGCTCGGCGTTGTCGGATCGTTCCCGTGGTCGGCCGTGACCGCCAGCAGGTCGGACGGGCCCAGGGCCGGAAGCAGCTCGGCGAGTCTGGCGTCGAATCGCTCCACGTTCGCTGCGTAGCCGGCTACATCGTTGCGGTGTCCGTACTGGGCATCGAAATCCACGAGGTTGGCGAAGATCAATCCCGAGGGCGTATCGTCCGTCGCCTCGCTCACAGCATCCATCACCTCATCGTCGTTGGCGGTGTGGACACTCTGTGATATCCCGCGTCCGGCAAACAGGTCCGAGATCTTTCCAATCGCCACGACCGGGATCGACGCTGCGGTGAGCCGATCGAGCAAGGTCTCCCCTCTCGGCGGCATCGCGTAATCGTGCCGGTTGGCGGTGCGGGTGAACCCGCCCGGCGTGCCGACGAACGGCCGCGCGATGACCCGTCCCATGCCGTGCTCTTCGACCGCCAGATCGTACGCCAGTTCACAGATCCGGTACAGCTCCGGGACGGGGATCACGTCCTCGTGCGCGGCGATCTGGAATACGCTGTCGGCCGACGTGTAGACGATGGGCGCCTGCGTTCGCATGTGCTCCGCGCCCAGCTGCTCGATGATCTGCGTGCCCGAGGCGACCAGGTTGCCGATCGTCCTCCGGCCAATCAGCGCTTCGAAGCGTTCGATCAACTCGCGGGGGAAACCATCCGGGAACGTCGGGAATGCGCGCTCGAGCACCAGCCCCGTCATTTCCCAGTGGCCCGTCACCGAGTCCTTGCCGGGCGAGCGCTCCGCCATGCGGCCGAACGCCGCTGCCGGCTCTGCGGCGGGCGGGATGCCTGGGAGCGGTGCGATACACCCCAGCCCCAGCGCCTGCAGGGTGGGCGTGCGTACAGTGACCTGCCGGCAGATGTTCCCCAGGGTGTCGCTCCCCGCGTCGCCGTACGCGCCCGCGTCGGGCAGAGCGCCGATGCCGGCACCGTCGAGCACGAGCACGATCGCACGGGAGAAGGTCGGAGGGGTCACGCCGGTGGCGCGGTGCGCGTCAGCCCTGGGGGGACAGGTAGTTCCCTGCCGATCGCGGGCTCCTGATGCTCGCGATGGCGTGCTTGAACAGCATCTGGTCGGTGCCGGCCTGCTCGACGATCAGCGCGAACCGGTCGAAGTTCCGGATGCGCCCTTCGATTTCCTGGCCGTCCATCAGGCGAATCGTCACGACGAGCCGCTCCCGCCGGGCGAAGTTGAGGAAGGCATCCTGTATGTTCGGTGGTGCGGCGTGCGGGCGTGTTTCGGTAGTGTGCGGCATCAGCCGTGTGGCTCCAGGAGCGCTGTCAGTGCTTGAGCGGCGCGCTCGATGACGGCAGGTCCTTCTCCAGGGCCGTCGAGCCAGACTAGATTAGGCTCTTTGCGGAACCAGATCAACTGCCGTCGCGCATACCGTCGGTTCTCCTGCGCGATGAGCGCACGCGTGGCCGCCTCGTCGCGCACACCCTGCAGCAACTCCATCGCCTGGCGGTACACGAGCCCGCCGAATGGTCGTGCGGTCCCGGGAACGCCGCGCGCGAGCAGGCCGCGGATCTCGTCCAGCAGCCCGCGCTCGAACTGCGCGTGCACCCGCCCGGTCACGCGCGCCGACGTCAGCGCTGCCGGGATGCGCAGCCCGATCGGCACCACCTCGCTGAAGTCGGTCGGCGAGACCGTCTCGGCGAAGTGCGCCGACAGCGGCCGTCCCGTCAGGAAATACACCTCGAGCGCGCGGACGAGCCGCTTGCGATCACGCCCGAGGATGCGCGCCCCGGACGCGGGATCGACGCGCTGCACCATGCGGTGGAGGAAGCCGACGCCGCGGCGCTCCGCGACGCGCTCGAGCCGCGCACGAAGCGCGGGAACCGCGGCGGGCCCCGGGAACAGGCCGCGCGTGAGCGCGCGGTAGTAGAGGCCGGTGCCGCCCACCACAAGCGGAAGACGGCGACGGTTCAGAATCTCCTGAATCGCGCGCGACGCATCCTCCGCGTACCGCGCCGCCGTATAGACCTCGGTCGGCTCGGCCACGTCGATCAGATGGTGCTGGATGCCCCGACGCTGAGGCAAAGGCACCTTGTCGGTACCGATATCGAAGCCCCGGTAGACCGCCGTCGAATCGCAGTTGACGATCTCCCCGTCAAACCGCTCCGCCAGCGCTAGAGCGAGCGCACTCTTGCCGGTCGCGGTAGGGCCGAGAATCGCCACCACCAGGGGCTTGCCCGGCTGCCGTCGCGCAAGTTCGAACGTGGCGGCCGTTGGTGGCAAGGCGGCCCGGCGCTCAGCGTGCAAGAATCCAGCACACGTACATGGTGAGCGCGGCAAGCAGGAGCAGCAGCCCGCGCTGCTGTGCGCGGGTCGGCACGATCATGGCGTCGGAGCCGGCGGCTCCTCGTTGTAGAAGAAGGTCACACGCATGCGCAGCGTCTGATCCGGATAGGCGGTGGGAAGCGGCACCGTCGGATTGGAGGCGGCGAGCGCATTGTAGGCGGCGTGCGTGAACCCCTCGACGGAGGACGGCTGGATCACCTGAAGCTCGGTGATCGCGCCGGTGCGGCTGATGATCAGCGTCAACGACACGTGCCCGTGCAGGAAATAGGCGGCCTGCGGGATCATCCAGTTGCGCATGACCTGCGCCTTGAACGCGCGGAGCCACGCGCCGAAATCCACACCCTTCGTGTCGAACTGGAAGGACTGCCCGTACTGGCCGCCCCCGTTGGGGTTCTCCAGCTGTGCGCCGCTCCGCTCGACGTACCGCGACAGGTTGCCGAGCGCGTCTGCGAGCGCACGCGGCGTCCCGGGCGGGATCCGCGAGGCGACCGTGCTGTTCGACGCCGGGCCGGTGCCTTCGGCACCGCGGTCCGGAACGACATAGCCTGTCTGCGCCTCGCGCGGGAGGTTCTCACGATCCCCGTTGGTGCCCGCCGACTCGACAGGCGGTGTGGGCGCCCCCGGGGGCGGCGAGGTGGAGGGGGGTGCGGCCTCCTCTGGTTGCCTGGTGTTTCCGCGGGAGAACGGCTGCTGGTTCGTGGGGTTCGGCGGGCGCTCTCGCGTCATCGCCATACGATCCCGGTCGGACAGGGGCGCGCGCGGCGGGGGCCGGAGCGCCTCGATGTCGACACGGGGTTGCGCCATCATGAACGGCTCGATCCGGCTCGCCCGCTGCCGTTCCGCGATGGCGGCGCGCGCCGCCTCGGCGGCTTTCGCGCGGCTGCGCGCCCATTCAGTACCGAGGGAGCACCAGTGCCAGGATGATGACCAACAGGTGGATGATTATCCCGACAAAGATGCCTTCGCGCGGGGACAGCGCGCGCGGCAGGCGCTGCAGATCTGGATGTCCGTCTCCGAAGTCGAAGTACATGAAAGACTTACGATTATAGCTCGGAACCTGGACACTCTGAACCCGCCCGTGCGACCCGGTGCGCCGCCACGCTCAGCCTCAGCTCAACCGGAATGACGGCTGCGGGGCAAGTCACCGCTGCGCCACGTAAAGATAGACGATGCCGAGGGTCAAAGGGACGACTTCGACGTGCGGAAATCCGCACGATTGCAGCAACTGGCCGAATTCCTCGGGCGGCGGGAACTGGCCCACCGACTCCGGCAGGTAGGCATACGCGCTCCGATGGTGTGACACCGCGCGCCCAATCAGCGGCAGTACTCTCCGCGCATACCACAGATACAGGGCACGAAACCTGGGCGCGGCGGGGAGACCGAACTCCAACACCGCCAGGCGCCCCCCGGGCCGCAGGACGCGTGCAAGCTCGCGGCAGGCGGCGTCAGGTTTCTGCACGTTGCGGATGCCGAAGGCAATCGTCGCCGCGTCAGCCGACCCGTCGGTGAACGGCAGGCCCGTGGCGTCGCCCTGCGCGAGCAGCAGGGTCGTTTCCCGGCGGCCACGCCGCGTCTTCGCCAGCCCGAGGCGGAGCATCTCACGCGAGAAGTCCACGCCTACGACGCGCGCCGGGGGCGTGGACGACGCGAGCGCCGCCAACGCCACGTCTGCCGTGCCCGTGCACACATCGAGCAGGACATCGGTGGGCTGAAGGCGAACCGCCGCAATCGCCCGCGCACGCCAGCGCTGATCCAGGCCGCCGCTGAGAACGCGGTTCAGGAGATCGTAACGCGGTGCGATTGCGTCGAACATGCCGGCAATCCGCTCCGGCTGTTTGGTGCGCAGTCCCTCGTCCACCCTGCCGGGCAGCGTCACTCGATCTGCCGCCATGTGTCGGTCTTCATCGGTGCGATGGCTCAGGAACGCACGTACACCGCGATCGCGGTGACCAGCAGGTAGAGGATGCCCACATAGCCGTTCAGGTCGAAGGCCCGTTTGATCTGCGACAGGTCGCTCGTCGACACGAGCGACTGCTCGTAGACGAGAAGCGCGCCAACGGCAGCAACCCCCATGACGTATATCGGGCCGAGCGGAACGACCAGCGCGACGGCTCCGAGCGACAGCACCGCACCAACGTGCATCGCGCGCGAGATGGCCAGCGATCGCGCCACGCCGAATCGCACCGGAATCGAGAACAAGCCGTGTGCGCGGTCGAACTCGAGGTCCTGGCACGCATAGAGCACGTCGAAGCCGCCCACCCACAAGCCGATCGCGAGCGCCAGCAGCCACGGCTCCCAGCCGCCGCGGCCTCCAGCCGCCAGCCAGCCGCCGACAGGGGCAACGGCCATGGCCAGACCGAGAAAGGCTTGCGTCCACACCGTGTAGCGCTTCGCCAGCGAGTACCAGAATACGATCCCGAGCGCGAGCGGCGACAGAACGAGGCACAGCCGGTTCAACTGTCCCGCGGCCACAACGAAGACGGCGGACCACGCCACGATCCAGGCAATCGCCTGCGCCCGGGAGATCGTCCCACGGGGGATCTCGCGACCGGCGGTTCGCGGGTTGCGGGCGTCCCACCACGCGTCGACCACACGGTTGAACCCCATGGCCGCACTGCGTGCCGCGACCATCGCGACGACAACCCACGCGACCTGCCAGGCGGTGACAGGCCTGACACGCGCGGCCAGGAGCGCGCCGGTCAGCGCAAAGGGCAGCGCGAACAGCGAATGGCTGAACCGGACGAACGACGCCCACGTCTGAACGCGTACGAGCACAGCGTTGCGTGGCGCGTTCACTCGTTCCACCACTGCTCGTCACGCACGACCGTGTCGTGCCCTGCCGCCCAGCGTACCTGCGCCGGATCGATGCCGCTCACGAGGTACTCCGCGATGTCGTCGACGCCTCGCGGGATCTCCACCGCGATGAGCGCGGCGTCCTTGCCTGCCTCCATGGACCCAAGGTGCCGGGCACATCCAAGCGCGCGGGCACCGACGAGCGTCGCGCTCTCGAGCAGCCGCGACGGCGGCACGGCGCGCGCTAGCGTGTGCATCGCGGCCAGCTCGGCGAAGACGCCAAGGTCCGGCGCGCTCGCCAGGCTGTCGGTGCCAATCGCGACCGGAACCGCCGATTCGTAGAAGCGGGCGATCGGCGGGTCGCCGGCCCCGACGTGTCGATTGCTCCGGGGGCAGGTCACGAGAGTGGCGCCAGAGCGCGCCAGGCGCGCGAGATCCAGGCTGTCCATCTGCACCCCGTGCACCGCCAGCGTACGCGAGGTCAGGAACTGCAGGCGCTCCAGATACTCGACCGAACCACACTCAGGCGGCATCCACTCGTCATCCCATGCGCCGACGTCCTGCAGCAGGTCGCGGAAGGGTCCGTTCCCGCCTTGCAGCAATTCGGTCTCCTGCACCGACTCGGCGAGGTGCACGCTCGTCCGGGCGAAGGGATCCTCCGCCAGCCGCTCGCGAATGGCTCCGAACAGGCGCGGCGACACCGAGTAGGGGGCATGCGCCGCGGGCCAGATTCGCACGTGCGCCGCGGGTTTCACTCCCGCCATCCGTTGCACCGCCTGGTCGAGCGCCGCCTCCGCCTCGCGCGCGCGGAACCGAAGCATCTCGAAGAACACTGCAACCGCGAGAGGCGCGTCATTCAACAGGGGCACAGTGACCAGGGTGTTGCTGATGTCGCCGACGGCCGCAGCCCCCGACGCATGGAGTGCCGCGATCGCGTTACGCGCCGCATCGAGGATTGGCGCGGCCAGGGGATCCGGGTGCGCGCGCCTGAAGGCCATGACCTCGCGAATCCAATCGGTGAAGCAGGACGCGGGAGGTACGGCGCCAGCGAGATACGACAGCTCGAGGTGCGTATGCGCGTTGACGAGCCCGGGCATCAGCGCTACGTGCCCGAGGTCGCGCTCGTCGCGATCTGCCTCGTCCCCGCGGCCCTGCCCAACCGCGCTGATTCGACCATCCGAGACTTCGACCCACCCCTCGTCCAACGGCGGGGACACGATGGGCAGTACCCACCGGGCCCTCAGTCGCACTCGACTAGCCCGCTCCCCCGGCCCGATGCAATGCACAATGCACGATGCACAATGCACAAAGGCGCGCTGCATCGCCGAATTGCGCATCGGGCAGGCCCATCGCAACGCGACGAACTCGAACAGCACGGTGATGGCACCGCCGCGTTCATCGTCGTTTCTGCATTGTGCATCGTGCCTCGTGCATTACGCGCGGCTACCCGCCACCCGTCTCCGTACGAGCCGCTTTCCCCGCCCTGCTCCTCGCCGGGTAATTCAGCAGCTCCAACGGCACGCCCGCCTCACCGTCCGCCTTGGCGGTTGCGAGTGCCGTCATGCGGGCCACGGGATGCTCACGGAAGAATGGGTCGCCGAGGATGTCGTAGTGCATGTTGCGACGCTTCGGGGTGAAGCCGGCATCCTCGATGTTGCGTACGATCTCGACTTCGTCCATGCAGTAGCTCGCCCCGGCGGCCCGCACGACGTTCTCCTCGATCATCACGGAGCCCATGTCGTTGGCGCCGAACGCCAGGCTCAACTGCCCGACCTTGCCACCCTGCGTGACCCACGAGGATTGCAGGTTGTCGAAGTTGTCGAGCACCAGGCGGGCGATCGCGAGCGTGCGGAGGTAATCAATCCCGGTGGCCTCCACGCCCGAGAGCTCGGTGTGCTCGGGTTGGTAGCTCCACGTGATGAAGGCCGTGAACCCGCCCGTTTCGTCCTGCAGCTCGCGCAACCGGAACATGTGTTCCAGCCGCTCTTCGAGCGTTTCCACGGTGCCGTACATCATCGTGGCCGTCGTGCGCAGGCCGATATGATGGGCGGATCGCATGACGCCGAGCCATTCGTCTGCGCTCGCCTTCCCGTAGCAGTGCAGCAGCTTTCGGACGCGATCCACGAGGATTTCGGCGCCACCTCCGGGAATGCTGTCGAGCCCCGCGTCCACCAGCCGGCGGATCACCTGGGGTGGGGTGAGGCCCGACAACCGGGAGATGTGCACGACCTCGGGTGGCGACAGCGCGTGCAGGCGGAACGCCGGGTAGCGCTCCTTCACGGCGCGGAACAGGTCTTCGTACCACTGGAGCGGGATGTCGGGATTGTGACCGCCCTGAAGGAGGAACTGCCCCCCGCCCACGGCAATCGTCTCCTCGACCTTCCGGAAGATCTCGTCGAACGACAGCACGTACCCGTCGCTCGATCCCACGGGCCTGTAGAACGCGCAGAAGTTGCACCGCGCAACGCAGATGTTCGTGTAGTTGACGTTGCGGTCGATGATGTACGTGACCACGCGCGCCGGGTGCTTGCGCGCGCGGACGCGGTCCGCCAGCCGTCCAAGCAGATGCGTGGGCGCCTCCGTGTACAACGCCAACGCCTGGTCGCGCGAGAGCCGATCACCGGCATCGACGCGGTCGGTCAGACTCGCCAGAGACATGACCTTCATTCTAACGCCCGGGTGCCCGCCGGCTCTGCAGAGACCACGGTGTCCGTGCTCCCTGGTTCGCCGTAGAAGCGCAACGGCCGCGTGGGCGGCGCCGCGCCGATCTCAGCGGCGAGCGCGAAGAACCGCGCGAGCGCGGCGCGTTCGCGTTCACCGATGTGATAGCGGATGCACTCGCGAAGGTACGCCGCCCCGAGCTCCTGCTTCTCGGGCTCCCCTGCGAAATACTGCGCGGCTACGTCGTCGGATTCGCGGCGTCCCGCATCCCGCGCGGCCTGCAGCACGCGGATGTCCGCGGGTGTGAGGACACTGGGCGCCCCTGCCCAGAACGCGTACACGAAGGGCAGGCCCGTCATCTCTTTCCATACCGCGCCGAGATCGATCTTCTCGAGGCCAAGCGGCTGGTACGGCGCCAGAAGCGCCGGTTCGCCGATCAGCAGTGCCGCATCTGCCTCGGCGACCATCGCGGCAAGGTCAGGCCCGGCCGACACGAATGCCGGCGCGATGCGGAAGTAGCGCGCGCACAGCACCTTGATGAGCGCCACCGACGTGCGGGAGCTGGTGTCGAGTGCAAGGGAGCGGATGCGGGCCACGGGCACCCGAGTGAACATCGCGACCGACGCGACGTGGCCGTCCGAGACGACGCCGATGCCGGGCACGACGCGATACTCGCCGCTCAGGTACTCGATCGATGGAATCAGTCCGAGATCGATGGCGCCTGAGTGCAGGAGCGACGCACAAGCACTCGGCAAGTCGAACCGTAGGTCGAAGCGCTCGGGCGAGCGCTCGAGTCCCCGCACCAGCGGACGGGCGTTCAGGTATGAAACGGCGCCTACGCGGACAGGCATCAGCCGACAAAGGAAAAGCGCGGGTCCCGTTCGATGGCCTCGAAGCCGGCGGCGCGAATGTTCCGGCGGATCTCCTCGAGAGGCGCGCGGCGGCGTCCTTCGGCGACCTCGTCGAGCGGTGACACGTTGTCCATGTCGTCTGCACCAAACGTGAGCGCAACCTGTGCCAGCTTCGGCCCGTGCAGCGTCCAATCGGCCTGGATGTGAGGGACGGCCAGGAGGATCCGTGCAAGCGCGACAGCCTTTACGTCTTGGTACCCGGTCGTCGGCTCGCCGCCCGGCTGCCGCGGTATCGGGGCGAACACGCGCACGGCGTTCGTCTCCGCCTGCAGCGACGCCACGAGACGGATCAGCGGCAGCGGTCCGCCGGGATGTCCGGCGTGCACGGTCATGCGAGCTACGGGCAGGCCGCTCGCCTCGGCGGCCTGCACCATCGCCGCCGGCTGCGTGAGAACATCCACAGGAGCCTCGTCGATGAAGCCGAGACCCGCGTCGCGCAGGTCATCCATCCATGTGCGCACCCGCGCGACATTCCCGTCGGCGGCGTGCTCCAGCTCTGCGAGGGAGAACCCGCTCACCAGGAGCGGACCGGCCATCGCGACCGCGCGGCGCACAGCGGCACGAGCGTTCTCGATGTCGACGAACGGAGCATCCACGCGCACTTCCCGCGCGGATCGCGGTGAGGAGCCCTGCTGGTCTTGTGGCGCCGTGGCCGGCACGTGTGCGACACGCAGGAACGTGGTTCGCATGCCGTGCCGCGCCCGGCGCGTGTCGTCGGCCACCATCCCGAGTGACACGATGTCGTACGTGGAGGCAAGCGTCTCCGCGTCGGCGTCGGTCACCGCTTCTCCCTCAGCCACTTTCGCTGCAATGTCGTCCAGTCCCGCTGTGGTCATGTCTGAATATTCCCTGCGCAGGCTGTCACCTGACGGGCTCGCCGGCCATCGTCATCTGCTCGGTGATCTGCTGTGCCGCTGCGAGCGCGCGGCGGCCATCCTCCCCCGTCACACCGGGTGGCCGGCCGGTGCGGAGCGCGTCCACGAAGTCCGCGAGCTCCCGTTTCAGCGGCTCCTCGTTGGCCACGGCCTGCTTGCCGCCTTCGATGCTCGGCGCTCCAGTCCGGGGCCGTACCAGCCGCCACACCTCGAGCTCCTGCGCCCCGTAGTCGACCGAGATGTACGAGTCCGTCTGGAACATGCGAATCTTGCGGACACGATCGCGACTGATGCGGCTCGCCGTCAGATTCGCGATGCAGCCAGACGCAAACCGCAACCGGACGTTCGCAATGTCGATGCGCGGCGTGAGCACTGGCACACCGACGGCGTCGATCGCGGCCAGCGGCGAATCGACGATCGACAGGATCACATCGAGGTCGTGGATCATCAGGTCGAATACCACGTCGATGTCGAGGCTGCGCTCGGGGAACGTGCCGAGCCGGTGCACCTCGATGAATCGCGGAACGCCGAGGTGCGGCCGCGCCGCCACGAGGGCCGGATTGAAACGCTCGGTGTGGCCCACGGCAACCATCACCCCACGGTCGCGCGCGGCGCTCAGCAGCAGATCGGCGTCAGCCAGGGAGCGCGCCAGCGGCTTCTCCACGAGCACCGGGACGCCCGCCTCGACGAGCGGGAGCGCTACAGCCAGGTGCGCTTCGGTGGGCACCGCAATCGTGACGGCATCGACGACGCCTGGGAGCAGCGTCAGATCGGTCAGCACCTCCGTGCCGCACGCGCTCGCAATTTCCTGCGCGCGCTCGATGTTCAGATCGACGATCCCTCTAAGTTGGACGCCAGGCATACCCGCGAGGATTCGCGCGTGATGCCGTCCCAGGTGCCCCACGCCTATGACGGCGACCCGAATGACGCCTGCCACGCTCATGAGAGGCTCCGTGCCACGATTGCAATACCGGCCCGATCGGCCGCCGCCAAAAGCGCAGGGCGATCGAAAACGAGCGTCCGGCCAGCGTCAATCGAAAGCGCCGTGACCCCGGCGGCGCCCATCGCCTCCACGGTGGCGACGCCGACGACGGGCACGTCGAACCGCATGTCCTGACTCGGTTTCGCAACCTTCACTATGCGGGCCCCCGGTCCGGCAAGCCGGCCGGCCCGGCGGATCATCTCGTCGGTCCCCTCCATTGCCTCGACGGCGACGACAGCCGAGTCCTTCACGGCGATGGTCTGGCCGATGTCGAGCCCGGCGATTGCGTCGGCGATACGGTAGCCGAACGAGAGGTCGCGCTGTTCGTCGTCCGACGGCACCCGGCCGGTCAGCACGCCTTCGGGGGCGAGAAGCGGGGTAAGGAGCGCCGTCGAGTTCATCAACTCGATGCCGTGATCCCGCAGGACATCGGCGACCGCGGCAATGAGCGCGTCCGTGTTCTTCGATCGCAGGCGTGTGAGCACCGACAGCAGCGTCAGGTCCGGCACGATCCCCGAGAAGATCTTCACGTGCTTGACCTGGCCCGCCATGACAGCCTGTGTGACCCCCGCCGCTTTCAGCAGCGAGATGCACTTGCCCAGTTGCCCGAGCGATACCCAGTGCAGCTCCGTTCCCGGCTGGCGCGCGGCGGCGGCGGCCAGGTCGGGTTCAGCCTCTTCCTTCACCGCAACGATGGTGACGTCATGTCCAAGGGCGCGCGCCGCCTCGAGCACGAGGAAGGGAAAGCGTCCGTTGCCGGCGATTACACCGAGCCTCATGGGTGCGTCCGGATGCGAAACCCACGAGGGCGACTGCGGGATCCCTCAGACGGCCGCACCATTCGTCTACTCGTCGGCCACCATCTCTTCCGCCCGCCGGGTGGCGCGCCGGAGGATGACACCTCGCTGCGAGCTGCGGATGAACTCGACGAGGTATTGCACTTCGGGACAACTGAGCGTGTCGTCTTCATCGATCTGCCGCAGCGCGCGGCTGGTGGTCAACTTCGACAAGAGCAGATAGCGGTAGGCGCGCTTCAGCTTGCTCAGCGTCTCTTCCGTGAAGCCCCTCCGCATCAGGCCGATGGTGTTCAGGCCGTAGATGCGCGCACGGTTGCCGACGGTCTTGGCAAACGGCATCGCATCCTTCGTGACGACCGAGTAGCCGCCCACGAACGCGTGCTCGCCGACGCGACAGAACTGGTGCACACCCGAGAACGCGCTGATGGTGGCGAAGTCTTCCACCCATACGTGGCCCCCGAGCGTCGCCGCGTTGCCGAAGATGGTGTCGTTGCCGATGCGACAGTCATGGGCCACGTGCGTGTAGGCCATGAACAGGTTGCGATCGCCGATGCTCGTCAGCCCGCCGCCCCCCTGCGTCCCACGGTGTACGGTGACGAACTCCCGGAAGATGTTCTTCCGGCCGATGACCAGCCGCGTCTTCTCGCCGCGATACTTCAGGTCCTGGGGCATGAGCCCGATCGAGGCAAACGGGAACACTTGCGTCTGGTCGCCGATATCGGTCCACCCGTCGACGACAGCCGAAGCACCGATATGGCACGCCTTGCCGATGCGAACGTGCTGGCCGATCGTGGCAAAGGGCCCCACGATGGTGCCCTCGCCGATCTCGGCGCCGGGGTGGACGATGGCCCGGGGGTCGATCTGCGAGTGGACCTTCACCACGAGCAACAGGTCCCCTTCAGCCACTACCTGGTCGCCGATGAACGCCGCCCCGTGCGCGCGCACGAGGGGTGGGCGTTCCCGGCCGAGCGTCACCTCCAGGCGCAGGCGGTCCCCGGGAACGACCTGGCGGCGGAACTTCGCGTTGTTGACACCCCGGAGATACGCGTGCGCATTGGGCGGTGTATCGTCCCGCTCAAACAGCAGCACGGCGGCCACCTGTGCCAACGCCTCCATCATCAGCACTCCGGGCATGAGGGGAGTACCGGGAAAATGGCCTTGGAAGAACTCCTCACTGACCGTTACGTTCTTCACGGCGACCACGCGCCGGCCGGGCTCGTGCTGGACGACCGCATCCACCAGGATGGAGGGGTAGCGATACGGCAGCCGGTCGAGGAGCAGGGGTATGTTGATAGGCACAGACTTCCGTCACACGTTCGGCGCCCAGGCAGCGCCTCACCCGGGCTGCCGCGGCGCCGTCGGGGGCGCCTGAGTCTTGCGAACCGGGGGATGGTACAACGAGAAGAGGTGCCGAGGCACCTCTTCTCGTCGAATCAGAGCTGCGGCGGTTTCGGGGCCCCCGCGGGAGGCTTTGCGGCGCCAGCAGGCGGCTTCGTCGCGGGAGCGGGCGAGGCCGTGGTCGGCGGGGGAGGCGTCGCGGTGGGCGTGGAGGGTGCGGCACTGCTGGTGCCTGCGGGCGCGGCGGCGTCGAAGCGCTTGATGACGTCGGCGGTGATATCGAGCGCCGAATCGCCCCAGACGATCCCTGAGTCGTTCCGGCTGAAGAGAATCTGCAGCCCGCGCTCGGATACGACCTGCTGGATCACCGGGAGCAGGCGGCTCTGAAAACCGTTCTGGAGGTCCTGCTGCAGCTGCTGGACTTCCTCCTGCGCATCCTGGGTAAAGCGCTGGATGTCCTTCTGCTGCCGGTCGATGTCGCGTTCCAGCTGACCGCGAGCCGCGTCGCTCATGACCGAGGTCTGCTGCTGGAGCTTCGCCTGGTCAGCCTGCAGCTTCTTGTTGAGATCGTTGAGCTGCGCAACCTTCTGCTGGTTGAGAGCCTGTACCCGCGCGGTCGACGCCTTGCCCTCGGTCGACTCCCCTGCCACTCGCTGAATATCAATGAGGGCGAACTTGGTCCCCTCCGGAAACGGACGCGGCTGCGGCGGCGCCGGGGCCGCCTGCGCGGGGGCAGGAGTCGTCGGCGCGCCGGGGCTCGGTGCCGGCTGCGTACCCTGGGCGAACGTAGGGGCGGACCCGAGCACCAGGGTCAGCGCACCAATCACTACAAGCGATCTCATCTCTACCAGTCCTTTTTTGAAGCACGAGCGCACCTGTTGCGCTCTCACAGTCTAATACAAGCCCGGCTGCAGCCGGCCGGGCGCTAGAACGTCGATCCCACCGCGAATTTGAAGGTGTACTTCTTGGCCGGCGACAGGTCGTTGTCGTACACACCCTCCCGCTGCGGATTGTGCGCGAAGATCAACCGGAACGGCACGTTCAGCACCGGCATGAAAAAGCGGATCTCCGCCCCGGTGGAGGTCTTGAAATTCTCCCACGCATATCGCTGCCCATCGTCGGGCACCTGACCGGCATCGTAGAACAGCACCAGGCGCACGGGTCCGGCGATCGTGATGAGGTATTCCGCGTTGAACAGCAGGCTCTTGTCCCCGCCGATCACGATGCCGGTAATCGGGTCGCGAGGCCCAATCGACCGGATGTCGTACCCACGCACGCTGTACTCGCCCCCGAGGAACAGCTTTTCAAAAATCGGTAGCACGGTCGTGCTGGCATACGGGTGGATGTACTCGAGTTGCCCGCGGAACCCGATGCTGGTGCGCCGTGTGTGCTGAAACATCCACACGCCCTCGAGCCGCGGCTTCAGGTAGTTGACATTGCCACCGATGCCCGCGACGTCGAGGCTTGCCGTGTAGCGGCGTCCAGTTGTCGGGAAGATCGGATTATCAATCGTGTTGTGCACGAAGCTCGGGGTCACCTTGCTGATCGTTCGCCGCCCCCCCTCGCCCGACAGGAGTGCGTCCTGCAGGAAAGGATTGCGCCCGATGACTTCAGGGTCGAGGTATAGCGGGTTCACGTCTTTCACGCTCACCTGCTGCAGGCTGTAGCTGACGAACATCCGCGAGAAGTCGGCCACCGGGAACCCTACGACCGCATTGCCGCCTGCGGACTCCTGCGTGTACGCGTAGAGGTACTGCAGTTCCCGCTTGAAGACGTCGATGCCCGCCGTGATCGGCCGATCGAACAGGAACGGCTCGGTGAACGCCACCTGATAGTTCTTCGCGCGGCGCCCCGCGAGCACCGAGAACGTGGCGCTCTCGCCGCGGCCGAGGAAGTTCGATGTCTGGAAGGCCAGCTGGCCGAAAAAGCCCTCGAACTGCGAGACGCCCGCACCGAAGGTCACCTGGTTCCGGTTCTGTTCTTCGACGGCCAAGGTGACGTCGACCTTGTTTTTCTCGCCAGGGGTCTTCTCGACCTTGATGGCGTCGTTGCCTTCGAGGTTCTTGAAGTATCCGAGCTGGTTGATTCGCTTGACGCTGTGCTTCAGCGCCTCGGTATTGAAGACGCCGCCCTCCAGCAGCCGGATCTCGCGCCGCACCACGTTGTCGCGCGTCGTCGTGTTGCCGAGGAAGCTGACCCGGTTGACGAAGTACTGCTCCCCCTCCTGCATGCGCATCGTGACGTCGACGATCGGCGATCCGTCCGGCGTCTTGATCGGACCGGCGGGCTTCTCCTCCGGCGGAGCATTAGGCTCGACGATATCGCGGGGCTTCAGATCCGGGAAAGCCGGTGAACTCCCAGTAACCGGCCTGGCCATACACCTCGCGGGACGACTCGAGACCCTTCCGGATGTGCTTCTCGCTGTAGAACTCCCCTTCCTTCAGCTTGAACAGCGTGCGAAGGCCTTCGCTCTTGACGACCTTGTTGCCCTCGAAGCCGAAGTTTCCCACCTTGTACCGGCCGCCCTCCTGCACGTTGATGCGCAACTGCACGTACCGTGTCTTGCCGTCGGACGAATCCTCGAGATACTTCAGCTCGGGCGCGCCGAGGCGCGCCGCGATGTAGCCCTTGTTGCGGTAGTACTCGCTGACGTGCTCGGCGTCTTCCTCGAACTTCGCTTCCTGGAAAGTGCCGCGTCCGGTGATGAAGGAGAACGGCCACTCCTGCTTGTTCGCCTTCATCTGTTTCCGGAGCGCCCCGTCGCTCACGGCCTTGTTCCCCACGAAATCAATCTCGCGGATGCGCACCTTCGGGCCTTCGTTGATAACGAACGACAGGTGCACCAGCTTCGGCCCACCGGGCATTGGCGTGACCTGGTGGGTCACCTCCGCAAACTGATGTCCCTTCTCCGACAGGAGCCCGCGCACCACTCCCTCGACCTTGCGGATCAGGCCGGGATCGATGAACGAATCGAGGCGGATGCTGATGTTCTCTTCCTTCAGCTTCTCGTCGATCTTTGTCTGGTCGACCTTCTTGCTGCCGGTGTAATCGACGATCTTCACGCGCTGCCGCTCTTCGAGCGCGTAGATCACGTGCTTGCCGATCACGCCGTTCTCGTACGGGACGTCCTTCACTTCGACCGAGAGGTTGTCGAGGAAGTTCGTCGCCCACAAGCGCTTGAAGTCCTCGAGCACCGTCTCTTCCTTGTACTGCACCCACACGCCGTCCTTCGACCGGCTCGCCTGTGTCTGGATGTAATAGAGGTACGTCTGGGGGTCGATGACCGATACCCCACCCTGGGCCGGGAACTGCAGTTCGATGAAGCGCACCAGCGGTGGCGAACCGGGTGGCGGGAGACGCGCGGGCTGCCCGGCAGTGGGGGCGGGCTGTTCCGTCGCTGGTGCCCCAGGGGCCGGTCCCGCCTGGGCCGGTGCCGGCTGTGCCGGGGACTCGGGCGCCTGACCGCCGGGCGCCCCAGGCGACTCCGGGGTCACACCGGCCGCGGCGGTGCCGGAGCCAGCTGAAGTTGGCGCGTCGGCCGCGGGAGCCGTCTCCGGTTGGGGCGCCGTCCCGGGTGCCGGCTGCGCCTCGGGTGCGGGGGCCGTTTCTGGCGCGGGCGTCCCCTCGGGTGCAGACTGCTGTCCATCGCCGACCGGTGCCGCCTGCGCCGGTGGCGCCTGAGCCCCGGCATCCTGCGCGTAGGCGGGCGCAACGGCCCACAGAAGGGTGGCCAACCCAAGAAGTGCCAGAAAACGCATGTCCATGGATGGGAATCCCGTAGTCACGGTCGGCGGCGCCTGCCGACCGCAGGCACGCCACGCCGCCAACCGTTGAGCGTACAGGACGTTAGACGCCTTACACCAGCCGCCGGCCGGCCTCGGGCTGCCCGGCCGGACGATAGGACAGCTGGCCGGCGTCGACGTATACCTCGATCTCGCCGCCACGCAGATGTCCCCGTATCAGTTCTTCCGAGAGCGGATCCTCGACGTAGCGCTGAATCGCGCGCCGCAGCGGCCGCGCGCCGTACGACCGGTCCTTGCAGGTGAGGTCGATGATCCAGTCCGCCACTTCGGGCTCCAGCGTGATCTTCAGCTGGCGATCCGACAGGTTGCGGTTGAGCGATTCGACCAGCAACCCGAGGATGCGGCGCAGGTCTTCGTCGCCGAGCGCCTCGAAGACGATGATTTCGTCGATGCGGTTGATGAACTCGGGGTTGAACGTCCGCTTCACCTCCCCGAGCACCATGTCGGAGACCGTGCGGCTGATCTCGCCCTGGTCGGCCGACTGGAACCCGAGGCTCGCCTTCTTCTGGATGTAGCGCGCCCCGATGTTCGACGTCATGATGATGATCGCGTTCTTGAAGTTCACCCGGTTGCCCAACCCGTCGGTCAGGTGGCCGTCTTCGAACACCTGCAGGAGGATGTTGAACAGGTCGGGGTGCGCCTTCTCGATCTCGTCCAGCAGAACCACCGAATACGGGTTCCGCTTCACCTTCTCCGTGAGCTGACCGCCCTCTTCGTGCCCGACGTACCCGGGGGGCGACCCGATTAACTTCGAGACGGAGTGCTTCTCCATGTACTCCGACATGTCGAAGCGGATGAGCGCGTTGTCGCTGCCGAACAGGAAGTTGGCCAGCGCCCGTGCAAGCTCCGTCTTTCCGACTCCGGTCGGCCCGAGGAAGATGAAGCTCCCCACGGGGCGCGCCGGGTTCTTCAGGCCTGCGCGCGAGCGACGAATGGCGCGCGACACCGCGGAGATCGCCTTCTCCTGGCTGACCACCCGCTTGTGCAGATCCTGCTCCATCCGCAGGAGCTTGTCGCCCTCGTCCTGGTTGATGGATGCCAGCGGCACGCCGGTCCACTTGCTCACGACCTCGTCGATCTCCTGCTTGCCCACGACCACGCGGCGGGTGCTCGACTTGACGTCGAACTTCTCACGGACGAACTGCAGGTTCTCGCGGGCGGTGACCTCCTGCTCCCGGTAGAACTGCGCCTTCTCGAAATCCTTCTGCGAGACCGCGCTCTCCATCTGTTCGACGGCCACGCGGATGCTCTTGTTGATCTCGCCGAACTCCTCGCTGTAGCCGGCCTCCTTGAGCTTCGCACGCGCGCCGGCCTCGTCGATGAGGTCGATGGCCTTGTCCGGCAGGAATCGATCGGTGATGTAGCGGCTCGACTGGTAGACCGCGGCTTCGATCGCCTCGCGCGTGTACTCGACGTGGTGAAACGTCTCGTACCGGTCCTTCACGCCGAGGATGATCTCGATGGCCTCGCGCTCATTGGGCGGATCGACCTTGACCGCCTGGAACCGGCGCTCCAGGGAACGATCCTTTTCGATGTACTTCCGGTACTCGGACGGCGTCGTCGCGCCGATGCAGCGGATCTCGCCCCTGCTGAGCGCCGGCTTCAGGATGTTCGCAGCGTCGAGTGAGCCTTCGGCCGAACCGGCGCCCACCAGCGTGTGCAGCTCGTCGATGAACACGATGATGTTCGGGTTGTCCGTGAGCTCCTTCATGATCGCCTTGAGGCGCTCCTCGAACTGCCCGCGATATTTCGTGCCGGCCACGATCAGGGAGATGTCGAGCGCCAGGATCCGCTTGTCGGCAAGGAAGTGCGGCACGTCGCCGTAGACGATCTTCTGCGCCAGCCCCTCGACGATCGCGGTCTTCCCGACGCCAGGCTCGCCGATGAGCACGGCGTTGTTCTTCGTGCGGCGGCAGAGCACCTGCTGCACCCGCTCGAGCTCGTAGTCGCGGCCCACGAGAGGGTCGAGCTGGTTCTTCATCGCGGCCTCCGTGAGGTCGCGACTGAACTCGGCGAGCAGTGGTGTCTCCTTCACGCGTGTCAGGGTCGTCTTCTCGTTGAGCAGCTGCACGATATCGTCGCGCACGGTATTGAGCCGCATCCCCTTCTCCATGAGAATGGACGCGGCCACGGAGCGCTCTTCGCGCAGGATCCCGAGAAGCAGGTGCTCGGTGCCGATGTAGTTGTGCAGCAGGCGATCGGCCTCTTCCGCCGCGGCCTGGAGCACGCGCTTGGTTTCGGCGCTGAAGGGGATCTCGACCGACGTCGACACCTTCTCGCGGAACACCGTCCTCCCCTCGATCTCCTTGCGGATGTTCTCGAGGGAGAGGTGTGAACGCGCGAAGATCCGACTGGTGAGTCCCTTCCCCTCGCGGATGAGACCCAACAGCAGGTGCTCGGTCTCGATCGAGATGCTGCCGAGCTGACTAGCCTCGTAACGGGCGAAGAAAAGAACTCTTCTGGCCCTCTCGGTGTACCGTTCGAACATCCGGTCTACCTGACCTGAAATCGGGGTCTCGCTGCCAAGGTGAATTGCCGGTTCATTATAGCGCGGATCTTCGCCTTTCCGAGCAGCCCGGGGCCGGTGCACCTCACGCCGGGCGCAAGCGTCCGC
This sequence comes from Vicinamibacteria bacterium, assembly GCA_963739995.1. Lineage (GTDB taxonomy): Bacteria > Acidobacteriota > Vicinamibacteria > Vicinamibacterales > JAENWD01 > CAVUCH01. The sequence continues at coordinate 54,412 of CAVUCH010000022.1, read as the reverse complement.
CCTCGAGCCTGAGCGTCCGATCGCAGGCCCCCGCGAGGCGCGGGTTGTGCGTCGCGATGACCGACGTCAGCCCGAACTCGGCGTGCATCTCTCTCAGCAGCGCGTGCAGCGTGTCCGCCGTGTCCTCGTCGAGGTCTCCGGTCGGCTCATCGGCCAGCAGCAGCGAGGGCTGCATGACAAGCGCCCGCGCCACCGCCACCCGCTGCTGCTCGCCGCCCGACAGCATTCCCGGCCGATGATCGAGCCGCTCGCCAAGCCCCACCCGTTCGAGGAGACGACGCGCCCGCGGCCGCCCCTCGGCCGCGGGCACCCGGGCGATCCGGAGCGGCATTTCGGCGTTCTCGAGCGCGCTGAACTCGGGCAGCAGGTGGTGAAACTGGAAGACGAAGCCCACGTGACGATTGCGGAATGCCACCAGCCCCGCATCCGGCAACCCGGTGACGTCGCCCTCACCGATGCGCACGTTGCCCGAATCGGCCCGGTCGAGCCCGCCGAGCAGGTGCAGAAGCGTGCTCTTCCCCACTCCCGACGCGCCCACCACCGCGACCATCTCCCCCGCCTCTACCGCGAGATCCAGGTCACGGAGCACGTGAATGGTCTGGGAACCGACCTGGTAGCGTTTGTTCAGGGAGGAGACGGAGAGGAAAGACATCGTGATTCTTCTCGGCGTGGGCGGTGGGCGGTGGGCGAATCAGTTCACTCGCGGTTCGGCGGCCCGCAGCCGCAGCGGTTCCGGCCGCCGCGCCCGCGAAGGTGCATGCAGCGTTTGTCGCCCACGGCCTACGGCCTTCCGCCCACCGTCTACTCAAATCGCAACGCCTGCACCGGGTCCAGCCTCGCCGCCTGCCTCGATGGGTACAGCGTCGCGACGAAGCAGATGACGATGGCCGACGCGACGACGACGGCGAAGTCCCAGGGCAGGACGGTGAACGGTACGTGCGACACCTGATAGACATCGGTCGGAATTCTGATCAGCCGGTAGCGATCGAGAAAGTAGGCGAGCGTGTAGCCGAGGCTCGCGCCCGCGGTCGTCCCGGCCAGGCCGATGATGAGGCCCTGCAGCATGAAGATCCTCATGATGCTGCGAGCCGATGCGCCCATCGTTTTCAGGATGGCGATGTCGCGGCTCTTCTCCATCACGAGCAGCACGAGGGACGCGATGATGTTCAGTGCCGCTACCATGACGATGAGGCCGATCGTGATCGAGATGGCCATCTTCTCGAGCGACAGCGCTGAGAACAGCGACCGGTTCATGTCGGCCCAGTCCTGCGTCAGGTACTGATCGCCGAGATCGGCGGTGACGCGGTCGGCGACGGCGGGCGCGCGGTAGATGTCGGCGACGCGGAGCTCCAGCAGGTCGGGCTGCGTCTTGCCGAGCATCGCCGCTGCGGTCTCGAGCGACACGAACCCGTAGGCGGAATCGAACTCGTAGAGGCCCAGCTTGAAGATCCCCACCACTTTGAAGCGCCGGGAACGTGGGATGAGACCCATCGGCGAGAGCGTCCCCTCCGGGGTCGTCAGCGTGACGTCATCCCCAAGGGCGGCCCCGATCTGGTTCGACAGATCGGTCCCGATGAGGATTCCCGGGGCCGCATCGCCCGCCGGCACCAGCGCCTGCAGCGACCCCTGCTCAACGCTCCGCGACAGATCGGTCACGCTCCCCTCGAGCGCCGGGTCGATGCCCTTGAACGTGATGAACGCGTCCTCCCGTCCCGTGCGCAGCAACGCCTTGCCGAGGATCGCGGGCGCCGCCCCCGTCACGCCGGGCACGGCACGGAGTTTCTTGACTTCCAGGTGATAGTCGGCAATTCCGCCCTGCTTCCACACGTACACGTGCGCACTGGATCCGAGGATGCGATCCCGCAACTCGCCCTGCAGCCCCGTCATGAGCGCCAGCGCAATCACCAGCGCCGTCACGCCTACGGCGACGCCCAGCACCGAGATCAGAGAGATGAGCGAGATGAACGCCTGCTTCCGCTTCGCAAGCAGGTAGCGCCAGGCGATGTGGAGTTCGAAGGGCACTCGTTAGGCTCCAGGCTCCGGGCTCCAGGCTCCAGAACTGATCACGACCCGCTCCCCCTCGCGCTCCACGCCGATGCAGGAGAACGTGGCAAGGGCGGTGCACACCGTTGGGCCACAATGAGTCGAAATCATGAGAAGCTGCGAGTGTTCCAGGTGGCGGATTCGCTCGCGCTGCATGTCTATCTCCACACCGCATCCTTCCCCGCCACGGAGCGCTTCGGCCTGCAGTCGCAACTGCGGCGTGCCGCCGTCTCTGTGGCCACAAACATCGTCGAAGGCTGCGCACGACGGTCGCACGCCGACTACGCCCGCTTCCTCGACATCGCCCTCGGCTCAGCCACTGAAACCGACTATCTGCTGGACCTCTCTCGCAGGCTCGGCATGCTGAGCCCCGCGGCATATGCGGAGTGCAGGGACTGCGCGCGCCAGCTCCTGCCAGGATTGCAGAAACTGCTGCAGTCGATAGACGCCTTGGCCTGATCATCCGATCGGTCCGGAGCCAGACGAGGGCCGGCCGCTGGAGCCCGGAGTCTGGAGCCTGTAGTCACTCCCGCCTCCTCATATGCGGAAACAAAATCACCTCCCGGATCGAAGCGGAGTTCGTGAGCACCATCGCGAGCCGATCGATGCCCACGCCCTCGCCGGCGGTCGGGGGGAGGCCGTATTCGAGCGCGCGGATGTAGTCCTCGTCCATCGCGTGCGCTTCCGCGTCGCCGCGGCGCTTCTCTTCGAGTTGCGCTTCGAATCGCCGGCGCTGCTCGAGCGGATCGTTCAGCTCGCTGAATGCGTTGGCGATTTCGAAGCCGCCGATGTACAGCTCGAAGCGCTCGACCGTGTCCGGATCGTCGGGCTTCTGCTTGGACAGTGGTGAGACCTCGGTCGGAAAATCGTAGACGAACGTGGGCTGCACGAGGTCCGCTTCGCAGAGCGCTTCGAAGATTTCCATGGCCAGCTTGCCGGGACCAGCTGCCGGGTGCACGTGGATGTCGAGGCGGGCGGCGATCTCCGCAGCCCGCGCGCGGTCGCGCAGCTCGTCGGTTGACACCGTCGTCCCGAGGCGTGCGCTTGCGGCCTGGGCGGCCCCGTCGCGGAGCGACACCCGGCGGAAAGGGGCGCGGAGGGAGATGGTGCCGTCGCCACCATAGGGCACCTCCGTTCCGCCCGTTGCCCGCTCCGCGACGAACGCGAGCATCTCCTCGGTGAGGAGCATCAGGTCCTGGTAGTCGCTGTACGCTTGGTAGAACTCCAGCATCGTGAATTCGGGATTGTGCTGCGTCGACACCCCTTCGTTGCGGAAGTTGCGGGCGATCTGGTACACGCGATCCATGCCGCCAACCGTGAGCCGCTTCAAATACAGCTCCGGGGCAATGCGCAGGTACAGATCCATGTCGAGCGCGTTGTGGTGTGTCACGAACGGCCGCGCCATGGCCCCGCCCGCGATCGGCTGCATGACCGGCGTCTCTACTTCGAGGTACCCGCGATCGTCCAGGAACCGCCGGACCGCCGAGAGCAGGCGGCTCCGCACTTCGAACACGCGCCGCGCATCTTCGTTGACGATCAGATCGAGGTATCGCTGGCGGTAGCGGATCTCCACATCCTGCAGCCCATGCCACTTCTCGGGGAGCGGGAGGTGGCACTTGCTGAGAAACTCGAGCCGGCTCGCCCAGATCGTGAGCTCGTCCGTCTTCGTGCGGAACAGGTGTCCCGAGACACCGACGTGGTCCCCGTAGTCGAGCAGACGCACCACTTGGTAGTCACGCTCCGAGACAGCGTCCTTCCGCACGTACACCTGGATCCGCTCACGTCCATCCGACAGAACCAGAAAGGTGGCCTTGCCGAAGCTGCGGATGACCATGACACGGCCAGCCGTTGTCGTCTCGACGCGTGACGCTTCGAGATCCGCTGCCGGCGTCGCCGCATGCGCGGCGACCAAATCGGTCACGCTGTGCGTGCGCGCGAACCCGTGTGGATACGGGCGCACACCGAGCCCCGCGAGGGCGTCCAGGTTCGCGCGCCGCTGCTGGATCTGGTCGTCTTCCTGCGTCATACGCCTGTGCGAGTCTCGGTATCCAGCCGCTTGCGTACGCCCTCGAGTACGCCGTTGATGAACTTCACGGCTTCGGGCGTGCTGAAACGCTTCGCCAGTTCCAGCGCCTCGTCGATGACGACCGGTTGCGGGGTCTCCGCCTGGTGCAGGAACTCGTACACGGCGAGACGAAGAATCAGCCGGTCCATTACTGGCATGCGGGCGAGCCGCCAGTTCTCGGCGCTCTGTTCGATCAGCGGGTCGATCTGGCCGATGTGCTCCACAGTGCCGTCAGCGAGGGTCGTTGCGAAGGATCGGGACCGATCCGACGCTTCCGGTGGGTCCTCGTCGCTCATGTCCCAGAAGAGGCGACGCACCTCCGGCATGGTGAGACGCCCGACCTCCCACTGGTAGAGCATCTGTAATGCAGACTCGCGGCCTCCCCGTCTACCCCGGGCGTAGGAGGCGCTGTCGTCGGCGCCCTGGCTCACGTGGCGCTCCGCTCGGACGCCTCGAGCGCGCGAAGCAATGTCGCCATCTCGATCGCGGCCATCGCGGCTTCCCATCCCTTGTTGGCAGTACCCGGTCCGACCCGCTCGATCGCCTCTTCGGCCGAGTTCGTCGTCAACACGCCGAACGCGATCGGCACCCCGGTCGCGGCCGCCGCGGCAGTCAGCCCGTGCGACACCGCCGATGCGATGTAGTCGAAGTGCGGCGTCGCACCCCGAATGAGGCACCCGAGCGCAACGACAGCGGCGAAGCGGCCGGTTTCGGCGGCGCGCTGTGCGGCGATTGGAATCTCGTACGCTCCGGGCACGCGCACAACCGTCACGTCAGCCTCGGCGACGCCACCCGCCTCGAGCCCTTCGCGGGCACCCGCGAGGAGCCGGTCGGTCACGAAGTCGTTGTATCTGGAGACTATGACGGCGAACTGGAGTCCAGGCGCCCGGCGGCCGCCCTCGAGCATCGGCATGCGGCTACCGTCCCTTGAACGCCGGCGTGCGCTTCTCGAGAAACGCGCGCGTGCCTTCCTGCATGTCCTCGGTGGTCGAGACGAGCCCGAACAAGGCGGCCTCGTAGGCCTCTCCCTCTGCCAACGGCATCTGCAGCCCCTTGTGGACCGCCTCGAGAATGGCGCGCGCCGCGACGGGCGCCTTTGCGGCGAGCTCGAGGGCGAGTGTGAGCGCCGTCGCCATCAGCTCGGTGCGTGGAACGACCCGATCGACGAGGCCGATGCGGTACGCCTCCGCCGCGTCGATCTGGTGGCCCCGAAGCAGCAACTCCAGTGCACGCCCGCGTCCGACGAGTCGCGCCAGGCGCTGAGTCCCTCCGTATCCGGGGATGAGCCCCAGGTTGATCTCGGGTTGTCCGAGGCGCGCCGTGTCCGCGGCTACCCGAAGGGTGCACGCCATGGCCAGCTCACATCCGCCGCCCAGGGCGTAGCCATTGATGGCTGCGATGGCGGGCTTGCCGAGCGTCTCGAGGAGGTCGAACACGTGCTGACCCCGTTGGGCCGTGATCTTGGCCCCGAGCGGCGGCTGCTGCGACAACTCCGCGATATCCGCACCGGCCACGAACGCCTTCTCCCCGGCACCGGTGATGATGACGGCGCGCACGCCCTCGTCGTGGCGGACCTGCAGCAATGCGCTGCGCAATTCGTCGATGGTCGCCGCATTCAGGGCATTGAGGCGATCGGGCCGATTGACAGTGATCGTGGCGACGGCCTCGTTGCGCGTCACCAGCAGGTGTGTGGGCGGCATTTCAACCGTAGATTCTACTCTTGCGACGCCGGATCAGGGCCGCCGCCAGCCATGCCGTGGTCACACCGACGGCCGCGCCGGTTGCATCCGCGACGAGGTCGTGCACATCGGCCGATCGCCCCGGCACGAACAGCTGGTGCAGTTCGTCGCTCGCACCAAACGCTGTCGTCAACCCGACTGCGGCAAGGCTCGTCCCGGCACCGACGCCGGCCAACTCGGCTCGGGCCAGCGCACGGAGGACCACAAGCCCCAGGCCGCAATACGCAGCGGCGTGACCGGACTTGTCGCTGATCCCATCGGGCAGCGGAGGGCTGGGCTTCGACGACACCAGAACGATCGCCGCTGCATACAGCACAACGGGCAGCCAGAGCCAGAGCCAGCGCCGGCGAGACGTCAGCGGGCGACGCACGGATTGCAGAAACAGGCGCACCAAGGGAGGGAACGCGGACTCTAGATGGGGAACGGATACATGAGCCATCCGAGCAGGACGGCGCTGACGACGAACCCGCCGAACACCATGCTGCCGAACCGGAGTTGCTCGCGCGGCTCATCCCGCAACAGCATCGCGAACACCAGCGCCACCAGGAACGAGAACAACAGCAGCAAGAGCAGATGACTGTTCATCGCGCCTTCACTTCCGGCCGAGGGCGATGTCCCAGGCGTCCGTGACGACCAGCAGGTTGAGCAACCCCGCGACGATCAGGAACGCGTTGCCGTATTCATACGTCGGCGCAACCACGGTACCCGCGCCTGCGGCGAGGCTCCTCGCCAGGAAATAGGGCACGCCAATCCCCACGTCCGCGATGGCCGCCAGGGCGACCAGCGGCTGGCTGACCTCGAAAGGGAACAATCTGCCCTGCAGCAACAGGCCCATGGCAAACATCAGGGGCAACGCAATCAGGAACACCAGTCCCTTGGCGCGCCGCCCGAACCATAAGTGTCCCGCACCCGGCACCGCCCACGCGGCAAGGCAGATCAGGTACGGATTCACCGTGTGGACTCGCTCAACCGTCGCTTCACGCACCAGTTCAGTCTACCTTAGTTGCCTGACGGCGCCGGCCGTTGCCAGACGTACGCCAGCAGGGCGGCGACCGCGAACCCGAGCGGCGCCGCCAGGGCCGCACGCAGCATGTTCCCCGTGACAATCAGGCTGAACTGCTCGAGCGACCAACTCGCGAGAGTTGGCGCGGCGGCCGTGAGCAGCAGCGCGGGGGCGCGGGCGCCTGCGCCGCCAGCCAGGTGACCCCAGTGCCGCCGCGAAAAGAGGAGCAGGAGCGAGCCCATCCCGGCGCTCAGATAGAGTCCAGTGCAGCGCGCACACACCGGCCACCGGAGGCTCTCCCGGTGGAACGAACGGTCGGCGAGCTGGTGGCAGACGAGCCCGCCGATACGATAGATCGCGACCGATGCGACCAGGGCAGGTGATGCGGCACCCGCTGTGGTCGCAAGCAGGGGCGCACCGATCAGGGCCGCGGCCCAGACCGCAGCGCCGACGAGCAGCACGACCGCTGCCCGGGCCGCGATGCGATCGCTTGGGGGTGGCACTCGAGGACTCTACTACGCCCCTGCAGAGCCCGACGGCCGCTTCTGCGAGTGAGCCGTTTACACTCCGCGCCGTCTAATGCTGGGTAGCGGGGTCCGTGCCGGCGCGCCGGTCAGGTGGGGAGGCGAAATAGCCTGCACGGGTTCTCGGGCGGGCATCTCCCGCGAGCACCTGCACGGCCACACGTCGCCACGCGCCATCGCGTCGAGCATCCGTGGGAACGTATCCGAGCGCGTACTGATGGCCGAGTTCCTCGGCGATGCCGTCGTAGATCCCCTTCAGCTCCACGGGCTTGCTCGGGAAGAAGGCGCGCCCGCCGGTGTCCTGTGCGAGCGCTTTGATCCCGTAGTCAGCCTCGCCGTGGAAGGGTCGTCCACCGCCGGACCAATTATCGAGCGCCACATCCGCCTGCGACTTCAACGACACGGCGTACACCACCACGCCGCTGCGCCGCGCGAGCTGCGAGACATCCTCGTAGCTGCTCAGGCTGGCTGTGTCCGCGCCATCCGACAACAGTGCGATGGCCTGGCGACGCACCTGCTGCGGCTCTCGAGCCGCAGTGGCCAGATCCTTCAAAGCAATGTAGAGCGCGTCGTACACAGCCGTCGATCCGCGGGGGACGATCTGACCGAGTGCCGCCTCTACAGCGGACGTGTCGGTCGTCAAGGCCTGCCGCACGCGTACGGCATCGCGGAACTCGATCACGCTGGCGCGGTCATCGGACCGCAGTGAACGGGCCAGCCCGGCCGCCGCCTCTCGCGCGAGCGCGATCTTGCCCTGCATGCTGGCGCTCCCGTCGATCAGTATGGCGAGGTCGAGCGGTACACGGTCCGCCGAAAAGAACGCGAGGCGCTGCCGTACGCCATTCTCGATCACCACGAACTGGTCCGCCCGGAGGCCGGTCACCTGCCGGTCGGCCCGGTTCGTCACGGTGATACTGAGCGCGACGAGGTCGGTGTGGGTCCGGAAAATGGGGTCGTCGGGCCCGCCGGCGCCCGGCGGCCGCGAAGCGGCGTACCCGATGGCGGTCGTCCCCAGGATGAGCAGCGCAGCGGCGAACTGAAGACCTCGCACCCCGGACATTCCTCTCTCGCGAGGTGCGTGCAAGGGCCGTTCCCCGGTCGGGGCTGTCACCACGCGGGGTGTCAGGGGTGGCTTGCTATACTCGCGCCCTCGACCCGGACACGCCTCACCGGCCGTCCGCCGCCCCGATCACGCCCCGGCAGCCCACATGGCGACATCCGACGTTTCCACGCTCCGCCGCAGCACGGTTGCGGCGGTCACGCTGACCTCCGCGGCGCTGCTGATGACCGAGCTCGCGCTCACGCGCATCTTCTCGGTCACGATGTATTACCACTTCGCGTTCCTGGCGATCTCGATCGCGCTCTTCGGGCTGAGCGCCAGCGGCGTGTACGTGTTCGTCGCGCGCCGTTGGCTGCTGGCGCGCGAGCCCTCGGGCCTGCTGGCCGGCCACGCGCTGGCGTTCGCGGCCGTCACTGTCCTCGCGCTCGCGCTGCTCGTGCGCATCCGGGTCGGGTTGAACTACTCGCCGCAGAATCTCCGCCTGATGCTCGCGATCTACGCGCTTGCCGCGCTGCCGTTCTTCGCGGGCGGCGCGGTGGTCTCGCTCGCGCTGACACGCTTTGCCGCCGCGGTGAACGTGGTGTACGCGGCCGATCTGGCCGGCGCCGCGGCAGGATGCCTGCTGCTGATACCGCTGCTCAACAGCGTCGGTGCCCCCGGCGCGATGCTGGTCGCATCGCTGACAGCGGCTCTGGCTGCGGTCCTGTTCCAGGCGCCGGGCCGGCGCGCGCGGGTGGTTCTGGCTGCCGCCCTGCTCGCCGGCATCCCCGCCGGGGTGCAACTCTCGAGCGCGGCGCCGTTCGATGTCCGGGATACGAAGGGACACGCGGGCGATCGCGTCCTCTTCAGCCGCTGGAACTCGTTCTCGCGCGTCGCGGTGTACGACCGTGGGCACGGCGACTGGTCCATGAGCCCGCGCTACACGGGTCCCCGCCCCGACTCACGGTTCATGGACATCGACTCGGCGGCCTCCACGCCCATCGTCCGTTTCGACGGGGACCTCTCGCGGGTGACGTCCCTGCGACACGAATTGACGTCGCTCGCGTATTACCTGCGTCAGGCCACGACCGCCTCCGGGGCGCCCGGCTTCCGCGCGCTCGTGATCGGACCTGGCGGCGGACGCGATCTGCTCTCGGCGCTGCTCTTCGGGGCCGGCCACGTGGACGGCGTGGAAATCAACCCGATCATCGCCAACGACGTGATGCGGGGTGCATTTCGGGATTACTCGGGCGGGATCTACACGCATCCGAACGTCTCGATTGCGGTGGATGACGGGCGGAGCTTCGTCAGGCGCCGCCCCGACCGGTACGACGTCGTGCAGGCGTCGCTCGTGGACACGTGGGCGGCCACCGCCGCCGGCGCGTACACCCTCTCCGAGAACTCGCTCTACACGGTCGAGGCGTTCACCGATTACCTCGACCACCTCACGGACGGCGGCATGGTGACCATCACGCGGTGGGTCTTCGACGGGCTGCGTCTGGTGGCACTCGCGCAGGAGGCATGCGCCCGGCGAGGGTGCGACGCCTCGGATCGCCTCGCCATCGTGCAGCACGACAAGGTCGCGACTTTCCTGTTCAAGCGAACGGCGTTCACGAGCGCCGAGGTGTCCGCGCTCCGGCGCATATCGGCGGAGCTCGCGTTCACCGTTCTGTACGCGCCCGACGATCGGGCATCCGATCGCGGGCGCGCCTTCGCGGCTGCCGATCCCGCCGCACGGCTGCGGGAGACCTCGCTCGACGACTACGCCCGGCTGATCCTGTCGAGCGACCGCCACGCATTCTACGCGCGGTACGTGCAGGACGTACGGCCGACGACCGACGACCGGCCGTTCTTCTTCCACACGACGCGGCTCGAGCACCAGCTGCAAGCGGCCTTCGGCCGCAACATGCTGTTCGGGAACGGCCTCAGTGCGCTGCTCACCCTGATGGGGATCTCGGCGGTGCTCGTCGGACTCTTCATCGTCGGACCGCTGGCGATTGCGGGCCGCGGCGCCCTTCGGCCCGGATGGCCGCGGTGGCTCGCGTACTTCGGGTCACTCGGCGCGGGGTTCATGCTGATCGAGGTCGCGTTGCTGCAGCAGTTCGTCCTCCTGCTCGGTCATCCGGTGTACTCGCTGACCGTGACGCTGTTCTCGCTGCTGCTGGGGACTGGGATCGGGAGCTACCTGTCCCGCACGATCGATCCGGCCGACGTGCACCACAAGCTGCGGCAGGCGCTTCTGGGCGTGGTGGTGATCGCGATTGCGGCGATCTGGCTGCTGCCGCCGCTCATCACCGCGGCCATCCCGGCGCCGCGCTGGGTGCGCATCGTCGCCGCCGCCGCGGTGCTTGTGCCGGCTGGCGCCATGATGGGCGTCGCCTTGCCGGCGGGCATGCGGCTGCTCCATGCCCGGCAACCGTCGCTCGTGCCCTGGGCGTGGGGCATGAACGGGGCCCTCTCGGTGATGGGCTCGACGCTGGCCATCTTCATCGCGATGAACTGGGGCTTCTCCGTGACGCTGCTGGCGGGAGCCGCCGCCTACGTGTTCGGCTCCCTCACCATCGCCCGCCGGGCCGGGTGACCGTCGTCTCCGGCCCTCTCGAGATTGGCCGTTCAGGTCAGGCGCCGACTACGTCGGCGCGAACTCTCCGAAGTTCTCCTCGTACCTCTGGAGGAACTCCTGCCACGTGAACGCGTGGTTGCTGCCGCCGAGGTGTTCGAGGACGTAGGTGGCTGCCACGCTGCCGAGGCGCCCGCACGTTTCGAGGCTCGCCTCGAGCGCCATGCCTTTCATGAAGCCGGCCCGAAAGGCGTCGCCCACGCCGGTGGGGTCCACGATCTGGTGCGGAGCAACCGCGGGAACGTCGAAGCGCTCGGCTGACGTCAGGATCGTGCACCCGTGCTCGCCGCGAGTGATGACGAGCATCCCGGCCTGCCGCAGAATCTCCTGCTCACCCAGGGTCGTCTTCTGGCGGATCAACTCGAGCTCGTAGTCGTTGCAGATGACCATCATCGCCCCCTTGATGCCCTCTTCCAGCTCCAGGCCGCTCATCCGCGCACATTGCTGCCCCGGGTCGAATATGAACGGTATCTCCAGGGTGCGGCACTCCTGCACGTATTGCAGCATTGCTTCCGGATCGTTCGGGGAGACGATTGCCATGTCACACGGTCCGATTCCGCGGAAGGACAGTTCGCTCGCGTTTGCCATCGCGCCCGTGTAGAACGACGCGATCTGGTTGTTGTCGGCGTCGGTGCTGCAGAAAAACGAGGCGGTGAACTTGCCGGGCACGTCGAGTACCGAGCGAGGTGTCCACGCCCGCAGCTTCGAGCCACTGGCGGTACTCGGGGAAGTCCTGTCCGGCCGTGGCCATCAGGCGTGGCCGCTCGCCGAGCAGGGCGAGCGTGTAGGCGATGTTCGGGCCGCACCCTCCCCGACGCTTGTCCATGGTGTCCACGAGGAAACTCAGACTCACCCGCTGCACGTGCTCCGGCATCAGGTGCTCGGTGAATTTGCCGGGAAACGACATCAGGTAATCGAACGCGATCGAACCGGTCACGACGATGTGCATGGCGAATTCAGGCTCCGGCGCCAGGCTCCGCGCTCCTGGGCTCTGCGACAGCGTTTGTTTGCGCGACGCGGGTTACTTCACATACTTGCCGATGATCGGGGCGAGCTCTCGTCTCGTCGCGGCCGGAACGGCGTCTGGTCTCGTGATGATCGCCGTTGCGAGGGCGCTCGCGCACGGGCACGTGCGCTCGGCCGGCACACGCGCAACCGCATCCGAGATCAGCCGCTTCGCCGTCTCGGCGTTCTGGGTCAGGTTCCGGATGATCATGTCGACCGTAACCGAGTCGTGGTCCGGATGCCAGCAGTCGTAGTCGGTCACGAGCGCGATGGTCACGTAACAAATCTCGGCTTCGCGCGCGAGCTTCGCTTCCTGCAGGTTGGTCATGCCGATGACATCCATTCCCCACTGCCGGTACGCGTTCGATTCCGCGACCGTCGAGAACTGCGGCCCCTCCATGCACACGTACGTGCCTCCACGGTGCACCGTGGCCCCGACCCGCTCGGCGCTGTCGGCTGCGATGGTCGAGAGCACGCTGCAGAACGGATGCGCAAAGGCAACGTGTGCCACCAGGCCACGGCCGAAGAACGTACTGATGCGGCTCGTCGTCCGATCGAAGAACTGGTTGGGGACGACAATGTGGAGTGGCTGGAAATCCTCCCGCAGCGAGCCCACGGCGCTGGCGGAGAGGATGGATCCCACGCCCAGCATCTTCAACCCGAAGATGTTCGCGCGGAAGTTGAGCTCCGACGGCATGAGCCGGTGCCCGGCTCCGTGGCGCGCGAGAAACGCCACCCGGCGGCCACCAAGCGTGCCAACCACGTATGGCGCGGACGGGTCGCCAAACGGCGTGGTGAGCGTCACTTCTTCGCGGTCGGTCAGTTCGGCCATCTCGTACAGGCCGCTGCCGCCAATGATGCCAATTTCTACATTCATCTCGTTCGTCTCCGCGGTTCGCTGCGGTCAGGCAGCAGGCCTTCGGGTTCAGATCAGGCGCGTCGGGCGGCGAGGCCAACCACCGGCGCCGCGGTGGCGGCGTCGCGAACGGGGGCGGTAGCCCTCGTGCCGTTCGGGCCTGAGGCCGACCGGACCGCAGCCCGAAGGTCTGTCGGCCTGCAGCCCTCGAGTCATAGGACCCGCTCAACTGTGATCTGGCCGTTTCTTTCCCTCAGATACCCCGCCGCGATCACGGGGTCGTGTTCGAAGAACACCAGATACTCGCGCGCCACCGCTTCGCGCAGGAACGCGCGCTTGAACTCCAGCGTCTCCATCGGAAACAGGTCGTAGCCCATGATCCACGGGAGGCGCACATGGGCGGCAGTCGGAATCAGATCGGCCATGAACACGGCTGTCTGCCCGGCCGACTCGATGAGCAGCAATTGGTGATGCTTCGTGTGCCCGCCCGTCCGGCGCGCGCGAACTCCAGGCGTGACGTCGCCGTCCTCCTCGACGAGGGTGAGCACTCCGGCCTCGCGCAGCGGCACATAGTTCTCGTCGGCGTAACTCGCCCGGTTGCGCTCATGCGGATGCGCCGCGTCGTACCACTCCCCCGCCCGGACGAAGTACTGCGCGCGCGGAAACCGGGGCCGCACGAGGCCGTCGTGACCGCGCGCGGTGAACCCGCCGGCATGATCGAAGTGCAGGTGCGAGGCAATCACCACGTCGACCTCGGCCGCCGCCAGTCCGGCGCCGGCAAGTGCATGATCGAGATGTCGCGACCGATCGAACCCGTAGATGTCCGCCGCCTTCGCGTCCATCTTGTCGCCGCACCCGGCATCGATCAGGACGGTCCGCTCGCCGCGCACCAGCAGCGGCCGCATACCCATGCGGATGCGGTTCCGACCGTCCGCAGGCGCCACGCGTTCCCAGAGCGGCTTCGGCACGACGCCGAACATCGCGCCCCCGTCCAGCATGAAGAAGCCATCGCTGAGCGGCACGAGTTCGAGGCTGCCGAGCGTAATCGACGGTAAGGCCACGTCAGCCGCCGTTCCCGGGAGGGTGGGGAACACCACGTGCGGGCCGGCCTGGCGTCTCCGGCGCCAGGCGCTCGATGATGGCGCGTGCTGCGGAGTAGGGATCGAGCGTGCGGGCCGTGATCCTCTCGACCATGGCGGTGAACGCCGCCGGGCTCAGCTCCGTGTCCACGCGCGCCATGAAGCGGGCGGCGAGGAGCTCGCGGAGGCGAAACTCGCTCCGGGCGCGCCGCCGCTGCCCGAGCCGCTCCGGCGCATGCCGCCGGAACCGATCGATCGCCTCCACGAGCGCGGGCACTCCGGCACCGGTGGTCCCCTCGGTCTTGAGAATCAGAGGACGCCATTCGCCGGGAGCGCCCGACTCGAGGCTCAGGATCGCCTCCACGCCTGCCGCCGTGCGGTCCGCGCCTTCGCGGTCGGCCTTGTTCACCACGAAGATATCCGCAATCTCCATGATGCCGGCCTTGAGCGCCTGCACCTCGTCGCCGGTGCCGGGGACGAGCACCACGATCGAGACATCGGCGGTCCGCACGATGTCCACTTCATCCTGCCCCACCCCGACCGTCTCGATGATGACGACGTCCCGGCCGGACGCATCCAGCACGATCGCCGCGTCACTCGTCGCGCGGGCCAGGCCTCCCAGGTTGCCGCGCGTCGCCATGCTTCGGATGAACACGCCCGGATCACCCGCGTGCGACTGCATGCGGACGCGGTCCCCGAGGATGGCCCCACCGGTGAAGGGGCTGGTGGGATCGACCGCCACGATGCCGACGGTCTGGCCGGCCTCTCGGAGCCGGGCGGTCAGTTGATCGACGAGGGTGCTCTTGCCCGCGCCAGGAGGGCCGGTGACGCCGATCAGGTATGCCCTCCCCGTATACGGGAACAGCCGCGAGACGAGCAGGGCGGACGCGTCCGACTCGTCTTCGACGACGGAGATTGCGCGCGCGATCGCGCGCACGTCGCCCGAGCGCACGCGATCGGCCAGGTCCGGCACGGCCGTCGTCGTGCCCATCAGGCGAGGAGCTGCCGGGCGATCACGAGACGCTGAATCTCGCTCGTGCCTTCGCCGATTGTCGTGAGCTTCACGTCGCGAAAGAACTTCTCGGCCGGGTAGTCCTTCACGAAGCCGTAGCCGCCGTGAATCTGGACGCCGTCCTCGGCCGCGCGCACGGCAATCTCGCTCGAGTACAGCTTCGCCATGGCAGACTCGAGCGTCATGCGCCGGCCCTGGTCCTTGAGGTACGCCGCGCGATACGTGAGCAGCCGCGCGGCTTCGATGCGTGTGGCGTTATCAGCGAGCTTCCATTGAATGGCCTGAAACGAGGCGATCGGCTGCCCGAATTGCCGGCGCTCGGCGGCGTAGTCGCGCGCCGCTTCGAACGCGCCCTGCGCCAGACCTACCGCGAGCGCAGCGATGCCGATGCGGCCGGCATCGAGCACCTGCAGGGCATTGATGAATCCCTGCCCTTCCACTCCCAGAAGGTGGTCCGCGGGTACGCGGCAATTGTCGAAGATGACCTCGCTCGTGTCGCTCGCACGCATCCCGAGCTTGTCTTCCTTGCGGCCGGCGATCATGCCGGAGGTCCCGCGTTCGACGATGAACGCCGAGATGCCCTTCGCGCCGCGGCTGCGGTCGGTGACCGCCATCGCGACCATCACGTGCCCGACGCGGCCGTGCGTGATGAAGGTCTTCGAACCGTTCAGCACCCAGCCGTCGCCGTCCCGAACGGCGGTGGTGCGGGTCGCGGCCGCGTCGCTGCCGGCGCCCGATTCGGTGAGCCCCCACGCCCCGATCTGCTCGCCACGCGCGAGCGGCACGAGGTAGCGGGCCTTCTGCGCCTCACTGCCGAACATGAAGATCTGCGCCGCGCACAAGCCGTTGTGCGCCGCGACCGAGAGCGACACGGATGGATCGACGCGCGCCAACTCCTCGATGCAGAGGCAGTACTCGATGGCCGACATCCCCGCGCCACCGTACTGGTCGGGAAACTGAATCCCCATGAGCCCGAGGGCGGCCAGCTTGGGGACGAGCTCCGCCGCAAATTGCTGTGCCTCGTCCCATTCGCGCACGTGCGGGCGCATTTCCGCCTCGGCGAATTCGCGGACGGTGCTCCGCAGCAGCCGTTGCTCGTCTGAAAACCGGAAGTCCATCCGCGCCGGATTATCGCACGGCGCTCCGTGCCGCGCGGCGGATCGGGCATCGCGTGCAGGGACACCGATGCCAGGCCGCCGGGCAGAGGTCCGCCGCCCACGTCGTGCCCTGGCGGGTGGCTTGCTATGATCCGCGGATGCCTCCCACTGGTCGCATCATCCTGCTGGGGCTTCTCCTGGTGCTCGGCTTCCCAGGCTCCGCGCGTGCCGATCTCACCGCATTCATTGGCGGGTTGTTCCGCTCCGAGATCGGCCTCGGCGAGCTCGAGTCAACCACGCGAAGCACACAGGGGCTGGCAGTCGGGTTCAGCTTGATCATTGTCGGCCTCGAGTTCGAGTGGTCGCAGACGGGTGGCGACGATCTGGGCGAAGGCGAATGCGTGGTGATCGGGGACGTGCGCCGCGTATGCACGCCCGCGCTCGCGACCGGCATGGGCAACCTGCTGCTGCAGACGCCGCGCGGTCTCCTGCCGGTGCAGCTGTACGCCACCGTCGGTGCGGGCGCCTACCGCGCGCGGTATGAAGCGGTCGACGAGAACGACTACGGCTTCGGGACCAATCTGGGGGGCGGCGGCAAAATCGAACTGATAGGCCCCTTGCGTCTGCGCGTCGACTACCGGGTCTTCAGGCTGTCGGGGGGGAACCTCGTAGATACAACGCCGCAGCGGATCTACGTGGGGGCAAACCTGGCATTCTGACGCGAGATGCAGCCAAAAGCGGTGACGGCAGCACGAGGCCGCCGCCACATCGATCGTGCTGCTAGCGCTGCGGAGCCGGCGCCGCCGGGGTCTGGCCGGCTGCGCCGAGATCCTGCACCAGGCTCAGGTTCGTGCGGCTGAGGCCGGCGGCAAACGAATCCCGGTAGGTGGGAAAAATCGTCTGCACTTCGGTCGGGAAAACCTCGTACAAGATCTTCGCCACGGTGTAGTCGGCGCCCTTGAGGACGGGCGTGATCACCGCCACATAGAGCACATTGCCGCCCGGTCCCGGCTCGGTCGACTTGTAGATCTTCCACCCGCTTGCCTGCTGCTTGCGTTCCGGCTTATCGGTCTTCGTCAACGCGTCGCGCAACTTGGCCATCACGGATTCGAAATCCGCCGTCTTGTCCGGCTTGATCTGCATGAAAATCAGGCCGGCGTCTCCGTCGAACGTGAGACCTGGCTGCGCGGGTTGCGCGGGTTGAGCAGGCTGCGCGGGTGCAGGTTGCGCGGCGCCTGCCGGTGCCGCCGGCGCCGCCGGGTCCTGGGCAAAGGCGGACTGCGAGACGAGCAGCACACCCGTCGCGAGGATGCCTACCACGATACTCCGGCGGACCTGGGCCGACCGGCTCTGAACCTTGCGCATCAGACCTTCCTCCTTGGGCAAAAGAGTCGCTACTCTAGCGTACGGACGAGTCGAGTGGAAGCGCTCAGACAAAAACGGTCATGACGTCGTTGGCGACGAGCATGCCCTCGCGGGTGAGGCGAAGCTGGTTATCACTGAAGAGCAGACGCCCGGCATCGATGTGCGGCCGTAGCGCGGCCCCATACCGCTCCCAGACGTCCACACCGTAGCACGACCCGAGGCGCCGGCAGTCGACACCCGCCGAGAGGCGCAATCCTGTGAACAGCGCGTCTTCGAGCTGCTCCTGCGTGGTGCGGGTCAGCCGCTCGACCGCGAGGTCCCGGCGTGCCGCCACACGGGCCACGTACTCGGCGGTCGCGGGCACATTCCTCCACCGCAGGGCCCCGCGCGTAGAGTGGGCGCCACAGCCGAACCCGAGCCACGCCCCATCACGCCAGTACTTCATGTTGTGGCGCGACTCCCGGCCGGGCCTGGCCACGTTGGAAATCTCGGTACTGAGCGTAACCGGCCGTTTCGAGCCGCGCCATCGCCCAGAGGTACATCTCCGCCGCGTCGTCATCGGGCGCAAGCGACCACGAAGCGCGGGCCATTGCCTCGCGCAGCGGCGCGTTCGGGTAGAGCTCGAGCAAGTAGAGGGAGGCGTGATCCGGGTCGAGCGCGATCAGGCCTTCCAGCGTCCCCTGCCACTCGGGCATGCCCTGCTGGGGCAGCCACATCATGAGGTCGAGGCTTACGTTGTCGAACCCGGCTCCGCGCACCTCGCTCACCGCCTCACGCGCACGCCCGCTGCTGTGCATGCGCCCGAGCCGGCGCAGCTCGTCGTCGATGAGCGACTGGACGCCCAGGCTCACGCGGTTGACCCCGGCGTCCCGGAAGCCCCGCATCCTGTCGACCGTCACTGTTTCAGGGTTCGTTTCGAGCGTGACCTCCGCGTCCGCGGTCACGTCGAAGGAATCCCGGCACGCGGTGATGAGCCGGGCGATCTCGTCGGGTTCCAGCAGCGACGGTGTGCCGCCGCCGAAGAAGATCGTATCGGCCGCACTCCCGTCGGATGCCCGGCGAATTTCCGTCTCGAGCGCAGGGACGTACTGCGCCTTCAACTCGGAGTCGAACAGACCGCGATTGAAATTGCAGTAGCTGCAGATCGAGGAGCAGAAGGGTATGTGGAGGTAGAGGCCCAGCAAGTTAGCGTGTAATGAAAAATGGAAAATGAAAAATGAATCTTTTTACATTTTGCATTTTACATTTTGCATTCCGGGAGCCGCAGGCGATCCGTGTTCGTTGGAGCCTATGCTCCCGGCCTAGCTCCCGGCCTTCCCTCCCGACCACCGCACGTCGATCAGGTCATCGCGGTCGCGCACCGGGACGGGCTCTTTCAGCTGCGCCTTCACGGGTGGCCGGGTTCTGGTGGGCAGCGCGGCACGGCGTTTCGGGTGCATGCGCCAGAGCGACAGCAGCTCGTCGGACCCGACGTTCGGTGGGAGGTGGCGGTAGTCCGGCCCTTCGTACTCGAGGAACTCGCACATCTCGTGCAGGCGCGAGTGGATTCGGAATCCCACGCGGGCCTTGAGCGATTGCGGATCTCCCTCCTCGTCCGGCAGGTCCTCGTAGTTCGACGTGAAGATGGTCGGGC
The DNA here is from genome assembly GCA_963739995.1 of Vicinamibacteria bacterium. Taxonomy (GTDB): domain Bacteria; phylum Acidobacteriota; class Vicinamibacteria; order Vicinamibacterales; family JAENWD01; genus CAVUCH01. The sequence goes on along the minus strand of CAVUCH010000022.1, from coordinate 35,332 downwards.
GCCGCTCGTTGTAGCGCGTGTTGACGACCAAATTCATCGTTTCCTCGACCCACTCGGACGTCTTCTCCGCGCCGAGGTCGTCCAGCACGAGCAGGTCCGCTTTCATCACCGGGAGCAGGTAGTCCATCTCGGCGGTGCGCGTCACCGGGTTGAACGTGCTGCGGATGACGCGCAGCAGCTCGCGCGTATCGTAGAAGATGCCGCGCGCGCCCTTCGTTCGAATCACCGCTTTCAGCACCGCTACCGCGATGTGTGTCTTGCCGATCCCGGGCGGACCATCGAGGAACAGCCCCTTGTCGACGACCGGGAACGCCTCCGCGAAGCGGCGTGCGCTGTCGACGGCGTGAAGGAACTTTTCGTTCTTGTACAGCAGCAGGTTCTGCAGGTCGCAGCGGTGATAGCGCGGCGGGATGCGCGCATCGTCCATCAGCTTGGTGGTGAGCGCCTGACGCCAGCAATCACAGCGCTCGACGCGCCGCGACTCGTCGTCGACACGCTTCCAGCCGGTATCGTCGCACAGAGGGCATGCCATGGCGGGGACCCAATCTACCACGGATGCCGGACTCCTCTCTCAGCGGCGCCGGGCGGCGGGTGCGGCAGGCTCGGGTTCAGCCGGGGCGTCGGCGGGCGGCGCGGACGCCGAGGGCGGCTGTGCGGTGCGCACGAGGTCGGTGGGCGTGGATTTGACCAGCGCGGTGCTGAGCCGTTGTTCCCAGTCGTCGATGCCGCGCGCGAGTTCCTTCTTCACGTACGCCATGAACTCGTTCACCTCGACCTGCATCTGCTGGATGCGTCGGCGCATGTTCAGGATGATCTCGACGCCGGCGAGGTTCACGCCGAGATCGCGCGTCAGCGAGAGGATTGTCTCGAGCTGCTCGAGGTCCTCCTCCGAGTACAGCCGCGTGTTGCCCTCCGTGCGCGAGGGCGTCAGCAGCCCTTCGCGCTCGTACAGGCGCAGCGTCTGCGGGTGGATGTTGTACTTCTGCGCCACCGCGCTGATCATGTAGTACGCCTTGCCGGACCGCTTCGTGACCATCAGACTGCGCCTGGACTGCCGGGCCGAGCGTTGCCATCGACGGCGGCCCCGACCGCAGGCCGCACGTACGCGCTGCCGTTGATCGCCCCGAACTCGCGCAGCAGCTCCTTCGATCGTTCGTCGAGCAGCGGCGGCAGCATGATCCGGGGTTCGATGACGAGGTCGCCGCGATGTCCGTCCTGCAGTGACGGTGCGCCACGGCCACGCAGGCGGAACCGCTGGCCCGACTGCGTGCCGGGCGGCACGCGCACCCGCGCGGGCCCGTCGGGTGTGTCCAGCGCGATGCGGGCTCCCAGGGCCGCTTCGTGCACGGCAAGGGGCAGCACGACGTGCAGGTCGTCCCCTTCGCGCCGGAACCGCTCATCGGGAGAGACCTGAAGCGTCACGTAGAGATCGCCAGGGGGGCCTCCGTTCGGGCCCACGTGTCCGAGATCGGCAAGCCGCAGCCGCGCGCCGTCGTGCGCGCCGGCCGGAACGCGGATGGTCACCGTCTCGGACCGGGTGTGCAGACCGATGCCGCCACACGTCCGGCACGACTCCACCCGCTGCACGCCGGCACCCGCGCATCGCGGACACGCGCGCGAGAAGACCATGTGTCCCCGCGCAGCACGCAACTGGCCGGTCCCGTGACAGTGCGTGCATGCGGAGCCCGGCCCCCGCAGGGTCCCGGCCCCGGCACACGCGTCGCACGGGGCCTGCCGCGTCATCGTGAACCGCCGCTCGGTGCCGCGCAGCGCCTCGTCGAAGGGCAGCAGCAGGGTGGCGTGCAAGTCGGCACCACGAGCGCGCCGCGTGGTCTGGCGCTCCCGAGTGAACACCTCCGCGAAGAGATCGCCGAAGGTGCCCTCTTGCACGGTGTGCACGCTGGCGGAGAAATCAAAGCCCTCGAACCCGGCCGACACGTTCGCGAGCTCCGGCTGATAGCCGAGCACGTCGTACCGGCGGCGCCGCTCCGGATCGCTCAAGGTCTCGTACGCCTCGGTGATCTCCTTGAACCGCATCGCGGCGACGTGGTCCCCGGGGTTCACGTCCGGATGAAAGCGGCGCGCCAGCTTGCGGTACGCACGCTTCACATCGGCCACCGTCGCCGTGCGCGGGACGCCGAGGACAACGTAGAAATCCATGTCTGACACGCTTCTGTACAACGCCATCTACGGCCGGTCGTCACATGGCCTCCGGCTGCAGGCCGGAGCGCCGGTCAGCGGGTCCGACGAATTCGGAGCCCGCTGTGCGGCCTATCGCTTGTCTTCGTCCACGACCTCGGCGTCGATCACGTCATCGGTCCGCGCGCCGGCGCCGTCGGGGCCTTCTGGCGCGGAACCGGCCCCACCCCCGGCCGCTGGATCGGCGGCGGCTGGGCCGGCCTGCCGATACATCGCTTCGGCCGCCTTGTGCTGGGCCGTGGTGAGCACCTCCATCGCGCGCGTCACCGCAGCCGCATCAGAGCCCTGCAGCGCCTTCCGCAGCTCCTCGACCGCACTCTCGATCGCCTGCTTGTCCGAGGCGGGGATCTTGTCCCCGTTTTCGCGCAGCAGCCCCTCGGCAGCGTAGATCGCCTGGTCGGCGTGGTTGCGCGTTTCGATCTCCTCCTTGCGCTTGCGGTCCTCGTCGGCGTGCGACTCCGCCTCGCGCATCATGCGATCGACTTCGTCCTTGCTCAGGCCGCTGGACGCGGTGATGGTGATCTTCTGCTCCTTGTTGGTCGCGCGGTCCTTCGCCGTCACGTTGACGATCCCGTTCGCGTCGATGTCGAAGGTCACCTCGATCTGCGGCATGCCCCGTCGTGCAGGGGGAATGCCGTCCAGGTGGAACCGCCCGAGCGTGCGGTTGTCGCGAGCCAGCGGCCGCTCGCCCTGCAGCACGTGCACTTCCACGCTCGTCTGGTTGTCGGCGGCGGTCGAGAACACCTCGCTCTTCCGCGTCGGGATGGTGGTGTTTCGCGGGATCAGCGTGGTCATCACGCCCCCCAACGTTTCAATGCCGAGCGACAAGGGCGTGACGTCGAGCAGCAACAGGTCCTTCACGTCGCCGGCCAGCACGCCGGCCTGCACCGCGGCGCCGATGGCGACCACCTCGTCGGGGTTCACTCCCTTGTGCGGTTCCTTGCCGAACAGCTCCTTCACGATGGCCTGCACGCGCGGAATTCGCGTCGAGCCCCCGACGAGCACGACCTCATCGATGTCACCCGACGACACGCCCGCGTCTGCGAGCGCCTGCTTCGTCGGTCCCACCGTCCGGTTGAGCAGATCCTCCACCAGTTGCTCGAACCTGGCGCGCGTCAGCTTCAGCGACAGGTGCTTGGGCCCGCTCTGGTCCGCCGTGATGAACGGCAGACTGATGTCGGTCTCCATGACGGTGGAGAGCTCCATCTTCGCCTTCTCCGCCGCTTCCTTGAGCCGCTGCAGCGCCATGCGGTCCTGGCCGAGATCGATGCCGGCGTCGCGCTTGAACTCGGAGGTGATCCACTCGATGACGCGCTGATCGAGGTTGTCCCCGCCAAGATGCGTGTCACCATTGGTGGCCTTTACCTCGACGACGCCTTCGCCGACCTCGAGGATCGAGATATCGAAGGTGCCGCCGCCGAAGTCGTACACGGCGATGGTTTCTTCCTTCTTCTTGTCCAGACCGTAGGCGAGCGCGGCCGCCGTCGGCTCGTTCACGATGCGCATCACCTCCAGGCCGGCGATCTGCCCTGCTTCCTTCGTCGCCTGGCGCTGCGCGTCGTTGAAGTAGGCGGGCACCGTGATCACGGCGCGGGATACCGGCTGGCCGAGGTACTCCTCGGCGGCCTGCTTCAGCTTCTGCAGCACCATTGCCGAGATTTGCGGTGGGGCGAACTGTTCCTCCTTGCCGGTGGGACTCACGATGACGGTGACCCGCTCGCCGTCCCGTCCCACGCGGTACGGGACCATCTTCATCTCTTCGTTCACCTCGTCGTACCGACGGCCCATGAACCGCTTGATCGAGAACACCGTGTTCTCGGGATTGGTAACCGCCTGGCGCTTCGCCACCTGCCCGACGAGCCGATCGCCGCTCTTTGTGAACGCGACGACCGACGGCGTCAGCCGGCTGCCCTCCGGGTTCGTGATGACGGTCGGCTCCCCGCCTTCCATGACGGCAACAACGGAGTTGGTGGTGCCGAGGTCGATGCCGATGATTTTGCTCATGCTCTGTCCTTGCGCCGGCACCCACGCGTCCGGCGCCGCGCAGGCGGAAACAATCAGGTCAGCCGCCGGTTGGGATTTAGGCCTGTCCAACTATAAAATCTGAGTGGGCACCTGTCAATGAGGGCGCCCTGTCTCACCTGTCCAAGGCGGTCGGCAGGTCGAACACACCCGCTGGGCCGCGCAAAGAAGACAACGTTCCGGGATAGAACCTCAACGCGCTATACTCGAACGTGCCAGCCAGCCCTGCCAGAAGGCGTACCATGACCCGCCTCCCGTTATTCGTGTTGCCGGGTGCGCTCCTGGTGGCCCTCGGCGCTCCCCACGCGTTCGCCCAGGAATCCGCGCCCCCTGCGCATGTGGCCTACGTCGAGGGGCGCGCTGTCCTCGAACACGACACCGCGTCGGAAGATGCCGAGCCCAACCTGCCGCTCGACACCGGCGATCGCCTGCGCACCGAGCGCGGGCGCGTCGAAGTGCTGTTCGGCGACGGCTCCATTGTGCAACTCGACGAGGAAACCACGATCGACGTGCTGTCGGATTCGCTCGTCCGTCAGCTTGCCGGGCGGGTCGCGATCGTGGCGGGCAGCGCACGTGCGGGACGCCTGCAGGTCGACACGCCCGCGGGCTCGGTGCGCATCACGAGTGCGGGCGAGTTCAGGATCAGCGTGTTCGCGCAGGATGGCGTACCTGAGATCGAGGTGGCCGTCATCCGTGGAAGCGCGGATCTCGTCACCGACAGCGGCACCGTGTCCATCGGCGCCGGCGCCCGCGCGCTCGCTCGCCAGGGTGAGGCCCCGTCCCAGCCGATGTCATTCAATTCCGCCCGCTGGGATGCCTTCGATCGCTGGTCGCAGGACCGGCTGTCGCTGCGCCGCGGCGCGGCCTCTCACCAGTACGTTCCTCCACCCCTCCGTCCGTACGGCGCCGTGCTCGACACCTACGGCAGCTGGAACTACGAGCCCACCTACGGCTACGTCTGGTATCCGCACGTGGTCAGCGGCTGGCGTCCGTACTACCACGGCCGCTGGCGGTTCTACGCCCGCTTCGGGTGGACGTGGGTGGGCGGCGACGTCTGGGCATGGCCGACGCACCATTACGGCCGGTGGGGCACGACCTCCGCTGGTGCCTGGTTCTGGGTGCCTGGTCGCGCGTGGGGTCCGGCCTGGGTGCACTGGGCCGTGGCGCCCGGGTACGTCAGCTGGTGCCCGCTCGGGTTCGACGGCCGGCCGGTGGTGCCATTCGGATACGCGCACGCGTCGCGGGCGTATTACAGGCGGGATCCGTGGACAGCATGGACCGTCGTGCCCCGCAATCACTTCGGCGCGTACGGGTCGGTCAGGCGCGTAGCGGTGGACGGCCGCCGCTTCACCCACGGTGGCGTGCACCCGTTCGTCGTTCAAACCGCGCCGCCGGGACGACCGTACGCGGTCCCCCGATCCGCTGCTGTACCCGCAGCACGCGCCGGCGCTGCCGGTCTCGCCGGTGCTCGCCTGCGGAGCGGTGTGGGGGTGCCTCCAGGCTCCAGCGAACGCGCCGGGCAAACGGCAGCAACCCGCGATTCGAGCCGCGACGTCCGATCCAGCAGCCAGCCCCCGAAGCGGCCGACCGCGGTTCGGAGAGGCACCCCAGACGCCCCGGCAGCGGAAGCCGGCCGTCCGGCACCCTCGCGTCTGAGTACCGAGGTGCGCGCTGCGCGCGAACCCGCTCAAGGTGGACACTACGGCAGCGCCGGGCCCCGCCGCGCCCCCGCTCCGATCGACGCCGTACCGGCCAGGGGCACTGCGGCCACGCGTAGCGCAAGGCCGGCCTGGAACCCGGACTCGGTACCGGTCTACCGCGGTGGGTCGCTCAGCTCGCGGTCTGATGATTCCGGGGTGCCCCCCCGGGCATACGAGGGCTCCGCAGGTCCGTCGCGCCGTTCCGGCATTCCGGGCCCTGCGTCTGCAGGTCCTGTGTCATCCGGCTCCCCACGCGCGGTGCCCCGCGACGCGCCATCGTCGGACGGCCCCCAGGCAGACGATCCGCGGTCCGCAGGCCAGCGGCGGCCGACCGATCAACCGCCGGTGTACGCTCCACCTGCGCCAACCGGTGGGGAACGGGAACGGGGCAGATACCGTGAAGCTCCGGGTCCGGCGGGCACACCGGCGATGGCTGCGCCCCGAGAGGCTCCGGATCGCGGCGGCTCTCGCGTGGCCGTACCTCGTGGCGGCGCCCAGCCCCACGGTGGCGCAGTACCGCCACCGTCGAGGGCCCCGTCAGCGGGTGCGCAACCCTCGCGACGCCGCTAACAGTACGTTCTCCTGAGTTCATCAAGTGGCCCGTTTCGTCATCCGCTTTGCCCGCCGCGCCGGTATCGTCGCGTTGTTCGTCCTCGCCGCGATCGCCGGTACCGTCTCCGGCCTGTTGTTCGCGTACAGCGACGACCTGCCGCAGATCACCGCGCTCGACGACTACGCACCCAGCACGATCACGCGCCTCAAGTCGCTCGATGGCGACACCATCGGCGAGTTCGCCACCCAGCGGCGGATCGTCATCGGCTACGACGACATTCCGGTGTCGCTGCGGCAGGCCATCGTGGCCGCGGAGGATGCGGGGTTCGACAGCCACTTCGGACTGAGCATTCCGCGCATCGTCATCACGGCAACGCGCGACATTGTCTACGGCCAGCGCGCTGGTGCGAGCACGCTGACGCAGCAGCTCGCCCGGAACCTGTTCCTGACGCTCGATAAGACCTGGGAGCGGAAGATCAAGGAAGCCATCCTCACCGTCCAGATCGAGAAGCGGTATACGAAGCGGGAGATTCTCACCCTCTACTGCAACCACGTGTATTTCGGCCACGGCACGTACGGCGTCGAATCCGCCTCCCGGGTGTATTTCAGCAAGCGGGCGCGCGATCTGACGCTCGAGGAGGCGGCCCTGGTCGCGGGCATCGTGCAGCTGCCCGAACGCCAGAGCCCGTACGTTGCTCTGCCGCGCGCTACCCGTCGTCGCAACTACGTCCTGCAGCGGATGGCGGATGTCGGATACATCTCGCAGGCTGACGCGGACGCAGCCAAGCAAAAGCCGGTGGTCGTCAAAGGGCAGCCGGCGCCTACCCAGTCGCCAGCCCCGTATTTCGTCGAGGAGGTGCGGAAGTACCTGGAGCGCACGTACGGCGCGAAGAAGCTGTACGAGCAGGGCCTCACGGTTGAAACAACGCTGGACCTGCCGCTGCAGGAAGCCGCGAACGCGGCGGTCGACGCCGGCCTGCGGCGGCTCGACAAGCGCCGCGGCTTCCGGAAGCCGAAGCGGAACATCGTGGCGGAAGGCCATTCGCCCGAGGCGTTCACCGTCGACCGGTGGGCGAGGCCGCTGAGCGTGGGCGATATCGTACCCGCCGTGGTGCTCGGGCCCGCTCCCCCTGCGGCGGTGGGTGGGCGCGCCGCCCCGGGCACCATTCGCCTTCGCATGGGTGCCTACACCGCCGACCTGCCAAAGGCGGGATACGCGTGGACGCGCAAGACCACCCCGGCGTTCCTCCGCGCGGGCGATCTGGTCGACGTCCGGATTGCTGCGCTGGACGAAGCGGAGTCTCGTGCGATCGTGCATCTCGAGCAGACGCCAGTCGTGGAAGGCGCGCTGCTCGCGATCGACAACCAAACCGGGCAGGTGCGCGCGATGGTGGGGGGCTTCAGCTTCGCGCATAGCAAGTTCAACCGCGCCGTGCAGGCCCACCGCCAGCTGGGGTCCACGTTCAAGCCGATCGTGTACACCGCCGCCATCGACCGCGGCTTCACCCCCGCCTCCATGCTGATGGACGCGCCTGTTGCCTATCCGGCGGGGCCTGGCCAGCCGCTCTACTCGCCGCAGAACTACGACCACACGTTCAAGGGACCCGTCACGCTCCGCTACGCGCTCGAGCAGTCGCGGAACGTGCCGACCGTCCGGCTGCTCGAGCAGCTCGGGCCGCCCGCCGCAATTCAGTACGCCAAGCGTCTCGGCTTCTCAGGTGCATTCCAGCCGTATCTCTCGATCGCGCTCGGGTCGGCGGAAGCCACACTGCTCGAGGTGACGAGCGCCTACGCGGTGTATCCCAACCAGGGCGTCCGCATGCGTCCGTACGACGTGCTGCGCGTGCTCGACCGGGACGGCAGCCTGCTCGAAGAGAACCGGCCGGAGCCTCGCGAGGCGATTCGCGCCGACACGGCATACGTGATGACCAACCTTCTGCTTGGGGTGACGCAGCGGGGGACGGCGGCGGCCGCATCGGCATTGGATTGGCCGGTCGCGGGCAAGACGGGCACGGTGGACGACTACACCGATGCGTGGTTCATCGGGTTCGACCCTGACATCACCATCGGCGTCTGGGTGGGCCGTGACGAAAAGAAGCCGCTCGGCCCCGGCGAGACGGGTGCACAGGCGGCGCTGCCGATCTGGATGGACGTGATGAAAGCCTACATTGCGCGGCGCGGGCGCGAGAAGATCCCGCAGTTTGCGCCGCCGGGAAACATCGTGTTCCTTGCCGTCGACAAGAGCACGGGTGCGCCAGCGGCCGATGCGACACAGGCGGTCAACGAAGCGTTCATCTCCGGCACACAGCCAGGAGCGGAGCCGGCCGCGCCGGCAATCGAACCGGCCCCGGCGGCGAGCGGACCGATGGCTCCGCCGGCCCGGCCGGCTGCGCCCGCCATGCCTCCCCGGAATCGCTGAGCGTGGCGGGACGTCGGCCGCGAGTCCCCGGCATGCCCTCGAGCGCGCACAGCCAGGGCGCGACCGCTGCCTGTCAGCCGCTGTGATCGTGAAGAATCCGCCAGCCCTCGCGCGACCGCACCCACACCAGCGTGAAACGGCCGCTCTGCTCGGCCAGCCCGCCTCCCGTGAGCACGAATCGTCCGGTCATCAGCGCGTGATCCGTCCCGAGACCGCGCGCCTCCACTTCTTCGAATCGCAATGTCTGCAACGGGCGGCCGGCGGCGAAATATTTCTGACGATACCGCTCGACCATGGCGGCGCGCCCGATCGGTCCGGCGGGCGTCATGAAGGTGCTCTCCTCCGCGTACGGCGCGATGAACCCCTCGAGGCTCCCGCGGTTCCACTCGACGGCGGTGGCCATCAGCTGCTGGATGATGATGTCCGTCGCCCCGGCGCCCCTCGTGTCGCGGACGGTCGACGCCGTCAACGCGAGGGTCAGGACGACGCCCCACCGCACGCTGCGGCGAACGCCTCGGCTTCGGATACGGTTCGCGAATCTCATGGCAAGCGAGCCCAGTCCTGTGAGGGCGACCAGTGCTAGTGGCCTGTATCAGCTGAATCAGTAGTGCTTTCGGGCGGGCATCCCGGCTGGCGGCGTTGCCCTCCCTCGAATACTCCCGGTATGCTCGGTCGTCGCGCCTTGCCAGCCAGGCGCCGCGCTCCGAAATCCACTACCGCTTCAGCCGACACAGGCCACTAGGGCGCCCCGGCTGGCTTCGAGGCCACGCCAGGAGACCGCCAGCTGAACACGTGGTACGTCGCAGGCGTGTCGCCCACGTTCCTAATCGAATGTTCCTGGTTCGACGCCTGGAAGATCACCGACCCCGGCCCCACGCGCAGCTGCTTGCCGTTGACGAGCGATTCGACGGTGCCTTCGCGCACGATCAGGATCTCCTCCTCGGGGTGCCGATGCGGGGCGTGCGATGTCTGGCCGGGGTTCAGCGTCGTAATATGACATTCGAGCTCGTCCAGCGTGGCCGTTGGCCCTCGAAACACCATGCGCCGTGCTCCCACGGCGGTGGTCTCCACCTTCATCGTGTTCCAATCGAAGATGGCCGACGAGAGCACCGGCGCGGCCGCCCACACGCCAGCCGTGACGCACGTCGTCGTGCCGGCGGCAATCGACGCAATCAGCAACGCGCGAGTCGTGACCATGCACCGCTCCTTCAATTGCCGGGTGACCGTTCATCACTGAATCCACTCAATCCTCGTCCGCGGTCGGCGCACTGAGCGTCCCGGAGGCCTTCTTCATCAGGTAACTCTTCACGAACTGATCGAGGTCGCCGTCGAGCACGCGCGTGATGTCGCCCACCTGCTCCTTCGTCCGATGGTCCTTGACCATCTGGTAGGGATGCAGCACGTAACTGCGGATTTGACTCCCGAACGCGATGTCCTTCTTTTCACCGCCGATCCGATCGAGCTCCGCCTGCTGCTGCTTGAGCTTCAGATCGTAGAGCCGGGCGCGCAGGACCTTCATTGCGGAGTCGCGGTTCCGGTGCTGCGACCGTTCGTTCTGACACGACACCACGATGTTGGTCGGCAAGTGCGTGATACGGATCGCGGAGTCGGTCACGTTGACGTGCTGCCCTCCCGCACCGCTCGACCGGAAGGTGTCGATGCGAAGATCCTTCTCGGGAATCTCCATCTCCACGTCCTCGGGCATCTCGGGGTAAACGAACACCGATGCGAACGAGGTGTGGCGCCGGGCTGCCTGGTCGAAAGGCGAAATGCGCACCAGGCGGTGCACGCCGGCTTCCGCCGACATGAGCCCGAACGCGTACTCGCCGTTCACGGCGATGGTGGCCCCCTTGATGCCGACATCCTCGCCGGGCTGCAGGTCCACCACCTCCCGCTTCAAGCCGCGGCGCTCGAACCATCGCAGGTACATGCGCAGCAGCATCTCCGCCCAGTCCTGGGACTCGGTGCCGCCGGCGCCCGGGTGAATCGCGACAATCGCGTTCCGCCGGTCGTGTTCGCCTCCGAGCATCTTGCGGATCTCGGCGGCCTCGACCTCCCTTTCCAGATCGTCGAGTCCACGATCCAGTTCCGCGGCCACGTCTTCGCCGTGCTCGGCCCATTCGACGAGCACGGCGAGGTCGTCGGTTCTGCGTCGCAGCGACCCGGCGAGCGTGACGTCCTCTTCGAGGCGGCGGCGCCGCTGCAGCAGACGCTGGGCGAGCGCCTGGTCCTTCCAGAAGTCGGGCTCGGCCGTCCGGGCCTCGACCTGTTTCAGTTCCTCAGCGGGGCGTGCTGCCTCAAAGATGCCCCCGCATCTCGGAAGACCGCCTGGCGAGTTCCTGGTACCGGCGAACGAGTTCTTCGAGCACGAGAGCCAAGTGAAACCTCCTGAAGACAGCTGCCGTCGCGGCGGCTTCCCTACTGCGCGGGTGCCGGCATTGGTACGGTCGCGCGGTGACGCCACGCCATCAGCAGGGCCGCCAGCGTCACCAACACGGAGGCGTAGGCGACCACATCGCCAATCCGCGCATAGATCGTGCGCTCGTCGATCAGGCGCACCTCGCCGACGAGCACCTGTGTCGTGAACAACTGCGACGCCATCAGCACGCGTCCATAGGGATCCACAATGCCGCTGATGCCCGTGTTGGCAGAGCGCGCGAGATACCGGCCCTGTTCGATGGCGCGCAGCGAAGCCATCTCGAAATGCTGATACGGCGCCGACGAGCGGCCGAACCAGGCATCGTTCGTGATCGTGGTCAGCAGCGTGCTGCCCTGCAGCACGCCCGCGCGAATCAGCGCAGGGTACACCACTTCGTAGCAGATGGCCGTGCTCACGGGTCTGCCGGCGAGCGGCAGCATCACCGGCGCGTCGCCGGGGGCGAACTCGCCCACCGCCTCCACGAGCGGCGCCGCAAAGAACAGGACGGACCTGAACGGCACGTATTCGCCAAAGGGGACCAGCCGCACCTTGCGATACACGCCAGCCGTGCTGCCGTCCGGGCGCACCATGAACGCGGAGTTGTACGCCACGCGCGGATTCCGACGGTCGATCTCGTCGCTGCCAAGCAGGATTGATGCGCCGCGTTCACGCGCAAACAGGCGTATCGCTTCCCCTTTCGGGCTGTCCTCGAAGTAGAAAGGCGTGCTCGACTCGGGCCAGAGAATGGCCTGTGCGCCCTGGTCCGCCGCCTGCCGGCTCAAGGCGAGATACCGCCCCAGGATCTCATCCTGCCGTCCAGGCACCCACTTCTGGTCCTGCGGGACGTCGCCCTGCACCAACCCGACACGCACGGCGGTCCCCGTCCGCGTCAGGCGAGAGTCGAAGAGACGTGCCCGCCCCCACAAGGTCACGGACGCGACCAGGATTCCCGTGAGGACGACCGCCACGAGCCCTGATCGGTCGCGCGCCACCGTCGTCAGCGCGAGCGAAGCGGACACGAGCACGACGAGGAACGACAGGCCATACACGCCCACGACACTCGCGATCTGCGCGACGGGCAGGACCGTCGTCTGCGCATACCCGACCAGTCCCCAGGGGAAGCCACCGAACAACAGCGTGCGCGCGAGTTCGGTCGCCACCCATGCGGCTGGTGCCAGTAGGAGCGCGCGCCTCCCGAATCGCCGAATCGCGCCGGCGATCGCAGCGGCGAACGCCGCCGGGAAGAGTGACAGATAGCCCACCAGGAGGCCCGCGATTCCGCCGGAAAGCACCGGATTGATGCCGCCAAACTGGGACATCACGCTGCTTGTCCAGTACAGCGTCCCCGCAAAGTACAAAGCGCCTGCAGCCAGCCCGAGGCTCCAGGCCCGTCGAATGCCGCCGCGCAGCGGCGCCACGAGCGTCAGCGCCACCAACAGCGGGGCCAGCGCAATCCAGGAGACGGCCGGGTGTCCGAAACGGGGGAAACTGAACGCGAGCAGCAGGCCTGACGCCAGCGAGAGGATCAGCGGGAGCACGTCGTCAACGGAGGGTCACCGGCGTGTTAGCGGGTCACCCACGGCTTGAACTGCTCGTTCTTCCGCAGACGGGCCGCAATCCGGTCGGCCTCGCTGCGGCTCTTGAAGCGTCCCACCTGCACGCGGTACACCGGCGGCTTGCCCGGCTGGGGAACGAGCACGTACGCCTGGTAGCCCTTCGACACGAGCCGCTTGGCGATTGCGTCGGCTTCGCTGCGCTCACGCACGGCGGCGAGTTGAACCGCATACCCTGACGAGGTCGATGAGCGTTCGGGCACCGGAGCTGGAGCGGCGGCTGGGGGGGCAGCCGCGCTCGCCGGGGGCTTCGCTGCCAACGCGGGCTCACGCGTCCCGGACGGCGCCGCTGAGGGACGCCCCTTCGGGGTGCCGACCGTGGTGTCCTTCTGGCCGTTGACCAGCTTGTTGTAGTAGTCGTCGTCGTCTGCTGCCGGTTCCGGCGGCGTCTGGTCCAGCGGCGCAGAGGGGGGCGGCTGCTGCGCTGGCGTTGGTGCCTGCACCTTCTGCTGTGCCTCCTGGCCGGAGCCCCTGGTGCCATCCGGCTCGGGTGCCGGCCGCACGGACGCGACCTCGGTCGGCCCGGAATCACCGGCGGATTCGTTGGCAGCCACGGTCGACCGGTCGGGCACACCGCGGCCGACCATCACGCCGCACAGAAAAATGACCACCGACACAACCGTCGCGGCCATGAAGAGGAAGACCAGCTGCTTCCCGTTCAGTTGAATCTCGTGAAAACCTTCGTCGCTCATGTCTCAGGTGCTGCCCAGGGAATAGGCCAGTGTAACACCGCGCGCGAGGCCCCTTACGGCATTGGCAACTGCGCGAGAAATCTGCGCGCGCTCTCCGAGCCGGGGTTCATCGCCAGCGCCCGTTCGGCCTCGCGGCGCGCAGCCGCGACATCCTTGAACTGCAGCCACGCTTCCGCGAGCACCTCGTGGGCCGCCGCAGTCTCTTCGCTCCACAGCGCGATCTTCAACGCCTCGATTGCCTCACCCGTACGGCCGCCACGCAGGTAGATGCGTCCCAGCAGCAGGTGCGCCTCGGCAAGATAGGGGGACAGGTACAACACGCGGCGCAGCTCGTCGATCGCCTCGCGATCGTTCTGCGCGTCGAAGAGCCGGCGCCCGCGATCGAGGTGAAACGCCATCACTTCGGACTTCTCGCGCTCGCCGGTGGCCACGAGCGTGGTCTCGGCGCCGGTCCCGCCCGGAGGATCGATCGTGGTGCGCGTCCGCTCGAGCCCGCGTGGCACACGTTCGCCGGGCCTGCCGTCTTCACTCGGATGCTTTGCGGCAAGCCGCTGCGCGAGCTCCAGTTCACGGGCCGCCTCCGTCGCACTGCCTGCCACCTGCAGCGCCGCACCGAGGACGAAATGCGCATCGCCATCGGTGGGGTCTCGCCGGACAGCTTCCCGCAGCCAGTAGATCGCGGCCGGCACATCCTGTTCGAACCAGTAGGCGTACCCGAGGTTGAAGAAATAGTCTGGATCCGGCCTCGTCTGCGATGCCTTGGTGAACCAGTAGGTGGCCAGGCCCGCCTGGGGAGATCCGCCACGACGGAGCTGGATCACCCCGAGGTTGTTCGCGATCTCTGCTTCCGGAGATTCCTCGCCCAGCACTCGAAGACGCTCGAACGCGTCGTCGTACCTTCCGAGCGCCGTCTCGGAACAGCCAGCCGCAAACCGCGCGCGGCGCGACGCAGGCGACGACGCTGGCACGGCCAGCGCGGCCGCAAGCGCCTTCTCGTGCTCCGCCGCCTCCGTGTAGGCGCGCCAGAGAGAGAGCCGCGCCTCGTCGTATCCGGGATGCAGCGCGACAGCTTTCTCCAGAAATGCCGCTTGTGCGGTGGGCGTGTCGGCTAGCAGCCCCTTGACGTAGTTCTCGAACGCGGCGGGTGACAGCTCGGCGCCTTGCGCCTCCTCTGATGAAAGCAATGCCGGAGCGGACGTCAAACGCCGCGCGACGCGTCGGTACACCCGGAACAGATCCCCGAGCGACCCGCTTTCCTCCACCTCGCCCTGCAACCGGCCGGTGTCGAGCCGGAGGCTGCGGGCGCGGACCTTCAGCGTATCGCCGTCGGTCCGAATCGAGCCGATGATCACGGCCGACGCCCCAACGAGCTGTCCGATCCGGATCACGGTCCCATGGCTGAGGGAGGCCACGGGGGGCACCTGCAGCCGGGCGAACGCACGCAGGCGTTCGTCGCGCCCGATCGACTTCATCCCAAGCCTGCGCAGATCGTCGGCCAGCAGCACCGACGACCCCTCGCCCAGCCACCAGGTGCGCGCATCGTCTCCGGTCTCGAATGGCATGACGAGCAAGCCGGGTTGGGAGGCGCCTTGCGCAACAGCCTCTTCCTGCGGGGCGAGCACAGCGAGACCTACGAGCAGGAGGCGGAGCGTGCAACGAAGGAGGGAGATCATGCTGACGTTTCGGACGCCCGGTCCGCCAGCATGGCCGGTTCCGCGGCTGCGGACTGGGTGGCCGTGAGGGTGATGTCGACGACGCAACTCCTCAGTCCCATGCCGCGGCATGACGTGACTTCGATGGCCGCCGGCAGCGCAAACCGTGCCAGCACGCGGGCGAATGCGGCCTTGTAGAACTGACAGAGCGGCGCGGGCGCGGGTTCGCGCACCCCACAGAAGATCGAGCTGCGGATGTCTACCGTGGCGCCGCCGCGACGCATCCGCAGGATCGCGCGGCTTCCTCCATATGTCTGACGTACGAGGTCCCGGACGATGCCCAGCACGACGCGAACGCGCAGCTTCCGCGGCAGCGCCCGGGTGATCGCCCGCCGGATCGGCGGCTGCGCGTCGATGATCCAGTCGGCGGCGTACTCGCCGGCACGACCGGTAACGTGCGCGTAGGCATCGCCCTCACGCCGCAGAAAGCTCAACACCGCGCTCAGCGGGGCGAGCCCGATCCGCCCCGAGCGCAATCCTGCCGGGCTGAACCAGTTCTCATAGAACTCCTGCCGGTCCGGCAGGAGTTCGGTAATCGCCTGGTGCAGTGCCGCGACGAGAACACGCCCGATGCCGCCGTCCCTCATTCGTTGGATTTCTGATAGATTGAACAACCCGAGACGGTCACCGCCATGTTCTGGGACGCGCATATCCTCGCCGGCGGGCAGGCCCGCCGCCTGGGTCGCCAGGACAAGGGCGCGCTCGTCGTGGGCGATCGACGCATCCTCGATCGCCAGGTGGCCGCGCTCGGCGGTCGTGCGGCCCGAATCGTCATCGTTGGCGGCCCCGAGCGCCACATCGGCGGCGTGGAGGTCATACCGGATCGACTGCCGGGCATTGGCGCACTCGGCGGGCTCTACACCGCACTGGTGAGCGCCACGTCGGATCGGACCCTGGTGCTTGCGTGCGACATGCCGTACGTCACAGGACCGTTTCTGGAGTTCCTCGCCACGACCGGCGGGGATTGCGACGCCACGGTGCCGCGGGATCGGAAGGGCCTGCATCCGCTCTGCGCCGTGTATGCGCGGTCGGCGGCACCAGCGATCCGCCGCGCGATTGACCGGGGAGTACGACGGGTCCGCGAGGCGATTGGTCCGCTGCGGATGCACCTGATCGAAAGCGCGACACTCGAGGCGTTCGATCCCGAGGGCCTGCTGCTAACAAATATCAACACTCCGGACGATTATTCGCGCGTGGCTCGCGGCTGACAATCGCCTGCAGCGCCACCGGTGACCCGGCGGCAATCGTACCGCAGCGCCGCCGCCCAGTCAACGCGATCACCGGCGTCGGCGCCCGTCTATCAGCACACATCTCAGGCACATCGACAATGATTCTTCCCGTCCACGAGGCGCTCCGCTTCCGGCTCGCAACCGTGCTGCAGGACCAGTACGGGCTCACCCCGGAGGCGCAGCCGCCGATCGTCATCGACTACGCTCCGAACCGGGCGCTTGGCGATCTCGCCGTCCCCATCGCCTTCGAGCTCGCCAGGCGCCTCCGGAAGGCGCCGCGCGCCATCGCGCAGGAACTGGCGGCGGCGCTGATGCCGGTGCCCGGCGTGCAGCGGGTCGAGGCGCTCGGCAGCGGGTATCTCAACGCGTTCCTCGACAGGCGTGCCTTCCTGGCCGAGCGCCTGGGCCCTACCCTCACATCGCGCGGCCCCGCCGGGCATCGGGGGAAGACCATCGTCGAGCACACCGCCATAAACCCGAACAAGGCGGCCCATATCGGGCACCTGCGCAACGCGGCGCTCGGCGACACCCTCGTGCGTGTGCTGCGGTTTCGGGACGTCCCCGTGGAAGTGCAGAACTACATCGATGACACGGGCGTACAGGTGGCGGATGTCGTTGTCGGGTTCACCGAGATCGAGCAGCAATCCCTGGCTGACGTCCGGCAGATCGCGGCAAGCACCCATTTCGACTACTACTGCTGGGATCTTTACGCGAGGGTGACCGAGTGGTATGGGGCCGACGCGGCGCGGCTTGCCGTCCGTGCTGCGACGCTGCACGACATCGAGCACGGCGGCAACCAGCGTGCCGCCATCGCTGCGTTCGTGGCCGATGCCATCGTCCGCTCCCACCTGCTCACGATGGCGCGGATGAACATCACGTACGACCTGCTCACGTGGGAAGGCGACATCCTGCGCCTCCAGTTCTGGACGCGCGCGTTCGAGATTCTGAAGACGCAGGGCACCGTCTACCTGCAGACGCAGGGCCGGCTCGCCGGCTGCTGGGTCATGGCGATCGACGATAGCCCGGATGCGACTGCGGCCGCGGATGACCCCGCACCCGCGCCGGACGAAGACGCGGGCGAGAGCGCGGATTCGCGTGAAAAAGTCATCGTCCGCTCGAACGGCACCGTGACCTACGTCGGCAAGGACATCGCGTACCAGTTCTGGAAGTTCGGGCTGCTCGGGCTCGACTTCTCGTATCGGCCGTTTACGACCCGTGGGGACGGCTCGACGCTCTGGGCGACAACGAGCGATCAGTCACAGGCGGCCGCTCACGACGACCCGCCGGCCTTCGGTGGCGCGGTCACGACATACAACGTGATCGATGTCCGTCAGTCATACCTGCAGAAACTCCTGAAGCAGGCGCTTGCAACGATGGGGTACACCGCCCAGGCGGAGCGATCGATTCATTTCTCCTACGAGATGGTGGCGCTCTCACACGCGACCGCCCGCGAGCTGGGATACGAGCTCTCGCCGGAAGACCAGAAGAAGCCGTTCGTCGAGGTCTCGGGCAGGAAGGGCCTTGGGGTGAAGGCTGACGATCTGCTCGATCTGCTGGAGAAAAAGGCTACGGAGGAGGTGCAGCGGCGCAATCCCGAGCGGCCGGGCCCTGAGGTGGCGCGGATCGGCCGTGAGATCGGGCTTGCGGCCGTGCGCTATTTCATGATCAAGTACTCCCGTGGGAAGGTGATTGCCTTCGATATCGACGAGGCATTGAGCTTCGAAGGCGAGAGCGGACCCTACCTGCAATACTCCGTCGTCCGCGCGAACAACATCTTCGCGAAGTTGCAGGAGCGCGAAGGCACGAGCACGGCCGACGTGACTGCCTCACTGTCCGGACTTGATCCCGCCGGGCTCGAAGGCGCCGACGGGGACCATGAATTGTGGGCGCTGGTGCTCGAGGCATCGCGGCTCGACGAGATTGTCGAGCAGGTGGTGCGGTCGCTCGAGTTCTCCGTGCTCGCCAAGTGGGCTTTCGGGCTCGCGCAGCAGTTCAACGCGTTCTATCACCGCGCGCCGATCCTGAACGAGGAGCGGATCGACCTCCGGCTGTGGCGAGCGGCCGGTGTGGCGTACTACCGGGCGCAGCTCACGCGGGCGCTCGACATGATGGGCATCCCGGTGCCCGCAAGGATGTAGACATGCCCATCATTGGCGTCGTCCCGTCCGCACGGATGTGCGACTACGAGGCGGCCATGCACCGCGCAGGCGGCGACCTTCGTGTGCTCGACCCGATGCACGACGATCCGGCCGAGGTGGTGCGCAGCATCAGCGGTCTGCTCCTGACAGGAGGCGGCGACGTGCACCCGCAGCTGTTCGGCGAGACACCCCATGAAACGTTTGTCCCGGCGGAGCCTGGGCGGGATGAACACGAGATGGCGCTCGTCACCGCGGCCATCGACGCGGGCGTGCCAATCTTCGCGATCTGCCGCGGCCTGCAGATCATGAACGTGGCCTGTGGCGGTTCGCTCGTCCAGGACATCCCCGCGTCGATTCCAGGCGCGGTGACCCACCAGGTGGCCATGCCGAAGAGCGCCATCGCTCACGAGGTGTGGATCAACCGGGAATCGCTGCTGTGGACGATCCTCGAGGAACGCCTCGAGGGGGAAGACACGTGCAGCGTCAACAGCCGCCATCACCAGTCGGTGAAGACGATCGCTCCGGGATTCGTCGTCTCGGCGACCGCCCCCGACGGCGTCATCGAAGCCATCGAGCGGTCCGATCGCCCGTTCTGTATGGGCGTCCAGTGGCATCCCGAGAACTTCTGGCGCACCGGCGAGTTCCGGGAGCTCTTCGAAGGTTTTCTGCGGGCCGCGTCGGAGCGACAGCCAGGCTGAGGCCTTCCACCGCTACGGTCGCACGCGTCCGAGCAACTCCCCCATCGCCCGTCCACTGTACCCGGTCATCTCCAGATACCCGCGGCCGTTCACGGTACGGCCGTTGCGCGTGCCGCTGACGTCCACTGCGCCTTCCCAATACGCAATGCCGGACTGCAGACCCGCGTGCATCTCCTGCGCGTCGAGCGCAGCTTGTACGGTGAGCGCCAGTTGCTCGCCAGGCACACCGATGCGCCACTCGACGGGATAGCTTGCGCCGCTGGTCGGTGAGCTCCAGCGACGGCCCGGCGTCAACGTGAATGCTCCGGCCGCCAGCGACGACGTGCGTCCGCCCCTGGACACCACGGTACCGCTGGACCGCGGATCGGTCGATCCGTCGGCGCCTCTCAACTGGAACAGCATCAGGTCTTCGCCATCATCCAGCTGGATGGAGAACCAATCCCACCCGACCTGGGTCTTCTCCAGAAAGCTCGACCCGAACTCGTGGTCCATCCAACTCGCACCTTCGACCGCGACGCGTTCGTCGCCGAGCCTGATGGTCCCGCGCGTCGGCATGCGGGTCAGCGAGTAGTAGTGCGACGCGTTGCCCGGCGCCGACCCCTTCTGGCTGAGGCCGCGCTTCCCATGGAACGCCGGCGGCTTGCCTTCTCCGAGCGACAGGTCGATCGCGAACCGAGGCGTCGCCGAGGCCGCGATCAAACGATGCCTGCCGTTCTGCAACCGCACACTCCAATCGTCGATCCACACGTGATAGCCGTCTGTCCGTGCGCCGGCCCACCCCACCCCGGGCCGACTGAGTTTCTCGACCCCCTGGTGCCGCACGCCGATGTCGGTGACGGCGACGTGCCCCATGAACAGGTCGCGGACGGCCCATCGGGAGGGATTGGCTGGTAAGGGATCGACGCCGATCCGGAAGAACGTCAGCTGGTACCCGAAGCGGCGGCCGTCTGTGGACGTGAGGTTGCCGGTGTAGTACCACCATTCGAGGCGGTACTCGGGGTGACTGGCATGATCGACGGGCAGCCGCAGGACACGCCCCGGCTCCGCGTTCCGCCACGTGGAGTGTTGCTGGGCGAGAGCCGCGCCTGCAGAACACGCCGCAAGCAATGCGAACAGTAGCGGTCGGACGTGCATCATTCCTCGTGGTGCTCCATGGGCTGCACCGCGGCCGCGAGTCGCGCGGGATAGAGCCCCGCAAGAACCGTCGCGACGAAGAGCGCCAGTGAGGACTGCAGCAGGAACAGGCCGGGGAGATAGAACTGGATCGTCCACCCGAAGCTCTGCACGTTGATGACGTAGATGAGGATCAGCGCGAGGCCCAGCCCTGCCACCCACCCGAGCACCTGGCTGACGACGCCGATCATGCCCGCTTCGATCACGACCATCTTGCGGATCTGGCGGCGATCGGCCCCGACGAGCCGCAGCATCGTGAGCTCGCGCCGCCGCTCGAGGATGAGCGTCAGCAGCGTTCCGCTCACGCCGAGAATGCCCACGAACACCGCGATGGCCTCCAGCGCGTACGTGATGGCGAACGTGCTGTCGAAGATCCGCAGAACTTCGTCCCGAATGGACGCGTTCGTGTGGATGAACACCCGATGCCGCTCGCCCAGGCTCGACATCAGCTCCGCGCGCACGCTGAGCGGGTCATTGCCGGGACGGAGATACACGGTAAGGCTCGTCGGACGCTGCTCACCGAAGTGTCGCGTGAATGTCCCGCGATCCATCACCACGACACCGCGGTCCGTCGTGTAGTCGAAGTACACCGCGGCCAGACGGAAGTCGGCGGGTCCATGCGGCGTCTGCAGCCGGACGATGTCGCCCGCGCGCTTGCCCGCCTTGAGCGCGAACGACTCCGAGGAGACCACGGCATCCTTTCCGATCGCCTCCCGCAGCGCGGCCCTGCCGTCTGCCGGTTCCTTGAAGACGAGGTTGCCGTGCGCGAGCAGCACGCCGAAGTCGCCCGTGCCGAGAACCGTCAGCCGCCCGTCGTACAGCAGATTCAGCGTGCGAAAGCGATCGACGGCCGCGACCGCCGGATGCGACGCCACGGCGGTTTCCAGCTCCTGCGAGATGCTGGACTGCGTGTCGAGGCTCGAACGCCGCGCAGTGGACATGTAGAGATCTGCCTGCAGGGTCTGACCGACCCAGTAGATCACCGTCTCGCGGAAGCTGCCGATCATGATCGCGATGGCCACCATCATCGAGAGGCTGACCGCGAGCGCCGCGATGGACACGGCGAGCCTTGGGATCGCGCCGGAGAGATTTGCGTGGGCGAGCTGCCCTTCGACCCCGAACAGGCTGGTGAGAGGCCTTGCCCCGTAGCGGGCGAGCAGTGCGAGTGTCGCGGGCACCAGGAACGCGATGCCGAAGACCGTGGCGACTGCCGCGGCGAACCCGAAGATCGGTAATCCGCCGAGCGGCCCCAGCTGCGAACAGGCCCCGGCCGCAACCAGGAGCGAGGCTCCGAGCGCCAGTTGCCGCCGGTTGACCCGGTAGCGCGCCTCGAGCCGATCGGCGCCACGCAGTGCCGCGACCGGCGTGACCCTGCTCGCTTCGAGCGCCGGTGCGGCGGCCGAGAGCAGCGCCAGGCCGATTCCCATCACGATGGCCAGTAGTGCGTCGCGCGGATCGAGCGCTGGAACACTCGTGGCAGCCGCAATGTACAGCGTGTTCACGGTGGTCGACGTCAGGCGAACGGCGCCCTGCGCGAGCAGCCATCCTACGGGGGCCCCGACTACGGCGCCAATCGCCGCCAAGGCCGCCGCTTCTGCCAGAAACAGCCGCAGCACGGTACCGCGTGATGCACCAACGGCACGCAGGACGCCGATCTCTTCCCGTCGCGCAATCACCGACACGGCAACGGTGTTGTAGACGAGGAAGAGCCCGACGAGGAGGGCCACGTATGACAGGGCAGCCAGATTGAAGTGGAACGCCCGCAGCATCGTCTCGACCTGCTCGCCGCGCCGCGCCGGACGCTGCACGGTGAGGCCGGGCGGGAGCCGCGAGGACAGCAGGCGCTCGGCGTCCGCGACGTTGCGTCCCGCCGGGAGGCGGATCTCCACGCGATCGACGCGGCCGAGCCGATCGAAGGCCCACTGTGCCGCGGCAATGTCCATCAGGATGAAATTGCCGTCGAGCACGCGCGCGGGCCCTTCGCTCCTGAGCAGTCCCCGGATGACGAAAGACAGCCGCTCGTCTCCGATGGCGAGCTCGAGCGGATCGTTCACGCGCAGGCCGTGTCGCCGCGCGAAGATCTCTGTCGTGATCAGAGAGCGTGGATCGAGCAGCAGCGTGAGGAACTCCTGCGGTGCGGGCTGGCGCCGACCGCCCGCGAACTCCACGAGCTGGTACTCACGGAAGGGACGGTCGCGCAGGATGTCCACGCCAAGAACACGCACGGCTTCCGCGCGTGCAGCGCCGATCCGGGCGAGCGCGTCCCCCTCGATCACCGCGCTCACGTCGCCGACGTCCCGCAGCCACCCGAGGGGCCCGAGCCGCTCCTCGTCCACGCCGCCCGGGCTCACGATCTCGAGCGACGCGGCGCCGGCGATGATGTCGAGCGCAAGCGAGAAGCCGCGCACCGAGCTGTCGTTGGCGAGGCGGATCGCGAGAACAACCGCGATGCCGAGCGCGATGCCGGCAACCGTCAACGCCGATCGGAGCTTCTCCTGGCGCAGGCGACGGAGAATGAACTGCCTAAAGAGAGGCACGTGTGTGCGCCACCGGATTTGGGCCATCCTCCACACGGAGCACGTGACCGTCCCGCAGGTGGATGATGCGTTCCGCGGCGGCGGCGAGATCGGGCGAGTGGGTGGCGAGGAGAATCGTCACCCCGTCGTGCACGTTGAGGTCGGCGAGCAGGTCGAGTACGCGCGCGCCGTTGTCCGAGTCGAGATTTCCGGTGGGCTCGTCCGCGACGAGCAGGGCCGGCCGGTGCACGACCGCGCGCGCAATGGCCGCCCGCTGCAGCTCGCCTCCGGACAGCTGCTGCGGGAAATGCGACAAACGGTGGGCCACCCCAACGCGCTCCGCCAGCGCACGCGCCCTGGGCGCGCTCTCACGGGGCGGGATGCCTGCCAGCTGCAGCGGCAGCGCGATGTTCTCTCCAAGGGTGAGCGTGGGGAGCAGGTTGAAGAACTGGAACACGAATCCCACCCGCTCGCGCCGGACGCGCGTCAGCCGGTCATCGTCCAGCGCCTCCAGACGGACCCCCTCGAGCGTGACGGATCCCGCGGTCGGCCGGTCCATGCCGCCGCAGAGGTGCAGCAACGTGGACTTGCCGCACCCGGATGGTCCAACGAGCGCGACGAAGTCGCCGGCGTCCAGTGAGAGGCTGATGTCCCGGACCGCTTCGACGGTAGTGTCGCCGGCCAGGTAGGTCTTGCGGACGTGGTCCGCGATCAGAAGGGGCATGGTGACATCAGAGGAGACGCGAGAACGGCGGCCGGAGATTCAGCCGCTCGGCCGCCCGACCCGAGACGCGGCCTTGGCGCGGCCGGCCGCGTCTCACCGGTCGAGCACCGCGAGGGATTCGACGTGTGCCGTGTTCGGGAAGAGGTCGAACGCCTCGAGGTGCGAGAGACCATACCCGGCATCGACGAAGCGGCGCACGTCGCGGGCGAGCGTCGCCACGTCGCAGGAGACGTAGACCACGCGCCGGGCGCTCGCGGCGGCGATCATCCTCGCGGCCTCCTTGGACATGCCCGTCCGCGGTGGATCGACAAGGATCGTAGCCGTACCTGCGGCAGGTGCGCGTGACAGGTACATCTCGACCGCGCTCGGCACGACACGCACAGCCGTCCCCAGCGCCGCGGCATTCGCCGCAAGATCTTCGGCGCCCTGGCGATCGCCTTCGACGGCCACCACGTGGCCTCGACCGAGCGCCGCGAACGAGACGCCGAACAGGCCGGCGCCCGCGTAGAGGTCGAGGAGCTCGCCGCGGGGGAGCACGCCAAGCACCGTCTCCAGGAGCGGCTGCAGCAGGAAGCGGTTGCCCTGGAAGAAAGCGGCAACGTGGCGGCGGAGGCGCACGGAGGCCTCCTGCCCTTCGAGCGCGATCTGGAGCACGTCGCTGACGTGTGGGTGACCGCGCCCGGCGAGGAACTGCGGCGCCTCAGGGCGCGTGATCACCAGGCCAGTGACGCCCTCGGCATCGAAGGATCCCGGCAGGCGCTGCACGTCGCGCGGACGCGTGCCCGGCGCGAGCTCGACGAGCAACGCCCGCTCGGTGCCTGCCACGTTCTCGCTGAGCTCGATTTCCCGGACCGCTTGCGCACCTTCCCGCGCAAGTCGTGTCTGGAGCAGGTTGAGGATCTGCCCCGTTGCCGGCAGCAGCTGCCCCGTGCGCGACGCGTCGCAGAGATCGTGCGTCCCTTCCCGGAAGAACCCAATCCGGCCGCCGCGCACGTGCAGCCGCGCGCGCATCCGATAGCCCTGCTCGGGCGATGCGCGGACGGAGACCGGCTCATGGAGCGGCAGCTTGCCGATGCGGGCGAACGCGTCGGCGACGATCGCGCCCTTCAACTGCAGCTGCCGCGGGTACGCGACATGGGCAAGGATGTTGCCGCCGCATGCGGGATCGGCAAGAGGCCCGCGCCGGTCTGGGGACGCCTCCTCGACGAGAGTGGTTGCGGCGTACGCGGTGCCACCCCTGACCTGCTCCACCCGGACCTGCACGCGCTCGCCGGGGATTGCGCCGGCGACGAAGACGATCTGGCCCTCGTGGCGAGCGATCATGCGCCCCCCGGCGGCGGGCTTCTCGATCAGAACCGACAGTTCATCGCCAGTTGACAGCATCGAGCTCGCTCATCGCTTCTGAACGCTCACAGGAGTTGAAATCAATCGGCCGCATCGTAGCGGATCACCGGCAGCCCCGCGTCCTGGCGCACGAGGCGTGTCAACGCGGCATCGTGGGCAGCGTCGTACGCGGCGCGTGGCATGCGCTCGCGGAATGGCTCCAGCGTTTCCCTGACTTCCTGCCTCAACTCCTCGAGCCGTTCGGGCGACAGGCGTGCCCGCGCACGCGCCAGCAGCTCGTTGTCGAGCGATTCGAGATGCGCGATGAGCGTCGCGCGGGCGGCCCCGCGGGCGCCGCGGGCGGCTTGCCGATGCGCGTCCATCTGAAGCACGGCCCCTTCGAGGGCCGTCTCCATGTCCGCATCGTTTCGCGGGTCTCCACGCAGGAGCGTCAAACGGCTGGCTACCCGTTCGAGGTGTGCGGGAAGACTCGCAGTGCGGTGGGAACGTTCGGGCCGGGCATCAATCGCATTGGCCGGAACTGAAGTCCCGGCACCGCATTCGGTGGGTCCGATACCACCCTCGGCGGGGCCGAGGCCACTCTCGGTGGGTTCGGGGCCTCCCTTGACGCGGCTGATATCACCCTGTGCGGGGGCGGCGCCGGACAGCCCCAGGGCACGACGCCAGTCGTCGAACGTGTCGAGCACGTCCGCCTCACAGAAGCTGACCTGCAGAGGCCGACGCCGTGCCCCTTTGCGATAGTAGCGCTCGAACGTGCGATCGATCCCGGCCAGCGCGACCCTCAGGGGGACGCCCTGCTCCGCCCAGCCGCGCACGAGGTCGAACGTGGGTCCCGCGATCCGGATCAGATGCCCGTCGTTCTTCCGGCACAGGTGGGATTCGATCGCACGGCAATATCCGTCGAGATCGACGCCGCCGGCGGCGGCGCCGGCATCGTTCATAGCCACGTCACCTCGCCGGATCGGATCGTCTCCATTTGCCCCCCGCCGCGCCGAACGAGCAGGGCGCCCGCGGTGTCGATGCCCGCGGTCACGCCCACCGCACGCCCTGCCGCACCCGTCCACGCGACGGGCGCGCCTTCACACGACGGCGAGAGCGCGCGCCACCGGGCGAGCACACCACCCGCGTCCCCCCGGGCAAGCGCAGCGTAGCCCAGCGCCAGGGCGGCCAGGGTTTCCACGAGCACCGTGGTCCGATCCACCCGTTTCGACATCTCCCGTTCGATTGAGGTCGCGCATTCGGCAATGTCGGGCGGGTATTCGACACGCAACAGGTTGACGCCGTACCCGAGCACGACGTGCTGCAGCTCGCCGCCTGTCGCGGCACCCTCCGCGAGGATACCCGCGATCTTGCGCCATCCGCCCACAGCCGACGACAGGCCGCTGCGGCCCACGACGATGTCGTTTGGCCATTTGATCCGGACGTCGATGCCGCTGGCTGCCCGGAGCCCTTCCGCGACCGCGACGCCCGTCGTCAGGGTCACGAGGTTCATCAGCCCGGGTGACGCGGTCAGCCATGCCTGAGGCGGGCGCAGGACAACCGAGAGGTACAACCCAGCGCCCGGTGGCGAGTACCACGCGTGCCCCATCCGCCCGCGGCCAGCAGTCTGCGCGTCGGCGATGACGAGGGTGCCCTCGGGTGCACCGTTGGTCGCCAGGCCGGCCGCCACGTCGTTGGTGGACCCGACCACCGGCAGGTGAACGACACGGGACCCGAACGGACGAATCCGATGGGCGTTCGACTCGAGTGCCTCGAGGAGGCCGTGTGGCATATCGGCCGGCACGCTCATGCGCGGCCCGGCTCCAGCTCGAGCTCGAGACTGATGTCCGCTGCGGGTGCCGAGTGCGTCAGAGCCCCCACGGAGACGAAATCGGCGCCGGTGTCCGCGAGCGGACCCAGGCGCTCGAGCGTGACACCACCGGAGATCTCGGTCTTCGCCCGGCCGCGGGCGCGCCGTACGGCTTCACGTACGGCCTCCGGCGGCAGGTTGTCCACCAGGAGCACATCGACTCCCGCCGCGAGCGCAGCGTCCACCTCCTCGAGGCTCTGCGCCTCCACTTCGATCGCGAGATCCGGACGCCGCTGCCGGGCGCGCCACACGGCAGCTGCAATGCCGCCCGCCAGCCGAATGTGGTTGTCCTTGATCAGGAACGCGTCATAGAGGCCGAAGCGATGGTTGGTGCCCCCGCCCATGCGGACGGCGTACTTCTCGAGCGCTCGCAACGTAGGCGTCGTCTTCCGCGTGTCGAGGATGGTAATCCGGCCCGCCGATGCGTCGACGAAGCGCCGCGTGATGGTCGCGATCCCCGACAGCCGCTGCAGAAAATTCAGGGCGACACGCTCCCCCGTGAGGAGCGCGCGGGCGGGCCCGCGCACGTCGCCGATGATGGTGCCCGGCTCGCACGGCGTGCCCTCATCCAACCGGGCCGTCAGCACGGCAGCCGGATCGACGAGCGCGAAAGCCATGGCCGCGACCCCCATCCCGGCCACCACGAGTGGAGACTTCGCCAGCAGCACGCCCCGGCCCCGCAGGTCGGCTGGCACGGTCGCTTCGGTTGTGACGTCACCGGCGCCGACGTCTTCCGCCAGGGCCCGGCTGACGAGATCGCCGTACACAGAGGGAGACAGTGACATGCGGTCAGCCCACATCAACCCGCAGCGCTGACGCGACGGGACACTTGCTCTCGGACGGATCACACACTGGCCAGCGTAACCGTTGCGCGGAAGGCATCGCCCTCCACCAGCTCCGTCGATTGGATGTACCCCGCCGACTCGACATCGGTCAGGCTCGTGCGGAGCGCGGCGAGATTGACCGACGTGTCGTATAGGACCAGGCTCGTGACCGGAGTCGAGAGCGGCCGCTTGCCTTCGGACTTCGCCTTGCGGACTTCACTCAGCACCGACGCGGCGCGCTCGAGCGCGAGCGCGCCCTCGGGGTCTGGACCGCCGATGTACGCTTCCAGCTCCGCCGCCGTCGGCCACGGTGCCCGGTGCACCGAGCCGTCGCGCCACCACGACCAGACTTCTTCCGTGACGAACGGCAGAAACGGCGCGAACACCCGCAGAATCGATCCGAGTGCCACAACCAGCGCGCTATTGGCCGAGCCCGCCAGCTCCTCGCCCTGGGCGCCGTAGCGGCGATTTTTGACGAGCTCGAGGTAGTCGTCGCAGAAGGACCAGAACCAGCGCTCCGCGCGCTCGAGCACGGTCGCGTACTGATATCCCTCCAGGTGCTCGGTCGAGTCGGCCACCAGCCGTGCGAGGCTCGTCAGCATGCCGCGATCGACTGGTGCAGTGATGGCGCTGCGTGGCTCTGCGCGGCCAAGTGCGAACTTCGACGCGTTCAGCAGCTTGATCGCGAGCCGCCGTCCCACCTTCATCTGCCCGGGGTCGAAGGTGGTATCGGTGCCCGGCCTCCCGCTCGCCGCCCAGTAGCGCACGCCGTCCGATCCGTGCTCCTCGAGCAGCGCCATCGGCGTGACGACGTTCCCCTTGGACTTCGACATCTTCTTGCGATCCGGATCCAGCACCCATCCCGAGATCGCGGTGTTCCTCCAGGGCACCGTGCCGTGCTCGAGGTGTGCTCGCACGACGGTGTAGAAGAGCCAGGTGCGGATGATGTCGTGCGCCTGCGGCCGCAAGTCCATCGGGAACACGCGCGCGAAGAAATCGGGATCATCCGCCCACTTCCCCACAATCTGCGGGGTCAGCGAGGAGGTGGCCCAGGTATCCATCACATCCGGATCGCCCGTGAATCCGTTCGGCTGATCGCGCTGTGTCTCGGTATATCCCGGCGGCACCTCCGTCGAGGGGTCCATCGGCAGCTGCTCTTCGGAGGCTGGAATCGCCTCGCCATACAAGACGCGGCCATCGGCGGCGAGCGGATACCACACGGGGAACGGCACGCCGAAGAAGCGCTGGCGGCTCACGCCCCAGTCGCCGTTCAACCCCTCGACCCAGTTCTCGAATCGCGAGCGCATGAACGGCGGCTGCCACGTCACCTCGCGGCCGCGCGCAATCAACTCGTCGCGGAAATCGGTCGTCCTGATGAACCACTGCCGGCTCGTGATGATCTCGAGCGGCCGATCGCCCTTCTCGTAGAATTTTACCGGGTGCGTGATGGCGCGCGGCTCTCCGAGCAGGTCGCCGCTCGTTGCGAGCAGTTCCACGATCTTCGCGCGCGCCTTGTGCGCCGGCAGACCCGCCACCTGCTCGTACGCTTCCTGCGCACGAGTCGGATCTGTCGTCTCCCACTCGCCGGCCCCCCACGCAATCGAGCGGAAGCGGCCGTCGGGCAGCAGCACGGCGCGAACGGGAAGGGACAGCTCGCGCCACCAGGTGACGTCGGTGAGGTCGCCGAACGTGCAGATCATCGCCGCGCCCGTACCCTTTTCGGGATCCGCCAGCGGGTGCGCGCGGACAGGCACCCGTGCGTGGAACAGCGGCGTCACAACCTCTGTCCCGAACAACGGGCGGTAGCGCTCATCGTCCGGATGCGCCACGAGCGCCACGCAGGCGGGGATCAGCTCGGGGCGCGTCGTGTCGATCTCGACGAATCCGCTGCCGTCGGCCCTCGCGAATCGTATGCGGTGGTACGCGCCGGGCAGCTCGCGGTCCTCGAGTTCCGCCTGTGCGACGGCCGTGCGGAAGTCGACGTCCCAGAGCGTAGGCGCCTCGAGCTGGTACGCCAGGCCGCGTCCCAGCAGGTGCAGGAACGCCCGCTGCGATACGCGCTGCGCGTCCTTCCCCACCGTCGTGTATGTGAGCGACCAGTCCACCGACAGGCCGAGCGTGCGCCAGAGCGCTTCGAATGCCTTCTCGTCCTCGGCCGTGAGCCGCTCGCAGAGCTCGATGAAGTTCGGGCGCGACACTGGCACCGCCTGCTTCGGCGGCTTCTCGGGCGGCGCGAACGACGGATTGTACGGCAGCGACGGGTCGCAGCGCACGCCGAAGTAGTTCTGCACGCGGCGTTCGGTCGGCAGGCCGTTGTCGTCCCACCCCATCGGGTAGAACACCTCACGCCCTCGCATCCGCTGAAACCGCGCGACGATGTCAGTGTGCGTATACGAAAAGACGTGGCCGACGTGCAGCGACCCGCTCACCGTCGGCGGCGGGGTATCGATGGCGTAGATGCCGGCCCTTGGCTTCGTACGGTCGAACCGGTAGACGCCCTCACGCTCCCATCGTTCGGTCCACTTGGCTTCGAGCCCTTCGAGCGCGGGCTTGTCAGGAAGGCGGATGGATCCGCCGGGAATGTCCGGGAGTGTCATAGCCGCTCATCGGTACTGGGTGGACGCGCGCGGCTGCAAGGCTGGTGACTGGGTCAGCGTCGAGGAAGCGGAGACGTGAGCCGGGCGGCCTCCTCGCGCACGACGCGCTCGGCGACCTCCGACACGATCCCGGGCGCGAGATCGCGAATCACGGCTTCGGCGATCTCCTGCGTGACGCGTCGGATCATCTGCTCCAGCACTTCCGCACTGGGGGCTGGCGTCCATCCATTCGCCGCGGGCGGCAGCGGTCGACCCGGCTCAATCGCGAGCAGCGCCGCGACGGCATCACCCAGCGTCGGCGCCGCCGGCGGCCGTGCGACGTGATCCTCTGCGGCCACGGTTACGACCGGCAGCGTGATTGGGGTGGCCCGCTCCTGCAAAACTGGCGGTACAGATGTGGCGTCTACCACCAACTGCGCTCCTCCACCCGCGGGGGTCGGCGTCGGCGTTCCTGCTCGCTCAGGCGGATCCCCAACGTGGGTGATCGCGCCTGTGACACTCGAGTGCGCGTCTGCCGTGGACGCATCGTTCCGATGGCCACCGTCGCCGGGTGCTTGCAGTGTCGCGAACGCGCGGTCGAGGTGAGCGAAGTAGTCGTCGACCTGGGCGGCCCGCGACTCGGCGGACAACGGGGGCAAGGCGGTCTGGGCCGCGCCTTCTGGCACAGGTGCACCGGCGGCTGGGCGCCGCGGCTCCAGCAATTGCCGCACGCGCGCGATGAGCATCTGCGGGTCGAACGGCTTCACCAGAACCCCCGCGCAGCCCGCGTCCCTGGCCCGCGCGTGATCGACCGGGTCGAACGCCCCTGTCAGCAGGAGCACGGGGATGTGTGCCAGCGCAGGCGTGCGCCGCATGTGCAGGGCGAGCTCGTAGCCGTCGGGCCCCGGCATGCCGATATCCGCGAGCAACACATCCGGAGGATCGCCGCCCAGGCGGACAAGGGCGGCGGCGCCGTCGCCGACGGTTACGACGTCGATTGGTTCGTCCGCGAACGTCTGCTCGATGACATGCCGGACGGTGAGGCTGTCGTCGGCGAGGAGGAGTGTCTTTCGCACGTTACGTCTCCTGACGCGTGCGCACGTTGGCGGTGATGTAATCCGCGATCGCCTGCATGGGCGTGCCGGGCAGGAAGATCCCGTTGATCCCGATTGCCTGCAGCTTCGGCATGTCGACGTCCGGGATGATCCCGCCGATCACGACGAGTACGTCCGTGAGGCCCTTCTCCTTCAGCAGTTCCATCACTCGCGGGCAGATGTGATTGTGCGCGCCGGAGAGGATGGACAGGCCGATGACGTCAGCGTCCTCCTGCAGCGCCGCGCTCACGATCTGTTCGGGCGTCTGGCGGAGCCCCGTATACACGACCTCCATCCCGGCATCGCGCAGCGCCCGCGCAATGACCTTCGCACCGCGATCGTGTCCGTCGAGACCCGGCTTGGCAATGATGACGCGGATTTTAGACATGGACGGGGCCCACAGGCTGCAGGCGGCAGGCTACAGGCCACCGGCGCTGACTGGCCTCAGGCCCGATACGGCCCGCAGCCTGCAGCCTGCCGCCTGAAGCCTAGATCGTCGGCACCTCGATGTACTCGCCCCAGACCTCGCGCAAAGCATCGCACATCTCGCCGATTGTGGCGTAGGCCCGGACGGCTTCGATGAGCAGGGGCATCGTATTCTCGCTTCCGGCGGCGCCGCGCTTCAGCGCGTCGAGCGCGCGCTCCACCGCCGTGCTGTCCCGATCGCGCCGGAGCTGCTGCAGGCGTGCAATCTGACGCTCGGCCGCGCCCTCGTCGATGTAGAGGGTCGGCACACGCGGCTCGTTCTCCTCCACGTACCCGTTCACGCCGACGATGATCTTCTCCGTGCGCTCAACGCTCTGCTGGAACCGGTACGAGCTCTCGGCAATCTCCTTCTGCGGGTATCCGTGCTCGATGGCCGCGACCATTCCGCCCATCCGATCGATGGTGTCGAAGTACGCGTAGGCCTCGCGTTCCATGTCGGAGGTGAGCTTCTCGACGAAATACGACCCGCCCAGGGGGTCCACGGTGTTGGTCACCCCACTCTCGTGGGCGATGATCTGCTGCGTCCGCAGCGCGAGCGTCGCGGCTTCCGCCGTGGGAAGCGAGAGTGCCTCGTCGAGCGAGTTGGTGTGCAGCGAGTTGGTGCCGCCGAGCACGGCCGACAACGCCTGAAGCGCAGTGCGCACCACGTTGTTGTACGGCTGCTGCCCGGTCAGGGATACGCCCGCGGTCTGCGTGTGGAAGCGCAGCTTCCACGAGCGTTCGTCCTTGGCGCCGAACCGCTCACGCATCACGTGCGCCCAGATGCGGCGGGCGGCGCGGTACTTGGCGATCTCTTCGAAGAAGTCGCTGTGCGCGTTGAAGAAGAACGACAGGCGCGGCGCAAAGGCATCGACGTCGAGGCCGGATTCGATGCCCCACTGCACGTATTCGATGCCATCGCGCAAGGTGAACGCCAGCTCCTGCGCAGCCGTTGCGCCCGCCTCGCGGATGTGGTACCCGCTGACGGAGATCGTGTTCCAGCGCGGCGCTTCAGCGACGCAGAACCGGAAAATGTCGGTGATGAGCCTCATCGAGGGACGAGGCGGATAGATGTACTCCTTCTGGGCGATGAACTCCTTCAGAATGTCGTTCTGGATGGTGCCGGACAGCGTCTTCCATCCGACACCCTGCCGCTCGGCCACCACGAGGTACATGGCGAACAGCATCGGCGCGGGCGAGTTGATTGTCATCGACGTCGTAATGCCGGCCAGCGAGATGCCCTCGAAGAGCGTCTCCATATCAGCCAGCGACGCGATGCTCACGCCGCACTTTCCCACTTCTCCCAGCGACAGCTCATCGTCGGGATCCCGGCCCATCAGCGTGGGCAGATCGAAAGCGACGCTCAGGCCCGTGCCCCCTGCAGACAGCAGCTGCTTATAGCGCGCGTTGGTCTCCTCCGGTGTTCCGAACCCGGCAAATTGCCGCATCGTCCAGAGCTTGCCCCGGTAACCGGTAGGGTGAATGCCGCGCGTATACGGAAACTCGCCGGGATCAGCGGCATCACGCGTGTAGTCGAAAGCGGCCAGATCGGTTACGGTGTGGAGCCGCTCGATCGGCCGGCCAGAAATGGTGGTGAACGGCGCAGTTCGTTCCGGGATGCGGTCACCCGTCCGACCGTCGTCCTGGGCTCGGGACGATGCGCCCGGCGTGATGATTCCATGCGTCTGGCTTGTCATAAGCAGACCATTATACGTCCGCAGGAGCGGTCGTCGGCACGCTGAACTGTCAGCGTATCAACTACTTGGCTTGCATGAGCTCTCCTTGACTTGCCTGCTGGGCCGGAAGTACGTTGGGACGTTTGCAGCGCTGGCCGCGGCCCACCGTCCTTCATACCGGATCCGGGGCGCACCGCCAGGGACACACCCTTGCGACAAGGACACATCCATGGCAGCAGACGGGACGATCTTCGGTGCCATGCTCCAGGAGTTCGACGGGGCGGCACGCATCCTCAATCTCGAACCCGGCATCTGGAAAATTCTGACGCGGCCCAAGCGGCAGATCACCGTCTCGTGTCCGGTCCAGATGGACAGCGGTGAGATCGAGGTGTTCACTGGGTACCGCGTGCAGTACAACATCACGCTCGGCCCGGCGAAGGGAGGCATCCGCTTTCATCCCGACGTGTCGCTCGACGAGGTGACAGCGCTCGCCGCGTGGATGACCTGGAAGTGCGCGGTCGCCCACATCCCGTTCGGAGGCGGCAAGGGTGGCGTGATCTGCGACCCTACGCGCATGTCGCGCCGGGAGCTCGAGGCGCTCACCCGCCGCTATGTGGCCGAGATCGTCGATTCGATCGGCCCCGACAAGGACGTGCCGGCGCCTGACGTGAACACGAACGAGCAGGTCATGGCGTGGATCATGGACACCTATTCCATGCACGTCGGCCGGACCGAAACCGCCATCGTCACGGGCAAACCAGTCATCCTCGGCGGGTCGGAAGGGCGGCGCGAGGCGACGGGGCGCGGCGTGATGATCTGCACGCGAGAGGCGGCAACGCACCTGAACCTCAACCTCTCCAAGGCAACCGTCGCGATCCAGGGGTTCGGGAACGTCGGCTCCGTTTCCGCTGACCTCATTCACGAGCTCGGCGGGCGCATCATTGCCGTCACCGATTGGAAGGGCGGCGTATACAACCGCGCCGGGCTCGATGTGCAGCAGCTGATCGCCTGGACAGCGCAGCACAACACCGTTGACGGGTTTCCCGGCGCCGAAGAGCTCACGAACGAGGAACTCTATGCGCTGGACGTGGACATCCTGATTCCTGCGGCGCTCGAGAACCAGATCACGACCGACAACGCGGCAAACATCAAGGCGAAGATCGTGGTCGAGGGCGCGAACGGTCCCACCACCCCCGAGGCGGACAACATCCTGCACGAACGCGGAGTGTTCGTCATACCGGACATCCTCGCCAACAGCGGCGGCGTGACGGGGTCATACTTCGAGTGGGTCCAGAACCGGCACGGGTTCTACTGGACGGAGACCGAAGTCGTGGGCCGACTCGAGGCGAAGATGGTCGAGGCGTTCCATGCCG
Organism: Vicinamibacteria bacterium; assembly: GCA_963739995.1. Taxonomy (GTDB): domain Bacteria; phylum Acidobacteriota; class Vicinamibacteria; order Vicinamibacterales; family JAENWD01; genus CAVUCH01. The sequence continues at coordinate 325 of CAVUCH010000022.1, read as the reverse complement.
TGCTGAAGACGTCGCTCAAGTACAAGATTGATCTGCGGACCGCCGCCTATATCGAAGCAATCGACCGCGTCGCGACGGTTACCCGCCTGCGCGGCATGTACGCCTGATGGCCCGCCAGGGCGCTTCGGCTTCGGCCACGAACGGTGCAGGGCCAAGGCTGGGCCGAAGCGCCCCGGCCACTTACGCTGCAGGACACGGACGGTGTAGGACCGGGGCGAAGCCCCGGCCACGCTCGATGTTAGATTAGGCGACAGGCTGTCCGATGGTGACCCGCCGCCATTTCCTGTGCAGCGTCGCTGCCGCAGGTGCGTCGCTTCCCTTTGCA
>CAVUCH010000021.1:0-430169 GCA_963739995.1 Vicinamibacteria bacterium | reverse complement strand
CTCATCGTGGCTGGCGTGTGCTCGTACGTGGTGGCCTACCGGTTCTACTCGCGCTATCTCGCCTTCACGGTGTTCGGGCTCGACGACCACCGAGCCACGCCGGCCGAGCGGCTGCGCAACGGTCGCGACTTCGTGCCAACCAACAAGTGGGTCGCGGCAGGGCATCACTTCTCCGCGATATCCGGCGCAGGTCCACTGGTCGGCCCCACGCTAGCGGCGCAGTTCGGCTTTCTCCCAGGCACGATCTGGCTCATTGCCGGTGTCGTGCTCGGCGGCGCAGTGCAGGACATGATCGTGCTGTGCGCGTCGATTCGTCGCGACGGCAAGTCGCTGGGCCAGATGGCGAAGGAGGAGGTCAACGCGGTCGCCGGGTTCACCGCCATGGTGGCGATGTTCGCCATCATGATCATCCTCCTTGCGGTGCTCGCGCTCGTGGTCGTGAACGCACTGCGCGACAGTCCGTGGGGTCTCTTCACCATTGCCGCAACGATTCCGATCGCGCTGCTCATGGGGATCTGGATGAACACCGTGCGCCCAGGCAAGGTGGCGGAAGCCACTGGCCTGGGCATTGTGCTGCTGCTGGCCGCGCTGCTCGGCGGACAGTGGGTGGCGGCGCACCCGACGTGGGGTCCAGCGTTCACGTGGTCGGGGACGCAGCTCGCGTGGGCGGTGATGATTTATGGCTTCATTGCGTCGGTGCTGCCGGTGTGGCTGCTGCTGGCGCCCCGCGATTACCTCTCGGCGTTCATGAAGATTGGCACGATCCTCGTGCTCGGCACCGCCATCCTCCTGCTGATGCCGCCGCTGAAGATGCCGGCGGTCACGCAGTTCATCGACGGCACAGGGCCGGTCTTTGCCGGCAAGCTCTTTCCTTTCGCGTTCATCACCATCGCCTGCGGCGCGATCTCCGGCTTTCATGCGCTCGTCGCGAGCGGCACAACGCCGAAGATGGTGATGCGCGAGAGTGACGCGCGGGTGATCGGTTACGGGTCGATGCTGACCGAATCGCTGGTCGGGCTGATGGCGATGATCGCGGCCGCTACGCTCGACCCTGGCGTCTACTTCGCAATGAACGTCGGCCCCGCGGTGCTCGGCACCACCGCCGACAGTGCGGCGCAGGCGATCGCGCAGTGGGGCTTCGTGCTCAGGCCGGAGCAGATGGATCAACTCGCGCGGCAGATGGGCGAAGCGACGCTTCTCTCACGCACGGGCGGCGCACCGAGCCTGGCGGTCGGTATGGCGGGGATTATGGCCGGCGTGTTCAGCGGCGGAACGCTGGCCGTCTGGTACCACTTCGCCATCCTGTTCGAAGCGGTGTTCATCCTGACGACCATCGATGCCGGGACGCGCGTCGGCCGCTTCATGCTGCAGGAACTGCTCGGGCACGTGTACAGGCCCCTCGGCCAGTACTCGTGGTACCCGAGTGTCGTCCTCGCGTCGGGCATTGTCGTCGGCGGGTGGGGCTACTTCCTGTACCAAGGCGTGATCGACCCGATGGGCGGCATCCGGGCGTTGTGGCCGTTGTTCGGAATCGCAAACCAGCTCCTTGCCGCCGTGGCGCTTTGCGTCGCGACGACGATCCTCATCAACATGGGCAAGCTGAAGCACGCGTGGACGACGATGCTGCCGTTGGCATGGCTTGTGGCGGCAACGCTCACCGCCGGCTATCAAAAAGTATTCTCGGACAGCCCGACGCTCGGCTTCCTGGCACACGCACAATCGCTCGCGAACTCGGTCGATCCCAACGCTGAGCGGATCATATTCAACGATCGCGTGAACGCAGCACTGGCGCTTTTCTTCATGATCGTCGTGGTGGTCGTGATTCTTGCGTGCGCCCGCGAGTGGATCGCCGTCGCGACGCGGCGCAAGGCTCCAGTCGTCCGAGAGGCGCCGTTTGTTGCAACACACCTCATCGACGGTGTCGGCTCCGCAGCGCGAATTGCGCCTCCCCGGATGCCTCGATCCGCTGGGGGCGATGACATTCACCGATGACCCTCTGTTCTCCGCCTCACCGTAGTGCGAGACATAAGCACAGGCGCGCCGGGCTGGGGCTCTGTGCGTTAGGATCGTGAAGCGTAGCAACCACTCCGACGAGTTGACAGCGTCGGCCGGAGGTCATCGTGGACGTACTGTACCAGGACCTGCGTCTCGCCCTTCGGCTCCTCTGGAAGGAGCGTTCCTTCGCGTTCACCGTTGTCCTGACGCTGACGATCTGCATCGGCGCAGCGACCGGCATCTTCACCGTCGTGCGATCGGTGCTCCTGCGACCACTGCCGTATCCGCAGTCGGATCGGCTCGTGTTCGCGTACGACTCCTTTCCCGGCGCCGGCGTCGAGCGCGCGGGCACCTCGGTGCCCAACTATTTCGATCGCCTGGCCATGACCGACGTGTTCGACTCACGGGCGCTCTATCAGTTCGGCGGGTTTCGCGTGGGACGGGGCCCGAATGCGGAAGGCGTCGCGTCGATGAACGTGACGCCCTCCTTCTTCCGCGTGCTGCGCGCCGGCGCAGCACGCGGCAGGCTGTTCCGGGAGGAGGATGGCGTCCCCGGACACGACAGCGTTGCCGTTCTCAGCCACGCGTTTGCCCAGCGTCAACCCGGCGGCGTCGAGGGGGTGGTCGGGCGTGACCTGCGGCTGGACGACGCGCTCTACCGGGTGGTCGGCGTGCTGCCCCCGACGTTCACCTTCCTCGACCCGGACGTGAAGATCTGGGTCCCGCTGGCGTTCACCGACGAGGAGCGGGCCGAGGAGCGGCGGCACAGCCAGAACCATGAGGAGATTGCACGGCTGGCCCCTGGCGCAACGCTGGCCCAGGCTCAGGCACGCATCGACGCCCTGAACGTCCGGATCGTCGAGCGCGACTCGTTGAAGGCGGCGCTCATCAACGCGGGCTACCACACGAAGCTCGTCTCGCTCGAGGCCGATCTCGTGCGGAACGTGCGCGGCGCGCTCCAGCTGCTCTGGGGTGGCGTGCTGCTCGTGCTGCTCATCGCCGCGGTCAACGTCACGAACCTCTCGTTGGTCAGAGCGACCGGCCGCACGAAGGAACTGGCAACGAGGCAGGCGCTCGGCGCCGCCCGCCGGCGCGTCGTGCGCCAGCTCGTCACCGAGACGACGGTCCTGACCACCCTGGGCGGGCTGCTCGGTCTGCTGGCAGGCGCCTGGAGCCTGGGTGTGCTTTCGGCGCTGGGCCTGGCCGACATCCCGCGCGCGCACGAGATTCGTATGGACGGCGTCGTCGTGGCGTTCTCGCTGGGGCTGGCACTGCTGCTCGGGATCGTCGTCGGCGCCGTGCCCGCCCTGCACCTGTCGGACATGAACGTCAGCGTCGTGTTGCGGGAGGACGGACGCACCGGGACGGCCGGCCGCGGCGCGCGGTACACGCGTCGAGCGCTGGTCGTGGCGCAGGTGGCGCTCGCCTTCGTGCTGCTCATCGGGGCGGGTCTGCTGCTGGCCAGCTTCCGCCGGCTGCTCGCCGTCGATCCGGGTTTCCAGGCCGAGCACGTGCTGACCGGGCGCGTCTCGCCGCTCGAGACCGCGTATCCCGACGCGGCGTCGCTTCGGTCGTATACAAGCCGCGCGCTCGAGCGGATCCGGGCGCTGCCGGGCGTGGAGGCCGCCGGGGTCAGCAGCTTTCTGCCGTTCGGGCGCGACAACAGCAGCAGCGTGATCATCCCCGAGGGCTACGTCATGGCGCCTGGCGAGTCCGTCGTGTCGCCCAATCAGCTCTACGTCACCGCCGGGTACCTCGAGGCGCTGCGCGTCCCGCTGAAGCAGGGACGTTACTTCACCGAGACCGACGCGCCACCCGCGCCCGGCGTCGTCATCGTCGACGAGCGGCTGGCCAAGCGGTTCTGGCCGAACACCGATCCGATCGGCCGGCGCATGTACCTGCCGTCGAGCTCTGAAGACGTCGTCAAGCCGGGCCCCAAGGCCGTCTGGCTGCGCGTGGTCGGCGTGGTCGGATCGGTGAAGCTGCGCGGCCTCGTCGAGGGGGAAGACGCGCGCGCCGGCGCGTACTACCTGCCGTACGCGCAGGACCCGTCCCGCGGCATCGGGTTCGCCATCCGCCTCAGGGGCGCCTCGGACCCGGCGAGCGTCACGGCCGCCGTCCAGCGCACGCTCGCCTCGATCGATCCCGAGCTGAAGATGTACGACACGTTTGCGATGGCCGAGCGCATCGGACGATCGCTCAACCCGCGCAAGGCGCCGATGCTCCTTTCGCTCGCGTTCGGCGCGGTGGCCCTGCTGCTGGCGGCAATCGGGATCTATGGGGTGCTGGCCTATCAGGTGAGCCAGCGGACGCGGGAGATCGGCATCCGCATCGCGCTCGGGAGCGATCCAGCCGGCATCCTCCGCCTGGTGCTGCGCGAAGGCGTGGCGCTGCTGCTCGTCGGGCTCGCCGGCGGGATGCTGGGCGCCATCGCGCTGCGCGGCGTGATCGCCTCGCAGCTCGTCGGCGTCGGTGCCCTCGACACAGGCGTGATCCTGGCGGTCACCGGCGTTCTCGCGCTCGCCGCCCTGGCGGCCTCGCTCGGCCCGGCGCGCCGTGCCGCGCGCGTGGATCCTGTCGTCGCGCTCTCCGCCTCGTAGGCGCCTGTTCCAATCGCCGGTGCACTGGCCCGGCACCGATCGTGCGGTATGGCGCCGCCTGTTCCCTCCACGTCGCAAGCTGTATCGACGTACGGTATAGTCTCCATCGACACAGATGCCACCCAGATCCGATCGCTCAGATGAGGTCCAGGCGTTTCTTCCGCTGCCGACTGCGGTGTTCCACATCCTGGTCGCGCTGGCGGATCGCGACCGGCATGGCTACTCGATCATGCAGGACGTCACGGCGCGGACCGACGGCAGGGTGCGCCTGAGCGCCGGCACCCTGTACAGCGCCGTTCGCCGCATGCTCGAGCAGGGGCTCATCGAGGAGCTGCGCGACAGCCCGGACCCGGCGAGCGGCGACGAGCGACGCCGGTACTACCGGCTCACGCGTCTCGGCAGAGACGTGGCGGTTGCCGAGGCGCGCCGCGTCAGCGACATGCTGACCCAGGCGCGCGCCACAGGACTCATCCCCCGAAAGCTGTAGAGATGCGATCCGCCGACGTGTACCGGGCGCTGCTGTGGTGCTATCCCTCGCAGTTTCGCCACGAGTACGGGCGCGACATGGTCGGCGCCTTCACCGAGCAGCTGCGCGAGGCTCGCCGCACTGACGGACCGCTCGCCGCGGCGGTTGTCTGGGCCGGCACGCTCGTCGATCTCGTACCCACCGCACTCCGGGAGCACGGTCACGTCATGCAGCAGGACCTTCGTCACGCCGTCCGCGTCCTCGCGGCCAGTCCAGGGTTCACGGCCGTCGCCATCCTCTCGCTCGCGCTCGGCATCGGCGCCAACACCGCGATCTTCAGCCTGCTGAACGGGCTGCTGATGAGCACGCTCCCCGTCCGCAACCCGCACGAGCTCGTGCTGCTGACCGATCCCGGATCGAGGGGTGTCGCCGCCGGCTCGCAGGACGGTGAGCGCTCGCTGATGACCTACACCGAGTTCCGCCAGGTGCAGCACCAGAACACGACGTTCACGTCGGTGATGGCGTCTGGCAGCGCCCTTCAGCAGATCGAGGCGCGGGTGGCCGGAGGCCGCGAGCTCGAAGAGGTCGCCATCCGCCTGGTTTCGGCGTCGTACTTCGCGACGCTCGGCGTGCCGGCGGCGGTCGGCCAGACCTTCGACGCGCGCGAGGAGCCTGCGGGTGGCGCCGCCCCGCACGCGGTCATCAGCCACGAGTACTGGCAGCGGCGCTTCGGCGGACGGCCCGACGTTCTCGGCCGGACGATCGCGCTGCGGGGCGGTGTCCTGTCCATCATCGGCGTGACCCCGCCTGCGTTCCTCGGCGAGACGATCGGTGAGCGGCCCGACGCCTGGGTTCCGCTGGCGATGCAGGCGATCGTGCTGCCGGGGCGCGACTGGCTGCACGATCGGCCCGGGAGCCTGGAGAAGATCATGTGGCTCCACGTGTTCGGCCGCCTGCGCCCAGGTGTGTCGCTCGAGCGCGCGCAGGCGGATGCCAACGTCATCTTCCGGCAGGGGCTCGCCGCCTACTACGGGTCCGTGGCTGACGTGACGATGCGTAGGAATTTCCTCGACCAGCGGCTGCGGCTGAAGCCCGCCGCTACAGGCGCATCGGCGCTGCGCGGCAGCTTCGCCGAGCCGCTCGTCGTGCTGCTCGGCGCCGCAGGGCTCGTGCTGCTCATCGCGTGTTCGAATCTCGGGAACCTGCTGCTGGCGCGCACGACGGCGCGGCACCGCGAGATGGCGGTGCGACTGGCGCTCGGCGCGGGTCGAGGCCGCCTGGTTCGGCAGCTGCTGACCGAAAGCCTGTGCCTCGCGATGGGCGGCGGGCTCGTCGGGCTCGCGCTCGCGCATCTGCTCCGCGCGGGCCTGCTCAATCTTGCCTCGGACACGGCGATCGCGCTGCCGGCGGCCCTCGACCTTCGCACGCTCGCCTTCGTGTTCCTCCTGACGCTCGCGGCGGGCGTGATGCTGGGATCTGCTGCCGGCGCTGCGCGTCACGAGGACCGAAGTCACGACCGGGCTGCGCGAGGAGGGCCGGGGCATCGCCGGATCGGCTGCGTGGCTGCGAGTCGGCAAGCTCGTGGTCGTGGGGCAGCTGGCACTCTCGCTGCCGCTCCTCGTGGGCTCGGGGCTTCTGGTGCGCACGCTGTTCAATCTGCAGCGCGTCGATCTCGGGTATTCGCGAGACGGCGTGGTGACCGTGCGCGTGGACGCGCAGGCGGCGGGATACGACCCGGCGCGTCAGACGGCGGCGTTCGAAGAGCTGCTGACGCGCATCCGCGCAGTGCCAGGCGTCCGCGTCGCGACCTACTCGAACAACGGGCTCTTCGGCGGCTCGGACAACGGCGATCAGATCACCGTCGAAGGCTACACGCCGACGGGCCGCGGCGACACGGGATCGCGCTACGACGCCGTCGGCCCCGGCTACTTCTCGACGCTGGGGATCCCCGTGCCGCTGGGCCGCGAGATCACCGAGCAGGATCGCGCCCGATCGCGCCCGGTCTGCGTCGTCAACGAGACCTTCGCGAAGCGGTTCTTCAATGGGCGCAACCCTATCGGCCTTCACATCACGCAGCGGTATGCGGAGGAACGCCACACCTACGAGGTCGTCGGCGTGGTGCGCGATTCACGGCAGAACCGCCTCCGCGGCGAGATCGAGCACCGCTTCTACACGCCCGCGACGCAGCCCGCGGCGAGCATCGGCGCCGTCACGTTCATCGTGCGGCCGCGGGGAGACGCTACGGCGGTGCTGAGAGAGGTGCGGCGCGTCGTGCAGCAGGCCGAGCCCGACATGCCGATCTCGCGCGCGGGTACGCTCGCCGAGGCGGTGGACGCACGGATCGTGCAGGACCGGCTGCTCGCGCAACTGTCGATCGCGTTCGGCGTCGTCGCGCTGCTGCTTGCGGCCATCGGGCTCTACGGCGTGCTGTCGTACGGCGTCGTCCGGCGGACGAACGAGATCGGCATCCGCAAGGCACTCGGCGCGCGCGACGGGACGCTCATGGGGATGATCCTGCGCGAAACGGGATGGCTGCTGCTCGTGGGGCTGGTGGCTGGGACAGCCGTCTCGGCAGGCGCGATCCGCCTGCTCACAAGCCGCCTCTATGGTCTGTCGCCGACCGATCCCGGGACGTTCGCGATCGCGGTCGCCGGGCTCGCGTGCGTCGCCGCCCTGGCGACGTCGCTCCCGGCCTATCGGGCGTCACGCGTGGATCCGCTGGTCGCGCTGCGCCACGAGTGATTCGGCGGGCCTCAGGCAGATCTACTTGGAATACTTGGCCCGGATCACGGTGAACGACTGGGGATCCAACGTCAGGTCGAAGCTGCTCGACGAAGCTGTCAGCGACTTCTCGACCGGCGCCAGCCGCGTGGGCTGGTCCAGGCTGTTTTCAGCTTTCAGGTCGGCGCTCGCAAGCACGATGAGCCGCGCGTTCCCCTGAATCGACCCGGCGCCCTTGAGATCAACACGCACCTCCCGGGCAGTGCCCGTCGCGTTCACGGCCTTCAGGATCACCTCGGCGTTCTGCTGGTCGATCGAAGCGCTCGTATACAGTCCGTCCTGCGCGTTCTTCGCTGACCCGTTGACGGCGACGGGCACGACGTGCGTTCCCTGGTTCGTCGCGTACATCTTCTGCACGAAGTAGTTCGGCGTGCCATAGGAGCGCAGGTTGTCGAACCAGATCAGGTTCGGCGTCCATTGCCAGGCATCGACGTGCGCGAGGAGCGGCGCATACGATGCCAACGCGACCACGTCCGCGTTGCGCTCGAGGCCGGTCACGAAGGCCGCCTCGGCAATCGCCGCTTCCCAGTTGTTGCGATTGTCCGGACGCGCGACGCCCGAGGTCTGCGCGGCGTATTCGCCTGCGAACACCTTCGGGCCGGCGCGATCGTAGTCGTCATACCGATGCGAGTTGGCCAGAAACCAGCTCGGCGGCATGTAGTAGTGCTCGTCGACGAGCTCGGCTTTCAACTGCCGCAGGTTCGTCCAGAGATACTCGAACTCCTTGCCCGCTGCGCCGGGCCCCGCGCTCGCAACCAGCGCGATCTCGGGATGGGCCTTTTTCAGCGCCTCCGCGAAGCGCTTGTACCGCTCGACGTACTGCGGCCCCCACTGCTCATTGCCGATCCCGATCATCTTCAGGTTGAACGGCGCCGGATGGCCCATCTGCGCGCGCAGCTTGCCCCACCGGTTCTCGAGAGGGCCATTGGCGAACGCGATCAGATCGAGCGCGTCCCGGACGAAGGGATCGAGCGCATCGAGAGCCGCGGTCTCGCTCGAGTTGAACTGGCATGCCATCCCGCAGTTCACGATGGGCAGCGGGCTCGCGCCGACGTCCTCGGCGAGCTGGAAGTACTCGAAGAACCCGAGCCCGAACGACTGGAAGTAGTCCGGCGTCGGCCTGTGGTCGAACTCGTCGTTCCACCGGTTGACGATGGCCTTCCGTCCGCTGACGTCTCCCACCGTCGTCTTCCAGTCGTAGCGGAGCTCCAGGCGGCGGCCTTCGACGATGCACCCGCCGGGGAACCGGATGAACCCGGGCTTCATGTCGGCGAGCAGCTGCACCAGGTCTTTTCGCAGGCCGTTCGGTCGATTCTTCCAGGTCTCCTTGGGATAGAGCGACACCATGTCGATGTCGATCTCGCCCTGGCCACCCGGCGCAATCTCGAGCCGGGCGCGGGCGTGAGTCGCGGACGGCCGCAGCGTCGTCTCGTACCGCTGCCATTCGCCCGTGAACCCAGCGAGTGCGCCCTCGGCGAGACGCTGTCCCCGGTCGTCCGTGAGCCGCGCCGATAGCTGCCGGGGACCATCGGGTTGCGCCCGGACATACGCCGACAGCACGTACTCGGCGCCGGACTCGACGCCCATGCCGCGGAATCCCGAGTTGACCACGGCAAATCCCCCGTCCGACGTGTAGCTCCGCAAGCGGAGATAGTGCGGGTTGTTCTCGTTCAGCGCGCCGTCCGTGCGGATGACCAATTCGCCGCGGGAGGCAAAATCGCGTCGCCACCCGCTCAGCGGCTCCGTGAACTCGAACGACCGGTTCTTGACCCGCTCGGGATAGAGCCCCCCGTCGGCAGCGAAGTTGATGTCCTCGAAGAAGACTCCGAACATCGTCGGCGAGATGGGCGGGCCGGGCCGGCTGAGGTCGAGGGTCACGACGTCGCGTCCCGCATCGCGGGCCTGTCCCGCCGCGATCGCCACCACGCCCACCGCGATCGCGGCAAGGATGCTGCGCCGCGCGCGCTTCCTGAGGAGGCTCGTTGAAATCATGGCCGACAGCTTACCAGGCTTCACCATTTCACCATCAACGCTGCCGATTCAGCCGTTCGGCCGGAAGCCAGCGGACCTCACGAGCGGGCCCAGACAGGCAGCGGAATACGCTGAGTGATTGAAGACGAACCGACAAGACGACTCTCGAGTCGTATTGGTGTCAGAACGCGCTCCGAATACGAATCTGTTCCAGCGTGAGATCGTCACACCAGAGCTTTCCCCGAGCCGTGCTCCCGTAGAACCCGAGTCGACAGGCGACATCCGCCTGTACCGCGTCCGCGACGAAATCAACACACCGAGTGGTCCAATCGAAACTGCCGGAGATCTCCTCTGATCGGATGAAGCCGCCCAGCACGGACACGTTCGCACCAACGTCCCCCTGCACTCCATGCGCTGTTTCTCCCTTCAGCGCGCCGCACAATCGGTAGTGCTCACCTTGCGTGATCGCAACGGTCTGCGTCCACCACAGGTCATTGCCGGACACTGATTGGAGCGCGGCGCCAACGATGCCAGTTGAGGCAACTGCGCTTGGCCAGACGAAGCTGGCGTCGTTTGAGACGTACGACCCTGTGCTCCAACCGATGGGAACATCTGGTCCCCCCAATTCAAACGACGGGTTCGTCAGCAGGTTCGTAGGCGGTGCCACTGGAGCCACGACGATGTCGAACAGCAGGCCTCCGTCACTCCAAGCGACGTTCGCGAGCCGGAAGATCTCGTCGCCGTCTCCGTAATAGGACTGGAGGATCATGGGGCGCAGCAGGGCCGGGTTCTCTGTGTACGCGAAGTCGTGAGGATCCAGCGGCTGATTCGGCTGGATGTCTCCATCAGCGGGTTCCAGCTTCACAACCGGCGGGTCTTGCCACATCGAGGAACCCTCCAGCACGTGGTACACCGCCAGTCCTCTGTAGTCGTCCGGGGCGGCCGACCCGTAGCCGCTCTCGGGACGGTCGCGATACTCGATGAGGAAGTACTCCCCCGCGTGACCGGTGGGAACCATCACCGCCTCGAGGTTGTCTGACGCTGAGGGCAGCCACACCCCGCGTGTGGTCGCCGTGACCACCTGCGGGCGCACCCACCCGAGCTTCACGCGTTCGTAGGCGCTGAAATCCTGTGGGGGCAGCGCCCAGCTGTCGTTCATGAACGTCAGCTTGTTCATCGTGCTGTAGGTGCCGTACATGTCCGGGAGACCGAGGCAGTGTCCCAGCTCGTGGTTGAAGTTCCCAATGGCTCGGGCAATCACGCTGTCGCTGGCCTGTCCATCGACGAAGAGATTCGCCCCGGCATTGCGACTCGCTCCACCGATCGCGAACGGGACGGGCTCGTGGCCGCTCGACACGATCAGCCACATCCCATCGATGACCCCGTCACTGTTCACGTCGTAGTCGGCTGTCTGGATTTGTTGGCGTGCGAGCGTAACGGCCGCGTCCCTGAAGTCGACCCATCCGGCATAGGCGTCCCGGACTGCCGGCTGCGGCAGCTGAATCCGGATGATGTCCCAGCGGAACTTCTCTACGCCACGGCTGAGCCACGCCCAATGGGCTTCCATGCTCCTCAGCTGCGCGGCGAGATCCTCGACCTGCCTCATCCCCGATCCAGTCCAATCCTCGAGACGACGATCAGCAAAGTCGGTCACGACGGCCACGCCCTTGCGGACGGACGCGACATACTCGGCGTTCACCTGCTCAACAAGCGTACCCGCGCGTCGGCCAATCTGGACGTATACCCTTGACCCGTTCAACGGGAGGCGAGTGGCTGTGTGGACCATCGCCTGTCCGAGCGAGCCGCTCGCGTAGATGTCGGATGCGCCAGGCATTGTGCCCACGTTCAGCCACGCGTCGTCTCCGGATGCGTCCCAGGTGAAAGTGACCGTGGTGGCCTGAAGAGTGCTGCCAGGAACAGGGGATTTGATGGTGAAATTGGGACGTGGTTGAACCTGCACGGACTGCACGCGCAGCAGCTCGAGTCGGTGAGGACAGCGTCTCGCGGCAACGATTGCACCGGTGCCCGCCTCTGGGGCGCAGAGTACGCCCTTGGCGCCAACAGCCCGAAGCCGGACGAGTTCGCCCTCTGCGCCGAGCCGCCGAAATATCGCGGTGTGGTCAATCGACGCGCGGTTCGCGAGGATCGGCTGCCTTGCCTGGGCACCCAAGAACTTTCCGTTCGCAACGGCTTTCAGGGCGAACAGCCCCGTGCCGAGGTCATAGATCTCGAACTGCTCCGCGGTGCCGAGGGTGACGCTGGCCGGCTTGACGGTGCCGTCGGCCAGCACGGTGAGAAACAGTCCGTTGACGGCGATCTGAATGGCGACACGCCCGGTCGGTGTGGAGCGATGCCGGGCGGCTGGACGCGGCGCAGCGGTCGCCTCGAACGGCGTGAGTCCACACGCAACGATCACCATCAGCGATCCCACCAACAATGACGGGCTTCTGACGGATCTCATAGGACCTCCATAGAAGGCGGCGCGCACGTCTAGTGCGGGCGCGGAGCGTTTGTCGGTTCCAAGGCACAAAGCCTGCCAGCAGCAGTCACACGTTACGGACCCGAACGCCGCTGCTTCGAGGCTGGCTGCGCCGCCGGCTGCGAAATATCCATCAACTCTGCAAGGAAAATTTACTGATGCTGTATGGCGAGTCACGCCCATGGCCCCGTCGATTCCCACAAATCCGGTCCGCGGGATTGGCGCAGTCCGTGCCTCTTCGATACGAGGGGCGCGCTGCGCGCCGGCGTGGTTCCGAACAGTAGACTGCCTTGCAGCGACAGCAGCGCCACCCTGGGCCAGGGGTGTGCAGCATGCATATTCATCCGGCATACCGGCGCGGGTGCCTGATCGCACTGATGTTCGCCGGCTCGAGCAGCATCGCACAGGCACAGACAGCTGCGGTGTCGCCGGGAATGCTTCGCACGTACTCGACCATCTACTCGCTGGGTGTCGAGTGGGACCTCACGAACGACACGGATCATGATGCGACTGCGGCGGTGGACTACCGCATCAGCGGCACGACCGCCTGGCGACGGGCGCTGCCGCTGGTGCGCATCGATTTCAACGGCAGCAACATGCTGGCGGGCGGCGTTCTGTTCCTCGCTCCCGACACGAGCTACGACCTGCGGCTGTCCCTCGTCGACCCTGATGGCGGCGGTGAGACCCGCGTTATCAGCCAGCGGACGCGACCCGTGCCTCGTGCGCCCGTGACGGGCCGGATCTTCCATGTGATGCCCGGAGCTGGCGGCGGCACCGGTTCGCCCGAGGCGCCGTTCGGCGGCATCGCAGCGGCCGAGAGCGTCGCGCAGCCGGGCGATACGTTCCTGCTGCACGCCGGCGCGTACGGGGGCCGGATTCGGTTCACCAGAGGTGGTGCGGCCACGAGCTACGTCGTATGGAGGGCGGCTGGCGACGGTGAGGTGCTGATGAATGGCATCGACGTGCTCGCGGGCTACGTCTGGCTCCAGGGTGTGACGGTCAGGAATCAGCGCTACGCCGTGCTGTCGTTCAACTCCCCCGCCGGTGTCGTGATTACGCGCAGCACCTTCGAGAACAATCATTACGGCATCTACCTGCAGGGCGCGGGCAGCAACTGGTACATCGCCGACAACACGATTCGCGGCGACACGCCCGCGTCGTCCGAGAGCCTCGACGGCGAGGGGATCGACCTGAACACGACGAGCGGCCACACCGTCGCCCACAACCGCATCTTCAACGTCGCGGACGGGATCTCCTACCCCTACATCAACGTGGATATCTTCGGTAACGACATCTTCGATGCGTCCGACGATGGGATTGAGGCTGATAACGGGCGCGCCAACGTGCGCATCTGGGGCAACCGCATCCACAATGCCGTTCACAATGGCATCAGCTTTCAGCCTCAGGCCGGTGGCCCCTGGTACATCGTCAGGAACCAGATCGCCGGTAACAAAGAGGGCGCGTTCAAGTTCCGCACGACCGATCGCTTCGTGCTGCTGCACAACACCATCGTGAACTGGGGCAACGCGTGGCCCGGGACGAGCATGCTGTGCTGCAACGAGGATCACCTGTTGCGCGCGTACGCGCGCAACAACCTGTGGGTGTCGGTGCAGGGCGGCCAGATCTGGGGCCTCGACGCGGGCACACCCGACTGGCGGACGGATCTCGACTATGACGGCTTCGACTGGGGCAGCGCCGCGAATCCGTTCGAGTATGGCGGCGTGACGTACGGCACCCTGCTCGGTTTTTCGAATGCCTCGGGCGTCGAGGCGAACGGCGTGCGTATCTGGAAGAACACCTGCTTTGAGCAGTTCAATGTGCCGGGCCCGGCTCCGACGCCGGTGCCGCCCCAGGTCATGACCCTGCAGGCTGGATGCCCCGCCGTTGATGGGGGGGCCACGGTCGATGCGATCAACGACGGCTTTGCCGGTACCGCTCCGGACCTTGGCGCCCACGAGCTCGGCGCGCCGCCAACGCATTACGGTCCGCGCGCGGCGTTGCAGCCGCCGATCGCACCTGGCGCGCTCGCCGCGAGCGCGGTGTCGAGCACACGGGTCGATCTCCGCTGGGCGGACCAGTCGAATAACGAGAGCGGGTTCCGCATCGAACGCTCCGCCGGAGGGCAGCCGTTCGCGTCGATCGCGACGGTGGGGCCCAACGCGGTGACCTTCAGCGACCTGACGGTGACCGCTGGTGCACAGTACACGTGTACCGGGTGGCCGCCTACAACGCCGCCGGCTTATCGGCGTACTCGAATGTGGCCTCCGTCACCACGTCGTCGGGACATATGCCGGAGGACGTCGCGCTCTATGCCGGGGAAGCGCCGGTCCGACAGGGAGCCTGGGCCGTCACAGCGGACGGCACGGCGGCCGGCGGGGTCCGTCTGTATAACCGCGACGCCGGGCTGGCGAAGGTGGCCACACCCGCCGCCAATCCGGTCGACTACTTCGAGATGACGTTCAACGCGCAGGCGGGTCGGGCGTATCGCCTGTGGATTCGGGGCAAGGCGCTGAACAACGCGTACCCCAACGACTCGGTGTGGGTACAGTTTTCTGACAGCGTGAACGCCAGCAACGCGGCCGCCTGGCGGATCGGCTCGACGTCGGGTATCGCGCTGAGCGTCGAAGAGTGCTCCGGGTGCGGCTTGTCGGCCTGGGGCTGGCACGACAGCGGGTGGGGGGTCGGCGTGCGCGGCGCGCCCGTCTACTTCGCGACATCAGGCACGCACCGGATTCGCGTCCAGCGGCGCGAGGACGGCATCTCCATCGACCAGATCGTCTTGAGCCCCGTCACGTTCTTCACCTCCGCGCCTGGGGCCACGAAGAATGACACGACCATTTTGCCGAGGAGTGCCGGAACCGCCGGCTCAGGATCCGCGCCCCCGGCAGTCCTCGGGCTGTCGGCGACGGGGACGAGTCCAACGCAAATCTCACTGGCCTGGACCGACGTGGCGGGCGAGACCCAGTACCTCCTGGAGCGCAGCACCAGCAGTTCGACCGGGTTCGTGCAGATTGCGACGATCGGTGCCAACGTGACCCGCTATGCCGATAGCGGCCGCGCAATAGGCACGACGTATTACTATCGCATCCGCGCGGGCAACGCGAACGGCTACTCCCCCTACAGCGCCGTGGCCTCGGCACGGACGCAGTCGGGCCTGGCTCCGGAGGACGTCGCGCTCTATGCCGGGGAAGCGCCGGTCCGACAGGGAGCCTGGGCCGTCACAGCGGACGGCACGGCGGCCGGCGGGGTCCGTCTGTATAACCGCGACGCCGGGCTGGCGAAGGTGACCACACCCGCCGCCAATCCGATCGACTACTTCGAGATGACGTTCAACGCGCAGGCGGGTCGGGCGTATCGCCTGTGGATTCGGGGCAAGGCGCTGAACAACGCGTACCCCAACGACTCGGTGTGGGTACAGTTTTCTGACAGCGTGAACGCCAGCAACGCGGCCGCCTGGCGGATCGGCTCGACGTCGGGTATCGCGCTGAGCGTCGAAGAGTGCTCCGGGTGCGGCTTGTCGGCCTGGGGCTGGCACGACAGCGGGTGGGGGGTCGGCGTGCGCGGCGCGCCCGTCTATTTCGCGACATCAGGCACGCACCGGATTCGCGTCCAGCGGCGCGAGGACGGCATCTCCATCGACCAGATCGTCTTGAGCCCCGTCACGTTCTTCACCTCCGCGCCTGGGGCCACGAAGAATGACACGACCATTCTGCCAAGGAGTGCCGGAACCCCGTGAGCCGATGTGAACGCCGTCGCGGCTGGGAGGAAGGGCGAGACAATCGGCCTTCCTCCGATTGGCCGCGAGTTCAACGTGCCGTTCGACAGTCAGGTGTCCTCCACTACGCTGGGCCCGCGGGCACTCGGAACAGCGAAAATCCCAGGCCCGTCTCATACCTGGAGGTCTGTATCGGCTGACTCGCTAGTGGATTTCGGAGAGCGCGGCGCCTGCATGGCAAGGCGCGACGACCGAGCATGCCGGGAGTATGCGAGGGAGGAGCAACGCCGCCAGCCAGGATGCCCCGCCCGAAAGGCACTACCGAGTCAGCCGATACAGGCCACTAATCCAGTCTGGCCGTGCGAGGGGGCAGAATGCTCAACCGGCGTGAATCGCTCTTTGCGTTGGGTGCTCTCGCGTTCTCGAGTCCCGTACGCACGCAGGAACCTGCATCCTCGAACGGCGACGAACTGCGGAAGCTCGACGCGGCGTTCGACTTCTTTCGCAGGCGAAACGCCCAGGACTACGCGATCACGACCCCAAATGGCATCGACGAAGCGAAATACCTGCAGGTTGGTGGCATCGAACAGTGGGTGACCATCCGTGGGGAAGATCGGGCCAATCCCGTCGTGCTGGTCCTGCACGGCGGGCCGGGCGACGCCACCAATCCGTACGGGTACGCCTACTTCCGGACTTGGCTTGCGACCTACACCGTTGTGCAATGGGATCAGCGCGGAGCCGGGAGAACGCTAGGCCGGAACGGGCGGACCTCGGCTGCAAACCTGACCATCGATCGGTTGGTGCAGGACGGCGTAGAGGTGGCCGACGTTCTTCGCACGTCTTTGCGGAAGGACAAGATCATCATCGTGGGGCACTCCTGGGGCTCGATACTGGGCGTGTTGATGGCCAAGGCGAAGCCGGACCTTTTCCAGGCGTTCGTCGGAACCGGTCAGGTCGGCGATCCTCGCACGCAGATAAACGTGGCGTTCGATGCCATGCTCGCAAAGGCCCGTGCCTTGGGTGACGCGCGCGCTCTGCGCGAGCTCGAAGAGATCGGCCCGTCGTCGCCGTACAAGAACCGGGGTTACCCGGTGCAGCGCCGGTGGTCGAACCTGCTCGAAGGGGCGGACGCCTTCATCCACAGCATGCTGGGGTTCGCGCTGAGCGCGCCCGGGTACACGATACGCGACGTGAACGACTGGTTCGATGGGCAGAACCTGAGCGCCGAACCGCTCCAGGCGCAGTCGACTGCCCTCGCGCCGTCCGCGCTCACAGGCCGATTCGCGGTACCGGTCTTCGTGATCCAGGGCTCCGACGATTTCACCACGCCCACCAGCCTCGCCAAGGCGTTCGTCGATAGCGTCGAAGCGCCGCACAAGGCTTTTGTGGCAATCAAAGGTGGGCATTTCGCCGTGTTCATGAACTCGTCCGAGTTCCTGAAGGAGCTCAGTGTGTTGCTCGCCATCACGGCCCGGCAATGAAGACGCGCTGACGGGGACCGTCGGTAAATGGAAGCCGCCGTTTGGGGGGCTCCGACTTACTCGCCGCCTGACCTGCTACCCCAACTCCGGCGCCCCGAAAAGGCAGACATCCGCACTGCCCGGGTGCCGGTTCCCCCCTAACTGAAACCGACGCCGGTCTTTCACCACGGGCTCGGTCGTCGCGCCTTGCCGGCGGGACGCCTCCGCGCCCGCTAGGGCGTCACGGCTGAAGCGCAGCAGATCGGCGTCGATTGTGAAGGTGTAGGAGCCGGCGGTGTCGGGCTCGGCGGCACAGGTACTGGCGCCGGCGCGGGCGTGGGGCTCGGTGTCGCGTCGCGCGGCGGATTGGCCGGCGCAGGCATGGGCGACGGCGTCGGATTGGGCGTCGGTGCTGGTGCAGGAGCTGGGCTCGGCGTGAGCGCAGGCGTCGGCGCAGGGGCGGGACTCGCCGTGGGCGACGGTGCAGGGACGGGGCTTGGCGCTGGCGGAGGATTCGGCGCCGGCGTCGGACCCGGCGTCGGCAACGGGTCGGGCGTAAGACGTGGGCCTGAAGCGGGCGGCGGCGCACCTGGACTAGCGGCGCCCAACGTGCTTGGCGCTGCGGGCGATTGGTCCGAGCATGCAACGAGCGCAGCGGTGGCGAGGACGGCGACGACGAGACCTACGATCTGACGGAGCATGCCTCACCTCCGTGCAAGGCCGGTGATCATACACCCGTCCACCCGATTCTGGAGGGGCTCAGTTTTGACAGTGATTTTCCGATCGTCAGCGGCGTTGGTGCGGAACATCGACGTTGCATGAGCGCCCGACTCGTATAAGCTGCGACGCACTGACCGTCACCTCTGGCACTCGTCTCGGCGCTTACGAAGTTCTCGCGCCTCTTGGCGCAGGGGGCATGGGCGAGGTCTATCGCGCGACTGACACGAAGCTGGGTCGCGACGTCGCCATCAAGATCCTGCCCGAGGCGTTTGCGCTGGATGCCGACCGGCTCGCGCGTTTTCAGCGCGAAGCGAAGACGCTGGCCTCGCTGAATCATCCGAACATCGCCGCAATCTACGGGATCGAAGAGTTTGCGGGCATGCGCACCCTGGTCATGGAACTCGTCGACGGCGAGGATCTGTCCGCGCTCATCGCGCGCGGCCCCATCGCGCTCGCCGACGCGCTGCCGATCGCGAAGCAGATCGCCGAGGCCCTGGAAGCCGCGCACGAGCAGGGCATCGTCCATCGCGATCTGAAGCCTGCGAACATCAAGGTCCGCGCGGACGGCACGGTGAAGGTGCTGGACTTCGGGCTCGCAAAACCGATGGACCCCGCGGGCGGCTCGAGTGCCGGCGCGATGGATTCCCCGACACTCACGTCTCCGGTCATGACTCGGGCCGGGATGATCCTGGGCACGGCGGCGTACATGGCGCCGGAGCAGGCGCGCGGCAGGACGGTGGACAAGCGCGTGGACGTCTGGGCCTTTGGTGCGGTGCTGTTCGAGATGCTGACCGGCGCGCGCGCGTTTCCCGGCGATGACCTCACGGACACGCTAGCGGCGGTCGTCCGTGCAGAGCCGGACTGGACGCTGCTGCCTCCCGGGCTGCCGCCGACGCTCGTCCTGTTCCTCAGGCGGTGCCTGCAGAAGGACCCGAAACAACGCATTCCCGACATGGCGGCGATGCGCCTGGCACTGGAGGGGGCGTTCGAGACGGCTGCGTCGCCAGCAACGACGTCCGCGGCGCGTTACCGACAGCGCTCACTGGTGTGGGTATCGGCTGGGATTGCGGTCGTGTCACTCGCCGTCGCCGCCTTCGCGCTTTGGAACCGACCCGCGGCGGTTCAACAGACCTCGGCGCATCTGACCATCCCGCTTCGTCCGGGCTCGGAAATCACGTCGTATCCGGCCATCACCGCTGACGGCCGGACGGTCGCCTACGTCGCGCGGCAAGGGACGGAGGATTCCCAACTCTACCTGCGCGATCTGAATTCGTTCGAGACGCGCGCGGTCCCCGGTTCGAAGGGCGCCAGACAGCCGTTCTTCTCGCCGGATGGCAAATGGGTGGCCTTCTTCGCGCAGAGCCAGCTGCAAAAGGCGGAAGTCGCCGGCGGCACTCCGGTCCGCGTCGTCGAAGCTGCCTATGCCTTCGGTGGCACGTGGACCGAGGACAACACCATCATCTACGCGGCGTCGCTCGGCTCCGGACTCCTGCAGATTCCTGCCAGCGGCGGAACGCCCACGTCCATCTCCAAGCCTGACGGCGCAGCCAATGGCTATGCGCATGTGTGGCCACAAGCCCTCCCCGCTAAGAGCGGCCGAAGAGTGCTGTTCACCATCTGGGGGCAGAACAGAGGGAACGCCGTGCTCTCGCTGGACTCAGGCAAGTGGGAAATGGTGTTGCCGACGACGACATTTGCGTCCGCGCTTTTCGACGCGGGATCGGTTCGAGGGGGCTCGGGCCGCCTGCTGCTCGTTGACGATACCGCGAGCCTGCGCGCGGCGCCGTTCGATCCGGGGCGCCCGGCTCGCACCAGTGCCGACACGTCGGTACTGGACAACGTGTACAGCGACACCTCAACTGAGAGTCGGGGTTGGCTGGCGACCTCGAGTAACGGGACAGCGGTGTACGCGGTCGGCAATCCGTCCAGAGCATCGCTGGTGTGGGTCGACCGAGAGGGAAAGATCGAACCGCTGCGTCACGAGCCGGACGTGTATCAGGAAGTGAGCATCTCACCGGACGGAGCGAAGGCCGTCGTCCGGCAGGCTCTCAACCTCTGGATTCACGACTTCCAGCACGGGACTCACATTCCACTGACGTCAGGGATCGAAAGCAACATTCTGCCGGCGTGGAGCCGCGACGGGCGGCGCATCCTGTTCGCGTCGAATCGCGGCGGCGACTGGGATATCTACTCGCAGTCTGCCGACGGATCGGGTACGGCAGAAGTGCTGCTCAAGCGGCCTTTCGATCAGTTTCCGTACATGGTCTCGACGGACGGGACCCTGGTCTACATCGAAATCCAGCCCGCAACCGGCCGGGATCTATGGACCCTGTCTCCGGATGGCAAGGCGTCGCCGTTGCGCGTCACGCGATTCAACGAAATCGCCGCGCAGTTCTCGCCGGGGCGGGAGGGCACGCCGCGTTGGGTCGCTTACGCCTCGGACGAGTCGGGCCGCAGTGAGATCTACGTGCAGTCGTACCCTCGTGACGAGCGCCGCGTGCCGGTGTCGAGTGGTGGCGGGGTCCGGCCCATGTGGTCGTCGGATGGCAAGGAGCTTTTCTATCTGACGGGCGACGCCATGGTGGCGGTGGCGATGCAGCCGGACGGGACGTTCGGCGCTCCGCGCAAGCTGTTCGACCGGTCGAACTTTCTCATCAACGACCGATTTCAGAGCTACAGCGTGTCGCCGGTCGGCAAACGCTTCCTGATGATTCAGCGCGATCCCGAGTCGGTGCCGCGCCAGCTCAATGTGATTCTCAACTGGTCTGACCGTTGACCCTCACTGCCGGCGCCCGCCTCGGCACATACGAGATCCTCGCGCCCCTGGGCGGGCCCGCCTCCGCTCGCGTCAAAGAGCAACGCGAGCTACGGCGAGGTCTCGCCGGAGCCAAGGAATCGCGATGGAAATAGGCACGAGACTTCACCCGGGTAAGACACCGCGTCTACTTCGCGCGAGAGATACTCCTTGGCACCTGATACCCTCGTGCGTTGAGGTGATCGACGATCGCCGCCCGGGCTGATGCCGGTACCAATGGCTCACACGAACCGAGCGCATCCGGCAATGGAGGAATCGCACCGGAGATGATCGGAGTGGACGGGTTCAGGCCGAGCTCGAACCACTGCTGTCCCTGTACCAGCGATATAGCACCGAGACTGAAGAACGGGGGCACCGGTATCGTGTAATCCGCCCTGAGCGCGCGGACGCGGGCCGCCGCAAGCGCCCCGAAGACCCGCCGGCACGGTGGGATGACCCGCAGCAATGATTGCCCCACCATCCAGTCCGGCGGCCGCAACCCCAACGCGTCCACGATTGTCGGCGCGATGTCGATGCTCTGGACCGTCTGACCTACTCGCTCGTGCCGCGATCCGTCAGGCATTCGCACCAGCAGCGGCACCGGTCGGTCCGTGCGGGAGGCTTGCGCATGGTCCGAATAGATCACGATCAATGTTCGATCCATCAATTCTCGGCGCCGGAGCAGCGCCAGGAGTTCACCGATGGAAGTGTCTGCTTCGAGAATGGCGTCGTCATAGAAATCGGCCATCCAATCCGATACCTGCGCCTGCCCCGCCGAGAAGCGTCGTATGCGGGGCGTAAACTGCGCGCCGTGGGTCCCCAGCAGGTGGGCATGCGCAAACCACGGTTCACGGGCGCCCACGATGAACTCCCTCAGCTGGCGCAGACGGTTGCCGTCCATGTATTCGGCGGCCAGCGAGCCGGTGACTTCTGCAAACGCGGAGTGCTCGCGGTGCCCTGCCAGGGCTTCAACGCGGCTGCGGAGGCGCTCCGCTATCTGCTCCATGAAGTACCCACCGAATCCAAATGCCTGAAGAGCCCGTGATGTGAGACTGTCAGGTGCGACGACACGGTCGTTCACCACGTCGAAGCCACCCCGCAGGTTGAAATCCGTGGACGCGCCAAAGTGGCGAACGGCGAACTGCCCGGTGCGGTAGCCGAGCGCGCGCAGCAGTCCGGGCAGGTGAAGCACCGCCGCGTCGCCACGCAGCACGTCGGGCGCGAACACCACACGCGTGTCGGTTGGCAATCGTCCCGTCAGAATGGCAGTCAGCGCGGCGCCTGTGTTGCCTGCATTCGAGTACGCGTTGGTGAAGACGAGGGCGTCGTGTGCAAGCCCGGTCAGCGCCGGCGTGGTCGGCCGCCCGTAGCCATACACGGAGAGATGGTCGGCGTTCACACCGTCCATGCCGACCATCAGAATGTTCGGCAGACGGGCTGGACGACCCCGCGCCTGTGAGACCGCGGGCACAGCCATTATCTCGATGGCAGCACCGACTCCCGCCATGGCGACGAAGCCGACTGCAAACATCCTTGCAACTCGGCTGGCTGCGCCGTCCAACCGCAGCCACGCGGCCGCGCGGCGGATCTCCCACCAGACGAACACGACACCGGCAAGGACGCCGGCTGCGTACGGCAGCCGCCCCCCGCGCAGGGAGGCGATGCCCCAGCCAAGTACGGTGGTCGTGAAGTTGTCCAGAAGCAGCAAGGCAGACGCGGACAGGACGAGAGTGGGCAGCGCGTGCATGGTCGCGCGACAGGCACCTCCCAGGAATGGAACGGGAATCCGCGCGACCACCGAGCACATCGCCAGCAGAAAAGTTCCTCCGGCGATCAGCGGGAGGAGCGTGGCACCGAATACGCGTACCACGCCCCCGAAAACAAAAACGTTGAGAAAGGACGGTTTTGTCGCGAAGAACAGCCATTCCATGCCGACGAAGAACGCGGCCGCCAGAATGAACACGGTCACCCAGAGGCGCAACTCTGCTAGCCGGTCGTTGGTGCTGGCGGATGGTTTCATCGATCCAGGCCGATGCGTACTACCCGAGTGCTCTCAGCGGAGCAAAATGAGTGACAGTCGCAGCACCATGCGCGGAACGAGTCGGCACGGGCATTGCTGGTCCGTATCCAACGTTGCGCATGCCTGCCTGCGCGTCGAACCTGTAACTGATTCATCGTCTTGAACTTGCCGTTCCGGGAGCCGACATGTTCGCCTCCATCCCAGCGCCCGCCCTCCGGCCGGGTGTATTGATCGTGGATAACGATCCGTACCTGCACGGCATCTGCGACCGGGCACTCTCGTTGTGTGGCTTCGACCGGATCGAAGCCCACGACAGTCACCGAGCATTCGAGGAGGCGATTGCCAAACGTCCCTCGTTGGCCATTGTCGATCTCAGTCTTCCAGCTCACGACGGCGTCGCTCTCATCAAACGACTGAAAGAGGATCCCCGCACCGCCGCCATCCCCGTGCTGGCGATCGCGGGCCGGGACACCGCGGACGACGGCGTCCCCACTGAACGCGCCGGCGCCGACTCGATGTTATGGAAGCCGCTCACGCCGGCCGACATCACGTCGACGGTCCAGATCCTGATTGAGCGCGCCGCATGGTTTGCCCTGTTCCGGACAGGCATCGGACGACAATCGCCCCCGTGAGTCGTGCTCCGTCTCGACGGCGAAGCGCGAGCGGGGTGATGCATCGGGCGAACCGGAGCCCCCTATCCGACGCACAAAAGATCCCTCGTGCCCTTTCGTCGCATCACGTGTCGGCCCGTAATGGCGGCCGCTTGAATGCGGCAAGGTCGAGCGATGATCCTTTTGCCCAGACTGATCGGGAGGTCGGAGGAGCGCTTGCCACCGCGGGCGGGCAGCGATCCCGATGGCCTTCGGTGCGCGAATTACTGCTTCGGTCTGACGAGCTCGATCGTGCCCTTGTCGCTGGATCCCTTTCGTTCGGTCGTGCCCGTCATCTTCTGGCCATCCACGGTCAGGTAACACTTGTCGAACGCCACGGTTCGTCCTGGCCGTGGATGCGTCGTGAGGGTGACGATGTTCCCTTTCACGACTCCATCGAGGGGATGCTGGTTTCGTTCATCGGGTCCGATTGAGCCTGTTACCCTGTCGCCGGTCTGCGTCAGCAAGGCCACGCCGGTAATCGTCTCGCCGCCGAGTGAAATCGTGACCTTCCATCGGCCGGTGACATCGGCCGCTTCGGCGTTCGCAGCCGGAGACGCGAACAGCAGCAGACACAGAAACACTGGTGCCTTCATGCTTCACTCCTCATGAAAGCAGCCTGGAGTCGCCGTCCGACCGACCCATCCCTCAGTTCGCGCGCCGCGACGGCGCGTGCGAGATCGCCGTCACTGCAGTCGACGATCGCTGCATTCGACCGTGACGGTACTACCCGCGCGCGATGTGGGTCAATCAAACTGCGGGCCGCTCACATCAGACATGCGATCGGACACCAGCCTGAGTATGAGCTGTTCGGCGATCGCAACGTGCCGTTCCATGGCGACTATCTCTGGATCGACGCGAACGACGTCCCCGTCGCCGGCGCGGACCCAGGCACGACGCGAATCTCCCTGGATCGCTCCCACGGTATTCGGCACCGCGATGTCCGCCGCCGCGGCGCCCGTGTTCGTGTCGAGCCGGCGCAGAACGTCGGGTAACGGGCAGGATGGTTGGGTGCTCCGTGTCAATCGCCGAGGAACCCAGGGCCCGGCACGACTGGCGAGGCGGCCTGCCTGTGCCGCTCAACGAGCTATGAGGGAAAAGGCTCGGAGGTTACGCATGGCCCTTACGGGAACAGCCAACTGCGACGCGCAGATCTCCGGACGTGAGAGAGGATAGACGTTATGCCCAGAGCCTGGAATGACAAAGTGTCCGCCCTCTGATGCCGACGCACGGTCATCCGTGACCCGAATTCTCGATCCTGATGAGCGCGGAAGAGGAGATGACGGCAGTGCACCCGTCGTCAACCGCGCCAGCAGCCAAGCGCGTGCCCTGTGCCCTGCCATGAGCCAACCCACACGACACGGATGCGACCCGTCCCACGCATCATCGCGAGAATGTGTTGGACGCTGCGCTTCTGGTCGATCCGGCTGAGCTGACAGCAGTCACCGTCGCAAAATACGACCCTGACGCGAGCGACTGAATCGTCGTTCCGATCGCGACTGTGATTTGTCCGTCGACCACGGCGGGCTTCGAGAGGTTCAGGGCCTTGACCGGCGTGGCGGTCGCCGGATTTGCGCCGGCAGCGAAGATGTTGAGCAGGTAACTGGAGACCAGGGAGTGGTCGGCCGAGGCGGTGAACGTCAGGGTCTGGGGGAACGTTGTGGCCACAGCCCCGATGACGCTCCTCGTGCCGTCCCGGTTGACAAGTGTCGTGTCGTTGCGAACGGCACCTGGAGAGGAATCGAGGAACTTCGACGGACTGAGTACGATCTGGTCGATGTTCACGCCGTCCTCGCGCGTCTGCACGCGGATCGTCTTCGTCCCGGAGGTCGCAAAGTAGACGTCACCCGTATCCGCCAGCCAATACGCTCGTCGCTGCCAGCCCCAGCCGGAAACGCTACACCCGGAACAGTCTTCGAGAACGACCCAAAGCGCCGAGGTAGTCCCAATCCTGTACCTCGCCACCCCGGCGGCATCGATTGAACCGGCAAATTGCACCCACACCGAATCGTTGTTTTTTGAATTGCCCGTGGCGCGCAGGCGCAGCCACGTTCTGTAGCGTGTGCCGGCCACCGCGTTGAATGTCCACTCCAGGAAGTTCGATGGGGTTGCGCTGACGGATTGGCCCAGCCACCCATAGTCGGTGCTGCCGTTGCGCTTGCCGAGGGCGGCGGTGCTATCGGACTGAAGCGTCCAGTTCCCGCTGCGGCGCACCGCCTCGCCGGCGTACAGCACGACCTCTGGCGGTGCGACCTGCGTAGCGGACGATTTCGGGACGATCGTGGCGTCGTTCTTAAGGGCGCCAGGAGCTGCGTTGAAATACGTCACGGGACTCAGCACAATCTGGTCGATGTCCACTCCATCCTCCCGTGTCTGCACGCGGAGCGTATGCCGGCTGGCGGCTGCGAACTTGATCACGGGATAGTCACCCGTCGACCAGGTACTGTCTGACCACCCCCACCCGGATACGCCACACCCGCTGCACCCCTCAAGGGTCACGATCAAGGCCGAGGTGGATCCGATACGCCAGACCGCCGAGCCGGCGGGCGTCTGGGCGTCCGAAAACTGCACCATGACTGAGTCGTTGTACCTGGAGTTCTCTTGCGCCCGAAGGCGCAGCCAGATGTGATACGCCGTGTTGGCGGGGGCGTCGAACGAGGCTTCGATGTAGTGCTGCGGGCTGGCCAGCGGGGCAGTCGCACTCCGGCCCGCATCAGTGGATCTCATGATTTGACCACCCGCACCGGTAGTTGAGGACAGTCGCGCCCATTCCCCGCGAATGGTCGTAACGTCCGACGCGTAGAGAACGATGTCGCCCGGCGCGGCGGACGTGGCAGACGGACATGACAGCACCACGGTCGCAACGGAGACGCCGGCAGCGAAGCTGCGGCCGGAACTGAATACACGCAGAGAACAGAACACGCGGCCGCCTTCTCACTGAGAGTCCTAAACGTCGGGCAATTGGCTTGGAGGAACGGCCTCCTAGCGGAACGGCCGACCTACGGCAAGGACCCTGCCGCGGGTGCTGAATGGTGGAATACTGGGCAATTTTGTAGGTAACTGCCCCTGGAAGATGCGTGTGTCGTGTAAACGGACTCATCAGGATGGCTCGTCTTTACACGAAGATGCCGGGCAGGATGAATTCACTGCGAAATGGTGAGCACGACGCTGCTCTCCCATGTCCGCATTCTGGACACGGCTGCCTAGCGGACGCGTCCGTTAGTGTTTTGACCAACAAAATGCATCAAAAACGTGCGGCCAGCAGGTTATGTTGTCATTTATTCCACAGCTTTTTACACACGCCGATCGATCGATCGATACCGCCGAGGCACGGCGTGACGCCGTCTGTCTCCCACTTCGTCAACGGTGCTCATCCGCAAGATCTGAACGGCCAGCTCGATCGACCCGGCGCTCATGTACATCCGCTGGTCAGCACTTCCAACCGGGCAGTGACGTCCATCTGGTCACCTCGGCGCCGGAACACCGGCGCCACGGGGTATAGACGACTCCTCTCCGCCCGTCGGCGGACGGGTAGAATCGACAACGATGCACATCACGCGGAGGGCGCTGCTGAGAGTGGCGGGATCCGCCATGGTGGGAGCGGTCACCGGCCTGACCGGTTACGGCTACGCGTATGAGCGGCGTGCACTTCGGTTAGTGCAGGCACAGCTGCCTGTCTCGGGATTGTCGCCCTCTCACGACGGCCTGCGTCTCGCCCTGTTGACGGATCTGCACCACGGCCAATTCACTTCACAGGCTGATATTGCCAGGGCCGTCGATCTCGCGATGGCGCAAGAGCCAGACGTGATCGTGCTTGGTGGTGACTACGTCAGCTTCGGAGAGCGTCGTTACATGGAACCGTGCGCCGAAGCGCTCTCGTCGCTGCAGGCTCCTGGTG
The DNA here is from genome assembly GCA_963739995.1 of Vicinamibacteria bacterium. GTDB lineage: Bacteria > Acidobacteriota > Vicinamibacteria > Vicinamibacterales > JAENWD01 > CAVUCH01. The sequence continues at coordinate 402,620 of CAVUCH010000021.1, read as the reverse complement.
GGGTCTTCGCCATCCTCGGCAACCATGATGACGACCGGCACATGCCTGCCGCACTCGAGGGTCGCGGGTTTACCGTGCTGAAGGACACGCGCACGACCCGCATCATCAAGGGCGCTGCGCTCGCTTTCGCTGGCGTCAGATTCTGGACACGCGCCCCGGCCGACATCGCTCGGGTGGTAGGCACGTCGGCGAACACGGCCATTCTGCTCGCCCACGACCCGCGGGTGCTCCATCAAGCCGCTCAACTCGCGGTCCCCCTCGTGCTGTCTGGCCACACGCACGGGGGGCAGATCGTGCTGCCGCTCATTGGAGCCCCGGCGGGCCGCAAATTTCCGGTGCTGGCTGGCTCTGCAGTAATCGCAAATACGTGCATGTTCGTGAGCCGCGGCGTTGGCACCGTGTACCTGCCCGTTCGCCTGAACTGCCCCCCTGAGGTTGCCGTTCTCACGCTCCGCAGGCTCGATGCGGCCCGCGAGCCTGCCTGACCCCCCTAACCCCGTGGTTCACTCCGAACGACAACGTGATCGGCGCCATCTGCCCCGGGGCTCCGGGCGACCTGTTGGAGTAAGATTTCGACCCCGGGCCAGGCGTCGCGAGGAACTGCATCATGTTGGTTAGCAGACGAACATTTCGGGCCGCACAGGAGGAGGCGCGCCGGCTGCAGCGAGAACTGACGGGAGCGCAGGCGTCTCTGGCCCAATACAAGCAGCACGAGCGGGAACTCATCGATGCTGTTGTCGCTGCTCGGGTGGAGGCACGTGCGGTGCGGAGCCGGGCAGCGGAAGAAGCCGGAGCTGTCGTCAACGGCGCCCGCGATGAGGCGCTCGGCATGAAGGCCGAAGCAAGCGCGCTTCTGGCGGAGGCCCACGCGGAGATCGCCCGACTGCGCGAAGTGCAGCGCGAGTTGAGCGCATCGCTCGAGCAGAGTCTCGGCGCATTGCAGTCCGTGTTGCCTGAGACCCCTTTCGTCCGACCCTTGCGGGCGGGCGTGAACCAGGCTGCAGGCGAGCGGGTGGTTCAGACACCCGCGCCGATGGCGCTACCCGTGACGGTCAGCGCTCAGCTCTCACCGGCAACCCTTGCGCCGAAACCTTCGCCGGACCAAACCGCTCCGCCTCCGTTTCGACGCGGTGCGCCCGTTGACAGAGAACCGCGGCTGCCGCCGCCCCCGGTGTCCTTCCGTCTCTCGGCGATTTCCTGGCACCGGCTCCACGCGTTCCACACCAACTCCAAGCTCCTGAAGATCGGGGGCCTTGCGTTGATTTGTCTCGTCGCCGCGGTTGGCGCGACGCGCTTGTGGCGAGATGGCCCTGCGGAGCGTCCAGCGAGTACCGCCAGTCAGACGGTCATGACGCGGCCGGCCGCCGAGAACGCCGCCAGTAATTCGACGATCGGGACTCCCTCAAGCCGCGCGAACCCGCTGCCGCACAAACCTGGCACGCAGGCACAGGTTGGTACCTCTCGCGTCGCGGTGGCCCTCACGGCGATGCGCCCGGTGTGGCTTCGTGCCGAGGTGGACGGTAGAGAAGCTGTGGCTCGGATGCTGCGGGCGAGGGAGGCGCTGGAGTTCAGGGGCGCACAAGATGTCGTGCTGCGCGCTGGGGATGCTGGCGCCTTGATGATGAGCGTGAATGGCGGCGCTGCTGCTGCACTCGGCGGCGACGGAGCCGTCGTGACGAGACGAGTGGCAGCCGACGCTCGCCGGTCCGCGGCCACGGTTCGGACCGACGCTCCCCGTGTCGCGGAGGTGTCACGGACGCTGCTGGCACGCTCAAACGCTGCCGAACCGAGAAGCCAGCTCCCAGCCGCTACGACTCAGCTGCCGTCCGTCGATGCGATGGCACCTCTTGGCCGCGCCGGGCGCCCGTTGCCAGCCCCTCCACCGCCAGCCCCCGCGCTCGCGCCCCTGCCGGCCCCGGCTTCGGCAGTGTCGTTGGACAGCACCGATGAGGGCGATGTGCTGCGCGGCCACGAAGCCTACTTCGAGGCGCTGCGCCGCGGCGATCGAGGGCAGCTGGGACGGCTGGTGGCCGACGGTTTCAGCACCAGCGGTGCGCCAGCCACCGACGCGTCCGGGTTGCCCTACGACATCTCACTGCGGAACGCATCGGTCGAGATTCGCGGCGTTGGGGCGGTTGTGAGCGGTACCGCTTCACAACGCATCAGCGGGCCGGAGGGGCAGTTCCTTCGCGATCAGCAGCTCCTGTTCTCGGAGGTATGGATCAAGCGAAACGGTCAGTGGCAATTGATGAACGTGCGTTTGTTCACTCCCGAGGCGGCGCGCTGATCTCGTAGGTAGACTGAAGCGTCCATTGATCAGCCGGCGAGACCGTCTCGGCGGCCACAGGCGACGGTGCACCCACCCGGAACACGTGGTTCGCGCGGATGCTGATCGCATTCCGCGAGTCCACAATCAGCGGCGCCGATGCCACCACCTGAGCGTAATCGAACGTGCTGTGGTCCGTCACGACGACTACACAGTCGCAGGAGCGGAGCGACTCCTCGGTGACTCCCACGGCGTGCAGATCCCGGTCGCCCGGCCAGCTGCTCGCCCGCAGCACCGGCACGTACGGATCCGAATAGTTGATCACCGCGCCTTTCTGCTCGAGCAGGTGCATGACATCGAGCGCCGGAGACTCCCGGACATCGTCGATATCACGTTTGTACGCGATTCCCAGCACCAGGATCCGGGCGCCGTTCACCGCCTTCCGCTGACTGTTCAATGCGTCCACGACCTTGTCGGCGACGAAGTGCGGCATGCGTGCGTTGACGTGCCCGGCCAGCTCGATGAACCGTGACTCGAAGCCGCTCTGGCGAGCCTTCCACGACAGGTAAAAGGGGTCGATAGGGATGCAGTGACCGCCGAGCCCAGGCCCTGGGTAGAAGGGCATGAAGCCGAATGGCTTCGTGCTGGCGGCATCGATGACTTCCCAGACGTCGATGTCGAGCGTGTCGCACATCAGTGCAAGCTCGTTGACCATCCCGATATTCACCGCCCGGAACGTGTTCTCCAAGAGCTTGACCATTTCCGCGACGCGCGTGGAACTGACCGGAACGACTGTGTCGACGGCGGCCTCGTACAGTGCCGCGGCGACCCGAGTGCAGGCGGGTGTGATCCCGCCAACAACCTTCGGCACGTTGCGTGTGTGGAAGGTGGGGTTGCCGGGATCCACACGCTCGGGGGAGAAGGCCACGAAGAAGTCGACCCCGCCTTTCAGTCCGCTCGCCTCCAGCATCGGCAGGACCAGCTCCTCGGTCGTACCGGGGTAGGTAGTGGATTCGAGGACGACAAGCATTTGCGGATGCAGGTAGAGAGCGATTTGCTCGACCGCCGAGACGACGTACGACATGTCCGGGTCTTTGGTTTTGCGCAGGGGCGTTGGCACACAGATGTTGACCGTGTCGAGCTCGGCCATTACCGAGAAATCCGTTGTTGCGCGAAGCCGTCCTGCCTCGCGGAGCGCGGCGACCTTCGCGTCAGGCACGTCGGGGACGTAAGAACGACCGGCGGTGATCTCGCTGACCTTCTTGGAATCGACATCGATACCGACCGTCTCAAAGCCACACTCGGCGAATTCGACCGCGAGGGGAAGGCCGACGTAGCCGAGGCCGACAACGCCGGTCCGGGCAGTGCGAGAACGAATCTTCTCTTCCAACGTGTGCGCCGCGATCGTCATGGTATTTTCAGCCTTCGAACCTTGCCGCATGGCCATGCGGCTGTCTGCAAGCACCCAGCTTCGGTAGGTCGGTCCGCCACCCGCGGTAGGCAACGTAGATGCCACTCACACGCGCAGCTTTCCTGAAGGCTTCGCGTGGGTATTTAGGAAACTCTGCCTGCGAGAGGGATGAATTCCTCGAAACGGAGACTTTGTCGATGGTCCGATCTCTCGGATGCTGCTCAGGGCGCGCCCGACCAGCTGAAAGAACCGGGGCGGACACTTGATGTCCGTGTGTCGGGATCTGCGGGGCGGGCACCCGTCGCGGGCCATCGAGCCTGCCAGCCGGATGTGGAATGACTCTTCGTTCAGGCCATGCCGGCGCGCTGCGGTGGTGAGCCCGCCGGTAAGCGGCGGCTACGGTATAAGAGTCGGTTCGCAGCTAACGGATGCGCGCCAGGGGCGGGCGACAGGCGCCGCATGCGCTTGTTGTTGAGGGGCCGCCCTCGTGCCGAGCACCCGGATGCGCTGGAAGCCGAACCGCGGCCGGAGCGCCCGATGCTCCCGCATGAGCACCGGAGCGCCGTCTGGTTCGCGGACGCGGGCGGCGAGGGTGCGAGGTCGTCATTGCATCATGAAACTGTTCGAGGCGCCGCTGCGTGCCGACCCTCCGGGACCCGTGGCCGTTGTCGTGGTGAAGAACTCCTGCCCCGTCGGCAGCGACGCGAAGAACGCCTGCTGATCCACCGTGATGGCCGTCGTTGTGGATGTCGGTTTGCCGAGACTGGAAACCCTGAACGGCTGAGCAGTGGACGTGTCAGACCCTGGCAGCCAGACCTCGAGGGTGTAGCCGCTGATTGTCGCGCGCCCATCCGGCAGCGTCGAAAAGTGGTCGGCAGAGGTAAATGCGACGGAACGGCCTATCACGAACGGGCTCGCGTTGCTGACGGTGATCGAGACGTCTGCCGAGACGTTGGCGTTCCCGGAATGGTCTCGCGCTACCGCGGTCAACCTGTAGATGCCGTTCGTCACCGCCTGCGTGTTCCACGTGCCGGCATAGGGCGCGGAGCTGACTGCGCCGCCCAGGTTTGCGCCGTTCAGCAGGAACTGGACGCTCGCCACACCGACATTGTCGGTAGCAGTAGCGACGATCCCAACCGTGCCGGCCACCGTTACGCCATTGACGGGAGTTGAAATGGCGACGTTCGGGGGCGTCGTATCTGGAGGAGGCGAAGCGACGGGCGTATTCATGTCGGTCTGAATCTCCGTGAGGCTCAGGGCACGGTTGTAGACACGCATATCGTCGATTGCCCCGTCGAACCACCCGCCCCACAGCGAGTTGCCGCCGATGCGGAACGGCGCCGTCGTCTGCCAGAGCGCGCCGGCAGCTGCCACGCTGCCCACCTGCACGCCGTTGACAAACAGCCGGTGGGTAGAGCCGTCGAAGGTGGTCGCGAGGTGTGACCACGTATTCGCCTGCAGCGGCGCCGTGCTGCTTGCGACGAGTTGCCCGGCGCCCATGTTGACGGCCGCCTGCGGTTTCGAGCTGGCGTCACTCGCATAGAGCGCGTAGGCCAGGTCGTTGGATCCTTCCTTCATGGCGACGTTGCGCCAGTTGACCACCGACGTGGGGTTGACCCACGCTTCCAACGTCATGCCGGTCGTGAGGTTGAGGACAGGGTTCGCCGGAACGGTCACCATCTGATCAACGCCGTTGAACATGAGCGCGCCGCCGTTGCGGCCTGCGGTGGTCCAGGTCGCACCGGTGATCGTACCGTCGAGCCCCCCCACCGTGGCTCGCAACAGATTGCCCGCTCCATCGTCGAAAGACCAGGCTGCGACAGGACCAGCCGGCGCCGTGGCTGGTGTGGCACCGAGCTTTGCAATGGCCACCTTGTCGAAGGATGCCGTCGTGAGGCGGGATGGCATTCGGCTGGTAACGGCCAGGCCAACCATCACATCAGTGGTCATCGGCACGCTCACTGTAGCGATGTCGGCCCAGGTCGTTGCATCGCTCGAGACCGAGGCCGTGACCGCCGCGCCAACGCGAGTGAGGCGAAGCCAGGCTGGAGCCGCACCCGCAACCCCTGACCGGGTCGTGAGGCTTCCGGCCGCACTCCGCTGCTGGAAGACGATGCCGTTGGAGGGTGTGGCCAACAGCGAAGCGTGCACCGAGCCGGCGGTCAGCCCTTGACGAATCATCACGCCGGCCTTCGCCCAGCCGTCCGTGTTCTGCAGGCCGGTGATCCTCGCGCTGATCTGCATGTTGCCGGACAGGCGCTGATACAGATACTGGAACCCGTCGGCGCCTCCCCAGATATCGGTACCCTCGCCTGACACCGTCATGCGCCCGCTCGGACTGGTGGTTGCGGAGCCCCGCACCGTCACGGAACCGACAGCGGTCGTCACCCATGACGTCTTCGGTGCCCCCTCGCCCGGTTGGGGCGTCAGGAGCGCACACGCGATTACAGCGACAAACGACCAGGCCTGCGGTTTCCGGCTGAACATACACGTCTCCCCTGCCCGCACGCTGCGGGTTCAAAAGACCAGGTTTGAGAGGAAACGAGAGTGCTGGGGGTGCCTCGGCCTACTCTGACTCTGAACGTGCGCCCGTTGGTTGCGGCCCTGCAGCGGCTCGGTCAGGGACCATGTCGAACAACCTGCCGGCGGCCGGAGGGCGCGCGATCATCTGGAGGCAACTGAAGTGCCAGCAGCAGCAGCAGTGGGGAGCGGACCTGTCGATGCACCGCCAGCTCTCGACCGGACCGGGACCGTCCGGGGAAAATACAGGCAATTCTTGCCGCCGTCGGCTGGGCGGCGCCGAGTTTTGCGCGGCACACACGGGGTCCGGCGCAAGGTCCACGGCAGGCTCCCGCCGGCGCCGGGTGCGTGCGTCCTAACAAATCTGTAAGTGGAATTACAGTTTCGCGCCCGGACTGCAGACCAACGAGCACCGTCCCGATACACCGTGCAGAACCGAGCAGGAGGCACGCGGCATGAGCAGAGTCCACATGGCGGTGGAACGAGGTAGTACGTCTGAAGGTCTGCGCGAAATCGCAAGAAGGGAAGCGTCCGCGCTGCTAGCAAGCGAACTGGGTCGCCAGCAGGAGGAATGGCGTGGTGCTCTCACTTCAGTGACCAACACGCTCGCGGGGCTCGTGTCCGCCTGCGAAAGAACCGTGAGCGCGGCGGACGATGATCCTACGGCCGCCGTGTCGCAACTGGTCGAGAGGCTCGTGACAGCCGCTGCTGCGGACGCTCGGACCTCAACGCAACACATTGAAGCGCAGGCCCAGGCCGATGCCGCAGAGGCGCAGGCACTCATCGATCGATTACAGTCCGAGATTCGAGCGGGCCAGGAACAATTGCGGACAGCGCGCGAGCAGCTGCACGAAGCGCACAATGCGCGCACCCAGGCGGAGTCCACTGCCGAAAAGTTACAGGCAGTTCACACACAGGCAACCTCCGGCCTGCAATCGCAGTTGCGAAACACCGAAGCCGAGCTCAGCGCGAATCGAGCGGAAGTCTCGGCCCTCAAACAGCAGCTCGGAGCAGGACAGGAGGAGCGCGCGAATCTCATTGCGACACTCGAGTCGGTGCAGCGCGCCGTTCATCGGGCAGTCTCAGCGATCGAACCCGGCCAGTCTCGTCCTTCTCCCTCACCGCCCTCAACGGCGCCTCACCAGAACGGTGCAGACGAGGTTCTCGGGTGCGTCGTGCCATCCGCTGCGGTCCCATCGGCGGCACCGAGCCTGGCACCGTCGGTCTCCGTCTCCACGGAAGCCCCGGACGCCGGCAGCTCTGGGGGCATTGGCGACTACGCCGCGACGCTGCTCCGGGCCACCGAAACAACGTACTGGGCAGACATGAAAATGGCGTTGCCCCCGTCCGAGGTCGTCGACCGCCTGACAGACAACCTCCGGCATGCCAGCGATCTCTTCATGGCCCGATTCGGTTCGGACCGCGCAGGCGAAAACTCGTTCATGATTCAGCTGACGAAGCTCTTGGAGGCTAAATCGGGAACCTCGTTCGGTCGCCATCTCTCGATTGCGGCGAATGAAGCGGAGCGACACGTCGTCGCGAGCCGTGGAATGAGTCCTGGTCGTCGGGGTTTGTAACAACCCAGGACCCAAGGGCCATGTCGTTCGGGTCCCTTCGACGCACCATCAAAGACACGAAACGCCCGTGCCCGGCCGACTCGTTCGATGCGATAGGAACTTGAGACCGTGGCGCTCGCCCGTCGTTGACGGGTGGATTTCCAGGCGGTTGCGGGTCCCATCCATTGCCAACGCCGTTGTTGTGCCCTACCCATGTGACGCAAAGGCAGACGCTGCCTTCAGCGACAGAATCAGCGGATCACGTACGCGGCGGTCTTCACGAACGATCGACGGGAGTGCCGGTCGACCTGCGGCTCAACGCGATTCAGAGTCATCCCCTGTCAATGCAGCCGACCCGTCCACCGGTCCATCCACCAGCAAGCCGAGTCGCTCGAAATCCGTGAGCGTTCTGATCACGTCCTGGCGCACGGTCTCCGGCTCACTCTGGAAGCGTGCCGTCAGACGTTCGGCGATCTCGTCGACCGACTGTGCGCCATCGCACGCGCGCCAGATGTGGCTGGCGGTCGCGTTGAGCTGATGAACGAAGCCCGCCGCGCGGTCGAGAATCACGACCTCGCCGTCTACCGTGCACACCGTGAGATCCGACCGCTGCGTCTTCGACATGGGAGTTTGGGTTGGCTGGGATTCCGGGACCCGAAGGTGCTGCATTGCAAGAATTTGGCCGGTGCGCGTCATTTGCGGACGCGCCGGTTCGACACGCAGCCAACCGGTAAGTCGGGCGCTGACCAGATTGAGTGTTGGTAAATCGGTGAACTGCCGGGAGCTTGTCGCACGGGAACCGGGACGCGGAAACACGCCCCGGCAGTCGCCAACCGGCTATTGCGGCTGACCGCGGGATAGGTGGAAGACTACGGACGGCCAGCCTTTCGACGTAAATTTACCGCGAGCTCCTGGCGCGTGGTCAGTCGAAGGCCGCGAGGGCGAGCGCGCCGAACACACGCACCTGTTGGCGCGAGAAGATCCTTCGCCGGAGCCACCGGGCGCGACTTCTGATATGGTGCTGACCCAACCGGCACGGATCGGCGCGGCGCCGGGAACGAGAACCGCGGTCAGGGCCAGTAACGGCCGGTCGGTTCGACCCGTGCGCCGCTGATGCCGGCCCAGACGACCGGGGAGGGAGCATGGCGCAGATCTCGATCACCATCAACGGCAAAGTCCGCGGCGGCCAGGTGGAACCCCGGACGCTCCTGGTTCACTTCCTGCGGGAGCAGCTGAACCTGACCGGCACGCACGTCGGCTGCGACACGAGCCAGTGCGGCGCCTGCACGGTCATCATCGACGGGCGCAGCGCGAAGAGCTGCACCATCCTTGCCGTTCAGGCGGATGGCTGCGAGGTGACAACGATCGAGGGCCTCGCCACGGGCGGGCACCTGCATGCACTGCAGGAGGCGTTCTGGGAAGAGCACGGCCTCCAGTGCGGGTACTGCACGCCGGGCATGATCCTGTCCGCCGTCAATCTCCTGAGCGACAACCCGCAGCCCACCGAGCGTCAGATCCGCGAGGGAATCTCGGGCAATTACTGCCGCTGCACCGGATACCAGCACATCGTCACCGCCATCCAGCACGCCGCCCGCACGATGGGCGCTCGTGAGGAAGCGAGCAGGTAAGCCATGCCGACGACCTCTCCCCTGCTTCCGAAGCTCGTGGGCCAGCGCGTCAAGCGCCGCGAGGATCCGCGCCTCATCCAGGGGCGCGGCACGTACGTGGACGACGTGAAGATCGCGGGCATGCTGCATATGGCGTTCAAGCGGTGCGACATCGCGCATGGCCGGATCCGCTCGATCGACACGAGCGCCGCCGAGGGTATGCCGGGCGTCGAAGCTGTCTTCACGGGCGCGCAGATTGCCCGGTTCATGAAACCGATGCCGATCGGCACGCCGTTCCCCGCACCGGACCATCACGCCCTCGCGATCGACGCCGTTCGCTATGCCGGTGAGCCGGTGGCGGTAGTGGTGGCAGCCGATCGTTATCTTGCGCGCGATGCGGCCGACGCGATCCACGTCGACTACGAGCCGCTGCCGGTGGTCGTGGATCCCGAGCTCGCCATGACGGGACAGCCAACCGTCATCCATGCGGGCTTCCCCAACAACCTGGCGGTGGCCCTCGTGCCGGGAGGCACGGGTGTCAGCGCCGACGGCAAAACGGTGGACGATTCGGCCATCGATCAGGCATTTGCTGCCGCCGAGGTCGTCGTCTCGCAGCGCATGCTGAACCAGCGGCTCGTGCCTAACGCGATGGAGCCGCGCGGTGTGGTCGCGCACTACGAGCCGGGCAAGGAGCTGCTGACGATCTGGTCGTCGACGCAGAACCCCCACATTCTGAAGACCATGGTTGCGGGCATGCACGGTCTCGGCGAGCATCAGGTGCGCGCCATCGCGCCTGAGGTCGGGGGCGGCTTCGGCGCCAAGATCAACATTTACGCCGAAGAGTACGTGGCCGCCGGGATTTCGATGCAGCTCGGGCTTCCGGTGAAATGGATTGAGGATCGCTCGGAGGCATTCGTCGCGACGACGCACGGCCGTGACATCACGTGCCACATCGACCTGGCCGCGAAGCGTGACGGCACGCTCCTCGGTGTGAAGATGCGCCTCGTCGCCGACATCGGCGCCTACAACATGCTGCTCACCGCCGCCGTCCCGACGCTGACGATGCTGATGGCGAGCGCGACCTACCGGATCCCGGCGATTCGCGTCACGCTCACCGAGGTCTTCACGAACAAGACGCCGACTGATGCGTATCGCGGCGCTGGCCGGCCGGAAGCCACCTACTTCGTCGAGCGGGCGCTCGACATGCTGGCGCGTGAGCTCGCGATGGATCCCGCGGAGCTGCGCCGCAGGAACTTCATCCCCAAGGACGCGTTCCCGTACCAGACGCCGATGGGGGCGGTCTACGATTCGGGCGATTACGAGGCGGCGCTCGACGCGGCGCTAAAGGCGTCCGACTGGGGGGGATTGAAGAGAGCGCGTGATGCGGCCAGGGCCGAAGGCCGGCTCGTCGGGGTCGGGCTGTCGATGTACGTGGAAGTGTGCGGCATCGGTCCCTCCTCGACGCTCCCCATGGGTGGTTGGGAGCACGCGCACGTCGCGATCGAACGCGATGGCCGAATCACGGCCACGACCGGGGCCTCACCGCACGGGCAAGGCAACGAGACCACCTTCGCCCAGATGCTGGCCGATCAGTTCGGCGTGCCGCTCGAGCACGTCACGATCCAGCACGGCGACACCAGCATCGCCAAGCAGGGGGTCGGCACGTTCGGCAGCCGGTCACAGGCGGTGGGCGGCGCGGCCCTGCACCTGGCCGGCGGGAAGGTGAAGGCCAAGATGGCAAAGTTCGCGGCCGCGCTCCTCGAGGCGCACGAAGAGGATCTCGTGTTCGAGAATGGGAAGATCGCCGTCACGGGGGCGCCGGCAGTCGCGCTGCCATTCCAGGCAGTGGCCGCGTTCGCGTACGTGCCGGTCCCGCTTCCGAACGGCGTCGACGAGCCGGGGCTGAGCGCCGACGCCTATTTCGAGCCGACCAACAATACCTACCCGTTCGGCTGTCACATCTCGATGATCGAGGTCGATCGCGAGACCGGCGAGCCGACGCTGCTGAAGCTGATCGCCGTCGATGACGCCGGGAATCTGATCAACCCGCTGATCGTCGAGGGACAGATACACGGAGGGCTGGCGCAGGGCATCGGCCAGGCCTTGATGGAGGAGGCCGTCTACGACGCTGACGGTCAGCTGCTGACCGGGTCCTTCATGGACTATGCGCTGCCGCGGGCCGCCGATTTCCCGCGCTTCGAGCTGCATGCCACGGTCACGCCGACACCCGTGAACCCGCTGGGCGCCAAAGGCGTGGGCGAGGCCGGCACGCTCGGCTCGACGCCCTGCATCGTCAACGCGGTGGTCGACGCGCTGAGCGGGTTCGGCGTGAAGCACATCGACATGATGCTGCGTCCCGAGAAGCTGTGGCGCATCGTTCAGGGAGGCCAGGCATGATCCCCACCGCATTCGAATACGAGCGGGCCACCTCGGTGGACGACGCGCTGGCGAAACTCAGGGCGGCCGAGGGCGGCGGCAAGCTCATCGCCGGCGGACACAGCCTCCTTCCGCTGATGAAGCTGCGCCTCAGCGAGCCCCGGCGTCTGATCGACATCGCCAGGATCCCGGAGCTGCGCGGCATCCGCGACACGGGCGGCAGGATCGAGATCGGGGCCGCGACGACGCACCACGAGGTGGCGACCTCGCCGGTCCTGAGACAACAGTGCCCAATGCTTGCGGACGCCGCGGGAACCATCGGCGATCAGCAAGTGCGCAATCGCGGGACGATCGGCGGCAGCCTCGCGCACGCCGACCCGTCGGCCGACTACCCGGCGGCTATGCTCGCCCTCGACGCCGAGCTCCAGCTGGCCGGTCCGAAGGGGCCACGCATGGTGAAGGCACAGGATTTCTTCCTGGATCTCTTCACGGTCGACCTCGCGGCCGACGAGATGATCGCGAGCGTGCGCTTCACCCCGATCCGGACCGCAGCCTACGCTAAGCTGTACCAGCGTGCGTCGCACTACGCGATCGTGGGCGTCGCGGCGGCCCTCCAGGTGAACGGCGGCACGATTGCGTCGGCACGCATCGGCCTGACCGGCGCCTGCGCGTCCGCCCGCCGGCTGACCAACGTCGAGCAGGCGCTCGCCGGGAGCCAGGCGTCTGAACAGACGCTCGCCGCGGCCGCGCGTCTGGCGGGCGACGATCTCGAGCACATGAACGCCGACGTCCATGCCAGCGCGGACTACCGTCGCGCGATGGTCGCGGTCTTCGCGCGTCGCGCGCTGGTCGCCGCGCTGGCTCGCGCGTAGGCTCCGCCCCTACAGCTTCGATTGCAGGCAGGCGAAGAACCGGTCGAGCATCATCTTCGACACGCTGCCCATGAGCCGCTGGCCGACCCGGGCGATGGCCCCGCCCGCCTGGACGGTTGCGCGCACGTCCACGATCGTCGTGTCGCCGGCCGCTCGGAGCACGATGTCCGATGTCCCTTTGACGAACCCCGCGCGGCTCTGGGCTTCTCCCGTCAGGCAGTAGGAGGTCGGCGGGACCTTGTCCGACAGGGTGATCAGCGCATCGTACGTGCCCGTCACCGCCGCCAGCGCCACGATGAGCCGCGCGCGATAGCGATCGTCGCCGTCCGGCTCGAACCGATCGCAACCTGGGATGCACGACGCGATGGCGTCCGGGGTCATCAGCAGGTCCCAGACGCGCGCCGGCGGAGCGTTGAACGTGTATGAGCCGGAGATATCCATCAGCGGTTGCCTCGACAGCGTGGCGTCAGCGAGTTCAGGTGCGCCGCAAGGTCGGCGAGGTTCATCAGCGTCCGCGCGGGGAGGAAGTCGTCCACGAACGGCAGCGCCGCCTGGAGTCCCCGCGTGAGCGGCGCGTAGTCGGCGGTGCCGATGAGCGGGTTGAGCCAGATCAGGCGGTGGCAGTTCCGCTGCAGCCGTGCCGTCTGATCGCGCAGGACGCCCGCGTCGCCGCGATCCCATCCGTCCGACACGAGCAGGACGACGGGGCTGCCGTGCAGGACTCTACTCCTCCATCGCACGTGCAGCTCTCTCAGCGCGTCTCCGATCCGCGTGCCGCCGGACCAGTCCGGCACCGAGCGCGCCACTCCCGCGACCGCGTCGTCGAGCCGCCGGGATCGCAGCTCGGGCGTGATCCGCGTCAGCCGCGTCGAGAACAGGAACGCCTCGACACGGCGATGGCGCCGGCTGATGGCGTGCGCGAAGTGCAGGAGCATGCGGGAGTACCGCTCCATGGAGCCGCTGACGTCGCAGAGCAGGACCAGCGATCGCGGGCGACGAAGGCGCTCACGACGAGGCAGCGAGACGACGTCGCCACCGGTGCGCAGGCTCTGGTGCAGCGCACGCCTGACGTCGAGGCGCGAACCGGCCCCGCGAACCCAACGGCGCGCGCGGCGCTCTCCCGGATTCCACGCGAGCCGCGCGAGGGCGTCGCGCGCGACGGCCAGCTCCTCGGCCGTGAACTCCGCGAAATCCTTACGCGCCAGCGTGGCCGTGTCGCTCCACGTCCGCAATGCGCCGCGCGCCTCGTCGTCGACATCCACGACCTCGCTGGCGGCGAGTTGCTGATTCCTCTGCTGGCCGTCGCCTTCAGCCGCGCTGTCGTCGCCGCCTCGTGTGCCTGTTCCGCCATCTGGCACGGGCTCACGCGATAGCGGATCGCGGGCCTGGCGCCAGAACGCATCGAAGGCGCGGTCGAAGATCGACAGATCGTCGTGGCGGTGGACCAGGAGCGCCCTGCAGGTATGGTACACCTCCGCCTGCACGCGGATATCGACGTGTTGCAGGGCTTCGGTGACGTCGAGCATGCGCCCCGGATGCACGTCGAGGCCCAGGCGTCGCAGCAGGCGGCCGAAGGCGAGGAGATTGTCGAGCAGCACGGATCGCCTCGGACGTTACCGCGCCGCCGCCCGAGCGAGGATCCCGGCCAGCCGCTCGCCGCGGACCGCTTCGATGTCCTCGCTGGCCTTGAGCGCCACGCCGAGCGTCTGCTCGAGCGCGTCGAGGTCCGGTGTCTCGCGATCGAGGGCCATGAGCGCGGCCACCCAGTCGAGGGTCTCCGATACGCCCGGAGCCTTGTACAGCTCCGCGGCCCTCAGTTCGTGAACGATCGCGGTGACCTGGCGCGCGAGACGTGCCGAGGCCTCGGGCGCCCGCCTGGCGATGATCGCGAGCTCCTTCTCGAAGCTCGGGTACTCGATCCATTGGTACAGGCAGCGGCGCTTGAGCGCGTCGTGAACGTCACGCGTGCGGTTTGACGTGAGGATCACGAGCGGCGGATCGGCGGCGCGTATCGTGCCGAGCTCGGGAATCGTGATTTGGTACTCGGCCAGCAACTCGAGGAGATATCCCTCGAACTCCTCGTCCGCTCGATCAATCTCGTCGACCAGCAACACTGCCGGACGTGTCCGAGCGGGGTCGATCGCCTGGAGGAGCGGGCGTTTGAGGAGGAAGGCCTCGCTGTACAGCTCGCGGCGCGCCGTGCTTCTATCCAGGTCCCCGGCCGCCTCCAGTATGCGGAGCTCGAGGAGCTGGCGGGCGTAGTCCCACTCGTAGACCGCGTGGGAGACGTCGAGACCTTCATAGCACTGCAGGCGGATGAGATCCGCCTGAAGGCCGGCAGCAATCGCGCTGGCGAGCGCCGTCTTGCCCACGCCGGCCTGTCCCTCGAGGAAGAGCGGCCGCCGCAGCCGAAGCGCCAGGAAGAGCGAAACCGCCAGGCCCTGGTCGGCGACGTAGTTCTGCGCCGCCAGCCGCTGCTGCAGATCGGAGATGGAGCCCTGGAAGATGGCCGTGCTCCCTTCGTATCAGGCTCGAGAAGCCTGGTCGTGACCGCTGAGTATACCCTCGAGGCTGGTGCAGTGCCTCGCGCCGGGTCGACACGGGCTCTGTTCAACGCGGACCAGGCGTTCTCCCGCTTCCTGGGCGAGGGCACCGATTCTGCATCGTGCGCCAGTGGTCGAACGCTCTCAGGGGGTGTGCCGATGCGGAGCAGCAAAGCACCTGATACTGCCATCACCGGTGAAGAGCCCGTGATCAGGCTGGTCAGGAACGACGACGAATTCGAGGCGATCATCGTGCCGACGCGGGTTAATGCCGCTGGGACACACGAGCTGCGATATCTCTGGAACAGACGGCCTTTTATCAGTCGCGCGTTTCAGCGAGGCCACCTCGATGCACTGCTGGCGTCAGTGCGTCAGCTCACCGACGAGCTCATCGCCCGAGGCTGGCAGCTCGTGAGTGATGGCGGTTATCGGGTCGGCCTCCACAGTGTGCGCGTTCACTGATCAAATGCCGGGCCCTATCGATCAATGGCCGGGCGCTGTCGTTGCTCTGTGGATTTCAGGCCACGGCTTGGCTCTTTGAGGAGCTGATTGCACAAAGTGGCCAGTGAGTGGTTCACGAGAACTCCAATCCCCTTGGTGCGGCCGAATCGTCGGGTTAGCGGCGTGGATGCGGTGCGAGGCGTTCCAGTTCCTCCGCCTCGCGCCGCCGAGTCAAAGCGACCGTCAGCGGTCACCCTCACTCCGCCCCCCACCGCGTACGCTTGAGGAACGCCACCAGATCCCCCAGTTCGTGGGGCGTCAACTGCTGGCCGTAGCCGGCCGGCATCAGCGACACGCTTCCCGGCTGGACGTCGGCGACCGATGACTTCGGGATCCTGATCTCCTCGCTGGCCGCGGTCGTCACCAGGAGCGCCTCCGGCTGGTCGTCGCGAAGGACGCCGCTGTGGACGGCGCCCGCCGTGGTCGTCACCACGATGGGCTCGTACCCGCGCGGGAAGCTGGCGTTCGGGAACAGGATGGCTTCCAGCAGATCGCGCTCGCTGCGAATCTCGCCAATCGAGGTGAGGTCGGGGCCTATTCTGCCGCCGTGATAGCCGAGGGCATGACAGGTCGAGCAGGCGGCTTTGGGGCTGTTGAACAGGACCTGCCCGCGGCGCAAATCGCCGTCACGCACCCACGCGAGCAGCCGATCCAGCTGCTGCGCCTGTTCGGCGGCGTCTTCCGCGAGCGCTGCGAAGAGCGCCTCGGCGCGCTGCTGCACGAGCGGAGAGTACCTGGCGACGCGCGGGCGGAGCACCTCCGCGCGCACGCTGCCTCGCGCGTCCGCCACGGTCAACGCCTCGATCAGCGCAAGACCGACTTCGTCGTCTGCACTGTGATCGAAGGCTGGCAGGAGGCGCGGAAGCTCCAGGGAGCCACTGGTCCTGAGAATCGTGGCCAGCGCGAGCAACTGCGCGCGGTCGAGACGCGCCTTCTCGATGACCCCGGCGGCTGCCATGCGGAGGCCCGCAGGCTGCCCTGGCTCGAGGCTGGCACGAAGGAAGTCGAACAGATCGCCGGCGACCGACTCCAGGCCGTCGCCCACCGCCAGCAGTGCATCGAGCCGCACGGCCGGCGGGGCCGCAGCGGTGCGCGCCAGCTCGACGAGCGCCTCCCGGACCCGGGGTGCCGCGTCCTTCGAGGGCGGCGCGGCGCGAAGCACGGCGACGGCGTGGCGCGCGATGGTGGGCTCTCTATCGCCCAGCGACGCGACGACGGGCGACACCCACGCGTCCGGCAGTTGTTCGAGGCGCGAGAGCGCCATCGCGCGCAGTGCGATCACACGGGCAGCCGTAGTGCCGTCCCGCGCGGTCCGGGCGATCAGCTCCTGCACGGCGGTCGTGCGACCGAACTGTGCGAGCTTCTCCTGAAGATCCTCACGCGTCGCCTTGCCGATGCGGTCGGCTGCGGCTGCCAGCTCTCGCGCGAAGAACTCGGCGAACGCCTCACCCCACTCCGGATGGTGCCCGGCCACCCACCAGGCGGTGTCGCGCACGATCTGGTCCGACGCTGCGAGCAGCGGCACGACGTCGGTGGGCTGCAACGCCCCGTGACCCATCTGATCCAGCGCAACGAGCGCGGCCCGCCTGGTGCGAGCGGACGCCGCGGAAAGGCCCGAGCGCGTGGTCGCCGGGTTGGCAATCTCGATCAGCGCGTAGGTGACGGAATGTTCGAGGGTGCGGTCGAGCGGCCGTGCGGCCGTCGCGAGCAGATCGGGTACGGCCGCCGCATCGCCGATGCGGCCGAGGGCTTCTGCGGCGACGCGCTGGACCGCGGGCACGGGGGATCCGAGCGCTGCCCGAACGGCGGTGCGCGCGCTGGCGTCGCGCCACAGGGCCGCGGAGTGGATCGCCGCCTGACGCACGGTGAGATCGCGATCCGCCAGGGCCGCGTGCGTCGCAGCGCGCGCGCCCTGGTCGGCGATACGCGTGAGCGCCCAGACTGCGTTGAGGCGGGCGGTTGGACTGCTCGAGGACGCCACGACCCGGTGGAGGACCGGGATCGCGCCGCTGCCGCGGCTCGCAAGCGCGTGAACCGCGCGGCGGTGCACCGCAGGCCGCGGATCGTCCAGCAGGGCCGTGAGCTGCACATCCGTCAGCGTCGGCCAGCCGAGTGCGCGCCCGCGCGGATCGCGGACGGCTGGCGCCGCCTTGCGACGGACCCGGTAGATCGCGCCGAGCACGTCCGGCTTGGCCAGCTGCGACGTCGGGCAACAGAGCTTGTACCACGCGCCGGTGTCGACGACCAGGAGACTGCCGTCCGCGTCCTCGACCACGTCGGTCGGATGGAAGTCCCGGCTGTCCGACACCACGAAGTCGGAATCGCGCGTGGTGAAGGTGGCCCCGCTCGCACGCAGCACGTGGCGCGACACCTTGTTCATGTTGAACTGCGCGACGAAGAAGTTGTCCTGGTAGGCGGGCCCGAACACCCGCGAGGGATAGCGCGCGATCCCGGCGGGTGCCGCGGGTCCCAGATTGCACAGCGTCGGCATCAGGTCGCCCGTCTGCGGGTGCCCGTCCACCACGGCGTGCGGCTTGCCGTAGACGCCGCCGTAGATCGCGTGCAGGACCGCGTCGCGCCGGCCGAGCCGCGGATGTTCGAGGAACGTTGCCGTGAGAATCCGCTCGCCCGACACCGTGAAGGCGACGTCGACAGGATTGTCCATGCCTCCGGTGAGCACCGGCTCCACCGCGGTCTCACCGGGGCGCCGGCGAAAGATGTGCGCAGCACGGGTGACGAGCGGCGGCTGGCCGGCGCGGTCGTACGTCTGCGCGGCAAAGGCGCCCTTCGTCCAGTAAATCATGCCGTCCGGACCGGGATACGGACCGTGCAGGTCGTTGGCGCAGGTCGTCAGCGTCTTTCCCTCGAACCACTCCTCGCGTCGATCGGCGACGCCGTCACCGTCGGTATCCGTCAGCTTCCAGATGCTCGGCGGCGCGGCCACGTAGAGCGACCCGTCGAGCCACATGGTGCCCTGCGGCAGCATCATGCGATCGGCGAACACCGTGCTCGCGTCGAAGACGCCATCGCCATCGGTGTCCTCGAGGCGGACGATCCGGTGTGGCCTCTCGGCGAGCTGCTTCTCCACCTTGTCGTTGGAGCCGGACGAGTCCGCCACGTAGAGACGCCCGTCTTCGTCGAAGTCGGCGACGATGGGTCGATTCACCAACGGAGGCTGCGCGACGCGCTGGATCTCGAAGCCGGCTGGCACGGTGAGCCCCTGCTCGGCCGGCGTGCCTTCCGTCGCTGCCACCGCCAGGGCTGCCGACAGCAGGACCAGCAAGAGGAGAGCGGGCCGCGTGCGGGACGGACGTGACATGTTCAGGCTCCCGGCTCCGGGCTCCAGACTCGAGGCTCCAGATTGCGGCGGATCCTCCCGTCTGTCCGGTGCGCGCTCGATGAGCCTACATCCCCACGCGGCGTACGAGCGAGTCGAACTGCGGATCGGGGCGCAATGGTCGTAATCCCCCCGGATCAGAGCTCGCTGGCCCGTGTGCTACGCTATCGTTCTCTGACGCCAGCACCGCCTCGTCATCGCAGCACGTCTGCGGCTCATCACCATCGTGAATGACGATGCGCTCCCCGTGCGTGTCTCGGGATTGGGACTGTCTGCCTTGCGCCCGGATGACCAGCTCTGGCAACTGTTCGACCTGAGCCCTTTCCCGGCGGTCGTCAGCCGGCTGCGCGACCACACGGTGCTCGCCATCAATCAGCGGGCGTCGGAGGTCGTCGGCGTACCCCAGCGCGATGCGGCCGGCGGGCCGGTCACCGACTACTACGTCGATCCTGCCGAGGGGACCAAGCTCGCGGAAGAGCTTCACCGCAGCGGTCGAGCGGACAACCTCCGCGTGCGGATCAAACGAGCGACGGCCGAGGCGCTCTGGGTGATTGCCTCCTCGCGGTTCGTCACGTGGCAGGGTGAGGCAGCCGCCCTGACCGTATTCCACGACATCGACGAGCAGCTCGCGGCGGAGGCGTCGCTCAAGGCGAGCGAGCGGCGGCTGGTGGCGCAAAGCGACGCGCTCACCGACCTGACGGAGAAATACACCAATCCCGACGAGCGGTTCGAGGACAGGCTGCGGAACATTCTGGAAATTTCCGCTCACGCGCTGAACGTCGCGCGCCTGAGCATGTGGCAGTTCGACGACGGCCGGTCGAGCATCCGGTGCATGGGACTTCATCGGGTAGGCCTGAACCCGTACGAATCCGGAGCGGTCCTTCAGCGGGCGGACGCGCCGCGCTACTTCGACGCGCTGGAGCACGAGCGCGTGATCGCCGCAGGGGACGCGCGGACGGACCCGCGCACGTGCGATTTCTCGGACGCCTACCTGGTCCCGCATGACATCGGCGCCATGCTCGACGTTCCGCTGCGCCACGACAGCGCAACGGTCGGCGTGCTCTGCGCCGAACACACCGGCGGCTCGCGTCTCTGGACGGTCGACGAGCAGAACTTCGCCATTTCAGCGGCCAACCTGATCGTGGTGGCCATCGCGGAAGAGGAGAGGCGGAACGCGCTCGATCGCCTGGCCGAAAGCGAGGCGCGGGCCCGCCTGATCGTGGACACGGCGCATGACGCGTTCATCGGCATCGACTCGGCGGGGGACATCGTCGCCTGGAACGCCCAGGCGGAGCGGACGTTCGGGTGGACGCGCGACGAGGTGCTCGGAAAGAACCTCGCGAACACGATCATCCCCCCTGCCTTTCGTGACGCGCACAACAACGGCATGCGGCGCTTTCACACGACCGGCGAGGCGCCGGTCGTGAACCAGCGCCTGGAGCTGACAGCGCTGGACCGCTCCGGCCGCGAGTTCGCGATCGAGCTCACGATCACGTCACCGCTGCGGGTCGCCGACGGGTTCTTCTTCGGGGCGTTCCTCAGGGACATCGCCGATCGTCGTGAACGGGACGCGGAGCTCCGCCGCGCGAAGGAGTCGGCCGAAGCCGCGACGCGGGCCAAGTCCGAGTTCCTGGCAAACATGAGCCACGAGCTGCGGACGCCGCTGAACGGTGTACTCGGCTACGCGCAGCTCCTTCAGAGGGACAGGAGCCTGAACGGCGCGCAACGCGACGCGCTGGAGGCGATCTCGAAGTGCGGGTCGCAGCTGCTGGATCTGATCAACGACGTGCTCGATCTGTCCAAGATCGAGGCCGGCCGGCTGGACATCGAGGAACAGCCCGTCGATCTCGCGAAGCTGGTCACGGACGTCAAGTACGTCGTTGCCGGAGCGGCCGAGCGGAAAGGGCTCCGGTTGGCCGCATCGATAGCCACCGATGTGCCGCGCTGGCTCATGCTCGACGACCGGCACGTGCGCCAGGTGCTGCTCAACCTTCTGGGCAACGCCATCAAGTTCACCGCGGCAGGCGACGTCCGGCTCGCGATTGCTGCAGACGGCGCCCGGCGCCTGCTCTTCGAGGTCAGCGACACGGGCATCGGAATCGAGCCGGCGGCACTCACGGAGATCTTCGCGGCGTTCGCGCAGACGCGCAGCGGTGCGGCAGCCGGGGGCACGGGTCTGGGCCTCACAATCAGCGATCACCTGATTCGGCGGATGGGGGGCGAGCTCGCGGTCGAGAGCGTGCTGGGGCAGGGCAGCCGCTTCTGGTTCACGCTGCCGCTCGTCGTGGCCTCGGGGGAGGCGTCGCCGGGGCGACGGGATCCGGACGTCGCGCTGCCGCCCCTCGACGCGAGGCTCGCACCGGGCGAGCACGTCACGGCCCTGGTGGTCGACGACAGCACGGCCAATCGCCACATTCTCGCCGGCCTGCTCGAGAGCGCCGGCGTGCAGGTCATTGCCGCTGGAGGGGGCCTCGAGGCCATCTCTCTCGCGCAGGCACGTCACCCCGACGTCGTGTTCATGGACCTGAAGATGAACGATCTGGACGGGCTCGAGGCCACCCGGCGCCTCGCGCAGGATCCCGCCACCTCCGCCATCCCGGTCATTGCCGTGACGGCGAGCGCCTTCGGCGACGTCCGCCAGACGGCCCGGGCGGCTGGATGTGTGGACTATCTGTCCAAGCCGATTCGCGTTTCGCTGCTCTTCAACATGCTGCAGAAGCACCTTGGCGTGCGCTTCGTCAGCGCGATCGATCATCCGGCGGCGCGCGAGGAGCAGCTCACCGACGGCGGCCGCCGCGGGCAGATAGCCGCCCGCCTCCGCGAGGCGGTTGCGCTCGGTGACGTGACGGCGATCCAGCGGCTCGCCCAGGAGCTGATGGCCGGCGACACGGGGGAGGCCGCCGTGGGAGAGCGGATCAACCGCCTGGCGATGAACTTCGATTTCGAGGGGCTGGGCCGGCTCGCCGACACGCTGGGGACGTGATCGAGCACGCCGCGACAGCCGTGTCCAGGACAGATCGCCTGCCGTGAACGCACAGAGCACCCACGCACCGCAGATTCTGCTGGTGGACGACAACCCCACCAACCTCCAGGTTCTCTATCAGACGCTGGACGGCCGCGGCTACCGCCTGCTTGCAGCCAGGAGCGCCACGGACGCCATCTCGATCGCGCAGCGCGTCGTCCCCGACCTGATCCTGCTCGACGTGATGATGCCCGACATGGACGGCTTCGAGACGTGCGAGCGGCTGAAGGGCGACGCCCGTACTCGCGACGCGGCAATCGTGTTCCTGTCGGCGCTGACCGACGCACGCGACAAGGTGCGCGGTCTCGAGCTCGGAGCGGTGGACTTCATCCACAAGCCGTTCCAGGCAGAGGAAGTGATTGCGCGGGTCAGGACCCACCTGACCATCCGCGAGCTCCAGAAGCAGCTGCGCGCGCGAAACGAGGAACTGGAGCACGAGCTCCACGTCGCCCAGGAGCTGCTGCGCGAGGCGAGCGACCGCACCGACGGCCTCCTCCTCGGCGACAGCCATGTGGCGGTGCGCCTTCGTCAGGACATTCACGACGCGGCCCGGCACGAGGATACCCTGCTCATCAGCGGCCCGCCGGGTAGCGACCACGAAGCGGTTGCACGCGGCGTGCATCATCAGTCCGCGCGGGCCGAGCGCGCCATCATCTGCGTCAATTGCCTGGCGGTGGGACCCGATGTCACGCCCTGGTCCGGCAGGACGGGCGGCAACCTGGACGTCTTCGAGAAGTGGCGCCTGGCCGACCGCGGCACCTTGTACCTGGAAGGCGTTCAGCACCTTCCCCGGGAGACGCAGCGCGCGCTGGCCAAGCGCATCCGCGCGCTCGACCACGAGCGCCACTCCGGCGGCAGCCCCGAGCCCGACGTACGCGTCATCGTCTCCACAACGAGGGATATCGACGAAGAAGCCGCCTCGGGCCGGCTGATTCCCGAACTGCACCGCGTGCTTCCGAAGGTCCTCGATATTGCGCCACTCCGCGCGAGAGTCGGTGACCTGCGCGCGCTCGCTCCGCACATCCTGCGGCGCCAGGCCGAACGGGTCGGGCGCACGGTGCCGATTCTCTCTGAAGAGTCGCTGAAGCGCCTCGAGGCCTACCGCTGGCCCGGCAACGTCCGCGAGCTGCGAAACGTGCTCGGAACCGCACTGGCGGTGACGCAGGGGCCCGTGCTCGAGATTGGCGATCACCTTCTGGACAGCGGCGTGCGGGTCGGCAGCTACAGCCTGATCGAACAGCTGGGTGCCGGCGGGATGGGCGAAGTCTGGCTCGCGCGCCATCAGTTGCTGGCGCGTCCGGCAGCCGTGAAGATCGTTCGAGAAGCGGTCGCCGGCGTGGCCGAAGATCGTCAAGCGCTGCGGCAGCGGTTCACCCGCGAGGCGCAGGCCACGGCAGACCTCCAGTCACCGCACACCGTGCAGCTGTTCGATTTCGGCCTGTCCGACGCCGGGAGCTTCTACTACGTGATGGAGCGGCTTCGCGGCATGGATCTCCAGCGGATGGTCGAGCGTCACGGACCGCTGCCCCCCGAGCGCGTCGTGTTCCTGCTGAAACAGGCCTGTCTCTCCCTTTCGGAGGCACACGCGCTCGGGCTCGTGCATCGCGACATCAAGCCGGCCAACCTCTTCGTGTGCCGCCTGGGCTCACAGTACGACTTTCTGAAGGTGCTCGACTTCGGCGTCGTGTCGCGACCGGGACGGGAGTCGCTCGCGCCAATCACGGGTGCGGGAACCGTCCTCGGCACGCCCGGCTATCTCGCGCCCGAGCTGTTGACCGGCGACGGGGCGTTCGACCGGCGGGCCGACATCTACGCGCTCGGCTGCGTGGCGTTCTGGCTGCTCACGGGCCGCCGTCCGTACGAAGGGAGCACTGCCGAGACGGTCCTGACCCAGCAGCCCGACACGCGGCCGCCGGCTTGGCCGAGCAGCTTCGCGCAATCACTCCCCGCTGGCCTGGACCATCTCGTGCTGGACTGCCTGTCGCGGGAGGCCTCGTTGCGCCCCGCGACCGTGGAGATGATCACGGAGCGGCTGGACGGGCTTCCGATCGATCAGCGATGGACCGAACGGCGTGCGCGCGAGTGGTGGGAGCACCACGCCGCCGAGTGCATCCTGCCCTGACAGCTGCTGAACGAGCCTCACCGGGTCGCCGACCCAGGTTGTGCCGCGCGGGTTCCTTCACGGCCCTTGAGTCGAGCGTAACGAGAGTGCGGTACCCTAACCAGGTCCAGATAGCAGACGATGAATAGGACCACTTCTTGCGCCCGGATGCGGCCTATAGTTTGGGGTTGAGCCGTCCATGCGTTCGATCTCGCTCACGGTCAACGGCCGCCAGATCACGCGCGACCTCGATCCCGAGATGCCGCTGCTCTACCTCCTGAGCGACGACCTGGCCCTGCGCGGACCGAAGTTCGGGTGCGGCCAGGCGTTGTGCGGGTCGTGCACCGCGCTCGTGAACGGGAAGCCGACCAGGTCGTGCGTGACGCCGGTCGGCACGGTCGAGGGCGCCGGGATCGTGACGCTGGAAGGGCTCGGCTCCGTGGACAAGCCCCACCCGATCCAGCAGGCGTTCATCAACGAGCAAGCGTCGCAGTGCGGCTTCTGCCTGAACGGCGTGATTCTTACGGCGAAGGCGTTTCTCGACGAGCGCCCGGACGCGACCGACGCGCAGATCCGCGAAGCGCTCGCGACGGTGCTGTGCCGCTGTGGCGTGAACGTGCGCATGCTGCGGGCAATCCGGCGGTATGCCGACGGAAAGGCGACAGCATGAGCCGGCGACGACGCGGCGGATCGCCCGGCGCATCGCTGACGCCCGACGCGCGGCGCACGCTGAACCGCGCGGGCCTGTCCCGGCGGAGCTTCCTCAAGCAGTCGGGCGTGCTGATTGTGGGCTTCGGCGCGGTTGCCGGAACCGATGTTCCGGCGTACGTGCCGCCGCAGGAGATGAACGGGCCGGGCAACGCCCGGCTCGACTCGTGGATTGCCGTGGCGGCCGACGGCCGGGTGACGGCCTACACGGGCAAGTGCGAGCTCGGCCAGGGCCTCTACACCGCGCAGATGCAGCTCGTCGCCGAGGAGCTCGCCGTGCCGCTGGATCGCGTGACGCTGATCCAGTGCGACACCGGCGTGACGCCGGATCAGGGGACGACCTCCGGCGCCCAGTCGCATCCGGCCAACTTCAATCACGCCAACCTCGCGCTGGCGGCCGCGACGGCGCGCGAAGCGCTGGTGCGGCTGGCGTCGGCGCGCCTCGCGGTTCCCATCGATCGTCTCACTGCGCAGAACGGCCTCGTCTCCGACAAGGCCGATCGAGCGAAAGCGGTGAGCTACGGAGAGCTGGTCGGCGGGAAGACGTTCGACCTGCCGCTCGACTCGAAAGCCGCGCGCAGGCATCCGCGCGACTGGACGGTGCTCGGCACACCCACGCCGCGCGTCGACCTTCCCGCCATGGCGACCGGGGAGTTCGAGTTCGTGCACAACGTTCGCGTCCCGGGCATGCTGCACGGCGCGGTGGTGAGGCCGCCGACAGTGGGCGCCACGCTCGTCAGCATCGACGAACGCTCGGTCAGCGACATGCCCGGTGTCGTCCGCGTCGTGGCGAAGAACAACTTCGTCGGGGTGGTCGCGGAGAAGCCGTGGCAGGCGATGCAGGCGGCGGCGAAGCTGCGCGTCGACTGGACGAAGGGCACGAGCCTGCCGGCACAGCGCGAGCTGTACGACTACCTTCGGAGCCGCCCGGCACGCCGCGACTCGGTGCTCGTCGATTCTGGCGACGTCGACGCACGGCTGAAGTCGGCGGCGCGCGTGATGAAGGCGACGTACCACTATCCGTACCAGATGCACGGCTCGCTCGGCTCGTCCTGCGCGGTCGCGGACGTGGGAGACGGCAAGGCGACGCTCTGGTCGGCGACGCAGGCGGTCTACCCGATGCGCTCGACCGCCGCGATGCTGCTGGGACTGCCGCCCGAGCAGGTGCGCGTCATCTTCCGGACCGGATCGGGCTGCTACGGCCTCAACGGCGCCGACACGGTGACATACGACGCCGCGCTCCTTTCGCAGGCCGTCGGGCGGCCCGTGCGCGTGCAGCTCTCGCGGGCCGACGAGATGGCCTGGGAGAACTACGGCATGGCGTATGTCATCGATCAGCGCGTCGCGCTGGACGCTGACGGCGGCATCGTGACGTGGGACTACGAGGCGTGGAATCCGACACGCGGCAGCCGACCCGGAACAGGTCGTCCCGGCAACGTGGTCACCGGCTTTCTCGCAGGGTTCGAGCCGGCGCCGTTCGCGCCGCGAGCAACGGAGCGCGCCGCCTCGTTCGCCAACCGCAGCAATGCCGCGCCGTCCTATGTCACCGGCCGCGTCGGCGGCCGGTGCGAAGGCACGGGCAGCATCAGCAGCGAGCGGGTGCTGTCGCACGCCGTGGAGTCGCCGTTCTGGACCGGTCCGCTTCGCTCGCCGTCGCGGCTGCAGAACACGTTCGCCCACGAGTGCTTCATGGACGAAGTCGCGGCCAGCGTGAAGGCCGACCCGATCGCGTATCGACTCCGGCACCTGCGCGACCCTCGCATCCGCGAGGTCCTGGAGAAAGCAGCCAGGACCGCGAACTGGGACGCGCGGCCATCGCCCGCCCCCGGCCGGCGCCCGACCGGAATCGCCAGGGGCCGCGGCGTCTCGTGCGTGCTCTACGAAGGCGACAACGGCTACTGCGCGATGGTGGCCGAAGTCGAGGTAAATCAGGACACGGGCGACGTGGCGGTCATGCGATGCATTGTCGCGCTCGACTGCGGCCCGGTGTCGAACCCGGACGGCGCCCGCAATCAGATCGAAGGCGGCGTCATCCAGGGGATCAGCCGCACGCTGCGTGAAGAGGTGACGTGGGACGAGCGGGTGACGTCGGTCAACTGGACGACCTATCGGCCGTGGTACCTCGGCGACGCCGTGCCGATCATCGAGAGCGTGTTCGTCGACCGCCACGACGTCGAGGCGTGCGGCGCCGGCGAGACGTCGATCACGGTGACCGCCGCCGCGATCGGCAACGCCATCTTTGACGCGACCGGCGCGCGGCTCCGCGAGATTCCCTTCACGTCGCAGAGGGTGAAGAAAGCGTTGGCGGTTGCAGGTTGACCTTTGATGGTTGCTGGGACGTCGCGCGGCGTGCTACGACACGGCATCTGACAATCTCTTGAGTTGGCGCCGCCGGCAGTGCGCAGAGCGGCCGAGACGGGCACTCTGGAACTACCGGCTCGTTCCGAAGCCGCGGATCCGCTCTGCGAGCCAGTCTTGGATGGTCGCGAAGTAAGCCGGCACGAATCGCTGCAGTGACTTCATTTCCGCGTTGCTTCCTGCCCTTGCCTCCCATTGACCGTGGTTTGCCTTCGGCAGAATCTTCAACGTGTAGTCTCGGTTCCCTCCGGCCTCGAGCGCCGCCGCCCAGGCAGCCTTGTTCTTCTCCGCCAGAATGTTGTTGTCCAGCTCTCCCCATAACGCGAGCGTCGGTACTGTGAGCTTGCGGAGGGTCGGTATGGGATCGTAGAAGTACGACCGCCGAATGACTGCCCAGTGAGGATGGTCAGGCGTCCCCGGGATCGTGTCGGGCGGTTTCCCCATGCGGGCTGTGAGCGCTTCACGGGCCGCAGCGTACTCGTCCCACCCCTGGCCAGTTCTCGCGAATTCGTACTGCAGCTTCAGGACGGCGACAATCGCTTCGACGTTCTCTCGCGGCATCCCGGTCATCGCCATTTCGTTCCGCGCCTGATCGACGGTCGTCTCGGCCGGCGGGACGCCTGCGCCGGAGATGCTGATCAGAAAGGCAATGTCTTTCGACCGAACGGCCGCGAGCGGCATGATCCATCCCGCCTGGCTCACGCCCAGCAGTCCGATCTGCGTGCGGTCGATATCGCTGCGAGTCTTCAAGTACTCGGAGGCAGCCACGACATCGCCCGCCAGATCGTCGAACGATGCCGTGTTCCAGTCGCCCGTCGATCCGCCCACACCCCGCTTGTCGTACCCGAGGACCGCCATGCCGCGCCGGATCAGGAACCGCGACCAGGGAAGAATGTATTCTCTGTTCTCGGGGCCGGAGCCGTGCACGAGAACAATCGCGGGGTGTTTCCCACCCGTGGCCGGACCGATGAGCGTACCAGTCAGCTGAACGTCGCCGCTCGGGAAGCGGACGTCTTCGCGTTTCTCGATCTCGACACGCCGCGCGGTACGAGGACCGGCACGCTCGCGCTGCCACGTAAGCGAGGTGATCTTGCCGGTGCCGTCCCGCTGAAATTCAATTCGAGACTCGATGGACGCCGAAATCGCCATGCCCGGTCCGGCGAAGAACTGGTCGCGGTCGGTCGGGTACAGCGTCCGCACCTCACCGGATTCGTCGAACGCGACGAGTTCGCCCGGCTTGGTGAAGCCGCTGAATTCATTCCACAGCTGGAGATACACGAACCCATTCGGTTCCCAGCGATATACGCCCGTGTATTCACGAAGCACCTTCTCGTCCACGGCGCGCACGACGGGAGTCTGAACCGTCGAGAGCGCGATCATCGTAGCGAGGAGAACCGTACCGCCCGTTGCGCCGATCGCTGTCCGCGAACGCATGTACCTCCTCCTTGCTGCGGAGCGGCGCACTGAATTGCGAAACCCACGGAATCCGCGAGACTTGAGAGCACCTGACGGTCGTTGACCTCGCGACAGTTCCTGCGCCAGCGCGTTGCCCGTCCTTCGCAGCAGCGCTTCAACCTGATCGGCCGGTAGTGCGGCCTCATCAGCGGCCTTACCAAGCTTCGAGACATTGCTGTACACGAAGCGCGGCTGTTCGCCGGCCTTTACTGATCGTCGGCAAGGATTACGTTCCTCGAAAACGGCTTCAGCACAAGCGCCTGGCACGAGTGCATCTTGACGGCCATTGTTCACCGGTTCGAGGGGTGATCGCTCGGCGTGCGTCTTGCTAGATAAGCAAACGCTGGCTTGCGTATCTCCCAGCGGCCGGCGTCCTCTTGACGACTGCACAGGAGAGGTGTCATGCGACTCATCAGTGCCGCCGCGGCCGTGTTCGTCCTCGCGCTGATTCTAGCCATCTGCGATTTCCGACCGGCAGCTGGCGCACCACCGTTCGACGGTCGCGAAATCTTCCGCTTCGACACCTTCGGCGACGAGCAGTTGTGGACCGATACGTTCAGGCTGCAGGAAGCGATAGAGACCGTCACGCCCGCCACGGCGTTGGCCGTTGGCCTCAAGGTCGATGCTGACGCATTACCACCGCCGGTGATCAGGGCGATCGAATCGGGGCAGCTGGACGTCGACGATACCAGAGTCACGCGTCGGCTCTTGGAAATGAATGCAGTCGTCGGCGTTATCGGAAAGGTCAGCGGCCATCGCATCAAGAGCATCGGCATCACGTGCGCTCTCTGCCACTCCACCGTCAATGATTCTCTGGGTCCTGGCATCGGCCGCCGGCTCGACGGCTGGCCGAACCTCGACCTGGACGTGGGAAAGATTGTTGCTCTCGCTCCGGGCTTTCCCGATGAACTGAGGGAGGAGTTCCAGACGTGGGGGCCGGGAAAATATGATCCCCGGCATCATGTGTTCGATGGAACGAACATCATCGATCTTCATCCCGGGACCCCTTCGCTGCCGGTAGTGATTCCTCCGGCGTACGGTCTGCGCGGCGTTGGCTTCGAGACATTCACGGGCGACGGGCCAATCTGGTACTGGAACAGCTATGTGGGCGTGACGCAGATGGGAGGGCACGGCAACTTCAGCGATCCGCGCATCGGCGTGAGCGTCACGCAAAAGCCAGATCGCGTGACGCGGAAGCTCGCTGCGCTGCTTGCATATCAACTGAGCCTGAATGCTCCTCCACCACCGGCAGGCAGCTTCAACACCGCTGCGGCTGCACGCGGCCAGGCGATCTTCAACGGCGTTGGGCAATGCAGCACCTGCCACATCCCTCCGACGTACACCGACGTTTCCAGTGGTCCCGATCCCAGCGTGCCCTTGCTGCACAGTGCGGCGGAGGTTGGAGCCGATCCTGGATACGCGGCACGTAGTGCGACCGGGCTGTATCGAACCACTCCGCTCCGGGCGCTCTGGCAGCATCCTCCGTACTTCCATGACGGCCGTGCTGCTGATCTGCGCACGGTCGTCAACCATTACGATGCGTTCTTCTCGCTGGGTCTGACCGACGCCGAGAAGGATGACCTCGTGGAGTTTCTGAAGTCCCTCTAGCAACCCGTGGTGAGAGACCGGCGTCGCACCGAGGGCGCGGAGGCGCCCCGCCGGTCTTCCGTCAACCCGCCCCCGCCACTACTTCCTCCCTTTGCACACGCGACGGGCTTGCGCGCCCGAGAACCCGCCGAACGCCAGGAGAGAACCACACGGCCGCCTTCCTTCCAGCGCGGGCGTCCCGACGTTGACGTGACGTTGGTGCCGCGTGCTGCCGGGAAGCGGACGCGAGACGAAAAGAGGCTCTGACGTCGAATGCGTCGCGCGACGGCGACCGCCGCGTACACGCGCCAGAGGCCGCCGGGGTTAAGATGGCGCTCGAATCGCCCGACAGCCAGGAGCGCAGGGTTCCGACGGGGAACGAGGACGTAAGCTCGAATGCCGATTCTGCGAATGTTCGTGTGCGCCGTCTGCCTGCTGGGTGCTGGAGTGGACGCGGCAGCGGCGCAGCCGGCAGGACGGCTCGCTGGCGTCGTTCGGGACACCACCGGGAACGTCTTACCCGGTGTGAGGTTGACCGTGACCGGCGGTCCGCCGGCGGCGTCGCAAACAGCGGTCACCGACGATGACGGCAGATACGCGCTCGATTCCATC
Organism: Vicinamibacteria bacterium; assembly: GCA_963739995.1. Lineage (GTDB taxonomy): Bacteria > Acidobacteriota > Vicinamibacteria > Vicinamibacterales > JAENWD01 > CAVUCH01. The sequence continues at coordinate 371,788 of CAVUCH010000021.1, read as the reverse complement.
CCCCTCGGTCATTACCTCGTCACCGGCGCGCTTGGTGGGTTCGCACCGCGGACGATCGCTGTGGATGTGGACGACGATTCGACAACGCTGGATCTCGTGCTCGCTGTCTCTTCGTTCTCAGAGACTATGACGGTGACGGCTACCAAGACCGGCGCTGTCGACATCGACTCGACACCCATCGCGGTGACGGTGGTTCCTGCGAGGACGCTCGAGCAGCTCGAAATTCACACGGTCGAAGATCTCGCCCGCCTCGTGCCGGCTGTGACCATCTCGCAGCACACCGGGGGGGCGCAGGTGACCATCCGAGGCATCGGTACGAACAGCACGGTCGCAGGTGCCGATCCCAGCTCCACCGTTCATCTCGACGGGGTCTACCTCGGCCGGCCGGTGATGGCGCTCATGGAGTTTGTGAACGTCGAGCGCGTCGAGGTTCTGCGGGGCCCGCAGGGCACGCTCTACGGGCGCAACTCCGTTGGCGGGACGATCAACATCGTCACTCGTCAGCCGACCAATGTTCTGGAGACGAGCGGTCGGCTCACGGCCGGTGATTACGGACTGCTCCGCGCGGAAGGCGCGGTCAGTGGTCCGCTGATCACGAACAGGGTGATGGGCAACTTCGCCCTCCTCCGCGGCACGCGTGAAGGGTTCGTGAACGATCTCGATCATCCTGATCACTCGCTCGGCAGCGAGGACACATGGGCCGGCCGGGGGCAGCTGCGCGTTGTATTCGGGACCAACTCCGAGCTGCTGCTGTCGGGCGACTATGGACGCTTCGACGGCGTCCCGCTCACGTACGCCAAACCCATCGTGGCAAAGCCCCGGTTCACGTACGCGAGCCCGGCCAGCCTATGGGAGGTGCGCGCGAGCCACCTGGCATCCGGGAAGAACGTGCAGAAGGGAGCCTCGGCCAAGCTCGCTCTCCAACTGAACGACACGACGACGCTGAACAGCCTGACGGCCTATCGACGATCCAATTACCGGTTCTTCATCGACGCCGACGCGACTGAGCTGGTGTTGCAGACATCCGACGTTCCTGACGTCCAGCGCCAGGTTTCTCAGGAGCTGACGCTCGTGCAGCGCTCTCCGCACCTCACCTGGATCGGCGGCGTGTACTTCTTCGACGAACATGATGACGGCCAGGTCGAGATCACGGTGTACCCATTAGGGGCTCAGATCCGGCCCTTCGCACAGATCGGAACACGGGCTTGGGCGCTTTTCGGCCAGGCCACCTGCAAGTTGTGGGGTCGGGTGTCGCTGATCGGCGGGCTTCGGTACACGGACGAGCAGAAAGATCTCGATAACACCGGCGGCGTATATCGCCTTGGGACAGCAGCCCTCGCCGCTCCGGGCTCGTTCTATGCCGTGGTCGACGAGGCCACCTATCATGCCTGGACGCCCAAGATCGGCATTCAGAGTCAGGCATCCGGCAGCACGTTCGTCTACGTCTCAGCGACGCGCGGCTTCAAAAGTGGCGGCTTCAACCCGACCAGCATGCAGCCGGGCCTGGCTTTCGGCCCCGAGTTCGCCTGGAGCTATGAAGCCGGCCTGAAGCAGACTATGGGCGGCGGACGGGTCCGTGTGAACGCGGCGGCCTACTACAGTGATTATCGGGATCTACAGGTGCAGACGTTCGTTCGTCCCGCTGTGCTCGACATCAGCAACGCTGCATCGGCGGCCATTCGGGGCATCGAAGTCGAGGTGGCTGCGGCGCCAGGGCGCGGCGTGCAGTTCGCGGGCAACATCTCGTGGCTCGACACGTCCTACGGCCGCTACATCGCCGTCGGGCCCGCCGGCGTGACGCGCAACGCGGCGGGCAACCGACTGAACAACGCGCCTGAATGGTCTGGCAGCGGGTCCGCGGTCTACGCGTTTGCCGCCGGACGGTCGTTGACGGCCACACTGCGAGGTGATGTGTCGTGGCAGAGCCGCGTGTTCTTCACGCCCTTCAACGACGCAATCGAGACACAGGCTGCGTACGGGCTCGTACACCTGCGGGCCGGCTTCGAGCCACGAGGCCGTCGATGGGAGATGGCCGTCTTCGTTCGCAACACAGGCAACACGGAGTACATCACTGGCACCGCCAACGTGCCACTTCCCGCGTTTACCGCACATCCCGGCAGCCCGCGCCAGTGGGGCACGCAGTTTACGCTCCGCCGCTGACAGATCGCCTGTCGTCTCAGCGCTCGGGACCGGACAGCGGACGCGCGGCAAGCCAGTTCGGGCAGCAGATCGAAATTTTGGTCCCCCGTCGAGCAGAGCACCTACGCCGCGCGCGATCTCGCCGACAGTGGAATGCCCGGCGAGATCCTCGCGCGTCGCAGGCCTCAGGCGTCTTCGTTGGTCACTCAGTCCAGGCGACTGCCGTCGACCTCTGCGCAGGCGGTCATGGTGAGAGTCCCGCTCGTGTTGAAGAAATTGACCTCTGTGGTTCCCGTCAGCTTGTCCGGATCACTGCCGATTTCGAGCTCGTTCGCGATTTTCTGTGACCCCGACCAGGCGCCGGCTGGGGTGAACAGAAAAGCCAGCGTCACGGCCGTGAACGTATGGTCGCCCCGTTTCTCCCAGGTGCCGAGGCCGGTAGTGCGCAGCGTGGGATTCGACCCGGTCGTGACGTTCGTCAGCGTCCCTCCCTGCGCGAACGTGACGAGGGACCAGAAGGCATGCCCGGTTGGAACTCGTGTTGCGCAGTCAACGACGGTGACTTCCAGGACCCATGCCCCGTTGATCCGGTTCGCCTGAGAGCCGGAACCTTCCTGCGCGTGAGCCTCAGTCGTCGCGAGCGCCATCGTGCCGGCAACCACGAACAACAGAGTCAGACCCCGGACCGAGCGTTGAATCGTCGAGTGCATGTTCATCCTCCTTGTGCGGGTTTCCCCGCTGTCCCTGCGGGCCCGTGCGTCTGGATGGCGTCGGTACCGCTGACTAGAAGCGGAGGCGGATCCGAAAGGGGCTCATCGTCCTCCCGCCGGGCTGCTAGAATCGGGTCACCAGGACCGTGGGATGCGTTGCCACGAGGATGTAACGGGGTTGCTCGTGGCGTGGGGCCAGGGAGATCGGGCCGCAGACAGCCGGCTCATGGCTGTTGTGTACGAGGATCTGCGTGGGGTTGCGCGCAGGAGACTGCGCGCCGAACGGCTTGATCACTCGCTCGCGCCAACCGCTCTCGTCCATGAGACCTACATGCGCCTGGTCGACGTCCGGCGGGTGCACTGGCAGAACCGCGCTCACTTCTTCGCGATTGCTGCGCGGCTCATGCGCCAAATCCTGGTGGACCACGCGCGCGCGCACGGGGCCGCCAAACGGGGGGGCGCAGGGTGGAAGGTGCTGCTGGCGGACCACGTCGGGGCCACGATGCCGCGCGACGTCCACCTCCTCGATCTGGATGCCGCGCTGGGCAAGCTCGCCGCCATCGACGCACGCTTGGGCCACCTCGTGGAGCTCCGCTTCTTTGGAGGGCTGACCGTCGAGGAAGCGGCCGAAGTGCTCGGGTTGTCTCCGGCCACGGTAAAACGCGATTGGACGCGCGCCAGGGCGTATCTGTTCCGCGACCTTCGATCCGTCGTCCGCGAGCCCACTCCCGAATGAAGCCTGGTAAGTGAGACGCCATACGGCGCGGTCACGCGCGAGCGCGGGCTGGGCCGCGACACACACCCGGAGAGAGCTGATCGGATGGCTACTGACCGCTGGGAACACGTGTTCGTGCTTTTCGACGGGGCGCTGGCACAGCCCGACACCGAGCGCGACGCGTTTCTCGCCAGCGAGTGCGGCGACGATGAGCGATTGCGCGAAGACGTCGAGGCGCTCCTCGCGGCACACGAGGAGGCCCAGGGGTTCCTCTCCGGCCGTCCAGCTCGCGCCGGCGTCGCGAACCTGGACCAGTCGGGACGGGTCCCACCTGCGTTGACACCTGGGATGCGGCTCGGGGTCTTCGCCGTCGAGAGTTTCGTTGGCGCAGGCGGGATGGGCGAGGTCTACAAGGCCCGGGACACACGACTCGATCGCCACGTCGCCATCAAGGTGCTCTCGCCTGATGCCGCAACCGACCCGCGTGGCCGGGCGCGCTTCGCGTACGAGGCCCGCGCCATCGCCCGACTATCACATCCGCGTATCTGTTCGGTGCATGAGATGGGCCACCAGGACGGGGTCGATTTCCTCGTCATGGAGTATCTCGAAGGCGAAACGCTGGCCGCGCGGCTGCGCAAGGGGCCGATGCCGCTCACGCAAGCCCTCCGCACGGCCGTCGAGATCGCCGAGTCGGTGGCCGCTGCGCATGCGCAGGGTGTCGTCCATCGCGATCTGAAGCCAGGCAACGTCATGCTCACGTCGGCCGGCGCAAAGCTGCTCGACTTCGGCCTCGCGCGGCTGCGTCCCCAGGCCGCGGCCGACCTGTCAATAGCAAGCCGTCCATTCCCGAGCGAGACACTCCCCGGCATGATCGCAGGGACGCTGCCGTACATGGCGCCCGAACAGATCGAAGGAGGCGAGGTCGACGCACGAGCCGACATCTTCGCGTTCGGCGCCGTCCTCTACGAGATGATCACGGGCAGGAAAGCGTTCGAGGGGACGAGTCAAGCCGCCGTGATGTCCGCGATCCTGTCGTCCGACCCTCCAGCGGTTGGCGCGCTCCAACCGCTCACACCGCCTGCTCTTGATCAGGTGATTCGCAGCTGCCTCGCGAAAGATCGCAAGGACCGGTGGGCGAGCGCGCATGACGCGCTGCTGCAGCTGGAGTGGATTGCCGGGCATCTCTCGTCAATGACCCTACCGGCCGGAGTCGCCCAGAACCGACGCCGTGAGGTTCTCGCATGGACAGTCGCGGCGATGACAGGGCTCGCGCTCGTGGCGCTCTGGGCCTGGACTCCCCAACGCCCCTCACCGGAGGTGCGGCCGCATGTGTCATCCGCTTTGCCCCCTGTCGGAGTGTCCCTCGAAACGGACGAAGCCCCAGGCATTTCGCCCGATGGCAGCCGGCTGCTGTTCGTCGGACACGACGCCACCGGCACGCAACTGCTCTACACCCGTGCGCTCGACGTGGTTGGCGCCGCGCAGCCGCTGGCGGAAACCGACGGGGCCTCGCTGCCCTTCTGGTCACCCGACAGCCGGTCGATCGGATTCTTCGGGCAAGGCAAGCTGAAGACGGTCGACATACAGACGGGACAAATCCGAACGCTCGCCGACGCCGGGGCTCCGCGAGGCGGCACCTGGAACCGGGACGACGTCATTCTGTTCGCGCCGCGTCCGTCTAGCGGTCTGTACCGCATTTCCGCGGCGGGCGGCGAGCCTACCCCCGTTCCCGTTCGAATCGGCCCTGCAGGTTCGGCCCCTTGGTTTCCATCCTTCCTCCCGGACGGACGGCATTTTCTGTTCTTCGCTCCGGCGGCCGCCCAGCCCGAGAACGCGGGGGTGTTCGTCGCCTCACTCGACTCGAGTACGGCGAGGCGGCTGGTCACCGGTCGGTCACGTGCGGTTCATGCACCGGGGTATCTCCTTTTCTGGCGGGAAGGGGCCCTGCTGGCGCAGGCGTTCGACGAAACAACTCTCGAAGTGCACGGGAATCGCATCGCGGTGGCGAACGGGGTGGGACTCAATCCAGTGACCAACCAGGGGCTGTTTTCGGTATCAGACGCGGGCACGCTCGTGTTCTTCGCGGGCGCCGTCGGTGAATCTGAGCTCGTCTGGTTCGATAGAGCCGGACGGCGAATCGGGAGTCCCGGGCCGAGGGGTGTCTTCAACAGCTTGTCCCTGTCACCCGACGCCGCGAGCGTCGTCTATGATCAGGCCGAACCGCGCAACCGAACCTTCGATCTGTGGCGACTGGATTTTGCCCGTGACATCCCTTCCAGGCTGACCTTCCACCCGTCTCACGACCTATTTCCGCTCTGGTCCCCCGACGGCACTCGCATCGCATTCAGCTCCATTCGTGAGCCTCCGCCGCAGTTGCACGCGCTGAATGCCGATAGTGCCGGGACCGAGAAGCCTCTTCTCAAAACGAATGTCCCGGCAAGCCCGTCAGGGTGGTCCAGTGACGGACGCCTGCTGATCTACGACAGCAGCGGTCCGCAGACCGGCGGCGACATCTGGGTCCTGCCCCTGAACGGCAAGGCCGAGCCGCGTCCTGTTCTTCGAACCGCTGCCGACGAGCACTACGGCGCGCTCTCACCCGACGGACGGTGGCTGACCTACATCTCGAACGAGACAGGCGCCTACGAGGTGTACGTCGAATCGTTTCCTGCGACAGGATTCAAGCGGCAAGTGTCGACCCGGGGCGGCTTCGAGCCGCACTGGCGACGTGACGGCAAGGAGCTCTTCTACCTGGCGCCCGACCAGACGTTGATGGCGGCGAGCGTGAAGAGCCACCCCACGGTCCTGGATGTCAATGCACCAACGGCATTGTTTCGCACCCGCATCAAGTGGATGGAGGTACAGGCGGTGGCACATCATTATGCCCCCACTGCCGATGGCCAACGTTTCCTGATCAGCAGTGCGACCGAGGAAGCACGGTCGGTACCGGTGACGATCATGCTCAATTGGTCGGCGGCTGTGAAGAAGTAAGCTCCGAGTTCGGCCGGCAGTGGCGGGCATGCACGTGCGGCTCGGAAAGGCGAACGCCGGGATCACACCGGCAGGCCGAACTCCCTCGCCGCCTCTCGCTGCGATGCATCCATCGTCACGAAGCTGTCGATGCGTTCAGCGGCGTGGAACCCATCGCGCGCATCGTCTTCCGCGCCATAGATGAAGGACGACTTTCGCCGGCGAGGGAATGGCAGGCCGATGGCGGACAGTCCTGGGGGCATCGACAACCCGCCATCGTGCAGCAGGCGGCCCTTGCGATAGACGACGGGGACATCGAGCCAGCGGGGAGGAAGGTGGAAGACTCTGTCCAGGGCCCACGCCGCGAGATGGGTCTTCCGTCGACCTGCCCCCCGCCAATGCTTCCTATCGTCCGAATCGGTCACTCGATCTTGTTGAACACGCCGACAATCGCATTCGTGTCGAGCAAGGTGCGGACTTCCTTGCCCTGCTTCACGACGACGAAGGCGAGGTTCAGCGGCGCAAAGTGGTTGGGAGTGATGACGACGGCCGTTCCCGTGCAGTTGGAATCGAGCGTATACGTCCCGGTTGCTTCGGCCCAGTCGGGGATCACCAGGGTGCCATTGACGACCGTGTGCTCCACCCACGTGATGTGACCTTTGCCATCGAAACGAGCCACGCCTAGAGAGCGAAACTGCACTTCGGGCGGCAGCCCGGGAATACCAATCAGAACGCCTTCGGTGGTGTAACCGTAAGCGCCTCGCAGGGTTCCATTCGTGCACGCGTTCGGGCCTTCGGATTCGGCCCGCACCGAGGATCCTGCGACCAGCAGACCGCACGCTACCATGACCACCATCGAAATTCTCGTGACTGATTGATTTCGCATTGAGACCTCCTTTAAGGTCGGCCGACTATACGGTTCTTCGACAACGGGCCTCAATGGCCGCGCGGTGCTCCCTATCTTCCGCGTATGTTCCCCGGCAACGGTCAAGGAATCAGTGACTTGCGCGAAAAGAAGGAGGGTTGATGACGAGGCCGGGTATACTCGTGCCGTGCGCACCGCGCCGCCGCTGATCCGCTTCGGGTCGTTCGAGGTCGATACGGGCTCGGGAGAGTTGCGCCGCCAAGGCGTCAGAGTCAGTCTGCAAGAGCAGCCCTTTCAGGCCCTCATCGCGCTCCTGGAGTGTCCTGGCGAGGTGGTGACGCGGGCGGAGCTCACTGGAAGACTCTGGCCGGTCCACACCTTCGTCGACTTCGATCGCGGCTTGAACAAGGCGATCAACAAGCTGCGCTTCGCCCTGCGGGATCACGCCGAGAAGCCGCGCTACGTCGAGACCCTGCCCCAGCGGGGATATCGCTTCATTGCGCCGGTCGAGAGGTCGTCGCGCGCCCGCGATGCTACCCGACCGCATCCCGCGACGATTGACTCGCTGGCGGTGCTGCCGCTCCAGAATCTCTCGGGAGACCCTTCGCAGGAATACTTCTCGGACGGCTTGACGGATGAACTCATCGGCGCCCTTGCGCAGATTGCCTCCCTGCGAGTGATCTCCCGAACGTCGGTGATGTCATACAAGGGCACGCGAACACTATTGCCGGCAATTGCGAAGGAACTCGGGGTCGACGCAGTCGTGCAAGGCGCGGTGTTGCGTTCGGACCAGAAAGTCCGGATTACGGCGCAATTGATTCTCGCCGCCGAAGAGAAACACCTGTGGTGCGGGAGGTACGAGCGTGACCTGCGTGAGATCCTGCAATTGCAGACGGAGGTCGCACACAGCATCGCCCACGAGATTCACAAGCTGGTCGCTCCGGAACATGCGCGCGCCAACCCGGCGCGCCATGTTCACCCGCAGGCGTATGAGGCGTGCCTGAAAGGGAACTTCTGCCGCGACAAGATGACGCCGATCGATTTGGAGAAGAGCATCGGGCTCTTCAATCGGGCAATCCAGCTCGATCCCGATTACGCGAGGGCGTTCGGCGAGCTCGCCCAGACCTATTTCTTTCTCGGTATTTTCGGGATGGGCCCTCCGGCAGAGATGTTCCCGAAAGCCAAGGCGAATGCCGCTCGGGCTCTGGAGCTGGATGAGACCATTGCATCAGCGCACAATTCGCTGGCAGCGGTTCACATCTTTTACGACTGGGATTGGGCCGCCGCGGAACGGGAGGCCAGGCGGGCCCTGGAGTTGAGCCCGAACGAATCGGTGACGCACGCACATTTCGCGGACTATTTGTCGATCAGGGGGCGGCACAGCGAAGCTGTCGCTGCATACAGCCGAGTGCTCGCGCTGGACCCGATCTCGCATGGGTACATCGCCCACTTCGGCCTGATTCTGTACCGGGCGCGCCGGTACGACGAATCGATTCAGCAATGCCGGAAATCTCTGGAAATCGACCCTGATTACGTCAATGCCCTGTGGTTCCTCGCACTGTCGCTGGAGCAGAAGGGCGAGCGTCGTGAAGCAATGGCGGCCTTGGAAAAGGCCGTGAGCCTTTCGCAGGCCCCCCATCATCGGGCACTACTGGGCCGTGCGTACGCGCTGGCAGGCGAGACGGCGAAGGCAATCGACATCCTCGACCAACTCACGGCGTTGTCCGAGCGACGGTACGTGTCCCCATTCGACCTTGCGGTCGTCGATGTGGGACTCGGCGACCGGGCGTCCGCGTTCGTGCGGCTCGAGGAGGCGTATCAGCAGCGGGTCTTTCGCATCGTCGAGCTCACGTTGCCGATGTTCGACGACCTCCGCGCCGATCCGCGGTGGCAGAGTCTGGTGCGACGCGCCGGTCTCATCCAGTAGCGTGCGGTCAGGGTCACGGTGCTCGACTACCGTGCTCCTGCCCGACGTCCCGGTGCGCGGCAGTGGGTGCTCAGCGGCGCCCTCAATCTGAACGTCCACGCGCTCGTGCTCGACGGCGTCTTTACGCGTGACGCCGATGGACGGCTGCGGTTTCACCCGGAGCCGACGATCGCGGCGCCTTGGATGAACCCCGATCACGCGCGCATTTAAGGCGTAAGATGATCCCGGCTCATCGCGAACCGTGGGTCCCTGCTGGAGGCATCGATGAAACCCATCGCAACGAAACCAATCGTGTCGCGGATCTTCGGCGGCGCCGTCGTGGCCCTGGCGCTCGCTGCCACAGGCGTTCACGCACAGCCGGCGTTCACCAAGGCGCAGGTCGGCGAACGCATTCGGCGAGTGGAAGACGGCGTCGACGAATTCCGCAAGTACCTCGAGCGCCGCGGCGACGACGCACGTGACCGGAAGGACACCGCGGAGAAGAGCGGCAAGTCGACGAAGCGCGGCGGCGACAAGGCCGACACGGCGAACACCCAGGCCCGAACCGATCACGCGAAGAATACGAAAGACGAGCTGGACGACGCGCTCGGCGAACTGAATCAGTCGACCAACCGGCTGCGGCGGAAGTTCGATCCGACCCCCAACTACCTGGAAACCCGCGTCGAAGTGGACCGCGTGATGGACGACGCGCGGCGGGTGAACCAGGTGATAGCGCGCGGCAAGTACGGCACCGAGCCGGAGCGTCTCTGGGGGGCGCTGCGAACCTCGATCAACGAGCTGGGGCGGACCTACGGAATCGCGCCGATGGGCCGTTGACGCCGCCGGCCGCTCCTTCCGCCGACGGCGCGTCCTTCGTGCGACGACGAAGCGCTGGCCGGAGCGGGCCGGCAGCTTTCGAGCGGGATGAATGCGGCGGCGTTTCCGGGTGTGCTCATCCCTCGACGGGCGTGAGATCGACTGGTACGGCGGCACGCCAAGACACCCCCAAGTCGGTCGACTGCTATCCTGAGGCGTTGCCTGAGCTCCCCGAAGTCGAAGCGGTTCGTCGCAGCCTGGAACCGTGGATGACGGGCGCCCGGTTCGACGAGGTCGAAGTGCGGCGGGTTGGGCTGCGCAAGCCGTTTCCCGGCGAGTTCAGGACGCGCCTCGTCGGACAGACGGTCGTGACGTTGTCGCGGCGCGCGAAGTATCTGCTCGCCGCGTTGTCGTCGGCCGACGTCCTGATGATGCACCTCGGCATGTCGGGGTCGTTCAGCGTCGAGGTGCGAGGACAGCGCGAGAACGACCGTGAATCCAGCCGCTCGACGACGCACGATCACGTCATCTTCCACATGTCGTCGGGGGCGATCATCACGTTCACCGATCCGCGCCGATTCGGCGTGATGGACCTGCTGACACCGGAGACGCTCGCCAGCCATCTCGTGCTGCCCGCGCTCGGCCCCGAACCGCTGTCCGCGGACTTCGACGCCGCGGCCCTCGCACGCGCCTGCAGAGGAAGAAAGACGTCACTGAAAGCAGCGCTGCTCGACCAGCGCGTCGTCGCCGGATTGGGCAACATCTACGTCAGCGAGGCGCTGCACCACGCTGCGCTCTCGCCACACCGGCGCGCATCGACCATCGCGACGCGCTCAGGTGCGCCACGGGAAGCCGCCGCACGCCTGGCGATTGCCGTCAAGCGGGTGATTGGCGACGCCATTGCGCGCACGATCGATCCGGTGCGCTATCGCTCGGCGCGATTCCGCGTCTACGACCGGGCGGGCGAGTCATGCCGCCGGCGTGGCTGCGGCGGCATCATCAGGCGTCGCACGCAGGCCGGGCGCTCGACGTTCTATTGTCCCGCCTGCCAGCGATAGGTCGGGTTCGCCCGCGGTATGCCGTCGATCTCCGGCACCGCTGTCGGTGAGCACCCAGGAATGTACCCTCCTTGCCAGCCGTAACCCGTGACGCGTAAACTCCCGCCCACTCGCCCCATCGACGGCCTGCCCACGACGCGGGTCGCCAGAGGTCCGGACTGGTGTCCGCATCCGCCGCGTGCCGTCGTGCCACGCGGCCACAACCGTGAGGCGTCATCATGGGACGCGACACTAGTGGTCCGACACGGCTTTCGTTCGAGCGGGTCCTGCTCACCGCTCGGCCTTCGGATCCACCCACATCGGCGTCGCCGCCATCTTGCGGGGCCGTGCCCCTCGCGGCGCTGTTCGCACTCGTGATCGCCTTCCTCGCCTGGCCGGTCGAAGGCGCCCGGGTCGCCGACGCCGGTGCCAGCGGCTCCGCCGGGCCTGCGGCCTCTGCCGCGTTGCAGGCCCCATCTCGGCCCGTCGCCGCGGCCTCAGGCACGCGAGCACCGAAGCGCCGCATGCGGATCGGCTTCTACGTGAACGCCGTGCGCGAAGTCGACTGGAGAGCGGAGAACTTCCTGGTGGACTTCTACTGGTGGATCCGGTACCCGAAGCCGGCCTCCGATGAGGATCGGACACTCGCCGAGGCCCTGGAGTTCGTGAACGGGAACCTGGGTGTCTCCGGCGAGGCGCGTGCCGAGATCCTGGAGCACGAAACCCAGGAACGAAAGACGGTCCCGGGCCCCGGCGGCGAGGAGATGTACGTCGCCTTTCGGAGCGTCGGTCGCTTCTACTTCAATCCCAATTTCCGCAAGTATCCCTTCGACCGCCAGAAGCTGCCGATCGTGATCGAGCACGAGGTGCTCACGGCCGACGAGCTGGAGCTGGTGGACGACGAGGAATCCTACCAGCGCGCGGGCGGCCCGAAGGAGCACTGGGGCCTCGCTCCGACGGTCCGCGTCACGGATCTGGAGATCGAGCGAGCCACGAGGGCATTCACGACGCAGGAGTACCGAACGAACTTCGGCGACCCGACGATTCACGACGCGTCGACGAGCTTCGCGCGCGTCACCTTCACGATCGAGGCAGCCCGGAACTACGGCGCTTACCTGATCAAGATCCTCATCCCCCTGCTGATCATCCTGATGCTCGCCTACCTCGTGTTCTTCGTGCCGGCGCGCGACCTGGAAGTGGCGGTGGGGCTGACCGTCACTTCGGTCCTCGCGTGCATTGCCTTTCAGCTCACCGTCGCGGATGACCTCCCGAGCATCGGATACATCGTCACCTCGGACCGGATCTTCCACCTCTGCTACTTCCTGATCATGACGGCGATGGCGGAGACCGTGTACACCCACAGCCTCGAGAAGCGTGGTCGCGAGCAAGCCGCGGCGAGGATCGAGCACTTGGCGCGCTTGCCTCTACCCCGCCCTGCTTCTCATTGGGCTCTTCGTCATCGTGGCGGGCGGCCTGTCGGGACGATGAGCCGCGCGGCGCCTACCCGGTCGACTTCGTCCGCTTGAGCGGATGCAAGCGCATGAGCGCCACCCAGACACGCCGCACACGCGCTAAAGTGCTGGCATGTCCACCCTCTACATGGTCGTCGAGCACTTCGAGGGCGGCGACGCCGCGCCGATATACAACCGCTTCCGGGCACGCGGCCGCCTGGCGCCGGATGGACTGGCGTACGTGGCGAGCTGGGTGGATCTGGAGCGCGGGTGCTGCTTTCAGCTGATGGAGACCGCGGATCCGCGTCTGATCGACGAGTGGACCGCGCAGTGGCACGATCTCGTGGACTTCGAGGTGCACCCCGTCGTCACGTCGGCGGAGGCCGCCGCACGCGCGGCACGCGTCCCCGATGCGCGACCGCCGACCCGCCACGACAGGCCAGTCGTCGTCAGGCCCAGACACGCGTACCTGCTCCTCTGCATCCTGGGTACGCTCGTCCCGTATACCGCGTTCCTGCCATTCCTCTGGGCGCACGGTCTCGACGTCCGGGCGTTCGTCGCGCATCTGTTCGGCACGCCGGTCTGCGCCTTCTTCGGCCTCGACGTGATCGTCTCAGCGATCGTGCTGTGGACGTTCGTCTACGCCGAGGGCACGCGCCGCCGCATGAACCGGCTGTGGGCGCCTGTCGTGGCGAGCCTGCTGGTAGGCGTGTCGCTGGGGCTGCCGCTCTTCCTCTACATGCGGGAGACGCAGACGACTCGAACGGCCTGAGCGCACGGCCGGCGCCGAGCCGGGACGCGCGTTATCTTCCCGCGCCCGGGCCGTTGGTGCCACCAGGAAGACGAAAGTGGTCGAGGTGGTGGGAGTTTTCCGTCGTCACAGTGACTCGAACAGCTCGTGCCGAGCCGTCATCTGCGATCAAGGCTGGCGTCCATCGCGCTGTGGCCGCGCTCGCCCGCGCGGCAGCTGCGCCCGCACGCGTGCTGATGCGTTTTCAGCACCTGCTAGAACTGGACGGCTGCGGTGAAACTGAACGATCGACCCGCCGCGTACACCCAGCGGGCGTCCGGGCTGGCGTAGTAGGTGTCGTTCAGCGCGTTCCGCAGCAGGCCGCGCAATTCCAGCTGCGGCAGGATCTTCCAGCCACCGCCCAGGTCCAGGAGTGTCGCGCCGGGCGCGGCTATCTCGCTGGGGCCCGGGCGATCGTCGTTGCCATACCATGCAAGCCGCGCCTGCGCGTAGAAGCGGCGATCGAAGTCTTTGCGGCCGAGAATCGAAAACGTGTCCGGCGAGATGTCGTCGAGGTAGGCGTCGTCATCGAGCGCGCGTCCGCGTGAACGCTGCGTCGCCACCTCGATCGAATATCCCCTTCCCAGGTCGGAGCGCGCCTCGACCTCGAAGCCGCGCAGCCGCGCGCGACCGCGGTTGCGGAAGAAGAAGAAGTCGGGTTCCGTCTGGTAGCGCTCGATGAGGTCGGTGATCCGGTACTGATAAAAGTACACGGCGACCTGCGAGCGCCCCGCCGTGTAGCGGGTCGCCAGATCGAACTGCGCGCTGGTCTCGGGCTCGAGGTCGGGATTGCCGGTGATGAAGCCGCGGCCCGACGGCCCGCGGAAGTAGCGGTCGGACAGCACCGGATCGCGGAAACCCCGCGAGAACTGCGCGGTGACGCTGAAGCCCTTGGAACGGCCCGACGGTGAGGGCGCCGAAACCGCTCGCCGCGCCATTGGAGGTCGAGCGGTCGCCGAAGTACCCGCCGATATTCTTCGTGGTGACGTGATCGCCGCGGATGCCGCCCGAGATGCGGGCAAAACGGCCGAGCGCCGATTCCACCTCCACGTACGCGCCGGTATCGGTGCGGCGCGCATCCTCGACCGAGACGTTGGTGGTATCCCTGGTGATCGTACCCGCCGGATCGAACGCCTGGATGATGTCGAGCGCCTCGAGGTCGTAGCGGCCGTTCACGTCGACGCCGAACTCAACCCGTGCCGGCCCCACCAGCCGCACGGCGCTCCCTTTCACGTGGAAGTCGTTGGCGGAAACGTCCGCCCGCTCGATGCTGCGGCCGGTCGTCGCCGTGGCAAAGCGATCCTGGTCGGTTCGCTGGTCGTAGGCGCCGAGGAATCCAGTGAACGCAATCTGACGGAATCCGGCGACGTCAGGCACTTCGTAGGAGGTCGTGAAGCGGTGCGAGTTCTCGAACGGATAGTAGAAGCGGACCGTGCGTGAATTGTTGCGCGGCCGCTCGAAGTCGCGGCCGTAGTCGCTCTGCCATGCCGTCGACAGGAACCCCTTGCCAACGGCGTGGGTGAAGTGGACGAGAAAACCCTGATCCTCCCATCCGGAGTTGAACACTTCCCCTTCGGGGCTGTCGTAGTCCTCGGCGTTTCTCACGTGCGCCTGGACGAGCACGCCGCCTTGTGCGAAGCCTTTCGACACCTCGAACGACCCGCGCCCCTCCGGCACGCCCGCGCCGATGGTGCCGGTCACCCGTGCCCGCAGCGGACTGTTCGGTTCCGCGCGACGAGTGCGGACCGAGATGACGCCGCCCAATGCATCGGAGCCGTAGGCGACCGACCCCGGACCGCGCGCCACGTCGATGCCCTCGATGACCGAGGGATCGAGAAACGTGCCGCTCGGGCCCACACGGCGCTCGGCGGTGACCCTGCCGCCATCGATCAGAAACAGCGTGCGGCCGCGCGCGAGTCCCCTGACCGCCGGCACCGACGCGTGCCCTTCTGAGACCTGATTGATGCCGGGCACGGTCTCCAGCGCCTGCATCAGATTCTCGGGACTTCGTTGAACGATCTGCGTACCGGATAGAACCGTAACCGCCGAGGCGGGGGAGGTATTGACGCTGGGCGCCGCGCCGAGCACGGTCACCGCCTCGTCTGTCAGTGCCGTAATGCGGATTGTCGTCGTCCCTTGTTGAAGTGCATCAACGGTCACCGGCCGAACGACCTGCCCGCCCGAGAGCACGACGATCATCTGGAACGGCACCGGTGGCACGGGCGCCCACGTGAACAGTCCATCTGCATCCGTCCGGGCCGTGCCGGTGACGCCCACGATGGAGATGGACGCCCCCGCAAGCGGAGCCTCGCTGTCCGCAAGGACGAGGCGCCCCTCGAAACGATCGGGCGTCTGGGCAGCCGCGACCGGCACGAACACCGCCAGCAGCCACGCACTCCACAACAGCTTTGAACCCATCAGGACTCCCCACGCCAGCGCTGGAATGAAGGGGGCGGTGGGATTGGGGAGTCTAAGCGGGCAGTTTGTCTACTACCAGAAGTCGTATTCGGCGATGTGGATCGCCGATCCGATCTGATCGAGTCGATTCACGACGGGTCGTATTTCGGCGGCGACTGGACGAAGCTCGGATTGTTCCTGCCGGCCGGGATCGTTCTGCTGCTTTAGCGTGCTCGTCGAGCGACCGCCAGCCGGCGCGATCAGGCAGCCGCTCGATGAGGCGCTGATCGACCGAAACCGGCGGTCGCTGGATGAACGGATACAAGGGCCGCGTCACGACTGCTCGATGAAGCACGTGCGGCCCGCGGACACTCAGGCAGCCTGTTCGCCGAGCAACCGCTCGAGCAGCTGATAACTCTGCTCCATGCCGTCGGTCATGCCGGTCGCCACGGCCGCGTCACGCGCCTCCTTCGAACCGAAGTCGATGAGCGTCGTGACCGTCGTCACGCCGGTGTCCTCCGTGAAGGTGACCGTGACGATCGCGTCGGATCCCGGGTAGCCGCCCCCGACCGTGGCGGGGTCGTACGCCTCGGTGTGCACGAGCCTCGACCCTGGCTGCACCTCGCGGAACGTGCCCGCGAAGCCGAACTCGCTGGCGTCCTGGTCGCTCCGCCAGCGCCAGCGGAATCCGCCGCCGACGCGCACGTCCATCTCGCACACCGGCATCGACCACCCGGGAGGGCCGAGCATCCAACGCCGCACGAGCTGCGGTTCGGTGTAAGCCCTGTACACGAGCGCCCGCGGCGCCTTGAACGATCGCGTGACCCTCACCTCGCGCTCGCTCGGCAGGGTCACCTGTGCCTTGTCGATTGTCATGGGCATGTTTGTCTCTCCTCGCCTGTACGACTGCACTACCGTTTCTTCAGACTGCGCGCAGACTTCGACAGTCTGGGCGAACGCTGCAGCTCCGCCAGGAGGCCGTCGAGCCGTGTGAAGCTCGCCTCCCAGATCTCCCGATACCGTTCGAGCCAGGCATTCGCCTCCGCGAGCGGTTTGCCTTCGATCCGTCGCGGCCGCCGTTGCGCATCCTGCCCGACGCTGATCAGTCCGGCCCGCTCGAGCACCTTCAGGTGCTTGGAGACGCCAGGCTGGCTCATCGCGAACGGCGTGGCGAGCTCAGCCACCGACGCCTCGCCCCGTGCGAGGCGCGCCAGGATTGCGCGCCTCGTCGGATCGGCGAGCGCCAGGAAGGTTGCGTCGAGACGGGACGAGATGCCGGTATCCATAGCCGTCTAGTTCAATAACCTTATAGTTATGTACAACGGTCACCGATGTCAAGTGAAGTCACGCGGGCCGTGTCCTGGGGCTCGCGTGTTCATCGGTCGATGAGCCGCTCCATCGCCTCGGGATACCGAGCCCCTGCACGACGACCTGTGACGCTGCCTCGCCATACCGGAGTCGCGCCTCGTCAGGCTCGCCCCCGTCCTCATGCGCCGCGCCCCGTCGTGACGTCGATGACGAAACGGTGCGTGCGGTCAGGAACCGCGTGGCTCATGGACGCAGCAGCGCTTTGATCGCGCGGCGCTCGTCCATCGCTCGATAGCCTTCCGCATCCTCACGCGCCCGGCACGCTCGGGGCCTGATGAAACCAACTTACCGTCCGGCGCCCGGTGCGATCTGCCTGCGGAGCTCGCACTGCGCCTGCCATGACGTTGACGGCGTGCGTCACGGATTCGGTCTGCCGCTGTCTCCGGCCGCCCAAGGTGACGCGCCGATCACCGGCAATCGTCGCGGAGGACGGGCTTGATGTCGACGACCGGCGTGCCGTCGATGGCCTCGATGGGCCCAACCCTCAGGCGGGTTCCGACCACGCGCCTGACGGTGACCGGATGCAGGCCAATTGGATTCGGCCGATCCGGCGAGCGTGTCGCGAACACGCCTGCGAGCGGGCGCCGCTCGTCGTTCCGCGGGTGAACCCTGAGCACGTCACGCCGGGCGTCGTGCAGCCACGTGACGACGATGAGCCGGTCACCTGCGGCGATTCCCTCGAGCGCTGGACCGAGCGAGTCGCGCACCTCCAGCCACGCGTCGGGTGCGCCTTCGATCCCTTGCCTCGGTGCCTTCGAGCGCGCATTGAGCCGAGAGCGAATCACGCCGACCGTTCGAAGCTGGGGACGTCGGTCGGCCTGTGCGACGGCTTTCCGTCGGGTGCTGGTACCGGGTGTCCTTCTCACGCGTGTATGGTCTCCTCAACAGGCTTCACCCAGGCGGTGCTCAGCGAGTCCTACTGCCCGACCCTGGCTCGGAACCTCAACTGAGAGACGGATCGCTCGAGAGCGTGCCCGCCACGCTATCGGGCGCGGGATAGAACTCTCGGAAGTTGAACGCCTCGGGAGACGGACCGTGCCGCTTCAGGTGTTCGATGCGCGCAACGGCCTCTGCGACGGTAGGGCGATGAGCCGCAAGCACCCACCAGAGTGCGATGTACTCATCTGTGAGGCGCTCGAACCACTCCCGTCGGCGTTTCATGACGACGGCATGCGAACCCCGGAAGACGAAGTCGCGCAGCGAGCTCAAGTCGTCCCACACGGAGAAGTTGATGATGATGCGGTCGTCGTCGTACGGCCGCACGGCTGTCGCGTCGCCTTGCTCCGTCTGGAACCGCCAGACGAAGCCAGGGCTCGCCTCCGCGAGCGCGTTGATCGGCGCCAGGTTCGCGACGAAGTCGGCCATGACCGGATCGGTGAGCGGTGCCACCAGACGGGCGATGTTGATCTGCGCGAGCCTGTATCGAGAATCGCCCACATGACCTCCCTGGACCCGTATGACGAGGCGTTCACGCGGATGTCCGCGATGGGTTCAGAAGCCAGCACACCATGCCGCACAACCGCTTCGGACCCCACCTGTCGTGTCACATGGTTGTCCCGGCTATCGACGCTCGCAGACGAACCCCACGAGATCGGTGACGAAGCGATCCGGGTCCTCCCAATGAACCGCATGACCGATCCCCGAATACGTGAGGAGCCGCGAGCCCGCAATCAGTTCGTGCAGCGCCTCCTGATCCTCGCGAGGTGCATAAGTGTCACGCTCGCCCCAGACAATGAGCGCCGGCGCAGTCAGACGTCGAAGCTCGTGCGAGAAGTCGCTGGTCTCCAGGAACCCGCTGAAGATGGCTCGCCACACGCGCGCCGGCACCTGCAGACTCTCGCCAACCATCACGTCGAGCAGCTCGGGCGCGATCTCGCGATGCAACGTGCTCACCTGGAACGCTCGCGCGAACGCGGGATCGATCGGGTCCCCGAGCGTGACCAGGGCCGAGTCCCAGAGCTCCCGGACGCCGCAGTGGGCGTAAAGGGTGCGAAATGCACCCGTCAGCACCAGGCCTGCGACGCGGGCCGGGTGGTCGACGGCGAGACGCTGGGCCACCATGCTGCCCATGGAATGGCCGACGATAACGGCCGCCCCGAGGTCGACGGCGTCCATGAACGCCACGACATCGTCTGCGAAATTCACGTAGCAATAGCCGTTCTCCGGCTTGCTCGAGTGCCCGTGGCCGCGCTGCGTGATTGCAAGCCCACGGAGCGTTCCCGGCAGTCGATCGAGCACCGGTTCGAACGACCGCCACGAATCCGTTGCGCCATGCAGGAAGAGCAGTGGCATGCCCGACGCGCGGCCACGGTCTGTATATTGCAACGTGACCCCGCTCGACAGGGTCACCGACGTGACCATGACACCTCCACGCGATGGCCCGCTCGCGCTCGCAATACCACGGTTCGCATGCCAGCGGGGTCTGCGAGAAGGCTGCCAGCACCACACCCGAGGGTGACGCGCCGCTGAAACCACTGATGGGCAACGAGGTAGGGCCTGTCGCTGGAGCCCGGGCCTCATGGCGAGTCACGCCACCGCAGGTTGAAATATCGGCAGGTGTTGAAATGCAGGCACTCTGCTGAACGGACGCCTGTGTGGACCGTCACGAACCGACCGGTCGAATCCCGTGCCGCTTCATTCGAGACCAGAGCGTCGAGCGGTTCAGGCCGAGCAGCGTGGCGGCCCCGTTCGGACCGGCGAGCACGCCGCCCGTCCTCTCCAACGCCCTGACGATCAGACGGCGCTCGGCTTCATCGAGCGTGACGATCTCGTCGCCCGCGGCCCGACGCTCAGGCGCTGCGGGTTGCACACGCGCCGGAATGCCGATGTGCCGGCTCTGCAGGACCGAGTCCTGGCAGAGGATGACCGCCCGCTCGAGAATGTTCGCCAGCTCGCGAACGTTCCCCGGCCAGTCGTACGCCACAAGCTGATCGAGCGCGCGCGGCTCGATCCGGTCGACGGGCCGGCCGATACGGCTCGCGAACTCCCTGATGTAGTAGTGGGTGAGAACGGGAATGTCCTGCCGCCGCTCGCGCAGCGGCGGCACACGAATCGGGAAGATGTTCAGGCGGAAGAAGAGGTCGGAACGGAAGGTGCCGCGCTGAACATCTTCGGACAGGTCTCGGTTCGTGGCCGCGATGATGCGGGCGTCGACGCGAAGCGTCTGTGTGCCGCCGACGCGCTCGAACTCCTTCTCCTGAAGCACGCGAAGCAACTTCACCTGCGCCTCGGCCGGCAGCTCGCCGACCTCGTCGAGGAGGATGGTGCCGCGGTGGGCGAGTTCGAATCGGCCCTTCTTCTGCTGAACGGCGCCCGTGAAGGATCCCCGCTCGTGGCCGAACAGCTCGCTCTCCACGAGCGTGGCGGTCAGGGCGCCGCAGTTCACTTTGATCATCACGGCGGCGCGGCGCCTGCTCGCGCGGTGAATCGCGCGGGCAATCAGTTCCTTGCCCGTTCCTGTTTCGCCGAGCAGCAGCACTGAGGCGTCGGTGCCGGCCACGAGCTCGACGGCGCGAAACACCTCCTGCATGGCCGGCGCGTGCCCGAGAATCTCGCCGAAATGCAAATCCGTATCGAACGCCTCGCGAAGATAGATGTTCTGATGCTCGAGCTCTTCGGCTCGCTTGCGATCGGTGATATCACGGAGGATCGCGACGGCCCGTGGCGCGTCGCCCGCCTCGTCGATGCGGACGGCCGCAGTGCGCGTCTCGCACCAGCGCACCCCATCGCTCAGTTCGACGGGGTGCTCGAGCACCTGCACCGTCCCGTCCTCGATGGTGCGGCGGATCAGCTCCACGAGCGGCATCGCAACAGCTGCGGGCAGCACGTCGTGTACGCACTTGCCGAGGAGGTCGGACGGTCGACCGACGAGCCGGTGCTTGTCTTCGGTGACGATCTGGTCGTACCGCCCGTCCCTGTCCACCACGAATACGAAGTCCGGGAGCGCGTTGACGACGGCGCGCATCCGGCTCTCGCTGCGAGCGAGCTCCGCGGTCCGTTCGGCCACGCATCGCTCGAGCTCCGCCGCGTGCTGCTCGACTCGTTCGCGCAGCTGCGCCTCCTGCGTGACGTCGCGCTGAATGCCAAAGTGGCCGATGATCCGGCGCTCTGCATCGTAGAGACAGATGTAGTCGCCTTCGATCACGATCGGTGTGCCGTCGACGCGGCGCTCGTGTGTCTTGATGTGCAGCTGACCCCGATCGAAGAACTGGCGCCAGACACGACGGCCGCTGCCCAGGTCGTGCTGAAACATCACGGCGGGGGTCAGGCCGATGAAGCTCTCGCGCGTGGCGCCGTACTGCGCCAGCATGGCGTCGTTCACCTTCGTCATCCGCTGGTGCGCGAAGGCATAGTCGAGCAGCCGCTCCTTGTCCGCGTGGCCGTCCCAGCGGATCGGCTCGTCCAGCATCATGAAGAAGAAGCCGTCCAGCGACTGAGAGAAGAGGAGTTCGAGGAGATGATCGCTCATCGGGTCCTCTCTGGCAGTGAATGGCGCCTAGTCTGCCACAAGTCCACGCGGTGCAGACCGTTGGACGCGTGGCTCTATCCCTCGACGATACAGGCGGCGCGAGCAGGCAGTATGGACCCGGCGGCGCGGTCGAGCTGTCCACTGCATGCCAGGGGCGCATCGATTCCGTGATCCGGCGCTGTGAGAAGCGCGCCCCTCAGATCAGGACCGCGCCATGGCGTGGACGCACCAGAGGAAAAGCAGATTGGGAAGCCGGACAGGCGGTAACGCTCGGCGGGATGCCAGGATTGCTCGGGGGAGTCCAACCCGAGACCGCTATGCGACTCAAACGAGCCGCATCGCGGTCCCGGGCGCGAGTGATTGGCTAGCGCACAATCTCGGCGACGAGCGAGTTCAGGTGCGCGACCTCGTCCTGCGAGACTGCTGCGAATGCCGGGTTGGGTTGAGTCAGATCCGCGAACGCGATCTGGCTATCCTGGCTGCAGAACACCTGCTCGACCGCACGGACGCGGACGGTCACGATGATGTTGCCAGTCGCCCCGCGAAACCGGACGAGGTACTCATACCCAGGCAGCGGGCTCGCCTCGAGGGTGCAGAAGTTCGAGAGGCCGCTCACGTCCGCCGTGGGAATGCCCTGCGGAAAGCCTGGAACACCCAGACGCAGGAGCGGCAGTCGAAACCCGGTTGCTGGATCCGGGTCAGGGGGACGATCCGTCGAGCCGAAGATGAGCGCGTCGACCCCATTGCCGCCGATGAACGCTTCGCTGCCATCGCCAGGCGCCCACAGGTTGACGTCGTTGCCCGGGCCGCCGAACATGATGTCGCTGTTCGGCGGCCCGCCGGGCGCCGCTCCCCCATCGGGTCCGCCAAGGATGATGTCGCGACCCGGTCCCCCATCCATGACATCATTCCCATTCAACCCGAACATCACGTCGTTTCCAGATCCGCCGACCATGACGTCGGTGCGGTTGAGGGACTGGTTTGCGACAGCGCCAGCCTGAACTGCCGCATTGTCCTGCCTGTCGTCGTCGAGGCCGATGAGCAGTTGCGGCCCGTTCGCGCTTTCCACGAGCGCCGCCTGTGACGGGCCCGCGAATCCCAGCACTACGGCAAGAACCGCTGCCGCGAAACATCCGGTGAGCGCGGCGAGGGCCGCACGAAGAGACAACTTGCACTGGTTCATTCTGGCGTCCTCCTGGGTTTGGCAGCGACCAGCGCAAGGCCGATGCCCGCCTGGCATTCGAGGCCTCAACGCGCGCGCTCACTCATTTGCCGCGTGATTTGGCGCCATTAGCCGAGAACACTGCGTGTAACGACTGTGTGACGTGCTGAAATGTCGGTACGCTGCGGAGTATTCAGCACAATGCGCCAGCACGGGACACCGCCCGGTCGCGCCGTCCTGGCGCGCTCAGACACGCCGTTGCCTCCGGCGATCACCCCGGGGTGATGACAGCCGCGCAGCGTTGCTGTTGCACTGATCGTGCGCCTGACGGCATTCTGGCAAACGGGGATGTGGATGCATGCGCGAGGAGGGTAGGATTGCGGCCCCTTCTCACGGCTGAGACAATTCGTGGCCCCGCCGTGGTTGTCGCTGCTGGATGATGAGGTCGTGCTGAGCACGGATGACGACGTGGCAGGGTTCGAACCGGCCGTCAAACCCGCCGTGCGGTTTGGACTCGTCCTGCTGTGGGTCGTGATCGCCGGCATCACGCGTTGGCTGGCGTTTTTCGTCCCCGTGCTCGACATCGACGAGACAGCCCACATCGTCGGGTCGTGGGAGCTGCTGCGGGGAGGACTGCTCTACACGGATTTCGTGGACAACAAGCCGCCGCTCGTATACGCGTACTACGCGGCTGCGCAGTGGCTGGCCGGGCCGACGCTCATTGGCGTGCGTGCCGTGACAACGCTCGTCGTCGTGCCGCTCACAGCCCACGCGGTGTCGGCCTGGTTCGGGCACACGCGCCGCGGCATCGTGGCGGCGACGGCGTTCCTGCTCTACAGCTCCGCGTTCCTCGCGCACGACATGCTGTCGGCCAACGCCGAGATCCTGATGGTGCTGCCAGGGGCCTGGGCCCTCGCGCTGGTCAACACCGAGGCGAAGGCGACCGTCGCCTGGCGAGCGGCGCTGGCAGGCGTCCTGCTCGGCCTGGCCTGCCTGTTCAAACACCAGATCGCGATGTGGCTGCCGGCCGTGATGCTGGTAACGGCGTGGGCGGCGTGGCGGCGGGGAGCGCTCCCACGCGCGGGCCTGATCGCCGGGGCCGTGGCGGCGGGCTGGAGCCTGCCGCTCGTGGCGACGTGGAGCTGGTTCCGCGCACACGGCGGCGAGCAGGCGATGGTGTATTGGCTCGTCACGAGCAATCTCGGGTACGCCGCTAACCCCATCCGCCTCGGGGAAGCCGGCGAGCGCGCGCTGGCGAACCTGCTGCCGTTCGTCATCGTGACTGCGCCACTCTGGTGGGCGGCGTGGCAGGGACGACGATCCGACGAGCCCGATTATCGGAGAGCGCTGGCCGTCACGGTGCTTGCCGCCTCGGTGCCACCCGTGTTCGTCGGGCTCAGGTTCTTCCCGCACTATTTCATACAGCTGTACGTGCCGCTTGCGCTCGCCGCCGCGCCCGCATTGGAGGCGTGGGTGACGACGCGGCCGCGGTTGCGCGCCGGGCCGATCGTCGTGGCGTGGACGACGGCGGTGGTATCGGTGGCGATGTTGATGAACGCCGTCCTCTACTTCGGAGACCATCGTATCTATCAGGAGACCGATCCGGTCTACCGCCGCGTCGCCGAGCGCCTGTGCATCGAGAGGTGTGACGCAGGCGCCACGTTGTTCGTGTGGGGCTACGGGCCGCCTTTCTACTACGAGTCCCGGCTGCGGCCGGCTACGCGGTTCGTCGTCATGGTCCAGTCGCGCCTCACGCCCTACGTCCCTGGTAACCGTGGGAGCCAACGGCGACTGCGTGATGCCGACTCCACGGTCATAGTCCCGGAACACTGGGACTGGCTGATGGCCGACCTGGAGCGGCACCGCGCGACCTACATCCTCGATGCGGCGCCGTCACGGTTGTATGGATGGCACGCGTTCCCCATCGATGACTACCCCCGCCTCCGCGACTATCTGAAGCGGCATTACGCCCTGCTGGACACGATCGGCGGAGTCCGCGTGTACAGGAGATCGGACGCCGGGCGACGTGACACGACCGGCTCCGATGGCGAGACGAGCCGGACGAGCGCCGCCAACGCGCCCGCGCCGGACGCTCACCACGCCGCGCGGTCACAGCGGTCGCACCGCTCATTTCCGATGATGAAGTGAGAACGCCGCCCCTTGTGGATCCATCCCGTTCACGATCCAGTCGCCGCCGGGCACTTCCATCGGCCCGTTGAGCACCTGCCCCCCGTTCGCCTTGATGCGCTCGGCGCCCGCGTGCACGTCGGTCACGCGGAAGTAGAACCCCCAGTGCGGCGGCACCTGCGCCATTGTCGGCGGCTTGTTCATCATGCCGCCGAGCGGGAACGTCCGGCCGAACATGTGGTACTTGCCCATCTCGCCCATGTCCATCGATTCGGTCGGCCGCCAGCCGAAGAGGGTCGTATAGAACGACAGGGCCGTTTCGGCGTCGGTGGTGTACAGCTCGTGCCAGGACACGTCGCCGAGCTGCGGCTCCCCTTCCGGTTGCTGCGGCGGCGAGGCGGGCTCGTACACCGAGAATGCAGCGCCCTGCGGATCCTTCATCGTGCGCATGCGCCCGACGGTCGGCACGTCGATGACCGGTGACAACGCGCTCCCCGCGAGTCGCTCGATCTGGGCCACGCCGTCCTCGAGCGTCGGGACACCGACGTACATGCCCCAGTGCGGCGGGAAGTGCATCCCTTCGGGGATCGGCATCACACCGCCGATAGGCACGCTGCCCGCGCGCATCCACATGTCGTACCGCTGCGGCGAGCCCTCGAACGGCGTTGTCGCCCACCCGACGACCGCGGTGTAGAACTGCTCCGCGGCGTCCACGTCGGTTGTCAGCAACTCGTACCAGAGAATTCGTCCCAGCACTGACGAGTCGGCCATGAGAACCTCCTCTCGATTGCACAAAAGTCCGGCTGAAGCCGGACTCCACATGCTGCAGCCCGGCCCGTCAGTCTCGCACGAAAGCCAGATCTGCGGATGGCGGCTCGCCCCACGAGCCGCGTCCGGGCAGTAGACTGGGCAGTGAGGCGCCGATGTGTCGTTCGGCTGTTGGCACGTCGCGCCCGGAGGCACATGCCGCGGCCTCGTCGGACACGGTTGGCGTCACCCACGCGCGCGGTCGCGCTCATCGCGCTGCTTTGTACGCAGCCCGCGGTCGGACCACGTCACGCGCCGCTTGCGTTTGGCCGCGTGCCCCAGTCGCCGCCGTCGATCGCGCGCCTGGAGCCAACGGAAGCGAGCGTTCGCCGCCTGCCGGCCGCGCTTCGCGCCCAACTCCGTGACGACCTCTACGACTATTTCCGATTCGTCAACGTGCAGTGGATGCAGGCCACGTGCGATCGGTTCGCGGACGCCCGAACGGGGCTGCCCAATGTGAGGCTGCACGGCGATCCGCACATCGAGCAGTACGCCTTCACGGCCGACAGCCGCGGGCTCGACGACTTCGACGATTCGACGCTGGGACCCTTCGTGCTCGACGTGACGCGCTTCCTTGCCTCCGTCGACCTCGCGCTCGACAAGCGCGGCTGGAACGGCAGCCGCGACAAGGCCACGGACGCGTTCCTCGCGGGATACCGTGCGAGTCTGAGCGACACTACGTATCTCCCACCCGATCCGTCGGCGGTGACGAGGCTCCGCGCCAAGGAGGCACGCGATGCGCACCAGTTCCTCGCCTGGGTCGACTCGCTCATGCTGCCGCTCGATCCCGAGTACGAGGCCGCGGTGCCCTTCGTGCGGTCAGTGCTCGAGGAGCACGCCGGCGGCGTGAAGCCTGGAATGCCGGCGGGCTTCTTCCGAGTCAAAAAGGCGGGTCGATTGAACCTCGGCGTCGGCAGCGCGCTGGCCTCGAAGGTGCTGCTGCGGCTCGAAGGCCCGTCGTCTGCCGATGACGACGACGTGATCGTCGAAGTGAAGCGAAGCGGCGACTTGAGCGCGGTGTCGTGTCTGGACGTCGTGGCGCGCGGCGCCGTACGCGTCGTCACCGGCAGCGAGCGGATCGGCCGCCTGCGTCACCAGTTCATGATGGTGCTTCCACCCTTCCGCGCGACCGGATCCGACGACCCGCGGTGGTGGCTGCGCAGCTGGAACCCTTCCTACCGTGAAGTGGACCTCGCCGACTACGTGTCCGCAGACGAGATCGTGGAGGTGGCGCACGACGTGGGCGCTCAGCTCGGCCGCGGCCACATGGCAGCTCCGGATGCAGGCGGCCCGCGTGAGGTGTCCCAGCAGGTTCGGCGGCTCGAGGGACTCGAGCCCCGAATCCGCTCGGCCGTCGCGGACCAGACCGCCGAGCTCGTCAAGGCGTGGCGACGGTTCCGCGCTCGATGACGTCGGCCGACCTCTCCCCTGCCAGCGTGTCACGCCCTGCACGGGCAGCGGCGTGGCGCAGGTGTGCCGAATTCCGTGCAGCGTGAGGCCGCTGACCTTGGCCAGGTCACAAACCCTCATGAGCTCCTAGCCGTCGAACGTGCGAGCACGCAGGCGTCCCCCAGGATCCAGGAGAGGATCTCAGAGTCCCTTCGCCTTGAGGATCGTCCTCAGATGCGTCGCGCCCGTCTGATACGACTTCAATCGTTCTGTGTCGCCAAAGGAGAGCTGAAGATACGCCTCAACGCTCAGGATCGCGCCTGTCCGGATCCTCTCTTCGCAGATGTTCGCCAGCCGGTCGAATTCCTTCACGTCTCGTTCCGTGAGCTCTGGATAGTGCGATCGGTACTTCGCGGTCGGCCACAAGAGAGGGATCTCCGTCCGGGGGGATTCTTCCAGACAGAGGTGGAGATTCGGATGGTACTCACTCAGGGTCGCGAGGGCCGCGTCCCAGTCGAGAACGCCCTCGCCTACAGTGCGGAGCTGCTGACTCATGCCCTCGCTGGTGTGAAACAGAATGCCGTCTCTGGGCTGAACGAGATGGACGTAGGGCGCCATCCGTCGCACCGCGTCCAACGGCACGTCGGCCTGCAAGGGCAGGTTTCCCGGATCGAGCGTAACGCCCACGACGTCGGGACCGATTTCCTCGATGAGACGGATGAGTTCAAAGGACGTCTCATCGCCGTGGGTTTCCAGGTTCACCCGCAGTCTGAGATCGCGCAGCATCGGCGCCAGCGAGGCGATGAACTTCGTCATTGCCCGCATCTGATCGCCCCAGGAGACATCGGTCCGAAAGCGATCGTAGGCCACGTACGCGGGCGACCCATGCACGGTATGGGCCGAGACGGCCCACAGTTCGGTGCAATCGATCGACCGGCAGGCCTTCAGCATCTTCTCGATGGCCAGCCGGTAGTCGCCGTCGCCGAGCTTGCGGATGTCGGGCCGCTCGGCCGTGTTGAACGGATTCATCCATCCGACGCCCGCCTCGAGGAACAGTCCCAAGGAATCGGCGTGCGATCTGACTTCCTTGAGCAGCACCGGGTCGAGCGTGGGACTGAGATCCAAGATCAGACGGAAGCACGCGCCGTCGAAACCGTTCTCCCGCACATAGTCCAGCATCGCAAGGGCGCCCTTGGCCTTGATCGCCGCGGGTTGCTTGTCGGTGTCGACGCCGACGCGGATGCCGGTCGTGGGTGTCGCGGGGTGGCCCCTGGTGGAGGACCGGGCCGACACGCCCGGGCCCGCAGTCAGGACCGCAGCTGCGGCGCCGAGAAAGTGGCGGCGTGACAGGTCCTGCATCCGACCCTCAGTTTCCCTTCACGGGGCGCACCCACATCCGAAATGCGCCGCCGTTGTCATCGACGTTGTCGTCGTTGACGCCGACGAACAGCCGTCCGGTCGCGAACGGCGTAACAGTCATCCCCGAGCCGATGTAGAAGTACTCGGTAGAGTCTGCGCCGATCTTGCCGATGAGGGCGCCGGTGCTGATGCCGGGCATCGGCTTGCTGCCCGAGCGGGTGTACGGACTAGCGCCCGTGGGCCCGGTGAACTGGTGACCGTCCTCGTTCCATTGGGCGGATCCCTCCGCTGTGATCTCGATGGGCTGACCGCTGGTGACGTCGATCGCGGTATCCAGCCATCGGGTGCGGCCCGGAACCGTCAGCATTCCGCCGAGCATCGGCATCAGTTGGCGCACTTCGTCCTCGCGGACCTGGCGTCCGAACTCGGCGATCTCAAACGCTTCCGCGTATTTCACGGTGCTGGCCGTCTGGCGGCCGTACCACTTCTCGAGGGTCAGCAGGATGTCCGGCGTCACCTGACTGTAGTCGTGGGTGTTGTGGTAGAGGTAATCGCGCGCCCGTTCCTTGCTCGCCTGCACCTCGGCCAGAATGCCCAGCGAGTGCGGGTTGGACTCGAGCACCTGCGACTCATGAGCCCCGCAGGCTTGGAGTTTCGTTTCCCATACGCTGTCGATGGAGATCGCGACGTGGGGGACGTGGGACAACCCGGTCGTGAAGTAGTCCCTGACATAGAACACAACCGGCATCTTCGCCATCTTGAGCAAAGGCACGGCGCCGCGCACGATCCGGCCTGCGCTCATGTTGTCGTTGTGGCCGCCGTCTGCGGAGTAGTAGCTGAAGATCACATCCGGCTGGAAATCCTGAATCCGTTCGGCGACCTTGGCTCGAAGCGCCGGTGTGTCCTGGAGGTTCCCGTCGTGATAGTCCAGCACCTGATAGCCGGCCAATCCAATGATGCGCCTGGCCTCCATCGCCTCCTGGTAGCGGCGTTTGGCGAGGTCCTCCGGCTTCATCGAGTAATGGCCCGCATCGCCATTGGTGATCGAGAGGAACGTCACCGTGTGCCCCATCTGCGTGTAGAGGATCGCGGTGCCTCCGGTGTAGATCTCGCCTTCGTCGGGATGGGCAAAAATCATCATCACCTTGAGCTTCGGCTCGCGCGCGTGCACCGGACGCGATCCGGCGAAAACGCAGGCGCACCCAAGAAGACCAGCGCAGACAAGCCGTGTTCGCATATATGGATTCCCTTCTATCACGCTCTGACCGGACGCCCACGACGGCAGTTAGCGCTCATGGAGATTCCAAGGTGACAACCCGCATCAACGTCGTCAGCCTGCTTCTCGCGCGCACTGTCAGCCGTACTTCAGTCCTGCCGCGGTTGAAGGAGCGCGGGTAGCGACTGTGCACGTTTGCTCTCGGCGAACACTGCAACGCCATTACTCGCTTACTTTGTCGAGCATCCAGATGCTGCCAGAAACCGTGCGGATCGGCAGCGCCAGCCGCCCGGGGGCCACGCTCAACTCGCCGTTGGCGAGGTGCGGTGAGATCCCGTGCGCTGGACTGTGGAATGACGTAATCTGGATCGGAGTACCGACCGTTCCCCCGGTCGACGGATCGAACCGCACCCGGTACAGGTTGAAGATGCCTCCTTCGGAGCTGCTGAAGTAGTACAGCGCCCTACCGTCAGGTGACCACCTCGGTTTGTCTGCCCATCGTTTTCCATCGGTGACCCTCGACCACGGCCGGTCGGATGGCCCACTGGCAGTGGCCACACCGATGACCGAGTTGCCCCGTGTTCCGTGTGCGTTGAAGCACAGCCACGCTCCATCGGGTGAATACCGTGCACCCCACAGCGACAGGTCAGGGTCCCGCAGGATGACGGTGACGCTATTCTCGGCGTGCGGAGCTGCAGCTATTGGCCATGCGGCCACGTACCAGGGTTCTCGCGTGCCGTCTGCCGCGCTTCCGATGATCGCCGTCTCGTCCGGCGTCCAGTCGAACGGAAACATCAACTCGGCATGCGCGACGACACGTTCCTCGAGGGCCGACGCCGGTAGTATTCGAAGCGTTCGCGGTGATCCCGACGCGTCAAAGGCCAACGCATGAGCAGAGCGCGAGTATCTGATGAAGCCTCGGGTGAGATCGTCTGATAGCCGGAGCCTGCTTTCCCCTGTCGCAACCGTGACCTCCCACAGTTGCCGTCGGCCAGCACCGGGCAGCCAGCCAACAAATGCCAGCTTCCGGCCGTCGCGCGAAAGATCGAAGTTCGTGAGTGTGAAGTCATCCGGGCTCAACGGCTGCCCATCACCCTGCGTCTTGCCTCGTCGATCGTCGAAGGGTATCACCCACACTCGCGTGGTCTCGCGTCGGACGGTGAAGGCGATCCGTTGGCCATCCGCTGAGAGCGTGGGGCGGTCGTCGGCTCCCGATCCAGCTGTCACGCGCGCGGGGGCCCGGGATAGCCACCCTAACGTGACGGGATCTACGTCTATGCTCCAGAGATTCTGGAGCCCCTTGAACGACCCGGAGAAAAGCACACGAGTGCCCGTCGGGCTCCAACGAAACTCGCGCAACGACAGGCGGTCCGATGCGGCATCGTCGTCGACGCCGAACTCGACCCGTTGGGCCAGGCCTTGGGGAATGGGGGATGCGACCGGGTTGCCCTTGCTCACCGGTACCGTGAAGAACCCCGTCACATTGGCATACACGCCCGTGAAGGAGACACGCGCACCGTCGGGGTGCCAGTCGATGTGGTAAAACGCGCCGACCTGATCCCAGAATCGTTCAAACAGCCGACGTGGAGCACCTCCCTCTGACGGGACCAGATACACGTCCGGCCGCGCCACGTTCGTGGTCTCATGTTCCAGCGAACTGAGGAACATCACGGAACGGCCGTCCGGGGAGAAACGCGGCCGATAGCCTCCCTTGGCCAGTCTCCGTTCTGCTCCGCCGAGCGCGGGAACGGCGTGGATCCCGCCGCCGTCCGCTTCAGAACGGTAGGCAATCATGCTCGAATCGGGCGACCAATCCGGTTGCGTTTCGTGCTCTCTCGACTTGGTGATCTGGACGGGCTCGCCTCCCGCCACCGGCTGAACCCAGATGTCGAAGTTCCCCGCGCGGTCCGATCCGTACGCGATGAACCGCCCGTCCGACGAGAACGTCACGTCGGACTGGAGTCCCGGTCCAAACGTCAGTCGCGTCAGACTGTGTTGGACGGCCGTATCCCTCTGCACCCCCGGCGTCTGTGCCGGGCGCGCGGATCTCCACGCCCACACTCCCAACGCCGCGCCGAGGACGAGCACGGCGGCGGCGGCAGCGCGCCCCGCGCGGCGGTTCCGTGGCCGCACCTCGGCGGCGCCCCTGGCGGAGCCGTCCGCCGTCGCAGCCGTGACTGCCGTGGACGCACTCTGAAGGCGTGTGGGAGCATGGACTTCGTCACGAAGCGCTTGCAGGTCGAGGAGCAGGTCCTGCACGGTCTGATAGCGCTGCGCGCGATCCTTCCGGAGGGTCTTCGAGAGGATGCGGTGCAGTTCTGCCGGCGCGTCGGGCTCGAAACGCGCCACGGGTGGCGGCTCGTTCTGCAGGATCGCGGCGAGCACATCGCTACCGCTGGGGCCGGCGAACGGACCGCGCCCGGCGACCATCTCATACAGCAGCACGCCCAGCGACCAGATATCCGTCCGCGCGTCCACCTCCTGCCCGCGCGCCTGCTCCGGCGACATGTAGGCCGCCGTGCCCACGACGACACCGGCGTCGGTCTTCAGCAGCATGCGGGTCGTTTCAGTCCCGGCGCGCTCGGGGCCCGCAAGCGCCAGCTTCGCCAGCCCGAAGTCCAGCACCTTGACGAACCCGTCAGGCCGGAGCATCACGTTCTCGGGCTTGATGTCGCGATGAGTGATCCCGGCAGCGTGCGCGGCGGTCAGGGCGGCGGCCACCTGGATCGCGATGTCGAGGGCTTCGCGGATCGAGAGTCGAGACGTAGAGATGCGCTTCCGCAGCATCTCCCCCTCCACGTACTCCATCGCGATGTAGTGCTCGCCTTCGCTTGTCTCACCGAGCGCGAGGATGGTGCAGACATTCGGGTGGCTGAGGGCGGACGCGGCTCGCGCCTCCTGCTCGAAGCGTTGAACGCGCAGCGGGTCGCGGGTCAGGTCTTCCGGCAGCACCTTGAGTGCGACCTTTCGGCCCAGGCGCATCTCGGTGGCGAGCCACACTTCGCCCATGCCGCCGGAGCCGAGGGGGCGCACGATCTCGTAAGCGTCCAGGCGGTAACCGGGGCTGAGGGGCATGTTGGAGTGGGCGGGATTATAACGTGTGGAGTGCAGCGCGTGGATCCTGCAGCCGAGCAAGCGCCAGCATGTTGAAGACTTCGCATGCTGACAGCGCGCCGAGTCGCCGACTAGCAGCCCGTGGTGAAATCGGTGTCACACCCTCGCGGGAGACTCGGCCGACTTCAAACGGCCGATGGCTCCGCCAACGAGTCCCATTACCGCGCCGATGACGGACGCCAGGCCAATTTTGAAAGGCGCCCCTTTGAGATACTGCATGTTCAGGAACACCCGCAGGCTGTCGAATTCGCTGGCTCGAAAGCGCTGCATCATGCTTTGCCAGCGGTCCGCCCAGTCAGTTCGGCGAGAAACAGGTTCACCGGTAACAGATTCAGGACGTAGAAGACGCAAAACATTCCGAACGCTACGACGAAACCGGTCGTCGATAGGGTCGCAACGCAGGACCGAGCAGTGCCGCCCATTCCTCCTACACGCGCCTGAATCAGATCCTCGCAACGCCCATTGTCGTTTTGTGCTGTACGTCGCGTCTCGAGTTCGTCGTTTGCGACGGGAGGCACGCGTGACGAATCGTGCTGAGCGCGGAAGCCCGGCGGCATGAATCGTTCACGGATTCCTGCGGTGCGGCGGCATCGAGCAGTCGTTCCCAGTAACGTTTTCAGCTATGCTGCGGTGACGTGTCCAATGAGGAGCGTGACACTCGGCCACACAGTCGTTTAAGAGCCGAACTCACTGCAGAGTTCTCGCGTCAGGCGGTCGACGCGGCGGTGGCGTCCGTTGAGCAGGCGTTGTCGCTCGTGGTGGTCGAGGGCCGCGAGGCGGGACGACGTATCGGGCTCTCTGAACGTGTCGTGGTTGCAGGACGAGATCCACATGTCGACATCGTCCTCCCGGACGGCGGCATCTCGCGCCTCCACTGCCTCGCGAGCGTCGTCAACGGCGAGGTGATCATCGAAGACCTCGGGTCGACGAACGGCACGTTCGTGGATGATCAACGGATCGACAGACGAGGGCCGCTTCCGGTGGGGAGCGTGCTCCGCGTCGGGGCGCATCTTTTCCGATGTGAGCGGTGCACGCAACGCGATCTCGACCGCGCGGACGAACAGTATCGCGACATCCAACGAGCGGCCAGCTACGTCCAATCGCTGCTGCCACGCCCGTTGCTGGACGGACCGATACGCACCGAGTGGATGCTGCAGCCGTCAGCGCGGCTTGGCGGTGACGCGTTTGGCTACGGCTGCATCGACGATCATACCTTCGGCCTTTACCTGATCGATGTCTCTGGACACGGCGTGAGCGCGGCGATGCTGTCGGTCTCGGTAGTGAATATCCTGCGGGAGCATGCCCTGCCCGCGACTGACTTCAGGGATCCGGTGCAGGTCCTGTCGAGATTGAACGCAACGTTCCAGATGGATCGGCCCGACGACCAATACTTCACCATCTGGTACGGTGTCTACGATTCGCTCGCTCGAATGCTGACCTACGCGACCGCCGGTCATCATGCCGGCTACCTGGTGCCCGTTGAGCGGGACCGCGCGCGGCCCCTCAAGACGTCTGGACCGGTGATCGGCGCGATCGCGGAGGCGCGTTTCCACACGGCGCGGACACCGGTTCCGGCCGGGAGTATGCTGTATCTCTTCAGCGACGGCGTGTTCGAGGTCCGCAGCGCGGAGCGACAGTGGCGGCTTGCGGATTTTGCGCCGCTCCTGACGCAACCGATCGCGGCGGGCGGCAACGAATGCCGGAGGCTGTACGACGAAGTGAAGGCGGTCTGCCGTGGCGGACCGCCGGACGACGACTTCTCGATGCTGGTCGTTACCTTCCCGTAACACGCACCAACTATTCTGTCGGGAATCGTTAATGACGCCGATCGGAGAGCACACCGTGGGCATGGAAGTCCCCGAAGTAAATGACAACATCACCAAAGTCACGCTGAACGGACGGCTGGATGCGCCCGGCGTCGATCAGATCGAAACGCGCTTCGTTGCGACGCTGGTTCCTGCCGGGAAGAACGCGATCGTCGATTTCTCCCGGGTCGAGTTCGTCGCCTCGATGGCAATCCGGATGCTGATCAGCGTCGCGCGCGGGATGCGTCAGCGGCACGCAAAGTTGGCGATCTATAACGTCCCATCGCTGGTGCAGGAAACCTTCGAAAACGTTTCGCTGTCCGACCTCATTCCAATTGGCAGCGACGAGAACGACGCCCGTCGCCTCGTCTCCTCGTGACGCTTCACCGGACCTCGAGACGAGATGGAAAGCGGGCACGTCCTGACGTTCGCCGGCAGTAGCGCAGGTTTCGAACAGGGCTTCGGTCAGCTTCGCACCATCCTCGATGGCTATCCTCTCCAGCCCAGAACGCGCTACTGGTGCGAGCTGGTATTCGAGGAGATCGTCAGCAACATCATCCGCCACGGCTACGCGGACAGCCAAGACCACCGCATCTCGACGACGGTCGCCATTCACGGCGACCGTGTCGAACTGTACTTCGAAGACGATGGCGTGGCGTTCGATCCTCGACAACCGGTGCCGGCACGTGCAGAGGCGGCCCCTCACTCCGACTGTGGTGGTCGAGGCCTCCTGCTCGTACGCTCAATTGCGGAGCGCATTGACTACGAACGCACACCACAGCAGCGGAATCACCTGCGCGTGACCGTCGCGGCTGGCCCGAATCGCTGATGTGAGCCTGCGATCCGCCGAGTCACCGCACGGCGGAGTCGATCCTTGGCCGCTCGAGTCGATTGAGCCTCACTTCAATGCGTCACGGTCGCGCTTGCAGGTCCGCGAGGCAGGCCGCTAGCATGCGAATGTACGGAACTCCAAGGAGGTCATCATGGCAACAACGCAAGAAGCTCTGCAGGTCAGCACCATCCTTCCCAGCTTAACCGTCGACGATTTACAGAAGAGCATTGCTTTCTACGAGGCGCTTGGCTTCACGGTCGACGAGCGGTGGGAAGACAACGGGACACTGCTGGGCGTGATGATGCGCGCGGGCAAGCACCAGATCGGCTTGAGCCAGGACGATTGGAAGAAGGGACGCGACCGGAAGAAGGGCATCGGCATGCGGGTCTACCTGTCGACTACACAGAACGTCGACGAGATCGCGGCGCGGGCCCGGAGCGCCGGCATCAAGCTCACGTCGGAACCGCACGACACCGAGTGGAAGAGCCGGGCGTTCGAGGTCACCGATCCGAGCGGGTTCTTGCTGACGATCTCGTCGGAAACCGTCGCCTAGCAGCCGGTGGTGAAGACCGGCGTCGCACCCAGAGCCCGGAGGCGCCCCGCCGGCAAGGCGCGACGGCCGAGACTACCGGGCAGTATTTGAGGAAGAAGCAACGCAGCCGGCGGGGATGCATCGGCGGCCGAATGCAGCCGGCCTTTCGCCACGGGCTCACCAGCCGCCGCCGAGCTCCCCGCCCCACTCCTAGAAGCGGCCCGCAGGCAGCCGTCGGGCGTGTAGGCCGGTAGGCGGCATCCGCGCCCACCGTGCTCGACGAGTGCACCTATAGATCAGCCGCTACGGTCCGCCGAAGTTCGGCTTCGTCGTAGCCTCGCGCGACGGCGCGACGCGTACTCACGAAGACGAATCCGACTACGAAGCCCGAGAGCAGCAGCGTCCGTGGGACATGGGCCGGCTGTCCACCGGCGGCCGCGAACGCGCCAGCGGCAAGCAGCACCACCCCGAGTCCGATCACGGCGTTCCACACGCTCATAGCCAGGCCGCGCAACTGGCGGGATCGGACCAATCGCGTCGACCACCGGCGACCCGAACGCCTTGAGCGGCGCCAGCGCGCGTTCAGCATCTGCCTGCGGACCGTCATATCCCGCCACAATTCCGACGAGCTTGTTGCCAGAGCCATCAAGCGCATGCAGGAACCCGAAGAACATCGTCAGTTCGTCAGGTGCCTGGGCCGAGAAGTCGCTGTAGAAGCGCAACGCCCCTTCAGCCGCGGCAAACGGATGGAGGATCGGACCACGGTAGACGATGGGGCCGACAGGGCGTAGCTCGCAGATATCCGCCACGCCACTGGCGAAGGCAGGCTTAGCGTACACCTCTTCGTTCAGGGGATTACTGCTAGTTCGCGGATCGACCTCTTCCGTCACGATACGCCGCCCATCGCAGGGATCGTCGGTGACGTCGACGTGCAGCGCGGACAGCACCGCCACGCCCGCCGTCAGGATCACGGCGAGGACGGCAGCGCACATCGGCGGGTGGCTGGCGCCGCGACCGGCCCGAAGGCCCGGTCGCGGCTGTAGCGGCGTGGTTCGAGGGCTGGCGACTGCGTTCATCACGCAGCAGCTGAGGTTGACGTCTGCGGCGTCTCGAGCGAGCTGCCGCGAAAGGTACGTGAGTGCGCGTGATCGTGTTGGTGGTTTCCAGGGCACGCCCCCCGGTCACCGTGCGGTTGTCGTGTTCGTGCTTGTGCAGTCGTCCTTTCGTGCTGCCGACGAGATGGGCGCGTCAGGCGCACTGGACAGGCGCCTGGCTCGTCGCGACCTCGCGGTCCCTGCCACCGTCGGTCCCGATGTGCCCGATCAGCCGGCCTGCGCCACGGGCGCGGCCTTCGCCGCCTCGACTGGCAGCAAGCGCTCCGACACGAACTCGTGCTGCGGATGCCGAACAGTGAGCACCGGGCACGGCGCCGTGCGCACGACGCGCTCGGCCACGCTGCCCATCAGCATGTGCGCCACGGGACCTCGCCCGTGCGTGCCGAGCACCACGAGGTCGGCGCTGGTTTCGACGGCGTAGCTGGTGATCTGACGGACGGGATCGCCGGTCCGGGTCACCAGCGTGGTGTGCAGGGCCTCGCGCTCGGGCAGCATCCGCTGCAGGCGCTCGTTCGCCTCACGCTCCCACTGCCGCTGGACATCCGCCATCGCGAGGCCGTCCGCCAGCGTCGCCCACGGGAGCGCCATCGAGTCCGGCACCACGTGCAGGATGTGAAGCGAGGCGTGGAACGCATCCGCGAACGCGCGACCGTACCGCACCGCCACCTCCGAGAGTTCGCTGAAATCGGTCGCCACCAGGACGGTCTTGAGCGCAATCATGGTCGGCCTCCTCCCACGCCGTATAGCATGGGCCGGGCGCAGCGACGGCCACCCGGCGGTTCGATCGGCGCGAGACACTTAATGTGTGGCAATGCGCGTACCCGCGCGAGGTGCCGAATTCCCGTGGATCTCGCGGGAATCGGCGGGTCCGCCGGCGAGGACGCGCGCATTGGGGGTTTTCACCCGCGCGACATCGGAAAAGTCCACGCGCATCACGTGTGGCGCCGACCTTCAGATCCGAGCGCCGGTGCCTGGCCCCGGAAACCCCCAGAGCAGCGGCGCGGGCAGTCAGGTTCGTGCGCCAAATGGCGGAAACGGTTCGATTCGATCGTTCTATGATGCTGCCTGTCCGGACCCCGGACACGAAGAGGATGACCATGCACACGAAACCGGCCGCCACCCGCCGACAGTTCATCGCAACGAGCACCGCCGCCGCAGCCGCGTTCAGCATCGTGCCCCGGCACGTCCTCGGCGGGTCACGCTTCGTCGCCCCCAGCGACAAGGTGAACGTCGCGATCATCGGCGCGGGCGGCCAGGGCCGGACCAACGCCCGTGCCCTCTTCCAGGAGGAGGACTGCCAGATCATCGCGCTGGCCGATCCGGCGGAGGAATGGGACCTCTCCAGGTGGTACTACACCGGCAAGTCGGGCCGCGGGCCGGTGAAGGCGGAAATCGAGGAGCATTACTCTGGCAAAACGCCCAACTATGCCTGCGCCACGTACGAGGATTTCCGGGTCATGCTCGAGAAGGAAAAGGCCATCGACGCGGTCCTCATCGCCACGCCCGACCACCTGCATGCGTACGCCTCGATTCTCGCGATGAAGTCCGGCAAGCACGTGTACTGCGAGAAGCCGCTCACCCACAACATCCGTGAGGCGCGCCTCGTGGCACGCGTCGCGAAGGAAACGGGGGTTGCGACGCAGATGGGCAACCATGGCCGTTCCAGCGAGGGGCATCGCCAGACGGTCGAGTGGATCACGGACGGCGCGATCGGTCCCGTGCGGGAGGTGCACGCCTGGAGCGGCGATCCGCGGTCGGCCACGAACCCCGGTCCGGGCGAGGGGCCGCCCGTCCAGCCCCCAGGCCTCAACTGGGACCTTTGGCTTGGCCCACGGGCTGAACGGCCTTACAGCGGGATCTACGCCCCGTTCGTCTGGCGATGGGTATGGGACTTCGGTAACGGCAGCATGCCCGACATGTCGCCGCACCATTTCGATCCGGCGTTCAATGCGCTCGGCCTCGACACGCCAATCACAATGGAGGCCAGGGCTTCGTTCGTCGATCCGGAGACGAACAGGGGAAGCCACCTTGTCACATATCAGTACGGCGCGCAGGGAAACAGAGGCCCGCTCACGCTGTACTGGTACGACAACGGCCTCCGGCCGCCCACACCGCTCGGCATCGATCCGGACGACCCGCTGCAACGGCTCGGCGAGGGCGACAACGGGCTCATGATGGTGGGCGAAAAAGGGATCCTCACATGCGCCGGGTGGTCCGGGATGCCGCGCCTGCTGCCGATGGAACTGCACCGCGCGTACACGCGCCCCCCGAAGACGCTCGCCCGCGTCGCCGGACACCATGCCGATTGGCTCCAGGCCTGCAAGGGCGGCACACCCGCCTGCAGCAACTTCGAGTACGGGGCGCGGCTCACCGAGTTCGCCCTCCTCGGCACGCTGGCGCTGCGGACGGGCAAGGTCGTGAAGTGGGACGCGCCGGGCATGGCGGCCACCAACGCACCCGAAGCGCAGCCGTTCATCGAGGGCAGCTACCGCAAAGGGTGGGAACTGCCCCTCTGATCGCGCCCTGTCGGAGCGACGAGGGCCGGCGGGCCGATGAGACCGCGCACCTCGGGGCGTGCCCGCACCTCCGCCACCGGTGTAAGATTTCCAGTAGCGTGTATGCGGCCGCGGGCACTGCCGGGCCGCGCGACACGCACCACCTGAACACGCCGGCTTCCTGTCCGAAAGACTTCAATGACCAAGCGCATCCTCGTCACCTCGCTGTTGTTCGTCCTGGCCTTCGCACCGCTCGGTGCGCAGCCCGATTCCGGCAAGGAGGAGCTGAAGCTGAAGCTTCCCAAGCCGATGTTCATCGGCACGCCCACTAACCTCAAGAGCTCCAACCTGGAGGTGGTCACGGGCAAGCCGCGCGCGGCCTTTTTCGTCCCGAAGGGCACTGTCCTGGTGTCGTCGAAGAAGACGGTGACCTCGAGCGACATGCAGCCGGTCATCGGGGAACTGGACATGGTCACGGATGGTGAGAAAGCCGGCGGCGATGGGTTCTTCATCGAGCTCGGGCCCGGGCCCCAGTGGGTGCAGATCGACCTCGGCGCCCCGCACGCGCTCCACGCCATCCTCGCCTGGCACTATCACAGCCAGGCGCGGGTCTACCGCGACGTCATCGTCCAGGTCTCCAACGACGCCGCGTTCAAGACCGGCGTGACAGCGGTCTTCAACAACGATCACGACAACTCGTCGAAGATCGCGCAGGGGAAAGAGAAGGAGTACATCGAGGTCGCCGAGGGCAAGCTGTTCGACCCGAAGGGCGCGACCGGCCGGTACGTCCGGCTCTACTCGAACGGGAACACGACGAACGACCTGAACCACTACGTCGAGGTGGAAGTCTACGGCACGCCCGCGAAATGACGCGGGCGGGCGTGGGCGCCGTCCTGGCGATCGCCCTGACGGCCGCCCTCGCGCTGCGCCTGGCCCGGCTCGACGTGCGTCCGATGCACCACGACGAGGCAAACCAGGCGGTCAAGTTCGGCACGCTGCTCGAACGCGGCGAGTACCGCTACGACGCCCAGGACCACCACGGACCGACCCTCTACTACCTGTCGCTGCCCGCCGCCTGGCTGCGCGGACAGTCCACGCTGGCGTCCCTCGACGAGCGCACCCTTCGCGGCGTCACCGCAGTGTTCGGCACGGCGACGATCCTGCTGCTGCCGCTGCTGTCGGACGGCATCGGCCGGACGGCGGTGACGGCAGGCGCGATCCTGATGGCGCTGTCACCCGCGATGGTGTTCTATTCACGGATGTTCATCCAGGAATCGCTGTTCGCCTGCTTCGCGCTCGCGTTCGTGATCGCCATCGGACGCGTGACGCTGGGCGGCGGGCTGGTGTGGTCCACGCTGGCGGGCGTCGCGGCAGGCCTGGCGGTCGCGACGAAGGAAACCTCGGTCATCGTGCTGCCGGCCGCCCTCGCGGCCTGCGCGATCGCGTGGTGGTCGCTCGGACCTGAACGGCCGCGGAGTCCGTTCGCCGAGAGGCGATGGCGAGTGGCAGCGCTCGTGAGCCTGGGGGTCGCAGTGTCGATCGCGGCGCTGTTCTACTCGTCCTTTCTCGCCTCGCCGGGAAGCGTCCTCGAGCCGTTCCGCGGGGCCGGCACCTACCTGGGCCGCGGCATCGACCCTGCGGACCACGCGCACCCGTGGCACTACTACATCGGCCTGCTCACGTACTCCTCCTCCGGTGGCCTGCGATGGAGTGAGGGACTGGTAATCGTGCTGGCGATCGCCGGTGCGGTCACGGCATGGGGCGCCGACCGCTCGCGTCCGGACCGCACCTTCTGGGCCCGCTACCTCACGTGCGACGTTGCCATCGCGGCTGCGATCTTCTCGGCCATTCCGTACAAGACTCCCTGGAACCTGCTGCCGTTCTACGCCGGCCTGCTCGTGCTCGCGGGAATCGGGTTCTCGCGTCTCGTCCACGCAATCTCCTCCGGTGCGCTCCGCAGCGCGCTGATCGCGGGGTTCGCTCTCGCGGCGGCAAACCTGGGATGGCAGGCCTGGCGCGCATCGGTGACCTACGCGGCGGATTCACGCAACCCCTACGTGTACGCGCAGACCGTTCCTGATACCGTGCGCATGGCCGCGCGCATCCGCGAGCTGGCCGCCGCGCATCCGGATGGCGAACGCATGCGCGTGTCGGTGGTCGCGCCGCCGTACGAACAGTGGCCGCTGCCCTGGTACCTCCGGGCGATGCCGCACGTCGGCTATTGGGCCGCGCCTGGCGATCCGGTGGCCCTGGAGGCGCCGGTCATCGTCGCATCGATGCAACACGCGGCCGGACTCGAGGCATCACTCGGCGAACGCTTCGTTTCGGAGTTCTACGGCCTCAGGCCGGAGGTCTTGCTGGCGCTCTACGTCGAGCGCGGATTGTGGGAACGCTTCCTCGCGCGCGCAGCGCTCGGCGCCCCGCCTCCCGCGTGCGGGGAAGCCGCGGCACCAGCGTCCGAGCATTGCGGACCGGCGCTGGCTGTGGCACTGTGGCCTGCGGCGACCGTGCGATGACACCTCCGGAGCTGGCCCTGGTCGTACCCTGCCACAACGAGGCGGACCGCCTCGACCCTCAGGCGTTTCTGCGTTTCGCGGCGACCCACCCGACCGTACGCCTGCTGATGGTCGACGATGGGAGTGTCGACGGCACGCCGGAGATCCTCGCCCGCATGTGCTCGGCGGCGCCGGGCTCCGTCGAGGCGTTCAGCAACCCGTCGCGGAGCGGCAAGGCCGAGGCGGTGCGCGCCGGCATCCTGGCGGGCATCGAGCGGCGTGCCGCGCTCGTCGGGTTCCTGGACGCCGACCTCGCGACGCCGCTCCGCGTGATCGACGACTTCCTCGCGGTGCTGCGCGGGCGTCCGGCGATCGAGTTCGTCCTCG
Organism: Vicinamibacteria bacterium; assembly: GCA_963739995.1. Taxonomy (GTDB): domain Bacteria; phylum Acidobacteriota; class Vicinamibacteria; order Vicinamibacterales; family JAENWD01; genus CAVUCH01. Next base: position 329,324 of record CAVUCH010000021.1, on the reverse strand, counting down.
GCTCCCGCGTGATGCTGCTCGGGCGCGACGTCAGGCGGAGGATGGCGCGGCATTACCTGGGCCGCGTGTTCGCCACGGCCGTGTCGCACGCGCTCGATCTGCCGGTGTACGATACGCAGTGCGGGGCGAAGGTGCTGCGCGTCAACGGAGCGACGGCAACACTCTTCGGCGAGCCGTTCCGCAGCCCGTGGATCTTCGACGTGGAGCTGATCGCCCGCTACCTGCGGCTGCCGGTCGCCCCAGGCGAGCCCGCCCGTCGCGATCGCTTGTACGAACTCGTCGTCCCGGCGTGGCACGACATCACCGGATCGAAGCTCCGCAGCTACGACTTCGCCCGTGCAGCCATCGACCTCGCGCACATCTGGCGCGAACGCGTCGCCCAGCGTCCGCACGTTCCGGCGGCCCCAGCCGTCATCCCCGCGTCCCCCCGACCCGCGCACGCACCGGTCCGCGACGCGGCCGGATCGAGCCCACGCGCGCCGCAGCGGATACAATGCCGGCGGCCTTCATGATGTGCGACATCCCCGCGACCGCGCGTGGAGCCGCCCTGCCGGCCGTGGGGGCGTGGGTGCTCAAAGGCCCGCGTCACGAACGTTCCGGCGGAATTCAGCCGCCCCGCAAGGGCGGACTCGCGCAGGAGAGCATACGATGAGCAACGAGAAGAACTCCCCTACCCCGGTGTCCCGCCGCACGTTCATGGGCACCGCCGCCACCGCTGCAGGAATCACGATCGTGCCGCGCCACGTGCTGGGCGGCGCCGGGTTCCAGGCGCCAAGCGACACCGTGAACGTCGCGATCGTCGGGTTCTCGCACGGCATGGGCACGTCGAATCTGGAGAACGTGGAAAAGAGCGACAACATCGCCGCGCTGTGCGACTGCGACGAGAGCGAGGCCGCCAAGGCTGCCATGGTGAAGCGCGGCACGCTGGAGAGGCATCCCAAAGCCGCGCGCCACAAGGACTGGCGCGTGATGCTCGAAAAGCAGAAGGACATCGACGCGGTGCTCGTCGCCACGCCCGACCACACGCATGCCGTGATCGCGATGGCCGCGATGCAGCTGGGAAAGCACGTGTACGTGCAGAAGCCCCTGACCCGAACCGTCAGCGAGGCGCGGGCCCTCACCGAGGCCGCGCGGAAGTACAAGGTCGTGACGCAGATGGGCAACCAGGGACACTCGGAAGAGGGCCTTCGCCTCATGCAGGAATGGATGGACGCGGGCGCGATCGGCCCCGTACGCGAAGTGCATTGCTGGACCAACCGGCCGATCTGGCCGCAGGGGATGCCCCGCCCGACCGACACGCCCCCGGTGCCCGACGGGCTGGACTGGGACCTCTGGATCGGTCCCGCGCCCATGCGTCCCTACAACCGCACCTATCACCCGTTCGGCTGGCGCGCGTGGCAGGACTTCGGCGCCGGCGCGATGGGCGACATGGGCTGCCACGTGATGGACGCGGCCTTCACGATTCTGAAGCTCGGCGCGCCGACCAGCGTGATTGCGTCGGAAGCCTACAATTTCCTTCCCCCCGCCCCCGGCCAACCTGGTTTCGGCAGCCGCGTGGCCTACAACGACAGTTATCCGCCCTCGGCGGTCATCCACCTGTCGTTCCCGGAGCGCGGCGGCATGCCGCCCGTGAAGTTGCACTGGTACGACGGGGGCCTGCTGCCGGAGAGGCCGGACGATCTCGAGCCGGAGCGGAAGCTGCCCGAGTCGGGGACGATCTTCATCGGCGACAAGGGCAAGATGTGGTGCGAGACCTACTCGGAGAGCCCGCGGCTCATCCCCGAGACCGCGATGGCCGCCTTCGCGCGCCCGGCGAAGAGCCTGCCGAGGGTCCCGGGCGGGCGCGCCGGACACGAGAAGAACTGGCTCGACGCCATCCGTGAGAAAGGTCAGGCGGTGTCGAACTTCGATTACGCCGGTCCATTCACCGAGTCGGTGCTCCTTGGCAACGTGGCGCTACGGTTCCCGGGCACGCGGCTCATGTTCGATGGACCGACCATGAAGGTTACGAACCTGCCGGAGGCCGAGCAGTACCTTCAGCATCAGTACCGCCCGGGCTGGTCGTTGTAGGGGGACTTCGCGATCGGCTGCAGACCACGGGCTGCAGACTGCAGGCATGTCGGCCCTGAAAGGCCTCGAGCCCGACAGGCCTGCAGTCTGCCGCCTTCAGCCTGGCGCCTGATTGTTCCGCCGAAAGGACAGCGATTTCGTGCCGCGAGGCGCCGACCAGTACCCCGGTGGCGATGTGCATCGGCCTCGTGCCGCAGCCGATGTGGACGTCGGGCTCGGGATCGAAGGGCCGCGCGACGTGCGCCGCTTCTCGCACGAGGCCATGGCGACAGTCTTCGAAGTGTACGCCGTGCATCCCGACGAACAGTACGCCGGGCAGGCGGCGCAGGCCGCGTTCGATCTTACCGATCGGCTCGAGCGCGAGTTGAGCCGGTTCCTGACCAACAGCGACATCGCGCGAATCAACCACCTGGCGGCGGGCGAGAGCACGCGCGTCAGCCCGTCCACGCTGGAATGCCTGATCATCGCGCGACACATGTTCGCCCTGACCCTGGGCGCCTTCGACGTGTCGATCGGCACCGGACTGCCCTCCCTCGAGCTCGACCCCGACGAGGTGGTGGTCCGGGCGACGAGGGACGGGGTGCGCGTGGACCTGGGCGGGGTCGGCAAGGGCTACGCGGTCGATCGCATGGCGGAACTGATCGAGGAATGGGGTGTCGGGGTTGCGCTCGTGCACGGGGGCTTCAGCTCGGTCCTCGCGCTGGAGCCGCCGACCGATCGGGAGGGCTGGCCCCTGACGCTCAGCGACCCCCGTGCTCCCGCTCGCGTGCTCGCCCGGTTGTCGGTGCGCCAGACGGCGCTCGGCGCCTCCGGATTGCGGAAGGGCGACCACATCGTGGATCCGCGCACCGGCGAACCGGTCCGCGGGCGGGTCGCGGCCTGGGCCGCAGTGCCCAGGCCGGAGGCGGCCGGGTCGGAGGGGCACGCGGAGGGGCCGCGCGTCGCCGCCGCGGCAGTGACGGACGCCTTGACGACTGCGTTCATGTTGATGAGCATCGAGGAAATCGAGGCACTCTGCGAGCGGAGTCCGGGGCTCGAGGCATGGATCCTTCCGGAGCCGCCGGACGATGCGCACGGGGACGCCGGACTGGTTCACATCGGCGGACTCTTGGACTAGTGGCCTGTCCTTGTCATTACACGTCCGGGCAAGTTCCTGTCGTTCCCCGGTGCGCGACCGGGCGCGTATACTTCGGCGAGCGGGCGCCGATCGCGGCGCTGCCAGCTTCAACGGGAACGTCGCGCATCTGTGATGGCAAGCAACCGGGAACGCCGCCGGGCGTTCCGACACTGAAGTAGGGCTCCGGCGCCGAACCATGGCGCAGACAACAGGAGACAGGAATGGCTGGCGAGAACGAAAAAGGCAAGGAGAAGACGCAGGCGGCACCCGAAGGGCCCAGAAAGCTGGACCGCCGGGAAGTACTGAGGGGGCTGTCCACCGTCCCGGCTCTCGGCGTCTTCGGTTACGCGTGGAACAAGCAGCGCGAGTATCAGCAGGCGAGGTTCGAGGCGGCCTCGGCGCCGCCGGTCGCCCCGGCCGGCCTGCAGGAAATCAACGTCGCCCTGATCGGCGCCGGGGCCCAGGGGCAGGTGCTGACCGATGCGATGCTTCGTATCCCCGGGCTGCGCTTCCGCGCCGTCTGTGATGTCTGGACGGAGTACAACCAGAAACGCGTGGTGAACAGCCTGCGAAGGTTCAAGCACGAGGTCACCGGGTACGAGAACTACCGCGAGATGCTCGACAAGGAGAAGGAGCTCGATGCGGTCCTCATCGCCACACCCGATTTCTGGCACGCGCAGCACACCATCGACTGCCTGAAGGCCGGCAAGCACGTCTACTGCGAGAAGGAGATGTCGAACACCCTCGAGGGCGCGCGGAGCATGGTGGCGGCCGCCCGCGAGACCGGCAAGCTCCTTCAGATCGGCCATCAGCGCCGCTCGAACCCGCGCTACCTGCACTGCTACGACAAGCTGTTGAACGAGGCGAAGCTGCTCGGCCGCATCGTGACCGTCAACGGACAGTGGAACCGCGCGGTGGCGGCGGACCTCGGGGCTCCCGATCGATACGTGATTCCGCAGGCCCGGCTGAAGCAGTACGGGTTCAAGGACATGCACCAGTTCCGCAACTGGCGCTGGTACAAGGGCCTGGGCGGCGGGCCGATCGTCGACCTGGGCTCGCACCAGATCGACATCTACACGTGGTTCCTGGGTGCGAATCCCACCCACGTGATGGCGAGCGGTGGACTCCTGTACCACGATCCGAAGACCCACGAATGGTACGACACGGTCATGGCCGTGTATGACTTCGAGACCCCGCAGGGCCCCGTGAAGGCGTACTACCAGACGCAGACCACCAACGGCAGCCAGGGCTACTTCGAGAATTTCATGGGCGACCAGGGCACGCTGCTCATCTCCGAGTCGGAGGTGAACTATGCGGGACAGCTCTATCGCGATCCCAACGCTCCCGCATGGGACGCGTGGATCCAGAAGGGATACGTGACAGCCCCCAAGCTCCAGGAGAGGACGCTGAAGGAGAATTCCGGCGCGGTCGCGGACGTCCGCGAGTCGGTCTCCCCCGATCAGCACACGGTGCCGGTCGTGCTGCGCGACCCGTACCATCAGCCGCACCTGCAGAACTTTTTCGACGCGGTGCGCGGCAAGGCGAAGCTCAATTGCCCGCCGGAAGTCGGGTACGAGAGCGCGGTCAGCGTCCTGAAGGTCAACGAGGCCATCGAGGCGAAGACCCGGCTGGCGTTCAAGCCCGACGATTTCAAGATCTAGAGGAGCGTGACATGGAAGGAGCGACGCTCTCCCGCTGGCCGATGATCGCGATCACGCTGCTGCGGATCTTCGTTGGCTGGCACTTCCTCTACGAGGGGATTGCAAAGCTGACCTCGCCAACGTGGTCGGCGGCGGGATACCTGCGTCAGGCCAGAGGCCCCTTCGCCGGCCTGTTCAAGTGGCTGGCCAGCCAGCCGAACCTGCTCGCAAACGCCGACTTCATCACGATGTGGGGGCTGACGCTCGTGGGGGTCCTCCTGGTCCTGGGGCTGTTCACGCGGCTCGCGAGCCTCGCCGGGATCGGATTCATCCTGCTGTTCTACCTGTGCAACCCGCCGTTCGTGGGCTACTTCTACTCGATCCCCAGCGAGGGCAGCTACTTGATTGTCAACAAGAACCTGGTCGAACTCTGCGCGCTCCTCGTCATTCTCGCTACGGGCAGCGGCCGCTTCGCCGGGCTCGACCGCATCCTGCACTTACTCTTCGCCCGGCGGCCGCGACTCGCGGCGGCGTGATCCCCGCTGTGGGCTCCGCACCACGATGGTGAGCTGGAGTCCTACGCTTCAGGCCGAGACTGGAACCGGGGGAAGACACCGGCTCGCTTGCGCTCGGCGCCGCGTCGGCCCCATGCTGGTGGCATGATTCTCACCACCACCTCCGCGATAGACGGCCGGCCGATTCGGACCTATCTGGGACTCGTAACCGGCGAGGCGATCCTCGGTGCCAACCTGTTCCGCGACCTGTTCGCCGGGATCCGGGACGTCGTTGGCGGGCGCTCCGCGGCGTACGAGAAGGAACTGGCGAACGCCCGCGAGACGGCCGTGCGCGAGATGACCGAGCGCGCCCAGCAGCTCGGGGCCGACGCCATCGTGGGTATCGACCTCGATTACGAAGTGCTCGGTGCCCAGAGCAGCATGCTGATGGTCAACGCGAGCGGGACGGCGGTGAAGCTATCCTGAGCTGTGGGGCCGCCCGCGCGCCCGCAGGTCTCCGGAACCCTGGTAGCTTCCCCGATTCTCCCGGCTGAATCTGTTCCAAATGGTCGACATTGCCGTGCTCGTCAGCGTGGCCGTCGGGACGGCGGTGCTGGCATATCTCATCCGCCGCTGGGGCACGCGGGGGCGACGATTCTGGGAGACCCTCTGGTTAGGCTTCTTCGGGCTGTTCCTCGTTATTTCGATGGTGGCGCACTGCCTCGACGTCCTTTCGCGGCTTGCGATCGGCACGAGCTACGCGGGGGAGCCGTTCCCGTACAACTTCAGGGTCTACTCGCTCTTCCTGCTCGGTGCGGTGCTCATCGTTCTCGGTTTTCAGCTACTCCAGCAGGTGCGCGACTTCGCCCGCTGGAACGCGGCGGCACGGTCGAACGCGCTCCGCACCACCTCTCTGGTGCTGGCGGTGTCCGTCCCTCTCCTCCCGGTGCACGCGTTCTTCGCGGTCATCGTCACGACGCTCGCCGTTCTGAGCGGGCTGGTGCTCGCCGGTGCGAAGCGCGAGCGACCGCTCCCGATGCCGACCGCAGCAGCTGAACGATGACGCAGGCACGCAGGTTCGCCGCATGCCGATCACCTTCAGCACGTCCTGCAGTTGATGGCAACTGAGTGGCGGTTGTCGACCGCTGCACGAGTGCCGAAGGACCGTCAGAGGAGCTGGCACTCGCGCGCCGCCACGCCCACGAGCCTCCCCTCGACGCGGCAGCGCACGACGATGCGCTGGTCAGGGGTCAGGTCGGCCAGGAGCGTATCGGACCCGCGAGGAAACGTGGCCTGCACACTGGTGGTGACCTCGCGTCCGAGCGTCACATACGGATTCCCGAACAAGTCCTTGCCGACCCAGCCGACTGGGCCGCTGATGTCCACGATCTGCCCTTTGTACAATCGGTCCGCTGCGATCCCGTTGCGCTGATACGCCGCAACGAGATCGTCGGCTCTCACGGGAGATTCAGCGCGCGGCCGTTCCGGCGGGGTGAGTATAGGGGCTCCGGCGGTCGGCATCAGAGGCGCGCTGCGTCGCGTGATGAGATCAGGCTGGCCCTGGTCGGACTCCCCAATGCTGCTGACCGGGCTCGGTCGAGGCCCATCGTCGCTGCGCGCTGACGTGGCGTCCAGTCGTACGGCGATGTCGGGACGCCTGGCGAGCTCTACCCACAAAGGCCCGGCGACGATCAGAAGGACGATTCCCACCCCAAGCACCCACGCTCTCCAGTCGCGCGCGAGCCCGCCGCGACTCGAGTCCGCCGCGGCGCTCAGCGTCGCCGCCCGCAGGATCTCCGCCGCGCCCGCCGTCATCGTCCTGCCACACACCGGGCACCCGAGCGTCTCCTCCGCGGCGGCCAGCCACGGCGGCGTGCGTGATGTGGAAACCGGCGGATCGGGCGTGTGATCGGAGGTCGTTGGCGGCAGGTCGCGATTGCAGAAGCGGCAGATGATCGCCGCGGCACGAATGTCCTCCGCGCAGAAGGGGCAACGCTTCATAGGCGACCTCCGAGGCCGACGCCCGCACGTTCGTCGCAAGCGGCGGCCTCAGTTGCTGGGGGAGCGAAGCAAAAAAGGGCGCGGTCCGTGATTCTCCGGCCTCCGCAGCGCTGGTCAACCTGGCGCGGATACGGCAGAGCGAACCGTTCGAATATTAACGCGATTCCAGCCCGGCCGTTACAGTCAAACCTGGGCCCCAGTGCAGTCCCAGGCCACCGCAGGCACGCGCGTGCTGTCGCGTATGATGATCGTGGCTCGTGCGGCCGCTGCCGACAGCCCGCTGCTCCAGTTCACCTGATGTCATCGACTCGAGGACCCATCCACGTTGCCTTCCTGGGATGTGGCTTCATCACGGGTGTGCACAGCCGTCACATCCGGCGGCTGGGAGGTCTGATCGTTCCCGCCTATGCGAGCCGCGACCGCGCGAAGGCGGATGCGTACCGCGCGACGTACGGGGGATCGCGCAGCTACCCGGACTACGCGGCCGCGATACACGATCCGCGAATCCAGGCGGTCGTTGTGGCCGTGCCTCCGCGGTTTCACCTGGAGCTGGCGCTGCAGGCACTCGCTGCGGGAAAGCACGTGCTCGTCGAGAAGCCGGCCTTCCCCCTTCTGGTGGACTACCGCACGGTGATCGACGCACGCAACCGTGCCGGACGTGTCGTGCTCGTTGGCGAGAACGATCACTACAAGCCGCTCGCCGTCTGCCTCCGGGCACAGCTGGCCGCGGGCGCGATCGGCGAGATGGTGTTCGCGCACATCACCACGCTCGCCCGGCGGCTCAAGGCCGCCGACGATTGGCGCAATGACGAGACGATGGCGGGCGGCGATGCGTTCTTCGAGGAGGGGATCCACTGGTTGCACCTGGCGGGCAGCCTGGGGCCGACGATCACGTCGGTGACCGGCTACCGGCCGGCGATTTCGCGAGACGGCTCCGACCGCCGGGCGAAGAGCATGCTTGCGGCGTTCCGGTACGACAATGGCGCCGTCGGCTCGATCTACTACTCGCGCGAGGTCCCGTCGCTCCTGAGGGGCGTTCGGGTCTCGAAGCTGTTCGGACGGAGCGGCATCATCACGTTCGAGTCGAACGGCGCGTTCGTGCTGGTGCGCGGCCGCGGCATGCCGAGGCTGCTCTTGCCGGGAATTCGCGACGCGCGCGGTTATCAGGCCATGTACCGGGACTTCGTGCGGGCCATCCGGCTGAACGTCGCCCCCGAGATGAGCCTCGAGCGGGCGATGGCCGACCACGCCCTCATGGACCAGGTGTACGCGACGCCCTGATCGGCCCGGATTTCGATGCGGCAGGCACACTACGACCTCATCATCATCGGCACCGGCGCGGGCGGCGGCACGATGGCGCACGCGCTGGCGGAAACGGGCGCGCGAATTCTGCTCCTCGAGCGCGGAGACTTCGTGCCGCAGGAAGAGGAGAACTGGAGCGCGGACGCCGTATGGAAACGCCTGCGCTATCGCACCACCGAGCGGTGGCTCGATGCGCGCGGCCGGGAGTTCCAGCCGTACACGCACTACTGCGTCGGCGGCAACACGAAATTCTGGGGCAGCGTCCTCTACCGGCTCCGGCGCGAGGACTTCGATGCCATCGAGCACCGTGACGGCATCTCCCCGGCGTGGCCGATCGACTACGACACGCTGGAGCCGTATTACGACCGTGCCGAACGCCTCTACCACGTGCACGGACAGAACGGCGTCGATCCCACCGAGGCGCCGCGGGGGCCATTCCCCTTCGCGCCCATCCCGCATGCGGAAGGGATGGAGGCGCTCGTGTCGGTGCTGCGGCGGCGTGGCCTGCACCCCTCTCCGTTGCCGCTCGGACTGATTCGCCCCGGCGAACGCGGGGGGTGCGTGCTCTGCAACACGTGCAACTCGTTCCCTTGCAAGGTCCACGCGAAGAGCGAAGCCGACGTGTGCTGCGTGCGGCCCGCGTTGCGGCGGCGGAACGTGGAGCTGTGGACCAACGCGCTGGCCCGCCGCCTGATCACGGACGGAACCGGCGCCAGGATCGAGGCGGTCGAAGTCGAGCGAAACGGCGAAGCCATCCGCGTCGCGGCGCCCCTGTTCGTTGTCTCGTGCGGCGCCGTGAACTCGGCGGCGCTGCTGCTCCGCTCCGCGACCGACAGGCACCCGAACGGGGTCGCGAATTCCTCGGGCCTGGTCGGCCGCCGCTACATGGCGCACCTCGCCACGATGATGCAGGGGTTCCACCCGTTCCGGCTGAACGCGACCGTGTTCCAGAAGACCGTCGCCATCAACGACTTCTACTGGCGTGGCCCCGGGTATCGCTATCCCCTCGGGCAGATTCAGTCACAGGGTCGCACCCACGGCGTGATGGCGCAAATCGTCGTCCCCTGGATCCCATTGTGGGCCTACGAAACGTGGGTAGCCCGCGGGGTGGACTGGCTGGCCATGTCGGAGGATTTGCCCGACGACGAGAACCGCGTCACGGTACAGGCCGACGGACGCGTCCGGCTGGCCTACCGGGCAAACAACGTGACAGCGCACGAACGCCTGGTGAAGGAGATGAAGCGCACGCTCCGTGCGCTCGGGTTCTGGGTGGTGGTGGCGCACTCGCACCGCAACAAGAACACGACGCATCAATGCGGCACGTTGTGCTTCGGCACGGACCCCCGCGCATCGGTGCTCGACCCGTACTGCCGCACGCACGATATCGACAACCTCTTCGTCGTCGATGCGTCATTCTTCCCGTCGTCGGCAGCGGTCAACCCCGCGCTCACGATCGCGGCCCAGGCGCTGCGTGTCGCGGAGCACATCACGCGGACAGAGCTGGGGCGGTAATCGGTGTTGAGTTTGGTTGGGTCTCGGTTTGCGGGTTTGCGGTTGACCCGGGACCAGAACAGAGTGAGAACTGACGACCGGATACCGAATGCCGAAACGGAAGAAGCAGGAGTCTGCCAGTGAAAGCGCGCTCGTTCAGCCATGTCGGTCTGACTGTCTCCGACTTCAACACGGCCGTCCGGTTCTACTCGGACGTGTTCGGCTGCCCGCTCGTGGGGGTCGCGGACACGCCGCCGGATCGCGTGCGCAGCTTCTTCGGCGTGGATGCGCCCGCCCCGCGCTGCAAGATCGGCTGGATCCGCGTGCCGGGCGGCGGCGTCCTGGAGATCTTCGAGTTCACGCCGCACCAGGCGCCTGCAGCAGTTCCCTGGAACCGCGTCGGCCTGACGCACTTCTCGTTCAACGTCCGGAACACGCAGAAGTGGTACGACTACCTGGTGAGCAAAGGCGTAGAGTGCCTCAGCCCGCCCGAGCGCTCTCCCCGCGGGCACACGTTCTTCTTTGCCAAGGACATGGATGGGAACCTGATCGAGATGATGGATCTCGGCGTCATGTACTACGTTCTCGGCTGGCTCGGGCCGCTTGGCGGATGGTTGTTCAGGCGGGGAAGATACACGGAGTACTACCAGGCGCGATGACAGTCGGGGCCGTAGGCGGCACGGTAGGCGGTGGACGGTAGGCGGTCGAGGCGGTAGGCGGTGGGCGGTAGGCGGTGGGCGGTAGGCGGTGGGCGGTGGGCGGTGGGCGGTAGGCGGTGGGCGGTGGGCGGAAGGCGGTGGGCGGCCAGGCACGGTCACTCGCAATCCGCACGGTGCACTCTGCATTTGAGTCACCTGACGGCCGGCGCCCCGTCCAGTTCCACTGCGATGACGCTCGCAATCGGGTCCGGCGCCTTGTCCGGGAGCTTCACCACCAGGCCGGTTTCGGACGTCGTGGCTTGCAGCGGCACACCGCCGGCGAGGAGGCGAACGCCCTTTGCGGGGGTCGTCAGGCCGGGCACGGTCAGCCTGCCATCGGCTGGCCAGTCGAATACGTGGAGATACAGCGTGCGGCCTTTCGTGGTGCTGCGGCCCCAAGGCAGCCGCGAGAACACGCTTGCGCGCGTGCCGTAGATCGACTCGCCGTTCACGGCCATCCACGCGCCGATCGCGCGCATCGAACGCACGCTTTCCTCCGGCACGCTGCCGTCACCGGTCGGGCCGACGTTCAGCAGGTAGTTGCCGCCCTTGCTCGCGATGTCGACGAGGTTTCGGATGAGCATCTCGTCAGACTTCCAGGCGCGATCGTGCTCGCTGTACCCCCACGTCGTGTTGAGGGTCATGCACGTCTCCCAGTCGATACCAGGCATGCCCGTGTCCGGGATGTGCTGCTCGGGCGTGATGAAGTCGCCGTACTTCGGATCGAGCGAAGCGGTATAGCCCTCGACGCCCATGCTCTTCCAGCCGGCCTCCGGCGTGCGGAACAGCCGGTTGTTCATGATGATTGCCGGCTGTTTCGTGCGCGTGAGCTGCATCAGATCGAACGCACGCCACCCCTCCTGTCCCTGGAAGTCCTGCGCGCTGTAGTCCCACCACATCACGTCCACGGCACCGTACTGCGAGAGGAGCTCGTCGACCTGGGCGTGGAGATACTGGAGGTACTTCTGGTGGTCGCGCGGGCCGTTCGGGTAAGGCCGTCCCTTGAGCGGGTGCGGCAGCTGCTCTGACCGCGCGTACTCGTATTGATCATGGTGCCAGTCGATCACGGAATGATAGAAGCCGACGCGCAGGCCGTCCGCGCGAAACGCCTCGACGATCTCCTTGACGAGATCGCGGTGCAGCACCGACCCGGCGTCGTAATCGCTGACCGCGGAGTCGTGGAGAGCGAAGCCGTCGTGGTGCTTCGTCGTGAACACGACATAGCGCGCGCCGGCGGCCTTCGCGACACGGGCCCACTCGCGAGCGAAGCCAGGCTTCGGCGTGAAGAGCGGGATGGCTCGCCTGGCGTACGCATCGGTGTCGGCCTTGACGCGCTGCTGGATCCACTCCATCCCGCCGGACGTCGCGACGGGCTTACCCTCCCATGTGCCCGCAAGGCCGGAATACAGGCCCCAATGCACGAACATGCCGAAGCGCGCGTCACGCCACCACGCCATGCGCGCGTCGCGGGCGGAAGGAGTCTCGGCGGCCGCGCCGAGAACGCTGAGCCCACATGCCGCGATGAGCAGAATTACCTGCATGATCACGATTGTCTGCGCCACGGTTCTTGTCTCCCCTCTTGCGGGGCTCCAGGCACTTGCCCAGCGCACGGTGCCGAATATAGCTCACCGGGCGAGCCGGAGGATGCGCTCGGCGAAGGCCGGGGCAGTCGGTCCGCCGGGACTAAAGTCCCGGCTCCACATCGCACTGACACTGTCGTCTGTCCAACCGGACCTCGCCCACCGCCCACCGCCCACCGCCCACCGCCCAGCGTCCAGCGCCTACGCCGTAATCGTGTCCAGCCCGTGGGCACCGGGGCCCCGCTCGGATCGCCAGAGCAGGAACGCGCACGTCAGGCCCAGGAACCCCAGGGCCGCGAACATCCAGAGCCCGGGCAGATAGCCGCCCGGATTTGCGGCGCTCGCGCCGAACACGTCGTTCGATCGCCCGACGGCCCAGGCCATCGCCCCCCACCCGATCTGCTGGCAGAACGTCATCAACGCGTAAGCGGACCCGAGGCGGGCTTCATCGACCAGGTACGTGACGGCGGGCCAGAGGATGGCTGGCACGAGCGAGAAGGCGATGCCGAGCAATGCCACCGACAGTCCCAGCGGCACCCGCGGGGACGTCATCAGCAGGAACGCGGGAAACAGCAGGACCGATCCGGCCATCAGGAGCAGCGCCCGGCGGCCGATCTTGTCTACGAGCAGGCCGAACAGCGGCGTCGCAAACATGGCGGTCAGCGGAATCACGCTGTTCAGGAATGCGGCCTCTTCCGGCGATGCATTGTGCGCGTCGACGAAGATGATGTTCGCGAACCGGCGGAACGGGAACACCGCGGCATAGAACGTCACGCACAGCCCGACGACATACCAGTAGGCCCGGTTGAACCGCACGATGTCGCTGAACACGAGCTTATCGGTCGTCACTGAGGTGTCGACGCCGCGCGCCCGCTCGGCGCGTTGCTCAACGATCGCGTAGAGCACGCCTCCAACGACGCAGGTGCACGACACGATCGCCGCGACGATCAGCGGCGGCTGCCATGAGGAGAACAGCCCGGGCGCAACCCCCGCGGAGTTGTCGGCGGCCACCGATCCGAACCGGGCGATCATCAGGTTCACGCCCATCGCGAATCCCAGCTCCTTGCCCTTGAACCAGCGCCCGAGAATGGCGGTGGCTGCGACGATGAGCGGTTCCGCCCCGATACCCATGATGAAACGGCCGGCGGCCATCGTCCTGTGGCTCGGCCAGATCGCGATCACCGCCGCGCCCACGACTGTGATTGCGCCAAATACGACGATCGCGCGCTTTGCCCCGGCGCGATCGATGAAGACGCCACCGGCGAGCAGCACCAGGAGAGCCGCGATGTTGTAGGAGCTGTCCAGCAGACCGATCCGGGCCTGCGTGAACCCGAGCTGCGATTCGAGCAGCGGCCCCACCGGGTTCAGCGCGTCGAACGCGTAGTAGTTGCCGAACATCGCCAGGCTGACGAACGCCAGCACCAGCCACCGGTAGGAGCGCGGGAGCGAAGTCGACTCGGTCATGGCGTCCGCCAGTGTAGCGTCCGGCGGTGTCGAGAGCGAACACGCCGGCAGTCGAACGTGTCAGCCCCTGCCGGCTCGACACGAATGCCGGCACGAAGCACACAAAGCACTGAAGAACACAAAGAGACTATTTGAATTGTTCGTGTCCTTCGTGTCGTGCGCCCCGCGTCTGACGCTATTCCAGGCGAAGCACGTACTTGATCGTCACACCGCGTCCGGGTGCATCGACGCCCCAGCTGATTCCGCCGGTCGTTGGTGTGCACCGAACGGGATATGCGTCAGACCTGTACGGGGATGCAGAATGCGTGCAGCGCCGCTTGCCGACTGCGCGCTCAGGGCGCCAGGCGCTCGATACGCCACGCACCATCGGCGTTGCGCGTGTAGGAGAACCGATCGTGCAGGCGGTTGGGACGCCCCTGCCAGAACTCGATGGAGCGCGGGTCGAGCACATAGCCACCCCAATTCGACGGCAGCGGCACATCGCTTCCGGAAAACCGATCGGCAGTCTCACGCCAGCGCTCTTCGAGGGCGGCCCTGTTCGGCACGATGGCGCTCTGCTGGGACGCCCAGGCGGCCAGCCGACTGCCCCGCGGCCGGCTCCTGAAATACTGCTCGGACTCGTGGGGAGGCAGGCGCCTCACGTCTCCGCTCACCGTCACCTGCCGCTCGAGCCCCGGCCAGAAGAAGACGAGCGCCGCTCGCGGGTTCTCGGCCAGCTCGCGACCCTTGCGGCTGTCGTAGTTGGTGAAGAACATGAAACCCCGAGCATCCACGCCCTTGAGCAGGACGGTGCGCGCGGACGGGACGCCCTCGGCGGTCGCCGTGGCCACCACCATCGCGTTCACGTCCACGGGCGGATGGCCGAGAACGGCATGCCACAGCTCGAACAGGGCGATGCCAATCCGCCGGAAGCGGCTGACGCCGCGGCCTGCCGACACATCGTCAAACCATCGGGTGAACTGCGCCAGCGGGTCGTCAGCCAGATCATCGAGATCGAGGCCGCTCAGGCTGTACTCGCGCCGGGTGTCAGGGAGCGTCATCTGCGGTCACTATATCCAAACGCCCCTTGCTCACGATGGTCGTGCTGCGACGCGCCCTATCGCGATACGCGGCCGCGGACTCTGGACGGACGAGCGTCCCGTGGCTGCGCAACGGATCACGCGTTGTACAACTCGCGCGGCGCTTGAATCGTAAGGAATTGCGAGTGTCGGTGGGCAGTGTGACAGCCGAACTGCGTTCCGCGTGCCCTCATGGGAGAAGGCGCAGGCACGACTCGGTGAACCCATGCACCGCCCTCAACACCTGCGGCAGCCACGCCGCCGCGGAGCCCGCAAGGATGGCCGTTACACAGATTCGGCCCAGGGATGAGCTGCGGCCGGCAGCGGGCTGCCGGGCGAGGAGTCGCGAGACGCGGTCAGAGACATCGCCCCGCTCGTGCAGGGTGCTGAAGAGCCGAACACCGGGGTCGGGCGCGACCGCCAGCCGCGCGACCTTGACGAGCGCGCCAGCCAGATCCAGTTCTCGCGTGCGCGAGTCCGCTGCCGTCCGGTCCGCGGCACGCTCCGCGGCCGCGGCCCACAGCGACTCGAGCCGCGGCCCGACAGCCGACCACGCAAGCAGGTCGGGAGTCCAGCAGACGAGCAGGCGCTTCGCGTTGTCCCATGCGCGCCGATGCGCGAGCTCGTGCGCCACGGCGGCGCGCAACTCACCCGGCGTGAGCGCCTTCAGCACCTGTCGCGCGATGAACAGGCGCGGAGAGCGCACGCCGACGAGCGCAACCACCGGGAACTGAGACTCGATGACGTACGCGTCCACCGCGCCGGGGCATTTGGCAGCCAGCTCAATCGGCGCGGCATTCGCCATCCAGCCGTCGACCAGCGCGCGCGCGCGTCGACCCGCCGCAAGCCCGCGTGCCAGCGCGGAGAGCGCCAGGACGAGTGCGGCGGCAGCCGCCCCACGCACGATCCAGCCGACAGCTTCCGGACCACGGGCCGGTTCATGCAGCACGAACGCCGGCACGAACACGCCGGCAGCGAACGCCGCGGCGGCGAGCGACGGCAACAACCGCATGCCGAGTGCGGCGCCCCCGGGTATCCGCGCCCCCCCTGCCGCGGCGCGGCGCGCGGGAACCCGCCACCAGGCGGTCGCGCCTGCAACCGCCATCGAAAGCAGCGCGTTCACCGCGAAGAACCAGGCGAGCGCGAGACAGATCGTCAGCGGCAGGCGCGTCATGCCTCGTCGTCCCGTGCGAGGGCGTCCCTCTTCTCGGCGATCAGCCGCTCGAGCTCCTGGAGCAGCGCCCGGTCCCGCAGGGACACGGCATCCACGAGTGAGGAGAGCAACGGCAGCGAGCCCCCGGAGTCGCTCTGGAGAAATCCTTCCACCAGCTCGGACGCCACCGCGCTGTCGAGCGCGTCGCGCGTGAGGGCGGCGGCATACACGAACGCCCGGCCGGTCTTGCGCCTGGTCAGCAGGTGCTTCTTGAACAGGCGATCGCAGGTGGTCATCACGGTGGTGTACGCGATCTGGCCGCCAATCCCGTCGTACGCGTCGCGAACGCTCAGCTCGGGCCGGCTCCAGGCCATTTCCATGATCTGGCGCTCGAGGGTTCCGAGGGCCGCGCCCACCCAGTCGCGCGGCGACTGAAAGCCCCAGAAGGCGAACCGGTGACGTGACATGCGGGAGCAGCAGTATGCGGATGCCGCCGCGGGACTGTCAAACACCGGAACGCATGCTGTCGCCTCGAACGGGCCGGCGGCCACCCCATGCGCGTGTACGCGGCTTCGGAGACCCGCTCGCGGATCGGCGCATCGGGTACAATTCCGCGGCACCCCGAAGGAGCACGATCCTGTCACTGCAGGCTGGACAGACGCTCTCCCACTACCGCATCGTCAGCAGGCTTGGTTCCGGCGGGATGGGCGAAGTCTATCTCGCTGAAGACCTGACGCTCGATCGCCGTGTCGCGCTCAAAGTCCTGTCGCCCGCCCTCGCACAGGACCCCGCTCGCCTCGAACGATTTCAGCGTGAGGCGAAGGCCGTCGCGGCCCTGAACCACCCGCATATCGTCACCATCTACTCGGTCCAGGAAGCTGACGGGATCCGTTTCATCGCCATGGAGTTGGTGGAGGGAGACAGCCTCAATCTGTGGGTGAGACCCGGGGGGCTGCCCGTCGCCAAGGTCTGCGAAATCGGCATCGCGCTCGCGGATGCGCTCGCAGCCGCGCACGAGAAGGGCATCGTCCACCGTGATCTGAAACCGGCGAACGTCATGATCACGCCCGAAGGGCGCGTAAAGGTGCTCGACTTCGGGCTCGCGAAGCTGGCCACCGGCGGCTTGTTCGGCACCGATAGCGAGACGAACGCCGGCACCCGGGCCGGCACGCTGACGACCGAGGGCGCGGTCGTCGGGACGGTGCCGTACATGTCGCCGGAGCAGCTGCAGGGCGCGCCCGTCGATCACCGCACCGATCTGTTCTCGCTCGGGGTGTTGTTATACGAGCTTGCGACGGGCGAACGCCCGTTCGTCGGCGGCAACGCCGCCGCAATCACGTCGAGCATCCTGCGGGACACGCCGCCGCCGCTGGTGGAAGTGCGCGAAGACGTCCCCGGCGAACTGGCGCGCATCGTGGCGCATTGCCTTCGGAAGGACGTGCGCGATCGGTATCAGACTGCGCGCGACGCCTACAACAACCTGCGGGAGCTCTACCGGGATCTCGAGGGTGGACCGAGAGAACTGCACGCCTCATCGAGCTCGCAGGTGCGGTCGCGACTGCAGGCCTCCGGCGTCTCGTCAGGTGTGCTGCCGAGCGGCCGGAGTGTGCCCCCTTCCGGCGTGCGTGGTCGCGGCAGTGGTGCGGTATCCGGTGACGCCTCGGGCGCGGCGGCCGTCCAGCCAGGTGTCCCTTCGGACACGACGGTGCCGACTGGTGCAACCGGTGGACGCCGGTGGTGGCAACTGCTGCTGGCGGCCGGGGTCGTCGTGGCCCTCGCGGCGGCCATCTGGATCGGCACGAGATCGATGCCGTCGCGGTCCACCCTTCAGACGACGCCCGTGTCCAACGGCCCGGCGTCGGTCGCGGTGATGCCGTTTGTCGATCTGAGCCCGGAGCGGGATCAGGAGTACTTCGCGATCGGGCTGACCGAGGAACTGGTGAACAGCCTGGCGCGGCTGCCAGACCTCCGTGTGGCGGCATACAAGCTGAACAGAAGCGAAGACGTCCACGCCGTCGACGTGCGCACGATCGGCGCGCAGATGCACGTCGGTACCATGCTCGAGGGGAGCGTCACCAAGGCCGGCACGCGCGTGCGCATCCGGGTGAAGCTGACAAAGCTGCCGGATGGCTACAACCTCTGGTCGGAAACCTACGATCGCAGGCTGGACGACATTTTCGCGGTCCAGGACGATATCGCGCGGTCAGTCGCTTCGGCGCTGCAGATCACGCTGCTCGCCGGAGCACGTTCCGCCGCTCCCGGGAACCCTGAAGCCTACAACCTGGTGCTTCAGGCCCAGTACCTGCGCAGCAAGGGAGGTCGCGATGCGTATGCGGCGGCCCTTGAACTGCTGCGGAAGGCTGGCGACATGGACCCTGGCAACGCACGCGTGTTCGCGGAGATGAGCCGCCTCTACTTCGCGCGCGCGAGCGAGGGCGGTAACGATGCCGACTACGGCGAGTCGTGGAAAGCGGCAACCCGGGCGGTGGAGCTCGATCCGCGGCTGGCCGACGCGCACCAGGCGCTCGGCTGGTTCAGCATGACAAAGAACTGGGACTGGACGGCGGCGGACGCATCGTTCAAGAGGGCCCTGGCGCTCGAACCCCGCAACGTCCGCGCGCTCCGGAGTGCCGCCGCGCTCGCCGGAGCGATCGGACGCTTCGACGAGGCCATCGCCCTCGGGCAGCGCGCAACAGAGCTCGAGCCCACCAACGCGCAGATCTACTACAACCTTTGCATCCATCAGAGGAAGGGCGGCCAGCTCGATGCCGCCCTGCTCAGCGGACGCAAAGCGCTGGAGTTGGACCCGAAGCTCGCACACACGCGGTTCCAGCTCGGCGCAATTCACCTGGTCAGAGGCACCATCGCGGACGCCCTGCGGGAGTTCGCCCACGAGACGGATGAAACGTCTCGGGCGCGCGGCTTTGCCATGGGATACCACTCGGGGGGCCGGCGCGCCGAATCCGACAGGCACCTCCAGGCACTCGTGAGGGACCACCGCGACGATGCGGCACGGGAGATCGCGCAGGTGTACGCGTGGCGGGACGAGAAGGACAAAGCCTTCGAGTGGCTCGACCGCGCCTACGCGCAGAGAGACATCGGTCTAGCGGAACTGAAAGGGGAACCGCTGTTCCGCAACCTCTTCCGGGATAGCCGGTGGGCGGCGTTTCTCGACAACAAGTTGAAGCTGCCCAGGTGAGTCGTTGGGCGGCGACGAACCGTAAATGACGAGCTTGTAGGGCTTGAAGGGTATCGTTTGGCCGCGGGCCTGGAGTGTCCCTGGTTAAGGGCACTCCAGGTGCGTCAGGGCGCTATTCTGGCGCGATTGACGTCCGCCCGCAGTCTTCGCACCGGAGGTAGATCACCGGCTGTGATTCGGACCGGCCGATTACCTTGGCGCTCGGGACGCCGCAGCGGGGACAGACGATATCGCGGGGCTGTCGCTTGCTCATGTTGCTCTCCTTGCCTTGCTTAAGACGCTCGCCGCCGGTGTTTGGGCGCTTCCCGGTGGCGACCGGTGGTTGCGCGCCCAGGGGCGCGGCTACCGGAACGGCGCCTTTGAGGGCACCGCCCGCTGGCGGGGGTGCGCTCCTGACGCGGTCGTGTGCGGTCTTCGGTGTCGAATGGCCGCCGGGAGCCGGAGCCCGGCGTGCGGGGTTGGCCGTTCCACCCGAAACGTTCCCGTATTCTACCAGTCCTGCAGGTCTACGCACAGTCATCCGTTCTCCCGCTCGATGCTGGCCGCCGATCGGCCCCGAGGTTGCGATTGCGGAGCAGTGGTTAACGAAGGGATCCACCTCATGCAGACCCGGCCGCGGAAATAAGCGACAGCGTCGAACACTTGATTGCGCGGACGCAGCACGGCATCCACATCTGCCCGTTTCCGGCGACCGGTGCACCTATTGCGACCGCGACACGCCCTGCATGATGCTCGTGCGCGAGCTGCTCGCCCTCCGGCGCAAGACCGATGAGCTGGCTGACGCGGCCTGAGATCCGGCTACCAGTATTGCCACTGCCCCCTGAACAGGATGTAGCCGCCCAAAGCGGCATTCGCGACCGCGTGAGAGACGATCACCGCAAATAGACTGCGTGTGTAGCGCAGCAACCAGGCAAACAGTGCACTGGCGAGGGCCGCCACCAGCCACTCGGGATGGGCGACCGCTGAGAGCGCGACCATGACCCAGAACGCCGTCATCGAGAACTGCCCCACCGGAAGAGCAGTGAAGTCTGCGGTGGTCGCGTAGCGCAGCAGAAACGACCGCCAGAACAGCTCCTCCATCACCGGCACGACCAGAACGAGACCGTAGAAGCGCGCGACGAGAAAGGCCCACCGCATTCCCACGTCGTGGATGGCCTCGAACGGGTTGTATCCGACCCGCGTTCCGAGGTGCGGGTACGACACGAGGCTGTCGACGATGACCCACTCCGCACACACCACCGCTCCCACGGCAGCGCCGAGGGGCACGACTCCCCAGGACGGCCTGATGTCGCCGAGCGGCCCACGGAAATACACCAGAGCCGCGGTAACGGCGGCCATCTTCACGACGTAGAAGACCGGGTAGGCGCTGACCGGAAGGACCCCCTCGAGTGCGGTCAGCACCGCGAACACCACGATGGGCGCGGCATAGGCGGTCGCCGACCGCCCCTCGCGCAAGCTGGCCGGGCTCGGTTCCGCCCCGGTGTCCACCATGGAGACGCGCGCAGGTTATCACAGCCGGTCCCCAGAGTGGGCCGTTAGCCCCAAATTGAGATCGGGAGGTGTTTCCGGTTTTTTGCGCGGCTGGCGGCCGCGGTAGCGTGCAATTTCTGCATAACCTTGGATCCAGCAAGACAGGCCGCAGTTTTCGGAGCCCACATCTCTATTCAACTTTGGGAAAACACCTCCGGACTTCGATTGCAGTTTTTCCGAAACACCTCCCGATCTCAATTGGAAGTTCGGCTAGCATGTCCGCGTGTTTCATTCCGCGCATATCTTCCGTGGCGCGCTGCTCGCGGTCATTTCGCCGGTTGCCCTTGGCCTCTGCTGGCCGGCGGCTGGCCCGCACGCCCAGGAGCCTCGGGCCCCGGCGGCGGCGCGGTTCACCGAGGCGCGCGCACGCGGTGTGGCCTTCGAGCGCTCGCTGGCTGCCATGCAGCGACTGCTGCGGGCGTGGCTGACGCACGCGGATCCCCGCACAACGCTGTTGCCCGACAGGATTCCTGGCGGTCCAGGCGGCCTGGCCGCAGATGACACCCGCCGGCTCTACACGCCTCACAACTCGGGGGCGGATCTGTACCCGTATCTCGTGCTGACGGCGCACCTCACCGATCCCGGGCTGTATCACGGCCGCATGCTCGAGATGCTCCGCAACGAGATCCGCTACACGACCGTTCAGCACTCCATCCCGGCGAACCTGGAACTGTCGACCGGGAAGCTCGGTCCGCCGAGCCTGTTCGGCGCCGGGGAGTACGCGAAGGATGGACTGCTCGCCGTCACCGAGTATCTGGGTCGCACGCCATGGACCGCCCGCATGGTCGACCTCACCGTCGACGCGATGCGCGGCGCGCCAATCGCGTCGCGATTCGGGCCGATCCCCGCGTCCGACTCGGAGCTGAACGGCGACTACCTGCAGGTGCTCGTCCGTCTGGAGACGATGACCGGCGATCCGCGGTTCGCCGAATGGGCGCGCCGAATCGGCGATGCCTACGTGGAGGAGGTCCTGCCGGGCAATCACGGCGTTCCAAGCATGCAGTGGGACTTCGGCACGCACACGGGGGACGGCCGCCTCCGCCTGCGCGATCACGGGAACGAGATCATCGTCGGGCTGGCGCTGCAGTTCGCTCTCGAAATGGCGTGGCAGACTCCGCGCGCGCAGACCTGGCGTCCGGCCATCGGCAGAATGCTCGATCGTGTGCTGGCGTCCGCGAACCCGGACGGGCTGCTCTACAACGAGATCGACGCAGCCACCCTTGCGCCGCGCGCGACGGCACTCTCCGACAATTGGGGGTATGTCTACGGCGCCGTGTACGCCTACTACCAGGCCACCGGCGACACGCGCTATCGGGACGCCGTGGTGCGCGTCCTGCGCGCGCTGCCCCGCTATCGCAGCCACGTGTGGGAGCCGCGCCCGTCCGCGGCCGACCTGCCGCTCGGTTCCTTCGACGGCTACGCCGACACAATCGAGAGTGCGATCTACCTGGTGAACCGGGAGCCTGTACCGGAGGCCGCCGCCTGGATCGACTCGGAAATCGCCGTGATGCTGGGAATGCAGCGGCCGGATGGCCACATCGAGAACTGGTATGGCGAAGGTAACTTCAACCGCACCGCCATGCTGTACGCGCTGATGCAGAGCCAGGGCGTTCGGCCAACGCGGTGGGAGCCTGGCGTCCGAGTGGGAGCGGTGATGGACGGCGATCGCCTGTGTCTCGATCTGAGGATGCCGAGCGCACACGCAATGGTCTTCGACTACGCCCGCCACCGCCGGGTGTGGAACTTCGACAAGAACTACGTCCGCCTGAACGAGTTCCCCGAGTGGTTCGTGGTGGACGAGAACACGCTCTACCGGCTTTACCGGCCGGGCGAGAGTGCCGGGCCCGCGATCCGGCTCGGATCGGAGCTGATCGCCGGCGTGGAACTCGCGCCCGGCGAGTGGATCGTCGAGCCGGCGGGCAACCCACCGTACGGGCGGAGTGGGTCCTGAAGGCCATGCGCCGCCGCGAGGTCTTGAAGCGTGCCGCGCTCGCGGGCATTGCGTTGCCGATCGAGGGTGGGCAAGCTGTGGCCTACCGCGCCGATGCCGTCAAGATCGACGCGACGCCGGCCAAGCCAGACGATCCCCTCCCGGAGGGCATCGACGTACGTCAGGCCTGGGTGGCGCGCCTCACCCGCATGGCCGAACCGGTTCTGTCGCATCTCGCTGCCGGCACGCTGAAGCGCAGCATGGCGGTCGAAGGAGGCCCGGACCGGCGGGCGGTGACACACCTGGAGGCACTCGGTCGCACACTAGCAGGCGTAGCACCGTGGATCGAGTTGCCAGCAGACGGGACGGTGGAAGGCCGCACACGTGGGCGGTTCGCAGGCATGGCCGCAGATGCGCTCCGGCAGGCAACCGACCCCACATCCCCTGACGCGCCTCAATTTCACCGAGGGCGGCCAGCCACTTGTCGATGCCGCCTTCCTTGCGCACGCCATCGTCCGAGCGCCGCGTGCGCTGTGGGGCGCGCTCGACGCCTCCGTGCAAGGGCGCGTGGTGACGGCGCTCGCAGCCACCCGCCGGATCACGCCCGGTTACAACAACTGGCTGCTGTTCTCCGCCATGGTCGAAGCGGCGCTTTGCCGCGCCGGAGAACCGTGGGACCAGATGCGCGTGGACTACGCGCTGCGGCAGCACGAGGCGTGGTACAAAGGCGACGGCGTCTACGGCGACGGGCCAGCCTTTCACTGGGACTACTACAACAGCTTCGTCATCCAGCCGATGCTGCTCGACGTGCTCGCCGTCTGCGGGGACGCACGCGAAGGCTGGCTCGCGATGCGTGCCGGCATCGTCGCACGTGCCCGGCGCTACGCGGCGATCCAGGAGCGCCTCGTGGCACCCGACGGCAGCTTTCCAGCGATCGGCCGATCACTGGCCTATCGCTGCGGTGCGTTTCAGCTGCTCGCGCAGGTAGCACTCCGGCGGGAACTGCCGCCCGACGTCCCGCCGGCGCAGGCACGTGCCGCGCTCGACGCCGTCATCCGCCGGACGCTCGACCCGCCGGGAACATTCGACGCCTCTGGTTGGCTGCAGATCGGGCTATGTGGTCACCAACCTGCGCTTGGCGAGCGCTACATCTCGACCGGCAGCCTCTACCTGGCGACGACCGCCTTTCTGCCGCTTGGCATGCCGGCGGACGATCCGTTCTGGGACGGACCGGGCCTGTCGTGGACCGGCCGCCGTGCGTGGAGTGGGGAGCCGGTCGCGATTGACAGCGCGCTCAAGGAATAGGCGGTAGGCGATACAGGCAGGTCGGCGGTAGGCGGTAGGCCGTGGCGGTGCGCCGGCCAACGCAGCGACTTGGCACCAGCAGGACCGTCCGGGGCCGGACGGGGCGCCAGGCGGGAGCGGCAGGTGGAGCCGGCACTTCGGTCCGGCGGACCATGCCCAGCGCCCAACGCCTACCGCCCAGCGCCTATGCAGTCACATCGTTCCGCTGACCTCGAATCCCTTGCGATACTCGCGCGACAGGAGGCGGTCGGCGTCTTTGTCGTTCACGAAGGTTTCGCTCTTGCCGTCGAACGTGAGCTGACGACCCGTGCGGTAGGCGATGTTCGCCAACTGCGGAAGCACGGACGACAGGTGGCCTTCGTGGATGTCGCACGTGAGCAGATTGCGGTCCTCCGCACGGACAGCGTCGATGAAGTTCTGGTAGTGCGGCGACTCGATGCTGGTGAGCACCCGCGGGTCGCTTCCGCTCTGTTCGGCCGGCGCATCGGACCCGGGTCCCTTCTCTTCCTTCCAGCCGCGGTACGACTGCCACTTGCGGCCGTCACCATCGATCCACAGCCATCCGTCGGTACCGTAGAACAGGTTCCCGATTTTCTGTGTGCCCTCGTCGTTGGTGTGGAACCCGCGCGTCGCGAACTCCAGAACGGCCCCGTCGGCGTAGCGGAACAGGGACGTGTGGACGTTCGGCGTCTCCTGCGATGACTCCGGTCCGAAGTATCCGCCCGTTGAACTGATTGTGACCGGGTGCTCGTCCTTCTGCAGCCCCCAGCGCGCGATGTCGAACTGGTGCGGTCCCTGGTTCCCGGTGTCGCCGTCGCCGTAGTCCCAGTGCCAGTGCCAGTTGTAGTGAAAGCGATTGCGGTTGAACGGCCGCGCCTGTGCGGGCCCGAGCCACAGGTCGTAGTTCACCTTCGAGAGGTAGGCGTTGTCATATGTCGGCTCCGCTGTCTCGGACTCGAGGTTCAGCTTGTACTGCTCGCCAGCGGTCATCGGACCGTCGGGATACTTCCCGATCGCCGCCCGCGGCTTGAAGCACAGGCCGCGCGCCATGTACACCTTGCCGATGCCTCCCTCGTGCAGGAACTTGATCGCCTGCTGCACGGCGGGCCGGCTCCGGTTCATCGTGCCCACCTGGACGATCTTGTTGTACCGACGGGCAGCCTCGACCATCCGGCGCCCTTCGGCGACCGTGTGGGCGGCAGGCTTTTCGACGTACACGTGCTTGCCCGCCTGGAGCGCCCAGACGGTGGCGAGGGCGTGCCAGTGATTCGGGGTCGCGATGATCACGCCATCGACGTCCTTGTCGTCCAGCACGCGGCGCAGATCCTGCTCGAACCCAGGGCGGAAGGTCGGGACGTCAGAGAGCTTGGAATCGTTGATGCGCTCGGCCGCAAGGTTCGCATCGATGTCGCAGAGCGTCTTGATCTCGACGTTGTTCAACTTTGCAAAGCCGCGCTTGAGAGCGTTGCCCTGGCCGCGGATGCCAATGCTGGCCATGACCACACGATCATTGGCGCCGCGCACCCGCGCGCCAGTCAGCGGCGCGGCGTTCAGCGTAGGTCCGACGACGGCGGCGGCAGCGGCCAGCCCCACGCGCGACGCGAACTCGCGCCGCGAAATCCCGGCGCGCTCGTTGTCCTGATTGTCGTTCGGCACGGCGATTCTCCTGTCCCTCGTTGTTCCACAATGTGCGACCACGGAGGGACACGCGGCCGGTCGGAAGTCTAGCACTGTGCGGTGTGCGGCGGGTCCGCCGCAGTTGAGATTGGAATGAGAATGAGATCGGGAGGTGTTTCTCATAATCGTGAGAAACACCTCCCGATCTCATTCTCATTTCGATCTCATGACAGGTCGTCCAGGGCTCGGCTGATGTTGCGCAGGCCTTGGGCCAGCTGCGCGCCCCGCATTCCGAAGCTAAACCGGATGTGGCGAGGCGATTCGAAGAATCGGCCCGGCACCAGCAGCGTGGAGTACTCACGGACGAGGTGCGCGGCGAGGGCATCGCTCTCAATGCCGGCGGGTACACGTGGGAAGATGACGTTGCCACCATCCGGCACAATCGCGCGAAGCCGCGGCTCCCGCGCAACAAAGCCGCGGACTCGCGCCAGATTGGGCACGAGCAGCGCCTGAGCCCGGGCACGAATCGCGTCGAGCCGCTCGAACGCACGTACCGTGAGTTGCTCTCCAGGGGCAACGCCGTTGTTGCCGAGCAGGTCGTGAATCAGCATCGCCCGGTGGACGACGGAGGCAGGGCCCAGCATCCAGCCGGCGCGCAGCCCGTCGAGGCCGTACGCCTTCGTGAGGCTGTTGGTCGTGATGACGTTCGGACCGGCGTGCACACAGGAGTTGGGGCGCTCGTCGAAGAGACACTCGAGATATACCTCGTCGACCAGCAGCATGCCCCCCACGCGGGCCATGATCGCGGCCATGTCCGCGAGCGTGCCGGCGTCGATCCGCGCGCCCGAGGGGTTGTGCAGGTTCGTCACGATGGCAAGCCGCGTCCGACGTGATACGAGCCGGCGGAACCGCTCCAGGTCGATCGCGTACCCGTCCGCGAAGCGCCGCTCGAGCCGCCGGACACGATGTCCCAGCATGCGCGGGATCTGCAGCAACGGTTCGTAGGTGGGCCGCTCGACAATCACCTCGGTGAGCGGCGGGCACGCGTGAAGCGCTGCGGCGCATGCCAGCCAGTTGGCCAGGCTCGTGCCGCCCGATACGGTGAACACGCCGTCGACGCTGACCCGGTAGCGCGCGGCGATCGCCTCGCGGAGCGCTGCAAACCCATACCTGACGGGCAGCTGCGTCACGATGTCGGAGACACGCAGGCGCAGCAGCGACGGCGGGCAATGGTCGATTCCGCTGCGCGCCAGGTTCACGGCTACGGCCGGCATCGCCTTCGCCCACGCGATGTAGGGCAGCTCGGGAGTGTTCATCAGGCCGCCTGCTTGTGAAACATCGCGTACACCCCGGCGGCCAGCAGCAGGATCCCCGAACCGATGAGCGACTGGACGGGAAAGGCGAAGAAGCTGTTCACGACGATGCCGACGGCCACGAGGATGAAGATGCCCGTCGTGAACGGGTGTCCCGGTGCCCGCAGCGTGCCGGCGACCGCCGGCTGCCGCCGGCGCAGGATGAACAGCGCGCCGGCCGTGAGGCCGAAGAACAACCAGTCGGCAAACACCGTGTACGACAACAGCTCGTCGTAGGTGTTCGTCGTCAACAGCACCAGTGACACGCCAGCCTGGAACCAGAGGGCGAACACGGGCGTGTGATACCGCGGGTGCAGCCGTCCTGCCGGTGCAAAGAACAGCCCGTCGCGCGCCATCGCATAGTACAGCCGCGGTCCGGTGATGATGACCACGCCGAGAAAGCCGAGGCTCGAGACCACGACGAGCAGCGCCACGAACCGTGCCCCGGCGTCGCCGGCGACACGCCTCGCGACGTCTGCGGCCAATGCTGGCGAGGTGGCAATCTCGATCGGCGTGAACGCCCAGAGATAGGCGACATTCAACGAGAGATACAGCGTGATCACCACGATCACGCCGATGACGTTCGCGCGCGCGAGGTTGCGTGCGGGCTCCCTGATTTCCGCCGCCAGGGAACCGCAACTCTGCCAGCCGCCGTACGCGAACAGGATCGGCACGAGCGCCGTGAGGAGCAGTGGGAACGACGCTGCGCTGGGCGTCGCCGCATCCCCGAAGGCGACCTCGCTTGCCGGCCCGGTGCTGTGAGTGAACACGAGCGCCAGCAGCACCACGATTCCGCCCACCTTCGCCGCCATCAGCGTGTTGTTCGTACGTTTGCCTGCACGCACCCCGGCGATGTTCACCAGCGTGAGGGTGATGAGCGCCGTGGCCGCCACGGCCCTGACCCCCATGGGGCCGAGCGGCACGAAGGACCGATCGACGTAAGTGGCGAACAGGATGGCTACCGCGGCGAGCGACCCGCCGTTGATGATGAAGAGCAACGCCACCCCGTACAGAAAGCCGACGATCGGCGGGTACGTGCGCGCGAGATAGACGTACTGGCCGCCCACGTGCGGCAGCCGCGACCCGAGCTCGGCCCAGATGAACCCGCCCAGCAGCGCGACACCGCCACCGATCGTCCACGCCAGCAGGATCAGCAGCGGCGAGTGCAGCACGCGCGCGACGTTCGACGGGTTCGCGAAGATGCCGACACCGATGATGCCGCCGGCCACGATCACGACGGCATCGAGCAGGCCGAGCTCGCGACGGAACCCGGCATCGGGAGGAGTGGTCATGCGCGTCGCGGGATCCGTGCGGTCGTGTGGCGGGATTATACCTATGGACTTCTTGCGGGCGCTGGGCGGTCGAGAGTCCGAGCATGCGGGGTCCGAGAGGTACGAGGGTGCGGAGGTCGGCGACGGGTACGAGCGGCCTTTCATTGTGTATTCTGCATCGTGCATTTCCAGTTGGCGTGCCTCGGCTGAAGGAGTAGTGGATCTCGAAGCGCGGCGGCCGTCTGACAAGCGCGAAAAGCGAGAATACCGGGAGTATTTGACCGAGGAGCCACGCGGCCAGCCGGGATGCCCCGAAAGGCGCTACTCCTTCAGCCGAGACACGCCACTAAGTTGTGCTCACCTGGGGAAGCCCCTGCTCAATCGCGGTGCGATTCGGCTCCTCCCACGGTGGCAGCCTCAGTCCACGACCGAGATCGCCAGCCCCTTCGTCCAGCGTGAAGCCGGGTTGCATCGTTGCCACTTCGATCAGGACGCCGCCCGGTTCGCGGAAGTAGATCGACTCGAAGTAGCACCGGTCCCGCACCTCCGTCACCTGGCAGCCGTAGTCGATCAGCTCCTGCCGGAGGCGGCGCTGCTCGTCCGGGCTCGAGATGGCGAGCGCCACATGGTGCACCGTGCCGATGCCGTTCAGTGCCGGTCCCACGCCGGTGCCGTGAAGGATATCGAGACGATGCCCGGGCCGGTCGCCGTTGACGGCCAGGCGGATCCGGCCGGCTGCCTCGTCCACCATGGCGCAACCGAGCAGCCCTTCGAGCAGCGCGACCGTTGGCCCCGGCGCAGCGACGATCATGGCGACACTGTGAAGGCCGCGGATCGCATGTGCCTCGGGGATGCTTCCGTGCGTCCACGGCGGCCGCGCATCCGCGGTCGCCACGAGCTCGACGACCAGGCCGGAAGGGTCCGGGAAGACCACAGAGGGCTCACCACTTCGGGCGGGCGCGTCAGCGGCGGTGATGCCGTGCGCGGCAAGCCGTGACTTCCAGAACGGGAGCGAGCCCTCGGGCACCGAAAACGACGTGACGCCCACCTGGCCGTGCCCTTTCGTCCCGATCGGGATGTTCCAACCCTTGTACGGGAACGTCGTCCAGATCGTGCCTGGCGTGCCGGTCTCGTCGCCGTAATAGAAGTGGTAGACGTTGTGGTTGTCGAAATTCACCGTCTTCTTCACGAGGCGGAGCCCCAGCACGTCCACGCAGAAATCGAGATCCTCCTGTGCATCGTCGACCGTCGCCGTGACGTGGTGCAGGCTGCGGATCGGGTGTTCCATGCGTCGCACATTTTACCGAACAGGCCGGAGGAACGGTAACGCTGCGCCCGCGGCGGACGTGAGGGGGACAGAACTCGTCATCGCGCGCTGTAGACCAGAAGGGCATACACTTCCCGCACCCATGCTGAGGAAACCGGCGTTCTGGATTATCTGTGCGCTTCTGTCGGTGCTGGCGACCGCCGCCGCCGGCCGGCATTTCGCGAGCGCGTTTCCGCTGGTCTCGATAGATCTGCGGATGGATCGCGCCCAGGCTCTCGAGCGGGCCCGGATGCTCGCGGCCCAGCACCGCCTCGGACCAGCGGGCTTCCGCCAAGCGGCCACCTTCGACGGGGACGAGGAGGTGCAGACGTATGTGGAGCTGGAAGCGGGCGGCAAGGACGCCTTCGCCCGGATGATTCGTGAGGGCCGCTATGCGCCGTACACGTGGAGCGTGCGGCACTTCCGCCAGCACGATCCCAACGAGACCTGGATCCGGTTCACTCCCGCAGGCGTCCCGTATGGATTCCTGGAGCGCCTGCCCGAGACCGCTCCGGGCGCTCGCCTGGCGGGCGCCGATGCCCGCGCGGTGGCCGAACGGGGTGCCCCGGCGTGGCGCGTGACGCTCTCCGAGTACACGCTCGTCGAACAGGCGCAGGAAGAGAAGCCCGGCCATCGGATCGATCACACGCTCGTCTACGAGCGGCCCGATCGCCTCGGCGACGGACGGTTCCGCCTGCGGCTGGTGGTCGCGGGCGATCGACTGGTGGAGGTGACGCCCTTCGTGCGCGTGCCGGAGGCGTTCGGGCGCCGCTACCAGCAGATGCGCTCGGCCAACGAGGCAATCGGTTTCGCGTCCGGCATCGCGATGCTCGTCCTGTACGGGGTCGGTGGCATCGTCATCGGACTCTTCGTGCTCCTGCGGCAGCGGTGGGTCCTCTGGCGCCCCGCGCTGACCTGGGGGCTCATCGTCGCGGGCCTGCAGGTGCTGTCCACGCTGAACGAATGGCCCCTCGCCTGGCTCCGTTACGACACCGCGCTGTCCACCACGAGCTTCCTCGTGCAGCAGGCGACGGCCGTGACCGCGGGGGCGGTCGGAATGGCGGTGGTATTCACGCTGTCGTTCATGGCGGCCGAGAGCCTGTCGCGGCGCGCGTTTCCGTCGCATCCCCAGTTGTGGCGCGTGTGGACGCCAGCCGCCGGAGCATCACGCGCCGTGCTCGGGCGCACGCTCGGCGCATACCTGCTCGTCGCGATCTTCTTCGCGTACGAGGTGGCGCTGTACCTCGTCGCTTCACGCTGGCTCGGGTGGTGGACGCCATCCGACGCGCTGGTGCATCCCGATGTGCTCGCGACCTACATGCCCTGGCTGTCGGCCATTGCGCCATCGGTGCAGGCGGGTTTCTGGGAAGAGTGCCTGTTCCGCGCGGTGCCGCTCGCGGGCGCCGCCCTGATCGGCGATCGCTTCGGCCGGCGGCGGGCCTTCATCGTGGCGGCGATGATCGTGCAGGCGATCGTGTTCGGCGCCGGACACGCTCCGTATCCCAATCAGCCGGCCTACGCGCGGCCCGTGGAATTGATCCTGCCGTCTCTGCTCTTCGGCGCCCTCTATCTCCGTTTCGGGCTGCTGCCGGCGATCGTGCTGCACATCGCATTCGATATCGTGTGGTTCGCGCTGCCGCTGTTCGTCTCGCGCGCACCGGGGATCCTGATCGACCGCACGCTGGTCGTGCTGCTCGCGCTCGTGCCGCTGTGGATCGTGCTCTGGCGCCGGTGGCAGGTGGGACGCTGGACCGAGCTGCCCCCCGACCTCGTGCATGGGGCGTGGCATCCCGAGCCCCGTGGCGAAACCCCGCAGGCGGTTCGTTCGCCACGAACCGTCGGTGCCCCGTCGCCACGAGTGGCCCGCGTCCTGCTCGGCGCGGGCGTGGCGGGCATCCTGGCCTCGGCGGTGCTGGGCGCGCGTCATGCCCAGGATGTGCGAGCGCTGCATGTCTCACGAGGACCTGCAACGGTGCGCGCGAACGACGCGTTGCGCGACCGCGGCGTCGCCCTGAATCCTCCGTGGCGGATCCTGCCCAGCGTGGAGGCGACACCGAATCAGACGCACGAGTTCGTGAGGACCACGGCGGGTGATGCGACGTACCGGCAGCTGCTCGGAACCTATCTGCCCGGCCCGCGGTGGCGCGTACGCGCTGTAAGGTTCGAGGGCGATATCGCCGCACGCGCCGAAGAATGGATTGTGGTGGTGGAGGGAGGCGGCAGCGTGTCCCGGGTGGGGCACACGCTGCCCGAAACCGCTGCCGGTGTGGCGCTCACGGAAGACCAGGCCCGCACGCTGGCGCGTGCGACGGCACGCGCGCGTTTCGCGCTCGATCCCGCCAGGCTGCGCGAGGTCTCCGTGGCGCCATCCAAGCTGCCCGCCCGCACGGACTGGCTCGTCACCTTCGCGGATGCATCGCGCCCCCCGCTGCCGCAGGGAGAGCTGCGCCTTGCCGTGGCCATCGCAGGAGACGAGGTGACCGACGCGTGGCGTTTCGTGCACGTGCCCGAGGCATGGCAGCGGGAGAGTCGCGACCGCCGCACGCTTGCCGGCGTGGTAAATGCGGCGGGCATTGCGCTGCTCGGGGGCCTGGCGCTGGGATTCGCGGCCATGACGCTGGTGGCGTGGAGCCGCGGACAGGCGCCGGGACGCGCTCCGCTCTACCTGTTCCTGCTGCTCGCGGGTGTCCGTACGCTGGACTTCGCGAACGGATGGCCGGCACGCCTGGCCGACTTCTCCACCGCGCAGCCATTCCCGTTGCAGGCCGTCGAACTGGCCGTCGGGCTCGTCGTGGGCGCAACGCTCGTGCCTGCGGCCATCGCCCTGGCGGCAGGCGGCGTGCGGTTGTTCTCAACGGGCGTGTATGCACGACGCGAGGCAGCACGCATCGGCATCAGCCTCGGAGGCGCAGCGTCCGGCGTGCTTGCCGTTTCGACTGCACTCGTGCGCGCCGGAGGGGAGCCGGTGTGGCCGTCGTTTGCCGGCGCGGAGACGATCGTGCCAGCCACCGCGTGGCCGCTTACCGCGATCTTCTCGCTGGGCGCCCGTACCGTGATGATTGGGCTGGTCTTCTCGGCCGCGGATCGCATCTCTGATGGCTGGTCGGTACGCCGGACGTGGGCGGCCGCGCTGCTCGTCGGAACCGGGCTGCTGCTCGGCGCCGGTGCACCCGGCGCGGCCATCCTGCCCTGGGCCGCGGGGGGGCTGCTCGTCGGCCTGCTCCTCCTGGCCGCCTACGCGTTCGTGTTCCGGTGGGACCTGTCGCCGCTGCCGTTGAGCGTGGCGGTGGTGGTGGCGCTCGGGGCACTCGCCGAGGGCCTCACGCGCCCTTACCCGGGCGCGCTCGCCGGCAGCATCCTCGCTGCTGCGCTGGTCATGGTCCTGGCGTGGCGCGGGTTCAGAGCGTGATGCCAGGGATCTGTCGCGAGCTGGTCCGATTCCGATGTGGACCGGCAGCAGGGTGAGGGCGCTCCCGTTTGTAAGTGCGCTCGCGGTCGCGGCAGCCGTGGCGCTGCCCTTGCCAGCATCGGCTGATCCACCCCCGGTCCTGCGCTGGGCCGGCGACCCCGAAGGCGGCGCCCCGTTCGTCGAAGCAGATCCCGAACATGCCGACAAGCTGGTGGGGTTCGACGTCGAGATCGCGGGCCTCGTCGCGCGTGGCCTCGGACGGACGCCGCAGTTCGTGTTCGTCGGGTACACATCGATCGACCAGTCCGTCGCCCGGGGTGACGCCGACATCGGGCTCAGCGGCATCGAGGACACGCCGTCCCGCCGTGCCGCAATGGCCTCCACAGTCCCGTACTACGCGTTCCGCGAGGTCCTGAGCGTTCGAACCGCAGACGCCTCGCGCTTTCGGACGCTCGCCGACCTTGCCGGTCGCCGCGTCGGCACGCTGGGTGGAACCATCGCGTACGACATCCTCCTGGCCGCGGCACGCGAGCACAAGCTCCAGCCCGTCTCGTACGACGATGATGTGCACCCGTACTCGGACCTGGTGCTCGGCCGGCTCGATGCGGTGCTGCTCGATCATGTCGTCGCCGAGCGCCGGCGACGTGTCGTTTCACCCTTCAGCATCGTGCCGGACCCGGTCGCCACCGGGCACTACGTCGGCGTGCTCGCACCGGGCAACACGGCGCTGCGCGCGGCCGTCGACGAGATTCTGCGGCAGGCGATGCGGGACGGCACACTGGAGGGGATCTTCCGCCGCTGGCACGTGTGGAATGACGATCAGCTCTCCCTCTTCGCACGGGTCCTGGCGGGCACGCCGATCGAACCGGTGACGGGCACGCGCCTCCTGACCTCCACGGCAGTGCTTTCGCCGTGGGACGCTACCGAACGCTATTTCCCGTCGCTCGTTCGCGCGGCCGGGATCACGATCCTCCTGTCGTGCGTGGCAATGGCACTGGCGGTGGTCCTGGGCTGCGTGATTGCGAGCGGGCGCGTGTACGGCGGCCGCCTGGTGCGGGCGTTGCTGACGGGGTATGTGGAGCTGGTACGCGGCACGCCGCTCCTGTTGCAGTTGTTCGTGTTGTACTACGGGCTGGCCGAGGCGGTGCGCCTGCCCGCGTTCCTCGCGGCGTTCCTCGGGCTCGCGCTGAACTATGCGGCGTATGAGAGCGAGATTTACCGGAGCGCGCTTGGAGCCGTGCCGACCGGGCAGCTCGAGGCGGGACGCACCCTTGGCCTCACTGAGCTGCAGCTGCTGCGCCTGGTTCGGGGACCGCAGGCCTTCCGGCTCGCCCTCGCGCCGATGACGAACGACTTCGTCGCCCTTCTCAAGGACTCTTCGCTCGTGTCGGTCATCACCGTGGTCGAGCTGACCAAACAGACGCAGATCCTGGCGGCCAACATCGGCAGCTGGGTGGTGCCGGGCGCGCTCTGCGCGGCACTCTACCTGACGATGTCGATTCCGCTGGCGGCGCTGGCGCGCCGCCTCGAGCGGCGTTGGAAGGCGCCGACGACATGAGCACCGTCCTGACCCTGCGTGACGTCCGTATCCGGCGCGGCGTCCGCCAGGTGTTGGCGGGCGTCAGCCTGGACGTTGGCGGCGGCGGGATCGTCGCCATCATGGGGCGGTCAGGCTCGGGTAAGACGACGTTGCTCCGCGCCATCGCCGGGCTCGAGCGGATCGACGCCGGCGCAATCGAGGTGGCCGGCGTGACGCTCACCGCCGCTCGCCCCTCGGGCGCAGCGCTGCGGGCGCTCCACCGCGGCGTGGGGCTCGTGTTCCAATTCCACCACCTCTTCGAGCACCTCAGTGTGACGAGGAACGTCTGCCTGGCGCCGGTGCACGCGTACGGCGTGCCGCCCGCCGACGCTGAGCGTCGAGCGCGCGAACTTCTGTCGCTGCTCGAGGTCGACCATCGCGCCGCGGCACTGCCACGCGAACTATCGGGCGGAGAGGCGCAGCGCGTGGCCATCGCCCGCGCCCTCGCCGTCGATCCGCCGCTGCTGATGCTGGACGAGCCGACCGCGTCGCTCGACCACGCGCGGCGCGCGGGCCTGGGCACATTGCTCCAGCGCCTGGCCGGCAAGGACCGCACAATCCTGATCGCCACGCACGACGAGCCCTTTGCGCGGCAGTGGAGCACCTCGATGCTGCGCGTCGAGAACGGTGCGGTTTCCTGATCGACGTCCCTTCGTGAACGCGAGCGATTCTGTGCGGGTTCGGTGCGCGTCCACGGCCCGCCGGCCGAGGGAAAGCGCATGGCCATTGAGCGGCCCGGCACTCGCTGCTAGCATCCGCAGACCATGAGCATCGTCTTCACGGGGACCGTCGCCGGGCTGATCGCCGCGATGGTGTGTTCCGCGGCCGTCGCGGTCGTCGCACAGCACACGACACCGCAGCTGCCGACTGCGCCACTCCAGTATGGTTTTTTCACCATCCGGTTCGCCGCCGATGGGGCGTTCACGCTCGAGGGGAAAGAATGGCCGCCGTTCAACGGCGCGTGGACCGTTGTGAAGGACGAACTCACTGTCACGACCACGGGGGGACCGGAAGAGTGCCCGCAGCCAGGCCGGTATCGGTTCCGGGTGGAGAACATGCGCCTGTCTCTGGTGCTCCTCTCGGATGACTGCGGACCGAGGCGTATGGTCCTGAAAGACAGCTCCTGGGGCCCGGAAGGCTCCGCAGCAGAGGTGACCCCACGGACGATTGTGCGCCGCGGGCCTGAGCGTGCGCCGACGCTGCCCGAGGCGACCTCCGCAAAGGGGAGCTGGCCGTCGTTCCGCGGTCCGCATGCGTCGGGTGTCGCGGATGGACAGCATCTCCCCGATCGCTGGGACGGCAAGACCGGGGAGAACATCCTCTGGCGCACACCGATCGCAGGGCTGGCGCATTCGAGCCCCGTCGTGTGGGGCAATCAGGTCTTCGTGACGAGCGCCATCAGCAGCCGACCGGACGCCACGTTCAAGCCCGGTCTGTACGGGGATGGCGACTCTTCGGAGGATCTCTCACCGCACAGGTGGGTGCTGTACGCAATCGACAAGCGCACGGGAAAGGTCGACTGGGAACGGGTCGCGTTCGAAGGGGTGCCGCGCGAGCGGCGGCACATCAAGTCGACGTACGCCAGCGCGTCACCGGCGACCGACGGCCGGATCGTGGTGGGGTGGTTCGGCTCGCACGGTGTTCACGCGTATGACGTGGCGGGCCACCTGTTGTGGACGGTCGACCTCGGGCGCGTCGACATGGGTGCCTACGACATTCCGTCGTACGAGTGGGGGCCCGCCAGCTCGCCGATCATCTGGAACGATCTGGTGCTGCTGCAATGCGACACGCAGACCGACGCCTTCGTTCTCGCGCTCGATGCGAAGACCGGAGAGACCGTCTGGAAGACCGGGCGTGACGAGCTGCCGTCCTGGGGGACTCCGACGGTCGTGACCACGACCTCCGGGGTCGAGCTCGTGACCAACGGCTCGAAGTTCATTCGGGGGTACGACGTCCGCACGGGGGCCGAGCTGTGGCGTCTCGGAGGCAGCTCCAAGATTACGGCACCCACTCCTGTGATGGGCGGCGGCCTCGTCATCGTCGCGAGCGGCCGGAGGCCCGAGAAGCCGCTGTTCGCGGTGCGTCCCGGCGCGCGGGGCGACATCACGCTCGAGAAGGACAAGACGAGCAGCGCCGCGATCGCCTGGAGCCGCAGCGGGCGTGGCCCGTACATGCCGACACCGCTGATCTATGACGGCGTGGTCTACGCCCTCAACAACGACGGCGTGTTCGACGCGTACGACGTGCAGACGGGACACGAGATTTACCGCCAGCGGCTGAAGCATCTCGGTAGCGGCTTCAGCGCCTCGCCGGTCGCAGCAGATAGCCGCATCTATCTGTCGAACGAAGACGGCGAGATCATCGTGATCGCGGCAGGCCGGGAGTTTCGCGAGATCGCAACGAACCCCATGGGCGAGCTGTTGATGGCGACGCCGGCGCTGTCCGACGGCGTCATGTACGTGCGGTCGTCCTCCGCGCTGTCCGCGATCGGGACGCGGCGGTAGGCGGACGCGGGCCGTTCTGCCTGCTTGCGGAAGCTCCTGCTTTGGCTCGCATCGTGGACCTCGATATCGCCGCACAGCGGCTGCGGAACCACCGGATCGACCCGCCGCTGCGCGGGCAGCCCGCGATCCTGGTCGCGTGGTTCGGCGGCGTGCAGGCGCAGGAGTACCCCTTCGCGAAGTGGGGGCTGGTGCTGCGCCTCGCCGGCGACACGACGGACGCCGACGTCGACGAGGATTTCGATGCGGGACGTATTCTCCGCACACACGTGCTGCGTCCGACCTGGCACTTTTGCAGCCCGGCCGACATCGGATGGATGCTCCAGCTCACCGGCCCGCGCGTGCACCGGCATCTCGCGCACTACACGCGTCGGCGGGGGCTCGAGAGCAGGACGCTGACCCGGGTCACCACGCTGTTCGAACGCGCGCTCGGGGACGGCCAGCCTCTCACCCGCGCGGAGCTCGGCGGGGTACTCAAAGAGGCCGGCATCACACTCGACAGCCTTCAACTCGCGCTTGCGGCGGTCTACGCCGAGCTCGAAGGCGTGATCTGCAGCGGTCCTCGCCGCGGCAGGAAGTTCACCTACGCGTTGTTGAGCGAGCGCGCCTCCGGCACGCGCCGCCTGTCCCGAGAGGAGTCGCTTGCGGAACTGACGCACCGTTACCTCGCGAGTCACGGGCCCGCCACGGTCCGCGATTTCGTGTGGTGGTCGAGTCTGACCGCCGCGGACGCCCGTCGCGGGCTCGACATGATCGGCGCGCGGCAGCACGCCCACGACGGCCTCACCTACTGGCGCGTCCCCGGTGCCCGGGCCATGGCCTCCCCGCGCCCCACAGTCCGTCTCCTGCCCATCTATGACGAGTACCTCGTGTCGTATCGCGATCGCGTTGCCGTGCCGCACAGCTCCAGCACCGTCGGTTCGGGGACGGCGACGGTAACGTTCCGGCATGCTCTCGTGATCTCCGGACAGGTCGCGGGCACCTGGAACACAGGTGCGCATCCGGCCGGAGTGGCGGTGAAGGTGACGCCTTCGCGTCGACTGACCAGGACGGAGCAGCGCGGCGTGGAAGCCGCGGCAGACCGGTACGGACGATTTCTCGGGCGTGAGATCCTGCTGACAATCGCGTAGGCTCAGTTGAACTGTTCCTCCGCGAGCCGCCCCTTCGGTGCCTGAGTGGTGGTCCGCCGGAACTGAAGTCCGGCTCCACACTCCAGCCCCACGGTTCAAGAGCCATGCCCCCGATCACCCCAACGTCCCGCCTGCCGTCAACCGGCGTCAGCATCTTCACGGTGATGTCGCGCCTCGCCGAGGAGCACGGCGCGATCAACCTGTCGCAGGGATTCCCCGATTTCGATGCCGCCCCCGAGCTCACCGCGCTGGCGGGCGCCTGGTTCTCGCGAGGATGCAACCAGTACGCGCCGATGGCTGGGGTCATGCGATTGCGGGAGGAACTCGCCGCACACATCGAGCGGCAGTACGGCGCCCGCTACGATCCGGCCACCGAGATCACGATTACGGCGGGCGCCACCGAGGCGATCTTCTCGACGATCACGGCACTCGTGCACCCGGGAGACGAGGTGCTGCTCTTCGAGCCCTGCTACGACTCGTACGTGCCGGCCGTACAGCTGGCGGGCGGGATCCCGGTGTTCGCGACCCTGCGGTATCCCGACTATCGGGTCGACTGGGATGATGTCCG
Source organism: Vicinamibacteria bacterium (assembly GCA_963739995.1). Lineage (GTDB taxonomy): Bacteria > Acidobacteriota > Vicinamibacteria > Vicinamibacterales > JAENWD01 > CAVUCH01. Next base: position 290,559 of record CAVUCH010000021.1, on the reverse strand, counting down.
CACCAAGCTGCGTAATCGCACGCGCCTCGTCGTCGTGAACTCGCCGCACAACCCGACAGGTAGCATGTTCAGTCCGCAGGACTTGCAGCAGCTGGCCGGCTTACTGGATGGGACCGGAGTGATGGTGCTGAGCGACGAGGTCTACGAGCACCTCACGTTCGACGGCCGCCGGCACGTGAGCCTCGCGAGCATCCCCGAGCTGGCGCGGCGCGCGGCCGTCATCTGCTCGTTCGGCAAGAGCTTCCACACCACCGGGTGGAAGATCGGCTACGTCACGGCGCCGACCGCCATGACGGATGAAATCCGGCGCGTGCACCAGTTCGTGACGTTCGCCGTGAACACGCCGGTTCAGCACGCGTATGCCGAGTTCCTCGCGCACGGGGTCGATGTCGCGGCGGTGGGCCGGTTCTACGAGGCCAAACGAGATCGGTTCCTCGCGCTGGTCAGCGGTTCGCGGCTGCGAGCGCTGCCGTGCGCCGGCACGTATTTCGTGCTCATGGATTACACGGCCCTGGGCAACAGCGGCGACCGCGACATGGCCATGCGGTTGCTGCGGGACCACGGTGTGGCCTCGATTCCCACGTCCGCGTTCCTCTATCGAAGCGAGGCCCCGCCGGTCTTGCGGTTCTGCTTTGCGAAACAGGACGTCACGCTGGAGCGCGCCGCAGAGCGGTTGCGCTCGGTCTAGAGATGAGGCCGTGAGAGGTGAGCTGGTCCGCGGCGCCGGGGATGCGCTGGCGGGTACGTGCAGTTGTGTGCGGGAGTTCAAGGATACCGGCGCAGTGGCGCTCACCAGAGTTGCCGCGGGTCTCCGGTTCTCGGGGGCGTGGCACCCACCGCAGGGTTGCCCCTGGCCGGGTGAATCCAGTGTAGTTTGTCGGATTATTGACAATCGGCTTCGTACACCGGGCGCGTTCCAGCCCCGAGTCGCGAACAGATCACCATGCCGAAATTGATTGAGACGCCCACCGTTGTGGCTGCCGTGGGGACCAGGCCGAAGCGCATCGAGGAATACGCCGGCCGCGTGAACAGCGGGCACGAGGGGATCAGCGTGGCCCGCATGCTTTCCCCGCAAGGCTGGGCGGAGCCCGGTCAGCGGCCAGAGTTCGAGGAGATCACACTCGTGCTGCGAGGGATGCTCCGCGTGGAGTTCGAGGGCGGGGCGCTGGAGGTGCGTGCCGGCCAGGCCGTGACGGCCGCGCCCGGCGAGTGGGTGCGCTACAGCACGCCCGAGCAGGGAGGCGCCGAGTATGTCGCGGTGTGCACCCCCGCGTTCTCCCCCGACACCGTCCACCGCGACGAGTGAGACTGAGATGCGAATGAGATCGGGAGGTGTTTCTCAGCTCGCGACCTCATTCGCCATTCGGTCATCTCCACCAGCGGTTCATTTAGAATGGGGGCACATGACCTGGGAAGAATGGCATGCGTTCATCACGACCCACCTGGCAGCGCCGGTGGTGGAAGAAACGGCTGACGATGGCGCCACCTGGTTCACGTCGGGCGATCCCGGCGAGGTGATGGTCCGGCTGAAGGGCACATCCATCGCCGTGTTCGAGTACTCCGTCGACCGCCAGGGGCGACGGGCGGTCGTGATGCCGCTCCGAGTGGGATCGCTCCGCTCACGCGACATCAACGACACACACGCGATGGGTGTCGTGGCCGCCCTGATCGAAGCCACGCGCGAACGGCGAACGGCGCGGTTCCAGACCTGCGTGTACTGCGATCGCCGAACACCTCCCGAGTCGATGGCCGACGATCGGGCTTGCCGAACGTGCGGTGGTGAGCACCGCGGCGCCGTGCACTAAAGGGTCTGCAGAGCGAACCGCTCCCGCCGGCGGTGCAGGCCTTACGTCGAAGCCGGATTTTTGATAGGAATACGCACCTCTTCGTCTACTTCCGCCGGTCCGCATCCCCAGGTGCGTGCGTCGGCCCGAGGCGTAGCGCGGCCCGGGAAGGAGCGAGTCATGCTCAAAGAATTCAAGGAATTCGCCATGCGAGGCAACGTCCTCGACATGGCGGTCGGGATCATCATCGGTGCCGCCTTCGGATCGATCGTGACCTCACTCGTCAACGACCTCCTGATGCCGCCCATCGGGATGGTGCTCGGCGGCGCCGACTTTTCGAATCTGTTCTTCGTGCTGAAGGAAGGCGCAACGACGACGGGCCCGTACGCCTCGGTCGCCCAAGCCAAGGCGGCGGGCGCCGTCACGTTGAACATCGGCGTGTTCCTGAACGCCGTGATCAGCTTCCTGCTGGTGGCGATCGCGGTTTTCCTGCTGATCAAAGGCGTGAACCGCGTGCGCCGGGAGGAGCCGCCACCGCCCGCACCGCCGACGACCCAGGAAGCGCTGCTCGGCGAAATTCGCGACCTGCTCAGGAAGCGGTCGGTCGTGTAGGGCCGGGACCGGTACCCGCGTCCGCGCGTAACGCGAGCATCCGCTCGATTGCCGAAGCCACGTCTTCCGGGTAGCACGGCTTGTCGAGAAACAGGTCGCATCCGGCGGCCTTGGCCCGCTGCACATCTTCGGGAAAGACGCAGGCCGAGAGGGCGATGATGAGGATGCCCTGCGTGCAAGGATTCGACCGCACGCGCCGAGCCACTTCCCAGCCATCCGTGCCCGGCAGGGCCAGATCGAGCAGGAGGACGTCCGGACAGACTTCCTGAGCCAGGGTCCAGGCCTGGTCGCCATCGGACGCCTGCTCCACACGGTAGCCGAGAAACGAAAGGTACTCCGCGTAGCCTTCGCGATTGTCGTCGTGGTCTTCGGCGATCAGGACGACGGTTGGATTGCTCACCTGGGCTCACCTCTGGCGTCACGACCATCGTGACACGCACGAGTCAGTGCAACCCCTACGCCGGACGGAAACGGTCGGAAATCAGGTGATTGCTGCGATCCCGCGCGTGATACCCCCGCATTAGGGCCGAGCTGGCCTGTAAGTCTTACACGGCCCAGGTGCCTCTCTGCCCATGGAGCGCATCGGGTAACGCATCGGGTAACATGCGGCACATGACCAGCCGCCGCCGCTTCCTTCGCACCGTATCCACCGGAATGATGGCCTCCGCGGCCGCCCCGTTCGCCTCGACCCTGAATGTGCTCGCGCAGGGATCCGTGGGCACCGGGCTCAAACACCCATTCACAGGCCAGCTTGGCCTGCAGCTCTACAGTCTCCGACACCTGTTCGCCAAGGGCGACGTCCCGGGCACGCTGGCCATGGTCAAGCAGTGGGGGCTAACGAACGTGGAGCTCGCGGGCACCTATGGGATGACCGCGTCCGATTACGCCGCGCTGCTGAAGAAGACGGGCCTGCGCGCCGTCAGCACGCACGGCGATTTCACCAAACTCGCCGACGGTGCCGACGCCGTGATCGCCGACGCACGCATGTTTGGCGTCGAGTACCTGGGGTGTGCGTGGATCCCACACAAGGATCGCTTCACCGCCGCGGATGCCGACAAGGCCGTGGCCGTCTTCAACGCCGCGGGCAAGAAAGCGAAGGACGCAGGCCTGAATTTCTTCTACCATATCCACGGGTACGAGTTTCAGACGGGTCCCGACGGGACATTGTTCGACCGAATCGCGAAGGGCACCGACCCCGCGCTCGTCGCTTTCCAGATGGACGTGTTCTGGGCCGTGCGCGGCGGCGCCGACCCCCTGGACCTGTTCAAGAAGTACCCGGACCGGTTCCCGCTCACGCATATCAAGGACATGAAGAAGGGCACGGCCGTCGGCGACCCGACGGGCCATGCGCCAGACGACTCGAACGTCCCGCTGGGCGAGGGGATGATCGACTGGCCGCCCATTTTCCGCGCCGCCAACAAGTCGGGAACCAAGTACCACTTCATCGAGGACGAAGCGCCGCAAGCGGAGAAGCAGATTCCGAAAACGCTCCAATACCTCGCGGGACTCCGCCTCTGAGGATTGCTCTCGACCACCTGGTCGAATCCACCCCCTCGAGGCCCGGTCGATGATGGGCGACGAGCGTGCCGGTTCGAAGCGCAGCGCCATGCTTCCAAACTGCTCGGCAGCCTGGCCTGGCAGACTACTCTCTGATGTTCACGTCCTGGGGCGGATGTGGCGCAGGCGAGTGGACCGGGTGCGTCGCCTGGAGCCCCCGCTCCCCAAGCACGCCGTTCACGATCATCGCCACCCCTATGGCAACGATCGCGCCGCCCACTCCGAGACCGATGGTCGGCTCGAAGGCAGCCACGCCGATGATCAGACCGACCGCAATACCGATGCCCACGAACATGACGCCGGCGCTCCGAAATCGGCTCGCCGTTCTCGACAGCGGCGGTCCGCCCGCGTCCAGGGCACCGGGGACGGCCACGTCGGAGCCCCCAGCGAAGAACTCCGCCGGCGGCATCAGGCCCTTCTCGATCATCGCAAGCCGCTCGCGGTGCGCGAACTCGCGCATGCGTGCGCGCCTGGAAATCCAGATCGCGGCAAGCACGAAGAAGCCGACGAGCGTGAGGGCGGTCAACAGAACGGGCAGCATCTCTCGAGGGTCCACGGCGGCCTCCTGGCACATTCGACAGTGCGGTTAGACTGGGCGCCACCGGCAAATGTTTCAGCCTACGCGTGAAACAATCGGCGAGGGGTCGTGGTCTAACGAGCCTGTGACGGGGCGGGATCGGTGATTCCCCCGCATTCACTGCGGCTGGTGCATGTCCGATCTGACAGACGACGATCTCGTGCGCTTGTGCCGCGAAGGCAGCGACGAGGCGTTCGCGGAACTGGTCGGCCGCTACCGGAGGCTCGTGTTCGGCATCATCGCGCGCACGCTCGGCGACCCGGCACGGGCGGAAGACCTCGCCCAGGACGTGTTCCTGCGCATGCACCGTGGCCTCCCGTACTATCGCGGCACCGCACGCCTCTCGACCTGGATTTACCGGATCGCGCTCAATGTGTGCCTGCAGGATCGATCGACGCCGAACCGCATCGAGATCGCGATCGATGAGGAGGCGCGGCCGGAACGTCCAGCCCTGCAGCTGGGGTCGAAGGACGCGGCGTTTGGCGCAATCGAGCTGCGGGATCGGCTGGGCAAGGCGCTGGCGCGCCTGCCGGCCAACTACCGGGCGCTCATCGCGGCGCACTACCTGAAAGGCGTGCAGTACCAGGAGCTTGCCGAAGCGTTCCAGCTGCCGCTCGGCACGGTGAAGACCCATCTGCACCGCGCGAAACGTGAGTTGCGCAAGCTGCTCGAGGGCGAGCTTGCCTGACCCCCGGGATCCGACGATGGTGTGCACGGATCTGGACTTGCTGATTGAGCCGATTGCCGCGGGAGAGATCGTCCCCGACGCGGACGCCCGCTCGCACCTTGCGTCCTGCGCGGCGTGCGCGCAGGCGCTCGCGCTCGCGCGGCAAATCGACGGCGTGCTGGCCGCCCAACCGGTGCCCGATCTCCCCGCCGCATTCATTCCCACGCTGATGGGCCGACTGCGGCGCGAGCGCTGGCGCTCGGAGCAATATCTCGACGTCGCGTTCAACATTGCGGTGGGACTGGCGGTGGCGACGGCCGTCGGCGGGCTGGCGATGGTGCTCACGGCCTCGGGTCTCGGGTCGGTGAGCGCCGACCTCACCCGGTTGTTCGTCTCGGGTGCCGCGGACGTGCTTTCGGCAGTCACCCCTGCGTTGCCCGTCTATGGAGTGGCGGCCGCCGTCTTCGTGAGCGGCATGGCGATCTGGTGGTGGGCCGAGCGCGGGTTCGGAATTTGAAACCGCCCTCGCAGCCCCGCCGCCCCCTGCTCAAGTGGGCGGGGGGCAAGGGGCAGCTGCTCGGGGTTTTTCAACGCTTCTACCCCGAGCGGGTGAGCGGCTACGTGGAGCCGTTCGTCGGCAGCGGGGCGGTTTTCTTCGATCTGCTGAGACGCGGCGCCCTCGGCGACGCGCCCGTGACGCTCGCCGACAGCAACGCGGATCTGATCGGGACCTACGAGACGGTGCGCGACACGCCGGAGGAGGTCATCGACACGCTCGAGCACCTGGATCAGCGGCACGCGCGCGAGGGGGCGGCCTGCTACTACGACGTGCGCGAACGGTTCAACGCTGCGCGAGGCGGGCGCAGCGCGCCGTCCGCCGCTAGGTACTCGCCCGAGCTCGCAGCCATGCTGATCTACTTGAACCATACCGGCTTCAATGGCCTGTTCCGCGTGAACGCGCAGGGCGCGTTCAACGTACCGGCAGGCCGATACGCTCGCCCCCGAATCTGCGACCCGGTGCTCGTCCGCGCCGTTGGCAGAGCGCTCGCGCGTGAAGGCCTCCGCCTGCAGTGCGCGAGGTTCAACGAGGTGCTCGCCCGGACGAACGCCGGTGACTTCGTGTATCTCGATCCTCCCTACGCGCCGCTCAGTTCGACCTCCGCGTTCGGCGCCTACACGGCGGATCGCTTCTCGCCATCGGACCAGGCGCAGCTGTGCGAAGCAGTCGTGGACCTTGCGCGGCGCGGCCGGCACATTCTTCTGAGCAATTCGTCGGCGCCCGAAATCGTCGCGTTGTACCGTGAGGCAACAGGGGCGGCCGGCGCCGGCCTGCGGCTCTGGAGGGTGCCCGCGCGACGCGCCATCAACTCGCGCGCCACCGGACGGGGCGTCGTCACGGAGCTCCTGCTGACCAACCTCGAGCCCGGCGGAAGACCGGAGGGCGTGGTGGAGATTGCCTGACGGGTAGTGGCGTGTGCGAAGTGCGAGATGTCGGTGCGAGGGTGCGAGCGTGCGAGGTGCGAACGTGCGAGGCCCTGGCGGTTGGGGTGCGATCCGCCCATCGCCTACCGCCCATCGCCTACCGCCCATCGCCTACCGCCCATCGCCTACCGCCCACCGCCGAAAGCCCACCGCCCATCGCCCACAGCCCTCCTACCGTTTGACCCGTCCAAAAACCGCGTGTTACGCTCGGGGTCTCAGTCTCCGGCGTGCGAAAGTGGCGGAATTGGCAGACGCGCCGGACTTAGGATCCGGTGGCCGTGAGGCCATGGGGGTTCGACTCCCCCCTTTCGCAGATGCCCTCTCCAGGGCGATCCTCCCAGCAGTGCAGCCTCACCTCATGAAGACCGAATTCGTTGATGTCAGCGAAACACGCAAGAACCTCGTCGTCGAGATCGATAGCAGCACGGTCGATGCGGAGATCGACCGCGTCGCCCGCGACTACACCAAGGCCGCGCGCATTCCCGGCTTCCGGCCCGGCAAGGTGCCGGCGCGGGTCGTCAAGCAGCGGTTCCGCAGCCAGATTCTCCACGACGTGGTGCACGAGCTGGTGCCTCGGGCGGTGGACGACGCGCTCCGCGAGCGCGGCCTCGAACCGCTCGACACGCCGGACATTCGCGACGTGGTCGTCGAAGAGGGACAGCCGCTGAAGTTCACGGCGACATTCGACACGGTTCCGAGCTTCGATCTCCAGCCGTATGGATCGCTGCAGCTGCGGCGGCCGCAGGTCACGCTGCAGGAAGGTGCGGTCGACGAGACGCTGCAGGCCTTACGCGAACGGGCGGCGCGGTTCGAGGTCGTCGAGGCACGCCCGGTCGAGCGGGGCGACACGGTGGTGGTCGATCTGGTCCGGGAGGCCGGCACGGAGGCGGCCGACACGCACCAGGACGTCACGATCGAGATTGGGGCCGCGGCCAATCCACCCGGGTTCGACGACGAGGTGATTGGGACCAACGTCGGGCAGACGAAGCGCTTCGAGGTGCGCTATCCCGATGACTACGAGATGAAGGAGCTGGCTGGAACAGCTGTCAACTACACGGTGACCATCAAAGCGCTCAAGCGTCGCATCGTGCCGGAGCTGGACGACGAGTTCGCCCGCGATCTGGGCGAGTTCGACACGCTCGCCGCGCTGCGGGCACGGGTGGAGCAGGATCTGACCCGCGACGCAGAGCAGAAGGCCGAGCGTGAGGCGCGGGGCGATCTGCTGAAGCAGCTGGCCGGGTGGGTAACCTTCACGGTGCCGGAGTCGCTCATCGAGCGGGAGCTCGACCGCCGCATCGAGGACTTCGCCCGCCGCCTGATGGAGCAGGGGGTCGATCCGAGGAAAGCCGACATTGATTGGGCGGCCTTCCGGCAAGCGCAGCAGGAACCGGCACGCGACAGCGTGGCTAGCGCGCTCGTCCTGGACGAGGTCGCCCAGCGCGAGGGGTTGACGGTGACCGAGCCGGAAATCGAGGCCGAGCTGTCGCGGTTCGGCGAGCGCACCGGGCGCACGACGGCTGCCGTCCGCGCCCAGCTGGAGAAGGATGGCGGCATCTCCCGCCTGGCGACGGGGTTACGGCGGGAGAAGGCGGTTGACTTTCTGAGGTCGCGTGCTACGATTGTCGGCAACTGATCGCGACCACCGCGGGGCCCCACGGAACATGGCTGCCGCTGCACCTCGACGGTTTCCCAACCGATACACAGATTGCTCCGAGACCTGCTCCGGGTGCTCCCCGGACCTGACGTGGACTTTCACGCCAGCCGGCCGCCCTGCTGAGGGTCCGGCGATCAGACCGACACGCCATGCGATCACCGATTGCCGATCCGCGGATGCAGCTGGTTCCGATGGTCGTCGAACAGACGAACCGGGGCGAGCGCGCCTACGACATCTTTTCGCGCCTGCTGAAGGACAACATCATCTTCATCGGCACGCCGATCGACGACCAGATCGCGAACCTCGCCATCGCGCAGATGCTGTTCTTGGAAGCCGAAGACCCCGACAAAGACATTCAGCTGTACATCAACAGCCCCGGCGGGTCGATCACGGCGGGCCTGGCGATCTACGACACGATGCAGTTCATCAAGCCCGACGTCCAGACCATCTGCCTGGGGCAGGCGGCGTCGATGGGGGCAGTGCTCCTCGCGGCGGGTACGACGGGCAAGCGCTATTCGCTGCCGAACTCGCGCATCGTCATCCACCAGCCGCTGATGTCGGGGCTGGCGGGCCAGGCGAGCGACATCGATATCGCCGCCCGCGAGATACTGCGCATGCGCGAGCGACTGAACGAAATCCTGACCTTTCACACCGGTCAGGCGATGAAACGTATCCAGGAGGATACGGAGCGCGACTACATCATGTCGGCCGATCAGGGCAAGGAATACGGTATCATTGACGACGTCATCCGTAAGAGAGCGTAAGCTGGACGCGAGCCGCGAACAGCGCTTCCCCACCGGGGGCGTACGACGGGCTTCGGATTGCGGCAAAGGTTCCCAATGGTGAAGAAGAACGGCGAATCGGAAGTGCTGCGGTGCTCGTTCTGCAACAAGGATCAGAACGACGTCCGCAAGCTGATTGCCGGGCCGACCGTCTTCATCTGCGACGAGTGTGTCGAGGTCTGCAACGACATCATCGCGGACGACAACCGCTTCGAGACGCGCGGCGTGCGGTCCTCGCTCCCGCCGCCGCAGGAGATCAAGAAGTTCCTCGACGAGTACGTCATCGGCCAGGAGCGGACGAAGAAGAAGCTCGCCGTCGCGGTCTACAACCACTACAAGCGCATCGAGATTCAGAAGCAGCCCCGGGGCCGGAACGACATCGAGCTCTCGAAGTCGAACATCCTGCTGATTGGCCCGACGGGCACCGGCAAGACGCTGCTGGCGCAGACCCTCGCAAAGCTGCTCTCGGTTCCCTTCACGATCGTGGACGCGACGACCCTCACCGAGGCCGGCTACGTCGGCGAGGACGTCGAGAACATCATCCTGAAGCTGCTGCAGGCGGCCGGCGGCGACATCGAGAAGTGCCAGCAGGGGATCATCTACGTCGACGAGGTCGACAAGATCTGCCGGAAGGACGAGAACCCGTCGATCACCCGTGATGTATCGGGCGAGGGCGTGCAGCAGGCGCTGCTGAAGATCCTCGAGGGCACGGTGGCGAATGTGCCGCCGCAGGGCGGACGCAAGCACCCGCACCAGGAGTTCTTCCAGATCGACACGACCAACATCCTGTTCATCTGCGGGGGCGCCTTCGTGGGCCTCGACAAACAGATCGAGCGGCGGGTCGGCAAGAAGACGCTCGGGTTCAAGGCCGACGTGAAGTCGCTCCGCAATCGCGACATCGGCACGACGCTCGAACAACTCGAGCCCGAAGACCTGATCAAGTACGGATTGATTCCCGAGTTCGTGGGGCGCCTGCCGGTCGTCGGCACGCTGCACGAGCTCGACAAGCCGGCGCTCATCCAGATTCTGACGCAACCCCGCAACGCCATCACGCGTCAGTACCAGCGGCTCTTCGAGTACGAGAACGTGAAGCTGCGGTTTACCGACGATTCGCTCGAGGCGATTGCGGAATCGGCCTTGCAGCGGAAGATCGGGGCCCGCGGCCTGCGTATGATCATCGAAGACATGATGCTCGAGCTGATGTACAACCTGCCGCAGCAGAAGAAGGCGCGGGAAGTCGTCATCACCCGCGAGCACGTCGAGGCGAAGGACAAGCCGATTGCGCTCATCGAGAAGGCCGGGTAGTCCGCCAGCCGGCAGGCCCGCCTGGATGACGGAAGTACGGACGTGAACCCGGATCAGGCGCTCGCCGACCTGTCCGCTCCGCTCGATTCCGGCGTTGTCACGCATTCCACCGTCCAGAGTCCGAGTTAATTTCCGAACGCCCCAGTCCGAACTCCGAATTTCCCATGGAAGTCTACGAAACCCTCCCCATCGTTCCCCTGCGGGACGTCGTGGTGTTCCCGCACATGATGATGCCGTTCGTCATCGGGCGGCCCTCGTCGACCCGCGCCCTCGAGCATGCGCTCGCCAAGGACAAGAAGATCTTCCTGGCCGCGCAGCACGATGCGTCGGTGGACGACCCGAAGCCGGAAGACATCTACACGATGGGTTGCGTGGCCAACGTCGTGCAGAGTCTCAAGCTGCCGGACGGCAACATCAAGGTGCTCGTCGAGGGCATCGACCGCGCCCGTGCCATCGAGTGGAAGGAAGACAAGGGCTTCTACCGAGTCGTCGTGAAGCTGCTGCCGAAGCAGAAGGACGCCGCCGGCGATGTCGAGGGCACGATGAGCCGCGTCGTCGCGCTCTTCGAGCAGTACGTGAAGCTCTCGAACAATCTGCACTACGACGCGATGATCGCGGCCGTGCGGGTGGAAGATCCGGGCAAGCTGGCCGACACGATCGCCGCGCACCTGCTGGTCGGCGTCGACGAGAAGCAGAACCTGCTCGAGATCGTCTCGCCCCTCGAGCGGCTGAACCGCATCTCCGGCATCCTCGAGATCGAGGTGGACAAGCTCCAGGTCGATCGCCGCATCCAGTCGCGCGTGAAGAAGCAGATGGAGAAGGCGCAGAAGGAGTACTACCTCAACGAGAAGATGAAGGCGATCCAGAAGGAACTGGGCCGCAAGGACGACAAGGGCAACGAAGTCGACGAGCTGAAGAAGAAGATCGAGCAGGCGAAGATGCCGAAGGAGGTCGAAGAGAAGGCCATCCAGGAGCTGAAGCGCCTCGAGGCGATGCCGCCGATGTCGGCCGAGGCGACCGTCTCCCGCAACTACCTCGATTGGCTCATCGCGGTGCCCTGGTTCAAGCGCACCAAGGAGAGCCGGGATCTCAAGCGGGCCGAGGAGATCCTCAACGAAGACCACTACGGCCTCGAAAAGATTAAGGACCGCATCCTCGAGTTCCTCGCGGTGCGCGCCCTGGTGAAGAAGCCGAAGGCGACGATCCTGACCTTCGCCGGACCTCCCGGAGTGGGCAAGACCTCGCTCGCCAAATCGATCGCGCGCGCGATGAACCGCAAGTTCGTGCGGCTGTCACTCGGCGGCGTCCGCGACGAGGCGGAGATCCGCGGCCACCGCCGCACCTACATCGGCGCCTTCCCCGGCCAGATCGTCCAGATGATGAAGAAGGCCGGGTCGATGAACCCGGTGTTCCTGCTCGACGAAGTCGACAAGATGTCGATGGACTTCCGCGGCGATCCGTCCGCGGCGCTGCTGGAGGTGCTGGATCCGGAACAGAACAATTCGTTCCTCGATCATTACCTGGACGTCGAGTACGACCTCTCGCACGTGATGTTCATCTGCACGGCCAACGTGCTGCACACCATCCCGCAGGCGCTGCGCGACCGCATGGAGGTGCTCCAGCTCGCCGGCTACACCGAACAGGAGAAGGTGCAGATCGCCAAGCGCTTCCTCGTCACCAAGGCGGTGGAGGGGACGGGACTGGCGACGGAGAACGTGACGTTCACCGAAGAGGCATTGCAGACGATCATCCAGCGCTACACGCGCGAGGCCGGCGTCCGCAACCTCGAACGCGAGGTGTCGTCGATCTGCCGCAAGGTCGCCCGCAAGGTGGTTGTCGAGGGCAAGGCCTTCAAGGAAGAGGTGACGCCCGACAAGGTGACCGAGTACCTCGGTGTACCGCGCTTCCGTTCGACCGAGGTGGAAGAGTCGAACGAGATCGGGATCGCCACGGGCCTCGCCTGGACGGAGGTCGGCGGGGAGATCCTCGTGACCGAGGCCACGCTGATGCCAGGCAAGGGCACACTGACGCTCACCGGCAAGCTTGGCGACGTGATGCAGGAGTCTGCACAGGCGGCGCTCAGCTGGGTGCGGTCGAAGGCCGAGGAGTACGGCATCCCGAAGGACTTCAACCGCAAGACGGACGTGCACATCCACGTGCCCGAAGGCGCCATCCCGAAGGACGGCCCTTCGGCGGGGATCACCCTCGCGACGGCGCTGGTGTCGGCTCTCGCGCGCATCCCCGTCCGCCGCGACGTCGCGATGACCGGCGAGATTACGTTGCGGGGCAAGGTGCTGCCGATCGGCGGCGTCAAGGAGAAGGTGCTCGCGGCGCATCGCGCCGGGGTGAAGAACATCATCCTGCCGAAGGACAACGAGAAGGACCTGGCCGACATCCCGAAGAACATGCTCGACGGCCTGGGCCTGTACCTGGTGCAGACGATGGACGAAGTGCTGAAGATCGCCTTGACCGAGGCGCTGCCTGGTGGCCTGCCGGCGCCCGCCGCCGAGGTCGTCGAGGTCGACGCGAGCGACGACACGATCACACACTGAGGGAGCGATCCTCCGACGTCGTGATTGTGGCCACTGAGCGTGCGCATCGAAGCCGAGTTCATCACGAGCGCCGCCGGCCCGGAGGGGTTTGCGAACGACGGGACACCGGAGATCGCGCTGGTCGGCCGATCGAACGTCGGCAAGTCCACGCTCATCAACGCGCTGATCGGCCGGACGCTCGCGCGCACGAGCGCGAAGCCCGGCAAGACCCGGCTGGTGAACCTGTTCAGGGTGACGGGCGGGCTCGCACGGCCCTTCTACCTCGTGGACCTGCCGGGCTATGGATACGCTCGCGGGGGACGGCCCTCCGCGGAAGCGTTTGAAACACTCACGACGGCGTACTTCCGCTCGTGGGAGGGTACCGGACGCGCGCGGCCGCCGGCCGCGGCCGGGGCCATCCTGCTCGTCGATGCGCGGCATCCCGGGCTCGACAACGACATCGCTGCTCACGACTGGCTGGCGCGGCTCGGCCCGCCAGCCGCGGTGGTAGCCACCAAGTACGACAAGCTGACGCGTGCCGAACGCACACGCGCCCAGCGTGCCCTGGAGACGGCGTTCAACGGCCCGGTGCTGCCGGTTTCGGCGGCCACCGGCGAAGGAATGAAAGACCTGTGGAAAACGATGGACCGGCTCTTAAGCAGCCACCCGCCAAGACTGACGCCCCGACCCAGGTGATCGACCTCTCCACGCTCAAGGACATGAGCGTGTCGGCCCTCACCCAGCTCGCCAAACAACTGGAAGTGCAGGGCGCGACCGGCATGCGCAAGCAGGAGCTGATCTTCGAGATCCTCCGTGCGCGTGCCGAGAAGAGCGGCCTCATCTTCTCGGAGGGCGTTCTCGAGACCCTGCCCGACGGATTCGGCTTCCTGCGGGCGCCGGATTACAACTACCTGCCGGGGCCCGACGACGTCTACGTGTCGCCGTCCCAGATCAGGAAGTTCGATCTGCACACGGGGGACACCGTCTCAGGCCAGATCCGGCCGCCGAAGGACGGGGAACGCTACTTTGCCCTGATCAAGGTCGAAGCGGTCAATTTCGAGCCGCCCGAGAAGGCGCGCGAGAAGGTGTTCTTCGAGAACCTCACGCCGCTGTACCCGCAGACGCGCGTCAAGCTCGAGACCGAGGCCGAGAACCTCTCGGGCCGCGTCATGGACCTGCTCACGCCGCTCGGCAAGGGCCAGCGCGGCCTCATCGTCGCGCCGCCCCGCACGGGCAAGACGATGCTGCTCCAGAGCCTGGCCAACAGCATCACGACGAACCATCCCGAGGTGTACCTGATCGTGCTGCTCATCGACGAGCGGCCCGAGGAAGTCACCGACATGCAGCGGTCGGTCAAGGGCGAGGTCATCTCCTCCACCTTCGACGAGCCCGCGCAGCGCCACGTGCAGGTGGCGGAGATGGTGATCGAGAAGGCCAAGCGGCTTGTCGAGCACAAGAAGGATGTCGTCATCCTGCTCGATTCGATCACGCGCCTCGCCCGCGCCTATAACACCATCGTGCCGCCATCGGGCAAGGTGCTCTCGGGCGGTGTCGACAGCAACGCGCTGCAGCGTCCGAAGCGCTTCTTCGGCGCGGCGCGGAACATCGAGGAGGGCGGCTCGCTCACGATTGTCGCCACGGCGCTCATCGACACCGGCTCCCGGATGGACGAGGTCATCTTCGAGGAGTTCAAGGGCACGGGCAACATGGAGATCCACCTCGATCGGAAACTCACGGATCGTCGCGTGTTTCCGTCGATCGACATCCAGAAGAGCGGCACGCGGAAAGAGGAGCTCCTCATCGCGAAGGAAGATCTCAACCGTGTGTGGGTCCTCCGCAAGGTGCTCAACCCGCTGTCGCCGGTCGAGGCGATGGAGCTGCTGCTGTCGAAGATGGGCAAGACCAAGTCGAACTCCGACTTCCTGGGGGCCATGGCGAACGGGAAGTAGACCCCTCACGGCATGCAGAAGTGCACGATGCACAATGCGGGTGCCGTGTGCCATTCTGCAACGCGCCTGACAGGGGCGGGGTGACGGAGACGTTGCCCCGCCCTTTCCTGTTGGAGCTCGAGAGCTCCGACACCGGGCCTCACCGTAACGAGAGGCGCCGCCCCGGCCAGCCACTCGTTCGAAGGGCTCAGGCATGCGATCGAGCAGACTCGCTCGTCTGTCCTTGCGCGTTCGTTCTACCCTGGAATCCATGCAGATTGTCGTGATTGGCGCGGGCGTGTCGGGTCTGTCGTCGGCGCTGCGGCTCATCGAGGCCGGACATGCCGTGCACATATGCGCCCGGCAGCGTCCGCACCAGACGACATCTGCGGTCGCGGCGGCCATCTGGTACCCGTATCGCGCGGAGCCGGCAGGTCGCGTGCGAGCCTGGGCGGGCGTGACGCTACACGAGTTCGTCAGGCTCTCGGCGGATCGCTCGACCGGCATCGTGATGCGGGACGGACTCGAACTCTTTCGCGATCCCGTGGACGATCCGCCGTGGGCCTCCGTCGTGCCTGGGTTTCGCCGCCCGGTTCGGGACGAACTGCCGTCAGGATACGCCGACGGCTATGCCATGCGTCTTCCCGTCATCGACATGTCCATCTATCTCGGATGGCTGGAACAACGGGTGCTCGCGGCCGGTGCCGTCTTCATGGAACGAACAATCGAATCGCTCGGCGAGATGAGCGGAGAGGCGGAGCTGGTGGTGAACTGCACCGGACTTGGCGCGCGCGACCTGTGCCACGACCAGGAGCTGTTCGGGGTGCGCGGGCAGATCACCGTGGTCGAGGCGTCGGACGTGTCCGAGTTCCGCTTCGATGAAGCGACCGTCACCTACATCATCCCGCGCCTGCACGATGTCGTTCTCGGCGGCACGGCCGAGGAGCATGTGTACGACACCAGCGTTGACGAGGCGAGCGCCGCGTCCATCCGTGAGCATTGCGGGCGGCTGATCCCGTTGCTGGCGACTGCGCCGGTGCGGGCCCATAAGGTGGGCATCCGACCGTGCCGGGCGACGGTTCGCCTCGAACTCGAGCGACTCGACGGGCTGCCGATCGTCCACAACTACGGGCACGGTGGTGCGGGTGTCACGTTGTCGTGGGGTTGCGCCGCCGAGGTGGCGTCCCTGTGCAGCGCGAGCAATGCCGTCGCTGCAGACGGATGAACCGCCCGACGTCCCGCAGCTGAACACCGATCGCCGGCCGAGAATGTGACGTTCTCATCCCCGCTGCGAACACTGTCCGGCCCTCGCGCTTCCGTCTGTCAAGATCCCGACCGCAGGACGTGATACCTCCGTTATGATCCCGGACGATTCCAACCGGAGGGCACAGACATGCTCCGCAATTGGTCGTGTTCGTGGACAGTGCTGGCGCTCGCGTGTGTCGCAGTGACTGCCAACCCGGGCACCGCAGCCGCGCAGACGACGCCTGACGACATCGGGCGCGAGCTCGCGAGCCTGCGGCGCGAGCTGCAGGCGTTGCGCGCCGAAGTCGAGTTGCTGAAGGCGGCGCGCGCCGTACCGGTCGTCACGAGCCCGGAAACGGCGGCACCGACGGATGGCGCTCAAGCTCCTGCCTTGCCGGCGCCGCTGACCCCGGATCCACAGGACCAGCCGGCGGTCGCCGATGTCTCCGCGCAGGTGCTCGCCCAGCAGATCGCCGAGCTGTCTCAAGTGAAGGTCGAGTCCGGCTCCCGCCTGCCGCTACGCCTGTTCGGCACGCTGCACGCGACCGCGTTCTTCAACTCCGGTGAAGCCAACTGGCTCGACAACCCGAACATCGTGGCGGTGCCACCGGCGGCCGCCCGCGAGGGAACGTTCAGCCTGGGCATGCGCCAGACCAGGGTCGGCCTGGCCGCGCACGGGCCCACGCTTGGCAGCTTCCGCACCAGCGGCACGGTCGTGGCGGACTTCTTCGGCGGAGTGCCCGGGTTCCAGACAGGTCAGGTCATGGCGCTGCCACGGCTCCTCGTGGGTTTCGCGCGGCTGGAGACGAGCCGCACTGCGTTCCAGATCGGTCAGGATCATGTCGTGCTGGCGCCACGCGATCCCACGTCGCTTGCCGCGTTCGCTTTTCCGTCGCTGTTCCGGTCGGGGAACCTGTACCTCCGGGCGCCGCAGGTGCGGGTCGAGCGGGACCTGGGCGCCGGCGTGCGAGTAGCGGGCGCGCTCGTGGCGCCGATTGGCGGAGATTTTCCTGGCGAAGATTACCGGTTCGTTCCCCCGGCCCTCCCCGGTGAGCGCTCGCGCAGGCCCGCGTTCGAAGGACGGCTGGCGTTCGATTCGACGGCGGATGTGGACGCGCGGCGCGTGGTGAGTATCGGAGTGTCCGGGCATCATGGGAGCGAACGTCGCGTCGACGGCTCGGTAACCGCCTGGGCTGCGGCGTTCGATTTCGCCTTGCGGCACGAGCGCGTCGGGATCGCCGGTGAGGTCTTCAGCGGCGAGAACATCGACGCGTTCGGCGGTGCGACGGGGCTCGATGCGCGCGCCTCCGGGGGTTGGGCGGAGTTGCAGCTGTTCGCGTCCCCGCGATTGTCATTTCACGGCGGCGCAGGGCTCGACGAGTTGCGCGGGGTGAGCAGCACCGCGCTCCCCCGCCGACGCAACAGAAGCGCGTACGGCAGCGTGATCGTGTCGCTCACTCCCGAGCTGCAGGGGTCTTTCGAGTACCGCTGGCTGGCCACGCTGCCCGGGGCCGGGAACGAGCGGCGCAACCACCACGTGGACTGGGTCCTGGCGTACAAGTTCTGAGAGCCTGTGAAGTCATCCGCCTCGACTCTCGTGCTCGCCGCCCTCGTGCTGCTGCCAGCCGCGGCTGCCCGGGCGGGATCCGTCTCGGGCGTCATCCGAACGACCGTTGCCAGCGGCGCGCGACCTGCGACGGCAGTCGTCTACGCGGAGCCGATGGACGTCGCCGCGCCTCGCAGGCCCGGTCGATTCACGCTGCGGCAGAAGAACAAGACGTTTCAGCCAAGCGTGATCGCCATTCCTGTCGGATCGACGGTAGAGTTCCCGAACGACGATCTGATTTTCCACAACGTGTTCTCGCTGGCGGCGCCACAGCCCTTCGACCTGGGCCTGTATCGTGCGGGAGCGTCGCGCTCGCGCACGTTCACGACGGCTGCCGCGTACCGTGTGTTCTGCAACATCCACCCGCAGATGACCGCCCTGATCGTGGTCGTACCGACTCCGTACGTCACGCTCGCGGGTCCCGACGGCCGCTACACGCTCGACTTGCCCCCAGGACGGTATCGCGTGACAGCCCTTTCGAACCGCGCCCGGGCGGTCACGGCGGAAATCACGAGCCTCGCCGGTGCGGCCGCTGCGCCGGACTTGACGCTCGACGAGTCAAGCTTCGTCTCCGCCACGCACAAGAACAAACACGGGCAGGAGTACCCCCCCGAGAGCTATAAGCATTGAGGCGTTCCGGGTGTTGATATTTCGGGAGTCGCTGGTTACGCGCGCTGACCTCGGTTGGAGGCGAACCATACGGAGCCCGCGATCGTGAGTACGATCGCGGCGAGTCCAATCAACACAATCCCCCGCTGCATGCGACGGTAGGGTTCGAGCGCATGTTCATCCGACTTGAGCAGCACGGCCGACACCGGCGGGTCGCGCTGGAGGAGGACTTCGCGGGCGGCGACGCGCTGGCCTCCAACGTCGATGCGCACCGTCGCATCGGTGCGGCCGCCTTGCGCCCGCCACTGGGCCAGCGAAGTCCACGGCGCCTGCCCGATGCGCAGTGTCGTCGCGAGCGCCTGATCTCGCGCGAGCAGCACCACGTCGTCCTGTGTGGCCTCTCCGAGCGCCCGTGCGAAGGCGGCATCCACGGGCGCCGCGGCGACCACGTGCCCGAACACGGTGCCACGCGCCTCCGATTCCGCGGCTGCGGCATGGTGCGGCTTCCCGGCGAGCGTCACGATCGACATCGCGTTCGGCGCATCCAGCAACGCCTGCAGCGACATCTTCTCTGCGGACGGCGTGGTCTGGTCGGTTTGCGCGAGCGCCTCGCCGGCGGGATCGAACGCCAGGAGGATCCCCGTACCCGGGTTCCGCTGCTGGTACGCGAGCAGGTAGTCGCGAATCGTCGCCGTGTCCGTTTCGAAGAGCGCCTTCAGCTCCGGAAAGGACGCCACGAGCCGCGCCGCGAGCCGCAAGCCCGTGAGCCGGTCCTGGTGGACGCGTGTGACGATGGCCTGCACCCTCCCCAGCTCGGCATCGATCTGCTGCGAAACGAGCCGGCCGGAAATCAGGTGCACGTACGCCCACGTGGCGGCGATAAATAGCAGCATCACGGCGCCGGGCAGGAGTGCGAGACGACGCCCCAGGGGCACGAGTGCGGCGCCGCCTCCCGCCTGGATCGTGGCGGCGGGGACCGGTGCCACGGGGACCTCGACACGTGTTCCGAGCGTTTCGAGCATGAAGGCCAGATCGGCGGCCGATCCAGGGCGGTCCAGCGGCCGCTTCTGCAGGCAGCGCTCGATCAGGCGGGGTACACCCGCTGGGAGACCCGCCACGTTGTCGAGCGGAGGCGGATCCTCCCGGAGGATGGCGGTCAGCGTTTCGAACGCAGTCCGCCGCGCAAACGGGTTCCTGCCCGAGAGCATCTCGTGCAGCACGATGCCCAGCGAAAACACGTCTGAGCGCGGTGTGGGTGCCGAGCCCTCCGCCTGCTCGGGTGACACGTAGCCAGGCGTGCCGACGAAGGCGCCTGGCTGCGTGGCGGCGACCGTCATCTCATTGGCGGCATCAGCGCCACGCTGGTCCCAGTGCGCGATCCCGAAGTCGAGAATTTTCACGCGCCCGTCTTCGGTCAGAAACAGGTTCTCGGGCTTGAGGTCGCGGTGCACGATCCCGCGCTCGTGGGCCGTCGCCAGCCCCTGGGCGACCTGGGCAGCGTATTCCAA
Organism: Vicinamibacteria bacterium; assembly: GCA_963739995.1. Classification (GTDB taxonomy): domain Bacteria; phylum Acidobacteriota; class Vicinamibacteria; order Vicinamibacterales; family JAENWD01; genus CAVUCH01. The sequence continues at coordinate 270,712 of CAVUCH010000021.1, read as the reverse complement.
CGCCCGGCGGACCGGCAGCGGCCCTCCGGCCGCCAGGCGTCGCCGCAGCGTCTCACCCTGGAGCAACTCGGTGACGACGAAGGTGACGCCGTCGTCGGTCGTCCCCACATCGAACAGCGCGAGGATGTTCGGGTGCGCGAGCGCCGCCACGGCGCGGGCTTCGCGCTCGAAGCGCTCCTGAACGAGCGGGTCGTCCGCTGCTTTGCTGTGCACCACCTTGATGGCGACGTCGCGCCCGAGGCGGGGATCGCGCGCACGGTAGACTTCGCCCATGCCGCCCGCACCGAGCGGAGACAGCACTTCGTACGGGCCGAGGCGTGTGCCGGGGGCGAGTGCCATGCTGGGCCGCTGTGAGCCCGCAGTATACGGGAATGTTGTTACACGGAGCCGCTGGCCGCCTACCGTTCGCCGTCCGTCACACGGTATAGTCGCGAGATGCGCCACCGTACATACCCCCGGACAGGATGGCAAGTCTCCGAGATGGGCTACGGCATGTGGGGCATGGGAGGATGGACGGGGTCCGACGACGAAGAGTCGCTCGAAGCGCTCGACGTCGCCATCGGGCTCGGGTGCAACTTCTTCGACACCGCCTGGGCGTACGGGCGCGGCCACAGCGAGGAACTGCTCGGGCAGGCGCTGCGGCGTCATCCTGGGACACGGCTCTACGTCGCCACCAAGGTGCCACCGAAGGACTTCGTCTGGCCCGGAAAGGCCGAGACGCCCATTGCGGACGTCTTCCCGCCCGGTCACATCCGCGAGTACACGGAGAAGAGCCTCCAGAACCTGGGCATCGAGACGCTCGACGTCCAGCAGCTGCACGTCTGGAGCGATGCGTGGGCCGGGGACGAAGGCTGGAAGCGGGCGGTCGACGACCTCAAGCGAGAGAGGCTGATCAGCAGCTTCGGGATCAGCGTGAACCGGTGGGAACCCGCGAACGTGCTCGAGGCGCTCGAATCAGGCCTCGTAGACTGCGTGCAGGTCGTCTACAACATCTTCGATCAGGATCCCGAGGATGTCCTGTTCCCTTATTGCCAGCAGCACGGCATCGCCGTCATCGCGCGCGTGCCGTTCGACGAAGGCAGCCTGACCGGGACGCTGCGCCCCGACACGACATGGCCAGAGGGCGACTGGCGGAACCTGTATTTCACCCCGCCGCAACTGCGCGGGACGCTCGACCGGGTGAACCGGCTGATGCCGCTCGTGCCATCGGGCCAGACGCTGCCCGAACTGGCTTTGCGGTTCATCCTCCATCATCCTGCTGTTACGACCACGATCCCGGGGATGCGGCGACCCACCCACGTCCGGGCCAACCTGGCCGCGAGTGATGGCCAGCCCCTGCCGGCAGAGCTGCTCGAGCGGCTGAAGGAACACCGGTGGGAGAGGGACTGGGCGGTCCCTTGAAGGCTAAAGGCTAAGGGCTAAGGGCTAAGGGCTAAGGGCCGAAGGCTGAAGGCTTGGGTCCTTTAGCCCTTCGCCTTTGAGCCTTGTAGCCCCTCTGGTGAGCCTTTAGCCCTCTGGTATAATTACGTTTTGCCCGAACACGCGAGGAGCCTGCAGTGAAGCCCGAGATCCACCCGAAGTACCATGAGGTCGACGCACGCTGTGCGTGCGGCGCGACCTGGAAGGCGCGCTCGACCAAGAACGAGCTGCACCTGGAAATCTGCTCGAACTGCCACCCATTCTTCACGGGCCGGCAGAAGCTCCTCGATACGGAGGGCCGCGTCGAGCGGTTCACGAAGAAGTTCGGTGCGCAGACCGTCGAGGGCCGTAAGGCCGCGACCAAGGCCCGCGCAGACAAGAAAAAGGCCGAGGCGACCGCCGGCCGCTAGACATCACGGGGCCAGCCCTTCCGCGCTGGTCCTCTCTGACGCCTCCTCTCTTCCGAACTCGTTCCTGAAGCCGCCGCCTGACCTCGCCTTGCCACGCGCCCGGCGATCCGGCAGAGCGTCGCGGCCGACGATAGCCGGCCGTCGCGACCAAGACCCCTGCGTCGCAGCCGGCCCAGCGTAAAGCTCGTATTGGGCGTGTCACCCCCAGAGGAAGGCGTCGCGAGGGACGGGAGTCTGCCCGCTTCCCCTGACGATCTTGCGATCGAGCCGCGCGAGCCGCCGGTCGATGCCTCGATGCGCCCCCCCCACGCGCCGAGTCTGCTCCGCGAACCGACGCGCCTGATCGAGGTCGCGCGAGCGGTGCTCGTGGTGGATCGCGAGTGCTTCGAGCGCGTCGCGCATCAGTCCGGGAGGACAGCACCGCGTCCGCGTGATGGCCTCCCAGTGCGCTGCGGCGTCGAGATATCGCGCCGTGCGGCGGCACCGCAGGGCAAGCGCGTGCAGGGCCTCGAGGCGCACCTCCTCGTCGTCTGTCTGCCACGACCTCCTCGCCAGATCAATCGCGCGGCGATAACAGGCCTCGGCGCGATCCCAGGCGGCCACCCGTCCGAGCAGGCGCGCGAGGCCGAGGCACTCGCGGGCGCCATCGACTGCCGGATCGTCCTCGGCGAGCAGCCGGCACGCTCGCGCGGTCAGCGCGGCCAGCGACACGAGATCGAGCCGGTTGTGCTCGAACACGGGCTCGAGCGGAGACGCGTCCCCCGACCGTAGAAATGCAAAGTACCGGGTCGGGATCTCGAATCCCGGAACGTCGCCCGTCCTCTGCACACCGAGCAAGGCATGCTCGAGGGCCGAAAGCGTGCAGCTCTCGCGCTGCGCCCCTGGACCATTCACCAGCGGCCGCGCGCCCCGCCACAGGCGCCTGGCGGGGTGCAGCATGTCGAGATGCGCCCGGTCGCCCAGCGGTGTTCGCTGACGATTGAAAATGAACCGCGTCTCGAGCACGGGGAGGTCGAACGTCTTGCCGTTGTAGGTCACCAGCGGGCCGCACGACTCGAGCCGCTGGCGCACGGCCGCGAGCAGGGCGCGTTCGAGCGCGTGGCCCACCATGAAGTACTGGCGGACGCGGAACCCGCCGGGCTCGAACCACCCGCAGCCTACGAGAAACGCATACGTGCCCGCGCCGCCTGCCAGGCCGGTGGTTTCGAGATCGAGGAACAGGATGTCGCCGCGTGCAGGCCCGGCATCCGGTGAGTGCGTTCTCCAGGACGGCCGCTCACCCGCGGCGCTCTCACGGGCCCACGAGGTCCCTGCGAGGATGGGGAAACCAGGCGCGCCGTGGTGCACGTGGCACGCGCACTCGCCGATCCGGAACAGCCCGTGCAGATGATAGTGATCGTACAGGCGTTCGACGACCACGCAGGGTCCGGCTGCGGTGTCGTGGACAGACCCACCGAGCGCATGAGCAGCCGCGTGGGCGAGATGCCGGCCCACGCTCTGGGGGGTCGCGTCGGCACCGATCGCATCGGGCAGCACGCGGGCAGTGGACTCCCCCCACGCGAGGCCACTCTCAGGGGACGGCACCGGTGGGGGCTGCTGCGATTCGCCCCGCATCATCTCGCGCAGCCGGGCGCCGAGCCTGGACGTCATGACGTGGACAGCGCAGGGGCGAGCAGGCGATCGAGCAGCGTGAGCGCCACCTGTTTGACGAACGGTCCGCTCTGGCCGATCGGACCGACGCAGGTGGGACACCCATGATCGCACGCGCAACTCGATATCAGGGTGCGTGTTTCCCCGAGCAGCTGATCGTGCATGCCGAAGAGCGGCTCACTGAACCCGATGCCGCCCGGGTAGTTGTCGTACACGAACACGCGGGGCTCGTCGAGTTCCGCACCCGGCCGCACGCTGAATGAGCCGGGGCGCGTCACGGCGTCCGCCGCACCGTCTGCGCCGGTACCTATGGAAATTCCGATGTCCTGCGCGTCGCACATGAGCAGCAACTGGGCCACATGCCGCATTGCGAACGACAGCCCGATCACGCCGTCCCGCCGGTCGTCGGCGCTGAAGGGCAATGCCATCATCATCTCGCGCGGCAGCGTCAGCCAGTACGCGGTCGTGTGCATCTGCTGCTCGGGCAAATCCAGCTCCCCCGACCCGATGTTCTCGTTGGTGTAGAACTTGATCTTCTTGAAGCCGACCACGCGCGAGACGACGTGCACTTCCCCGTGCGAGCGGCGCCCGGGGCCCGCGTCGGGGCCGGCCTCACCCACATCGGACTGGAACACGTCCAGGATGGTCACCCGCGAATACGTGATCGCATCCGTGTAGTAGTCGCAGTTCACCTCCCGCACGAACGCCTTCCGGTTGTCGTGGTCCAGGCGCTCGACCTGATACAGTTTGCCTTCGACGATGTAGATCGCCTTCTCGTGGAGGGTGGATGGGCCGCTGGTGAAGTCCGTCTCTCCGATCACGGTCGGACCATGCGTCAGATCGATGACCACGAAATTGTCGGACGAAATCGATCGCAGACTCACCGCATCTGCCGGATACGACTCGGTCGTCCAGTTCCACTGCGCGCCGCCGTCCTCCCCCACGGACCGGTGCACGAAACCCTGTTCCGCGAGGATCCCGAGGATCTCCTGCACGTCTTCGCGGCCAAAGCGTTCGCTGTCGCCAAAGGGCAGCTCGAAGGCCGCGCATTTGATGTGATCGACCAGGATGTGCAGGTTGTCGGGATTGATCAGCGCGTGTTCGGGTGACGCGTCGAAGAAGTACGACGGATGGCGGACGACGAACTGATCGATCGGCGCGCTGCTCGCCACCATCAGCGCCGCCGACCGTCCGGTGCGCCGCCCCGCGCGTCCGGCACGCTGCCAGGTGGCGGCAATCGTGCCCGGGTAGCCGGCCATCACGGCGACATCGAGTGCGCCGATGTCGATGCCGAGCTCCAGCGCGTTGGTCGACACGACCGCGCGAACGGTCCCCAACCGCAGCCCGCGTTCAATCTCCCGCCGCCGCTTCGGCAGGTAACCGCCGCGATAGCCCCGGATCTGCTCGCCGCCCCCGGGTGCGGTGTCGAAGTCCTCTTTCAAGTAGGTCGTCAGGATCTCCGTCGAGAGGCGGCTCTGGCAGAACACGATCAGCTGCAGGTGCCGCTTCAGGAACTCGGACGCGACGCGACGCGCCTCCGACAGGTACGAGCGGCGAATGCCCAGCTGCTGGTTCACGACCGGCGGGTTCACGAACAGGAAGAACTTTTCGCCGCGCGGCGCGCCGCTCTCGGCGACCAGCTGGAAGGGTCGCTCCACGAGCCGCTCGGCCAGGTCGGCCGGATTCGCAATCGTGGCCGAGGAACAGATGAACACCGGGTCGCTGCCGTAGTACTGGCTGATGCGCCGTAGCCGCCGCAGAACGTTGGCGAGATGGCTGCCAAAGACGCCACGGTACGCGTGCAGCTCGTCGATGATCACGAACCGGAGATTCTCGAACAGCTTCGCCCAGCGCGGGTGATGGGGCAACACGCCCGCATGCAGCATGTCGGGATTGCTCAGTACCACGTGCGCACGCGTGCGGATCGCACGGCGGGCATCCTGTGGTGTGTCGCCGTCATAGGTAAAGACGCCGATCTCCACACCGGCCGCACGGTTGATGTGCCCGCTGAGCTCGTGCAGCTCGGCGAGCTGGTCCTGTGCGAGCGCCTTGGTGGGAAACAGGTAGAGCGCGCGGGTGGAGGCGTCCTGCAGCACGCGGCTGAGCACAGGAACGTTGTAGCAGAGCGTCTTCCCCGACGCCGTCGGCGTGGTAACCACGACGTTGCAGCCAGCGAGCGCTTGCTCCACGGCCGCCGCCTGGTGCGAATAGAGCTCGGCTACGCCGCGCGCCTCGAGGGCTGCCCGCAGCCGTGCATCGACCGCATCGGGCCACGGAGCGTGCACCGCCGGACGAGCAGGGATCGCCCGCACCGCTGTGACCCAGCCGTCTGGTGAGTCGGCGCGATGGTACAGGCCTCCCGCCGCAAACCGGTCCAGGGCGGCCTGGAGAGCCTGTTCCTTCGCGGGACCCGACGAGCGGCGGACGAGTGCCGTGCCCGTCGCGCCGTCCTCTTCGTCGTCGAACGGAAACCGCGGGGGCATGGGCAGGGATGGTAACACGAACAGGTGGCGAAACACGGGGCGGTGGGCGGTAGGCGGTGGGCGGTAGGCGGTGGGCGGTAGGCGGTGGGCGGTGGGCGGTAGGCGGTGGGCGGTAGGCGGTAGGCGGTGGGCGGTGGGCGGTGGGCGGTAGGCGGTAGGCGGTGGGCGGTAGGCGGTAGGCGGTAGGCGGTAGGCGGTAGGCGGTGGGCGGTAGGCGGTAGGCGGTAGGCGGTAGGCCGGGGCAGTGGTCCGTGGCGGGGGGCCGAGGATTCTCCACCAAGCCGGTGCCGCACGCTTCGGGTGACCGCCGCAAGGACCGATTGGTCAACTACCGCCCACCGCCCCCGCCCACCCCACCGCCTACCGCCCACCGCCGACTGCCTACTGCCCACCGCGAGGGCACTCCCTTTGCTGCCAAGGGACGGCATGACCAGGAACCAGAGAATCGGACTGCTTGCGGCGGCGGGCGCGGGCGTTGCGATCAGCCGCGCCTGGACGGCGTGGCCGCGTTATAGCTTTCGTGACCGATCAGTGGTGATCACGGGGGGTTCGCGCGGCCTCGGGCTCGAGATCGCGCGCATCCTGGCGGCGGAAGGTGCCTCTCTCACGCTGGTCTCCCGCGACGAACACGAGCTGGCGCGCGCGCGCCGGTCACTCGTCGAGGCGACTGGTGCCGACGTCCACACCGTTCGCTGCGATATCGCCGAGCTGGCGGAGGTGGACGAGACGGTAAAACAAGTGGTTGATCACCACGGACGCCTCGACGTGCTCATCAATTGTGCGGGCATCATCCAGGTGGGCCCGATGGAGCACATGACGCTCGATGACTACGAGGCCGCAATGAACGTGCACTTTCGCGGCCCGCTGCACACGATGCTTGCGGCGCTTCCCTACATGCGCCGCCAGCACGGCGGCCGCATCGTCAACATCGCCTCGATCGGCGGCAAGGTGCCCGTGCCGCACCTGGCGCCATATGCTGCGAGCAAGTTTGCGCTCGTGGGGCTGTCCAGCAGCCTTCGCGCGGAGCTGGCCTCGGACGACATCCTGATCACGACGGTCAGCCCCGGGCTGATGCGGACGGGATCACCCATCAACGCGTCCGTGAAGGGGAAGCACGAGGCGGAGTTCGCCTGGTTCGCGATCTCGGATGCCCTGCCCGGCCTGAGCGTCGCGTCGTGGCGCGCGGCGCGGCAGGTGGTCGAGGCCTGCCGTCGCGGGCAGGCGGAGTTGATCATCAGCCTGCCCGCAAAGCTTGCCGCGGCTTTCTATGGCGTCATGCCGAGCACCTTCGTCACGCTGGCCTCGATCGCCAACCGCTTCCTGCCCGCACCGACAGATGCGAGCGGCGACGAGTCCAGGCTCGGACGCGACAGCGAATCGGCCTGGGCGCCATCGGGGCTGACGACGCTCAACGATCGGGCGGCGGAGAGGAACAACGAGCTGCCGCGCCCGTTTACGCCTCCATCAGCTCTTTGAAGCGCTGCAGATCGTTGTCGACCTGCACCGACGGTTCTTCTCCGAACGCCCATGCCACCCAGGCGCCAAGCTTGCCGCCCGGAGGGTCGTACTGCAGTCGCACCCGCACCTTCGTACCGGGTCCATCCTCTTCGAAGTTCACCGAGCCCGCGGTGACGACGGTTGACCCCTCGACCGAGCGCCATCCGATGACCTTGTCGGGCACGTCGTTGATGATTTCCGCCTCCCACTCGACTGTCGTGCCAAGTGGTGCGGTCGCCACCCATCGCGAACGGCGCTCGTCGAGCACGGTCACCGACTGAAGATGTTTCATCACACGAGGCAGTTTGTATAGCGGCCGCCAGAACGCATAGAGCTCCGGCGCGGGGCGATTCACCGTCACCGCCGATTCGACGATGACACCGCTGGGCCCGGAGAGCGCACGCTTGGTATTTGTCCTGTCGGCCGTTGAGATGCCCCAGGCGGCGTACGCCGGGCAATGCGCCGTGCCGGCACGATAGAGCAGGACCGCGCTCAGCGCGCCAGCGCCAAGCGCCCATGGGCCGGGCGTGCGCCGTTGAAGCGCCCACGCCGCGAGCGCGGCGCCCCCAAAGCCTGACATCCAGCGTTCGATCTCGTTGATGTTCCGCCGCGACTCGCTTGCGAACTGCGGCGGGGGTGACCACGACCGATCAAGATGCGTCATCGTCTCTCTCCTCAGTGACGACAGGTCACGCGGATGCCGCGAGCACCTGGCTTCGAGTCGTACCACTCATCCGGGCAAACAGCGTGAGCGCCTGAGCCACCACCTGGTCCATGTTGTAGTACTTGTAGGTGGCGGGCGGAGGGCGATCCGTACTATCCGGTGCCGCGCCCCGAGAACGCGGCGCTGTATCGCCAGTACCAGGCGCTCGCCGAACAGATCCAGGGTGCACTTCGTGGGCCGGCTTGCTGCTTACAACGCCGCGGGTGTTCTCGAGGGCCCGGGTGGACGGGGTAATTGGCCGCAACTCGTTCTGGGGATCGCTCGAATGGTCCATGCGCACTTCCATTTATCAATGAATGCCGGAGGCTCAGCCATCCAACACCAACATTGTTCCAAGAAGCGTGCCCGGGGGGAGGCCCGATACAGTCGCGCTCGGGGACGAAACAGGGAGCTGTGCGAGGCGAATCGGTCCCCCGGCGGTGGGCCAAGGGGCAGCGTTCTCCAGCAGCCCGTGGTGAAAGACCGGCGTCGCACCGAGGGCGCGGAGGCGCCCCGCCGGCAAGGCGCGACGACCGAGAATACCGGGCAGTATGTGAGGAAGAAGCAACGCAGCCGGCGGGGATGCATCCGCGGCCGAATGCAGCCGGCCTTTCGCCACGGGCGCTAGGCGCCGGGCTGAGACTGCGGAACGAGGACAGTCGGCGTCTGGCCCGAGCGCTGGCGATACGCTCGCGCGACGCGTTCGCCGATACCCGCATCGCCACCCGCTTCGACGAGCGCGACGATCGATCCGCCGAACCCGCCTCCCGTGAGGCGCGCGCCGAAGACGCCGGGCTCGGCATGCGCCAGATCGACCAGCAGATCGATCTCGGGTACCGACACCTCGAAGTCGTCGCGCTGCGAGGCGTGCGACGCCGTGAACAGCTCGCCCAGCCGTCGAAGATCTCCAGCCTTCATCGCGGCGACGGACTCGAGCACCCGCTCGTCCTCGGTGACGACGTGGCGGGCGCGCCGGGCGAGAGGATCGGGCAGCGCGGCCACGCGCGGCAGATCGGCGGGGCCGAGGTCGCGCAGTTGCGGCACGCCGAGGGCCGCGGCGGCGCGTTCGCATTCCGCGCGCCTCGTTCGGTAGTCGCCGCTGGCATGGTTGTGCGCCACCCCGGAGTTGATCACCACGAGTGCGCCGCCGGCGGGCAGCGGCACCTGCTCGTACCGCAGCGTGCGCGTGTCGAGAAACAGTGCCGTGCGATCGTCCGCGAGGCTGGCGGCCATCTGGTCCATGACGCCGACCGGCGCGCCCACGAAGTCGTTCTCGGCGCGCTGTCCCAGTTGTGCGAGCCGCACATCGTCCACCGCGAGACCGAACAGATCGCGCAACCCCCGGAGCACGGCCACTTCGAGCGCCGCGCTCGATGAGAGCCCGCTGCCGAGCGGCACGTCCGAGACGATCCCGAGATCGAAGCCGCCGAGGGCGTAACCGTCGCGGGCCAGGGCTTGCGTGACGCCCTGCACGTAATCGATCCAGCTCTTCATCACGACTTCGCCACCGACGCTGAACTCACGGATGCGATCGCCGCCGCCGAGATTACGGCTCGACGCGCGGGCGTGGTGATCGCTGGCCTGCGCTACGGCGACCCACGTGCGCTGCGGGATCGCCATCGGCAGCACGTAGCCGCCGTTGTAGTCCGTGTGCTCGCCGATCAGGTTGACCCGCCCGGGCGCGCTCACGACGACGTCCGGCTCGCGGTGGAACATCCGCCTGAAGTGCTCGCGCACGGCAGCATCGCTGGCGTTACTCAAGGCTCACCTCCACCGCGCGCAATTCGGCGGCCTTCTCGTCCGGCAGGGTGTCCGCGGTGAACACGCCCGCGCCCGTCTCGCTGCCGGCGAGGAACTTCAGCCTGTTCGGCATGCGGTACGCCGGGTAGAACTCCACGTGGACGTGGGCCTCGGGGTGCGGCGCGCCGTCGGTCGGCGCCTGGTGGAACACCATGATGTAGGGAAACGGCTTCTGCCAGAGCCCGTCGTACTTCAGCAGCACGGTCTTGAGCGCCCGCGCGAAGTCCGCGCGCTCCTCGCGTGTGAGATCGGCGATGGACGCTGCAGGGCGTCGAGGGGCGATCCACACCTCGTACGAATATCGCGCACAGACGGGCACGAGTGCCACGACGTGCTTGCCGGTGTAGACGAATCGCTGTGGCCCGTCGCGCTCCTCCGCGCGGAGGTGATCCTCGAGCAGCCCGCGGCCGTGCGCGTCGAAGTACGCCCGTTGCTGCGCGAGCTCCCGCGACGCAATCGGCGGGACGAAGGGGTATGCGTATATCTGACCGTGGGGGTGGTGGAGCGTGACGCCGACCTCCACCCCGCGGTTCTCGAACGGGAAGACGTATTCGACGTCCTCGCGGGCGCCAAGCTCCTCGTATCGTTGCGCCCAGACGTCCACGAGCAGCTCGAGGTGCGCCAGCGGCAACCTGCCGAGCGCCGAGGTCGCATCCTGCGTGAAGACCACGACTTCGGCGGCGCCCTTTCCTGGACGGGTGTCGACGATCGTTCCGGGCGGATCGTGCGCGAGCGGCGTCAACGTGGGAAACAGGTTGTCGAACACCGCCACGTCCCAGGGACCGTCGGGCACTTCCGTCGGGTGTTCCGCATCGCGCGACGGCGCGAGCGGGTTGTACTCGGGCGGCGGCAGGAACGTGCGGTTCTGCCTGTGCTGTGCATAGGCCACCCATTCACCACGCAGTGGGTGCCAGCGCAGATGCGAGCTCGGGTTGATGGGCGTGGTGTTGGCGCTCGGGGCTTCGAGGGTGTCCGGAAGCGGATCCCGCCCGTACAAGATCAACGCGCGCCCGTCGGGTTTCGTGAGTCTCAGGAGATGCACGGTCGGACTCCAGGCTCCAAGCTCCAGGCTCCAGGCTCCAGGCCATCGTTCCGCCGGCCGCCAGTCGCCCCCGTCGCCCGTCAAAGAATCAGATCAGACTTCTCGACTGCCCCCCATCCACCACGATGCTGGCTCCGCTGATCCAGCTGGCCACCGGTGACGCAAGGAAGGCGACAACGTTCCCCACCTCCTCGGCGCGGCCGAAGCGGCCGAACGGGAGCTCGCGGCGGACGAACTCGGCGATGCCCTCCGGATCGGCCTGCTGGCGTTTCCACCAGGAGCCACCCGGGAACGAGATCGAGCCCGGGGCGACGCTGTTGACGCGGATATTGTCGCGCGCGAGCTGCTGGGCCATCGATTTGGCCAGGCTGATCTCCGCGGCCTTCACGGCGTTGTAGGTCATCCGGCCGCCCGCCTCGCGGCCGTAGATCGACGCGATCATCAGGATCACGCCGCCCCCCCGGGCCCGCATCGAGGGCACGGCCAGCCGCGACGCCCGGATGGCCGGATACAGCGTCTGGTCGAACGCCTCCTGCCACTCGTCGTCGCTGGTCTCGACTAGCCCCCCGCCGCGTCCCAGGCCGACGTTGTTGACGAGGATGTCGATGCCGCCAAACGCCTCGATCGTGCGCTCGACAACGGTGCGGATGCCGCTGTCGCTCGCCAGATCGGCTGCCACGCTGATCACGCGATCCGCCGCGTTGCCCCGGCTCACGTCGGCAGCCGCCTGAGCGAGCGCCTCCGCTCCCCGGGCGCACAGACACACGCGTGCGCCTTCCGCCGCGAGCGCCTGCGCGCTCGCCAGCCCGAGCCCGCGGCTCGATCCGGTGACGAGGGCCACTTTGTCGGTGAGGTGGAGGTTCATAGGAGAAGCAGTGGTCAGTCTCGAGTCCTGGTTCTGTGTTCTGTTTCCGGGTTCGGAGCCCGGTCCCGCCCGCCGCCCGCCGCCGCGCGTCAGCCTGCAGCGATGGCACCCGACCTCACCGCGGCGCCCCTCCCGTCAGGTCGTTGAGCCGCCAGTCATGGTCGTGGAACACGAGCGCGAACTCGTTTGCCTGCACGAACGATCGTTCGGCCGGCAGCAGGTTGGGAAGGATGAAGGCCACGACGGCGCGCTCGATCGGGCTGCGGGTGGCGAAGCGCGGGTCCGCGCGATCCGCGTACCCCGCAATGAAGCTCTCCTGTCGCCAGCTGATAATCGGCGTGACGGACACTCGCCGCGCTCCCGCGTCGACCCGCAGCAGCTCGTGCCGGGTCGGGAACTCGGCAGCGACCTGCTGCAGCTGCGACTCGAGCTGCGCGCCCGTGAAGGCTTCGCTCCGCAAGCGCCCGCCCCCCACCGATCCGCGCCCGAGCGCCAGGAACAGCCGGGGATCGCCGAAGCGGTTGAGGATGTCCGCCTCGATGGTATCCAGCGTGACCGCACGCCCCGCAACCTTGTGGGTTGTGCGTTCGAAGGCGCCGGCGATCTGCCTGATGCTCTTCGAGGGATATTCGCGCGACGTGCCGGCAATCGGATAGCGGTTGATGACGGTGCGCAGCACGAGCGCGTCATACGCGTTCAGCCAGAACGCCATCTGCTCCTCGCGGGACCAGCCGTCGAGTGCGGTGCGCTCCAGCGTTGCCACATACGCATCGAGCGACCGGCGATCGCTCTTCAGCGCGCGGTAGTACACGAACCCGTCACGGACGTACAATTCCAGCAGCTGATCGAGTGGCCGGTGCACGGCATCCCGCGCCGACGACGGTGCCGGTGCGGTCTGAGGGGAAAACCAGAGGACGGCAGCCAGGAGGACGACACACCTGTTGTGAATCATGGGGCCAGGAAGCGCGTGAGCGCCGCAGTGAACGCCTCGGGGCGCTCGAGGTTCGACAGGTGGCCCGCGCCGGCGATGATCTCGAGGCGCGAGTCGGGGATCTGCTGCGCAAGGAACTCGGCAGCGGCAACCGGGGTCGCGAGGTCTTCGTCCCCCACAATCACGAGGGCCGGCACGGCGAGGGCGGCGAGCCCCGGCGTGGCGTCGGGGCGATCGCGGAGGCGAACGATGGCCCGCCGGATGCCCCTCACGCCGTTCAGTCGAATCTGCGCTCTGACTTCGGCGAGCACCTCCGGACGCTCGCGTCCCGTCGTCGTGCCGACCAGGCGCGGGAGCATCTCAGCGGCGACAGCATCGGCACCGCCGGCGTCGAGCGTTGCGATCAACCGATCGCGCGCGGCGCGCTGTTCAGCGGAGTCGGCGGGCGCCTTGGTGTCCGCGAGCACCAGGCCGTCTACGCGGTCAGACGCGAGACGCGCGACAGCGAGCGCCACGTACCCGCCAAGCGAGAGACCGCCGACGTGCGCCCGCCCGATCTCGAGACGATCCAGCAGCGCCGTGGTGTCGCACACGTAATCGTCGAGCACGGGCGGCTCGCTTTCGTGATCGTCGGTGCTGCCGAGGCCTGCGAGATCCGGCGCCAGAAGCCGCCACCCGTCAGGCGGCGCAAGCAACTGCGGCAGCCACATCTGCGCGGTGAGCGGGAAGGCGTGCAGCAGCACGAGCACGCGCCCGGCAGGATGGCCGGCCTCGAGATAGGAGAGGCGTCGTGACCCGAGCATGACGGCGTGCCTCATCAATCCTCCGCGCGGCATTGTACCCAGGAACGCGCAACGCGGACGCCGCTGACGACGCGACGGCAGAGCCGGGCCGGCGGTCCCGGCAGCAGGTATCATCGAATGGTGCACACTCGCCTTGCGCGGTTCGCCTGGGGCATCCTCGCGTACAACATCGCCGTGATCCTGTGGGGCGCGTACGTCCGGGCCAGCGGCTCGGGGGCAGGTTGCGGCAGTCACTGGCCCTTCTGCAACGGCGAGGTGCTGCCCCGCTCGCCGAGCGTCGCCACGATGATCGAGTTCTCACACCGCGCCACGAGCGGGCTGGCGCTGCTCTCCGTCGTCGCGTTGCTCGTCTGGACGCTGCGCGCGACGCGGGCGGGCCAGCCCGCGCGCGGCGGCGCCTGGGCCGCGCTCTTCTTCATGCTGACCGAAGCGGCGGTTGGTGCCGGGCTCGTGCTCTTCCGGCTCGTGGCCGACAACGCGACCATGGCCCGGGCGCTGTTCATGGCGGCACACCTGATGAACACGTTCATCCTCGTCGCATGCCTGACGCTCACCGCGTACTGGCTCTCGGGCGGAACGCCTGTGCGCGTCCGCGGTGCCGGCTGGCGCGGCGGCGCCGTGGCGCTCGGCCTCGTGGCCCTCATCCTCACCGGGATCAGCGGCGCGGTCGCGGCGCTCGGCGACACGCTGTTTCCTGCCGGGTCGCTCGGGCAGGCACTCTGGAATGACCTGTCCCCCACGTCGCACCTGCTGATCCGGCTGCGCGTGCTGCACCCCGCAATCGCGATCGGCACCGGGCTGCTGATCGCGTTCGGCGCGCCACGCGTCCTGCGGGATGAGACCGACCCCTCCCGCCGGCTTGCCGGTGCGGCGGCAACCCTGGCGATCCTGCAGCTTGCGGTGGGGATTGCGAATGTCATTCTCCTGGCGCCGATCTGGATGCAGCTCGTCCACCTGCTGATTGCGGACGCGCTCTGGATTGCCTGTGTCCTCCTGGCAGCGGGGGTGCTCGGGAGCGACCGGCGGGTCAGCGCTGCTGCTGCCGCTTGAGCGCTTCAGCCGACGCGGGGTCTATCGCAGGACGTGCGGCGAGCGCGAACGCTCGCGGGATGAGGAGGGGGCAAATTGCAGGCGAGTTCTGACCGTTCCATGCGCGAAGTGGCCGACGTGCGGGTGACGGCGATCGAGGTGGCGGTCGCCCGTTCACCCCTCGGCCCGATCCACGTGGCCACTCGGGAGGGCACGCTGTGCGCCCTGAGCTTCGACGACTACTGGGCCCACGAACAGCGGCACCTCGTGCGGCGATTCGGCGCGATTCGGCTCGAGCCTGGCGCGTGCACGGAGGCCGTCGCTGCAGTCGATCGCTACTTCGCGGGCGAGATTGCCGCCCTCGACGCAGTCGCGGCGGATCCAGGGGGCACGCCGTTCCAGGGCCGCGTCTGGCGCGCGCTGCGGGGCATCCGAGCCGGACGTACGCTGTCGTATCGGGATCTGGCCGCGTCGATCGGCGAACCGACGGCGGTCCGGGCGGTTGCGGCGGCCAACGGACGCAATCCGATCCCGCTCGTCATCCCCTGCCACCGCGTGATCGGCTCGAACGGACGGCTAATCGGCTACGGCGGAGGGCTAGAACGGAAGGCGTGGCTGCTGCGTCACGAGGGCGCACGTTTATAGCGGTGTGAAAGGGCGGGCTGACAGCTCCGTCCCCTTCTCCTCGTCTGTCCGACTATCTTCGGCGCTTGCCGCTCCGAGTCCGGCGCCCCCTGCGAGGCGCAGTACTGAGAGCCTTTCACAGTAAGAACAGCTGCGCCAAACCCACTATCTCAGTCCACGATTGGCCGACGTTCGGCGGCATCAACATCATCAATGGGCTCTTTTACGCGCAGCCGCTCGTCGTCCCACAGTTGGCGCACTTATAGCAGCTGCCGCTGCGGATCATGATCGACCCACACGTCGAGCATGGTGGCGCGTCCTCCTGGCTCTGGATCGCAGCGCCCGTGTATACGCTGGACTTTGCCGCCGAGGGAGACGCGGCCGGCGGTGCCGGGACCGCGGGCGCCGGCAGGGTGTAGTCGTGCGGGTCGGCAATGTTGACGCCGGCGTCCCACTGCGCTTCTGCGGACAGGAACTTGGTTGCCATCCACCGGAAGATGTAGTCGACGATCGACTTCGCGAAGCGGACCTCCGCGTTCTTCGTCATCCCCGACGGCTCGAACCTGGTGTGACTGAACTTGTCGACGAGTACCTGCAGCGGAACGCCGTACTGCAGCGCGTACGAGATCGCCTGGGCGAACGCGTCGGCGAAGCCCGAAATCGTCGAGCCCTCCTTCGCCATCACGAGGAATACCTCGCCGGGCGTGCCGTCCTCGAAGAGGCCGACCGTGACGTACCCCTCGTGCCCGCCGATGTCGAACTTGTGTGTGATGGCACGGCGCTCGTCCGGCAGCCGCCGGCGCACCGGCTTCGGCTGGGCCGCCACCACGGCGGCAGCCGCCTGCTGCACCGTCTCCGCCGCCCGACCCTTGGCTTCGCGCGACGTGTTCAGCGGCTGGGTGCGTTTGCTGCCGTCCCGGTAGATGGAGATGGCCTTCGCCCCGAGCTTCCAGGACTCCATGTAGGCCTGGGTGATGTCGTCGACCGTCGCTTCCTTCGGCACGTTGACGGTCTTGCTAATCGCGCCCGAGATGAACGGCTGGGTGGCGCCCATCATCTTGATGTGGCCCATGTACTCGATCGAGCGCTCGCCCTTGCTGGCCTTGAACGCGCAGTCGAACACCGGCAGGTGCTGGTCGAGCAGGTGCGGCGCACCTTCGATGGTCTCGTTCACGTCGATGTAGTCCACGATGTCGCGAATCTCGGCGTCGTTGTACGCGAGCCGGCGCAAGGCCATCGGGACCGTCTGGTTCACGATCTTCATCAGGCCGCCGCCGACCAGCTTCTTGTACTTGACGAGGGCGATGTCCGGCTCCACGCCGGTGGTATCGCAATCCATCATGAAGCCGATCGTGCCGGTCGGCGCGAGCACGGTGGCCTGTGCGTTACGGTAGCCGTGCTCGGCGCCGAGCGCGACGGCATCGTCCCAGGCCTGCCTCGCCGACGCGTAGAGATCCGCGGGCACGTGTTTCTGGTTCACGCCGCGCAGCGCATCGCGGTGCTTCCGCATCACGCGGAGGAACGGCTCGCGGTTCTTGGCGTAGCCGGTGAACGGCCCGTTGTGATCGCGGGCGATGCGGGCCGACTGTGCGTACGCCTCGCCGGTCATCAGCGCCGTGATGGCGGCCGAGAAATCCCGCCCGGCGTCGCTGTCGTACGGCAGCCCGCGTGACATCAGCAGCGCGCCGAGGTTCGCGTAGCCGAGCCCGAGCGGGCGATAGTCGCGGCTGTTGCGTTCGATCGCCTTCGTCGGATAGCTCGCGTTCTCGACGATGATCTCCTGGGCGGTGATGAAGACGCGTACCGCCGCCTTGAAGGCCTCAGCGTCGAATTCGCCGTGCTCGTCCACGAACTTCATCAGGTTGAGCGACGCCAGGTTGCACGCCGAGTCGTCGAGGAACATGTACTCGGAGCACGGGTTGCTGGCGTTGATACGGCTCGTGTTCGGGCACGTGTGCCACTCGTTGATGCTCGTGTCGAACTGCATGCCCGGATCGCCGCAGATGTGCGTGCCTTCCGCGATCTGGCGCATCAGGTCGCGCGCACGGTAGGTGTCCATCACCTGCCCGGTGGTGATCGCCCGGGTCTGCCACTCGCCGTCATCGAGTACCGCGCGCATGAACTCGTCGGTCACACGGACGCTGTTGTTGGAGTTCTGGAAGAACACCGACGCGTACGCGGGCCCCGTGAACGAGCCATCGTAGCCCGCGTCGATGAGGGCCCAGGCCTTCCGCTCCTCCTCCACCTTGCAGTTGATGAACTCGAGGATGTCCGGGTGGTCGCTGTTCAGGATGACCATCTTCGCCGCGCGCCGGGTCTTGCCCCCCGACTTGATGACGCCCGCGAACGCGTCGTAGCCCTTCATGAACGAGACCGGCCCCGAGGCGGTGCCGCCGCCGGCGAGCAGTTCCTTCGATGAACGGATGGCCGACAGGTTGCTGCCCGTGCCGGAGCCGAACTTGAACAGCATGCCCTCGGTCCGCGCGAGGGTCAGAATCGAATCCATCGTGTCGGAGACCGAGTTGATGAAGCAGGCGGAGCACTGCGGTGCCGCTTCGAAGCCGCAGTTGAACCACACGGGGCTGTTGAAGGCGCCGTGCTGGCGAACGAGCAGGTGCTTCAGATCGTCGCTGAATGCCTGGACGTCCGCCTCGGTGGCGAAGTAGTGCTGCTTGCGCCCCCACGCCGTAACCGTGGTGACCACGCGGCCGATCAGCTCCTTTACCGAGCGTTCGCGTCCGGGCGTGCCGATCTGCCCGCGGAAGTACTTCGATACGACGATGTTGGTGGCCTGCTGCGACCAGGCCTTCGGGATCTCGACGTCACGCTGCTCGAACACGACCTGACCGCGTTCGTTGCCGATCACGGCCGCGCGGAGTTCCCACTCCACGTCATCGAACGGGTCAACGCCAGGGCGGCTGAAGTAGCGAGGGAACGAGATGCCCAATTCCGCCGTTGCGGATGGGGTGACCTCGATGTCGACGATCCGCTCACCGACCGCTGTGGGGTCCTGAGCCGCGCGAGTTTGCATGTGTTCCTCCAAACGGCGCGCGCCGTCATCGACCCGATGCGCGCGCGCGAACGATCTTGAGTGTGGATTGGCGCGCTCAGGCGTTCTCGCCTGCCCGGACCGTCGTCGTGCAGACGTGGACGTTCCTGCGGTCTGACCGCTCCGCGCGCCGGACCGGAACTATGCGCCCGCCTCGGTGGTTTGTCAAGCGCGGTTACACAACATATTGTGGCTTCGTTTTAGGTCACTCGCAAGATGTGCTAAAACTGGCCACAAAGTGCTGGGGTGAACGGTCGTGGTTGGTGGAGAGCAGCAGGGCGGCTTGTGAAGAAGGAGAACATGAGCATCGACACATCGAGCGGATCGCTGCCCGGGGAGCCAGTTCAGGCCGGAATATTGAAATTCTCTCGCTGAATGGCGGTCGAATCTTGCCGCGAATGAAGAACCTTCACCTCATGACCGGATACGGCTGTGACGGACCCATCGAAGGGCAGGCGGGGAGGGGTCCGAAGACCGCCTTCCCCGTGCTCAGGCAGAGGTTTGGGTGGGTGACTCTCCCCCCGCGGGTGCGCGAGAAGAGGCGAATCGTTTGCTCTCCGTGGGAGCAAGCGCAATGCCACACCACGCTGCCGGAAATGTGAAGCTCTGAACACTGGAAGCATGGCGGGCGACCAGACGGCCTGCCCACACCGGGCGGGCGCGGTGCCACACGTCTACAACGCGTGAGGGTTATCTGTTCGACAGCACACCGGCGATGACGGCGGCCTTGTCGGCGAGCGTGCGCGCGAACACGAAGTTCCGGTCCTTGATCGCCTCGTCCGCGAGCACCATGAAGCGCTTCGCCGTGTCGTACTGCGCCTTGGCGTCCGCGCTCAGCGCCACGTAGTCCACGTGGCTGAGGTCCTTCGCTGCGCGCACCAACTGGTCGCGAATCGTCCGCTCATTGGCAGCGGACTCGGCGGTCGGCGCGAGGTGGAGTACGGGCGCCGGCTCAGAGCCAGCCGCTCCTTCTGCTGGGCGCTGGCCCTCCACCGGCCCTTCAGCTCTGGGTAATTCTGCGGGCTTGGGCTCCGGCTCCTGGCGTGGGCTCTCGGTCCGGGCCATGTCGCGGCGTCGCGCCGGTGTCGTGGGACGCCCCGCGTCGGGCGGCGGCGGGGTCGTGGCGCCCTCGATCGGTCCGCCGGCCAGCGGAGGCAGCAGCCGCGGCGGAGGCGGTGGCGCGGCAAGCGGCGGCAGGGCAGGCTCGATATCAGGCTGGGCCTTCGCGCAGCCGACGCCGAGGGCCACCGTCAGCATCGCCCCGACGATTGGCAACAGGGGGTCACGCACAGCACTCACCCTTCCACACCCCATGTCCGGCGACGTCGATCATGCCTCCGGAATCAACACGCGGAACGTCGTGCCGTCGCCAGGCGTGGACTGGACCTCGATGTCACCGTCGTGCAACTGCACCGTACGGTACACCATCGAGAGCCCGATGCCGGTGCCCTTTGACCGGGTCGTGAAGTAGAGATCGAAGATGCGGTGCAGGTGTTCGGGCTGAATGCCCGTCCCGGTGTCCTCTACTGACAGTTCCACACGGCTCTTGGCGGCCTGCCGCGCCCCGAAGCGGAGCACGCCTCCTGCAGGCATGGCCTGACATGCGTTCAGCGCGAGATTGAGGATCGCCTGGCGCAGCATGCCCGCGTCGCCGTTCAGGTACGGGACCGTATGCGGTGCGTGGACCTCGACGCGCACACCGCTCACCGGCGCCTCTCCCTCGATCACCCGGGCGACCTCCTCGAGAAGCGCCGCCGGATCGACCGGCTGCAGCCTGAGATCCTCCGGCCTCGTGAACCGCAGAAAACCCTGCAGCACCTGATCGAGGCGCTTGATCTCATTCGAGATGACCGCCACGTGATCCAGCGCGCCCGTCAGATCCGTGGGTGGTGCTACCGTGGCGACCGCCCCGACACCCACACCTGCTGACGCCGCGACGATTTCGCCCTGCGCGGGACCGCGCAACGCTGACCGTCCGCCGGAGAGTTTCTGGCGGAGCAGCTCGAGGTGGATCATCATGGCGTTGAGCGGGTTCTTCACCTCGTGAGCGACGCCGGCCGACAGTCGCCCGAGCGCGGTCAGCTTGCTCGAGTACCGCAACGTGGACTGCACGTTCGCCAGCGCATCGAGGTTGCGGCCCGTCAGCATCACGCCGATCAGCCGGCGATCCACGTCTTCGACGACGTGGCTGCTGACCAGCCATTCGCTATCCTCGTCGGCTCCAGCTTCCCGCGCCTGCACCGACACGGGGCCGTATGACTGCCGCGACGCGAGCGTCTTCTGCACGAGCTCGCGCCAGGGGCCCGGCATGTCGACGCCGCCGCCTTGCTGCGGTGCGAGCGCACGCAACGCCGGATTGGCGAACAGCAGCTCGCCGCTGCCGTTGAAGATGGCCACAGCGTCCTCGAGCCGCTCCACGACCGTCTCGAGGCTCGCCTTCTGCCCGGCGAGGGCGGTGCGGTCAGCCGACAACTTGTCGCTCACGGCGCTGAAGAACATGCCGAGGTCGCCGAACTCGTCTTTCGGCAGATCGAATGTGACGCCAGTTTCGCCCCGCTGCAGCCGCGTCAGGCCGCTCTTGATCACGTGAATGGGACGGAGGAAGAGCTGCGCGAGCAACATTGCCATCAAGGTGGCGATGATGAGGGCCCCCAGGACCGTGCCGATCGCCGGGCGGAGGGCCCCCTCGAGCTCGCGTCGCACGAGCAGCGTTGAGATGCCAATGCGGATGGCGCCGAACTGCCGGGCGCCGAGCATCAGCGGCTCGCGCACTTCGACGTTCCGCCCCGGGTCGGTGAAGATCAACCAGACCTGGCGCAGGGGCCGCATGGCGATCAGCTCATCGACCTTTTGCAGGTTCGGGAGGCGTCGGCCGATCCGGCTGGGATCGCTGTGCGCCATGATGATCCCGTCCGGGTTGACGATCGCCGCGTAGGTGACGTCGCGCGAGTAGATGCTCGATTCGAGGATCGACTTCAGTCCCGCGTCCTGGCGCAGTGCCGTGTACGGGTCGAAGGCGCGTGGAGCGATGCCCTGGGCACGCTGGTAGATGGCGCGCGAGAGCAGGAGACCGCGGGCCTGGCTCTCCTCGAGGCTGTACCGCGCGAGGGATCCCAGGTGGTACAGGCTGAGGGCGACGACCACTGCGCCCACCGTGGAGGTCACCCCAAGAACCTGCTTGGTCTTGATGTTCAGCCGCATGGATGCCACGCGTGATGTTCGGGCCCGGGCTGACGGGTGTCGATCCTACTCAGCGCCCGGCGCGGCCTTCCGCAGCTTCAGCCGATTGAGCTTGTTGTGCAGCGTCTTGAGGCTGATACCCAGGATCTGCGCCGCGCGGGTCTTGTTGTCTCGCGTGTGCTCCAGCGTCATGAGGATCAGGCGGCGCTCGGCCTCCTCGACGGTCGTGCCGGGACACAGGGCCAGCGCCGGCTGCCCGGACGGCGGCGTATCCACGAGTGACGGCGGCAGGTGCCGCAGCTCGATGAACTCCCCCTCCGCGAGGATCGTCGCCCGCTCAATCACGTTGCGCAGCTCCCGCACGTTGCCCGGCCAGTGATACCCCTCGAGGATGCGCATCGCATCCTGGCTCACGGCCATGATCGACCGGTTGTTGCGCTGATTGAACTCCGCCAGGAACGCCTGCACGAGCAGCGGCAGGTCTTCACGCCGATCCCGCAGCGGGGGCAGCACGATCGCGAACACGTTGAGCCGGTAGTACAAGTCCTCGCGCAGCTTGCCCTTCTGCACGGCATCAGCCGGATCCACGTTCGTCGCCGCGATCACCCGCACGTCCACGGGCTGCTCCATCCGCCCGCCGAGCCGGCGGAACTTGCGCTCCTGCAGCACGCGCAGCAGCTTCACCTGCGTCGGCGGTGTCATCTCGGCAATTTCGTCGAGGAACAGGGTGCCGTGATCGGCGAGCTCGAAGCACCCTTGCCGGCGTTCGGCGGCACCCGTGAATGCACCCTTCTCGTGGCCGAAGATCTCGCTTTCGAGCAGCGTTTCGGGGATCGCGGCGCAATTGATGGGCACGTACGGCATGGCCGCGCGCGGGCTCAGCTGGTGGATTGTGAGCGCGACGAGCTCCTTGCCCGTGCCGCTCTCGCCGCTGATCAGGACCGACGCGCCCGTGGGTCCCGCCTGCTCGATGATCTGGTACACCTTCCGCATCTGCGGGCTGTGGCCGATCATCGGCCCGAACGTGCCCCGTTCGCGCAGCTGGCGCCGCAGCACCTTCACTTCCCGGAGCGTCCGCTGCCGCTCGACGACTTTTTCCAGCAGGATGTGCAGCCGCTGCGGATCGACCGGCTTCGTGAGGTAGTCGTATGCGCCGACCTTGATGGCTTCGACGGCGGTTTCGACCGAACCCTGTCCCGTGAGGATGATGGTGGTGATGTCCCGGTCCTGCTCCTGGAGGCGCCGGACGAGCTCGAGACCGTTGATGCCGGGCATCGCCAGGTCGCTGATGATGATGCCTGGACGGAAGCTCGTGACCTTGCGCAGAGCCTCTTCCCCGTCGGACGCGGCGTCGGCAACAAACCCCCAGGTACGTATCAGTTCAGTCAGCCCGTAGCGGGTTGCCGGGTCGTCCTCGACCAGCAGCAGGCGTTCACCAAGGCCGGGGGCGCTGGCGCCGTTGATTTCAAGTTCCGCGGTGCTGTGCATCTTTATCGGATTACCTCCGCAAACCACCACCCGCGGGCCGCGGTCTATAAGGGACGTGTAAAGCGCCGGTGTGAAAGGCTCAGTGTACCCTCCTCATCCCAGCCCGTAAAGCGTTGCGACGACCTCGCGCCCAACCTCAGCCGTTTATCGCTCGCGGCGACGGCGACGCGAATGGCCGCGATCTCGGCCCCTCGCCGTAGCTGACGAGATCACATTTATCGGACCATCCGCCCCACCCGCGTACCGTGTAGTACATTTCATCGAGTGGACACCGCGCCCTCGACCGAGTCTCCGTTCTACGAGCCCGCGGCGGCCGCGCGGCTTCCCGGCGAGGACGCCATCGCGCACGGCGGCGTGGAGGGACCCCGTCGCGAACGCGCCGGGGTACTCCTGGAGGTGCTGCTGTGCTCGGGCATCCCCACGCAACTGCTGATCGGCCAGGCCCTGGCGCTGGGCGGGTGGAGCCCCTTCACGGGTGCCGGCGTGCCGCAGGCGGGGCCGCTCTTCGCGCTCGCGTTGATCGACACCGTCGTCCTGCTCGTGTTGATCGCGGCCCTGCAGCGCGCGCGAGGAGAAACCATGGCGGGGCTACTGCTCGGGGACCGATCGGTCCGCCGTGAAGCGTGGCTCGGTGTCGTGCTGGTGCCTGCGTTGTTTCTCGCCGTGGGGGTGACGGTGCTCACCCTACGCACGCTGTTTCCGTCGCTCCACAACGTGCCGGCAAACCCTTTCGAACAGCTGATCAGGACGCCGCGAGACGCGGGGCTGTTCTCGGTCGTGGCGATCGTGGCGGGCGGCCTGCGCGAAGAAGTGCAGCGAGCGTTCCTGCTGCGCCGCTTCTCGACGCACCTGGGTGGACCCACCGTCGGCCTTGTCGTCGTCAGCGTCGCCTTCGGAGCGGGGCACATCGTCCAGGGGTTCGATGCCGCCGTCGCCACGGGCATGCTCGGGTTCGTGTGGGGTCTCATGTACCTGCGCCGCGGCAGCACCGTCGGCCCGATCGTCAGCCACGCCCTTTACAACGGCACGCAGGTGGTGCAGCTGATGCTGCTGCGCAGCATGCCCCTCTGACCGCCTTCCGCACTTCCGCACCTGCGCATTCGTCGCACCTCGCGCGTTGCCCCCACTGTCGGGCGCTCAGTCGCGCAGCGGCGGCGTCGTGCTCACCCCGGCGCGGGCGCGCAACCCCTGCACCCACTCGTTCACTACCGCCTCGTGCCGTTCGGCCGCGACGCGTTCCCTCGCCAGGCGCAGGACCTCCGGATCGTCGAGCGTGCGTTCCGTGCGCCGCAGCTCGGCCTCGTGCCGCCGGATGTAGCTTTCGATATCGTCCGCGGTTGGATCGGCGGCGCCTGCGAACCGTTCCCGCAGATACTGCGCGATGCGCAGGTCGTTGCGTGCCCACTGGGTGAGCGCCGCTTCATCGAGTCCCGCAACGCGCAGCGCCGTGTCCGCGGCCTCCTGGGATGCGAAACGCGCCCGGATCGCCGCGACTCCCTCGCGGATCGCAGCCGGATCGGGTTCCGGCGGCGCGTACCGCTCGACTTCGGACAGGATCACCAGCCGGTTGATCAGCCGATCGAGCGAGGCGGTCATCACGTCGCCCGGCGCGTCGGCCGCGACCAGCCCGAAGCGCACCGCCGTGCGCACGTCCGAGAGGGTGATCACCCGCCCCTCCACGGTGGCCAGGACACGGTCCAGCAGATCGTCCCCGCGGCCGGGCGACGCGGCTGCGAACAGCGCCGCGCACGCGAACGCGGCGGCGGTGGCGCGGGTTCGATGCGCCATCAGAAGGCCTGCCCCAGGCTGATGAACAGCGCGGTCGGCTGCTCGCGCTCACCGTTGGGCAGCACGCGGCGATCGAGCTTGAAGCCGAGATCGAAACGGAGCGGGCCGATCGGCGAGCGATACCGCAGGCCAAAGCCGGCGGCGCCGCGGACCTCCCGGAGATCGAAGTCCTCCACCCGCCTGAAGACGTTCCCGCCGTCGAGGAAGGCCACGGCTCCCACATCACGCCAGAGCGGCACGCGCAGCTCGCCGTTCAGCACCAGCACGGCGTTCCCCCCCAGCGGAAATCCATTCGCATCGAGCGTCTCCTCCGTGCCCAGCTGGTCGAGCCCGAATCCACGCACGGTTGTGTCCCCGCCAGCGAAGTACCGCTCGCTCGCGGGGAGGTCGTCGACGCGCGCCAGGACGGGTTCTCCGTCAGGTCCCAGCACCGGACGGCCCTCATCATCCACCTCCGGAACGTCACGCGAGAAGCCCGCGGCCAGGCCGAGTCGGACGCCCATGGCCAGGATTGTGCCCCGACGGCCCCGCAGCGGCCGAAAGGCGAACCCCTGCACGAAGCTCTTCACGAACCCCACCTCCGAACCGATGGCGCGTCCGGCCACCTCGCTGTCGATCCCGAACAGCGTTCCGCGCGATGGCCCGAGGGGGTCGTCGCGCGTGTCCCTGATGAGCGACGAGGACACGCTGGACAGGCGCACCTGGGGGAACAGCCGGTCGATCAGCAGCTCGTCTTCGGCCGAGACCGTCTCGTTGAACACCCTCGTGCGTTCGATCGCATACCTCGCGCTGAGGCTCCACTGGGGCCCGAGCCGCCTGGCGAGCTCGGCACGAGCACCGCGGCGGTTGAAGTCGAAGCTCGTGCGGGCGCCCTGCTCGAAGAAGCCGGTCGCCACGAAGTCGGTGGTGCCGAAGATGCGCGGCTGGCGGTACGTGCCGAGCACCCGGTACTCGTTGAACTCCGTGGCCGGCTGCACGCCATCTTCTGTGATCACGGAGTCGCCGCGAGCCCGGAGAGACACGCGAGTGAACAGGTTGACGGATCGGTTGCGGCCGAACAGGTTGCGGCGCCCGATCTCCACGAATCCGCGAGGCGCGAATTGAAACTGCTCGTCGGGTGCCGCGGTCGCGGACGTGCGCACCAGCCGCCGGGTCACCTCTACGCCGCCGCCGTACCCGAGCGTCGTGGCGGGGCTCTCCTCCACCGTGACCAGCACGTCGCGGCTGCCGGTTACCCCGTGATCGATCTCGGTGATGCGGACACGCCGGAACAGGCCGAGCGCGCTGATCCGGCGCTGCGTTTCCGCCACGCTGTCGTAGCCAAGCGGATCGCCCGGCTGCAGCACGATCTCGCGCCGCACCGTCTCGGCCTTCGTGCGCTCGTTGCCGACCACGAGCACGTGATCAACGAAGATCTGCTGGCCCTCGCGCACCTCGAACCGCACGTCTGCCCGTGACCGGTCGGGGCTGAAGTCGATGTGCACGTCGATGTCGGCTCGGCGGTAGCCGAGATTCAGGTACTTCAGCAGCATCCCATCGCGGTCCTGGGCGAGTTGTGGCTGATACAGGGGCTGACCCGATGCCGACCGGATGCCCTCCCGCAGTTGCGCCTCCGGCAGCGTGGCGTTTCCGGTGATCGCGAGCGTACCGAGCACCACCCGCGGCCCTTCCTCAATCGACAGCCGAATGAGAGCGGTGACGGGGCCGGGCTCCGGAATGACGGCAGACCGTACCTTGACATCGGGGAACCCGGCGCGCCTGTACGCGCTCACGATTGCCTCGATATCGGTATCGAGCTGCGATTCCACGAACGGCTCCCCTTCCCGTGCTCGGACCAGCGGAGCGATCGTCGTGAGCGGAAGACTCGCGTTTCCGGAGATCTCCACGCGGCCGACGCGGAACAGCGGCCCGCGCGCCACGCGGAACACGATGGCCAGTTCGTCCTCGCCCGGGCTGCGGCTGTACGCGATGTCGGCGTCGCGGTAGCCCTGCGCGCGGAAGTGCTCGGCGAGAGCGCGCGCCGCATCTTCGAGGAGATCCTCGTCCACCGACGATTCCCGCTCGATCGGCACCAGGTCCGCGCGAACCTTGGGCGGCACCGGGTCGCCCTCGAACTGCACGATGATCCGCGCTCCCCCGTCGATATGGACGGCGAGCTCCGCCGAGCGGCCATCCTCCGACACGTTCTGCAGGGCGTGGTCGCCCTGCGCTTCGTAGTAGCCACGCCGCCGCAGGTTGGCGATGTACGAGGCTATCTTCGCCGCGACACGCGATCGGTCGTACGGCTGCCCGGCGGCGAACCCGAGCTGTGCCTCTGGCAGCGCCAGCGTTCCGGGGGCGTTTCCTTCATAGCGCACCTTCGACAGGGTGAGCCGCGGCCCGGCATCGATCTCGAACGTCAGGGTGGTGCGCTCCTCCCGGTGCTCGACCGTCACGTGCGGCTCGATACGCGCCTTGAGGTACCCGTGGTCGCGATAGAGCGCCGACAGCGTCCGCACCACATCGGCGGCCCGTGCGGCCGATGGCGTGGCGCCGAAGCGCTCGCTGATGGTGCGGCGCAGGAGTCCGTCATCGAGTGCGATCGATCCGGTGAACGCCATCCGTCCGACCGAGTGCACGGGCAGCAGCTCGATGCGAAGCGTCACGCCGCCGGCTGCGGGAGCGGCGTACACCTGCACGTCTTCGAAACGGCCGAGGCTGAACAGGTGCGCGATGCTGTCACGCACGTCGCGTGCAGAGAGCGGCTTTCCGGCACGGGTCTCGATCAGATCGACGAGCGCCGGTTCGGCCGTTGGCACCCCTTCCACCGTCACCGTCGTCGAGACGATCGACAAGCCCAGGTACGCCGCCATCGGATCCGCGCCCGGCGGCCCGTCCTGGGAGGCCGCCACGCCAGGGCGCACAACGGCCAGCGCCGCCAGCAGGGCCAGCCAGCGTGCGCCCCGGCACATCAGAACGCGTGCCTCACGCGCATCTCGAGGGTGTACGTGCGGTCCTCGTTCTGCGAGAGCAGCCACGACAGGCGGTCCGACTGGTCGTACTCGAGGAGGATGACCTGATCGCGGCTCGTGGACTGCGGCGTCAGGCTCTGGGAGAACGTCAGGTACGCGCGCGACGAGATCCGCTTCCCGATCGTGAGACGGGCGCCCGGGTTGAAGCGGGACGACTGCTGGGTGGGGTCGTTCAGCGAGGGCGTGATCTGGAACGTGTCCACGCCGAATGTCTGCTCCACCACGCGACCGACGCCCGCGGAGAGCGGGCTGACGAGCAGCTGCGCCGCCCGCGCCTGCAGCAGCTGCTGCTCGGCCTCCTGCGGCGATCGCAGCTGAGCGAGCTCGGGATCCACCGGCGCGGTGTTGCTCAGGAGCAGCGAGAGGATGTCGACCGTGGGCAGCGGCGGGTCTGCGTTGAGACTCCACTGCACCCGCGACATCGTTCCCGCGATGCTCGCCGTCACATGGTAGGTCTGCCCCGGCACCCGCACTCGCGTCTCGGCCTCCAGGTCCACGAACGGCTCGATCCGCGCCGGGTTGCTGAAGTCGATCGTGCCGCGCGTGATCAGGTATCGCTTCGCCTCGAACACGAACTCACCCCGCTCGATCTCCGCGCGGCCGAAGAGGAGCGGCCGATCCAGGGTGCCCCGCAGGTTCAGGTCGGCGCTGGAGACGATGCGGAGCACGTTGTTCTCGACGCGCAGCGTGGACGGCGCGACCAGGCGCACGTCGAACCGCAGAGGGAACCCCGTCGTCCCGGCCGGCGCCGCAATCGGGGCGGGGCGCCCCGCGAGCTCGAGAAAATTCACGGTCGTCTCGAACCGCCGCGAGAACACCGCGCTCTTCACGAGCACGGATCCGCTGACGATAGGGCCCTCGGCGCGTCCGCGCAACGCGAGGTCGGCGTCGACGACGGACCGGAACCCTTCCGGGTAGCGAAGGCGCATGTCTTCAGCGTGCGCGGTCAGGTCCAGGTCGCCGGGCGCGTATCCGACGAGACCGATGCGGCCGCCGAACCGCACGAGCCCGCCACCCAGGCGCGCCGTGAGACCGTCCAGCCGCAGCCCACCCGCGTCGAACGTGACACGGCCGTTCATCGCATCGAGCGAGTGCGGGAACGCGAAGTGCCGGATGCGGCCGCCCGCGAGTGAGGCGCTGCCCGCAAAGACCGGCCTGTCGAGGGGGCCCCGGACGTCGGCCGCGAGATCCGCCTGGCCCGAGCTGCGGATGTCGCGGAAGAAGCCCTGCAGAATGCTGAGATTGGCATCGCCCGTCGCGTGCAGCGCAATCTGCCGGTTTGCGAGGCCCACTGTGCCGTTCACATCCAGGCTCGTGTTCTCTCCAACCAGCCGCATCTGCTCGACCTGCACGACCTGATTGTCCAGGAGGAGGCGAATCGGGCCATCGTTCCGCAGCGCGTAGTCGAACAATCGCAGGTCGATCCGGTCGACGGTTCCGTCGACCAGCAGATGCTCCACCCGGCTCAAGTCCCCGACGACGCGGACGCTGCCGCTGACAACGGCCGTCGTGAACGGAGAGAGCCGCGGTTCGAAGGCGCGCACGTACGGGTCGAGCGACGTGTCGGTGAAACGAAGGGTCAGCTCTGCGCCAGATCCAGGGGTCAGGGGAATGCGGCCGGTGGCCGATACCGAGAGCCGGGGCGAGGCAGCCTCCAACTCCACCGTGATCACCGTGTTGCGCATGCCCAGCCGGCCCGTCACCTCGCCGATGCCCTCGTCGCTGACGAAGAGGTCACTCACGCCGAACTTCACGTCGTATCTCGGCTCGTCGAAGCGTCCACTGCCGGACGCGGTGAAGTCCGTCAACCCCGAGAGCGGTGCCTGCGGGTATGCCAGCGAGGTCATCGACTCGACCGGCACACGCTGGCCCGACACGTTGAACGAGTACGTGCCTGCCCACGCGACGTAGGCAGCACCGGAGACCGGCCCGCCGCCCTTGGCGGCCTCGATGGCATCGAGGCGGACACCGGCGCCCTCGAAGCGCAGGGACGCGGACGCACGCTCGAAGGGCTCGCCGTAGGCGACGCCATCGGCGATCTCCAGCTTGCCGAAACCGAATGGCGTCTCGAACTTGCCATAGAGGCGAAACTCGCCAGACAGGCGGCCATTCACCGGGTAATCGTCGAGCAGGAAGGCGTGGCGCAGGTCGCCGATTGGACGATGGGTGAGCCGGACTCGCGCGTTGATCTCTTCGCCCCCGTCCCTGCGCGGGTAGCCCAGCGAGAAGCGCCCGTCCGCCTCGATTACGGACGCGCCACTGCGGATCGCGGAGTTCTCGACGGTGACGTAGCCGTGCTCGATGACGATGTCGGCCGCCCCATCGCCCCACACGACGTCCCACGCGCGCATGCGCTCGCCGCTGAAATGGCCCTCCACCCGCGGCGCGCGGAACGCCTTCGTCATGACGCCGTCGAACTCACCCCACCCCCCCACATCGACAGCGCCGGTGTCGGAGCCGAATGCGTTCATGATGCCCGCGAGCAGGCGGTCGCTCTCGAGCCAGTCCGCGCTCGTGACGTGGAAAGGGATCGTGGAGTTCTGACCCCAGGCCGTGCGCCCCTGGAACTCCACGTACGTCTTGCGCGTCGCGAAGCGGCTGGGCCCGATCTCGACCCACTCGGGATCCAGTGAGTAGGTGAGCTCCGCCCCAATCGGCACGCGCGCAATCGGCAGGCGCGAAGCGAACGGCCCCCACACTTTCCCCAGCCGCTCCTCGTCGCTCGTGAGCTCGCTTGGAGCGATGCGGCCCAGCACCAGTTCCCCGGCAGGCGGCCGCACCTCCATCTGCCCGGCGCCACGAAGCCCGGCGGAAAACCGGCCGAGCGGCCACTCGAGGCGGCTGCGCCCGGTCGCGCGACCCGTGAAGCGGATACCGCGGAGGGCGAGGCTGTCGCCCAGCCGCCCGATATCGACGTCCCGGTACGTAGCATCGAAGACGGCTCGAGCCGGCGTACGCGTGCCGATTGGCGCCATGAGGTATCCGAAGCGCGCGGTACCGCCGTACACCTGGGACGTGGCGTTGGTGACCTCGAACTTCTGCGGCAGCCACAGCAGCGAGCCCCGCAAGGCCTGGAACCGGTACTCGTTCACGCCGGCTTCGGCGCTTGCGAACGTTCCCTTCAGCTCGCGCCCTCCCTTGAACAAGTGGAACACGCCGGTAAAATCGCCGTCACCTTTCAATCGCCAGCGTTCCCTCGTGAAGAAGATCTCGCGCATGCGCGGGAAGTGCACCCGCGCCTTCACGTGCCACGTCTGCTCCGGCCAGCGGCCAAGGTCGACACTGCCGGTCGCCTGCGAGCGCGATCCGTCCGCGAGCAGCTGCAACTGGCTGAACCGGGCGATGCCGGCCTCGATCGTGAAGCGCGAGGTCATGTCCGTGCGCATGGGCAGGTGATTCTGGATGGTCACCGTACCGTTGGAAAACCGGGCGGTGCCGTCGTAGGTGGCGCCGCGCGTGACGATCACCTCGAGGTTCCGCGCCACGGCGCTCCAGGGAGTGCCGTGATCCCGAAAGATGAACTCGCCCTCCGTCGCCCGCACCGATCGCACGGTGGTCACGAAACGCTTCGGCCCGCTCGGCCCACCACGCGTGAATCGCGGGAAGCTCTGCTGCCCGTTCGGCCACGTCTCCACCGCCATCGTCCAGCCGGTCATCCGCACCGACTCGAACAGCACCTCGCGCCGAATCAGCGCGGACAGGGCGAGCGAGATGTCGATGCGTCTGGCCGTGAGGAACGGGCGATCGCCCGGGTGCAGACCGCCGATCCGCAGGTCGTCGACCACGAAGGTGCCCGTCAGCAGACGGACGGAC
Organism: Vicinamibacteria bacterium; assembly: GCA_963739995.1. GTDB lineage: Bacteria > Acidobacteriota > Vicinamibacteria > Vicinamibacterales > JAENWD01 > CAVUCH01. The sequence continues at coordinate 239,127 of CAVUCH010000021.1, read as the reverse complement.
AGCCCGCCAATCGTCATCTCGCGCTTCAGGTAATTGCCGCCGGCCTTCGCTGCGCGCGCCCGCAGGGCGGGACCGAGATCGATCGACACCGTCGTGATGATGGCCACCGCCAGGAGGATCGCAAGGATGGACAGGAAGCGCAGGACGGCACGCCCGATGCGGCGGACCCAGCCCCGGCGCGGGCGCGCTCGCGCCTCGGCAACCGGCGGCTCGGCACCATTCGCAGCATCGTCAGGCGGGTGGGAATGGTCCGTCATCCGATGGTCAGCAACAGCGTGCCCGCGTCGACGAGGTCGCCCTCGCGTACGAGCACCTCGCCCACGACGCCCGGCCGCGGCGTTCGGAGCTCGTTCTCCATCTTCATGGCTTCAACCACGATGACGCTCTGACGCGCTGACACCGGATCACCCGGCGCAGCCAGGACCCGTACTACCTTCCCCGGCATGGGCGCGACGATCCGGACCGGACCATCGGCTGCTCCGTGAGCGGCGGCCGCGTCGCGGCGCCGGCGGGGATCCCGCATTCCGATCGGGACGACGGAGCCATCTACAAGGACGGCTGCCGCCCCGTGATGGCCGTTTGTCACGATGACGACCTCGTGGCTGCGGCCGTCCGCCATCAATAACGACCACCGCCCCGGCTCGATGGTGACCGCGTCGACGCTGTGGCGCACGCCGTCGAGCAGGATCTCGAATCGACCTCTGTCGTGCGCCACTTGCACTTTACGGACCAGCCCTTCGACCTCGAGCTCGAAGGCCGCCGGCCTCATCGAAGTGCCTCGCGGCGCGCAGCCGCGACCCAGCTGTGCGTCGCGGCCGGCACGCCGGCCTCGGCGACGCGCACCGCATCTTTCGCTGCCCACGCGTGGATGGCCGCCGCAATCGACGCGAGGTCTGTCACAGGCGCATCGCTGGCCCAGAAGCGCTCGCCGGCTCGTGTTGCGAGCACACGATCCAGCCAGGTGGTGTCCACGCGCGCGGCCAGATAGTCCTCGTTGGTGAGCAGCCACCGGAAGAACGGGATGGTCGTCTTGATCCCCTCGATCTCGTATTCGCGCAGGGCACGGGCGAGGCGCGCGATCGACTGCCCGCGATCACTGCCCCAGGCAATCAGCTTCGCAACCAGCGGATCGTAATAGATGGGCACCTCACCCGGTGCGGTGAGCCCTCCGTCGTCGCGCACGCCGGGGCCGGACGCCGCGCGGAGGTGCGTGATGTGTCCTGGCGAGGGCATGAAGCGCTCGTCGGGGTCCTCCGCGTAGATGCGCGCCTCGATCGCGTGGCCGCGCGGCGTGATGAGCGCCTCGGGATCGAGCGTGAGTGGCTCGCCCTGCGCGATGCGCAGCTGCCACTCGACGAGATCGATGCCGGTGACCATCTCCGTGACCGGGTGTTCCACCTGCAGGCGCGTGTTCATTTCGAGGAAGTAGAACTGCCCATCCGCGTCGAGCAGGAACTCGATCGTCCCTGCGTTCGTGTACCCGACGCGGCGCGCGACACGCGCCGCCGCGTCCGTGAGCACGCGCCGCTGGTCCGGCGTTACGGCGATCGACGGACTCTCTTCGACCACCTTCTGGTGGCGCCGCTGGATGGAGCACTCTCGCTCCACGAATGGCAGGACGGTGCCGTGCGCATCCCCAAGCAGTTGCACCTCGACGTGGCGCGGGCGTTCGAGCCGCCGCTCCAGATACACGGACGCATCGCCAAACGACGATTGCGCCTCACTGCGGGCCGCACGCAGCGCGCCCGGCAACTCGCCCTCCTCCATGACGAGGCGCATCCCTTTGCCACCGCCGCCGGCCACCGCCTTCAGCATGAGCGGATAGCCCACATCCCGCGCCGCCCGGATGACCTCCGCGTCTGGACTACCTGCCGCCAGCGGCGCCCCGGTGCCAGGCACGACCGGCACGCCGGCGGCCGTCGCCACGGCACGTGCGGCGGTCTTGCTGCCCATGGCGCGGATCGCGGCGGGCGCCGGACCGATGAACGTCAGGCCGGCGGCGGCACACGCCTCGGCGAACGCCGCGTTCTCCGCGAGAAAACCATAGCCGGGGTGCACCGCATCGGCTCCGCTGCGGTGGGCGATCTCCACGATCGCGTCGATCCGCAGATAGCTCTCGCGCGGGGTGTTGCCGCCGAGCCCCCAGGCTTCGTCCGCCATGCGCACGTGCCTGGCCGTGCGATCGCAGTCCGAATACACGGCCACGGTCGCCACGCCACGCTCGCGGCATGCGCGCACGATGCGTACGGCGATCTCGCCGCGGTTGGCGATGAGGACCTTGCGAATGGCAGGCAAGACTGGACGATTCTATCTGCGGGAGCACGCTGCGGGCTACAGACCGCAGCTGCGGGCACGTCTGGGCTGAGGCCAGACACCGCCTGCAGGCTGCCGCCTCGAGCCTGCAGCCTGCCGGCCCGTCTACAACGGAATATTCCCGTGCTTCTTCGGCGGATTGCGGTCGCGCTTCGTCGAGAACCGCGCGAGCGCCGCGATGAGCTTCCGCCGTGTGTGCCGCGGCTGGATCACTTCGTCGATGAACCCGCGGCCGGCCGCCACGAACGGGTTCGCGAGCTTCTCCCGGTACTCGTCGACACGCTGGGCCCGGAGCGCGGCAGGGTCGGCGGCCGTATCGAGCTCGCGCTTGTACAGGATGTTCACGGCGCCCTCCGGGCCCATCACGGCGATCTCCGCCGTGGGCCACGCGAAGTTCGCGTCCGTCCGAATGTGCTTGCTGGCCATCACGCAGTACGCACCGCCATAGGCCTTTCGGGTAATGACCGTGACCTTGGGTACGGTCGCCTCGGCGTAGGCGTAGAGCAGCTTGGCGCCGTGCCGGATGATCCCGCCGTATTCCTGGTTCACTCCCGGCAGAAAGCCGGGCACATCTTCGAAGGTGACGACCGGGATGTTGAACGCGTCGCAGAACCGGACGAAGCGGGCGCCCTTCACGGACGCGTCCATGTCGAGCGTGCCCGCGAGGTGCGCCGGCTGGTTGGCCACCAGCCCCACGGACGCGCCGTTCAGCCGCGCGAACCCGACAATCATGTTGCGCGCGAAGTGCGCGTGCACCTCGAGGAACTCCCCGCCGTCAACGACCGACCGCAGCAGGTCGTGCATGTCGTACGGCTGGTTCGGCGAGGGCGGCACGAGTGTGTCGAGCGCCTCGTCCTCACGGTCGGGCGGATCCGTGCTCGCGAGGATCGGCGGAGGATCGACATTGTTCGAGGGCAGGTATCCGAGCAGCTCCCGGATGAGCAAAAGGCACTCGCGGTCGTCGTCCACGGCGAAGTGGGCGACACCGCTCGTCGCGTTGTGCGTCATCGCGCCGCCGAGCTGCTCCTTGGTGACGTCCTCGTGCGTGACGGTTTTCACGACGTCAGGACCGGTGACGAACATGTAGCTCGTGCCACGGACCATGACCGTGAAATCGGTAATCGCGGGCGAGTACACCGCTCCTCCGGCGCACGGGCCCATGATCGCCGAGATTTGGGGGATGACGCCCGACGCGAGCGTATTGCGCAGGAAGATGTCGGCATACCCGCCGAGCGACAGCACGCCTTCCTGGATGCGCGCACCGCCCGAGTCGTTCAACCCGACGATCGGCGCACCCATGCTCATCGCGAGGTCCATGACCTTGGCGATCTTGGCGGCGTTGGTCTCGGAGAGTGAACCGCCAAAGACGGTAAAGTCCTGTGCGAACGCGAAGACCGGCCGTCCGTCTACCCGCCCGTGGCCGGCGACCACGCCATCGCCCGGAACGACCTGTTCGGCCATCCCGAAGTCGCGGCACCGGTGGGTGACCAGCTTGTCGACCTCTTCGAAACTGCACGGGTCGAAGAGCAGATCGATTCGCTCTCGCACGGTGAGCTTGCCCGCATCGTGCTGGCGGCGAAGCCTGTCGGCGCCGCCGCCAAGCTCCGCCAGGCGTTCGAGCTCTGCCAGGTCGTTCGAATGATCCATGGGCACGTGATCAGCGGTCAGCGATCAGCCGCAGGCCACCGATGCGGCTCCCGGTCAGCGGGTCCCGGCCAGCGCCGCCTGCGCCTTCTCGTAGTCCTGCAGGAACTTCGCGAGGCCGATGTCGGTCAGCGGGTGCTTGAACATGCTCTCGATGACCGCCGGCGGGCAGGTGCAGACATCGGCGCCGAGCCGCGCCGCCTGCACCACGTGGATGGGTCCGCGCACGCTGGCGACGAGCACTTCCGTCGAGAACTCGTAGTTGTCGAAAATCTCCACGATCTCCTCGACCAGCGTCATGCCATCGGTCGCGACGTCATCGAGGCGGCCGATGAACGGGCTCACGTAGGAGGCGCCGACCTTGGCGGCCAGCAGTGCCTGCGTGGCCGAGAAGATGAGCGTGACGTTCACCCTCGTACCCTCCGAAGAGAGCGTGCGGCACGCCTTGACGCCGTCTTTCGTGAACGGCACCTTCACCACAACGTGCGGATCGATCGAGGCCAGCTCGCGCCCTTCGCGGAGCATCCCCTCGGTGTCGGTCGCGACGACCTCGGCACTCACCGGTCCCTGGACGATTCGGCAGATCTCCCTGATGATCTGGTGTCCGCTGCCCTTCTCCTTTGCCATGAGCGACGGATTGGTGGTGACGCCATCGATGACGCCCAGGTTCGCGAGTGCCTCGATGTCCTTGATGCTGCCGGTATCCACGAAGATCTTCATCGCCCTCTCCTTCCTTCTCTACCCTGCAACCACCGGGTTGACCAGGTCTCCGACCCCGGATACACGCACCGTGACGACGTCCCCCGCTGCGAGTGGCCCGATGCCGGCCGGCGTCCCCGTGGAAATGATATCTCCCGGAAGCAGCGTCATGACGGCTGAAATGAAGGCCACGAGGTCGGCCGCCGGAAAGATCAGCTGTCGGGTCGACGAGCGCTGTCGCACGACGTCGTTGACCAGCCCGTGCACGTCGACGTCCGACAAATCGAGTCCAACGGCAATCGCAGGCCCGACCGGAGCAAAGGTGTCGAACCCCTTGGGACGCGTGTACTGGTTCTCGCGCCGCTGGATGTCGCGTGCGGTCACATCGTTGACGCAGGTGACGCCCAGCACGTACTCGTGGGCACGCGCGGCCGGCACGCGGTGGGCGCGCCGCTTGATCACCAGCCCCGCCTCCGCCTCGTGATCCACCCGTCCAACACCCGGAGGCAGCCGGATCGCGTCGCCCGGGCCAATCACCGACGTCGACGGCTTGAGGAAAATCAGGGGCTCAGCCGGGAGCGGTTTTCCCTGCTCAGCCGCGTGGTCCCTATAGTTGAGGCCGACCGCCACGATCTTGCTCGGCAGTACCGGCGCGAGCACGCGCACCGACGCAAGTCCGCCAGGGATCGGCGCGCCCGTGCGGTAGCTGTCGAAAATGTCTCCCTCCAGCTCGAAGAGGTCGCCTCCCCGCTGCACGGCATACACGACCCGTCCCTGGTCCGCGACTCGAAACAGCAGGTCGGTCATGGCCTGGCTCCGACCACCACACGACGGACACAGACGGGGAACATCAGCGCGCGGTCTCCTCGATCCGGTTCGATGGCGCGCTGACGTTCGGAGGCGTCGCGTTATCCACCGCAACGACGACGTACACGTACCGAGTGCCCCGCTTCACGGTCGTGTCCCGGAACGTGGTCTCACGAATCGGCTGGGGCGTCAGCCGTTCCGAGGGTGCGGCTGGTCCCGTACCACGCAGGATGACATAACCAGCCAGGTCCGGCTCCTCGCCGCCTTCCCAGATCAAGCTGATCGCGCCCGCGCTCGAGACGGCCGCCAGCGATTTCGGCGCGGCCGGCGGGAACACATCCGCCGCCTTGACGCAGGTTGGTGCGGATCCCTCACTCTCGACGATCAGCGTGCCGACGGCCTCCGCGGTACGGACCACATAGCACCGCTCCACTCCGTATTCGACGCGCGTGTCCCTGAAGGTAGTCACCCTCAGCGGCGCCGGGGTCAAGCGCCTCGGGAGGACAGGAGCCGGGCCATCGGCCTCCTTCCGGGCGGCCGGCAGGGTTCCCGGGGCGGGGACCTCGTACACGTGGTACCCGGTCGAGATCGTCGGCCAAGGCACCGCAAGACGCGCGGGCAGCAGTCCCGTGTCGACTGACGGGCGTTCACGCGCGGCGGGCGGTTGTGCTGCCGTACCATCCTGCCGCTCGCCGGCGGCCGGGGGTATCAGTTCAGTGCCGTCGGCCCGTCCACCGGCCGGGCCGGGCGGTTGTGGCGTGCCTTCCGGACGTTCCCCGGTCGGTGGAGCAGCCTCGTCTGCGTCGTCTGCGTCGTCTGCGTCGTCCTGGACTTCCGCCTCATCGTCCGGGCGTTCGTCCGGGCGTTCGTCGGGGCGTTCGTCCGGGCGTTCATCATCGGAGTCCTGAGTCTTCGAGGCCCCGGCCGCCTGCGCTCGCGCAGGAGCACGGTCCGGCATCGCATTGGCCAGGATGGGGCGGCGTACGACGGAAGGCGCCGTCCAGGTCAGCTCCGTTCCCGTCTGGAGTGCCTTTGCCGTGACAGCACCTGGCGGCGGCGGGGCCGTCCACAGCGGCACCGCGAGCGGCGGCGCGGCCCGCCCGCGCTGCCCACCGTGGTTCACGCCTACGACGATGTAGCGGCGGGTGAGCGGAGACGGCACTGGCATCGCGTCCGGCGGCGTCAGTTTGGGCTCGCCATCGGGCGCTGGCGTCCTCTTCTTGGCGTTCGAAACGTCGACGGGCCGGAACGCATCGGGGGCCAGGGTCTCACGCAGCTCCGTGGCCGCGCCCTGATCCACACCTGGACCCACCGGCGGCGGTGGCGGTGGAACGTTCCCGTTCTCGTCGGGGTCGGGCGGCGGCGGCGGCCTGCGCACCTGCACGCTTGCGACCACCTTCGCGACCCTGAACACCCTCGCGGCCGGCACGTCGGGTCCCGTCCACGCGTACACGTCCACACGCTCGATGTCGGCGGGACGGACCCCGCTGACGTTCGCACCCGGCACGGTGAACCTGATGGTGACCGAGTCGCCTGCACGTGAAGCGGAGACCTGCGCCGGGGCGATCGGCAGCCTGGGAAGTGGGGCGAGCGGTGGCCCCTTCTTGCCGCAGGCGCCGGCGAGCGGAAGGGTGGCGCATGCGAGCGTGGCGAGCGCGCGCAGAGCGACGCGGCGGCGCATGCACGCGGCGATCACCGGCGGCAGCACGGGTGGATCACAGGATGTAGCGTGACAGGTCTTCGTTGCCGACGATCTCGTCCAACATCCGGCGAACGTAGGCGTCATCGATCGTAACCGACTTGTCCGCGAGGTCCGGTCCCTCGAACGAGATCTCGTCGAGCAGCTTCTCCATGACCGTGTGCAGGCGCCGCGCCCCGATGTTCTCGGTCTTGTCGTTCACCTCCATCGCCAGAGTGGCGATGCGATCGATCGCCTCTTCGGTGAACGTGAGCGTGATGCCCTCGGTGTCGAGCAGCGCGATGTACTGCTTTACGAGCGCATTCTTCGGCTCGGTGAGGATGCGGATGAAGTCCTCGCGGCCGAGCGACTCCAGCTCCACGCGGATCGGAAAGCGCCCCTGAAGCTCGGGAATGAGGTCGGATGGCTTCGACACGTGGAAGGCGCCCGCCGCGATGAACAGGATGTGATCGGTGCGAACCATCCCGTACTTGGTATTCACGGTCGTGCCCTCGACGATTGGCAGGATGTCGCGCTGCACGCCTTCGCGGCTCACGTCGGGCCCCTGACCCCCTTCGCGGCCGGCGATCTTGTCGATCTCGTCCACGAAGATGATGCCGCCCTGCTCCACGCGCCCTACGGCCGTGCGCGCGACGCTCTCCATGTCGATCAGCTTCTGCTCCTCTTCCTGCGTGATCTGCTCGAGCGCTTCCGGCACCTTCAGCTTTCGTTTGCGCGACCGCCCGCCGAACATGCCGGGCATCATCTCCTTCAGGTTGATCCCGACCTCCTCGACCGATGAGCCGGAGATGATCTCGAAGGACGGGAAGGACTGCTCACGCACGTCGATTTCAACCGTGCGCCCGTCGAGGCGACCGGCGCGGAGCTGCTCGCGGAGCCGCTCGCGCGTGTGCTGGGCGGGGTCGCGCAGGCCCGCGGCCGCGGGATCGACGACCTCGACGTGGGTGGATGGCGGCAGCAGCAGGTCGAGCAGCCGCTCCTCCGCGTTCTGCCGGGCCTTCGGCCGCACGTCCTGCAACCGCTCCTCGCGCACCATGTCGATCGCGAGCTCCACGAGATCACGCACCATCGATTCGACATCGCGGCCGACGTAGCCGACCTCGGTAAACTTCGAGGCCTCCACCTTGATGAAGGGCGACTGGGCGAGCCGGGCGAGACGGCGCGCAATCTCGGTCTTCCCGACGCCGGTGGGGCCGATCATCAGGATGTTCTTCGGCGCCACCTCTTCCGCGAGCTCGGGCGTCAGCTTCTGCCGCCGCGTGCGGTTGCGGAGTGCGATGGCCACGGCCCGCTTGGCGTTGTGCTGTCCGACCACATACTTGTCGAGCTCCGCCACGATCTGCCGTGGCGTGAGCGCGTCGGCCGACACCTGCAGCCGCGCGGGAAGAGAAATCGGCATCGGCTCAGAGCTCCTCGATCATGATGTTCGTATTGGTATAGATACAGATGTCGGCCGCGATTGCCATCGCCTCCTGCGCTATGACGCGCACCTCGAGCGAGCTGTGGCGCGAGAGCGCCCGTGCGGCGGCAACAGCGAACGGGCCGCCCGATCCGAGGCCCACGATGCCGTCGTCCGGCTCGATGAGGTCGCCGGTGCCCGAGAGCAGGAACAGCTGCTCCCGATCCATGACGACGAGCATGGCTTCGAGGCGCCGCAGGGCGCGATCGGTGCGCCAGTCCTTCGCGAGTTCCACGGCCGAGCGCTCGAGCTGTCCACGGTACTGTTCCAGCTTCGACTCGAAGCGCGAGAAGAGCGCGAACGAGTCGGCAGCCGACCCCGCGAAGCCTGCCAGAATTCGGTCGTGGTACAACTTCCGGATCTTCCGCGCGTGGTGCTTCATGACGGTCTGGCCGAACGTGACCTGACCGTCACCGGCCATCACGGCGCGGTCGTTGAGACGCAGCGCGAGAATTGTCGTACTGTGAAGCATGGAGCAGGAGCCGAGGAGCCCGGAACGAGGGCGTCTGGTGTGGTGACGCCCGATGCAGGGCGTTCCGGCAGTCTAGCCGGTGCCCGAAAAGAGTGTCAAGGAAACGGGACGCCGCTGCACCTGCAGGGTGACAACCGCCCGGACGAGCGGCCGGCGAACGTGCGGTTTCCTTCCTGATTTCTGCGAGCTGTCGTGGCAACCTGGTTGCTTTGTCGCTACCCCATGAGGAGCCATGTCATGAAATCAGCCCTTGTCATCAGCGGGATGATGTTCGTGGTCTCCCTGGCAACCGCGCCCGGGGTCGACGCAGAGGGCCGCAGCGGTGCGCGTGCCGCGGCGCCGGCCCAGCCGCGTGCGGTCGCGGTGCAGAGGTCTGAGCCGCGGGGATTGCCTTCGCGTGCCATTGGTGATGCCGATCGCGGTGGAGCGCGGTCAGCAGCGCGGGAAGAGCGAGCGCAGGGGCGGAGCGCGCCGCGTGAGTCGGCACCTCCGGCGAGCGCGCCGCGCAGCGCGCCCGCGCCGGCGCCCGCAGCGCCGCCACCGGCTCGCGCGTCGGCGCCAGCGTCGGCGGCGCCCGCAAGCAGCGGCAGCGACACCCGCGCCCGGAGCGCGCCCCGCGAGGATAGCGGCGGCGGCCGAGCGCAGGCTGCACCGCGTGGCGAGCGCCGCGCGCCAGTCAGCGGACGCGAGCAGCCGGCGTCTGCCGGCTCGACCGGTCGGGGCGAGCGTCACGCCACGCCCGACGGCAACAGCGGCATCGCTCCCGCCACGGCAGTCGCCCGGGCCGATCGCCCGAGCAACGGACGGTATCCGGTCGGCGAGGCCGCCAGGCGGACGCATCCGCCGTACGGCGGCGGATCCGGCGGTCATTACGGCCACCCGGCATGGTACTACCGGCCTTCGGCGTTCTATGGCTACGGGGCGCTTGGGCTCGGCTACTTCTACTACGACCCGTTCTGGGGCGGGTATTCCGGGTACGGCTACTATCCGTACGGCGGTTATTACCCCTACTACGGTGGCGGCTACTACGGGGGCGGCTACTACGGCGGCGGGTACTACGGGGGCGGGTATGGCGGCGGCTACGGTTCGGGGAGCGCGAGCGGCTACTACGGCACCGGCCACCTGAAGCTGAAAGTAAAGCCACGCGACGCCGAAGTCTACGTTGACGGGTACTATGCCGGCCTCGTGGACGACTTCGACGGCATGTTCCAGAAGCTCGAGCTCGAGGCCGGTCCTCACCGCATCGAGGTGCGGAAGGCGGGGTTCAGCACAATGACGTTCGAGGTGCGGGTCCTCACCGACGACGGCGTGACGCTACGCGGCGAGTTGAACGAACTGCCGTAATCAGGGATAGCGACCCGGCCACACGGCCGGCGATCCAGGAATCCTGGATTGCCGGCCGTGTGTCGTTTTCGGCGGCCGCGTGCTCCGTTTCCCCCCACGCGTTCTACATCCGGCTGAAGCCGCTCCGACGTACCCTTCCGTTCCTTACTCACGCGGCGGCGGCACAGACTCAAGCATCAGCGGCGGCGCAGATACCAGTAGAGCGGCAGGCCTGCCAGGATGATTGCGACGCCGGCACCGGATGGCTTCGGGTTGCGCCAGACGGCATTGACCACGATGAGCGCGCTCGCGATCACGAAGATACCCGGCGCAACCGGGTAACCCCACGCGCTGAACGGGCGCGCCTCGTCGGGCTGGCGCCAGCGCAGCACGAACAGCGCGGCCCCGGCGATGCCCGAGAAGAGTACGACGGCGAAACCTGTATAGTTCACGAGCGCATCGGCCTTCGCCGACAGCACGAGCACGGCGCTCCACGTCGCCTGCGCGATGATCGACACGGCTGGCGTCCGGTATCGGGGGTGGACACGCGCTGCCCGCGGAAAGAACAACCCGTCGCGCGCCATCGCATAGTAGACGCGGGGTCCCGCGAACACCATGGCGCTGATGCTCGCCGCAAGGCTGATGATGGCGACGGCGCCCATCACGTCCCCAGCGGCCGCGCCGAGCAGCCGGTCGGCGACACGGTCGAGGACGCTGCCGCGAAGGCCGGCGAGCGTCTCGAGCGGAAAGACGTACACGTACACGGCGTTCAGCGCGAGATAGATCGTGATGACGGCGCCAGTTCCGAGGGCGAGCGCGCGCGGCACGTTCCGCCCGGGATCGCGAATCTCTTCCGCGACATACGCCGCGGCATTCCACCCCGAGTACGTGAACATCACGGGCACGAGCGCCAGCAGCCAGCTGCTCGCCGGCACCGTCAGCTGCGGCGCGAAGTGCGCCGTCGATCCGGCGCCGAGCGACACCCCTAGCACCACGAACAGCACGAGGGCCGACACCTTCAGGCTGGCCAGCACGTTGCTCACAATCCGGCCCGGTCCGACGCCGCGCACGTGCACCCACGACATCGCGGCGATCACGAGAATCGCGGTCAGGGCGTGCGGCGAGATGGTGAGGGGAACGAACGGGAGCGGGATGGTGACCAACGCCGTACGATCCGCCGCGATCGGCGCGAAGCGGCCAAGGTAGTCGGCAAGGACGACCGCACTGACCGCAATCGCACCGGCAAACCCGGCGACGAAGGACGTCCAGCCCGTGAGAAACGCCGCGAGCGGGCCGAATGCCGCGTGCAGGTAGACGTACTCGCCCCCGGCACGGGGACGCACCGCCGCCAGCTCCGCATACGCCATCGCGCCGGAGAGTGCGAGCAGGCCCCCGGCCAGCCATGTGAGCAGGAACCACCACGCGTCGGGCACGCTGGCGGCCACCTGGGGCGCAGTGAAGAGGATGCCGCCACCGATCACGTTCGACACGATGACGGCCGCTGCGTCCAGCGGACCGAGGCGTCGATCGAGCGAAGACGAGCGCGCGTCTGGCGCCGCTCCGCGGGACGGCTGGTCGGAAGGCACGTCAGTGGGTCAACAACTGGCGCTCGATCTTGTATTCACCGAGCTTCACCCAGGTCGCCGATGCGTGCTTGCCGAAGATTTCGACCTTGAAATCGACGAACTGCGCGTTCTGCAGCATGGTCAGGCGGGCCTGGGTGCCCGTGTATCCCTGCTGCGCACGCACGACGATGGGCGGGGTCGTGGTGCCAGGCGCGAGGCCATCGGTGCCGATGCCGCGCACGAAGGATGTTGTCCACTCCTCCGTGTCGGTCACGCGCTTGAAGATCAGATTCACCTGGGTGCTCCCAAGCGTTGCCTGTGCCGCGTTGTGGATGCGGAAGCTGACACTCGGGACCAGCTTGTTCTTTCCGTCGTCGGTGACGCCGGCGTCGAACCAACCCGTCGTCACGTCACGGATCTTCGCGGCGGTCGCCAGATCGGCTCCCCTGCTGCAGCCGGCAGGTGCGAGCGCGAGGATGAGCAGGAGCAGGACCGCGTGCCGACGCATCATGGGCGCCATCTTACTGGAATACGAGGGCAGGACGGCCCTTACGTCGGCCACGGATGTGAGCCGGCGCCGAAGCGCCGCGGCCGCCGGCTGACTGTCAGTACTCCCTCAGCTCCACGCGCCCGCGCGTCTGTTCGCGATCGATTTGTCCGGCACGGAAGGCGGCGAGGTCCGCCCCCCTGATGCGAACGAGGATCGTCGACGCCTCGTAAGGGTCCCCCGGCTGGAGTCGCGACAGGCCCTGGTCGCGCGCGGCAACCGTCAGCCACTCGTTTGGCGTGACCGGAAGGGCGCCGCCGTATTCGACCATGGCGTCCACGAGCGCGTCTTTGACTTCTGTCGTGTAGACCGCGCCCGGATCCTCGAGAATGGCCGCACGCTCGGCGTTGTCCGCGGACATGACAGCCGCTCCACCTGCGGTCGACTCCGCAATGGCCGCCAACTGGCCGCCCGCCGGCGGGGCAGGTCCCCTGGCAGGCCTGACCTGCGCCTCGATGCGCTGCACGGTCTGCTGCAGGTCCCGGCGAGCGGCGGGATTGTCGACCGTTGCAACGATGCGTTTCAGCGCCGCGATTTCGCTGCCGAGCCCCCTCTCATTCTGTTCCAGCATCTGGACTGTCCACACGAGGCTCTTCCGGATCGCGGGCACGTCAACGTCGAAAAACACGCCGTAGCCTTCGAGCCAGAACCCGCGCGCCCGAGCCCCACCGGAGATGACCAGCATGTCCGGTGCATAGGGCAACGCGGCCTGCACCTGGGCGCGCAGGCGCTGCGCACCGAGCTGCACGGCCGTCTCGAGCATCTTTTCCATCGCGACGAGCTTGGCGCGCGCCTGTATCTGTGCCCGCGGTTCCGCGGTGCCTGGCGCCTGCGCAGCCGCGTGTCCGATCCAGGCGACCGCCAGCACACCCGTCATCAGCCCTGCCTTCACACCGCCCACTGAAGTCCTCCTGCACGTCTTCATCGGTATCGTTGGCCACATGTCAGGGGCGCGGAGACGACACGCGCCTCAGGTAGTTCATCATCTCCTGGTGCCCCTGCACCTGCTCCCCGGTCACCCCTTCGAGCTGCCGCAGGTTCTGCTCGATTCGCACGAGGTCGGCGCTGCGCTGGCTCTCCAGGTCACGGACGACCTGCGCCAGCCGGAACGCGAATTCCTTGCGCTGACGCTCCTCGCTGTCCGCAACGATGGCCCGCACCTGCGCCACCTCCGGAGAGCTTGCCGCGGTCGCACGCGGCGCCGGTGATCCCGCTGATGGCGCCGACGGGGCGCTCTGCGAGGATGCCACCAATGCCGCGCGCAGGCGCTGTTCGAGTTCGCGTAGCTGTGCGGCGGTGGCAACCTGTGAGGCTGGCGATGCCGGGGCGGGCACCTGCTGACGAGCGTTAGCCCGCCCGGTCCGAAGCGTGAGGCCCCCGCTGCCGTACTCGATCTCCAGGTTTGCCAGGCCGGCGCCCGCGGCAAGCACCAGCACCGCCGCTGCGGCTTGTGCCCACGCCGGCAGGGTCCAGTTCCTCTGCGGCACGGCGGGCGCGGCCGGGTCCCGCGTGACACGGAAGCCGAGGGCCGTCCGGGGCGCGTTCCAGTCGGCAAGGTGCGTCCGCACACCTTTCAAACCATCGAGCTCGGCCGCACAGACGGCACAGCGCGCCAGGTGCGCCTCGACGGCGGACCGCTCTGCCGCGGAGCACTCGTCGTGCAAGTACCCGACGAGCCGCTCCTTCTCCTCGCATCGCATCACGATAGTCATCACTGCGCCATCCCCGAGGCTTCGTGTCCCTCTTGCTGCAGGCGGCGCCGCAACACGATGAGACCCTGGTACAGGCGGGTCTTCACGGTGCTCAGCGGGCAACCCTGCAGATCGGCGATCTCCTGGAAGGTCATCCCGTGGTACTCCTTCAGGATGATCGCGGTTCGTTGTTCCTCAGGCAGTTGCTCCATGGCTTTCGCCACCACCCGGCTGAGGTCGTGCCGGGCGACGAGCTCCTCGATCGACTCCGCCGGCCCGCGTTCGGCTGCCATCTCCGCGAGATCCACGCCTTCGGGCACCGGCGAGATCGGCGTCCGCCGCTCCTTGCGAATCCAGTCGCGACACAGGTTCAGCGCAATCCGATAGATCCACGACGAGAATTTCGCCTGCCCACGGAAATTCCCGATCCCGCGGTACGCGCGGAGGAACGTCTCCTGGACGACGTCACGCGCTTCCTCTTCGCGCCCGATCACGCGGTACGCGAGGGCGTAGATCGGCCGCTCCCACCGCAGGATGAGCTGATCGAAACTCTCGGTATCGCCGCGCATCGACAGCGCGACGAGTTCTTCGTCGGTTCTCGTCATTCAGGCCGGCCGGCCCGCCCCCCGAGACACCCGCAGGGGCGGTTGACACCCCTTGCGTCACACCGGTTTAGACGCCGGGATTCGGAGTTCAGTCGTAGATCCTCCTGATGTGACATCGGGCTGCAGGCTGCAGACCACAAGCCTGTCGGACGGGCTGAGGCCACCGGCCGCCCAGCTGCGTCAATGTCGCATCACAAATTCATTCTATAGGGTGCCGCCTGTGGTCGTCGGCACCGCGTTCACGCCGGGCGCCATCCGGGCGGAATCTTGGGGGGCCGCTCTCTTCACGCCATTGCGCGGTCGGCGCCGCGGCACGTCGTGCGGAGGTACAATGCCCGCGCTCCCCATGGCACCGCTGCCCGCGTTCGCGCAGTTGACACGTCTGCTCGTACAATCGGACGCCGACGCTGCACTGCTGAGTCGCCTTCACGAGCACCTGCTCGAGGCGTCCGGTGGCGTCGCGTCGATGGTCGTCCACCTCGATCCGGTCACGGCCGATCTCCGCGCAAGCTCCGCATCCAGGGTCGACTACCTGCCGCTCGAGCCCTGGGCAGCCTCTCCCGCCGAACAGGCCGCCGTCGCCAGCGCGTTGTCAGCAGGCCGTCTCGTGTCGCTCGAGTTCTCCCCCGGCTCCCGTGCGGGTCAGCTGCTGGCGACGCAGGCCGGGGTGGTCGTACCGCTGGGGGGATCGGACGACAGGCGTGGCGTGGTCCTGGTCGGGCTACCGGCCGCGGAGCTGCCGGCCGATGAAGACGGCGTCCTCGCGGTTGCGGGCGCCTTCGGGCTCGCGCTCGAGCGGGCGCGCCTGCGCCGCGCCGGTGAGCTGCGGCGGGAAGTGGACGCGGTGGTGAACGCGTTCCGCGTCCATACGGTATCGCGGTCGGACGTGAACAGGTCCCTGGCAGGCGTCTGCCGGACGTGTGCGCGTGTCTTCGTCGCCGCTCGCACGACCGCGTGGCTGCACGATCGGAACACCCGGGAGTTGCTGCTCGCCGCCTCGAACGAGGGCGGCCATGGCCCGCAGTTCGCCCGGGTCGCGGTGGTCGATTCCCTGTCGCGCGCGGCGGCGGCGCTGAGGCACGGCCCCCCGGAGCTCGGGTCGGAGGGGGGACGGGCGCACGGACCGCCCTTTCTGCTGGTCCCGCTCAGGGGCCAGCGCCGCGCGCTCGGCGTGCTGGAGTTCGAGGACGTGCACGTCGAGCCGGGGGACGAAGGGCAGGTCATCGAGGCAGCCACGACGCTCGGGCACCAGCTGGCCGCGGCGCTCGAGAACGTGCTCCTGTTCCATCAGACCGTGCGTGCTGAGCGGGAGCTTGCGGCGCTCATGGACGCGCTTGACGCCCTGGTCGTCATCTGCGACGCCGACTTGAGGGTGATCCGTGGCACCCGCACCTTCGCCAGTTGCGCCGGTGTATCCGGCGACGACCTCGCGGGCCGCGCGCTGCGCGATCTGTTCGGGGAGACTCTGGAAACGCGTCTTCAAGAGGCGGTGGCCCGCGACAACGCGTGTGTGTCGCCCCTGCGGACGGAAGCGGCGATGCTGGGCGCGACGTTCACGGTCGACGCAAGCCCGATCGACTCCGACGATGGCCTGCCTGCGGGACTCGTGCTGGTCCTCCGCGAAACGGCGGACGCAGATCCCCGCGGGTCAGTGGTGCCAGAGGCCGCATCGGACTAGTGGCGCCGGACCCGCGGCACACGCCGGTCGCATGGTACAATTCAGGGTTTGCATCTTCAGCACAGGCCTGCGACGCGTCATCCGCGGTCGCAGCGCCCGCGTTGGCCGCTGCAGCGGATCGCGGATGTCCTCGCTGCCCCGCACAGGTCCTCTTGCAGCGCGCCCTAAAGGCATGATCCAGCTTTCCGCCCTGTCCAAGTCCTACGGCGACCGCGCGTTGTTCGAGAACGTGACCTGGCAGATCTCCGACGGGGACTGCGTGGGCCTCTGCGGGCCGAACGGCGCCGGGAAGACGACTTTGCTCAAGATCATGGCCGGGCTCGAAGAGCCGGACGCGGGCGGCGTGTTGAAGCCATCGGCTCTGACCATCGGTTACCTGCCGCAGGATGGCCTGGCGCACAGCGGGCGCTCCGTGTATGACGAGGTCGCGACAGCGTTCCAGCGGCTGCTCGACGTGCGCACCGAGATGCATGGGCTGGAAACGTGCCTGGGGGACGCCTCCGTCGCCGACGGTGAGCACGAGGCGATGCTCGTGCGTTACGCGGAGCTGACCGAGGAGTTCCGCCACCGCGACGGGTATGCAATCGACCTGAAGATTGCGACGGTGCTTCGCGGCCTCGGCTTCTCACAGGCAGATGCGGAGCGGCCCGCCGAGACGTTCTCGGGCGGCTGGCAGATGCGCATCGCGCTCGCGAAGCTGCTGCTGCAGCAGCCCGGGCTGCTGCTGCTCGACGAGCCGACCAACCACCTCGATCTGGATGCCCGAAACTGGCTCGAAGGGTACTTGTCCGCGTATCCGCACGCCGTCATCCTCGTGTCGCACGATCGGTTCTTTCTCGACGCGGTCGTCACGCGGATCGCGGACCTCGGCCTGCGGACGATCACGGATTACCCCGGCAATTACAGCCATTACGTGACCGAGCGCGACGCGCGGCTGGAGCAGCTCCGTCAGGCCAAGAAGGACCAGGACGAGGAGGTTGCGCGCATCAAGCTGTTCGTGGACCGGTTCCGATACCAGGCGACGAAGGCTGCGCAGGTGCAGAGCCGGATCAAGCTGCTCGACAAGGTGGTACCGATCGAGGTGCCGCCGGAGCGGAAGCGCATCCACTTCACCTTTCCCGCCTGCGCCAAGAGCGGCCGCACCGTGTTGGAGTTGAAGCATGTTCGCAAGGCGTACGGCGATCTCATCGTCTTCCGCGATCTCAACCTGCACATCGAGCGGGGTGACCGCATCGCGCTCGTCGGGCCGAATGGCGCCGGCAAGTCGACGCTGATGCGGATGCTGTCGCGGGCAGAAGCGCCTGACAGCGGCAGCCGGCAGGAAGGCCACCAGGTCGTGATCGAGTACTTCGCGCAGGACGAGGCCACGCGCCTCAACCCCTCCCTTACGGTGCACGACACGCTGCAGGACGGCTCGCCGGTGCACATGGTCCCCATGATCCGGAACATCCTCGGCGGGTTCCTGTTCACCGGCGACGATGTGTACAAGCGTGCCAGCGTGCTGTCCGGGGGCGAGCGCACTCGGCTGGCGGTGGCGCGCATGCTGCTACGGCCCTCCAACACGCTCCTGCTCGACGAGCCCACCAATCACCTCGATCTCGACTCCAAGGACGTCCTGCTCGACGCGCTTGCGGACTATGGCGGCACCCTCCTCTTCGTCTCCCACGATCGGTATTTCGTCGAGCGGCTCGCGACGAAGATCGTTGAGGTGGGGAACGGGCAGGCGGTCATGTTTCCGGGTACGTACCCGGAGTTCCTCTGGCGCAAAGAACATCCCGAGCCGGTGGCCGCCTCGCGGCCGGCGCGGTCCCCGGCGGCTCCGGCCGGGCCTTCGAAGCCGCAGCCACGGCCCCCCGCCGGCGCGCAGCGCGTCGTGAAGCACAAGCCGGCCGGACCATCTGGCGGCGCCACCGACCACGACGCACGCAAGCGCGAACGGGCCGAGCAGACGCGGCGCGACCGCGAGCTGCAGGCCCGCAGGTCGCGGCTGGCGGATCTCGAAGGCCGCATTGCCGAACGCGAGCGCACCATCGGCGAGCTCGAAGCGACGATGGCCGCTCCCGGCTTCTACGAGCAGCGCGACGCCGCCCAGCCTGTCATCGATCGGCACCAGGCGCTGATGTGGGAAGTGGGCGAGCTGATGCACCAGTGGGAAAGCCTGTCCGAGGTGCTGGAGACCGAGCGACGTCAGACCGCCAAGTAGCCTGCGCAGAGTGGCACAGGGGGAGCCGTTGGCTTCGGCGCCCGCCCGCACATCCCGCCGCGAGTAGCAGTCCGCCCTTGTCCCCCGACGACACACCTGCCGATATATGGGGAGCGACCTAGACACCTGAATTTTGCGGTGGGCCGGCGGTCTCCTATGTCATTGCACAGTTTCGTCACCGGATCCTCCGCGCCGGCGCTGTCGGCCTCGCGCGGGCGCTCGTCCGCCGCCGCCAGCCCCGCGCGCCTGCGTCTCGCACCGATGCCGCCCCCGGTCGACGACCGGTTCTTCCGCGACATGGTCTCGAGCATGCGGAACGGGGTCCTCGCAGTGACGAGCGATGGCTCGGTCGCCGTGATGAACGCCGAGGCCTATCGCATCTTCGGCATGAGCCCTGACGCCGCGGACATCGGGCGGCCCTACGGCGAGGTCCTGCGCATCCATCCCGACATGGTGCGCGTGCTCGCGGCGGCCTTCGGGATGGCGCACCTGCCGAACCGTGTCGAGATGCGCTTGAAGTCCACGGAGCGCGTGATCGGCTACACGCTGTCGCACATTCGCGACCAGCACGGCTCGCTCAGCGGAATTGCGCTGTTCTTCAAGGACCTCACGCACGTCGAGCAGATCGAGGAGCGCGAGCGCCTGCGCGATCGCCTTGCCGCGCTTGGCGAGATGGCCGCAGCGATGGCCCACGAACTCAAGAATCCCTTGGCCGGCATCGAGGTCATGGCGGGCCTGCTGCGGCGGAAAGTGCCCGACTCTCCCGACGCGCAATCGATCCTGACAGACATCATCAACGAGGCGAAGATGGCAAACGGCACCGTGGTCGAGGTGCTCGACTACGTCCGCCCCGTACGCCTCGAGGCCGAGCGGACGTCCATTGCCGACGTCGTGCACGCATCGCTGCAGGTCGCCGAAGGCAAGGCCCCGCGCGGCGACGTGCAGGTGCACACGGCCATCCCCCACGACCTGCCCACGGTACACGGCGACCGCTACCAGCTGTGCCAGGTTTTTACCAACCTGCTGATCAATGCCTTCGAGGCTCTGGGCGGCCGGGGCTCGATCTCGATCACGGCGGGACCGGGCACCCTGGAAGGCGACCACACGTGCGACGCGCCCGCGCAGATTCCGACGGTCGTCGTCCAGGTCGGCGACGATGGCCCGGGCCTCCCGCCGGAGATGGTGGATCGCATGTTCACGCCGTTCTTCACGACGAAGGCGCAGGGGTCCGGGCTGGGCCTCGCCATCATCCGGAAGATCGTGGACGCACACGACGGCCGGATCGACGTCAGCTCGGCGCCCGGGCTCGGCACCCGGTTCACCGTCACTCTTCCCGTGCTGGGCGAGGATGACGCGCCGTTCAGCCGGACCATCTGGCGCGGCGGACACTGAAGGAACGAACGCCTCATGGGACGGATTCTCATCGCTGACGATCACGACACGCTTCGCCGGGGGCTCGTGCGCGCGCTCACCGACGCCGGGCACGAGGTCGATGAAGCGGCCAACGGCAATGCGGCGCTCGAGCGCATGCACGAAAGCCACTACGACGTGGTGCTGAGCGACCTGAAGATGGGCGGCAGCAGCGGCATCGACGTCCTGAAGACCGCCAAGACCCTGCACCCCAACACGGCCGTGATCCTGATGACGGCGTTCGGCTCCGTGAGCACCGCCGTGGAGGCAATGAAGTTCGGCGCCTTCGACTACGTCCAGAAGCCATTCGAAATCGAGGAGATGGAGGTCAAGATCGACAAGGCGATCGAGATGCGCCGCATGCGCCACGAGATCGACTACCTCCGCCACGAGCAGGAGGACATCTACAACTTCGAACGCATCATCGGATCGAGCGGCGCGCTCAAGCGCGTGCTCGGCATCGTGCAGAAGGTGGCCCGAAGCAACACGACCGTGCTGATTCGCGGCGAGACGGGCACGGGCAAGGAGCTGATCGCCGGCGCCATCCACCACAATTCGCTGCGCGCCAGCCGCAACTTCGTGAAGGTGAACTGCGCCGCCCTGCAGGAGAACCTCCTCGAGTCGGAGCTCTTCGGCCACGAGAAAGGCGCGTTCACCAGCGCTGATCGCCTGCGCATCGGCCGCTTCGAGCAGGCGGATGGCGGCAGCCTGTTCCTCGACGAGATCGGCGACATGAGCCCGAGCACGCAGGCAAAAATCCTGCGCGTGCTGCAGGAGCACGAGTTCGAGCGCCTCGGGGGCACCAGGACGCTGCGCGTGGACGTGCGCCTGGTTGCCGCCACGAACCGCGACCTCGCCAGCATGGTCGCGCAGGGGACGTTCCGCGAAGACCTCTACTATCGCCTGAACGTCGTCTCGATCGAGATGCCTCCGCTGCGGGATCGCAAGGATGACATCACTTCCCTCGCCGCATTCTTCATCCGGCGGTTCTCCGCCGAGCTGAAGAAGAAAATCGACGGCGTGGAACCCGAGGCGCAGAAGCTGCTGATGCGCTACAACTGGCCCGGCAACATTCGCGAGCTCGAGAACACGATCGAGCGTGCGATGCTGATGACCGAAAACCACAACATCGGGGTGGACGACCTGCTCCTCGGTGAGACGACGAGCCCGAGCTCGAGCCGCGAGAGCACCGCCGCAGTGAAGATTCCGCCGTCCGGGATCCCGCTCGAGGAGATCGAACGCTCCGCGCTCATCGAGGCGCTTCGGATGTCGAACTGGGTGCAGAAGGATGCCGCGGAACTGCTGTCGATCAGCCCCCGGGTGATGAACTACAAAATCAAGACCCTCCGCATCGAGTTCCCGCGCGGGCGCCGCGCGCAGTTCGCCGACGACATGGACGTGGCAATCGCCTGACCGCCGATCGGAGACGGAGGGCATCTCCCTCGACTCTCCTCCGCGGCTCCGCCGAACGAGTCCACACCGCTGATACACGACCGCTGACGGGTGTGCGCCTGCGCGTTCACTCCATGCCCGCCCGATAGCTCCGCGCCATCCGACTGCTGCGCCCGCGGCGATCGATCAATCGGGCTGCACCTTCGCTCGCGGGTGCGCCTTGCGATACACGTCGATGAGCTGCGCCGCGTTGACGTGCGTATAGCGCTGGGTCGTGGTGAGGCGGGCGTGGCCGAGCATCTCCTGGATCCCCCGCAGATCCGCGCCCCGCTCGAGCAGGTGGGTCGCAAACGAGTGCCGCAGCGCGTGCGGGCTGATGCCGAGCCGCGCGCTGCACATGGCCACGTACCGCCGCACCAGCCGGTGCACGCTGCGGGGCGAGAGCCGCCCGCCGCGATAGTTGAGAAACAGCGGATGCTGCGGCGCCCGGTGGCGGGCCGCGCGCCGTGCGAGCGCAGACGCCTTCGACCCGCCGTCCGCACGCCCGCGCCAGCGCGGAGGATCTTCCTCATCGGTGTGACGTGCCGCCGCCAGGGCGCCGCGCACCAGGGCTTCACGATCTCCCAGGTACGCGCGGATCGCGTCGGCCGCCGTGTGGTTCAGCGGAACCTGCCGCTGCTTCCCGCCCTTCCCGAGCACGCGCACCACGCGGGAACTGAGATTCACGTCGTCCAGATCCAGCCCGACGAGCTCACTGAGACGCAGGCCTGACGCGTAAAACAGCTCGAGCATTGCCTGGTCGCGCCGGCCAAGCGGCGTGGAACGGTCCGGCATCTCGAGCAGCGTGCGCACCTCCTCGATCGAGAGGTGCGCGGGAATCTTCTGCTCGCGCCGTGGGGATGGCACCAGCAGCGCGGGATCGCCCGCGATCAGGTGTTCGCGGCGCAGGTACCGGCCGAAGGTCCGGACCGCCGCCAGCTTCCGCGCCGCGGAGGCGCGGGACGTGCCCGAGCGGTACAACTCGCCGAGATATCCGCGTATCGCATCCGGCGTGAAGTCCGTCGCAGTGATCTCGGGACGCGGGCGCTGGTGCGACGCCGCGGTGGTCGTCAGGAACTGCTCGAGATCGCTCCCGTACGCACGCGCCGTGTGCTCCGAGACGTTGCGGTTGAAACGGAGGAACTCGATGAAATCGCGGATCTGCGCACGGAGAGCCTCGGGCGGGAGGGCGTCCACCAGCGAGCGCGAGACCTTGGGCGTGCGCGGCCGTGGCGGCACGATCAGGCCCGGCGCATCGGCACTGCCTCGTCCGGCGTCGCACGCGCGCCGGTCTCCACAAGCCACGCATCGAGGTGGTCGAGCGCACGCGCTGCAACGGCGAGCTTGCGCTCGGCCCCTTTCGTCGGGCGGCGGCCGGGCGCCTCCTCGAGCGGCGGCATGATGCCGAAGGTGATGTTCGTTGGCTGGTAGTGTGCGGCGTCAGCGTGCGACACGTAATGCGAGAGTGCGCCGATTGCAGTGGTACGCGGCGGCGCGGCTGGCGCCTCCCCAAGCGCGAGCGCTGCCGCGTTGCGCCCGGCGATCAGGCCGGAGGCGGCCGACTCGACGTAGCCCTCGACCCCGCTGACCTGCCCCGCGAAGAGGAGATCCTCCCGCGTGCGGGTTTGCCACGTTGGCAGCAGAACCGTTGGCCCGTTGATGTACGTGTTCCGGTGCACCATGCCGAAGCGCACGAACTCCGCGGACTCGAGCCCGGGGATCATCCGCAGCACGCGCGCCTGCTCTCCCCATTTTAACTGCGTCTGGAAGCCGACCAGGCTGAAGTGATCGCCTGCGAGCGTGTCCTGCCGCAGCTGCACCACGGCGTACGCCTGGCGTCCAGTCCGCGGATCGATGAGCCCCACCGGCTTCATCGGGCCGAAGCGCAGCGTGTCCAGACCGCGATGGGCCATCACTTCGATCGGCAGACACCCTTCGAAGAACGTGGCCGTGTCGAAGTCGTGCACGGTCGCGGACTCCGCGTGGACCAGCGCGTCGTAGAACGCCTCGTACTCGTCGCGCGTCATGGGGCAGTTCAGGTAGTCACCCCGCCCATCGTCCACAGAGCAGGCAGGCCCGGCGGCGTCCGCGGCCGGGTCCGGTGTTGCCGTGGGCGGGCCCAGGCTCCTGTCCCACCGCGAGGCGCGAAACACCTTCGCGCAATCGATGGTCTCGGCCGACACGATGGGGCTGATGGCGTCGTAGAAGGCGAGGTGTTCACGACCGACGAAGAGCTGGATGGCCTGCGAGAGCGCGTCCGATGTGAGCGGACCGGTCGCCACGATCGTGGGCACGCCGTCTGGTGGGGGCAGGTGCGGTATCTCCTCGCGGACGACGGTGATCAGGGGGTGATTGGTAACGGCGGCGGTGACCGCATCCGCAAAGCGGTTCCGGTCGACGGCGAGCGCCGCGCCCGCGGGGACGCGGGCGTCGGCCGCCGCCCGCAGCACCAGCGAACCGAGCCGACGCATCTCCTCTTTGAGGAGTCCCACCGCGTTATCGAGCTTGTCGCCCCGGAAGGAGTTGCTGCACACGAGCTCCGCGAGCCGGTCGGTCTTGTGCACCGCGGTCGGCTGCACGGGACGCATTTCGTGCAGCACCACCCGCACGCCACGCCCGGCGGCCTGCCAGGCCGCTTCGCAGCCGGCAAGGCCGCCGCCAATGATGCGGATCAGGGACATTCAGGACAGGCTCCAGGCTCCGCGCGGCGACGGGCCCCGGGCTTCGGGCTTCGGACCTTCGGGCTTCGGGGACGCAGCCTCGCACCTTCGCACTCCGCAGCTTTCACCCCGCACACACCCCGCGGCCGCCCCAGCGTCCAGCGCCAGCGCCAGACTAGACCTCGACCGGCTCCCGCTTGCGCGCCCGGGGCGCTTTCGCTGCCCCAGTTGCAGCCTTGCGGGCCCCACCGGCCCGGCGCGCCGGCCGTTTCTTCGACGGGATCCCGGCCCGCGCCTCGAGCAGCGCGACAGCCTCTGCCACTGGCAAGGCGGCAGGATCGGTGCCCTTGGGCACCGAGGCGTTGGTCGTGCCGTCGGTGACGTACGGACCGTAGCGCCCCTCGAGCAGCTTCATCGCAGCCCCACTCTGCGGATGCGGGCCCAGGTCGCGCAGCACCGTGCGCGTCGCGCCCTGCCGCCGGCGCGACTTCTTGGGCGCCCGCAGCAGCGCCACGGCAGCGTCGAGATCGATCCCGAACACCTGGTCTTCCGATTCGAGAGACCGGAACTCGTCCCCGTGCTTCACATAAGGACCGAAGCGTCCGTAGTTCGCCAGGATCGGCTCGCCGTCGTCGGGGTGGCGGCCGACCTCGCGAGGCAGCGAGAGCAGCTGGAGCGCCTCTTCGAGGGTTACGCTCGAGTCCGTCATGCCGCCGGTCAGCGACGCTCGTTTGGGCTTCTCCGCCGACTTATCCGCCTTGTCCGGCGTCTCCCCGAGCTGCACGTAGGCGCCGAACCGGCCGTGCAGCACATACACGTGCTGTCCGGTCTTCGGGTCCACGCCCAGGACGCGCGGGCCTTCCGACTTCGCTTTCAGCAGTTCGAGGGCACGCGCGATCGAGAGATCGGCTGGGGGGAAGTCATCCGGAATCGACGCGGTGTTCCCGGCGCCGCCCTCCCCGCGCTGCACGAAGGGGCCGTATTGCCCGATGCGCACGCGCACGGGGGCGCCGGTCTCGGGATCCTCGCCGAGCTCAATCACGGGATAGTCGATGTCTTTCGACGCCCCCACGATCCCTTCGAGCCCGGCATGTTTGCCGTCACCGCGATAGAAGCCGCGGATGAACTCGAGCCAGCTCTGTTCTCCATTGGATATCGCGTCGAGCGCCTCCTCCATCTCCGCCGTGAACCCGACGTCGACATAGTCGGCAAAGTGGCGGCGCAACAGCTCGGTCACAGCAAACGCCGTGAAGCTCGGAACGAGCGCCTTGCCCTGGCGGAACACGTACTCACGCCGCTCGATCGTGGCGATGATCGACGCATACGTGGATGGGCGGCCGATGCCCTCCGACTCCAGCTCCTTGATCAGGGCTGCTTCCGTGAAGCGTGGCGGCGGCAACGTCTCGTGCCGCTTCGGGTCGACGCCGAGCAGCTGCAGTCCCCGCTCGGACACGCCGGCACCGTGCACGCGATCGCCCTCGCGCGCCGCCGGCAGCAGAGTCTCCTGATCCTCCAGTTCCGCGAGCGGGTCGTCACTGCCTTCGACGTACGCGCGGCGGAACCCGGCGAACTCGATCGTCTTCCCGCTCGCGGTGAACACGGCCGGACCCGACGCCGTCGTCACGGTGAACTCCAGCGTCGTCTTCTGGACCCGCGCGTCGACCATCTGCGATGCCATCGTGCGCTTCCAGATCAACTCGTAGAGCCGGAGGTCATCGGAATCCAGAATGCCCACGAGCTGCTGCGGCGCCAGGCGGAAGTCGGTCGGCCGGATCGCCTCGTGCGCTTCCTGCGCATTCTTCACCTTCGTCGCGTAGCGGCGCGCGCCGGCGTAGTACTCGGGTCCGAACATCTCCGAAATGACGCGCGCCGATTCCGTGAGCGCCTTCTGGCTCAGCGTGGTCGAGTCGGTGCGGTGATAGGTGATGAGGCCTTCCATCTCGCCGCGACCGATCTCGACGCCCTGGAAGAGACGCTGGGCGAGCTGCATCGTGCGGCTGGTCGAGAACCCGAGCTTGCGGCTGGCCTCCTGAGTAAGCGTGGAGGTGGTGAACGGCGGCGCCGGCCGCTCCGTGCCCGGACGGACGTCAACGCCGGTCACCGTCCACGGGGTGTTGCGCCGCACGGCCTCGGCGAGGACGGCCGCATCCGCTTCCGTCAGGTGCCGCACGCCGGCCGACTTCAGCGCGCCGGTCGCCGGATCGAAATCCTTTCCGGTTGCCACGCGCTGGTCGAGCAGGCGGACCAGTGTGGCGGGAAACTCCCGGCCTTCGCCCGACAGGCGTGCTTCCAGGTCCCAGTAGGTGGCGCTGCGGAACGCCCGCCGCGCTTCCTCGCGCTCGACGAGCAGGCGCACCGCCACGCTCTGCACGCGTCCCGCGCTCAGCCCAGTCTGGACTTTCTTCCAGAGCACCGGGGACAGCGTGTACCCGTAGAGCCGGTCGAGGATGCGCCGGCTCTCCTGTGCCTTGACCAGGCTGTCGTTCACCGTGCGGGCGTTACTGATGGCCTCGCGGACCGCGTCCTCCGTGACCTCGTGGAACTCGACGCGCCGCACCGGAACCTTCGGCTTCAGCACCTCCGTCAGGTGCCAGCTGATGGACTCGCCCTCCCGGTCCGGGTCGGTCGCCAGCAGCACTTCCGAGGCGTCCTTCAAGGCGGCCTTCAACGCGGTGACGTTCTTCTTCTTGTCGAACGGGACGACGTAGTAGGGCTTGAAATCACCGTCCACGTCGACAGCCATGCGACCCCACGGCTTGTCCTTGATCTCGGCCGGCGTCTCGCGCGCCGAGCCGGGCAGGTCGCGGATGTGCCCGACGCTCGCGACCACGTCGTAGCGGTTCCCGAGAAAACGGGACAGGGTCTTCGCCTTCGCCGGCGACTCGACGATTACGAGCGGTTTTGGCATATGGAGCCCCTAACCTTACCACTACCCGCCTGCACGGATGAACCGGCCGCCCGGCGCGCGCCGTACGAGGCCCGCCAGCTCGAGAGCGAGCAATCGAGGCAACAGTACCCGACACGGGGAGCCCGGAACGTTCGGCGAGCACATCCAGATCGCCATCCCCTTCCGTCGCGAGCAGGGTGAGCAGTCGATCGTGTTCCGGGGTGGCGCCTGCGCCCGCTCTTGCCACGGGGGCGGTCAGCCCGAGCTCCTCGAGCACGTCGGCAGCAGTCTCCACCAGGCAGGCGCCGTCCCGGAGCAGCGCGTGACAGCCCCGATGACGGCTGCCGAGGATGCTGCCGGGCACCGCCATCACGTCGCGACCCTGCTCGAGCGCACAGGCCGCCGTGATGAGCGAGCCGCTCCTATCCGACGCCTCGACCACCACGACCCCTCTGGAGAGCCCACTGATGATGCGGTTCCGCTGAGGGAAGTGCGCCGGCAGCGGTGGGGAGCCGGGCGGCAGTTCGGAGACGATCGCGCCGGTGTCGCGGATCCGCTGGTACAGCCGACGGTGTTCTGCGGGATACACCACGTCGGCACCGCACCCCAGCACCGCAACGGTCAGGCCGCCCGCGTCAAGAGCGCCCCGGTGTGCCGCGGCATCACATCCGCGCGCGAGCCCGCTGATCACCGTGACACCGGCGGCCGCCAGATCGTGTCCGAGCCGCTCAGCCACCTCCGTCCCGCCGGCGGACGCGGCACGGGACCCGACCACCGCCACGCCTGGGGCGCTGAGCGCGGCAACCTGGCCAGCCACCCAGAGCACGACGGGCGCCTGCGGAATTTGGCGGAGGCTCGCCGGGAAGCTCGCATCGGTGAACGTGATCACTCCGATTCCCGCTGCCTGCGCGCGACCGAGCAGCTCGTCGGCCTCTGATCGTAACCCGGCCACGAGGGCGGGGATGCCCTGTTCCTCCCGCGCACAGTACCCCGCGAGGAGCTCGAGTGCGTCGGGTGCGTCCAGCAGCTCCGGGGGAAGGGCAGCAAGAGCGCGCGATGCGCGGCGGTAGGCGGACGGCAGCTGCGAGAGCGCGACGAAGTCCGGACGGGTCATGCGCAACCTCCAGCACAGGCACGCGACCGGCCCGAACGTACAACGAGGCCAGACCCGCCGCCTGCGCGACATTGAGCCCGACCTCGACTGCCCTCGATTATAGGCACCTGATGAAACGGCCGCAACCCGCAGAGGACACCGGAGCGCGCGTCGTGTCCCGGATCGACTCGCCCACAGGGGATTCGACTCTCACCCCGCGTGGTACACACGTTGCTGGAGATCCCGTCCGGAGTGGTGTCAAGCCGCTTGCGCCCCGCGATTCCGAGTCTATATAGTGGTTGCACACATCATGTTTTCCCGATGTCTGCTCGCAGCGTGCCTGGTCTCGCTGAACGCCGTGCCGTCGTACGCCGACGCCCGGGGTGATGCGAAGGCGCAGGTTGAGTTCGGCGTCGACGTGGCCCAGAAAGGGCTCTGGCGCGAAGCGATCTATCGCTGGGAGCGTGCGGTGGCGATTGATCCCACCTACGCCGCCGCCTTCAACAATCTGGCTGTCGCCTACGAGCACGAGGGGCAGTTCGAAAAGGCGCGGGTCGCGTACGAGAAGGCAATCGAACTCGATCCGAACAACGCGATGCTTCGGCAGAATTACGATCTGTTCAAGGAAATCAATGACCGCACGAACCGCAGCAGCGCTAAGTAGCGCCGCGCTCGTCCTGGTCGTCTCGGGCTGCACCAGCTTCTACGAGATTCCCATCGAGACGCCCATCCAGCCGAAGATGGACGTCACGCCTTTCCAGCGCGTGTTCATCGCGGGGTTCATCGCCGGCGGGTCCGAGGATGTGGACGCGAATCTCGAAACCGTGCGCCTGCTGCGAAGCCAGTTGCGTTCGAAGTCGCCGCTCCGGGTGATCGAAGCGGACGTTCTGCCGCTCGTGGAACTCGCGCGCGAGCAGGCCGCCCCTGAGCCCGAGACCGGCCCGTCGCTGCCGTCACTGCCGCCCGAGGCTCCCGCGCCGCCCGCTGGTGAACGCGCGCCCGCCACGGGCCCCGACACCGCGAGTGCCGCCCCCGTCGGGCAGACCGCGGATGGGGCCGCTGGCGAACCCGCGGCAACTCCAGCCGGCGCACCCGGCGCCGCACCGCCTGCCGCCCGCCCTGCAAGAACGGCCGGCGCGGCGCAGGAACGGGCCGCGGCCGATCCCCAGCAGAGTGGTCGAATCCGCGACGAGAAGGATCTCGAGCCGCTGGAGGGCATTTTCGCGAACGTCGACTACTGGAAGAAGCTCGGCGAGGAGTACCAGAACCCCCTCATCGTGACCGGCACGGTGCTCTTCACGCCGCACGCACGTTCCGGCTTCGTGCAGCGGGAACAGGAGTACTACGACTCGTTCGGGCGGCGGCGCGTGGTGCCCGTGCGCACCTACATGGAGCGCAAGGGCTTCATCCTGCGGCCGAAGTTCATCTTCATCGACGGCCGCACGGGCACCACCATCTACTCGGAGTCCTTCCGCGAAGAGGTGCTCTACAGCCCGCAGCAGAGCACTCCGGCGCTCTCGTCGTACTTCGAGCTGATGGATCGGCTGATCCCGAGCTTCCTCAGCACGTTAAGCACCCAGAGGATCAAAGGCTCACGTATCCTGCTGAAATAGCAGCGACTTCCCGGGGCGACAGGGCCAGCCAGGCGGCTTTACAGGGCGGCGGCCGTACAGCTACACTTACCTCTTTGTCTGGCGGCCGGCCGGCTGCCAGCGCCCCACAGCAACGGAGAAGAACGGCGTGTACGCGATTATCAACACAGGCGGACACCAGGTGAAGGTGGCGCCCGGCGCCACGGTGACGATCGATCGGGTCGAGCGGGAGGTGGGCGACGAGATGTCCTTCACCGACGTGCTCCTCATCGAGAAGGACGGCGGCGAAATCGTGACCGGCACGCCCGTGGTCACCGGCGCCCGCGTGGTGGGCGTAGTCGAGGGCGAGGCGCGCGGCCCGAAGATTCGCGTGTTCAAGAAGAAGCGCCGCAAGGGTATGCGCCGCACGAAGGGCCACCGCAGCACCTTCACGCTCGTACGCATCACAGAGATCCAGGCGTAGCAGCCGCGGCAGAGGACCAATCGATGGCACACAAAAAGGGACAGGGCAGCTCGCGGAACGGGCGCGACAGCAACTCGCAGCGGCTCGGTGTGAAGCGGTTCGACGGCAACATCGTGACCGGCGGCTCGATCCTCGTTCGCCAGCGTGGACGCAAGTTCCGCCCCGGCCTGAACGTCGGCCTCGGCAAGGACGACACGCTCTTCGCGAAGATCAGCGGCCGCGTCCAGTTCGAAGATCACGGATCGCGCGGACGGTTCATCAGCGTCGTTCCCCCGCCAGCCCAGGCCGAACAGACGGCGGAGCCTCAGTAGCACCCGCAGGGGCGGTTCGCGAACCGCCCGTACCAGGACTCGCAGGGGCGGTTCCAGCAATCCGCCATGTTCGTTGACGAAGTCGACATCGAAGTCACCGCAGGCCACGGCGGCCGGGGGGCCATGAGCTTCCGCCGCGAGAAGTTCATCCCTCGCGGGGGACCCGACGGCGGCGATGGCGGCAACGGCGGCTCCATCTACATGGTGGCGAGCCCCCACATCAACACCCTCGTCGATTTCCGCTTCCACCCCGAGTTCCACGCGGATCGCGGCAAGCACGGCGAAGGTTCGAACCGTCGCGGCGGCAACGGCCGCGACCTCGAGATTCCGGTGCCGATCGGCACGCTCGTCTACGAGCACGACCCGGAGGACGGCTCCTGGCGACCGCTCGTGGACCTGACGGAGGAAGGCGCGCGCGCCCTGATCGCCGATGGAGGCCGCGGCGGCTTCGGCAACGCCTACTTCGCTACCTCCACGAACAGAGCGCCCCGGAAATTCCAGTCTGGCCTGCCCGGCGAGCAGAAGCGCCTTCGGCTGCACCTCAAGCTGCTCGCCGACATCGGCCTCGTGGGTTATCCGAACAGCGGGAAGTCCACGCTGATCGCACGCATCTCCGCGGCGCGGCCGAAGATAGGCGATTACCCCTTCACGACGCTCACGCCGAATCTCGGCGTTGTACAGCTCACCGACAACCGCAGCTTCGTGGTCGCTGACGTTCCCGGCCTCATCGAAGGCGCGCACCGAGGCGTGGGGCTCGGCCATCGCTTCCTGAAACACCTCGAACGCACGCGCGTGCTGATCCATGTCGTCGATGTGTCCGGCTTTTCTGGCCGGCCACCCGCGGAGGATCTCGACGTGCTGCGGCGGGAGCTCGAGTTGTTCGACCCGGAGCTCGCTGCAAAGCCGCAGCTGGTCGCCGCGAACAAGATCGACTCGGTCATTGACGAGGACGCGGTCAGGCCCCTCGCGGCGCGCGCCGCCGAACTGGGATTGCCGCTGTTCCCTATCTCCGGCGTCACCGGCGAGGGCGTCCCCACGCTGCTCGAAGCAGCGTGGCGCCACGTGAGCAGGGTCGCCGAAGGCGAAGAGCATGCGGCGCGGGCATCCGCCCGGGAAGACTCGACGGACGATAGCCCGGTGGCGCCGCCACCTGCTATGCTGATTCGCGACGAATGACCGTTGCGCGCCGCATCGGGTTGCTCGGAGGAACCTTCGATCCGATTCACGTCGGCCACATGGCCGCGGCCGCTGCGGCACGCACTACGCTGCAGCTCGACGAGGTGCTCCTGCTGACCTCACACGTCCCGCCCCATCGTCCCCAGCCCGCCGCCTCGGTGCATCATCGATTCGCCATGGTCGCGCTGGCTGCGCAGGACGATGAGACGCTGCGGACGTCTGACATCGAGCTCGTTGCTCCCGGACCGTCATATACCTCGGCCACGCTCGAACGCCTGCACGGGCAGGGCTACTCCTCCTCGCAACTTTTTTTCATCGCAGGCGCCGACGCCTTCGCAGAAATTGCGACATGGCGTGATTACCCGCAGTTCCTGGATGCCGCCCAGTTCGTGATCGTGGATCGGCCAGGACGGTCCGCCGCGAGCATGCGCGAGCTCCTGCCGACACTCGCGCCGCGGATGCGCGAGGCGTCGCTCGCCGCGGCCACGTGGAGCGGCGATACGACGACGCCGTCGATTTTCCTGGTGAATGGGCCCACTCCTGCCGTGTCGTCCACCGCGATCCGGGCAAGGTGTGCCGAGGGCCAGCCGATCACCGGGCTCGTGCCTCCCGCCGTTGAACGGCACATCGATCGCCACTCGCTGTATCGGATCCGCGATGCAGCCGCCTCCCGCGCCGACGGCGCACGCCGCCCCGGCGAGTCTGTTGCATGAGCAAGAGCATCTCTAAGCGCGCGACGACGGCATCGACCCCCGGGCTGCCAGAACAGGTGCTGGCCGCCGTGACCGCCGCAGCCGACCGGAAGGCCGAGGACATCGTCGTCCTGGACCTCCGCGAGGCCGAGGGGTTCACCGACTACTTCGTGATTTGTACGGGGCAGAATGCGCGCCAGATCAAGGCGATCGCTGACGCCGTCGAAGAAGCCCTCCGGCGCGATCATGTGAAGCCGGCGCACGTGGAGGGTTACGGGCATGCGGAATGGGTTCTGCTCGACTACTTCGACTTCATCGTCCACGTCTTCGGCAAGGAGACCCGGACGTTCTACGGACTGGAACGCCTCTGGGGCAGCGCCACGCCGGTCGATTTGAGCGCAGTGCTGGCGCCCCCACCTCGAAAGAGTTGAGCGCGGGACGAAGCGCGGGATGATCGGTGGGGTCGAGCTGTGGCTTGTGAGTCACGCGTCGTGAGTGGACAGGTGCGGGGGGCGCGTAGACCCACAAGCCGGAAGTGACAACGGCTGTCTCACGTGTGTGCTGATCACCGTACGCCGAACGATTGATGGCCTGCTCGCCGCGGTGCTCGCGGCGCCGTGCGTGGTGTGCGGACAAATCACGGAGCAGCCCACCCGCGGCGCCGCCTGCGAGGGCTGCTGGAACACCATCCGGTTCATCACACATCCCTACTGCGTCTCGTGCGGTGAGCCCCTGTCATCGGTTCGGGCCGTGGCGCTCGAGACCGAACACGCGGTCCCGTTGCCTGACACGTCCACCAGGATCTGTCACGCCGTGAGCGGTCCCCGGTGCTTGCGCTGCGCCCATCGCCCCCCGATCGTGGACACCGCCCGTGCACTCGGGGCCTACGCCGGCACGCTCCGCGAACTCGTGCACGCGCTGAAGTACCACGGCCGGCGCTCGGTGGCGCCGCGCCTGGCGGCGCTCGTGCGCGACAGGTGCGGAGCCGTGCTCAGGGGCGCGGACGCCGTCGTGCCGGTGCCGCTGCACCGCAGGCGGGAGTGGACCCGCGGCTTCAACCAGGCCGACGCGATTGCCCGGGAGCTGCGGCTACCTGTGTGGCGCGTGCTGCGGCGCACGCGACACACGGTCCCGCAGTCGACGCTCGCTGCTCCGGCGCGGCGGCGCAACGTGCGCGGCGCCTTCGCCTTGCGCCGCGACCCGTGGAGAGGCTGGCGACCACCCACGCTGTCAGGCGCCTGTCTCGTGCTGGTGGACGATGTGAGCACGACGGGCGCGACGTTGGACGCCTGCGCGGAAGTGTTGAAGGCTGGAGGAGCGGGGGAATTACGCGCCGTCACCGTGGCGCGTGCCGTGCTGGGTCACAGCGGGATGATGCGCTAGTGGTCTGTATCGGCTGACACGCCGACACGCTGGCACACCATCGCACGTCATTTCAACGAGAGCCGCCCGGCGACCACCTCGAGGATGTCGTCCGCCAGATCGTCCTTGCCACGCTCGCCATCCAGTCGGGCCCAGTCCGGCGCGTCGGCCTGCCGGCGATAGCTCTCCCGGACGCGCGTGAGCAGCGCGAGATCGCGCTCGTATCGATCCCGGCCGAGCGCCTTGCGTGCAACCGCAGTCGTGGGCGCGATGTCGAGCAGGATGGTCAGGTCCGGCAGCGGCAGATGCCGCTGGGTGTCTGCCAGCCACGCGGCGTCCAGGCCCTGCGTCTCGCCGTAGGCGACGCTGGAGGCAAGATAGCGATCGCAGAGCACGATGTCCCCCGCCGCAAGCCACGCCGCAAGCTCGGGCTTCCGCTCGTAGCGGTTCGCGATGTAGAGGAGCTGCATCACGTCGGCCGCATACTCGTGCTCGTCGCGCAGCGCGCGGCCGATCTCGCGGCCTATGGGCGTCGAGTAATCGGGAAAGGAGGCGAGCCGGACGCGGTGCCCGAGGGCTTCGAGACGCTCCGCCAGGCGGTGGGCCTGCGTCTCCTTCCCGCTTTGATCGAGACCTTCGAACGCGATGAGCAAACCGGGCATGGATCTCGCGATGTGTCCTTACGCTTCGAGGGCGACGAGATCGTCGATCGTCTGGCGCCGCCTGACGACGCGCCATTCGTCCCCGTCCACGAGTACCTCGGGCGGCAGCGGGCGTCGGTTATACGTCGAGGCCATCGCCGCGCCATATGCGCCCGTGTCGAGGACGGCGAGGAGATCGCCGGGCT
Source organism: Vicinamibacteria bacterium (assembly GCA_963739995.1). Taxonomy (GTDB): domain Bacteria; phylum Acidobacteriota; class Vicinamibacteria; order Vicinamibacterales; family JAENWD01; genus CAVUCH01. Next base: position 204,498 of record CAVUCH010000021.1, on the reverse strand, counting down.
CGAGGGGCGGCAGCAGCCGGTCGCGGCCGAAGATGTCGCTGCTCTCGCAGAGCGGCCCCACCACCTCGTACGGCCGTGACTCGCCGGCGCGCGGTGTCACGGCAACGATCCGGTGGAAGGCGTTGTAGAGCGCGGGCCGCAGCAGTTCGGTCATCCCGGCGTCCAGAATGGCGAACCGCGGACCGCCGGGGTATTCCTTCACGTCGACCACGCGGGTGAGGAGCAGGCCCGCGGCCCCTACGAGCGCGCGTCCAGGCTCGAGGACGAGGGTGAGCCCCGTGCGCGCGACACCATCGACGATGGCCGCAGCGTATTCCGTGAGCGAGGGCACGCTCGATCCGTCATACGAGATGCCGAGGCCGCCGCCGAGGTCCACGTGGTCGAGCGCAAGGCCATCGGCCAGCAGGTCTTCCACGAGGGCGACGACGCGGGCGGCAGCGCTGGTGAGCGGATCGAGCGACGTGATCTGCGAGCCCACGTGCACGTGCACGCCAACCGGCCGCAGCCCCTCGGTCTGGGCGGCCACGCGGAACAGCGCGCGAGCCGACTCGATGGGCACGCCGAACTTGTTGGTACGAAGCCCGGTCGAGATGTGCGGGTGACTACGCGCGTCGACGTCCGGGTTGACGCGCAGCGCGACCCGCGCAGTGGTTTGATGCGCCCGTGCGAGCGCCGCGATCCGCTGGAGCTCGCCGGGAGACTCAGCATTGATCGTGTTCACGCCGAGCACGATCGCCCGCTCGAGCTCCGCTGCCGTCTTGCCTACACCCGTGAACACGATTCGGGATGGATCGAACCCGGCGCGGAGCGCCACCTCGATCTCCCCCACCGAGTTGGCGTCTGCGCCACTGCCGAGCTGTCGCAGGAGCCGCGCGACCGCCAGCGTCGAGTTGGCTTTGAGGGCATAGTGCAGCGCATGGGGGACGCCGTCCAGTGCCGCGTCCAACTCCCGGTAGGCGGAACGGATCGCCGCCGCGTTGTACACGTATGCGGGCGTGCCCAGGGCCGCGGCGATAGCGTCGAGCGGGAGCGCTGGCGTCGCCTCGTGAAGAGAAGTCTGTGCGGAAGATGCCACGGGTCTTCATCTTAGCCGACTGGGCCGGGGCGCGGGCGTCGTTGACACCCCAAAAATTGCTGCGGTATCATCGCCGGACGCCCGCCTTGCGTTCTGAGGAGGCTTGGTTATTCCTGAGCGGGTCCTCAGTCAACCCAATGCCAGCAGATACTCCGATTGCGCAGCCAGCAGCTCCTGACGAGCTGATCGAGCGCTGCCTGCGAGGCGACCAGCTCGCCTGGGAGACGATCGTTCGCCAGCATTGGCGGAAGGTCTTCAACGTCGCCTACAAGTTCGTCGGAAAGCACGACGAGGCGGAAGACCTCGCTCAGGACATCTTTCTCAAGATTTTCAAGTCGCTGCATACGTTCGACCGACGCGCCAACTTCCAGACCTGGCTGATCAGCGTCAGCCGTAACCTGTGCATCGATCACTACCGCAGCGTGCGGAAAGAGCGCGAGACGATCAATCGGGACGTCGACGCGGGCGAGCTCTCACCCCGGTCGCACGACGTGAGCGCGTATGCCGTCCTCGAACAACAGGACCGCGTGGTGCTGTTGCGGGCGGCCATGCAGCAGCTTCCCGACACACTCCGGACGGCGGTGATGCTGCGCGACATCCGCGAGCTGACCTACCAGGAGATTGCCGATCACCTGCAGTTGCCGGAAGGCACCGTGAAGTCGCGGATCAACCGTGGCCGTACCGAGCTCGCACGCCAGATCCAGCTGTTGCGGGTCGACTTCGAGCGGCCCCGGAATCCACCCGAAGGCTGGCCTGGCGACGGATCGGGTTACACAGCGGAGTCACACGAATGAACCTGCACATCGAGCATGCTCACGGTCTCGCAGTCGTGCGCGTCGACGAGACGCGCCTGATGTATCCCCTCTTGTCCGACTTCTCGGGCGCCGTGATCGGCCTGATTTCCGGGGGCGAGAAGAAGCTGCTCATCGACCTCTCGAAGGTCACGTACGTGGACAGCGCGACGATCGGCTGCTTCATGGATCTCTACCGGCAGGCGTCGGCCGCCGGATCCATGCTGAAGCTGTCGGGCGTGCAGAAGCGGGTCGAAACGATGCTCACGATGACCGGGGCACAGAACTTTCTCGAGCTGCATGCGGACGAGGCGAGCGCCGTCAAGAGCTTCGGGAGCTAGCCATGCGCACCATCAAGACATCGAGCGGCGCCGAGGTTTCGCTGGACGGCGACCTGCTGTCGATCATGGAGGCGCTCTACCATGAGGTGACGGCGCAGCGCGCGCTCGAGCGTTCGTTCGAGGACATGGTCCGCGAGATCGATCACCTCATCGCGCAGATGAGCGCCGAAGAGCTGCGGAGTTACCTCGCGGAGAGCCTGTTCCTGAACACGGTAAAATACGAGAACGACAGGCTGGAAGCCTACATGCGAAAGCTCGAACAGGCCGGAGGCGCCAAGGGCTCCGCCAGCCCGTAGCCGGAAGCCCGCGCGCCCGAGACCCGAGTACGGAGGCGCCACAAGCCCGACGTCCGGACGCAGCCAGGCACCAGCACCTCAAATTCCAATGTCCCTGAACTATCTCGCCAGCCGCTTCACGTGCTCCTGGCCGTGGAGCACGATGATCATGCTCTGCGATGGCCGCATGGTCTGCGGCTGCGCCGACCCCTACGGAAAGCGCGTGCTCGGCGACGCGCGGACGGCGACAGTCGCCGGCATCTGGACCGGTGACACCGCGAGCCGTCTTCGCCAGGACATCAACGGCGGGGGATCGAAGTTCTGCGGCGACTGTCCGCTCAAGCTGCCGCTGAAGCGCGACCAGGCACCGCCCCAGCGCGACCTGAACGTGGGCCCGCTGCCGTCCCGCCTGTACGTCGAGTGCACGGCCGCCTGCAATATTTCCTGCAACCAGGCGTGCTGTGCGCCGGAAACCGGCATCACCCGCACGCGGCAGGCAGGGATGCTCGACTTCGATCTCTTCACGCGCGTGCTCGACGAGGCGGGCCCATCGCTCGGGCGGGTCGACTTCTTCAACTATGGCGAAGCCTTTCTCCACAAGCGCGCCGTCGAGATGTGCGAGTACATCAAGGCGAGGTTCCCGCACATCTACCTCTACACCAGCACCAACGGCCTGGCGCTCACGGAGGAGCGTGCTCGCCGACTGGTGCACTCCGGGATCGATGAGGTGACGTTCTCGATCGACGGTGCGACGCCCGAAACCTACGTCCAGTACCGCCAGCGGGGCGACTTCAACAAGGCCATCGCCAACCTCACAGCGGCGGTGGACGAGAAGAGGAAGAACGGGCGCGACGTTCCCTTCATCAACTGGCGCTACATCCTGTTCAAGTGGAACGACAGCGACGAGGAGATGGCGCTCGCACGCAGGCTGGCCACCGAGATCGGCGTGGATCGCCTCTCATGGGAGATCACCGATCATCCCGAGAACGCCTACTCGCGCCGCTTCGTTCCCGGCACGCCGGCGCTCGAGGGCATCAAATTCGAGGTGTGGGACGACAGCGGCCTCGGGAACGCGATCCCCGGAGCGACGCCCCGTGCCGCCATCGACGTGCGCACGCTGATCCCGGGGCTGCCGCTCGTGGCCCGCCCGGGCCGCGCCATGCAGGTTCGCACCCGTGTGCGGAACCTCTCCGCGCGCGCCTTCCCAGCGCAGGCGAGCTACGGGCGCCGTCTCGTGCGACTCGGCGCTCAGCTCTGCACCGCCGACGGCACCCTCATCGAGCGAGACTACGCGCGGGCCTGGCTGCCCCACAACGTCGAGGCCGGGGGCGAGGCAGACGTGCGCATCGAAATCCCCGTGCCCGAGGCGCCGGGACGCTACAGCGTCAAGTTCGACCTGGTGAGTGAAGGGATCGATTGGTTCGAGCGCTGCGGATCGCCGACGACGACACGATCGCTCTGGGTGCGTTGACGTTCAGCCTGCGGGCAGGAGGCAGCAGGGCGGTCTGGCTTCCGGCCCGGCGGCCTGACGGCGCCGGCGGCCTGGAGCCTCTCGCCGATTGTCGTCGAGGCTAGTGGCCTGTATCGGCTGAAGCGGTAGTGGATTTCGGAGCGCGGCGCCTGGCTGGCAAGGCGCGACGACCGAGCATACCGGGAGTATTCGAGGGAGGAGCAACGCCGCCAGCCGGGATGCCCCGCCCGAAAGGCACTACTGATTCAGCTGATACAGGCCACTAGTTCGCCAGGCTCGCGGCTCGGCCCACCGGCACGGGCATCCGGCCGCTCTCGGCAGGCTCGCCGGCGGATTCGACCAGCCGCCACGCGTTCGGCTCCTCCACGATCCGCGAGGCGAAGGCGGTGTGCAGCGCGTGCCCTCCGCGATGTGCGACTACGTGGCCGATGATCGGGTGCCCGACCAGGGCAAGATCGCCGATCACGTCCAGGATCTTGTGACGGACGAACTCGTCGTCGAAGCGCAACGCGTTCAGCACGCCCGTTTCGCCGATCACGATGGCGTTGTCGAGCGAGCCGCCCAGCGCGAGGCCGTTCTGCCGCAGCATCTCCACTTCCTTGAGGAAGCAGAACGTGCGCGCCGGCGCGATCTCCTCGGCGAACGACTCCTCCGTGACGCGGTGCGTGCGCGCCTGGTGCCGCAGCAGGGGATGGTCGAAGCTGATGCTGTAGGTGACCTTGAAGTGATCGCTCGGGTAGATCGCGATCCGCTTGTCTCCCTGTGAAAGCGCGATTGGACGCACGACCTTCAGGAACCGCCGCCCCGCCGACTGGCGCTTGATCCCGGCCTCCTGCAGCAGGTAGACGAAGGGCGCCGCGCTGCCGTCCATGATCGGCACTTCGGGGGTGTTCAGCTCGATGATGACGTTGTCGACGCCGCGGCTCACGAGCGCCGCCAGGAGGTGCTCGATCGTGTCGACCGTGCCCTGATCGCGGGTCAATCCGGTGGCGTACTGGATGCCGCCGAGGTTGGCGACGTTGGCGGGAATCTCGAGCCCGCCCAGGTCCGTGCGGCGGAACCGGATGCCGAAGTCTGCGGGAGCGGGCTTGAGCGAAAGCGTGACTTTCCTGCCCGAGTGAAGTCCGATGCCGGCGCACGAGATCGAGCGTCGGAGAGTTCGTTGTGCGTCCATTAGCATCTCTGGCGGCCGGGGAGATTCGAATCGTCAACGCCAGAGAGCAAACGCAGTGCCGCGTAATGCTGAGCCGGCTGCCAACCCGCAAATGGTTGCCATGCCTGCACTTGGTGTAACGACCTGCCGGTCGCTCCCTCCCGGCTGTCTTCGGTCGTGGCTGCATGGCCACATGGAAAACCGTCAGAACTGTGGCTATTTTACCACGTAGCTGTCTCGCTCTGGCTACGCGAGCGCCCGCCGCCCCGCGACCCCTTGCGCGGCGAAGGCCGCCGCCAGGAACTGACCGGTGAAGGACCCCGTGCAGGCAGCGACCTGCTCCGGGGTGCCCGCGGCGACCACGCGTCCGCCGGCGCCGCCCCCCTCGGGCCCGAGATCCAGGACGTGGTCGGCGGACCGGATGACGTCGAGATTGTGCTCGATCACGAGCACGCTGTTGCCTTGATCGACCAGCTTGCCGAGCACGTCGAGCAGCTTCCTCACATCCTCGAAGTGCAGCCCCGTCGTCGGCTCGTCGAGTATGTAGAGCGTGCGGCCGGTGCCCCGCTTCGACAGCTCGCGCGAGAGCTTGACGCGCTGCGCCTCGCCCCCGCTCAGTGTGGTGGCCGACTGCCCCAGCTCGATGTACCCCAGGCCGACGTCCTGCAGCGTCCGCAGCTTATTCGCGATGGGCGGCACGTTTTCGAGGAGCGGCAGGGCCTGGTCGACCGTGAGATCGAGCGCATCCGCGATGGACTTGCCACGGTACCGGATCTCGAGCGTCTCGCGGTTGTACCGGCGGCCCTTGCACTGCTCGCAGGTGACGTACACGTTCGGCAGGAAGTGCATTTCGATCGCGATGACGCCGTCGCCCTGGCACGCTTCGCAGCGTCCGCCCTTCACGTTGAACGAGAACCGGCCCGGACGGAACCCCCGGGCCCGGGCATCCGGGAGCATGGCGAACAGCTCACGGAGAAACGTGAACAGGCCCGTATAGGTTGCCGGGTTGGACCGCGGCGTGCGGCCGATCGGCGACTGATCGATCTCGATCACCTTGTCGATCAAGTCGATGCCCTCGATGCGATCGTGGGGCCCGGGAGCCTCCGAGGCGCGGTACAGCTGCCGTGCCAGCGCGCGGTACAGGATGTCGTTGACGAGCGTCGACTTCCCCGAGCCGCTGACGCCTGTCACCGCCGTGAACACGCCGAGCGGAATCGCGACGTCGACGTTCTTCAGGTTGTTCGCGCGTGCCCCCCGGATGACGATCTCCCCTTTGAGCGCGGGCCGCCGGGCGCGCGGCGTCGCAATCGCGAGCTCGCCGCGCATGTATGCGCCCGTCACCGACGTGCGATCCCGATCGATCAACTCGGCAGGCGTCCCCTGGAAGATCACGCGTCCGCCGTGCTCGCCCGCACCGGGGCCGAGATCCACGACATAATCCGCCGTGCGGATCGTCTCCTCGTCGTGCTCGACCACGATGACGGAGTTGCCGAGATCGCGCAGGCGGTGCAGCGTACCGAGCAGCGCGCGATTGTCACGCTGGTGCAGGCCGATCGACGGCTCGTCGAGCACGTACAGGACGCCCGTCAGGCTCGATCCGATCTGCGTCGCGAGCCGGATGCGCTGGCCCTCGCCGCCTGAGAGCGACGCCGCGCTGCGCCCGAGCGTCAGGTAGCCGACGCCGACCTCGTCGAGGAACCGCAGGCGATCCTGCACTTCCCGCAGGATGCGCTCCGCGATGATCCGCTCGCGATCGGTCAGCTCGATGCGGTTGAACACGTCGAGCGCCTGGCAGATGGGCAGGCTGACGTAGTCCTGCATCGTGCGGCCCTTCACGCGCACGGCCAGGCTCTCGGGCCTCAGGCGGGCTCCGGTGCACTCGGGGCACGACCGGAGCGCTCGATAGCGGTCGAGCTCCTCCTGCACCGTCCAGGCGCCTTCCTCGTACCGGCGGCGCAGGTTCGGAAGCACGCCCTCGAAGTCGCGCCCGTATGGCTCGCGGGCCCGCGCGCGCGCGCGGCGCTTTGGTACGGGCGCCGCATCCGCCGCCACAGCACCGCGGCCGGGCCCGAAAAGCAGGAGGTCGCGATGCTTCTTCGGCAGCTTCGCAAAGGGCACGTCGAGGGCGATGCCGAAGGTCGCCGCGAGCGTGTCGAGCGCATGCCGGACGAGCGTGCGATCGCCGGCGCTCCAGGGCGCGATGGCGCCGTCGAGCAGCGTCCGCGACGGGTCCGGCACCAGGCGCTCCGGATCGAAGTCCCACGTGGCGCCCAGGCCCTGACACGCCGGGCACGCGCCGTGCGGCGAGTTGAACGAGAAGGCGCGCGGCGTCATCTCCGGGACGCTCACGCCGCAGGCGACGCACGCCAGGCGCCGGGAGAACAGCCGATCGCCACCGTCGAGCGTGTTGACGACCACAATCTGGTCGGCGAGTGTCAGCGCGGTCTCGACCGACTCGGCCAGCCGCCGTTCGACGCCCGGGCGCACGACCACGCGGTCGACCACGACATCGATGGTGTGGTTGCGCCGGCGTTCGAGCGTGATCTCGTCCTCGAGCGCGCGGAACTGGCCGTCGATGCGTGCGCGCGTGAAGCCGCGGGCCTTCAGCGCGTCGAGCTCCTTCCGGAACTCCCCCTTGCGGCCGCGGACCACCGGCGCGAGGACGTTGATGCGCGTGTCCTGTGCGTACGAGAGCACGAGCTCCACGATCCGCTCGAGCGACTGGGATGCGATCTCGAGGCCGCACCGGGGACAATGCGGGATGCCGATGTTCGCGAAGAGCAGGCGCAGGTAGTCGTAGATCTCGGTCACCGTCCCGACGGTCGAGCGCGGGTTGGATCCCGTGGTCTTCTGCTCGATGGAAATGGCCGGCGAGAGTCCCTCGATCAGGTCGACGTCGGGTTTCTCCATCTGCTCGAGGAACTGGCGCGCGTACGCCGACAGCGACTCGACATAGCGCCGCTGCCCCTCCGCGTAAATCGTGTCGAAAGCGAGCGACGACTTGCCGGACCCCGACAGCCCTGTGATGACGACGAGCCGCTCGCGCGGCAGGTCGACGTCGATATTGCGGAGGTTGTGAACGCGCGCGCCCCGCACCGCAATCCAGTCATGCGCCATGTTGGGAGTGAGCCTCATGACGAGGCGCGGCCGGTGACCCACGGCTGGGTCGTTCAGTGCGCACTCAAACGGGCAATTGTACCAGAACACGCGGGCGAAAACCCTGGTTCACAAGCGCGCTGTGCCGCGACGTGGGTTCCGGTTCAGACGCGCCCGCCGCTGTGCAGCCGGCTGTGCCAGAACCCGTAGGCAAAGTAGAGCGCCAGCCCGATGGCGAGCCACATCGCGAACCGTTCCCAGGCCTGGTAGGGCAGCCCGACCATGATGAACACGCAGGCCGCGGCCCCGAGCGGCGCCACGGCCCACACGAACGGCACCCGGAACGGTCGCGGCCGTTCCGGCTCGGTCACCCGCAGTACCAGCACGCCGATGGACACCAGCGCGAAGGCGAAGAGCGTCCCGATGTTCGTCAGATCGTACGTCTCGGCCGCGTCACCCACCGCCGCCGCCAGCGCCACCACCACGCCGGTGAGCAGCGTCGTGGCTGCCGGGATGCGCGTGCGCGGGTGCAGCGTCGCGGCCCACTCCGGCAGGAGGCCGTCGCGCGCCATCGAGAAGAAGATGCGCGGCTGCCCGAACTGGAACACGAGCAGCACCGCCGTCATCGACACGGCGGCGCCGAGCGCCACGAGCCAGCCGACCTTCTGGAACCCCGCGGCCTGCAGTGCGTACGCGAGCGGGTCGGCGGAGTTCGCCAGCTGGCCGTAGGGCACCATCCCGGTCAGCACGGCTCCGACGATCACGTAAATCACCGTGCAGATGGCCAGCCCCCCCAGGATGCCGATCGGCAGGTTCCGTTGCGGGTTCCGGGTCTCCTCCGCGGCGGTCGAGATCGCATCGAATCCGATGTACGCGAAGAACACGATGGCCGCACCCTGGTGAATCCCCGTGAACCCGTTGGGCGCAAACGGCACGTAGTTGGCCGGCGTGATGTGCGTGATGCCCACGCCGATGAACAGGGCCAGCGCCACGAGCTTGACGATCACCATGATGTTGTTCGCGCGCGAACTCTCGCGCGCGCCGCGCAGCAGCAGCCATGTGATGACCATCACGATACCGAACGCCGGCGCGTTCACGAGCACGGGCACACCGGCGACGTGCGGCGCGGCCTGCAGCAGCCCGTGGATGTCGGGGTTGGAGCTGAGAAGTGCGGCGCGATACCCGGTCGTCAGCCACTCCGGCAGGCTCAGGCCCACGCCGCGCAACAGCGTCGTGAAGTAGTCCCCCCAGGAGATCGCGACAGCCACGTTGCCCACCGCGTACTCGAGGATGAGGTCCCACCCGATGATCCACGCGACGACCTCCCCGAGCGTGGCGTATGTGTAGGCGTACGCGCTCCCCGCCTGCGGAATCATCGCGGCCAGCTCCGCGTAGCAGAGTGCCGCAAGCGCGCAGGCCCCGCCCAGCAGCAGGAACGAGAAAACGAGGGCGGGCCCGGCGCCATACCGGATCACCGTCCCATCCGGCGCCAGCTGCCCCGCAGCGGCGGTGCCGATTGCTCCGAAGATGCCGGCGCCGATTACGGCGCCGATGGCGAGCATGATCAGGTCGCCGGCCCCGAGCACCCGCCGCAGCGCCTGCGGCGATCCTTCGTCGACGATGAGGGCCGCGATGGGCTTCCGGCGGAACAGGCGTGTGAGCAGCATCGGTCGCGGCAGTTCTCAATGAGCCGCGGCAGGCCCGGCGGCAGTGTTGACGAACCCGTACACGGTGTCATTCGAGGCGACCACGAGTGCACCCGACGGATCGAACGTGATCCCGACGAGCCCCTCGCCGGATGCGACGAGCACGGGAGGACGCCCGGAGCCCTCCAGCCGGTAGACGCCGCTCGCCCCCGCAAGCGCCTCGACGACGTGCAGCGACCCCGCGGTGTCGAACGCGAGCCCCTGCGGCCGGCCGAATCCGGCATACAGCACGTCGACCTGCCCGTCGGTGCTCACGCGGTAGATGCGGTCGCATGATGCGAGCGTCGGAACCGACACGTCGATCCACGCGTCGGGACCCACCGCCAGGTGATAGGCGGCAACGCTCGGCGGCAGCGTCGCCAGCACGGTTGCCTGACCGCCCGGTCCAATGCGGAACAGCGTGCCCGACCGATCGCCGACGAACAACGTGCCGTCGCGACCAAACGCCAGGCCGCACGCCACGCCGACTTCGGTGACGAACGGCGTGGCGTCGCCCCCTTCCGAAACCTTGTAGACAATCCCTTCGAAGCGGCTGGTGACGTACAGCACGCGATCGGGCCCAATCGCCATCGATGTCGCGTTCACGATCCCGGAGGCAAACGGCACGCGCGCGCCGCTGGCATCCACGCGAAAGATCGAGACCGGCGCCTGCTGTCCGCGGGCACCGCTGACGGTGACGTACAGGCGTCCGCGATCGTCGAACACGGGACCGTCCACCTGGTGGATGCCTGTGGCAAGCGACCGCGCGACATGGAGCCGCACCGCGTCGCCGGGAACCGTGGACAACCGCACCGGCATGTGGCCGCCTTCCGCGCTCTCCGGCACGCGGAACGAGACACGCGTGTTCGATGCGGCGCACACGCGCGCGTGCTGGTCGCCGACAGTGACGACCGGCGGATCGCCGCGGGTGTCGAGCAGGCCCGCGCCGCGCAGGCTCACCACCCCGCCCGGGCAGGCGAGTGGCGGATCGACGGCGAGCAAGTGCGGGCGGGGACCGGACGGCATCAGGGCTGGGTGATGCTACCCCTGAGGTGACAGTGGGCGACAGCGCATCCCGGCTGGCGGCGTTGCTCCCTCCCTCGAATACTCCCGGTCTGCTCGGTCGTCGCGCCTTGCCATCCAGGCGCCGCGCTCCGAAATCCACCACCGCTTCAGCCGATACCGGCCACTAGCTGTCATCCAGTTCCACATTCCAGTAGAGATAGTCTCGCCAGCTCTCCGGAGCATTCCGGAGGCCGATCGTGATCCGGACGGCGGGTGCAGACGTGGGACGCCGTGGCGGGGCGATCAGGCGCATGCCCGCTTCAGCAGGCGTGCGCCCGCCCTTTCGTCGGTTACAGTTGATGCAGCACGTGACGATGTTCTCCCAGTCCTTGCGGCCGTTATGCGCAACCGGGACCACGTGATCGAACGTGAGCTCGTTCGTGGGGAACAGGTGGCCGCAGTACTGGCACCGGTGCTGGTCGCGCGCGTAGATGTTCGCGCGCGAAAACGGCACGTAATCGAATCGTTTCTTGATGCGGATATACCGGAGCAGACGAATGACGGCGGGCAGCTTGAAGCTGACCGAGACAGACCGCACCTCGCGGTCGTAGACCGAGATGACCTCCACTTTCCCCTGGCACCAGAGCGTAATGGCTTTCTGCCAGTGGACGACCTTTAGCGGCTCATAGGTCGCATTCAGGAGGAGCGTCTGCTCCATGCCACAGTATATTGGGGACGACCGACCGATCATGTCAAGCGGCAGTAGTTCACGAGCATCGTGTTGACCCCCCTTCTCCCAACGGTCGACGACCAGGAATCGGCGGTCGGCATACGGCGATCGCGCGTGCCGCGGATCGGGGGCGTCGGCCTGGTGCTGCTGCTCGGCGGGCTGCTGGCCGGTTGCGCCAGCACGGGCGCGGTGCCGGGACCGTTCCCTGTTCCGCGAGGCGGTGGCGAGGCCCCCACGGGGTCGATCTCCGGGCAAACAGTGGTCAACGACGCGCTGAGTTTTCAGGGCACCCGGTATCGGACGGCCGGTGCCGACCCGTCCGGGTTCGATTGCAGCGGCCTGGTGCAGTACGTCTTCGCGCGGCACGGCATCGCGCTGCCGCGGAGTGTCGCCGAGCAGTTCCGAACCGGTCGCGACGTTGATGCGGACCGGCTCGAACCGGGAGACCTGGTGTTCTTCAAGATCAATGCACGCGACGTGTCGCACGTCGGGATTGCGGTCGGCGGCGGGCAGTTCGTGCACGCCCCGAGCGGGCGAGGCACGGTGCGTGTGTCGCCCCTCGAATCGCCGTACTGGGCGAAGCGCTACGCGGGCGCGCGCCGCGTCGGCGGCGGCTGAGTCGCAGCGGGATGTCCGCTCAGGCGGCCCGGTGCTCGCCGGTGCGGACGAGCCGCCGCGACGTATCGGCGAGGAACTGCCGGACGTAGAGGTCGTCGCTCGTGAAGCGTGTCTGCAGGGCGGGGCGCTTCAGCGGCTCGATGCGCACGGGCAGATCCCGCAGCTCCGGCTGGTCGCTGGCCACCTCGGTGTAGCGCTGCGGATAGGACGGGAAGCCCTTGAACGTCGTCCCCACCAACCCGCCGTGCTTCGCCGTCAGGCCGTTGAAATCCTCCCGCAGAAAGTCGTACACGGCAGGGTCCGGTCCCGTTGCGAGATAGCCGCGCACCATGCGCGCCACGTCCGTGAAGAACTCCGGGCTGTGCGCGTACGGCGAGAGGCTGCCGTCCGCGCGCAGGATTCGGCGAATCCCGCACCTGGTTGGATCGACGTGATAGAGCTCGTGCACGATCGTATCGAGCTTCGCGACCCAGGGCTCCGCGTCGGGGTAGAGCGAGTGCTTGCGCGAGCGGGCGAACGACTGGTCGCAAAACCTCGGCAGACAGAACGAGATCAGGTACTCGATGGGCTTTGCCCCGAGCTCCACCGTCGGCGACTTGGTGATGAACCACTCCGAGCGCCGCGTGATCGCACCGGAGTGCCGGTCGCGCCAGAAGTAGTAGCCCGGTTCGCTCGACGGCAAGGTGAGGCAATGACAGGTGGCGTAGGCTCCGTCAGCCTGCGAGCGGCCGAAACGCGCAAACACCAGCAGGCTGGACGGGTCGATGTACCGGAGGCCCGGAACCCGTTTCACCAGGTCGTCGATCAGCAACGTGATCCGTTCGGTGTAATTGATCATGCGCGTCGCACGCCACGGACCACGGGCGTTCGTTGCGGGCCTCTCCGTTGAGTTGTGGGCGATCGAGGGAGCGAGCCGCTAGGGTTTATATGCGTGCAGGTTGTCGGTGTCAAGCTGTTCCGAACTGCACGCTTCAGCAACCCAGCCCGCCTCCGTGTGGCTTATCGGACGTTCCTATGCGGAGGAACAACTGAGCCGAACGGCTGCACGAGCAGGTCTGCAGGTGCGACGTTGTCCGCGAGTTCGCGAGGTTTTCTTCTCAACTACGGCGCGTGATCAGGTCCCGTGCACGACGGCTCCTTGGTCCTCCCCAATCACCTGTTGCTCGCCGGACAGCGCCGCCAGGGCGCCCGTCGTGAAGAGCTGTCGCTCGCAGGCCGTCCGGGGAGCGCCCGGGGGAAGCTGCTCCTGCAGCGGTACACCCGTCAGCGGTGTCTTCGAGCAGCCACAGGGTGCGGCGGTAGGCTCGCCAGGTCAGTCCTTCGTCATCGTGAGCCCCGTGACCGTCGCCGACGTGTTGTGCCCGAAGCGCACACCGTAGATCCCGTCGGTGGATTTCAGCTTGCCGGCTGCGACGACCTCCGACGTCGGATAACTGCCGACGGTCGTGCCGTTGATCGCGCACTCCACGCGGTCGGCCTTCACGGACAGCGCGATGTCCTGTGTGACGGATGAACCCTTCCCCGCGGCCTTGTGCACAGCGGCGTTCGCCTCGGGACGCTGCGCGCCCATGTGGAACGGCTCGGGCCCGAAGCCGCGGACGATGAAGTTGCCGTTGCCGTAGGCGGCGCAATACAGATAACTCTGCCCGGCAGTCCCCATGTCGCTGCCGGCAATCACGAGGCCATACGGGTGCGGATGTTCGTTCAGGCCCATGTAGTTTGCCTCGGTGAAAGTGGCCTTGACCGAGTACGTACCGCTCGCCGTGTTTGCAGGGTTCCAGTAGGTCACTGCGGGCCCGGTCGTGACCTCCAACTTCGCCGCCGTTCCGGCAAGCTTGGCGTCGGCGAGGGAACGGCCGGCCTGTTCTTCGCGGGCGTCAATCTTGCCTGTCCAACCCTGCACGGTGATCCCGCCAGTGACGGCACGCGATGCTTCGGCGGCCGGCTGGGCAACGGCCTGCGCGGTGATGCCGGCGAACAGCACGAGCGCGACTGCAGCGGTACGGATCGTGGTCATGGGCTGGTCCTTCCTGGAAGCGGTGCAACCGGGTTGTAGACCGATTCGACGTGCCGGGTCAACGGCGGCGGTCGCGTGGCGCGCTGCGGCGCCTCGTCGACGCTGGCCACGAGGGCTCTTGACGTGTGCCCAGCGTTCGCGAGCATCATGCGCGGCGAGGGGATCACCGTCTCACGCGAGATGGATCAGCGAATGGTGGGCACGGATGAAAGTCTTCAAGTTCGGTGGCGCAAGCGTGAAGGACGAAGCTGGCGTGCGCAACGTGGCGCGCGTCCTGCGGCACTTTCCCGAGGAAGACCTGGTGATCGTCGTGAGCGCGATGGGGAAAACCACCAACGCGCTCGAGGCGGTGGTCCGGGCCCGCGCCGCGGGACGAAGTGCGGCAGAAATGGTCCATGCGCTCCGGCAGGAGCACCTGGCCGTGCTGACTGGTGTTGCGCCGGCGGATGCGGGCGCCACGGCGCAACTGCACGATCAATTCGATGCGCTCGAGGCGATCCTCCGGAACGCGCCGTCGCCGAACGCCGACCAGGACTACGACGCCATCGTCTCGTTCGGTGAGCTCTGGAGCACCGCAATCGTCAGTGCGCATCTCAATCACGTGGGCCTGAAGACCCGGTGGACCGACGCGCGCACGATGGTCGGCACCGACGCGCTGTACCGCAGCGCGCGGATCGACTGGGCGGCCTCCGGAACGCGGGCTCCTTCTGTTTGGAAGAGTGTGAGCGGCAGTCCCAGGCGGCTGCTGACCCAGGGGTTCATCGGCCGCGCGCCCGACGGCACCACCACGACGCTCGGCCGCGAAGGGTCGGACTTCAGCGCGGCAATCCTCGCATACCTGCTCGACGCCGACAGCGTGACGATCTGGAAGGACGTCGCCGGCATGTTCAACGCGGATCCGAAGCGGTTCGCGGACACGAAGCTGCTCTCCCACATCAGCTACCGGGAGGCGATCGAGTTGAGCTACTTCGGTGCGAGCGTGATCCACCCGCGGACGCTTCAGCCCCTGCAGAGGAAGCACATCCCGCTGTATGTCCGCTCGTTCGCCGACGTCACCGCACCGGGCAGCACGATCGACGATCACAGCGCGCACGACTCGCTCATCCCGTCGTTCATCGTGAAGCCCAGGCAGCTGCTCATCTCCATCACGCCGCGCGATCTCAGCTTCATCGTGGAGGAGAACCTGAGCGGCATCTTCCGGCTCTTCGCCGAGCACCGGGTGCGCATCGAGCTGATGCAGAACAGCGCCGTCGCCTTCAGCGTGGCGGTGGACGACACCCCGCCGGCGCGCAGCCTGGTGGACGCGTTGAGCCGGGAGTACGAGGTCCTCTACAACGACGGGTGCGAGCTGGTGACCCTGCGCCACTTCGACGAGCCCACCGTGCAGAGACTGACGGAAGGGAAGGAAATACTGATCGAGCAGCGCAGCCGAAGCACGGCGCGGTTCGTCGTGAAGTGAACCCATGGCCCCCCGGGAGCTGCGACGCCGCGCGTGCGCCGGCCGTTACTCGGTGCGGAGGGCTTCCGCTGGGTCGATGCGGGTCGCGCTCGGCTTCGTGGCGAGCTCGAGCGTGGAGGAGCAACTTCGCCCCGTCCCACACAAACTCGGGACTCACCGGGCGGGAACGAAGCCCTTCACCGCCCACGCGCGAGCTCGCAGGGTGAACGGCGCGTCGCCGCGGTCTTCCAGCAACCGTCTGCGAAGCCTGGACTCGAGCGCCGCGCGATTGCTGCCGGACAACGACGCCGCGTACGCACCCGCGGGGCCTTGTGCGCCGAGGAAGGGGGACCAGTAATCTTCGAACGAGGCGAAGGCGAGCTCGATCCCGAGCTGCTCTTCCTCCACCTGCTGGAGTCCATTGGCGCGCCACAAGGCGGCCAGCTCGCCCCGCCGGCACAGCGGCATATGGCGCTCATCGCGAGCGGAGACGCCGGCGTCCAGCGCCACGGCCTCGTCCCAGAACACGCGAAGCATCTCCATGCCTTCGCCGTAGTCCCATACAGCGGCCGCCACGAGGCCGCCCGGGCGCGTCACCCGGATCATCTCGCGCAGCGCCTTCGCTGGGTCGGGGATGAAGTTCATCGCCAGGAGTGAAACCGTCCTGTCGAAGGTGGCGTCTGGCAGTTCGAGCGCCTGTGCGTGGCCGACTTGAAACCGCACGCGTTTGCCGGGTGTCCGTGCCTGCGCGTACCGCACATAGGCACGTGATGGATCCACGCCCGCCACACGGGCCGAGGGCGCTGCCTCGGCAATCGCGAGGGCCAGTGCGCCGGTTCCCGATCCGACGTCGAGGACCGAGTCTCCCGCGCGCACAGACGCAAACGTCACCAGGAGCGGAGCCAGCAGGCGGCTCCAGCGTCCCATGAAGCGCTCGTAGGCGTCGCTCTCGACGAAGATGTCCTGCTGCGTCATGGCATTCACCGCTTCAAGGGCCTGCGACGCACCGGCCGTCCGGGAGAGCACACCGAGCAGAAGCGCTGCCCACCGACAGCGGGGCGCACGCGGGGAGCGGCGAGACGGTGCCCAGCATTTTGCGCATTATGACCCCGCCCCGCGACGATTCGCGCGCGCCGCAGCGTGCACACCGCGTCATGGTTTTATGTA
The DNA here is from genome assembly GCA_963739995.1 of Vicinamibacteria bacterium. Taxonomy (GTDB): domain Bacteria; phylum Acidobacteriota; class Vicinamibacteria; order Vicinamibacterales; family JAENWD01; genus CAVUCH01. Next base: position 187,636 of record CAVUCH010000021.1, on the reverse strand, counting down.
GCATGTGCCCGTGGGCATGACCTGCACGCTCCGCCGCGCGGGGGAGGCGGATATTCGCCGCCTGGTCGCGAACCCCGCCCAGGCGCGAGAGTTCCTCCACGGCGCTGCGGCGGGCGTGCGGCGGGTGCAGTTCCCGGGCGTGCTGGGGTTCCTCCTGCGATTGCTCCCCATCGAGGTGACCGAGGCCGACCCGTCGGCGCCGCCTGCAACGCTGCCCGACGACGTGCTCGATCTGGAAGGGAGCTGGCACGGCCTGCACTTCCTGTTCACCGGAACCGCGTGGGACGGCGAGTTGCCGGCCGCCTTCCTCGTGAAGGGCGGGACGGAGCTCGATGACGATGACGATGAGAACGTCGCGCGCGTGCTAAATCCCGGCCAGGTGCGCGCAATCGACGCGTTTCTCGTGTCCCTCTCCAGGCCGGTGCTTGCGCAGCGCTACGACGCCCGGCGGATGACGGAGCTCGAGATCGATCCCGAGGAACTCTGGGCGCGTGACACCGGACAGGAGCATCCGGTGTGCGATCGCCTGCTGGACGCGTTCGACGACCTGCGGGCCTTCGTGCGGGACACGCGCGAGCGCGGGCAGGGGATCGTCGTCGAGGTGAGCTGACGATCACGGCGATGGGCGCTCGTTCCGGTACCCCGTGTTACCTGTTGCGTCGTGGGACGTGGATCCGGTGGACCGCAGCCGTGCGCACCTCCTGACCAACACCATGCCAGACGAATCGGACCAGAGACGCGTCGCCGCCGGAACGCCGGACTGGTTGCGGTGGGCGCGCCGCGTGCAGGCCCTTGCACAGAACGGGTTGACGTTCTCCAGCGATCCGTTCGACACCGAGCGGTACGCCGCGCTGCGCGACGTGGCGGCGGAGATCGTCGCCGCGCACACGGAGTTGAGCATCGACACCGTCCGGGAGCTGTTCGCCGGCGGGTCTGGATACGCGACGCCGCAGGTCGATATCCGTGGCGCCGTGTTTCGGGACGATGGCGCACTGCTGCTCGTACGCGAACGATCCGACGGCGCCTGGACTGTTCCGGGCGGGTGGGTCGATGTCGGGGAGTCGCCATCGGAAGCCGTCGCCAAGGAAGTGCGTGAAGAGTCCGGCTACGTCGTTCGGGCCACCAAACTGCTCGCGGTGCTCGACCGTGACCGGCACGGGCATCCACCATTCGCGCACCAGGTCTACAAACTCTTCCTGCGCTGCGAGGTTCTCGGCGGGGAGGCGGCGGCGCCGGGCGTGGAAACCGACGGCGTCGGGTTCTTTGGGCCGCGACACATCCCGCCCTTGTCGCTCACCCGTGTGACGCCGGGCGAGATTGCCCGGCTCTTCGAGCACTACGAGCACCCGGAGTGGCCAACCGATTTCGACTAGTGCGTGTCTCGTCAGGATGGCTCGTGGTGATCGTGCCCCAGCGATGGCGTTGGGATAGCCTGCTCGGCACTCGTGCAGGTGTGAATGGTCTATCGTGCGGTGCTCGCCATTCTCGCGACTGTGGCCCTCACCTCGACGGCTGCCGCCGGCGCCGCCACCCCCTCCGATGCCGCCGACCCCGCCACAAGGATAGGAACGGCCGCGGCCCCTGCTGCTGCGTGGGTCGTCGGTCCGTTCGTGGCGGCGGACCGGTGGTCGTCGTCGGGGCGGAATTGTAGATCGTCGGAGCGGCTCCCGCCCGTTTGCACAGTCTCTTTATGGCTCATGTACCGCGGCCGTGATAAGGCGCTACTGTGGCAGCGGTGATGCAGTTCCACGAACCGCAGGATTCACCTGCGCGTAGCCATTGCATGGCTTGCCGTGCCGCACTTCTCAGCCCGTTTCCGGAGAGGCCCATGTCCAGCCGCATCACACACGCCGTCGCCGCGCTCGCCACCGTAGTCGTCGTCGCCGGATGTGAATCGGCTCGCCCGCCGATGGCCCCGAGCCTGAGTCCCAGCGTTGCGTCGGCCCCGGCGGCATCGGGGGCGCTCGACGCACGCAACACGGCCATGCCGGGGACGCGCAAGCCAGACGCGCGGATCGTCGTGAGACGCGGCGAGCTCGACTTCTCTCGTAACCTGGGAGTTCTTTCACTCTACGGCACTCGCGGATTCGCACTCACCGCGCATGTGAGCCGCAGCGGCGGAGTAATCGACGCCATCGAGACGTGCTTCGCCTCGAACTGTCAGCCGGGCTCGACCATCCCGCTGACGGCCGCATGGTCAGGCACGGATCTGCCCGCCACCGTCACGCAGGATGGCATGACGTACGCGAACGTCGGCAGCGTCGCCACGGCGACGACCGCCGATGTGCGCTTCAGTGGCAGCCTCGTCGCACCGCCCTTGACGAAGCGCGGGTTCGCGACGGCCACGGCGCCGTTCACGCTCGTGGGTCGATTCGTCCATCCCGACGGCGAGCAGCTCGTCACGGACACGTTCACCGGAGAAGGCGTGGCCAAGATATGGCTGACGAACCGGCAGGGCGCCACCGGGTGGTCCGTCGAACGCGTCGTCTACAGGTTCAGGCCGTAGCCCTCACCACGTGACGGAGCGGACGGTACCGCACTCGAGCTCTGACGATGGAGCGGTCGAGCTGCGCAGCGCAACTTCCATGATAGGCTTCGGCCCCGCGTCGCGGTGCTGCAGCGCCGTGGGGAGTTGCCCATGTGGGCCGATCACGAATCACCGTCCGCTGACAAAGAGCTGTGCTGCCCGTTCTGCGCGTCTCCGGATATCCGCGTCGTTGAAGTGGGACCGCTACTCGGTCGGCTCGAATATCAGATCCTCATCGTGTGTCTGGCGTGCGATGCGGTGTTCGCCGTGCCAGGCAGCCAGGCGTAACACCGCGCACTGAGCCGGTGAGTTCATCGGGTGGCGCGTCCCGCCTTTCAGTACACTTCGAGCATGGCCCTGCGAACGTCTGCCGGCTCGGCTGCCACGGGTCTGCGGGTACTGTCGCTTGCGCTCGGCGTGTTCTTCCTGTTCATGGGGCTCGACAAGATCGCGTGGTTTGGCGATCCCGGGTTGCTGACCAGACAACTGCAGGACTGGCTGGGGAATGCGCCAGCGCCGAGCCGCTGGTATCTGCAGACCATAGCCGTGCCCGGGGCGCCTGTGTTCGCGCGCCTCGTGCTCGCGGGCGAGCTCGCCGTGGCTGCGGCACTCCTCTTAGGCCTTCACGTGCGGCTCGCAGCCTTGGCGGGCCTCCTGATGGTCCTGAACTTCCACTTCGCCATGGGGGTGCTGCTTCGATACAGCTATCTGTGGAACGGGTACGGCCCGCCCGTGCTCGGAGGGCTGCTCGCACTGGTGATCGGCGGCGGGGCGCTCCCGTTCAGCCTGCGGGCGAGGTCCACATCCTCGAGACGCTGACTGGGCGCGGGCACGGTTTGGACTGAAGAGCGGGGCGCAGGCGCGCCCCCTGCGTCTACGGCATCGCGCCCCTGTTCTACATCGACGCCTCAGAAGCGTGCGCGAGCGCCGATGAGGAACGGGACCGTCCAGCGGCCGCTGCTGTCGTTGATCTCCTCGAGACCCGTGCCGGCCAGGCCGTCCACGTCCGACATCCCGGTCACGTATCGAAGCCCCAGCTGTCCGAACACGCCCACGCGCTCAAATGCCTGCCACAGCAGGCCCACGTTGCCACCCAGCGTGAACGCGGTCGTGCGGTCGTAGAAGTCGGTCGCGTTGCCCGCGACGTTGGCTCCCGGCGCGATGAGCACCACATCGGTTTCGTCGACGAACGCGAGACCTATCGTGCCTTCGCCGTAGGCGCGGAAGCGCTCGGCAATGTCGGCGTAGCGCCGGAGCCCCACGTCGAGTCCGAAGCTCTGGTAGTCGTCATACTGGCCGTACAGGCTCGACGCGCCGATATCGCCCATCCGCGTGAGGTCGGCGTCGAGGGACTGCAGCGTGAACGTCGCCCGCACCTCGGTGATCTCGTCGAGCATGTAGCCGCCGCCGAAGCGCATGTGGAGACCGGTGCCATACACATCTTCGTATTGGTTCTTCGTGATCACGACCGCCTGGTTGTTGATGTTCCCAACCCCGCTGGAGTTGATGTTGCCGCTCATGCTGTTGTCGAAGCCGAGGCCGAACTCGACGCTCCAGCGGTGTTCGATGGCGGGCTGGGCGTGGAGCGTGACTGTCTGGGCCTGGTCGTTGGTGCGGCCAACACCGCTGGACTTGATGTTGCCGCTCACGCTGTTGTCGCGGCCGAGGCCGAACTCCACACCCGAGCGGTATTCGCTGGCGGGCTGAGCGTGGGCGGTGGAGGCGAGTCCCGCGAGGGAGAGTGTCACGAACACGGAAGACAGGTGTGTGATGCGCATCTTCAGGAGTCCCGTTCGAGAGGCGCTCGCAGCTCCGCCACCACGGCAGGGCTGAAACGCTCCTGGTGTTGCGAGAGCACGTTCTGTGCCGAAGGCTGCGGGATGGTGGATGCGTGTACGAACGCTGCTATCGGGTACTGGCGTGCCGCAGACGGGCGTACCGGACCGTTCGTCACCGGGGCGATCTCCGCCATTTCGTAGGGACTCACCACTGGCCGTAGGAGACTCCGTCAACATCAGCGTCTTGTGTGGGCGGCTCCGCCAGCGGCGGCACCCACCTGACGACGCTCACTGCCGGCAACCAGTCCGCGGATTGTCCGCTCGAGCGGCGGGTCAGCGGGGCGGCACGTCTTGCGATGCCGGCGCGTCCGCCCGCGGGTCCGGCGGCTGGACCGGCGGCGTAACCGGCAGGGCCGGCGGCTCCGCCGGCGGCCGTTCCTCCGCACGTGATTCGTTCGGCACAACGAGCGCGGCAGGGAGCTCCGCCTTCGTGGCCGGAGCGACAGGGGGAGGCGGCGTCAACGACCCCATGCGCGCGAGGATGATCCGCTGGCGCCGCACGAGCCGTGCGTTGGGGCGCTCGGGCATGAGCGCGCGCGCATTCACGAGCGCGCCGGCGAGCAGCGCAGCTTCGGGCGCACTCAGGCCAGCCGCGGGCTTGTGGAAGTACACGCGCGATGCCGCCTCGGCGCCGTAGATGCCGTCGCCCCACTCGACAACGTTCAAGTAGATCTCGAGGATGCGCCGCTTGCTGAGCGCGGCCTCGAGGCGCCGCGCGATGATCAGCTCCCGCAGCTTCCGTATCGGGTTCCGCGAGGGCGACAGGTACAGGTTCTTCGCGAGCTGCTGCGTGATCGTGCTGCCGCCGCGGGCGAAGCGCCCCTGTTCGAAGTTGGCCTCCATCGATTCCTTCAACTGTTCGACGTCGACGCCGCCGTGCTGCCAGAACGCGCTGTCTTCCGCCACGAGCACGGCCCGCTTGAGGTGCGGCGAGATGCGTTCGTAGGAGATCCACCGCTGGTTCCGGCGCGGCGTCTTGCCGGCGCTGCGCGCGTCGGCGGCCCGCAGCTCGATGAACGCGGTGGTCGGCGGGTTGGCGGTCGCAAGCGGCCGCACGTCCGGCAGCGTCAGGTAGATGTACGCGAGAACACCGAACCCGAGGGCTCCTGCAATGAGCGCCCACCGCGAGACGCGGCGCATGGTCTGGGACTTCAGCCGAGCACCTCCAGGGCCGCGCCCGTGGCGGCTCCGGGGGGCACCGGGTGTCCCGTCCGCCGCAGGATGTGCTCGAGTGCGCCGAGCAGGATCAGGATTGACGAGGGGACGGATCCCGCCCCCATCAGGCCCACGCGCCACACCTTCCCGGCCAGCGGCCCCATGCCGGCGCCCACCTCGATGTTGAACCCCTCGCGCAGATCGCGGCGCACGGCGGCCTCGTCCACACCCTCGGGCACACGGACGGTGTGCAGCGTGTGCAGCCGTTCCCCGTGCGGCGGATAGAGCGGCAGGCCCATCGCCTCGAGACCCGCCGTGAGCACACGGTGGTGGCGTTCGTGACGCGTCCAGCGGGCCTCGAGGCCTTCCTCCTCCACGATGGCCAACGCTTCGCGGAGCGCGTAGACGAGCGTCGCCGCGATCGTGTGGTGATACTTGCGGCCCACCCAGTAGTCCTGGAGCAGGCCGAGATCCAGGTAGAAGCTGCGGCAGGCGACCCGCCGCCCGAGCGCCCGCGGGGTGAACACAAGCGGCGCGAGGCCGCTCGGCGCGCCCAGACACTTCTGGCTGCCGCTGTAGCACGCGTCCACGTGCCACGCGGCCACGTCGAGCGGCATCCCGCCGAGCGACGTCACGGCATCTACGAGCACGAGGGCATCGTGCGAGCGGGCGGCGGCGGCAATCTCCTGCACCGGGTTCTGCACACCCGTCGACGTCTCGGCGTGCACGACCGCGACGAGATCCGCGCCACCGGCTTCGAGCGCGGCTCGCACCGCGCCGGCATCGATCGCCCGTCCCCACTCGCCTTCCACGCGCCGGACCTCGCCGCCGTACCGCGTCACCATCTCCGCGAGCCGCGCGCCGAAATAGCCGTTCACCACCGACACCACGCGCGTGCCGGGGGCGACGAGGTTGGCCACCGCCGCCTCCATGCCGGAGGTGCCGGTGCCCGATACGGCCAGGGCGAGCGAACCGTCCGGTGCGCGAAACGTCCGCCCGAGCGCCGCGCGCAGGTCGTCCATCAAATCGAGCAGCGCGGGATCCAGGTGCCCGAGGACGGGCGCCATCATCGCGCGCATCACGCGCGGGGGAACCGGGCTCGGACCGGGGCCGAGCAGCAGGCGTTCGGTCGAAGGCAGTGTGGTCATGCGGATGTCAGCAACGCCTCGTACTGCTGGCGGATGAAGGCGACGTCGTCCGGCGACGCCGGCTGCAGCGGCGCGCGGGGCGGCCCGGCGGCGTAGCCGGCGATCTCCGCGGCGGCCTTCAGCCCCGCCACCCCGAAACGGGCGCCGGCAACGTCACAGAACGGGTTGATGCGCCGCTGCAGCGCGAGCGCCTCTTCGTGGCGCCCCGCGTCCGCCAGCTCGAAGAGCTCCGCGCACAGGTCGGGAATGACGCCGGCCACCGCCAGCACACCTCCGCGCGCGCCCACGCACACGGCCGCGTAGAGCGTCGCGTGCGCGCCGCCGAGCACGGCAAACCCCTCCGGCGCCTCGGCGACGTACTGCCCGAGCAGCTCGAGGTCCGGGCCGGATTCCTTCATGCCGATGATGTTGGGGTGCGCCGCCAGCCGTGCGAACGCGTCCATGGGGAGGATCACACCGGTGAAGACCGTCACGTTGTACAGCAGCACGGGCACCGGCGAGGCATCCGCCACCGCCTCGTAGTGTCGCACGAAGTGATCCGACGCCATCTGCGTGCGGAAGAACGACGGCGTCCGCACGATCACCGCATCGGCACCCATCGCCGCCGCCCGCCGCGAAGCAGCGATGGTGCCGCGCGTCGACTCGCGCCCCGTGCCTGCAATCAGCAGCTGGGGCGAAACGACGGCAGGCCGCGCCGCTTCGAGGATGCGATCGCTCTCCTCGTCGTCCAGCAGCGGCGCCTCGCTGTTCGAGCCCAGCACGACAACGCCGGCCAGGCCTGTGCGCCCGTAGCGGGCGAGGTTCGCGGCAAGGGCCGGGAGATCGACGTCGTCGCCGCGGAACGGCGTGACGACCGGGGCATACACGCCTCGCAGGTGCACAGGCATCGGGCGACTCTAGGCGACGGGCAGGGTGCTGTCAATCGGCGCAGCGGCATCAGTCGACGCTGCCCGCGTCCCGTCGCCCGAACACGAGAACTGCGAGTGCTGCGCCGGTCAGCGCTCGGCACTCGCCGTGGGTGCCGCGGCAGCGATCCACTCGTGAATAGGCCGCTGCTGCATCGCCTTCAACCGGATGCAGGACTCCGCGCGTTCCACGGCTTCCTGAAGCGGCCGCTCGTACCCCCGTAGATTCTGATCCCGGAAAAACCTTCTCGCGTCGTCCAGGAGATCCGCCTCGCACATGCCACCAACGACGTCGACGATGCCAGCCCCCGGGCCGGGTCCGATCTTGGCCATGAGCTCGGCGAAATGGGACTTCAGAAACGGCCAGGCGACCTGTCGGCCGACCGGATGTCCGAATGCCCAATACAGCATGATGAGCGCGTCCTGGCTGCGGACGTCTGCCGTGAGCAGCAGATCCATGGCACGCCTCACGAGCCGCTCGCTCCGGAATCCCGCGAGCCGGTAGAGGAACCGGTCGCGGTCCAGTGCATCGGTTGCGGTGCGGGCGACCTGCAGGAAACGGTCGAACGTTCCTTCGTCCGCCTCGCGCAGGGCTACATCGATTCCCGCATCGACCAGCGAGGGATCGACGTCGGTCGGGTTCGTAAAGTACCGCTCCAATGCAGCGCGGAGGGTCTGGCGTGTGGCCTGATCTCCGCCGATGACGCCAAGCAGCCACATCGCTCGCGCCCGGAACAGCCGCCGGTCGTCGGAATCATCCGGGCGCGCCGCGATCCCGAGCTCCGCCACGACCGGTGCCGTGATGGACCGGATCCAGCCCTCGAAGCGCGGCAGGTCCCCCGGCGCCACCACCTCATCGTGCAGATGCGGAAGAGGGCCGCGTCAGGGTATTCCAGGCCTCCCGGCTGCGCTCGCTCCTCACCTCGTCGACCAGCGTCAGGTACTCGGCCGCGTTCTGGAGGTTCGGGCCGACGAATGCCCACTCGTCGGCGTAGAACGTGAGGCGTTCCTTCGGCGTGAGCCGCGCGAGTGCAGCGTTTCTCAGCAGGTGTCTGACGGGCGGGTCGTACAGTGTCCGATAGTAGCCGTCGCCGTTTGCATTGGCGAACACCCAGTCACTGCAGCCCGGCAGGGTCACTCGCTGCGAGGCTCCGCCGAGCATGTGACAGCTGGGCTCGCCTGCCGAGCCACGAACGCACACCGGAAGCTCCCAGCGTTCAGGTGCAGGTTTGGCCGCTCGCTCGGGGTCGGCGAAAAATCGTCGCTGCTTCAGATCCAGGTTGGTGCGGCCCGAGACACACTGCGCCGCCACGCTGACCAGAGGTGCGCCGGGTTGCGAGACGAACGTGGACAGCACGGCATCCGCCGGTTTCCCCGACGCTGCAGCGATCGCACGTCCGAAGTCTTCGCTGCTCGCGTTGTCGTACGAATGCTTGGTGAGGTATGCATTGACACCTCGCTGGAATGCTTCACGCCCGACGTACTGCTCCAGCATCCGCAGCACCGCCGCGGCCTTCGGATAGGCGACCGCGTCGAACAGTGCGTTGATCTCACCGGCGTTCTCGGCCGCCGTCCTGATTGCGCGCGTCGCGGCCACGGAGTCCGCCGCGAGCGCAAAGCGTCTCGATTGTCCCTCCATGAGATCGACGTGCCACCCGGGCTCGAGTTCCGCGAGGGGTTTGGTTTCCATCCAGGAGGCAAAGCCCTCGTTCAGCCAGATGTCGTCCCACCACCGCATGGTCACCAGGTTGCCGAACCACTGGTGCGCGATCTCATGCGCCACGATCGTCGCCACCGTGCGCTTCATGTCGGGCGGGGCCGTGGCCTCGTCGACGAGCAGCGCAATCTCCCGGTAGACGATCGCACCGGTGTTCTCCATGGCTCCTGCAGCAAAATCCGGTATCGCGATGTGATCCAGCTTCGCGAAGGGATACCGGATGCCGTAATACCGGTTGTAGTACCGGAGGATGTCCCCGCCAATCTTCAACGCGAAGCGCCCCTTCTGCTCCTGCCCGGAGAGCGCGCAGACGCGAGTCGGTGTTCCCTCGACCTCCTCGCCGATGCATTTGAAGTCCCCGACGAGCAGCGCAACCAGGTACACGGACATTCTGGGGGTCGGGGCAAACGTGACCGTGTGCTTACCCGGCTCAGGTCCAGGCACGTCGGCAATCTGCGGGCTGTTGCTGATTGCGATGTCGCCCTCGTCGACCACGGCGCTGATTTCATACGTCGCCTTGAGCGCCGGCTCATCGAAGCAGGGAAACGCCCGTCGCGCATCGGTGGGTTCGAACTGCGTGGCTGCGTAGTTTCGCTTGTCGGTCTTCCCGACGTACAAGCCAGCCAGCTGCTTGTTCAGTTCACCCCCGAACGAGATCGCGATCTGCCCCTTGCCAGGCTGGAGTGCCTCACCCAGCGAGAGCGTCAGCTGTTGGGACCCTTGGTCGAGCGTCGCCCTGGCGGGCTGCTCCCGTGCTTGTGCGACGGTGGCGTCGATGATTGTGAGGTCGACGGCGTTGAGGACGATCGTTGCCGTGGGTGCGCGCACCTCGACGTCGATGCTCACCCGGCCGGTGAAAGTTTCGCGTTTCAGGTCCGGAGTCCACTGGACGACGTAGCGCACCGGCACGACAGCCTCGGGCAGGCGCTGGGCATCTGCAGCGCGGCCCTGCCGTCAGCATGAGCCCTGCAGCGATCCCCGCCGTGACATACCTGCGGACGACACGAAACTTCATTGGCGCTGAGCCCATGGGATGCTCCTTTACGTCCTTCGCTTCGAACCGCACCATGTATACAGCACCCCCCTCGAACCGGAATCTCCCGGCTGGGTTGGGCTAAGCGACGGGCAGGGTGCTGTCAACCGGCGCGGCGGCCGCATCTGACGCGATGTTCACCGCGAGCACCACGGAGACGATCGCGAGCGCCGGCGCGAGCAGCCACGGGGCGGTGGGCAGCAGGCGATGTTCGCCGCCTCCTGGAGCAGGGTGCCCCAGCTGGGGAGCGCGTCGGTGAACCCGATGCCCGCGTACGAGAGCGTCGCCTCCGCCAGGATGCACGTGGGCAGCAGCAGCGCGAACTGCGTGCGCAGGAAGCCGCGGGTCGCCGGCAGCAGGTGGCGCAGCAGCACGCGGCTCCGGCTCGCGCCGAGCGCGACCGCGGCGTCCACGTACTCGCGGCGCCGTTCGGCGGCCACGATCGCGCGGACGCCGCGCGCCGCGTATGGCCAGCAGACGAGGGCTAAAGATGACGGCCGTGATGCCGAACGTCCACACCGGTGACAGCACCGGCGGCAGCGACGAGCGCAGGGCCAGCAGCACGTAGAGCGCGGGCAGCACGAGCACGACTTCCGCGATGCGCGTGATCACCGCGTCGGTCCACCCGCCCGCGAAGCCGGCGATCGCTCCGGCGGCCGCGCCGATGAGCGTGGCGCCCAGCGCCGCCACCAGCGCGAGCCCGAGCGACAGCCGCGAGCCGTGCACCACCCGGCTGAACAGATCGCGTCCGAGCCCGTCCGCGCCGAGCAGCAGCAGCGGCTGCCCCGGATCGGCCGATGACACGAGCCGTCCGCGCTCGAACCACCGCAGCGCAACGGGACGCGACTCGTCATCCACGTATCGCCGCTGGAGCGGGTCCACGAGCACCTGCGCGTAGAAGAATGGTGCGGCAAGCGCGCCGGAGGCGGTGCGGACGTGCACGCGTGTGGGCGGCGCGTACGCGCGCTCGTCGAAGGGGACACCCTGATCGTTCGGCGCCAGCCACGGCGCGAAGACCGCAACCGCCAGCCATCCTGCCAGCACCGTGCGTGCGGCCGTCTTCACGTCCGCACCTCGTCGAAGGCAGCCGTCTCGGGCACGGCGATCCGCGGATCCACCGCCGCCAGCAGCAGGTCCGAGGCGACGATGCCGCACTCGAAGAAGACGGCGGCGGCGGCCGCGCATCCCGCGGCGAGGTAGATGTCGCGGTTCACCAGGGCGTCGTACGTGAGGCGGCCCAGCCCCGGCCACGACGTGACGAGCTCGACGGCGTACGAGCCGCTGAGCAGCGTGCCGGCGATGATGCCCGCAAGTGCCGCAACCGGCTTCGCGCCCAGCCGCCAGGCGTGCCGCCAGAGCATCTGGCGATACGACAGCCCCCGCGCCAGCGCCGCCGTCATCGACGGCTCCGCGAGCGCCTGGGCGATCGCCTGCGACTGCACACGCTCGAGCATGGCTGCGAACGGGAGCGCCAGCGCGAGCGCCGGCAACGGCACGTGCCACGCGACGTCTCGTGCCCACTCGAGCCATCCCGTTTCGTCCAGAGACAACGTCGTCATCCCGCCGGTGGGCAGAATGCCCGTGAACGCGGCGACGGCCACGAGCAGCATCGCCGCAATCAATGGCGGTATCGAGAGGCACACGCTCGAAGCCGCGCGCACGACGGCCGCCGCGGGCCCCGGGCGGCTGCCGGTCAGCAGTCCGAACGGCACGCCCAGGAGCGTCACGATCGCGAGCGCCGCCACGGCCAGCAGCGCCGTCCGCGCGGCGCGTTCGGCCACGAGCGGGCCCACCGGGCGCTGGTGCGTGAGTGAGGTGCCGAAGTCGAGGCGTGCCGCGCGGGTCAGCCACGCGAGATAGATTGCCGACACCGGCCGGTCGAAGCCGAGCGCGGCGCGCGCGCTGGCGACCGTGCGCGGCGATCGGCCGAAGCCGAAGGCGATGCTGAAGTAGTCGCCGTCGGCGGCGGCGGACAGCACCAGCGTGGCCGATGCCGCAACGAACACCACCATCACCGCCGAGAGGAGGCGGCGGGTGAGGAAGCGGACCAGCGCGCCGCGGCGGCCGTGCACGCCTGCATCATACGGGCAGTCGCCGGCGCCGGCACTACGGGACGGCGCTGACCGTGATTTCGTCCGCGTCCCACAGCACCTGCGGGCGCAGCACCGCCGTGCGCCCGCCGGTCACGCGCGTGCTGGTGCTGACGAACACGTGCGGCGTCGCAAAGCTGAGGGCAGGCACCTGCTCGGCAAGGGTCCGCTGCACGTCGGCAAACATCCGGTGCCGTTCGGCGGGGTCGACAGCCGACGCCTGCCTCGTCATGAGCGCGTCGATGCGCCCTTCCCACTCGGTCGCGGGCGTCCGTTGACCCGGATGCCACAGGTGCATGGTGCCCGATGACTGCCAGAAATCCAGGCTCCCGGCCGGGTCCGTGTCGGTGAAATCCATGTGGTGATAGATCGCGTCGTAGTCGCCGCGCCCCCAGCTGCCCATCATCGCGGCGGGGTCCAGCGCGACGACGTCCATGCGCACGCCGACGCGTGCGAACGCCTCGCGGAGAAAGGAGGCCCCCTTCTCGCTGGCGGCGATGCCCTTCTGCACCAGCAGGGTGAACTGCACCGGCTTGCCCGACGCGTCCTGGAGCCCGCCGGTATTGCCGCGATCGGTGAGGCCGATGCCGGCCAGCAGCGTGCGCGCGCGATCGGGATCGTAGGGCCGGCCGCTCGACCGCCTCCGAGAACCACGTGCGGTTGGCCGGGCTGACGATCCCCCACGAGGGGGTGGCGGCGCCCAGGTACACGGTGCGGGTGAAGGCATCCCGATCCACTGCCGACCGACAGCGCCCGGCGGAACTCCGGCGCGCGCAGCCATCCGCTCGCCGCGCGTGACGTTCCGAGATTGAACCACAGCAGGTGATGCCCGAGGCTTGCACCGACGTCGAGCACGCGGAGGCGTCCCGCATCCGCCTCGCGTTTGAGCGGCAGGTAGTCTTCCGGCCGCATCTCGCCCTGCATCACGTCGAGCCCTCCCGCCTGCATGCGGAGGAGCTCGGCGTTCTGATCCGGGACGATCTCGAGCGTCAGCCGATCGAGGAACGGCAGCCGGCGCCCCGCCCGGTCGCGCCGCCAGTAATGCGGGTTGCGGGCGAAGGCGAGCCGCTGGCCCGGCTCGTACTTCGTCAGCACGAACGGGCCGAGCCCCGCCATCTCCCCCGGGGGCGTCTGCGGACCCCAGGCGGTGGCGAAGCTCCCGTCCGCCAGCGCGCGGGCCAGGCGGTGCTGCGGGTAGATGGGCAGGTTGTCGAGCATCCGCAGGCCCGGCCCGTACGGCTCCGGAAACGTGAGTGCCACCGACGATGGGAGAAATCGCCCGCACCTGCAGCGGCTTTCCCTTCACGCGCAGGGACTCACCGATCGCGCCCGCAGTCTTCGGATCGTAGGCCGCGGCGAAGGAGAACAGCACGTCGGCGGCCGTGAACGGCGCGCCGTCGGAGAAGCGCACGCCCGGCGCAGCTCCAACGTGTACGTCCGCCCATCGTCCGAGATCGTCCAGCGCTCGGCGAGCCAGGGCTCGAGTTCGAAGGTGGCGCTGTTGATCCGCACCAGGCGGGCCTGGGTGAGCGCGGCGATCAGGTGCGTGGGAAAGCCGCTGCTGGTGTAACGGTTGAAGGTCTTGGGCTCGGTGCGCAGCGTGCCGACGAGCGAGCCGCCGCGGGAGGGCTCGCCGGCGGCGGCTCGTTCCGCGGGTGCGGAGGCGGGCCCGGCGGTGCGCGTCCTCACCAGGAACCAGGAGATGGCGGCGGCCGTGAGGATGCCGACGAGCGCCGCGAGGAGCCATCGACGCCTGGTCATGATTCCGCCTTTCCGGCCAATGGGCTGGCTACTCAAAAGACTACGCGCCCCTCGGGACTGGATAACTCGTCCGGAGCCCGGAATGTTTGGTTTTCTTCCAGTCGGTCCGGGCGCTAGTCAACAGGCTGCCCTGGCGCGCGCGGCGACGTCCCAGGCGAGCCGGCGTCCGGTGCAGGACGTAAGTACCCATCCCTAAACTCTTTCTGTCCGCGCCGCCGGTTGTCCTGAGGGGTGGCACCAGCCCTGCCTATGCCTTTGCCCGGAGGCTGCATGTCATTGTCACGCATCGACGGAATGAACGGGTTCGTGCCGCAGCTTGGGCGGAGCGTATCAATCGCGCAGGCTGCCATTCTTCTCGGCGTCTCTCGTCGCACTGTTTACAACCACATCAAGAGCGGCCGCCTGTCCACGCTGCGCACGGCGGGCGGGTCGCAGCGGGTGCTGGTGGCGTCGCTGCAGCAGCAATCACCGGCCGGCGCTGCCGCCGTGTGGCCCCAGCGTTCTGCAACGGTCTAGAGGTCGTACCCCTTCTCGGTTCCCCCGGAGGATCTCATGGTTTCGCAGAGAAAAGCTCTCGCATTCGTCCGCCGGCTGGCCGGTCTCGCGACCCTGTCGCTGCTGGCCGTGTCGACGGCGCCCTGGCCGCACCGGGGGACGCGAGTCTCTCGCGCGACCTGCGCGAGACGCTGAGCGCGGGCCGCCAGCAGTCCTTCCGCGTCATCGTCCAGACAACGCGAGTGTGGACGATGTGGTGGCGCGGTACGGCGGGCGGATGGTGAAGCCGCTGAAGACCCACAAGGTGATCGAGGTCACGCGCGAGGCGCTCGAGGCGATGAGCGCGGATCCGGCTGTCGGGCACGTCGCGGGCGACACGCTGGTGCGCTCGCAGATGGCGGTGTCGACGGCGGCGATGGGTGCCGACCAGGTGTGGGCGGGTGTCCTGTCGGGCGTCGCGGCGGCGACCGGGCGTGGGATTGGCGTGGCGGTGATTGACTCGGGCGTGTCGAATCACAGCGCCCTGCAGGGGCGCGTGCTGGCCACGGTGGATTTCACGGGCTCCCAGGGCGGCGGGCAGGACCAGTACGGGCACGGCACGCACGTGGCGGGGATCATCGGCGGCGCGGGGGATGGGTTCCGGGGCGTGGCGCCGGGCGCGAACCTGGTGAGCCTGAAGGTGTTGCGGGCGGACGGCTCCGGCCTCACGAGCAACGTGATTGCGGCCATCGACTGGGCGATCGACCACCGGGCGCAGTACGGGCTGCGGATCATCAACCTCTCGCTGGGCCGGCCGGTGTTCGACTCCTACCGCGACGATCCGCTCTGCCAGGCGGTCGAGCGCGCCTACCGCGCGGGCCTGGTGGTGATGGCAGCGGCGGGCAATTACGGGAAGACGCCGGACGGACAGCTCGTGGCGGGCGGCATCACGTCCCCGGGCAACTCTCCGTATGCCCTGACCGTGGGCGCGACAGACACGGCGGGGACGGTGAGCCGGGCCGACGACAAGGTGGCGCTCTGGAGCTCGCGGGGCCCGACCTACCTGGACAATGAGGTGAAGCCGGACTTCGTGGCGCCCGGCACGGGCATCCACTCCCTGTTTGTGCCGGGGTCCTACCTGGCGCGCACCTACCCCGAGCGGCAGAGCAGCGGCTCCGGCCAAACGGCGCTCTTCCGCCTGAGCGGCACCAGCATGTCGACGGCGGCGGCCTCCGGCGCGGCGGCGCTGGTGCTCGAGACGAACCCGGAGCTGACGCCGGCGCAGGTGCGGACGACGCTGCAGATCACGAGCTCGTTCATGCCGGACGCCGGCCTGATGGGCGGGGGTGCGGGAAGCCTGAACGTGGCGGCGGCGGTCCAGGTGGCCAAATTCGGGCCGGACCTTGCGAGCGTCGGCTCCACGATTGCTGGCGAAACCATTGCGTTGTCAGGGGTTGCGTTCGGGACGGATGCGCTGGATCCTTCCCTCGTCCAGGACGCGCTCGTCTGGGGCAACACGCTCGTCTGGGGCAACACGCTCGTCTGGGGCAACACGCTCGTCTGGGGCAACACGCTCGTCTGGGGCAACACCCTCGTCTGGGGCAACACCATCGTCTGGGGCAACACGCTCGTCTGGGGCAACACGCTCGTCTGGGGCAACACGCTCGTCTGGGGCAACACGCTCGTCTGGGGCAACACGCTCGTCTGGGGCAACACCCTCGTCTGGGGCAACACCCTCGTCTGGGGCAACACTCTGGTCTGGGGCAATACCCTTATTTGACCTATCGCTCACCCCAACGTGTAGCACATTGGCTGAGTCTGTCTTTGCTGCCTCGCTACTCCGGCCACCGGCCGTGGGAGTGCTAGGAGCCCCGCCGAAGGGACTGTTCGATGACACCCATAATCGTTTGGAGCTGAGTGGCCGATAATCCCCGGGGCAGACTTTTCCAGTCTGTCCCGTGGATCGAGATGAGATGTCGGCCCAAGCTTCGTTGCCCCGCTCCGGGGCGGTGTATGTAACCACCGTTGTCGCCGTCGGTCTGACGGTAGCTCTTTACTCAGCCTACGACCTGGCTGGGCACGCCCTTCAACCAGGCAGCCACTTCTACCAGTGGTACTTGCTCGCCGCACTCACACTCTTGAGTGCGTCCGTGACCATAAAGCTCCCGTCAGTTCCCGCAACGATCTCGATCTCGGAAACGTTCGTCTTTACGGCGGTTCTCACCTATAGTCCAGAAGCTGGCGCGGTGATCGTCGCGCTCGACGGGCTCTTGATATCCCTCTGGCCCAATCGGCGGAAGGAAATCCATCGAGTGGCCTTCAATGTGGCCGCACCAGCCCTGTCAATTTGGCTGTCGGCTCAGGTCTACTATCTATTTCCGGGAGTCCGCCCACTCCTGGGCGTCACACTCAAACGCTCGGAGATGATTCCGCATCTCCTCGGACCGCTCGCGATATTTACGCTGACGCACTTTCTTATAAACAGTTGGTTGATCGCCCTCGCCGTTGCCTTCGAAACGCGGCGGCCGGTCATGGTTCTCTGGCGGCGTGACTTCTTATGGTTATCGTTAAACTATTTCGGCGGTGCTTCGCTCTCCGCTCTACTGGCTGTGCAAGTCAACGACGTCAACGCGACGTACTTGGCAATCATCGTACCTCTTCTACTTGTGCTGTATTACACGTTTAAAATACCGATGGATCGTGTGAAGGATGCCCACAAGCATCTACACGAAGTCAACGCTCTCTATGTGTCCACCATCGAAACTCTGGCGATGGCGGTTGATGCAAAGGACCAGGTGACACATGGCCATATCAGAAGAGTTCAATCCTACGCCGTCGGGCTCGCGCGGGCCCTCGCGGTGTCTGACCCCGGACTAATCAAAGCGATAGAAGCATCGGCTCTGCTGCACGACATGGGCAAGCTCGCGATCCCAGAGCACATACTGAACAAGCCCGGGAAACTGACAGGAGCCGAATTTGAGAAGATGCAGATGCACGCAGGTATCGGCGCAGACCTCCTATCGGCCATTGCGTTTCCATTCCCTGTCATTCCAATTGTTAGGCACCACCATGAAAATTGGGACGGCCGTGGATACCCTACTGGTCTATCTGGCACTCAGATTCCGATCGGCGCTCGCATTCTCGCCGTCGTCGATTGCTACGACGCATTGACCAGCGACCGACCATATAGACCGAGGCTGTCGGACGAAACCGCCACATCCGTTCTGCTCCAGCGTCGCGGCTCAATGTACGACCCACTTGTGGTGGATACGTTTGTGAGGGTTCACCGCAGCCTAGCGTCTCCTGAAGCGATCTCGCCAGCACAATCAGCCACTTACGAAGACATAGCCAGATTGAACGCTCCCGACGTACGAGAGACTACTGACGTTCGAAGAGTCCACAGGCCAATGGATAGAGCTGTGACCGGTCTCGTGTCTTGGTCATTGTCAAATCGTGGTAACGATTCTTTTTTGCAACGGGCGGACGATCTGTTAGCGGTTGTGCTGAGCGCACTTGACGCAGTCGCAGGATTCATTGCCACCTACGATCACGACCATGATGACCTAGTCATTTCAGCAGCTCGTGGGTTTGAAGGAGCGAGCATCCAGGATCGTCGAATCGGACTAGGCGAACATCTAACTGGCTGGGTCGCCGCTAACGGCCGGCCGATGCTGAATTCAGACGCAGCTTTGGACCTCGCGGCCATTGTTCCGGACGCATCGCCAGCCCTAAGATTGTGCTTGAGCGTTCCGCTGTTTCGCGAATCTGAGCACCTTACTGGCGTTATGTCTCTGTACTCAGGACAGCGGTTCACGACCGACCAACTGGATACGGCCTGTTTTTTAGCGACGCATATGGGGAGCGCACTTGCAATGCCGTCCGGAAGGCGGTCGGAAGCACCCCCGTCGGGAAGCGTGACGGTTGCGACGACGTCCACCGCCATGGCTTTCGGTAGACCCGGGTAACACTCCTCTTCCGTCCACGGGCGCGTCAGCGTGCGAGGTCAAGCTATGGGGCGCTTCATTCGCTCCCATCGAGTGCTGGCGGCGTTCCCAGCTTGCGCGATTGTCGTCAACTGACGGAACACTAACCGGGCCCTTCGTCTGCGCAGGTAATTAGCTATGGCCCAAGACCTAATGTCACTGGTGCGCCAGGGAAGATTCGGTGAAGTCGATCGACGGCTGCGCGAATTAGTGACTGGTGGTGAGAGTTCCGCCGATCTCCAGGTCATGAGGGTCGAAATACTTGACCGCGTCGGCAAGCCCCTCGAGGCTGCACGATTCGCTAAGCGAGCTCTGAAGGAGGGGCTGCAACCGTCCATTCAGAGCCGGTACCTGACCGTCCTTGGGAATGTCGAGCTTGAGCAAGGCCGCGCACACGAGTCGGTACGCCATCTGCAGTCGTCAGTAGCGGTCGCCAAGCAGGGCAAGTGCATCGAGCAGTTGTGTTGGGCCGAATTGCGGCTTCTGGCCTCGATGGCTGAGTTGTCACCCTCCGATGCGTCGGCCGGTATGCTCCGAGAGGTGCGGAAGCACGTCGCCCAACTGGGAGACCCTTTCGTGAGCGCGGCGCTGCACGTGTTCGTGTCAGAAGTTGAAGCTAAGCGTGGCGCATTCGGCACCGCGGCGAAGCACCTACGAGTCGCTCGCTCCCTGCTTGACAGGTTCGAGAACACTTGGTTGGACGGCACGACTGCGATTGCCGATTTTTGCGTCGCGTACTTGTCGTCCGACCTTGGCACGGCACACGCACATGCTGAGCGTGCGTTACACACGGTTAGCACAAGCGGCCATGCCAGGACCCGACTCGCAGCTCTCATAAATCTCGGGCACATATACGTCAAGAAAGGGGAGCTACGGGTAGCCACAAGCTACTTCAACGACGCCTGGAAAATGAGCGAGATTAGTCCTCGCTGCAGAGACAACGTTCTGGATGGTTTCGCACAAGTCGCGCTGGCACGACGAGATTTTGAGAAGTGCGACGGTTTGATCGAACAGCTCCGCGACTGCGAGTCTCCAGAATTGTCCTATGCGAAGGTCTGGAGTTTCCACACCCAGCTCCGCTCGCTAATCGCTCAGGGTCGTTGGATAGATGCGGGGCAAACAGGTGATGCTGCAATAGCCCGTGCCACAGCAGCTGGTGACCGGGCACTGGTGAGACTCCTCCAACTTCTCCGCGCGGAAGCGCGCATCGAGCTCGGCGACCTCTCAGGCGCTGCCGTCGACGTCGTGCAGGCTGCAGCGCCGCAGGACGAACCGCCGCTCGAAATCCTTGCGGAGATTCACCGCGTCATCGGAAAGGCCCTTCACCGCGAGGACGACCCGATCGGCGCACGGGTGGCCTTCCGGCGGAGTGCACGCATCCTCCACGCGATCGGACATCTCCGCGCCCAGGGAGAAGTCGAAGCGGATGCCACTGCCGTGGGCCGCGGCCGCGGAACTCCACGGCCGCGATCGAGCGGAGTTGCTCCGTCCGTCGGCACGACTGACCCGGCGGAGGCCCGCGCCGATCTGGTGCTGCGGCAAGCGGCGGCATTGATGGAGCAGGCCGGACGACCCGATCTCCTCGGCAGCGAGGTGCTCGCCCTCATCATGGCATGCGGGTGCGCCTCCGCTGCTGCCATCGTATCGACGCACCAGTCGCGCGCGGCCGTCGTGGAAGGACGAGTCGGGTGGACTGAAGCCGAGGCGCTCGCCGCCACCGCCGCCCCAGATCCGCCAGCCTTGCCGCTCGGCACCTGGCGTGACCGCGAATGGCAGCTGGTCGCGTCTGTGGCGCCGACGGTCGCGGCGCGCACCGCCTGGCTGGCGGTTCTCGGGCTGGCGAGCTGTGGCCGCGCGCTCGCCGCGGCACGCCGCGAGGCGCGTGAGCGGGACGCGCTGTGGCCGCTCGACAACCCGGACGACCCCTCGTCCGGGCTCTTTGTATCAGAGCAGATGAAGGGCCTGCTCCGGGATGCCCGCCGTTACGCCGTCGCACCGATCAATCTCTTGATCACCGGCGAAACCGGCGTTGGCAAGGAGGTGATGGCGCGCGTCATTCACGAGGCGAGCCGCCCGGGCAAGCCGTTCATCCCGTTCAACTGCGCGGCGGTGCCCGCCGATATGCTCGAAAACCAGCTGTTCGGCCATCGGCGCGGTGCGTACACCGGCGCCGACGAAGCGTTCCCCGGCGTGATCCGATCTGCCGAAGGCGGCACGGTGTTCCTCGACGAAATCGGGGAAATCGGCCGGGACCTCCAGCCGAAGCTGCTGCGATTCCTGGAAACCGGCGAAGTACAGCCGCTCGGCGAGGCGCACCCGGTGCGCACCAACGTCCGCGTCGTCGCCGCCACCAACCACGACCTGAGCCAGCTCGTTCGCGAGGGGCGCTTCCGCGAAGATCTGTTCTTCCGGTTGAACGTGGGGCTCCACATCCCTCCCCTGCGCGAGCGCCGCGAGGAGATACCAAAGCTGGTCGAGGTGTTCCTCGAGCGCTTCGCGCGTGATTTCAGCAAGGGCTGCCTCCGTCTCGCGGACGAGACGCTGGAATACCTCGTGCTCTACTCGTGGCCGGGGAACGTGCGGGAACTGATGAACGAGCTGCGGCGAATGGCCGCGCTTGCCGAAACCGACGCCGTCCTCATGCCCGAACACCTGCACGGCAACATCCTCGCGAGCCGGCGCACGCGGCCGGCGTCGGAGCGCGAGCTCGAGCCCACCGAGCTTGTCGTGCGGATGGATCAGCCGCTCGCCGCGGTGATCGAGCACGTCGAGCGCTCGATGATCGGGCACGCGATGCGCGTCTGCAGCGGACGCGTCGAGCAGGTCGCCAGGATGCTGGGCCTGTCGCGAAAGGGCTTGTATCTGAAGCGGCAGCGCCTCGGGATCGAGACCGCCGAAAGCTAGTGTCCCGGCCGGACACTAGACGAGACGCGGCTCACATCCGCTGCATCACCGCGAGGCACCAGGCGTCGCCGCCGGGTCCCACCCCCGCCGGATGACCGCCACCTGCATCGTGCGACGTCCGAACTGCTGCGCCTCGGTGCAGTCATCGAGATACAGATCCAGCTCACGCCCCCGGATCTCGCGGCCGGTATCCGTCACGGTGTAGATGCCGTCGTAGGCCCGCCCCTGGCCGTCGACCCGCACCGTCGACCCCACCGGCAGCACACGGGGATCCGCCGCCGCCATGCCGGATCCTGGATCTCGATCCGACCGGTCTCGTCGACAGCACCGGACTCTTCGCGACCGAGGACGGCAGTCTGATCATCGGATCCATCTTTGCTGAAACCGGCGCTGGCGCATATTCGCGTGGACGGAGACGACAGGCCTGTCCGATATCGGCTCGCTCGGTCGCGACATGCTGCCGGAGTACATGAACCGGCAGGGCGCGCTGACGGGCACCGTGCACCGTGCAGCGGGAGGACGGCACGGAGGGAACCTTCTTCTGGTCGCAGACGAATGGGCTCGAGGACATCGGTTCCCTGGGCGGCGACGAGATCAGGCCCACGCCGATCAACGACGCCGGCACGATCATCGGGTTCGGCACGACGGCGAGCGGCGAGACGCACGGGTTCGTGTGGTCAAAGGCAAACGGGCTCGTTGATATCGGCACTCTTGGAGGCGATTTCAGCTGGGCCTCTCACCTCAACTCATCGGGGCTGGTCACCGGCTACAGCAAGACCCCGAGCGGCGACCAGCACGCGATCGCGTGGACAGAAGACGGTGGCATGATCGACCTGGGAACCCTCGGCGGAAGAAACAGCAGGGGCGGTTTCGTCACTGAGACTGGCGCAATCATCGGCGAGAGCGGCACCAAGCGACACCGGCGGCACACGTTCATCTGGACCGCGGACGTCGGGATGGTCGAGATGCCCTCACTGGGGCGGTTCGAGCAGTGGACGTGGCGAGCTCGAACGGGTTCTTCGCCGGCTTTACGATCGACAAGAAGACGAACGCGCTGCACGCGGTGCTGTGGGCGCCGTCACCCGCGTCCTC
The DNA here is from genome assembly GCA_963739995.1 of Vicinamibacteria bacterium. GTDB lineage: Bacteria > Acidobacteriota > Vicinamibacteria > Vicinamibacterales > JAENWD01 > CAVUCH01. The sequence continues at coordinate 165,009 of CAVUCH010000021.1, read as the reverse complement.
CCAGCGATAGCGTATCGCTCTACCATCATGCAGGAGGTCAAGGTATGCGAACCGCACTCGTCACCGCCAGTGTTCTCGGAGTCGTTCTCATGGCAGGCATTTCGGCCAGGTCGAACCAGGCACCGGCGCCGTCCCGGGGCCACGCCGATTTTCAAGGGTATTGGATGGGCGTGGACCCCTCCGACGGCGGCGACGCCCGGCGCAGTCTCATCCTGCGCACCGACGGCACGTACACGCTCGCGGCCCGCGACACCCTGCTTCATCTCTGCGACAGCACGGATCGCGGCTTCGCCAGCTTCGATGACGGCACGGTCGTCAGTCGAACTGTGATGCAGTCGAACTCGCTCATCATCCAGTGCTTCAACAACGGCGCGACGGTCCAGTTGCACCTCAGGTTCGAGCTGGTCGAGCGCGGCCTGATGATCGAGACCGCGACCTTGCCGGACGGCAGCCCGGTGAGCACGATCGTGCTGCACAGGGTGAGCACGAACTAGACCCCCAGTCCGGAGTCCGGAGTCCGGAGCCAGAAATTGAGGACCCAATGCCTCCAGCGTTTCGCTTTCAGCCCAGCAGACGCGATTTATTCCAACTGGCCGCAGCGGCGACCGGCATCGCGGCCTTCGGAGGCGTCAACCTCCTCGCCGGCGCGCAGCCGGGCGCCCGTGCAAGCCACTCGCGCAGGCGGCTGCGCGCCGCGTTCTCGAACATCGGCTTGCAGGTCAGCTGGTGCGCGCAAGGGAAAGAGGCCGCCGAGTACCTGGGGCCGGCTGTTCAACGTCGACGTCACCTGGTTCGACCCCGAGCTGTCGGCCATGAAACAGCTGGCTTTGGTCGAAGAGATCGCATCTGAAAAGTGGGACTTCGTCGCCATCCAGGCGGTCGACATCAACACGATCACCGAGCCCGTCGTCAGGATGATTGAGGCCGGTACCCCCGTGATTGACATGGACACGCTGATCGCGCCGCTCGATCAGATCGACGTCCTCACGTTTCTTGCTCCCGACAACGACTTCATGGGCGCCGCGGTCACCCAGGCGCTCGTGGACGCGATGGGCGGCCAGGGCACGATTATCATGACGCAGGGCGCGCTCGGACACACCGGTGCGCAGGGGCGTGCGCGCGGATTCCAATCGGTCATCGACAGGTTCCCTGGTGTCGCGATCCTGGCGACCGATCCGGCAGATTGGGACGTCGCGAAAGCGGCGCAACTCTGGGAGACGTACCTCACCACGTTCTCGAAGATCGATGCCGCGTTCTTCCACAACGACGACATGGCGCTCGCCGCGGCCCACGTCATGAAAGCGCACGGGCGTACCGAGATCCTGATTGGCGGCGTGGACGCGATGCCGCAGGCCATCCAGGCGGTGGTCGACGGCCGCATGCACGCCACGGTCCGCAATTCCTCCTGTCGCATCCACGGCGGCGCCATCGTCGCCGGCGTCGCCGCTGCGCGAGGGCCGAAGACCGGCCTCCCGATCCCAAAGCAGATCGTCATCGACGGCCCGATCGTCACCAAGACGAACGCCCCGGGGATGCTGTGGATGGAGGAGCAGTTCCTAATCTGACCATGCGACATCAGCTTCGGTCCGCTCGCACACATGCCGGAGAAGGATGTCACGATCGTGAAGGTCGCCGGCATCACGCTGACGCTGGCCGCTGTGGTGAGACCGCAGCAGGTGCCAGCTCCCTGAAAGCGTGACCGATGAAGCTGATGATTGTCGAAGACAACCCGCACATGTGTCGGTTGTTGACACAGCTCTTGTCAGACCTGGCGGACGCGATTGTCGAGTGCACCAACGGTGAACAGGCGGTGGCGGCGTATGCGGTCGAGCAGCCCGACTGGACGCTGATGGATTTGCACATGGAACGGCTGGGCGGCATCGAGGCGACCCGACGGATTCGGGCCGCCTGGCCCAAGGCGCGGATCCTCATCGTCACCCAGTACGACGATGAGCGTTGGCGGGCCGCCGCGCGACAGGCGGGCGCGTGCGGCTACTTTCTCAAAGACGACCTGCTGGCGGTGCGGCGCCGGCTGTCAGCACCGGAGTGATCGCGCCGCCATGCGGATGACGGCTGGTGTATGCGGAGGAGGTATCAACCGGCGTTGATAGGTTTCGAGTGGCTCTTGCGCAAAGGGAGTTAGCAGGTGCCATCACCACTCGGACATCGGCGGACAGGTCTACCTCCGTCTGAGGCACGCCGTCGGGACCAACCCCGGCATCACTTAGACGCGGCTCAGATCCGCTGCATCACCGCGAGGCACCAGGCGTCGCCGCCGGGTCCCACCCCCGCCGGATGACCGCCACCTGCATCGTGCGACGTCCGAACTGCTGCGCCTCGGTGCAGTCATCGAGATACAGATCCAGCTCACGCCCCCTGATCTCGCGGCCGGTATCCGTCACGGTGTAGATGCCGTCGTACGCCCGCCCCTGGCCGTCGACCCGCACCGTCGACCCCACCGGCAGCACACGGGGATCCGCCGCCGCCATACCGGCCTTCACCCTCGCCCCGGACTGGGTCACGGTGCCCGTGCAGTAGGCGGTCACGCTGAACTCGCGCAGACGCCCGGTCGGCACCACCGTCGTCCCTCCCGTCGCGGGCTCCTGCTGTGCATCCACAGGCGCTGTGTTACGCCCCGCCGAGACGAGGAGCCCGGCGATCGCGAGCCCCGCGAGGAACACCCACACGGATGGCGCGAGCACGGTTTCGTGCCACGCACGATGATGCCGCTGGGTCGGATGGTCAGTGCCCACGGTCGATGGCCGCCGTCCAATGCGCAATGTCCTCCGGCGACATGCTGCCGCGCGGAGCGACGCGCGCGTCCTTGTAGTCCCATTGCTCCACGTCCCACAGGTACTGCTCGCGCGAGAGAATGGTCCCGTTGCACACGCGTTCGGGGCCGTCGTCGCTGAGCTCCGACTGCAGGCGCCCCCACAGCTCACGCAGCAGGCGCGCGGGCACACGCGTGCGCTCCGAGGGGTAGACGAAGCCGAAGAGCACCAGGTGCGCAAACAGCACACGCCAGTTCGCGCCGAAGCGCGCCACCAGCCGATCCCAGTCGACGCGATCGGAGCACTTCAGGATCAGATGCGCCACGTCGGCGGCATCCGACCGCTCACGTTCCATCACGAACGCCTTCGACCAGATCGTCTCTTCGATCGGCTGCAGTTTGACCCGCATGCCCAGCACGATTGCCTCGGGCGCATGCGTGAACCACTCGTCGTCCACCGGAACCACCCCGTTGCCCGAGTTGAAGATGACATCCATGAACGCGTCCCCCGACCACGCCTTCGCCAGCCAGTGCGGGAACGTCAGCTCGGTGCGATACCCGCGGCGCCGAAGCTCCGCGAGCGCGCGCTCCACATCCCGCGGGTGGATGAAGATGTCGAAGTCCTTCGTCTCCCGTTCGATGCAGGTGTAGTGCGAGTACGCAAACGCCCCGCCGACCAGATACGGGACGCCGACCGCATCGAGAGCCCTGAGCGCACCGCGATAGAACCTTCGCCCGGGGTGGTCGTGAAGATCGTAGACAGCCGGATCGGCGCTCATCTCTGGGGTCCTGGCGAAGCGGAGCATCCGCACGCGTCAGATCCGGGACGCATCACGTGCATCATCCTCGCACCGCCGCGCCGGCCAGCGACGATGCGGTCTCGGCTGCGGTCTCGCCGACGGTAACCGGCAGTTCGAGCAGCTTGAACGGCTGCTCCGGCGTGAGGCTCTTCATCAGCGGAAGGCTCACGTTGTAGACGGGGACGCCGGTCGCCGTGCGGCCCTCCGGCTGCCCCCGGTGCGCGTGCCCATGCACGACCGCCGAGACCTCGTAGCGGTTGATCGGCTCCTCGAGCCGGCTCGATCCCAGGAACGGATAGATCTCGAGCGGCTCGCCTTCCACCGTTTCGCGTACCGGTGCGTAGTGCAGGACGGCCACACGCGACCGGGTACGGAGGCGGGCGAGCGCGGCCTCGAGCTTCAGGGCCTCCTCTACCGCTTCGTGCACGAAGCGCTTGAACGTGTCTTCGCCCCACGGCCCGAGGGCGCGGGGGCCGAAGCCGCCCCCGAAGCCTTTGACACCCGCGAAGCCGACCCCGTTCACCTCATGCGCGTCGCCGTCGAGCACCGTGATCCCGGCGTCCCGCAGGATGCTCGTGATCTCGTCGGCATGCCCGCCGTGGAAGTCATGGTTGCCGAGCACCGCGACGGCCGGTATGCGGAGGTGCGACGAGAAGTCACGGACGAGCCCGCGGGCTTCGTCAGGCATGCCGTAATCCGTGAAGTCGCCGCACAGCACCAGGACCTCGGCCACCTGGCTGATCTGTGTCAACAGCCCCTGGTGCATACCCTGGGAGTTCTTGCCGAAGTGCAGGTCGCCCACCGCGGCAACCCGCACGCGGCCGTTCTGTGGAGAACCGGACGTCATAGTCGAGGCTGTTGCAATCATGGTTCCCACCCGCGAGGCCCACCCACCCTTGCCCCAGCCCCGCCTGCAGCGTCGGTCGACACCTCCAGGCCCGGTCAGTCGCCTCTCGTGCGGTTACCGGGCGGCGTGGGTTCGCCCATGCCGCTCGGCCCATGCTGCGGCGTGAACTTCGGATCGCGCAGAAGTATCTGGCCCTGCCGGGCGAAGTCGATCGCCTCCCCGAGGATGCGGGCAGCCTCTTCGGGCGCGTGAAAGCCGGTTGAGTTCTCCGCCTCCACGAAATCGAGCCGGAACTGGGCCTGCCGCTGCAGCCGCCACACCCCCTGGAGCTCGGCATCCGGCCGGCCCGCCGCACGCGCGGCCTTCGTGTCGCCGATGAGCCCGACGACGGCGTCCATCGCGAGGTTCCGGAGGTGATAGGTGCGCTCCTGCAGCGCGTAGACGCGGTTCCGCAGCTCGTCCTCCGGCCATTTGTGGCAGGTCTGGCACGCGCGATTGATGTTGAGCAGGGGGCTCCGCACGTGGTGATCGCTGATCTTGAGCGCCCCCTCGCGCATGTACGGCATGTGACAGTCGGCGCACGTGACGCCGCTGCGGCCGTGCACGCCCTGGTTCCACATCTCGAATTCGGGGTGCTGCGCCTTCAGCACCGGGGCGCCGGAATCCGCGTGCGTCCAGTCCTTGAAGCCGGCCTCGTCGTAGTAGGCCATGATGTTCTGGATCTGGAGGCCCTTGGCCCAGGGATACGTGAGGCGCTTCTCCGCGCCCTTGAAGTAGTACTCGACATGGCACTGCCCGCAGACGAACGCGCGCATCTCCTGCCGCGTCGCCTGCGTGTTCACGTCGTAGTTCTGCACGCCGTCGGAGGCCTTGAGGGCGCGGAAACCCTCGATGAACCCCGGCCGCGTGACCCGAAGCTGCATGGTCGCGGGGTCGTGACAATCGATGCACGCGACCGGATGCGTCACGAGCTTTCGCGCCTCCACGTAGGGCATCTGATTCATCAGCTCGAAGCCCCTCGTCAGATCGCCACCACCCAGCTTGCGATACGGCACCCAGATCGACGCGTGGCACTGCATGCAGGTGCCGGGTTGCTTCACGACCTGCTGCCGTTCGGTGAAGGTCTGATCGTCCAGCATGTAGCCATGCCCACGTTCCTCGCGGAAATCCTTGGAGAACGCGTAGCCGGCCCAGAGCGTCTTCAGGCGCGGGTCATCTTCGAGCCGTGATTGGGCGACGATCGATCGCGGATCGGCCGCGGTCGGGGTGCGCGGGATCGCTTCGCTGCCGCCATAGCGCGTGCGTACCTGGTCGACCGTGCGCCGGTATCCATCGTACTGCATCGGGAAGTTCTTGCCCCAGATCGCCGGGTCGGCGGTGTTCTCGTCCAGGGCCACCACGCGGTAGAACGCCTGCCGCGCCTCCTGCTTGTGCTCGAAGATGTTCACGAGCAGCGCCGTCAGCGCCACCGTCGCGAGCGCCGTGAGGAGCACGGTGACATACACGACGCGATACCGGCGCCAATGCGCCTTTGGAGCCGGGCCATCCGGAGAAGCTGCCATGGTGACGTCCTATCGGGGTCCATGCCCCACGGTACCGTGGCACCGCACGCACGAGACTGCCTCGCCGTCTGCACGGCCACTCACATCGATCGCGTGCACCATGTCGGTGTGGCACGAGCGGCAGGCCGCCTCAGTGATCCGGTGGTTGCGAGGCGTGATCTGAATGTTGTCGGGGAACCGCCCGGATGTGAACGCGAACGAGTGCCAGAAGCCGTTCAGGGCCTTGGTCGAGTACTTCCCCACCAGGTTGTGCGGCGTGTGGCAGTCGTTGCACACGGCCACCGCGTGATGGCTGGACTTCAGCCAGCCGTTGTACTGCTCGTTCATGACGTGGCAGTTGGCGCAGGCGGCCGGATCGTTGGTGAAATACGAGCCGCCACGAGCGTAGACAAAGGTGTAGAGGCCAAGGCCGACCAGCAGCCCGAACACGACACCCGCCATGAGCAGCGGTTGGACCGGGATTCGCATCCTGCTCCCATGCGCTCGCCGACAGCACGAGCTCGAGGGCCAGTACCGACCCTCGGGCTGCGAGTCTCCTCCGAAAGTCGCGCAGAGGGCCAGTGATATCGTTCTCGCCAGGACTCCGGGAGAGACCGCCATCACCGATGACGAACGTCATACGCATCGCCACCTGGACCGAGCTGCACGAGCGGCTCTACGAGTCGTCGTGGAAGGCTCCGCTCGGCCGTTTCCGCTCCAGCTTCGCATATCGCGGCGTGGGCCGCATCGACTACTCGCTCGAGACGAGCCTCGCCCGTCTCGGCGGCGCCGAGGAACTCGAACGGCACATGCTGCGGAACTTCCGCAAGTACGCGCAGCGCGAAGCGGTGCCGCAGGACTCCGTCTGGAACTGGCTGGCCGTCGCGCAGCACCACGGCCTGCCGACCCGCATGCTCGACTGGACGTACTCGCCGTATGTCGCGCTGCACTTCGCGACGGAGGACGTCGAGGCATTCGCGTCGGATGCGGTGATCTGGTGTGTGGACTACAGCGTGACGAACGGCCTGCTCCCCTACCGCCTCAAGCAGGTGCTGGCCGACGAAGGCTCGGACGTGTTCACGGCGGAGATGCTGGCGCATGCCGCCCCGAGCCTGGCCGAGTTCGACGCGCTCGCCGACGAGCCGTTCGTCGCGTTCCTGGAGCCGCCCTCGCTCGACGAACGCATCATCAACCAGTTCGCCCTCTTCTCGCTGCTCTCCGGCCCGAGCACCCGGTTCGACAGCTGGCTGGAATCGCACCCGCAGGCCTGGCGCAAGATCATCGTGCCGGCGGAAGTGAAGTGGGAGATTCGCGACAAGCTCGATCAGGCCAACATCACGGAGCGGGTGCTGTACCCCGGACTCGATGGCCTCAGCCGGTGGCTGAAGCGCTACTACACGCCGAAGCCGAAGGAGGGGTGACAGCCTCACGGTTTCGGCTCCGGGCTCACGGGTCCAGGCTCCGGGCTCCGGACGTGAAACGCACCTTCCCGCCGTCAAAAGACCAGAGCCCATGGTCGGAGCCATACCCGATCCTGCCTGGAGCCTCGAGCCCGGAGCCTGGAGTTGAGATCAGCTCGACCTGGCTTTTCCCTTGCTTCGGAGCTCATGTCCATGAGCCGCCCAGTTCCCGCTCCGGCCGCTGAATTCCCCGCCCATGCACGCTGACGGGGAATGCCGCCGCGTCCTGATGACAGCGGATGCAGTGGGCGGCGTGTGGGACTACGCGCTGCAGCTCGCCGAAGGCCTGGGCACGTACGGCGTGGAGGTGACGCTCGCCACGATGGGGCCCCGGCCGCGAGACGACCAGCGCGCGGCTGCCCAGGGCGTTCCCGGTCTGCGCCTCGTCGAGAGTGACTACCGGCTGGAATGGGCCGACCACCCGTGGGACGACGTCGCACGAGCGGCCTCATGGCTGTTGGATCTCGAGGCGCAGGCGCAGCCGGATATCGTCCATCTCAACGGCTATGCGCACGGTGGCCTCGCCTGGAGCGCACCGACCGTGGTGGTGGCCCACTCGTGCGTCTGCTCGTGGTGGACCGCTGTGCGGGGCGGAGACGCGTCCGGGGAGTGGGACGCGTACCGCCGGGCGGTACGCGATGGGCTGCGCGCGGCAGTGGCTGTCGTGGCACCCTCGGCGGCAATGCTGCGTGCGCTGTCGGCGCATTACGGCGCGGTCGCCGGCACCGTCGTGCCAAATGGACGCGACGCCGCGCAGTTCGGCACCGGACCGAAGGAACCGCTCGTCCTCGGTGCGGGGCGGCTGTGGGACGAGGCGAAGAACGTGAGGGCGCTCGCGTCGGTTGCGCATCGCCTGCCGTGGCGCGTGGCACTCGCCGGCGAGACGCAGACTGCGCATGGCGAGCGGACGCCGGGATCCGTCGAGTATCTGGGCCGCCTGTCGTCGCAGGATCTGAGGGGGTGGATGGCCCGCGCGTCCATCTACGCCTTACCCGCACGCTACGAACCCTTTGGCCTCTCGATTCTCGAGGCCGGGCTCTCGGAATGCGCACTGGTGCTCGGCGACATCCCGAGCCTGCGTGAGCACTGGGAGGGCGCCGCCGTGTTCGTGGCGCCGGACGATCGGGAGGCGCTGCGGAGTGCGATAGACCGGCTGATTGACCGCCCATCACAGCGGGCGGAACTGGGCCGGCGCGCACGGGTGCGGGGCCAGGAGTTCACTGTCACTCGGATGACCGACGCATATCAACGCCTCTACGACGGGCTGCTGGCCCCTTCGGAGCGCCGGGCGCTGGAGGTCTCGTCGTGGACGTCGTAATCTTCTGCCACTCGCTGGTCTCCGACTGGAACCATGGCAACGCCCACTTCCTGCGCGGGGTCGCCTCTGACCTGATCGCCCGCGGTCATTCCGTCCGGGTGTACGAGCCGCGCGACGCGTGGAGCGTCGTCAACCTGATCGAACAGAAGGGAGAACGGGCGATTCGCGCCTTCGAGCAGGCCTACCCGGAGCTCGCCGGCATCAGCATTCACTACGAGCGTAGTGAGTTCGACCTCGATGCCGCGCTCGCCGGGGCGGACCTCGTGCTCGTGCATGAGTGGAACGACCACGCGCTCGTCGCGGCGATCGGTGCACACCGCGGCGCGCAGGGTTCGTACGTGCTGCTCTTCCACGATACGCACCATCGCTCGTTGACCGATCGATCGGGGATCGGCGAGTACGACCTGACGCACTACGATGGCGTGCTCGCTTTCGGCGACGTGATCCGTGACGCGTATCTCGAGCACGGCTGGGCCGCGTGTGCGTGGACATGGCACGAGGCGGCGGACGTGCGACGGTTCCACCCGGTGCGGGCCGCGAGACGCGACGGCGACCTCGTCTGGATTGGCAACTGGGGCGACGAGGAGCGGACGGCGGAGCTGAACGAGTTTCTGATCGAGCCCATACGGAGGCTCGGCCTGCAGGCGCGGTTCCATGGCGTACGGTATCCGGAGGAGGCCCGGCGCACGCTCGAGGGCGCGGGCATCGAGTACGGCGGGTGGTTGCCGAACTACGAAGTGCCCCGCGTGTTCGCGCGGTTCGACGTCACCGTCCACGTGCCTCGACGGCCCTATGTCACGGCACTGCCGGGGATTCCGACGATCCGGCCGTTCGAGGCGCTCGCGTGTGGGATCCCGCTCGTCTCCGCGCTGTGGCGCACGACGGCGGGGCTGTTCACGCCGGAGGAGGATTTCCTGTGTGCCGCTGATGGCGCCGAGATGACCCGGCAGCTCGCGCGCCTGCTCGGCGATCGGGATCTTCGCAGGCGGCTGGCGAAACATGGTCGGCGGACGGTGGCCGGCGCGCACACCTGCGGCCACCGTGTCGATCAGTTGCTCGCCATCGTACGGGAATTCCCCGGCACGGCCGCCCTCAACTTCGACTCCGAGAGCGTCGCATGAAGATTGCCTTCTTCGCGTCGAGCCTGGTGTCGGCGTACTGGAATGGCGCCGCCACCTACTACCGCGGCGTCGTGCGCGGCCTGCACTGCTGCGGTCATGACGTCACCTTCTTCGAGCCTGATGCCTTTGGGCGACAGGAGCATCGGGACATGCCGGACCCGGACTGGGCCACCGTCGTCGTGTACCCCGGCGAAGGGACAGACGGCGTGTCGCGCGCCCTGGAGATGGCACAGGATGCAGACGTCATCATCAAGGCCAGCGGCGTCGGGGTCTTCGACGAGCTCCTCGAGGCGCTCGTCCTGCAGGTACGGAGGCCGGAGGCGCTCGTCGTCTTCTGGGACGTGGATGCGCCGGCCACGCTCGACCGGGTGCAGGGGGATCCCGCGGGATCCGTTTCGTGAAGCTGATCCCGCAGTACGACGCGGTGTTCACGTACGGCGGGGGCGAACCGGTCGTGGATGCCTATCGCGCACTCGGCGCGCGGATGTGCGTGCCCGTTGTACAACGCGTTCGAGCCCGACACGCACTTCCCGGTACCGCCCGAGCCCGCGGTTCGACGCGGACCTCGGGTTTCTCGGCAACCGCCTGCCCGACCGCGAAGCCCGCGTCGAGGAGTTCTTCCTCGCGGCGGCCGCGCACCGGCCCGATCGCCGGTTCCTGCTCGGCGGCAGTGGCTGGGATGACAAGCCGATGCCGCCGAACGTGCGCTATGCCGGACACGTGTTCACGCGCGATCACAACGCGTTCAACTGCACGCCCGGCGCCGTTCTGAACGTGAACCGCGAGAGCATGGCACGCTATGGCTTCTCGCCCCCGACCCGTGTGTTCGAGGCGGCCGGCGCAGGCGCGTGCCTCATCACCGACGCCTGGGAAGGCATCGAGCTGTTTCTGGAGCCCGGACGCGAGGTGCTCGTCGCGCCGAGCGGCGAGGCCGTGGCCGCCCACCTGGATCGGCTGACGCCCGCGCGCGCCCGCAGCATCGGCGAGGCCGCACGCAATCGCGTCCTCGCAGAGCACACCTACGGGCATCGTGCCGCGCAGGTATCGCTGCTGCTCGGGGAGCTGCGTCCCAGCCTGGCGGTCTGAGGGCATGTCCGACCGCCTCTCGCTTGTCGTCCTCGGCCTGTCGATCACGTCGTCGTGGGGCAACGGCCACGCGACGACGTACCGCGCCCTGGTGCGAGAGATGGCGGCGCGGGGACACGACGTCCTGTTCCTCGAACGCGACCAGCCCTGGTATGCCGAGAACCGGGACATGCCGGTGCCCCCGCACGGGCGGACCGTCGTGTATCGCAGCATCGACGAGTTGCGCGACGGCTTCAGAAGCCACATCCGCGACGCCGACGCGGTCATCCTGGGCTCGTACGTGCCGGACGGGATCACGATCGGCGACTGGGTCGTGACAGAAGCTCGTGGCGCAACGGCGTTCTACGACATCGACACACCCGTGACGATGGCAGCGCTCCAGCAGGGGACATGCGACTACCTGGCGCCGCGCCAGATTGCGGCATTCGATCTGTACCTGTCGTTCACCGGAGGACCCACACTGACCAGGCTCGAACATGAGTTCGGGTCGCCCGCCGCGCGCGCCCTCTACTGCTCGTTCGATCCCGAGCTGTACTACCCGGACGTTACGGCTGACGTGCGATGGGACCTCGGGTATCTCGGCACCTACAGCGACGATCGGCAGCCGACGCTCGAGCGCCTGCTCGTCGAGCGGGATCTTCGCAGGCGGCTGGCGAGGCATCGTCGCCGGACCGGTACCCGGGGCGATCACCTGGCCGGGCAACGTGTCGAGCGCGAGATACATGCTCGCCGGCGCACCACCGGACGTTCTATACGGCGCAGCGCTTCACGCTGAACGTGACGCGTGCAGCCATGGTCGCGTGCGGGCTGGTCGCCGAGCGTGCGGCTGTTCGAGGCGGCGGCGTGCGGGGTTCCGGATCATCAGCGACCTGGCCGGGGCTGGAGGATTCTTCGTGCCGGGCCGCGAGATCTTCGTCAGCCGGTCGGCAGCCGAGACGCTCGCCCTGCTCAAGACGCTGCCCGAGGATGCCCGCCTCGCGGCAGCGGAGCGGGCCCGCCGTCGAGTGGCGTCAGCGCACACGGCAGCACACCGCGCGGCAGAACTCGAAGGTTTCCTCACCGCGGTCCGTAACGGGCTGGACCGTCTGCCGGCCCCCACCGTGGACCGAACCGGACGTGGGATCCTGCTCTAGCCGCTAACGTATTGGCGGCGTGTCGGCGTCACGCCCGCGGGAGATGCGTGTCGCCCAGAATCGCTCGAAGCGCGGTGTGAGCCAGAGCACCCAGGGCACGAGCGCCGCACCGGCCACCAAGTCGACCACCCAGTGGTGCCGCAGATACACCGTGGACACCAGCAGCCCGACCACGAAGATCAGCAGGACTGGAAAGAAGCGCGGGCAGTACTTGCGCGCGTAATACAGGCTGAGACAACTCACTGCGGCGTGCAGACTCGGGAAGGCCCCTCGAGCCGCATGGTTCGGCATCATTGCGAGCAGCGCCTCCTGGAAGTGGGTGATCGGCCCGCCGCGCAGCGACTTCGTGAACAGCCCCAGCGAGGTGAAGTAGAGGCGTGGCGGCGCGGCCGGCAGCAGCACGTACAGCACGTAGCCCGAATAGAAGCAGAGGATGACGCCGAGCAGCGCCGTACGCGCCTCGTGGCGCCGGCCGCTGAACCACAGCACGAGGAACACGGAGGGCGCCACGAGGTAGAAGTTGGCATAGAAGGCATTGAAGAAGTCGGTGCGCCCGGGCGTGATGAACTGCTCCATCCACAGCACCGGCTGCCCGCCGAAGATCCACTCCTCCACCGCCGCGAGATACGGGTGCACGTCGTGCGTGTTCACGTACCGCACGGTATCGTGCAGGTTCGTGTAGACGGCGATGCACATGATGAACGGCAGGATCGTGCGCAGGAACACCGCCGCACCGACCAGCCGCGGATGATTCTGGCCTCGCCGCAATGCCCGCTCGAGCACCGGCAGCATGGCGGCGAGCCCGATGACGACGACCAGCCGGAGCAGACCGCCGCGTATGGCCCGCGAGCGGATGCCGCGCTGGTACAGATCCACGTTCGCGTAGATGGTGAGGCACGCCGAGGCGATGAACCCGATGACGAGCAGGCCCTCCTCGGGCCGCAGCTGTCGCGCAGCCGCGCTCGCGGTCCGAACCGCGCGTGCGAGTGGCCCGGGAATGTCGTGCGGCGGCGGCATGCAGCGTGATGATACTCGTCTGGTCCGCGCGCCCGGAGCCTCCGACGCGCGTGAACCCTTCAGGACCGGGCCGCGACGCGCGCGATCAACCTGGCGACCCCAGGCCGCTTCACGATCCGCACCGCGTCAGCGAGCGCAAACCACCGCCGCTCGCGCAGGCGCTCCTCGTCATAATGATCGTGGATGCGGGTGACGCGCAGGCCGAACACGTCCACGTGGCAGGTGGTGCCGAACTTGACGTATTCGAACGCGCCGAGCGTCTGCGGCAGCAGCTCCCCTTCGATGCCGGCTTCCTCGAACGCTTCGATGGCGGCGGCCTCGGGCGCCGTGTGGCCCGGATCGATCATCCCTTTCGGGATGCCCCATTCGCCCCGGGGACGGCGGCGGATCAGGAGCACTTCGGTTGCCTCACCGGACGTCATGCGGAAAGGGACGGCGGCCGCCTGCGGAATCTTCGAGTCCCGCCGCGACGCCGGAGATCGCGGCCGATCAGGCATAGAGATCGCCCGTATCGGTGACGCCCAGGATCTGGAGCCAGTCATCGTAGAAGCGAACCGAGCTCCGTTCGAGCGGGCTGCTGTAGATTGCGCGGCGCGGGAGGTGCCTCATGCGGGTGACGAGATGCGCTTCCTGCCCCCGGCCCTCGGCGTTCAGGTGCACGTCAGGCAGCCGTCCGGCGATGCCTCTGGCAATCCAGTCGCTCTGCCCACGGCGTACCAGGAACACGGTGGTCGGGTCGGACATGCGAGCGACGCCCCTCGGAAAACCATACTGCGCTCAGCTGTTCAGCGCGGCGCGCGCTGTCGTCGAGGGCAAGCATATAATCGTCGGAACCAGACGGCCAGCAGGGGTATCGCGGATCGAGGTTGCGTTCGCGGCAGCCGCGCGGTTCCTGGTGTCATCCCGTTCATGGAAGGGAGTTCGATGCGCCTCACCGGAGCCGGTGTGAACCGCAATCTTCTGTTTGCCGCCGGATGCCTCATGGTGGCGATCTCGGCCTGCGGCAGCACGTCCACGTCTTCCCCACCCGCACAGGCGAGCGGAACCGCACAAGCGGCTGCTGGATCCGATCAGGTGCTTGCCACCGTGGAGGGACAGGCGATCACGGAAGGTGAAGTGCGGAAAGCGCTCGGGCAGAACCTCGCGAAGCTGGAGGAGCAGGCGTACGACCTGAAGAAGCAGCAGGTAGACGAGCTGATTGCCGACAAACTGCTCGCGGCAGAGGCGGCGCGGCGGGGCACGACGGTGGACGCTCTCGTGCAGCAGGAGGTCACGGCGCACGTCCCGCCGGTCACCGACAGCGAGATTGCCGCATTCGCGGCGGCCAATCGCAGTCGCATCCCGGGCGACCCGGCCCAGTTCACGGGCCAGATCCGCACCTATCTCGGAGCTCAGCGTTCCGCGTCCGTGCGCCAGACGTTCGTCAACTCGCTGCGGGCGAAAGCGAAGGTGGAGATGCATCTGGCGGCGCCGCCCGTCTTCCGCGCCGCCGTCGTGACCGACGGAGCCCCCGTGCGCGGTGATGTGAACGCGCCAATCACCATCGTGGAGTTCTCCGACTTCCATTGCCCGTTCTGCCGCACCGTGCAGCCCACGCTCACTCAGCTGCTTGCGAAGTACCCACGCCAGGTGCGTCTCGTCTACAAACACCTTCCCCTCGACAGCCTGCATCCCCAGGCGCGCCGGGCTTCGGAGGCGGCGTGGTGCGCAAACGAGCAGGGCAAGTTCTGGGAGTTCCACGACCGCGTGTACGCAGCTGGACCCGACGCCAGCGACACGGCGCTCGGGAAGTTTGCCGCCGAAGCGTCGCTCGACAAGGCGGCGCTCAACACGTGCCTTGCCAGCGGCAGGGCCGCGCCAGCAATACAGAAGGACGTGGAGGAAGGCGCCGGGCACGGCATCAACGGCACGCCGGGGTTCTTCGTGAATGGCCGATTCCTCTCCGGCAATCAGCCGCTGTCGGCATTCGAGAACATCATCCAGGACGAGCTGAAGGCAGCGCAGTAGGCTGCGGGAACATGCGGAGGTCTCGCGACGACTCCTCCGCCTGCGGTCGTTGACCGCCCGAGCGGACTCGGGCCGCTGCACGGGGTGCTGCGCGACGACCGGGAAATCCCGGCCGCGAGGGAACTGGAGACCACCGCGACGATGCCCCCCGTTACCACGCAGAACCGCGATCGCATCCGCACGACGTCCTTTTATGCGGCGTTCGCGCTGGTGACGTACCTCCTCTACGTGGTCACGAAGCCGTTCATCGTACCGCTGTGCGCCGCGGCCATCCTCGTGGTTTTCTTCTACCCCGCACACGGACGCCTCGAACGGCGCTATGGCCCGGGCCCCGCCGCATTCGTGACCACGCTGCTCGTGACCGCGATCCTGATCGTGCCTGTGTTGCTCGTCCTGAGCGCGTTCGTGCGTGAGGCCGGGGGGGCGGCGAGCAGCGTTCAGGCCGCGGTCGCCGCGGGCGAATTCGAGCGCGTGGGCCGCTGGTGGTCGTGGCTGCAGCAGCACGCGCCCATGATTGCCGGCATCACGCTCACGGACGTCGCGGCCGATCTCGGTCGAAAGCTCGGCGGGTTCGCCGCCGCGTCGGCTGGCGACCTGCTGCGCAACCTGGGCGTGCTGCTGTTCGATCTGGTCGTCGTCATCTTCGCGATGTTCTTCCTGTTCCGGGACGCCAGGGGCATCATGCGGCTGCTCCGGCGCGTGCTCCCCTTCGAAGAGGAGCAACGCGAGCAGGTGATCCGGCAGGCGCACGATCTGATCCGGGCGAGCGTCGTGTCGGCGATTGCCGTTGCGAGCACGCAGGGCGCCGCGGGGGGCCTGCTGTTCTGGGCGGTTGGGATCGGCGCGCCTGTGTTCTGGGGCGTGACGATGGCCTTCTTCTCGCTCCTGCCCGTCGGCGCCTGGGTGATCTGGCTGCCAGCCAGCGTCTGGCTTCTCGCGAACGGCTCCACCGCGAAGGGGCTCATTCTCCTCGCGGTCGGCGCCGCCGTCGTCAGCACGATCGACAACGTGATGCGTCCTGCGCTGCTCGCGGGCCGCGCGCAGATGAACGGGCTGCTGGTGCTCATCAGCCTGCTCGGAGGGATCTCGGCCTTTGGGCTCATCGGCGTCGTGATCGGCCCTGTCGTGGTTGCCACGATGGCGAGCCTGCTCTCGGCGTACACTGGGCCAGGGGCAGAGCGCCCGGTCGCACAGGAGCAGGAGCCGCTCGGGACGCTGTAGGACGATGTAGAACGTCGCGGCAGGCCGAGACCAGCCGCCGCGCTGCAGCCATCCCCGGAGGACGTATGAGTGAGCACCGCCTCAATCGCCGCGAGTTCATCCGCCAGTCGGCGACAGTCGTGGGAGCCGCATGGGCAGCACCGTCGGCCATGGCCGCGTCACCCGCACGTGCGACCGACATGGTGCCCCTGGGCAAGACGGGCGTGCGGATGGCGCGGCTCGGCATCGGCACCGGCAGCAACGGCGGCGACGTGCAGCGAGGGCTGGGCCAGGAGGGCTTCACCCGCCTCATACGCTACGCCGTCGACCGAGGGGTCACCTACATCGACACCGCTGACAACTACCGCATCCACGAGATGGTCGGCGTGGCGATCAAGGGGCTCCCGCGCGAGCGGCTCTTCATCCAGACGAAGATGCCCTGGGACCGCGCGCCCTTCCAGGACAAGCCGGTCGAGGCCCTCGACCGCTACCGCCGCGAGCTCGGGGTCGAGTACATCGACAGCCTGCTGCTGCACTGCACGCTGAAGCACTCATGGCCAGCCGACCTGCGCCCCATGATGGACGCGTTCGACGAGGCAAAGCAGAAGGGGGTCATCCGTGTGAAGGGGGTGTCGTGCCATGGCCTGCCCGCGCTCACGGCGGCCACGCACGCGGACTGGGTCGACGTCCACCTGGCGCGGATCAACCACCGCGGCCACCACATGGACGGCGTCGACGGCACCTGGAAGGAGCCGGGGAACCAGCCGGCCGCGATGCAGGAGATCCGCGCGATGCACGCGAAGGGCCGCGGCGTGATTGGAATGAAGCTGGTCGGCAATGGCGACTTCACCACCCCCGACGATCGGCAGCATGCGCTGCAGTTCGCGCTGACGTGCGGATGCGTGGACGCGATCGTGATCGGGTTCAAATCCGCCGGCGAGATTGACGAAGCCATCGGCCGCATTGACAGGATTCTCGCGGCGTAACACAGCTCCGGGGGCTGAGCGTGGGAGATGCGGCACGGGAGGTAGTCCGGCGGACACCTGCGTGTGATCGGAGCATGACCGTGCGATTCGTGCTCGCCCTGTGCACACTCGCAACTCTCACCGCGACGAGCTGAGCCCCCTCGGCCGTCCGCGCCCGCGCGCGACTACCACGCCTGCGTGGCATCGCTCGATGTGCCACCCCAGGCGGGCGGCGTCGACGTGCTGCCGCTCGAGCGGCACTGACCAGGACTCGACGGGTTCGGCTGGTGAGCCGCGCGCATTATCGATGCCGTCGGGAGGCACGGCTACTTCCTGCGACAAGCGCCGTCGAGCCTCGAGCCGGGAGCTGACTATCACGCGAGGCAAAGTTGGCGCACAGCGGCGACGACGGACTCTAGATCAAAGGGTTTGCTGAGGAAGCCCGCGAAATCGAGGTCGGCTGCCGTCTCGCGAGCGTCATGGCGGGCGGAGAGGCAGATGACCGGGATGTCCCGGAGGCGGGGCTGGGCCCGTTGCTGACGCCGGAACTCGACGCCGTCCATCACGGGCATCATGAGGTCCAGCAGGATGAGGGCGGGGTGCGTCTCGTTCAGTCGCAGGAGGGCGTGGCGGCCGTTGGAGGCGGTCAACACCTCGAAGCCCTCCAGGCCGAGGCACATTTCCAGCAGTGACCGGACGTCGGGGTCGTCATCCACCACGAGAACGGTCGGCATCTGCATTGTGTCTCACCCGCGCGCGGGTCTCGGGCCGCCCGCAGCCACGCGATACGTGCGCAGTATACGCCGCAACGTGCGCACTTTCGTGAGCCCCCTTGCACAGAAATGCCGACCGTTGCGGCTATAGTGCTCAGCTATGGCAGGCAAAGTGACGCTCTATGTCCGCGACGAGAACCTGTGGGAACGTGCGCGCAGTGCGAGCGGATCGGGCGGGCTGTCCGATCTGGTGCACCAGCTGCTCCGGCAGTGGCTCGAGCGCCCTGACGTGTCCGCCTCGCCGCCGTCGCTCCTCGAGAGGGCGCGGGACCTGCAACATCACGCAACCGCGCTGGTGCGGGCACTCGAAGCTGAGGAACGGCCCGCGAGGCCAGGGCCGAAGCGGAAGCGGAGTCGCGCGCGCTCATAACCGATTCCGTCGGACCGGGCATGGGTATAATGCCCTCCGTCAACGGCTGACTACCCAACCAAGGAGGACGCGATGGCGACCACCCGTCAACTCGTGTTTTCGGCGGCCACGTGCTGCCTGCTTCTCTCCGCGGCCGGCACCGCCCAGCAGCATGACGCCTCACAGCACAAGATTGTCACGCCCGACGCGGTGACGTGGGGTCCAGCGCCCCCCGGACTGCCGCCAGGTGCCCAGCTCGCAGTGCTCGAAGGCGATCCGAGCAAGCCCGGCGCGTTCACGATGCGCGCGAAGTTCCCCAGCGGCTACAAGATTCTGCCGCACTGGCATCCTGTCGACGAGCACGTGACGGTGCTGAAGGGCACGCTGCATATGGGAGTTGGAGAGAAGTTCGACACCGCAGCCGGCAAGGCGATGGGCGCCGGGTCCTTCGGGCTCATGAAACAGGAACTGCGGCATTTCGCGTGGACCACCGAAGAGACCGTCATCCAGATACACGGCACCGGACCCTGGGGCATCAACTACGTCAACCCCAAGGATGATCCCCGCAAACAGCCGGGAACAGAATAGGGCAGCGCTCTGAGGAGAGGGGGCGGCCCCCCCTCTCGTTTCCGGGCCGCGAAAGTCGGAGTCTCGAGCGGACCGGTGCTCTCGGGACAGTCGGCGCCGAAGGGCTTCGCCAGGCCGAAGTCGAGGAGCTTGACCGCGCCGTCCCGTCGGCCAACACGTTGGCCGGGCTACAGGTCGCGATGCCCGATGCCACGCGGGTGCGCCGCCTCGAGTCCTTCGGCCACCTGCCGCGCAATCGCGAGTGCCTCGTCGAGAGGCACAGGACCTCGCGCCATGCGCCGTGAGAGATCCTCCCCCGACACGAGCTCCCTCACGAGCGCGCGGGTGCCGCCCGCCTGATCGAGGCCGTAAATCTGCGCGATGTTGGGGTGGTTGAGCGAGGCAAGCGTGCGCGCCTCACGCTCGAAGCGGTCGAAACGATCGCGATCGCCCGCGACCGACGGGGCAGCACCGGGCGCCACTGGGCGTCGGCGGCATGGGGGAGGTTTACCGCGCCGGCGACCTGGAGCCGGGCCCGGAGCCTGGATCGAATCCTCGGAGGACACATGCGACTGACACGGCGCGATGTCTGGCGCCTGGGCGTTGCGGGGACGATCAGCGGCGTCCTGCCGGGCGCGGGAGCGCGCTGGCGGAGCCTGCTGCAGGTGCCCAGGGGAACCCCGCGCACGCTGGCGAGGGATCGCTGACGGATGTCGCCGGCCTTCGCGTCGGACACTACACGGATGCGCGGCGGCCGACAGGCTGCACCGTCATCCTGTTCGACGAGCCGGTAACGGCGGGTGCCGACTACGACGGCTCGGCACCTGGCGAAATGCTGGGCGTGATGCTGCAACCGGTGAGCCCCGTGGATCGTATCCACGGCATCCTGCTGACCGGCGGCGGCCCGATGGGCCTGGGAGCCGTCGCGGGGGCAGTGCGATACCTCGAGGCTCGGGGCATCGGCTACAACTGGGGTCCCCCGAACGTGCGCGTGCCGATCGTTGTTGGCGCGGTGATCGACGACCTGTCACTCGGCGACGGGCGCATCCGGCCGGATCCCGAGGCTGCCCTCAGGGCCTGCGAGGCGGCAGCCGCTACGCCAGTCGGGGAAGGGAGCATCGGCGCGGGCGCCGGTGCGACGGTTGGCAAGATGTTCCGGTCACGTGGCCTTGGCGGAATGAAGGGCGGCATCGGCACCGTGTCGATCCGCCGCGGCGACGTCGTCATCGCGGCACTCTCCGTGGTGAACGCCGCCGGAGACATCCTCGACTGGCGCACCGGCCGCATCATAGCCGGCGCGCGTACGGCGGATGGATCAGCCTTCGCGAACAGCGCCGCCGTGTTGCAGCGCGACCTGGAGGCGGCTCCTGCCGCAGCCCTGCTCGACGATCTGCCGTTCCACGCCACCACTCTGACGATAGTCGCCACCAACGTGGCACTCGACAAGACGAGTCTCACCAAGCTCGCGATGATGGTCAACACCGGCGCGGCGCGGGCGATCAACCCGTATCACACCCAGGGCGATGGTGATCAGGTGATCGCGGTGTCCACGAACCGGCTGAAACGCGACGTGTCTCTGACGGCCGTCGGATCCACGGCAGCGAACGCCGCCGCCGATGCCATCCGCCGCGCCGTCGAGCAGGCCACCGGTGTTCCCGGCTGGCCCGCCCTGCGAGACCTGTAGCCGGGCACCACGATCGCGAGGGTGGGAGCGAGTGGATGTGTGGAGCGGTCGCGGCGGCGGATGCGAGCGCGTCAACGGGAAGAGGAAATGCAAATGCCGACCTTCGAAGTCACGCCAGTCGGGTGGGTGCGGAGCCCGCACGCCGAAACGACGTCGATTCCGAAGGGGCCGAACGCGACGCACACGGCGGAGGGCGTGCTCGAGCTCAGGCCGGAGCTCGAGGCGGGACTCACGGACATCGAGGGCTTCTCCCATCTGTACGTGATTTGGGCGTTCCACCGGGCAGAAGGCTACGATCTGCTGACGACCCCTCCGAACGATGACCGCCCGCACGGACTGTTTGCCACGAGGACGCCGCGCCGGCCGAATCCGATTGCGCTCTCGGTCGTGGAACTGCTCCGCCGTGAAGGCCACCGGTTGCACGTCCGCGGCGTCGACATGCTCGACGGCTCGCCGATTCTGGACATCAAGCCGTTCTTGTCGAATGTGCCCGAGGAGAAGCTTCGGAGAGGCTGGCTGGCGGAGGCCGAGACCAGAGGGAGAGAGCGAAGATGAAAAATGAAAAATGAAAAATGAAAAATGAAGAATGAAGAATGCCGAATCGGGGAGCGAGCCATCTCACCGATGCGACGTCTGCTGCTTTCCTGTTCTCATTCTGCCTTTACATTTTTCATTCTGCATTATTCATTTTGCATTTTTCATTTCCTCCCCGCCGACCCGCAGCCCCGCCGGCAGGGATTCACCAAAATACCGGACGGCATCACTCTGCTCCCGATCCCGCGCGTGCAGGACGGCGTCGGCCAGATCGGATGGCGCACCTGACTTGCCGAGCCGATCGACGACGGCAGCCCGGTGCCGCTCGTCGATGTCGAGCGCGGCGTCATCCACCCGCCGGGCAATCTGGGCGATAGTGCCGAGGGCGTCGGGGACGACGACCGGCCAGGCGAGCATCGTATCGAGCCAGCGCTCCGCCACGGCCGGCGGCACAGTGCGATCGAGCGGTCCATAGAAGGGGCGACGCGCGCCCAGACGGCCGAGCGCCCACAGCAGGCTGCCGTTGCGCGGGTCCTTCCGCACGCGCGCGAGCAGCTCCTCCCCCAGCCGCACACGTGTGTCGCGATCGAGCCGCTCGAGGGACGCCAGCAGGCGCCAGCTCTCGCGCTCGATCTGCGGGTTCATCCGCGGCGGCTTGCGCCCGCCGATCCCGAGCGGGCCGATCACGCGCAATGCGAGCTCGCGCTGCTGCCCGGCGCTGAAGCCCCCGGCCACACGTTGCCAGAGAATCAGCCACTCCACCTGGCACTGGACGTCCTTTGGAAAGGCGAGGCCGGCCGCGTAGACCTTCCGGATCTCTCCAATTCGCCACTCGTCTGCGGAGGCCCCGAACCCGGGACGCAGGCAGAAGCCGGCGAGGTTGAGCCATCGTGCCTCGAAGCGGTGCCCGCGGCGCCGCGCGTCGGGCATCCGCAGCAACCGATCGCCCAGGCGCCGCAACAGCGCGAGCGGCCACGCCCCCTTGCCGTACCCGACCAGCGTTTCGAGCTGGGCGACCACGGTTTCCAGCATCGCACCGGGTTCTGCAGCGCCGAAGACATCCTCGAGCAGCCCCTCGGCGGGGCCGACTGCCTCCTCCGATACCAGTACTTCGTCGCGGCCCTGCACATCCGCCGCGCTCGCGTCATCCTGCGGGGCAGGACCGCGGAGCTGAAACTGGAGGCGCCAGCGGTGCTCGGTTTCTGCGGACTGCAGCCACAGCTCGAGGGTGCCGAGCTCGGTGAATCGCACCGACAGGTGTACCGGGATCTCGGCTTGACGTGACCGCTTGCCATAGCGCAGCACGCTGACCAGCGGCGCGTGCCGGTGCAGATCGTCGCTTCCCTCGTCGAGCGTCACCGCATCGCCGGGCCCATCGCTGCGCAGGAGAGAACTGTACAGCGTGAACGACACGGCGCGGTTCGTCAGCACCGTGAACACGCGTCCGGCGAGGTCCACCTGCGTACCTTCCTGCACTCCCCGCGGCAATACCGCGACCGCGGGTATGGCGGGAGGTGCGGTCGATGAGCCCTGCACGGCGAGGTAATAGCTCCGCGGACTGCCCGCGCGGATCAACACGTGCCGCATGGCGTCGGGCAGACCGCGAAGGTGGCCGTAGTACGCGGCACCGAGCGCAACGGCCGCGTCCGGCCGATCCACTGGGAGCACCCGCGGCCCGGTGCCGCTCCAGGCAGTCATCGCCTGCACGATGCGCTCACGCGCCACCGGCGGCGTGAAGAAGCCACCGTTGAAGAGGATGGCCGTCGGCTGAACGGGTGTGCTTCCTGCGAAGGACGGGTGTGAATCTTGATCGTCAGAGTCGCCGCGAGCAGGCGGAGCCGGGACTTCAGTTTCGGTGTGTGCGCCAGACGCCGCGCGAGCCAGGAACCGGGCGAGGTGGCGCGTGACCGCGGGATCCGTTTCATATGGCAGCCCGAGCTCGCGCAGCGCGCCCGGACGGCGATCGCGGCGTGGGTGCTCGTCGGGAGCCGTGATCGGCAAGAACCCATCCTCCAGGAGCCGAAGGACGTCCGCCCGGGCCACGTCAGCCGATTGCGCGCCGCCCACCACCAATCGGCCGCTGCCAAGAATCGTGAGCGCCACGCGGTCGAGTGTCGCGTCCGAGAGCAGCCGCTCCTTGGCCGCGGTGCACTGCCGGCGCAGGGCGAGTCGCTGCGCGAGCGACAGACGCGAACCGAGTCGCTCCTCCACGAGCGCCGCCAGCGCGAGATCGAGGTTGTCGCCGCCGAGCAGGAGGTGCTCGCCAATCGCGACCCGCTCGAAGGCGAGCTCCTCGCCCTCGCGTTCGACGCGGATCAGGCTGAAGTCCGTCGTCCCACCGCCGACGTCGCACACGAGGACGTGCTCGCCGTCCGACAGGTACGTGTCGAGTGCACGGCGGTTCGACGCGATCCACGCGTAGAGCGCCGCCAGCGGCTCTTCAATGACCGTGAGGTGGACGAGACCGGCCTGTGCCGCCGCCGCGATCGTCAGCTCGCGCGCCTCCTCATCGAAGGAGGCAGGCACGGTGAGAACAATCCGCTGAGCCTCGAACTGCAGCGCCGCGTCTCCGCGCGCGTGCGTCGCATTCCAGGCGTCGCGCATGTGCGCCAGGTACCGCGCCGACGCCTCCACGGGCGACACGGCGCGTTCGCCTGGCTCGTGACCAAACGGCAGGATTGGCGCCGTGCGGTCCACGCCCCCGTACGCGAGCCACGATTTCGCCGACGCTACTTGTCGGGAAGGCACGAGCGCGCCGTGATCGCGGGCATAGGTCCCCACGGGATCGGCGCCCGGGTCCCAGGCAGGCGCCAGCGTGGCTGACGCGCGCTCATGCGCATCCGCGAGATAGAGAAACGATGGCAGCACCGGTCGGGGCTGCACGTCGCCGGGCGCGACGAGCTGCGGCACTTCGAACACGCGCAGCGCCGGCGCGAGCGGATCGCCGCCGCTTCGACGCTCCGCGTACGCGACCGCGGAGTTCGTGGTGCCGAGGTCGATGCCGATGACGTAGCGGGAGTCGTTCACGTTCGTTCCGAATGCCGTGGGCTTCGCGGCCGCGACCTCACCGTTCGTGCTCGCGAATGTTCAGCTCCAGCTTCCAGCGATGCCCCTCGTTGCGCGCCACGCACCACAGTTCGAGCGTCCCAACCTCCGTCACCCGGCTCTCGAGCGTGACCGGAAGCACGGTGTCGTCGCGCCCGTCCAGCCTGAGCGTGACCTCCAGCGGGCTCAACTCGTCGATCTCGTCGCCCCAGTCGTCCACGAGCGTCCCTGGCGCGTCGCCCTTGCGCGTCCCCGAGCTGAGGAAGCGGAACTCCGCGGGCTCGCCGACGATCAGCCCGAACTCGCGATCGATCGCGACGCTCGTACCCTCTTCCATTCCGAACGGCACGACGCAGAGCGCCTTCAGCGGCGCCGCCATCCCCGGCACGGCCGGCATCGCGCTCTCGATCCCGATGTAGTACGAGCGCGCTGCCCCGCTGCGGATGCGCACGCCCCGGCCCAGGCGCGCACGCCCGTAGTAGGCGGCGCCACGCGCGACCGCGTGATCGAGGTCGGGCGCATCCAGCACCTGTTCGGCGCCCAGCGGCGCGAACCCTTCCTCCACGAGCCATCCGCTCAACACGTCCACGATGCGCTCGCGCAGCACCGCGGCCTTCATCACGCCGCCGTTGAAGAGCACGTGCGTCGGACACACGAGGCCGCCCGGACCACGCCGCACGGCGGATGTCGCAGCTGCAGCGACCGGCTGCCGCAGGAACCTCGCAAGCTGCCGGGTGATTGCCGCGTCGGCCGCGTAGGGGAGTCCGAGCTCCTGGAAGCCGACACGCCGCTGGCGCGCCGGCATCGCGTCGCTCGCCACACGGGGAAGGAACCCGTCGAGCAGTACCGCTCGCAGGTCGTCGGCCGTGACCTGCGTGCCGATCGAGCCACCAATCAGCTTGCTGCCGCGTCCGAGCAGCGTGATTGGATGCGAGGCCAGGGAGGGATCACCGAAGAGCGCTTCCTTGGCGAGCCGCGCCTGGTGCCACAGCCCGTGCAGCTGCCACGTGTCGATCTTGTGGCCCTGTTCCTCGAGGCGCCCCTGCAGCACGCGCGCGAGGGCGAGGTCCATGTTGTCGCCGCCGAGCAGGATGTGCTCGCCAACCGCCACCCGCTCGAGCCGCAGCTCCCCGCCCTCCTCGGAGACGGCAATCAGGCTGAAGTCGGTCGTGCCGCCGCCGACGTCGCACACGAGCACGAGATCTCCGACGCGCACGCGGCGACGCCAGCGATCGCCCTGCTCCGCGATCCACGCGTAGAAAGCCGCCTGCGGCTCCTCGAGCAGCGTCACGTGCCCGAGGCCGGCGTCCTCGGCGGCACGCACCGTCAGGACCCGTGCCTCCTCGTCGAACGACGCAGGCACCGTCAGCAGCACGTCCGCGTCTTCGAGGCGGCCCCCTGATTCGTGGTTCCACGCGTCGCGCATGTGACGCAGGTACGCCGCCGAGGTGTCCACCGGCGAAATCTTCGTCACCTCCTCGGGCGCACCCCAGGGCAGAATCGCACCGCTCCGGTTCGCCGCGCCGTACGACAGCCACGACTTCGCGGAAGCGACGAGCCTCACCGGGTTCTCGGCGCCTCGCTTTCGCGCGAGCTCTCCCACGATCCCCGACTGCGCATCCGTCGTCCATGGCAGCGCCAGGCTGCCCCCCGGGAAATCCGCGTCGCTCGGCAGGTACAGGAACGACGGCAGCAGCGAGCGCGACGCGACCTCATGCGGATTCACGAGCTGCGGGATCTCGCGTACGTGGATTGACGGCCCTTCCTCGCCGGGGTCCGCGCTCACTGCCGCGAGCGCGCAGTTGGTCGTGCCGAGATCGATCCCGACGATGAAACGAGGTGCCACGGGGGTGGGCCTTTCTGGGTTCAGGAGACTTCGACTTCGGCTGGGGCGACAATCTGGCGGCCCTCCGGCGCACCAAGCGACGGAAGCTGCACGCGCGACGACCGCCACCCGCGGTGGCGCAGCACCCCGCGAAACGGGCCCGAACCCACCACGCGACCGACCAGCTTGACGGATGCCGGATTGAACCCGGACGGGACGTTGACCGTCGCCTCCTCGGCGCCCTCCAGGATCGGCTCGAGCGCAAACGCGCTGGTCAGCGCACGGCGGCAGTTCGCGTGGACGTCGCGCACGGCGGCACCGATCTGGGTATCCGAGTAGGTGCCGAGTTCTTCCATGAGGAAATCCACGAGTCGCCCCTCCCGCTGCAGCACGGACAGCAGCAGCACGGCACCGTCACCGGGCCGCTCTACCGCCGCGGGCAGGGGGACCTCATCCGGAATCGGGACGGTCCTCTCGGCCTCGGCCGCCGCGGCGGCCACGATGTCATCGGGGAGGGTGCCGGACCGGAGCAGGTCCCAGAATGCGCGGAATGCCAGCGAAACTCGTCGTCCGAAACCCATGCAGTACTCCTCGTCGCACGCGGCCGCCGGCCGGGCAGGTCGGGGTGAGCGGAGCCTTCAATTGTACCGCGAGCGGTTCGCGGCCTCGGTTGACCGGCTCCTGCCGGGCTGCAGCCGCATGCTCCAGGCTCCCGCTCCGCGGCCATGTCTGGCTCCGAGTTCCGGGCTCCAGGCTCGGGGCCTTGCCTCGCACGCTGCGGACGGGCGCTCGCCGTCCAACGGATTCGGCGGACCAGGTCGTCTGCTATTGCGCAGCGTGTCCGTGCGGTGAAGTGGGAGAAGCGCCGGGGTTCCGGAGCCTCGAGCCAAGGCCCATCGTGTGAGCCTGGAGCTGAGCCGCCTGTGTCGGTGCGGTGAAGTGGGACAAGCGCAGGGGGCTGGAGCCTGGAGTCCGGGGCCGATCGCGCGAGGTGCGAGCGGCCCGCCCGTGGTCTATACGGCCGCGCCGCGGACGATGCGCGCGGTGGTCAGCGCCTGCCCGGCGTGGCGCGCCGCGTGCTCGGCGGCGTGAAAGATCAGGCCGATGACGGTTGTCGGGATCTGCTGCCGGCCGATGCCGCGCGCATCGAGGAGCGTCGATTCAGGAGTCGCGCGAACCTGATCCAGGGCGCGCTCGATTGTTGGGCCGAGCTCGGCGAGCAGCTCGGGTGCGGCGGCTGGAGGAGCACCAGGCTGGCCTTCCGAGGCCATGCGGTGGCGCTGCTCCGCAGTCAATGGCTCGGCGCGCGCGTAGGTGAGGAGGCGATCCAGGGCGCCGCCCAGATGGCGCACGTGGAACCCGACCGACGGGGCGCCGCCGCCCGGCCGCCGCCAGATCTCGTCCGTGGACAAACCGCTCAGCGCTCGTTCAGCGTCCTCGCGCGCGTGGACGATGGCGTGGGCGGCGGGCATGAGCAGCGACGGGATTCCATCGATCGGGCCGCGCTGCCAGGCTTCGAGCGTGGGCGGGGGCGACATGAGAGAGTGATCATAGCGCGCGGGGCGCACTCGTCCGCCGGGACTCCTGTGAATCCCCGCTCCACCCACTAGACCTCGATAATGGCCTTGACGACACCGGCCGCCGGTGACACCCACTCCGGGAAGCGTGAGGGCACTTCGTCGAGCGTGGCGCGATGGGTGATCCACTGCCGGACATCGAGGCGGCCGCACTCAAGCGTCGCGAGCACGTGCGCGAAGTCGCCCGGCAGCGCGTTGCGGCTTGCGAGCAGCGTCAGCTCCCGCCGGTGGAAGTCCGGATCGCGGAACGTCACGTCGGCCTGCACGAGGCCGACGAACACCAGCGTGCCGCCGTGTGCGGGGAGCGCGAACGACGCCTCCATGGATTCGCGGTTTCCCGTGGCGTCGAAGACGAGGAGCGGCAGGCCGCCGAGTGTGTCGCTTACGTTCGCGGGCGTATCGGAGCCGGCCGGCTGCAGGGTCCGTGTGACGGCGAGGTGCGATCGGCAGAATGCGAGCCGCGCCTCGTTCACGTCCATCACCGCCACGTCTGCACCCGCCGCGCTCGCAAACGCCGCCACCGAGAGGCCGATGGGGCCGGCGCCGACCACGAGCACGCCCGCCCCGCGCCCGGGCGCGGCACGTCTCACCGCGTGCGCGCCGATGCTCAAGGTTTCGACCAGTGCAAGGGTGTCCAGATCGAGCGCGGCAGAGGCGTGGAGCTTGCGTTCCGGGACGTGCAGCCACTCACGCATGCCGCCGTCCACATGTACTCCGAGCACCTGCAGCCGCTCGCAGCAGTTCCCGCGCCCCCGGCCACACGCCTGGCACTCGCCGCAGTTCAGGTAGGGCTCGATGGCGCATCGGTCCCCGACGGAGACGGTCCGGACATCCGGGCCGACGGCAGCGACCTCCCCTCCCAACTCGTGTCCAAGCACGCGCGGGTACGTGAAGAACGGCTGCCGGCCGCGCCACGCGTGGAAGTCGGTACCACACACCCCGACGCGGCGAATGCGAACCAGCGCCATGCCAGCGCCCGGAGGTCCAGGGACGTCGGTGTCGGCCTGCCGCAGGTCGCCGGGTTCGTTGAGGACGATGGTTCGCATGATTTGCCCAGCAGTCGACGCCGGATTGAATCCGGCTCCACATTCAGCCGTGCGCCAAGGGCCCACCGCCTACCGGCCACCGCCGAGCGCCCAGCGCCCCAGGGCCTGATTACAGCTCACTCGCCGCTCGCTCTTCGAACGGCCAGTGCCCTGTTCGCCACGACCATGCGAAGAAGGCCGCCACGCCAAGCGCCAGCGTGCCGAGGCCGAACAGGATCACGAGCGGATCGGAGGTGCCGAGCACGAAGATCCAGCCGA
Organism: Vicinamibacteria bacterium; assembly: GCA_963739995.1. GTDB lineage: Bacteria > Acidobacteriota > Vicinamibacteria > Vicinamibacterales > JAENWD01 > CAVUCH01. Next base: position 136,086 of record CAVUCH010000021.1, on the reverse strand, counting down.
GAAGCGCGACGAGCGCCGGCACGGGATACAGCCACATGCGGAACGGCCTCGACATATCGGGCCGCACCGTCCGCAGCCGGATGACCGCCACGACCTGGCCGATGAACTGGACGAGGATCCGCGTGGTGAGCAGCGCGTCGATCACCATCCCGAGGGAGAAGGTGCTGCACAGGATCGCGATCACCCCAATGACCACGAGCGACACGTGCGGGAAGTGCTTCTCCGGGTGCACCCTGGCGAACACCCGGAAGAACGTGCCATCGAGCGCCGCGGCGTAGGGAATGCGCGAGTAGCCCAGGAGCAGCGCGAACACCGAGCCGAAGGCGGTCCAGAGCACCATCGCCGTGAACACCGTGGCGACGTGCGTCCCGTAGAGGCGCTCCATGAACACCGACACGATGAAGTCCGAGTGGGCGTGCGCAGAGGCCGGCACGAACTCGCGCCACGGGACCACGCCGATGATCGACAGGTTGATGCCGGCGTAGATCAGCGCCACCGCCACGACGCTGATGAGGATGGCCCGCGGAATCACCCGCCCGGGCGCCTGCACCTCGTCGCCGATGTAGCAGATGTTGTAGTAGCCCAGGTAATCGTAGATGCCAATCCGCGCCGAGGCGCCGAGCCCGATGAAGAAGCCGAGCGAGAAGCTGAACGCATCGGGCGGCATGTCGAAGGCGATGGCCGGGTTGAAGTTCAGCGCCCCGCTCACGATGACGGCGAAGGTGGTCACCAGGCTGCCGGCCCAGAGGGTGACGGTCAGGCGGCTGATCGAATCGATGCGGCGGTACAGCAGCGCGATGTTCACGGCCCCGATCACCACCGCAATCGCCATCCCGCTGGCGTGGCCCATCCCGGGCCACACGTAGCGTGTGTAGTTGGCAAAGCCGATGTAGCCGGATGCGATCTCGAGCGGCCCGCTCAGGATGAACTGCCAGATGAAGAGGAACGCCATCAGGCGCCCATACCGCGGGCCGAAACCCTCGCGGAGGTACTGATAGGTGCCACCGGAGCCGGGCATCGCCGCGCCGAGCTCGCTCCAGATCAACCCGTCCGCGATCACGATCACGAGCGCGACCGCCCAGCCCGCGAGCGCCTGCGGCCCGCCCAGGCCGGTCATCAGCAGCGGGATCGTGATGAACGGCCCGATGCCGAGCATGTTCGACATGTTCAGCGCCGTGGCCGGCAGCAGCGTGATGCGGCGCTCGAGGGTGGGGGGCATTACGAGAATTCAGCTAATGCAAAATGTAAAATGCACAATGCAAAACAATTGAAGTCCCGCATTGCGCATTCTGCATTGTGCATTGTGCATTGTGCATTGCAGCGAAGCCCCCTCAGGCCTCGCGGGCAAAGCAGCCTTCCACGTGATCGTTCACCAGCCCCATGGCTTGCATGAAGGCATAGATGGTGGTCGGCCCGACGAACGTCCAGCCGCGGCGCTTCAGGTCCCGGGAGAGCGCGATCGATGCGGGCGTGGTGCTCATCGTCATCAGCGCCGCCCTGGTGATCCGCTGCGGACGTGATGCGGGTTCCGGCTGCCACCGCCAGAAATAGGACGCCAGCGAGCCGCACTCGCCGACGAGCTCCCGGGCACGGCGCGCGTTGTTGATCGTGGATGCGATCTTGCCCCGGTGACGGACGATGTCGGCGTTCGCCAGCAGCGTGTCGACCCGGCGGGGGGTGAAGCGGGCGATGCGATCGAAGTCGAACCCCGCAAACGCGTGGCGGAACGCCTCGCGCTTGCGGAGGATCGTCAGCCAGCTCAAGCCCGCCTGGAACCCTTCGAGGCAGATCTTCTCGAACAGGCGGTGGTCGTCTTGTACGGGGCGCCCCCACTCAGCATCGTGGTACGCCCGGTACTCGTCCGTGGCCGCGCACCACCAGCACCGCGGCAGACCATCGGGACCGGCGACGACACCATCGGGGAGCGCTGGCACGGCGACACCATATCAAAGAGCTGGCGGTGCAGCTACGGTGGAGCTGCTCATCGTCCTCCGGTTGGTCGGCTGCGGGTGGTGAACAACCAGCTGATCACGGAGTCGATTGAGCGCACCGCCGGCACCAACGACGTCTATCGCGTGCAGTTCAGCATTCGGTATATGTTCTAGCAGCCTGGTGAAAGACCGGCGTCGCACCGAGGGCGCGGAGGCGCCCCGCGCGGCAAGGCGCGACGACCGAGAATACCGGGCAGTATTCGAGGAAGAAGCAACGCAGCCGCGGGGATGCATCGGCGGCCGAATGCCGCCGGCCACCGCGGGGTGCGAGGTCCGCATTGCGGGCTGCGGCAGCGATCGGGGCCACCGTCAGTGCCTCTCGGCCAGACAGGCCTGAGCCAGCGGTCTGCAGCCTGCAGCCTGAATGGTCGAATGATGCTTCCAACACCCGTTCTGACGTGGAGTCTGCGAATCGATCGCTCGGTCGTGGGACAGGTCCACGTGTTCGCCCCGGCGGGTCGGTTGGGAACGCTCTCGTCGGGCGATCTGATAGAGGCGCTGATCGCGGCCGTAAACGGCGGGGCGCGGCTCGTGATCGTGGACCTCGCGGCGGTCGACTACGTCAGCAGCGCCGGCCTGCTGGCGCTCGACGCTGTTTCGGGGCGCGTGCAGGCGGCGGGCGGAGAGCTGGTGCTTTGCGGGCTCGTGGAGCCGGTGCGGCTTGCCTTCGACCTGGCCGGGTTGTTGCCACACTTCGCGATCACACCCTCACGCGACCTGGCGCTCGCCCAGCTCGCCGGAAACACCTCCCGATCTCATTCTCACCAATCTGAGAAACACCTCCCGATCTCATTCTCATCATCTTGAGAAACACCTCCCGATCTCATTTCCTGCGATCGGCTGGGCGGCTCGCGGCGTGGTATAACGTCGGGCACCAGGGTGGCCCATTCTCCGCAGGATCACGAGGACCAGGAGGCGATCGCGCGCTGTCTGCGGGGCGACACCGCGGCCTTCGCGGGATTGGTGGAACGCTACGAGCGGGTGCTGTTCAGCGTGGCCCTGCGGATGCTGGGGGACGCCGAGGATGCCCGGGACGCTACCCAGGACGCGTTCGTCAAGGTGTTCCAGCGCCTGGGAGACTACAGGCCGGAGCATCGGTTCTTCAGCTGGATCTACCGGATTCTCACCAACGAGTGCCTCAACACCCTGCGGGCACGCCGGCCGCAGGAGCCGGACGTTCCCGACGTGGCCATCGCGGGCGGCGTGCTCCAGGCGCTGGAGCTCGAGGAGCGCCGGCGGGCGGTGCAGGCGGCGATCAATGCGCTGCCGCGCGACTATCGCGACGTGCTGATTCTTCGGCATTTCGCTGAGCTTTCGTACGACGAGGTGGCTGAGACGCTGGCCATCCCCGTCAAAACAGTGAAGTCACGCCTCTACACGGCCCGCCAGCAACTCGGGCACCGCCTGCTCGGGTGGGGCGAGCCGGTCTAGGTCCTCCCGCCAACTTTTGCCGCGTTCGCGTGTATTTCTCACAGTGCGCGGCCGCCGCCACAACGACCTGCCCCCCGGCGGGCGCCTGACGGCCGACAACGCAGGAGACACCGTGACCGACCAGCTTCCGTCCGACGAAGACCTGCTGCAGCGCAGGCTCGATGGAACGCTCACCTCAGAGGAGAGCGCGCGTCTCGAGGTACGGCTGGCAGAGAACGCGGCTGTCCGCATGCGCGCCAGCCAGCTCGCCGCGCTCGCCGAGGTCCTCGAATCGGTCAAAACCAGCGATCCCGCGCCGGCCCTCGGGCCGCGCGTCATGTCACAGATTCACCCACGCGTCGAATCGATCAGCGGGCGCAGGGCGTCCATCGCCGCACGCCAGGAGGCAGGCATGTCACAGGCAGGAATCTCGAAGAAGGTTGTGTGGGGGTTGGCAACCGCGGCGGCTGTCGTGCTTGGCGTGTGGCTCGTGAAGGGTTCATCGGATGTCGGCGGTCCCACGGCTGGCACGGTCGGCGTCGCGAAGCGCTACGCGGCGCCGCAGATCTCGGATGCAGACGTGAAGCTGGACGCATCTCTGCAGACAGTTCAGGCCTTTCTCGACAGCGAGGCCTTCGGCAGAGTGATGACCGACCCGGAGGCCATCGCACTGCTGGGCGACCCCGCCGTGCGGGCGGCGATCGGAGCACGGGCCGCTAACCGCGACACCAGCCCGAGCCCGATCAGCAATGCGGCCATCTCCGCGGTCATCGACGATCCGTCGTTCGTGGTGCTCGTCACCAACCCCACATTCGAGAGCAGCTGGGTGGACGCCGCCCACAGCGTCGCCGAGGCGACGAGCGCCGCAGGGGCTACGCAGCTCGCCAGCCAGGGCGCAGCCAGTCTCGCGAGCCGGGGGCGGCGGTCTTGCGAGTCAGGGCGCCGCTGGTCTCGCCAGCCAGAACGCGGCGGGCCTCAACACCAGGCTGGCAAGCCAGAGTGCGGCAGGCGTTGCGGTTCAGGGCGCCGCCGGCCTCGCGAGCCAGAACGCGGCGGGCCTCAACACCAGGCTGGCAAGCCAGAGTGCGGCAGGCGTTGCGGTTCAGGGCGCCGCCGGCCTCGCGAGCCAGAACGCGGCGGGCCTCAACACCAGGCTGGCAAGCCAGAGTGCGGCAGGCGTTGCGGTTCAGGGCGCCGCCGGCCTCGCGAGCCAGAACGCGGCAGGCCTCAACACCAGGCTGGCAAGCCAGAATGCGGCAGGTCTTGCGAGCCAGGGTGCCGCGGTCCTTGCGAGTCAAGGTGCGGCGGGTCTCGCCAGCCAGAATGCGGCGGGCGTCAACGCGAGACTCGCCAGCCAGAGTGCGGCTGCCCTGCAAAGCCAGCTCGCCGCCAAGCTTCAGAGTCAGCTGCGGTCGCAGCTGCAAAGCCAGCTTCAGAGCCAGGGTCTGGCGGGCCGAGCTCTCCAGAGCCACGGTCAGTAGACGATTCCTTCGCCCCCGTAATTGCAATCAGGCCCGGTGCCCTTCAGGGGCTCCGGGCCTTTCTGCGTCTAGTGGTCTGTATCGGCTGAATCGGTAGTGAATTTCGGAGCGCGGCGCCTGGCTGGCAAGGCGCGACGACCGAGCATACCGGGAGTATGCGAGGGAGGAGCAACGCCGCCAGTCAGGATGCCCCGCCCGAAAGGCACTATTGATTCAGCCGATACAGGCCACGAGCCGTCCACCGGCCGTGAGCGCCTCCGGTGAACGAACCGAGCAGATCCGGCTGATGTAAGATGGCGGCGCTCTCGATGGGACAATCCAGTCGGTGGTTTCAGGGTCGGGGTGTTCTCGGCGCGCCGGTGTTCACGCTCCTGGCCGCACTGCCTCTCCTATTCACCACAGCGCGGCCTGCGTACGGCCAGCTGGCGAAGGTCGAGACCCCCGAAGCCCGCCTGGTCTACGTGCCGGACGAGGCGTTCCTGATTCCGCACGCGGCTCGCACGTTCCTCAACTCGCTCGCCTTCCAGAAACGCCTCTTCGACTTCACGCCGACCGAGCGCATCACGGTGCTGCTGACCGATTTCGCTGACTCCGGCGGCGGCAGCGCCAACTCCGTGCCTCGGAACAACCTTGCCATCAGCATCGCGCCGGTGAACGCGCCTTTCGAAACCGTCACCAGCAACGATCGCATGAACCTGATCATGAACCACGAGCTGGTCCACATCGTGACGCTGGACCGGACCGCGCGCTCGGATCGCATGTACCGGCGCCTCTTTTCCGGCAAGGTGCTGCCCGTGCCGGCGCAGCCGGAGTCAGTGCTCTACTTTTTTCTCACCACGCCTCGCGTGGCCGCGCCGAGATGGTTTCACGAGGGCATCGCCACCTTCCTGGACACGTGGATGGCGGGCGGGATCGGGCGTGCGCAGAGCGGCTTCTACGAGATGGTGTTCCGCTCGATGGTCAAGGACGGGGTGAGCTTCTACGATCCCCTCGGGCTGGTCTCCGAAGGCACCGAAGTGGATTTCATGCTGCAGACCAACTCGTACTTGTACGGCACCCGTTTCATGGTCTGGGTCGCCCGCACGTTCGGCCCCGAGAAACTGGTGGCCTGGGTGGCCCGCCACGACGGCGGACGTGCCTACTATGCGTCCGAGTTCGAACGGGTCTTCGGCATCTCGCTCGACGAGGCCTGGGCACGGTGGGCGGCCGATGAGCGCACCTTTCAGCAGGCCAACCTGGCCGCCGTGCGCCAGTTTCCCCTCACGCCCGCGACCGACCTGACACAACAGGCGCTCGGGTCGGTGTCGCGTGCCTTCTACGATCCACGCACCAGAACCGTGTACGCGGCCTTCAACTATCCGGGGGTGGTGGCGCACGTCGGGTCCATCGCCGCCGACACTGGCAAGGTCGAGCGTCTTGCCACAATCAAGGGGCCGATCAAGTACATGGTGACGTCGCTCGCCCGCGACCCCGACGCCGGCACCCTCTACTTCACGACCGACAACGACACCTGGCGCGATCTCGTGGCCCTCGACCCGTCCACGAAGCGGACCACTCGCCTGATGCGGGACGTGCGCATCGGCAATCTCGTGTTCGATCGCACGGCCGGCGCGATCTGGGGCATTCGCGACGTCGGCGGCCTGTGCGCGATTGTGAAGATCCCGCGGCCGTTCCGCACCTACGACACCGTGCACACGTTCCCGTACGGCACGGTGCTGTACGACCTGGACGTCTCGCCGGATGGCTCGCAGCTGGTGGCATCGTTCGGTGATATCAGTGGCAAGCAGGACGTGCGCGTGCTGTCGGTCGAGGCCCTCGGCCGGCACGACGCGACGCCGGTTGCGCGGTTCGACTTCGGGCAGTCGGTGCCGAACAATTTCGTTTTCTCACCGGACGGCCGCGCGCTGTACGGGAGCGCCTACTATACGGGCGTCTCGAACATCTTCCGCTACGACCTCGAAACCGCGAAGGTCGACGCCGTCACCAACACGGACACGGGCTTCTTCCGTCCCATTCCGCTCGGGGGTGAGGAGCTGATTGCGTTCCGCTACACCGGCACGGGGTTCGTCCCCGCACGGGTCACGGCTCGCCCGATCGAGGACATCAACCCGATCACGTTTCTGGCCGAGCGACTGGTCGCCGAGCACCCCGTCATCGAAACCTGGAACGTCGGGTCTCCGGCAAAGATCCCGTATGACAGCCTTGCCAAAACCACAGGCGTATACCGCATGGCTGGCGGGCTGCGCCGCGAATCGCTCTACCCCGTCGTGCAGGGTTACAAGAGCAGCGCCGCGATTGGCGCGCGCCTGAATCTCTCGGACCCGCTGAGCCTCAACATCCTCAGCCTCACGGCCTCCTACTCACCCGATGCGTCGCTGCCCGGGAGCGAGCGCGCCCACGTGAATGCCGAGTACCAGCGGTACGACTGGCGCGCGACGGCCTCCTACAACGCTGCCGACTTCTACGACCTGTTCGGTCCGACCAAACGCGGGCGCCGCGGGTATGCCGCGGAGGTGAGCCATCGGAACCTCCTGATTTTCGACGAGCCCCGATTTCTGAACCTGGATATCTCGGGCAGCATCGCCGGCAATCTGGATCGGCTGCCGGCATACCAGAACGTCGAGGTGAACGTGGACCGGATGTACTCCGCGCAGGCAACGCTCGCGTTCGCCGACGTACGCAACTCACAGGGCGCGGTGGACGATGAAACGGGCACGCGATGGTCGGCGACGGCACAGGCTCAGGCCGTGGACGGCACCGCGTACCCGCGGCTCTGGGGTACGTGGGATCTCGGCGCGCCGCTGCCGATCGCGCACTCCTCCCTCTGGCTCCGGAACGCGGCCGGGTTCTCCCCGGGCGACCGTGAACAGCCGTTCGCAAACTTCTACTTCGGCGGCTTCCGCAACAATTACGTCGACCACGTGAACGAGAAGCAGTATCGTGAGTTCGAGGCGTTCCCGGGAATGCCCATCGATGAAATCGGCGGCCGCAACTTCGCGAAGTCGACCCTGGAATGGAACCTGCCGCCCGTTCGCTTCCGCCGCGCGGGTACGCCCGCGTTCTACGCGTCCTGGCTGAGGCCTGCGATCTTCCTGTCGGGGCTTGCGACCAACCTTGACGCGCCGGACGCCCGCCGTACCGCGGTGAACCTTGGCGCCCAGGTGGATCTGCGCTTCACGATGCTCTCGGTGCTGCGGCTGACGCTCTCGGCAGGTGCGGCGGTCGCCGTCGAGCAGAACCGGCAGCCGCGCCGCAGCGCCATGGTTTCACTCAAGGTCCTCTGACCGCTTCGATGACGTCCGCTCTCCACGTGGCAATCGCCCTGGTGCCGGTGCTGCTGTTCCTCGGCGGCCTGCAGCTGATGGACAGCTTCAAGCTGGTGCGGATGAAAGCGGTGCTGACGGCGATCGCGGCCGGCGGCTGCGCGGCGCTGCTGTGCATACTGCTGCACGCCTGGCTGCTGCCGGCGATGGGGCTCGGAGTGACGACCTTCGGCCGCTATGTCGCCCCGATCACGGAGGAGGCACTCAAGGCCGCGTTCATCGTGTTTCTGATCGCGCGGCGCCGGGTCGGCTTCCTCGTGGACGCGGCGGTGCAGGGCTTTGCGGTGGGCGCCGGCTTCGCCGTGGTCGAGAACCTCGAGTACCTGCGCACGTTCACCGATGCGCCGCTGATGCTCTGGCTGGTGCGCGGGCTCGGGACCGCGGTGCTGCACGGCGCCACCATGGCCATCTTCGCGATGGTCTCACGCACCCTCGCCGACCGCCGCCCCGAGCGGATGCTGCTGGTGTTCTGGCCGGGATGGCTCGCCGCGGTCATCATCCACTCGGGCTTCAACCACGTCCCGCTGCCCCCCTTCGCCATGACGATGGTGCAGCTGATAGTGCTGCCGATCCTCGTGCTCAGCGTGTTCCAGCGCAGCGAGCGGGAGACCCGTGAGTGGGTGGGCGCGGGCCTCGATCTCGACGTCGAGCTGTTGCAGCTCGTCGTATCGGACACGTTCGAATTCACGCGATTCGGCTCGTATCTCAAGGAACTGCGCGCGCATTTCCCCGGCCCGATCGTCGCGGACATGTTCTGCCTGCTTCGCCTGGAGCTGGAGCTGTCGGTCCAGGCCAAGGCGATGCTCATGGTCCGCGAGGTCGGACTCGACATGCGGGTCGACGAAGACCTCACTGCCTGCCTTGCCGAGCTCGAGTACCTCCAGGCGGGCATCGGGCGTACGGGCATGCTGGCGCTCAAGCCGCTGCAGGTGACCAGCCACCGCGATCAGTGGCACAAGTACCTGCTGGCCCAGGCGGGTCCCCAGGCACGCCTCACCGTCGGATCACGCAAGCGGTTGCTGTCACGGTTAGGGCGGTAGGCGGTAAGCGGTAGGCGGTAGGCGGTAGGCGGTAGGCGGTAGGCGGTCGGCGGTAGGCGGTCGGCGGTGGCGGTAGGCGGTCGGCGGTAGGGTTGGCGGGCCGCGCCGTCGCCGAGCGACCATGTGGAGCCGGGGCTTCAGTCCCGGCGGACAGCAAGAGGCGACACCGCCGCGCCGAGCGACCGATGTGGAGCCGGGACTTCAGTCCCGGCGGACAGCAACACGCCCCACTGCCCATGCCCGGATTTCGTCACGCCTGGCGCATCGATCGCGCCGGGTCGCTCGATCGCCTGCACCGTGTCTCCGAACCGATTGCCGCACCGGGCCCGGGCGAGGCTCGAGTGGCGGTCCAGGCCATCGGCCTGAACTTTGCCGACATCTTCGCTTGCCTCGGTCTGTACTCGGCAACGCCGAAAGGGCCGTTCGTGCCCGGCCTGGAGTTCGCCGGGGTGATCGAGGCGATGGGACCGCCTGCACGCGGGCAGCCAGGCGCATCCCCGCCGGAACATGGCGGACGCGCGAGCTCGAATGCCGCGGGCGAGCCGGGCCTCGAGAACGGCGCAGCCGGCATCGCCGCAGACCGTCGCGAAGCCGCTGCGGCCGGCACACTGCGGACGGGCATGCGCGTGGTCGGGCTCACCCGGTTCGGCGGCTATGCGACGGCACTCAACGCTGATGTGCGTTTCCTTCGTCCCCTGCCGGAGGCGTGGTCGTTCGAGGAAGGCGCTGCCTTTCCGGTGCAGGCGCTGACCGCGTGGTACGGCCTGGTGCATCTCGCGCGGGTCGATGGTGCGGATGTCGTGCTCGTACATTCGGCCGCGGGAGGCGTGGGCCTGAACGCACTGCAGATTCTGCACGGACTCGGCGCGCGCGTGATCGCGACGATCGGCGATCCCGCCAAGGCGCCGATCCTGACGCAGCGCGCGGGGCTGGACTCCCGATCGATCATCGTGCGGGAACGCGCCCGGTTCGGCGCCCAGCTCGACGCCGCACTGGAGGCGGCCGGTGCGGCGGGGCTCGACGTCGTGTTCGACGCGATTGCCGGCCCCTACTTCAGCCCCGCGTACATGCGGCTGCGGCCCGAAGGCCGCCACGTGATCTACGGCGCGGCCGACTACATGACGCATGGCGCGCGGCCTGGCTACCTGCGGCTGCTCCGCCGGTATCTGCGGCGGCCCCGGCTCGATCCGGTACAGATGATCGGCGAGAACCGCAGCGTGCTCGCCTTCAACCTCATATGGCTCTGGGATGCCGTCGACCGCCTCGTCTCCGGGTACGACGCGCTCGAGGGTCTGATCACCAGCCCGCCCTTCGTTGGACGGACGTTCACCTTCGAAGCCGTGCCTCAGGCGATGCGCTGGCTGCAGGGGGGCGGGAGTGTTGGGAAGGTGGTGGTCAGACGTGGGCACATGACTTCAAAATGCAAAATGCACGATGCAAATGCACAAAAAAGGAACCGTGACCGTTCCGGATCATCGTCTGCATCGTGCATTATGCATTTGCATTTGCACATTCTTACATTGTGCATTGTGCATTCCGCCGCGCGTCCCCGTAAGTGGCGGCGGCTCAGTCGCGGCGGCTCCCCATCAGTCGAAGCAGCGACAGGAACAGGTTGATGAAGTCGAGGTATAACGAGAGGGCCCCCACCACGGCGTAGGCACCAACACGGCCGTCGGGCAGTGACAACGCCATGGCCTTCAACCGCTGGGCATCCCACGCTGCGAGGCCGGTGAACACGATGACGCCGATGAAGGCGATCATGAACTGCAGCGTGTCGTTCTGCCAGAAGATCCCCACGACGGACGCCAGCACGATCCCGATCAACCCCATGAACATGAACTGCCCCACGCCGGCCAGGCTGCGCGTCGTGACCGTGCCGTAGAGCGCCACGGCTCCGAACATGCCGGCGGCGATGAAGAACGTCAGCGCGACCGACTCACCCGTGTATACCAGCAGCACGAATGCCATCGTCACGCCGGTGAGCCCCGAGTACACGAGGAACAGCAGCGCCGCCGTTCCCGGTGCGAGCTTTTCCACTCGGGCGGAGAGGTAGAACACCATCCCGATCTGGACCAGCGCCAGCCCCCAGAACGCGATGCGGTTGGAGGCAATCGCCATCACCAGCGCGGGAGTGCCGGCGACGAGCCACGCAACGGTGGCGGTCACGGCAAGGCCCGCGAACATCCACCCGTACACGACGCGGAGAAACGAGGTGACACGCTCGGCGACACCTGTGGCGGTGCCGGCGTACGGCAGACGGGCGGATTCATACGGGTTCACGGATTCTCTCCTTCAGGGGTGCACGGCAACAGCGTAGAGCCCAGTCGGGCCTCCATTACCGTTGCGCGGATCGGTTCAGTGTAGATCAGACCTCACCCGTCCGCATCTGTTCCTGCAGGTAATCCTCACATTCCTTACGCTGCGGGCACGGTCTTCTGGATCGCACCGAAGGCGAGCGCTCCCTCCCGCGAGGGCAGCGGAACGGCCGCGCCGCCGATCCGAACGCCTTCAGTGCGACGCGGCGCGTGACACGAGCCGACATCTCTTTCGTTAAGGGCTAAGGGCTCCAGGGCTAACGGCTCAAGGGCCAACCGTTCACCGTTCACCGTCGACCGTTACGCCTTTAAGCCTTTGGCCTTTGAACGGTCAACGGTCAAAACGGCCAACGGCCAACGGCCAACGGTCGACGGTCAAGAGCTAAGCCCTGGTGCTGGCGGCAGGAATCCGCGTGATCAGGTCGTCGAACTCCTGCGGGTTCTCGCAACCGATCGTGAAGCAATCGAGTACGTCCTGCGCGAGCGCGTACTGCAATGCTTCGTCAGCGCGCTTCCGGAGCCCGCCGGCACCGAAGATCTTCATGCCGATCACGCCCTTGCCGCTCGCCTTCATCGTGCGGAGCACGGAAATGATCGTCGCAGGATCACCCTCCATCTGCATGCCCGCGGGATTCAGCCGCGCGAGGTCCACGTCGACCCAATCGCTCGCGGCCGCCACCTTCAACGCGCCGAGGTCGTGGCACGACACGCCATGGGCGCGGATGATGCCCTTCTGCTTCGCCTCAGACAGCACCTGCATCGCACCGGCCTTCTTCTGCGGCCAGTCCGCGCTCGTCATGCAGTGCAGCAGGACGATGTCGAGGCGATCGGTGCCGAGCTCGGTCCGGAAGCGATCCAGATCCGCCCACATCTCCTTTTCCGTGCTCGCGTGTGTCTTGGTGAGGATGACGACCCCGTCACGCTTGACTGTCGACAGCGCGCGCTTCGCGTGCGGGTGGCTGCCGTACTGATCCGCGAGGTCCCAGAAGTGGACTCCGTGGTCGACACCGCGGACGAGCAGATCCGCCAGGCCCTTGTCGCCCATCGTGCGGATCTGGTTCGAGCTCTTGTTTACGCCATTGGTGCCGGTGCCCTGCGCGAGGCGCGTCACCTGGATGCCGGTCTTGCCGAGCGTGACCAGGTCCTGGGCCGTCTTCTTCGTGGCCGACGCATAGAGGTGGTGCGGGAACCGATGCAGGCCGAGCAGCGTCGTCCCGGCCGCTGCCGTTCCGCAACGCAGAAAGTCGCGCCTCTTCATGCCAGCTCCTTTCAAAGGTCGTCCACCGATGCTACGAGGCCGTGCGCACGCGGGTCAAGCCACGGCAGCAGCAACGCGAACAGTCGCGGTGTCAGCGTGCATGAAGCGCTCCACAAATGCGCATGGTAAGGTGCGGAGATGCAGATTATTGCTCCCCGTCACACCTTCGATGTCATCGTCGTCGGTTCCGGCGCGTCGGGCGGCTGGGCTGCGAAACGACTGGCTGAAGCGGGGGTGAAGGTGGCGCTGGTCGACGCCGGACGCGCCCTGACGGACGCCTCCTACTCCGAGCACATGCGCCCCTTCGAGCTGAAGTATCGGGACAGGGCGCAGGAGCTGATTGCGAAAACGCGGCCCGTGCAGAAGGACTGCTACGCCTGCATGGAATACAACTACGACTGGTTCGCCAACGATCTGGACGAGCCGTACACCACTGCTACAGACAAACCATTCGGCTGGCTCGGGCGCATGCGTGTGGTCGGCGGCCGCACCAACGTGTGGGGCCGGCAGAGCTACCGCCTCAGCGATCTCGACCTCAAGGCCAGATCCCACGACGGATACGGCGACGACTGGCCACTCAGCTACAAGGATCTCGAGCCCTACTACGACGTCGTCGAGGACTACGTCGGAATCTCGGGGCAGGCGGAGGGCGTGCCCGAGTTGCCAGACGGCCGCTTTCACCCCGCAATGCCGATGACCTGCGGCGAGATGCAGATGCGGACGCGTGTGAAGCAGAAGCTTGGGCGCACCGTCACGATCGGCCGCACGGCCAACATCACCAGGCCGATCAACGGCCGGCAGGCCTGTCACTACTGCGGCCCGTGCGAACGCGGGTGCGTCACGCACTCCTATTTCAATTCGGCCTTCACCACGGTTGCCGACGCGTTGAACAGCGGCAACTGCACGTTGATTCCGAACGCGATGGTCTACAAGGTCCTGGTCGACGCGGCCACCGGTAAGGCCACCGGGGTGCTGTACATCGATCGGAACACCCGCGAGCCTGTGGAGGTGTCGGCGCGCGCGGTGGTGCTCTGCGCGCAGTCACTCGAGTCCACTCGCATCCTGCTGAACTCCGCCACCCGCCAGCACCCGGCGGGGCTCGCGAACTCGAGCGGCGTCCTGGGCCATTACCTCATGGATCATCACGCCTCGGCCGGCGCCTCGGGGGCGTTGCCGCCTCCCGTCAGCACGCCGCAGTCAGTGGGCGGCGCCCAGCGTCCGAATGGTGTGTACGTGATCCGCTTCAGGAACACGCTGAACGGCCCGCAGCAGAAGGACTTCATCCGGGGATACGGATTCCAGGGCGGGGGCGGCACGCGAATGAACTGGGGCGCCCCTGGCTTCGGAGAAGCGTACAAGGCGGCGATCCGCCAGCCGGTTGGCTATCTCAATCTCGGTGGCTTCGGTGAAGCGCTCGCGCGGTTCGAGAATAGGGTGGAACTCGACCCGGCCGGGACGGTCGACGCGTTCGGGATTCCCGTGCTCCGCGTCGAGATGATCTGGAGTGACAACGAACTGGCGATGATGAAGGACATGGCCGCAACGGCCGCCGAGATGCTCGAGGCTGCCGGAGCGTCTGACATCGAGCCCAGCGTCAGGACGGCGGTACCCGGCTGGGGCATCCACGAAGCCGGGCTCGCGCGCATGGGAGCCGACGCGAAGACATCCGTCCTCAACCAGTTCTGCCAGGCGCACGACACGAAGAACCTGTTCGTTATGGATGCGTCCTGCTTCGTCTCGATCGGCTGCCAGAACCCGACACTGACGATCATGGCGATTGCCGTTCGCTCCACGGACTATCTGATGCAGGAGATGAAGGCGGGGACTATCTGAGAACCCCTCAATGCACAATGCACAATGCACAATGCAGAATGCACGAATGCAGAATGCAGGACGCAGGATGCAGGATGCGGCCGACCGTCTGATGTGGAGCCGGGACTTCAGTCCCGGCGGAGACGCACGAGCACTACGCCCGCTGCCCACCTCGTTCTGGCACAGCACTGTGCGGACGCGGACGGTTCACCGCGCCGCGAACGCGCGCGACAGGTCGTCGAACCAGGATGAGACGACGGTGATGATGCCGGCGCGCTCCTCGCCCGCGGCGGCGGCGCGCGGGAACATGACGAATCGTTTGCCGTCGGCGGTCATGTCGTAGTCGGCGAACGTGTTGCCGGCGATCGCGATGCCGCCGGTGCCGCCGCGGAAGGCGCCCGCGAACAGTTGGCGGGGTTTACCTGTGCGCAGGCTGCCCTCGGAAGCCTCGATGCTGGCGGCCATGATCCCCTCATTCGTGCGGTAGACCAGCTCTTGTCCATCGCGCGCCCACCGGGGGTATGCCCCCCCTGCGTCTGAAATCTGCCAGCGTCCCCCGCCAGACGCGATCGGGCGCACGTACACCTCCGACTGCCCTGATTCACTCGACACGTACGCGACCCAGCGGTTGTCGGGCGAGAACGCCGCGTCGCTTTCGGCAAACGGCGTGGTCACCAGCCACTCGGTCTTCGACGTGGCCAGGCGCACGAGGCCGATGTCGAAGTTGGCTCGTGGTGTGGAGACGGCGATCACCTCGCGGTCAGAAGACCACGAGCTCGCCCACATGTGTACGTCGGTCTTGACGACCTCTCTTTCTTCGCCGGACCCGTCCGATGGCTTGCGATAGAGCGTCGATGGCTGTCTGTCGCGGTCGGAGCTGAAGACGATCTCGCGGCCATCCGGCGACCAGACCTGCTCGGTATCCGTCGCCTCATCGAAGGTGAGGCGCGTCGTGACCTGGCGCTCGAGGTCGTAGACCCAGATGTCCCAGTTGCCCTCGCGCAGCACGGTCAGCGAGAGGCGTCGCCCATCGGGCGACAATCGCGGGTTGGCGTACGCCCCGGGTTCGGCGAGCAGCGGCGACTGGCGGCCGTCCCGGTCGACCCAGACGATCGGGTATTGCGGCACCAGGGGACCACCTCGGATGTACCCCATCAGCCCTGTCGCCGCGAACGCAATCTGCGCCCCGCCTTCCGCCGGGCTCGACGTGACGTTCTGCACCACCGGGGCAGGCGTGCCGGTGACCTTGAAGGTCTTCAGGTCGAAAGGGACCGCGAAAATGGTCCCCTTGTTCACGTACACCAGGTGCCCTGACGGTATATAGCGACCGTACGACCCTCCGCTGTGCACGACCGTCCGCGCGCCGGTCTTCAACACGACGACTTCGAGCGACGCCTGATCGAAACTGCCGACAGACTGGGAGTTCGACGTGAAGAGCACGGCGTCGCCCCCTGGCAGTGCCTGGGGCCAGCGGTGCGATGCCTCCTTTTTCGCCTTGCTCAGCGTCGTGAGCGGCTGTGGCTCGCCGCCCGATGCCGACACCTTGAACAAGCCGCTGTCGGGCGATGCCGCAAACACGATCGTGTTGTCGGGCAGCCAGGTGGCGCCCCGGGCGCGACTCACCTTGCAGATCGAAAGGGAGGTGCCGCCGGTCACCGGTACCTTGCGCAGTTCTCCCGACGTCGCGTACCCGATCCACGTCCCATCCGCCGAGAAGAACGGGTGGTAGGGTGAGACCCCGTCGGCGCTGCCTTCCGCGAGCGTCGCGCTGTCGAGTTGGTCGAGCATGCGGACGTGGAGCTGCCGTCGCACGTCCGTGCCGGTGACGAACGCGACCCGGGTTCCGTCAGGCGAAAACTCCAGCGCCGAACCGATCTGGGTCCACAGGGCGTCCGCGGTGAGCCGCACGTCCAGGCGCAGGCTCGCGGTGCGGGCAGGCGCGGGACGCCAGAGAACCGCGACAGCGCCCGCCACCAGCATCCCGGCCGCAAGGCCGGCCGCCAGCCACGGCACGCGCTGTCGCCAGCGGGTGGGCCTGCCGATCGCCATCGGGGCGCTGCGCGCGGCGCTTGCGGACTGTTCGAGCTGCTGCTCGATCTCGATCCGCGCTTCGCCGATGTCGCGCAGCCGCCGGCGCGGGTCGCGCTCGAGGCATCGCCCCAGCAGGTGGCGGATCGCGCGCGGCGTCGTGGCCGGCAGGCGGGCCCAGTCGATCTCGGCGCGAAGCACATCCGCCAGCGTGTGTGTGGCCGTCTCCCCTTCGAACAGCCTGCGGTTCGACAGCATCTCGAACAGCACGACCCCGAAGGACCACACGTCGGCGCGCTTGTCCACCACGGCGCCGCTGGCCTGCTCCGGGCTCATGTAGGCGGCCGTGCCCATGATGACCCCGGCCCGCGTGTTCGCCGCGCTCAGGGTGTTCGTCAATCCGTCGCTTGCCATCTGTCCGCCGGGTGACGCTTCGAAGGCCTTGGCGAGCCCGAAGTCGAGCACCTTGACGTGCCCGTCCGCTGTGACCTTCACGTTGGCAGGCTTCAGATCGCGGTGCACGATGCCACGTTCGTGGGCGGCCTCGAGGGCCTCGGCGATTTGCCGGGCAATGCGGAGGATCTCGTCAATCGGCAGCGGCCCGCGCCGGAGTCGATCGGAGAGGTCCTCTCCCTCGACCAGTTCCATCACCAGCGCGCGGTGCCCTCCGGACTGCTCGAGGCCGTACACCGCGGCAATGGCGGGATGGGTGACCGACGCGAGCACCTGCGCTTCGCGTTCGAACCGCGCCATGCGCTCGGGATCGTTCGCGAGCCCCGCCGGCAGCACCTTGATGGCCACCTCGCGATTCAGGATGGAATCGGTCGCGCGGTAGACCTCTCCCATGCCGCCGGCGCCGATCTTCTGCGTCACCCGGTAGTGGGAGAGTGTCTCGCCAATCATGGTGCGCGGATTCTAGCAGACCGGACGAGCTGAACGTGCGGGGTGAGCAGATGTGTGAAAACGGCGGTCGGAGTGGCGGATCACGTCCCGGCCGCTGCGGCCACCTTCTGGGCCTCGTCCCGGCTGAGGCCCGCCGCGTTGATCGTGACCACGCAGTCGTTTCGCAGAATCAGGATCACGTCGCCGGTACCTCGCGGGTTGATGAAGTACGACGCATGCTTCCCGACACCGGGAAACACAATGGGCGGCCGGCGTCCCTGGTTCGCGTTGCTGATCTTCATCGACTCGTAATAGGTCTTCAGATCCTTCGAGACAGTGCGCTTCACCGCTTCGGGGCCGTAGGTCGACACCGACAGCGTCTTGAGTCCGTCCATCGTGGACCACATGCACACCGAGACACCGATGCTCGCGGGGGTCGACGGCGGGATGGGCTGCGGCCGCACCTTCTTGGCGAGCGCGCCTTGGAGCTCGGCCGCCGGTGCGATGCTGCACGCATCCACCGACATCACCCCGGACTTCCCTTGCGCGTGAAGCGTTCCCGCAGCCGTAGCGCACGCACACAGGACTGAGACGAGCGCCGTGGCGCGGCAGCACAGGGTTGAGGACATGGGATCGCTCCGGGACAGTGCCGCCACCCCGTGTGGCGAGCGAATTCGAGAGGATTCTAGCCCTGATCCGCCCGGCACGCATCCGTGTCATCCACGCGCGACCCCGGAGTGTTGCACGCATGAGTGCGTCTCACCAGCATACGAATCAAGGTTCGCCGTGACATGGCCAGGCATACGAATCGTCGAGAGCTGGGTGGCGCCGGCGACAGACGCCCGACATCGCTTTGCGGTGACCGATCTGGTGATTGCCGCGCTCGCAACGGAAGCTGGCGCGTTGGTCTGGGCCTGACGGCGACGGAGATGGGTTGGCGCCTGGATGGGCGAGATCGCTCCGGGGTTTGGCGGATGAGGCGCGCCGCATGGCTGTGCGAGGGTGCGACCGATTGGGCAGCGCGTCTTGTCCAACGCCTGATGCCAACGCCCAGCATCCAATCGCCCCGGCGCGAGCCGGTAAGCTACACTCCCTCCGGCTCTTCAGCAGAAGGACGGTGCCCGTTGTCCCAGCCAACGTCTGATCCCTCCGACTACTCGGTGCTTGCGGGCGTCGGCGACCCGGTGCGCCTCCCTGCCAACGCCTACAGCCGGCTGGCCGCGGGCGAGACGTACGCGCCGATCGTGCCCGCGACGGGCGATCAGGCCGAGTCGACGTGGCGCTCGG
This sequence comes from Vicinamibacteria bacterium, assembly GCA_963739995.1. Taxonomy (GTDB): domain Bacteria; phylum Acidobacteriota; class Vicinamibacteria; order Vicinamibacterales; family JAENWD01; genus CAVUCH01. The sequence continues at coordinate 117,259 of CAVUCH010000021.1, read as the reverse complement.
TCACGTGGGGCGTGTTCCTGTGCGTCCTCTTCACGGTGGCCTCCGCCTACTCTGGCCTGAAGGTCGGCCAGGTGATGGAGGCGGCCATTCCGATCTCCATTCTCGCCATCGGCCTGGCGCGCGCATACAAGCGGCGGTCGACTCTGCTCGAAAACGTCATCCTCACGGGAATCGGCGGCACCTCGGGCGGCGTCGTGGCGGGCGCCATCTTCACGCTGCCGGCGCTGTACACGCTGGGCCTCAACCCGCATCCGGCACAGACCATCTTCATCTGCCTCGCCGGCGGCTGCCTGGGCGTGCTGTTCCTGATTCCGCTGCGCCGCTACTTCGTTCGCGAGACGCACGGCGAGTTCCCGTTTCCCGAGGCGACGGCCATCACCGAGGTGCTCGTCACGGGCGAGCGCGGCGGCTCACAGGCGAAGCTGCTCCTGCAGGCCACCGGGCTCGCGGGCGTATACGACTTTTTCGTGACCACCTTCCAGGTGTGGCGCGAGTTCGTGGACCTGCAATTCGTGCCGGGTGTGAAGGCGCTCGCCGATCAGGCGCGGATGGTCCTCGCGTTCGACGCGGTGGCGTTCATCCTCGGACTCGGCTACGTCATGGGCCTTGCGGTCCTCGGCGGTCCTGGTCGCTGGCGGCGTGCTTTCGAACCTGGTGCTCGTGCCGATCATCTGGATGATTGGCCAGCACATGCCGGATCCCGTGTACCCGGGCACGGGTCCGATCGCAGGCATGACCGCCGCGCAGATCTTCCGGGGCTATGTCCGCTTCATCGGTGTCGGCGCAATTGCCACCGCCGGCATTTTCGGCATCGTCAAGTCGCTGCGCATCGTCGGCGCCTCGTTCGCCATCGCCGCGCGTGCATTCCGCCACGGCGAGACGAGCGGCGAGCGGACGGATCGCGACATCCCGGTCATGGCGCAGCTGGCAGGCGTGGTGATCGCGTCAGTGGGCGTCGCGGTGTTCTTCGGCACGCTGTTGCCGAGCGTGGGTCACATCGCGCTCGCCCTGATGCTGACGCTGGTGTTCTCCTTCTTCTTCACCTCCGTCTCTGCCACCGCCATTGCCACGATCGCGCGCAACCCGGTGTCCGGCATGACGATGCTGACGGTCATCATCTCGTCGGTCGTGCTGCTGCGATTCGGGATCAGTGGCGACGCCGGCATGTTCTTCGGGATGGCCATCGCCGGCATGGTGTGCACGGCGCTGTCCGTCTCGGGGCAGACGATCACGGATCTGAAGACCGGCTACTGGCTTGGCTCCACGCCGGCGGTGCAGGAGCGGGTGAAGTTTCTCGGAGTCATCGCCTCGTCTGTCGCGGTCGGCCTGGCGATCGTGATGCTGGCCCAGACGTTCCAGTTCGGCGAGGCGGTGGCGGGCGACAGCCGTCCGGTGCTGGCCGCGCCGCAAGCGTCCATCATGCAGGCGCTGGTGCAGGGCTTCATGAGCCGCCAGCCCGTCGCATGGATTCTCTTCAGCGCCGGCGCGATGATCGCCGTGAGCATGGAGATGCTCCGCGTACCGGCGCTGGTGTTCGCGCTCGGCATGTACCTGCCGCTCGAACTGAACCTGCCCGCGCTGGTCGGCGGCGTGCTGTCGCATTATGTGAACGTGCGGTCGGAACGCGCCGGACGGGCCGGACGCGCGATGCGCGAGCGGGGGGTGATCGTGGCGTCGGGATTCATGGCGGGAGGCGCGCTCGGAGGCGTGATCGGCGCCGCACTGCGTCTCTTCCCCTGGTTCCGCGAGGATCTCGTGCGGACGCCGTTCTTCGACATCGAAGCCGCATCCCAGACGGTCTCGATTGCAGGATTTGCGCTGTTCTGCCTCTATCTGTGGCGGAAAGCGACGCGGGTGCAGACGGAAGACGAAGCCTGAGCCGATGCTGGCAACGGGCCTGCCGGCTCCCGCCAGCCGCCCGCCACCAGCCGCCGCTCTCCGAGTTCCTACCGCTTCGCCGCCGCCTTGATCGATTCGAGCTGACGCCGCACCTCTTGCACCTGCGCGGCGGTCAGAGTCACCGATCCGCCTGATGCACTGCTACCGGCCGAAGCCGTCGTCCCGCTGGTCCCGACGGCGCCGCTGGCCGACGCCCCGCCCGAGGCCTCGTCGAGAATCTTCTCGATCTTTTCAACGACGAAGGTGGGATCGCCGCTCGCCTCTTCGAAGCCGTCGAGGTGCTTCCGGACCTCCTGTAGTTTGGCGATGATGGTCGCGTCGAGCGCGGGCGCGCCGCCTGATGCGGGGCCGATCGCGGCGCCGGACGTGCCGCTCGCGCCGGTACCGCTCGCGCCTGCTGCGGATGCATCAGCCGACGTGCCGGTCGAGGCTCCGGTACTCCCGCTGGCCCCAGCGGCCGATCCGCTTGGCGACCCCGACATCGACCCGGTGGCCCCGGTGGCGCCGATGCCGAGAATCTGGTCGAGCTCACGATCGATTGTTTCGTACTTGGGCCGCCAATCGGTGGTTGCGGTCGCGAAGGTGTTGAAATCGCCGATCAATTTTGCGACCTGCTGGCGCTGTTCTCCCTGCAGCTGCGACGCTGCCGGCAGCTTGGTGAGCTCCGCGAGCGCCTCACGTGCGGAGCTGAGGTGCTGGCGGACGGCTTCTTGATTGGCACCAGAACCGCCCGAGCCCTCCGGACGCTGTCCGCCAGAGGCGGACGAGGGCGCCGTGCCCGACTGGGGTTCCTGTGGTGTGGTGCCTTGTGAGCTGGTGGTTCCCTGCGAACCCGTGCTGCCCTGCGAGCTCGTACCCGACGTTCCCGAAGTGGAACCGCTGGACTGGGCAAAGGCGGCGCCGGGTCCGATGGCAAGGGCGGCGGACAGAATGCCGGCCGTGATCACGTGCTTCAAATACATGAACAACATCCTCCTGTGCTGCCGCGCCTGTGGCGTCAGCGGTTGCGTCGCGAGCGAACGTCAGCCCATCACTGAGCAAGGCGGGTACCAGTCAGGCCTGCTGAGGTGGCCCGGATTGTTCTTCGCCGGCACAATGCGACAAACTGATGGCCCGATGCCCGGTGTCAGCCGTTTCGGGCCGCAGAGGTCTGATTTCAGCACATCCTGCGCGGTTCTGGCGGCCTTTCGTGTACCGCGTCCGGAGGCATCCAGCCGGGCCTCCGATTGAAAGCGGAACCGTCATGCAGAGTCCGGTGCTCGAGCGTTTTCTCAGGTACGTCGGATACGACACCCAGTCGCGGGAAGGGGCAGAAGCTTACCCAAGCACACCTGGACAGCTCATCCTGCTGCGCGACCTCCTGAGCGAGCTCCGAACGCTCGGGCTGTCGGATGCGACGATGGACGACCACGGCTACGTGACTGCGACGGTCCCCCCCACCAGCACCCGGCCGGACGTGCCGACCATCGGTTTCATCGCGCACGTGGACACGTCGCCTGAGATGAGCGGAGCGGGTGTGCAGGCCATCGTGCATCACGGGTACGACGGCGGTGATATCGTGCTGCCCGATGATCCGGACGCGGTGCTGCGCGTCATCGACTCGCCATATCTCGGCGAGTGCGTCGGTCACGACATCGTGACGGCCTCCGGCCTGACCCTCCTCGGCGCCGACAACAAGAGCGGCGTCGCCGAGATCGTGACCGCCGCCGAGTACCTGCTTGCCCATCCCGACATCCGCCATGGCGCCATCAGGATCGCGTTCACGCCAGACGAGGAAGTCGGCCAGGGCACGAAGTACTTCGACGTGCCCGCCTTCGGCGCGCACTGCGCCTATACCATGGACGGCGGCGCCAGGGGCGAGCTGGAGTTCGAAAGCTTCTCGGCCGACGCGATCTCGATCACCTTCCGCGGGTTCAACACGCATCCAGGCTTTGCGAAGGGCCGCATGGTGAACGCGATCAAGCTCGCGGCACGGTTCATCGATCGGCTGCCGGCGGACCGCCTCTCGCCGGAAACGACGGAGGCACTCGAAGGGTTCGTGCACCCGTACGTGGTGCAGGCGGGCGTGGACCGCACGACGGTGAAGCTGCTGGTACGTGATTTCGTGACCGCGGGTCTCCGCGAGAAGGAGGCATGGCTGATGTCGCTCGCACGTGAGGTCGTCAAGGGCGTCCGGGGCGCATCCGTCGAGTCACGCGTCGAGGAATCGTACCGGAACATGCGCGAGGTGCTCGACGATCACCCGCTGGTCGTGGACTGCGCGCGTGAGGCGATCACGCGCACGGGAATCCGGGTCCGCGAACGCGCCATCCGCGGGGGCACCGACGGCTCGCGCCTCTCGTTCATGGGGCTGCCGACGCCGAACATCTTCGCGGGCGAGCAGAACTTCCACTCACGGCTCGAGTGGGTGTCCGTACAGGACATGGAGAAGGCCGTCGAGGTGATCGTCGCGCTGGCGCAAGTCTGGGAAGAGCGGGCATCATGAGCATGCGAACAACCATCGCTTCGTGCTGCATTCTGTCGGTCTCGATGCTCGCGGGCGCATGCGGCGGCGGCCGCGAGGCAGCCGCGCCTGGCGCCCTGCGGATTGCCGTCGTACCGAAAGGTTCGACACACGAGCACTGGAAGCGCGTGCACGCAGGCGCAGAGAAGGCAGCGGCCGAGTACCGGAAGGCCGGCGTCCCGGTGGATGTGCTCTGGAAGGCACCGATTCGCGAGGACGATCGCGAGCAGCAGGTGCAGGTGGTGGAGGGCTTCATCAGCCAGCGCGTGAACGGCCTCGTGCTCGCGCCCCTCGACAGCCATGCGCTGCTGCGTCCCGTCGAGGAGGCGGCACAGGCAGGCGTGCCGACCGTGATCTTCGACTCGGCGCTCGCCGATCCCGCGAAGGCCGTCAGCTACGTTTCCACCGACAACGAGAAGGGCGGGCGGCTGGCGGCGCAGCGCATGGGTGAGGTGCTCAAGGGCACCGGCACGGTATTGATGCTGCGATACCAGGAGGGCTCGGCCGCCACCGAGGAGCGCGAGCGGGGCTTCCTGGAAGAACTGAAGACCACCTATCCGGGCGTGACGGTGATCTCCTCCGATCAATACGCCGGTGCCACCCGTGACACCGCCAAGCGCACGTCGGAGAACCTCCTCAATCGCTACGGCGACAAGGTGAACGGGATATTCACGCCGAACGAGTCATCGACCGCGGGCATGCTCCTCGCCCTCCAGGACATCCAGAAGGCCGGTGCGATCAGCTTCGTCGGCTTCGACTACAGCGCAGCGTTCGTCGAGCCGCTCCGCAAGGGCGAGCTGAAGGGGTTCGTCGTGCAGAATCCGATCAACATGGGGTATCTGAGCGTCAAGACGATGGTCGATCATCTCAAGGGCAAGCCCGTGCCCAGAACGGTCGACACCGGCGTACTCATGGTGACCGGCGACAATCTGGATGATGGCGCCATACGCGCCGTCATCGACCCGCCGGACGCGAAGTAGCGGTCAGCGCCGGCCCAGCCCGGACCTGATGGCTCCAGCAGCCGGCCGCTCGGTCCCCGAAGTACTCCCAGAACATCATTCCCCCGACCGGCCTTCAGATCCCGCGCACGGCCCAGCGATTCGCACGGGAATAGATCAGCCAGTCGGAGTGACTAGGAATACTGCGAGTATTACCAAGGCAATCAGCACGAGGATGATTGCCCACGCCCCCCATCCGAGTGTCTGCAGACGGGCTTCCATGATGCACCAATGACGAAACCGTGGGCGCAACCTGGGGGGTTCGACGACCAGTCAGCGCCGTTCTCATCGGATTGCTCGGCAACCCGACTCTGCCGGGATGGACGCGGCTATACGCCACAGGCTTCCCAGCAGCACAGCGTTTGTTGCGCCGACTCAATGCGTCAAAGAGCAATGAGCATGCCCCTTGATGTGACCCACACGCTGGATTGGAGCGACCGACCCGGTTTCGTCGGTCCGGGCGGGGGTTCTGAGGCATGGTCGCTCTCCACATCCGTCCGATCAACATTTCGCGCCAGCGCGAACCACCAGCGCCCGTTAAGCCCACCAGCGCCCGTTAAGCCCACCAGCGCCGTTCCATGTAGAAGACCGAAGTGGAGCCGAAGATCGTTCCAGGAGCGACGCACCTGTTCGAGGAATGTTCATCTTACGGGTGGCCGGCAGCACTTCGTCCTTCGGGCTCGATCGAGAGCCGCTGCACGCGTAGGGCTAGGCTCCTACGACCGGTGAACGGCCAACTCTGGGTGGAAATTCGCCTGAGGCCAGGCGTCGGATTGCGTCCGCGAGTGGGAGCGCTATCGAGACCACGTGCAGGCGCGGCCAACCTTCGATGCGTTGCTCGATACTGTCGGTAACGAACACGTTGCCAATCGGTGCCGCCGTGAGCTTTGCTCGGGCGCCGCTGAGAAGCACTCCATGCGTTGCGGCGACAACGACTTCTGATCGCGCTCCCAATTCCACGAGCTTGTCCACGACCTCGACGATCGTCCCGCCCGTCGAGATCATGTCGTCGACGACGAGACATGATCGTCCACGCACGTCACCAACGAGATGTGTGACGTGCGTGTCGGCACCAGTTTCGCGCGTCTTGTGGAGTAGGACCACTGAAGTATTGAGATTCTGGGCGTAGGCAGTCGCCATCTTCAGCCGCCCTGCGTCGGGCGACACCACGACCGTATCCGCTGCCAGGCGTCGCTTCAGTGAGTCGCACAGGAGGGACACGGCGGTCAGGCTGTCCACGGGAATCCGGAAGAAGCCCTCGATTTGGGAAGCGTGCAGGTCGATCGTGATGACGTGGTCGGTGCCGGCGGTCTGCAGCAGGTCGGCGACCAGCCGTGCGCTGATCGGCTCGCGCCGGCCATGCCGTTTGTCGGATCGCGCGTATCCAAAATAAGGAATCACCGCGAAAATGCGCGCTGCTGACGCGCGCCGGCACGCATCGACGGTTGCGAGCAGCTCCATCAGATGATCGTTCACGGGCGGTGCCGTCGACTGGATGATAAAGACGTCCTTGTCGCGGACGGACGCGCGAATCTCGACGCTCACCTCGCCATCAGGAAACCGCTCGACCAGCGCGTCGCTGAGCGCCACACCGGCGGCGTCAGCCACCTTCGCGGCTAACGTCCGGTTCGCATTTCCACAGAGGATCGCGAATCCCTCGGTCATCGTGGTACATGACTACGAAGTTACCGACAGCTCGCTGTCCCTGCCGAAGAGCCTCCGGGCGGCCGGGATAGTCGTTGCCACCCCGATCGCAACCAAGCTCAAACCGACCGTACGTCGGCGCGACTCGTTGAACGTGCGGGAGAGCAGGAGCCCGGCACCGACGCCGAGCGCAACTCGGGTTGCGGCGATGAAGGCCACTTCGGGAACGGTCAAGACAAGCTTTCGCATAGGTCCTCGGATTAGCGATTTAGGACGGGAACGGTGCCTGACGCCAGGCCGTCCCGGGCCCGTCGGCGACATGTTCAGCGCTCGGCGGTCGATCTCCTTCACTTCAGCTGGTATGGTCGCTGTCTGGGCCATTGTCCCGTCGCTGAAATGCCGACCAGTTTGTCGTAGATGCAAGTTGCCCTCCTCGGAGGGTGTCACGCTCGAGACAATGACGTAGCGTTTAGTAGACGTAGGGTTTAGTACGCCGCGGCACCGCCACTGCATCACGGCTGAAATTCACGGCGTGAGGAGCTCACATGATTCGGAAGCTGAAGTCTGGACATTACCGCCTGTACTCTCGAAAGGTCGATCCACGAACGGGTCGCCGGCGAAACCTCGGCACGTTTTCTAGCCGAGCCGCAGCCGAGAAGCACGAGCGGGCGGTGCAGTTCTTCAAGCGCCAGCACTAGCAGCCCGTGGTGAAAGGCCGGCTGCATTCGGCCGCCGATGCATCCCCGCCGGCTGCGTTGCTTCTTCCTCAAATACTGCACGGTATTCTCGGTCGTCGCGCCTTGCCGGCGGGGCGCCTTCGCGCCCTCGGTGCGACGCCGGTCTTTCACCACGATGGTATGTACTCCTCCCGGTTCCGATGCGATATCATTGCCGCATCAGCTGATTCCCGTTAGTAGCAACAGGAGGAGACCGAGATGGTGTTACGATAGTGGCCGTGATTTGGCAAAGACCGTCTTCGAGCTCGCGCTGGCGAATGCGCAGTGGCGCGTCGTCTCGCGCTAGCGGCTGAACCGTGCGCAGTTTTCCCTATATTTCACTCAGACGTCGCCGACCCATCTCGTGATGGAGGCTTGTAGCATATCGCACTATTGGGTGCGTCTCTCGCAGCAGCACTGCCACGGGTCACGTTGGTGCCGCTTGCTTATGTGCTGCCGTATGTCCGCCGGAGTAAGACGGATCGCGCCGATGCCGAAGCGATCTTCTAAGCGGGCGCTCGGGCGAGATGCGAGCGTGTCGGTGAAGCGTCGCGAATAACAAGCACTCGTCGCGCTGCATCGCGTGCGCGAGCAGTGGATGACGACGCGGACGGCGCGGATCAATACCTTGCGCGTTATCCTGCGCGAGCACTGCCTCTTGCTGCCTGCCGGCGCCCGCGCGGCGCTCCAGGCGGTGCCGACTATCCTGGACGATGCCGCGACCGCGCTGCCGAGGCACCTGCGCGCCGTCCTCACCAGCGTGCACTAAGAGATCCGAGCGATCGAAGAGCGGATCGCGCAGCTCGAGATCGAACTTCGCCCCTGGCTGAGGGCGACCCGGTCGTGACGCGGCTGCGAACTATCCCAGGCATCTGGTTGTTGACGGCCACTGCTCTCGTGGGCAGTGTCGGGCACATCCACGCGTTTCGCCGCGCGCGGCAGTTTGCCAGTTAGCTCTGCCTGACACCTCGCGAGCATTCCAGCGGGCATCAGCGACTACTCGGAGCTATCAGCAAGCAGAGCTACTGTACTTGCGCTGTCTCCTGACGTACGGCGCCCGGTCCGTCTTGCTCATGGCTCATCGTCGGGCCGCGCGCGGTCAATCGCTGACACGGCTGCATCACTGGGCGCTGTCCCTGCGCGCGCGGCGCGGCCACAAAAAGCCACGATCGCGATCGCTAATAAACTCTGCCGCATCGTGTGGGCCGTCTGGCAGAAGGACGTGCCGTTCGCGATGCCGTACGCCGCGTAACCAGACGACTCCTTTCACGCGAGATGCTCAGCGAGTGACTTGACTCATGGCCCTTCGGTCCGACCGACACCGCATCAGGCCGATAGCAGCCCTGGTCTTCGAGGCCGACGCCACGATTGGCCCGCGTGCGCGACTATCCATGTTGGCCAGGAGGCGAGAACCCTCCACGCACAGGCCGGATATACGACCGCAACCTACTCTAAGGACACAAAGTCATCAGCTACTCGCTTGAATCCGGGAGGAGTCCATATACGGGCTGCTAGGGCTCGGGTGGCGCAGGAATCACTATTGCATTATGCATTGATTTACCGCAAGCCTGCGAGCACAGGCGTATCGTCGTGCGGAACTGACACCTCAAGAGCTCCGGGCGGTCCCGCGCTACCGCTGGGATGCGACCCCTGCCGTGAGGCCATGAAGCCGGTCGAGCGACTCCATCGGATCGACGCCAGCGAGCCCGTCGCGAAGGCCCTTGACGCAATCGTCCAAGAGGATGTGAATCAGCTCCCGGTCGTGCAGAAAGGACAAAATTCGCGGCGTGATTTCGCGTGATCAGCTCCTGCGTCTGGTCGACGCGCGCGCCGAGCTGACGATGTAGTGGCCTGTATCGGCTGAAGCGGTAGTGGATTTCGGAGCGCGGCGCCTGGCTGGCAAGGCGCGACGACCGAGCATACCGGGAGTATTCGAGGGAGGAGCAACGCCGCCAGCCGGGATGCCCCGCCCGAAAGACACTACTGATTCAGCCGATACAGGCCACTGGTTCGAGAGGAGGTCCATTCATGGCGTTCACCGTCACGAGTCCTGCATTTTCGGATGGTCAGACAGTTCCGAAGCAGTTCACCTGTGACGGCGATGATGCGCCACCGCCGATCACAGTGAACGAACCGCCGAAAGGCACCAAGAGCTTCGCCGTCATTGCGGACGATCCCGACGCGCCAAAAGGCACGTTCACGCACTGGCTGGCGTACGACATTCCCACCGATGGCAACGCCTTGCGCGCAACGGCAGGCAAGACGTTGAAGAATGATTTCGGTCGAAAAGGCTATGGCGGGCCATGCCCTCCGCCAGGACACGGGAAGCATCGCTACTATTTCACGGTCTATGCGGTCGATGCGCCAACACTCGACATCCCAGGCGACAGTCGCGACGCCCTGGAAGCCGCACTGAAGGATCACACACTGGCCAGGGCACAGCTCATGGGCCACTACGAACGAACAAAATGATCGGCGCGCCGTTCTGGAGGTGTATATGGCGATACCGGCTTCGATATCGGAATTTCTGGACCGACATCGCGCGCGCTACTCGGTGCTGACGCATCCTGTCGCATACACCGCACAAGAGGAGGCCGCGGCCGCACAGGTTCCGGGGCACGAGTGGGCCAAAGTCGTGGTCTGCATCGCAGACGACCGACCGGTTCTCGCAGTGATCCCGGCGCCGCTTAAAGTGGATTTCGAGCGCCTCAGGAACGTGACACACGCGCACTCTCTCCGGCTGGCACACGAGGACGAGTTCAAAGGTCTGTACACCGATTGCGAGATCGGAGCCATGCCACCCTTGGGCCCGCTCTATCGCCAGGACGTTGTTGTCGATGAAACTCTCGCCGCCCATGGGGAAATCGTCTTTGAGCAGGATCTCATCATGAGTCGATCCGCATGCCCTATGCGGAGTTCGAGCGCCTGGTTCGGCCAACAGTCGCCGCATTCACGATGGGCTTGCGCGGCATTCGACCCCGAATCGCGCACAGCACACTTTCCGACGCCGTCTGCGGAGCTGGAGTGAGTGAGGAATCTGCGTGGGGCTGGTCTGAATACGGCGGTCAGAGGTACTACTTCTGCTCGCAGGTCTGCAAGATGGAGTTCGACGACAATCCTGCCGCGTACGCTCGTGCGCCAAACTAAGCAGACGGCATGCTTTGGAGACGAGGGGCTGGGTGGATGCCGGCCCCCTCTACTTGGTTACGCAAGGCGCGTTGCTTCCGAGGTGCTGGTGTCGCTGGGCAAGTCCCTGAGATCTCCCGGATCGAGGTCGCCTCGAACTCCGGAGGGTTGAACTGGTCAGGTCCAAGACCAGGATCTTCGCGAGGCTTACCCGGCGGCGTCCCCGGCGGCCAGACACCCGTATATCATCTGCCGATGCCGTCCGCAGCACCGCCGCGCCGCATGTCACGTCGGGCCGCGCTCGAAGTGCTCGGGCTGGCCGCGGGGGCCACGATGGCCCGCGCCGGAGTGGCCGCCGGGCATCAGCACACACCCTCACCACCAGGACGGTCGCGGATCGCCAGCATCGACGTGTTCCCGGTGCGGTACCCGATGGCGGGCCGGTTCAAGTTCTTCGAAGGGCCGGACGGTTCGCCCACCGGACGCCCCGCCGCTCTCGTGCGCATCACCGACGATGCCGGGGTCGTGGGCTGGGGCGAGAGCGTGCCGATTCCCAAGTGGAGCGAAGAGACTCTCGAGACGGCGACGACAACGCTCGTGCGCTATCTCGCACCGGAGCTGGTGGGCCGGGATTGCGCGGATATCGACGGGGCGCATGCGGTCATGGACCACGCGATTGCGCCCTCGTTCTCGACCGGGCAGCCCATCGCCAAGGCTGGCATCGACCTCGCCCTGCACGATCTCCTCGGTAAGCGCCTGGGGGTCACGCTCCCGAAGCTCTGGCAACGCACTCCCGCCGACGCCTTGACGCTCAGCTGGACGGTGAGCCCCGCGAAGATCGAAGACATCGAGCCGCTCGTCGCCGCAGGACGGGAGAAGGGCTACGAGCACTTCAACGTGAAGGTCGGCACCACCCCCGACTTCGACGTGGAGCTGTGCCGGCGCGTGCGCGCACTGGCCCCGCGCACGTTCCTGTGGGCCGACGCGAACTGCGGGTACGACGTCGAGACGGCCTTGAGGGTGGCGCCCCGGCTCGCGGATGCCGGCGTGGACGTCCTCGAAGCGCCGATTCGCCCGAACCGCATCCAGGGGTATCAGGCGCTTCGTCGGCAGCGCGCGTTGCCGATCCTCATGGACGAAGGCATCGTGTCGCCGGTGGAGCTCGTCGAGTTCCTCCATCTGGGCATGCTCGACGGCGTGGCGATGAAGCCGTCACGATGCGGCGGGCTGGTGCCCGCGCGGCGCCAGATCGAGATCCTGCTCGACGCCGGCCTGATGTGGCTCGGCAGCGGGCTGACAGATCCCGACGTGTCGCTCGCCGCGACGATGGCGCTGTACACCGCGTTTGCGCAAGGACGCCCGTGCGCGCTGAACGGACCGCAGTTCCTCGCGCACAGCGTGGTCGAGCGGCCGATCGTGCCTGTCTCCGGGCGGCTCGCCGCACTCACGGCCCCGGGACTCGGTGTCGCGGTCGTCGAGTCGAAGGTGCGCGCTATTCTGGACCGCGGCGTCGCGGGCGCGTCCAGCATGTAGACAGCCGGAGGCGTTCCGCGTCGTGTTGCGTCGGAGTGTGCCGTCGCGTTGCCGATGTCGCCAGCCAGGAGGAGTGCAGTGTCAGACAGCACAATCGACCGCCGCCAGTTCATCTCGACCGGCCTTGGCCTCGCGGCCGCCCTCACGCCGGCGGGCCTGCGGGCGCAGGGTGCCAACGACCGCATCGGCATCGGTATCATCGGCTGCGGCTCGCGGGGCAACTACCTGCTCGGCGAAACGCTTGCCGCCGCCGGGGATCGCGTGGACATCGTGGCGCTGGCGGACGTCTGGTCCGTTGCCGGCGAGGCGATGGCCAACCGCGTGGCAGATACGGGTGGCCGGCCCAGGCCGAAGCTGTTCGCGCGTTACCACGATCTGCTCGCGATGCCGCAGGTGGACGCGGTGATCATCGCGACGCCGGATTTCGCGCATCCAGCCGTCCTCGTCGACGCCATCAAGGGGGGCAAGGATGCGTTCGTGGAAAAGCCGCTCTGCGCGCGCCTCGAGGATGCGGTTGCGGCCTTCGATGCGGTGAAGAGCAGTGCGCGCATCGTGCAGGTCGGCACTCAGCGCAGGAGCAGCGCGCGCTTCCAGGCAGCCGCGAGGTACGTGCGCTCGGGCACGCTCGGCCCCATCTGCAAGATCGAGACAGCATGGAACCGCAACGTACCGAGCTGGGCGCGACCCGTGGACGACGTCCGGGCGGAGGACGTGGACTGGGAGCAGTTCCAGATGCATCTCGAGCGGCGGCCGTTCGATCCAGTGCGCCTGCGGAGCTGGCAATGGTTCTATGAGCAGACCACGGGACTGGTGGGGCTGCTCGGCAGCCATCTGATTGACGTCGCACAGTGGTTCATGGACGACCCGTTTCCCACCAGCGCCGTCGCGCTCGGCGGGCGCTACACCTGGAAGGACGGCCGGGAGATCAGCGATACCGCCGAATACGTGCTCGAGTATCCGAAAGGCTGGCTGCTCACGTTCTCCTCGCGCCTCGGGTCCGGGCCGGAGACCGACTACACGGTGTTCTACGGCAAGACGCGGACGCTCGACACGCGTGATTGGGTCAGCCGCCCAGCCGATAACAAGCGGCCCGCCGACGCGGAGGACGTCACGCTTCCAGCCGCCGCCGAGGAGCGGAGTCACGTGGGCAACTGGATCGACTGCCTCATCTCCCGCGCACAGCCGAACGCGCCCATCGAGGTCGGCTACTCACACGCTGTCGCCTGCTGCCTGGCTCGCGAGGCGGAACGCACCGGGCGCCGCATGCGCTACGACGCCGCCGCGCGACAAATCGTGGCTGACGCCGAACGATCGTAGGCCCGGCTTGCGGCGCACCGGTGTCTGCTGACGCCGGGTGCCCACGTCGATGGCCGGAGTGGTAGTCCGTACGAAGTGCCACAATTGCGAACGTGATCTGTCCCCACTTTGGCACTTGCGGCGGCTGCGTGTCGCAGGACGTGCCATACCCCCTGCAGCTGGAACGCAAGCAGTTCACAGTCGAGGGGCTGCTTCGGGACGCGCTCGGCCGGCGCGCACCTCTCGTCCGGCCGGCCATCGGGATGCGCGTGGATCACGATGGGATGCCGTGGCGCTTCAGGCACAAGGCGGCATTCGTGTTCGGCCAGGATCCCCGGAACCCGCGGGCCCTCGTCATGGGCCATTACGCTGCGGGCTCGCAGCGCCTTGTCCCGATCGAGACGTGTCCCGTCCATGCGGAGCGCGCGAACGAGCTGGCGTTCGCACTGCGCGACCAGCTCGTGAAGGCCCGGATTCCAGCGGCGGGTCCTGCGCTCGAGGGCATCCTGCGGCATGTCGTGATCCGCACGTCCCAGGCCGAGACCGCGGCGGTCGTGATGCTGGTGGTCACCCGCAATGACAAGTCGCTGCGGCGGCCGCTGCGCGCGTTTCTCGCCAGGCCCGACCCTCCCACGGGCCTCCTGGTCAACGTGCACTATCGGCCGGGCCCGTACATGGTCGGGGACGAGACCATCCGCATCGCGGGCCGCGCCTCGATCCGCGAGAACGCACTCGGTCCCGCCTTCCTGGTGTCACCCACTGCATTCTTCCAGACGAACCCGGAGGCCGCCGCCGCGCTGCTGGCGGACGTGGTCACGGAAGCGGGCGACGTGGACGCTTCGACCGTGGTGGCGGACCTGTACGCCGGCAGCGGTCTGTTCGCAATCCCGCTCGCGCTGCGCGGGCACACCGTGGTCGCGGTCGAGGAGAACGTCCAGGCCGTGCGCGACGGCGAGGCCAACGCGCGTTTGAACCGGGTGGCGCCGGGCCAGCTGCGCTTCGTGCACGGCCGCGTGGAAGACGCGCTGCACCGGCTCGGGCGCACACCGCCTGACGTAGTGGTGCTGGACCCCCCGCGCCACGGCTGCGGACCGGGGGTGATCCGCGGCGTGTTCGCGAACGTGGCCCCCGCACGCGCGATTTACGTGTCGTGCGATCCCGTGTCCCTTGCGCGGGACCTCGTGGACATCACCGGCGCCGGATATTCCATCGCCCGGGTGCAGCCGGTGGACATGTTCCCGCACACGCCGCACATCGAGACGGTCGTCACGCTCGAACGAACCGCAGCGGCCTCGCGACGACGCCGGACGTGATCGCGGGAGCGACGGACGGGTGCGAAGCTGCGCGCGTGCGACAGAGTGCGACCGGGTGCGACGGTTCCGGCCGGTACTGTCCGAACCGAGACGCCCGAAGGGGCTCTGGGGGTATGATGGGAGCCGGAGTGCCCCTCGGTCGACGCTGTATTTCCCTGGAGGTCACCCATGAAGCGCGCACCGCTCTGCGTGTGGCTGCTGGTCCCGGGGTTCCTAACCCTCACCGCCGCCCCCGCACCCGCCCAATCGAAGAAGCCCGACTCCGCGAAGCAACCGGCCGTCGCCACCGCCTCCACGGTCGTTCCGCCCGTCGTCAAACCCCTGAAGGGCACCGCCGTGATCAACGTGCTGAAACCGGTCGTGAAGGTACAGGGCGGAGATGTCGTCACCACGATCAAGGTGAAGAACATTTCCTATGGCTCGATTGCGGGGCTCAAGCTCGATGAGTTCTGGTACGACAAGGCGGGCAACGTCGTGACCGGCGACAGCAAGCGCCTGATGAAGCCGCTCATGCCAAACGAGATTGTCACGATCGAGTTGCGCACGCCGAAGGATCCGAAGATGGACCGCAACACCTATCAGTTCTCACACGCGAACGGCAAGGTGAAGGTCGACACGGTTCCGAAGTTCGAGTAGCGCGTCCGGCGCGCGCGCGGCGGCACACATCAGGGCACGCGCCTCGCACCATCTGTTGAGGAAGCCGGTCTCGGAGCACCGGCTTCCTCTTGACAGTCCCCTCGCCTCAAGAGCTGACGCGCTACGGCTGGTACACCACGGTGGACGGGGCCGACAGCCTGAACTCCATCAGCGTCTCGGCGGGGATCACGGCTGCCTTGCCGCGCGTCGCCATGTTCGTGCCCACGCCCGCGGCGGCGCCGGCCCCTGCGCCAATCGCCGCGCCCTTCCCGCCGCCCGCAATGGCTCCAACGACGGCCCCGGCACCGGTCATGATGCCGGTCCGCTTCATGTCACGGCCGGTGTCCTTCTTCGCAACGACACCGTAGCCATCCGCCTTCAGTGGAATGGTGTGGCCTTTCCGGCCGGCAACCGAGCGGATCGTGACGTCGAGGCTTGCCACGCCCTTGACCCGCCCGCCGGGGTCGCTCGAGACGACGACGCCTGTTACCTCCGCGCCCTGGGCCGCCAGCACGGTGCCGCCGACGCTCAGGTCTCGCTCCAGCACTGCCGTGAAGGTCGAGCCGGTCGCCAGCTGCGACGTGCTCAACTCGGTCGTGGTGCGAACCGGGATGACGGTGCCGGCGGGAATCCTGTACTCGACCGGCTTCAGTGCCTCGATCTCCCGCTGCACCCGGTCGTTGGTGTCGGACTGCTGCGCATTGACCTCACCCTGCCGGTCCGCCAAATCCCTGGCGACCGCGCCCTGGTCCGACGCGGACCGCGCCCTGGTCCTTGCTGGCAGCCTTTGCAGCGGGCGGTCTTGGTTTCTTCGCGTCGCTGGCGGGGGCGGCGCGTTTCGCATTCTCCTCCGCCACGGCCTGCGCCTCCGCCGCCTTGGCCTCGATTTCCTTCTCTTTGGCGGCCAGCTGCTGCTTCGCCGCGTCGAGTTGTCCCTGCAGGTCGTCGACCTTCTTCTGTTCCTCGGCCGTGTTCTGCGACTTGCACGCGGGGCCGCCAAGCACGACGACGGCGATCGTAAGGGCTAGGTACGAATGGCGCACGTTCACGTCTTTCCTCTCATCTGGGGACCACAGCAATGGTAATCCACCTCGGCCGTGCAAGTCTGTTACCTTTTGAGCACGTGCTCGAGATTCCTCCGCTGCGCCGCGACCAGCCGCTGCTCAATGCCCCCCGTCCGGGACGGCCCGGCCCGCGAGCCTACGCCCGCGCGAGGCCGCCTACCAGAGCGTGTATCCTCCGTCGATGACAAACGAGGCGCCGGTTACGAACGCTGACGCATCGCTTGCGAGGTAGACAGCCAGCGGGCCGAGCTCTTCGGGCTCTCCGCACCGGCCGAGCGGCGTGGCGTCGGTGATCGTCTTGATCACATCGGGGCGCGTTCGAGCCCACTGGCGGTTTGGCTCGGTCATGAACAGCCCGGGGCAGATCGCGTTCACGGTGATCCGGTGCGGTGCCCAGTCGGCCGCGGTACACCGCGTGAAGTGCAGCATCGCTGCCTTCGCGGTTTCATAATGGCGGCCGCCGATACCCCGGTTGGCGATGAAGGCGCTCATCGAGGAGATGTTGATGACGCGCCCGCCCCCGCCGCGCAGAATCATCGCGCCGCCGATCACCTTCGTGCACAGGAAGCAGCTGGTGAGGTTCAGATTCATCATCTCGTCCCACGTGGCCAGCGGCGTCTCCTCGATGGGAATGCTGACGCGGCGGTCGCCGACGTTGTTGATCAGGATGTGAATCGGACCCGTGGCGAGCGCGTCGTGACACGCGCGTTCGCAGGCGGCCGGATCGCTCATGTCCGCCACGATGGGGAACGCGTTCCGTCCGCGCGCCCGGACTGCGGCCGCCGCCTCCTCGAGGCTCGCCGGGTCGCGGCCGGTCATGACCACGTCGGTGCCGACGTCGGCGAGCGCGAGCGCCATCTCGCGGCCGAGCCCGCGGCTGCCGCCGGAGATGAACAGACGGCGGCCATCGAGGCGGAAGCGATCGAGCACGTTCATGGTGAGGGTCTCCGGTGCCTCTCGAGCTCACGCCGCGCCCGACCGGTACGAAGTCGCATCCGGTCGCGCCGACGTCAACGGAGGATACATGAACCCGCAATCCCGTTTGCTGTGCGCGGCGATTGTCGCGTGTTGCGCCTGGCGCGGCACGACTGACCTCGGCGCGGCTGGCGGTCCCGGACTCCCGTGACTGAAAGCGCCTGCCCGGCTATGGCCTCACGGTCGTCGGGACAGGGCTGAAGCCCTGCCCCACTCGGCAAATCCGCGAGGCTCGCTGGGCGATTACTACGTCGCGGTCAAGGGACCGGCGCGAGCTCGATGTAATCGAGTACTGCCCGTTCCTCGGAATCGGGAGCCGCATCGATCCGGATCTCGTCTCCGGGCGCGAGTCGGAGGGCGCGGAAACGGCGCCGCGTCGCCGAATGTCCGTCCGGGACGGTCGTCGGCAGCGTGTCATCGGCCGTCCACGCCGCGGACGGCCGGCCGGCTACGAACAGCTGGAAGCGTGACGCCCCGTCACGTTCGTCGTAGTACAGCACGTGCAGGTCGAACAGCCCTGCAGCTCCGGCGTGGCGCCATGCCGCGGCGCAGCGACGCTCAGCGGCTCCACACGCGACGGCCTTCCCGTGTGACGCCGTCTCCCACGGCGTCACGGCAATGGGCGCATAGCCGGTGAGCTGCGCGGTCTCTGCCTCGAGGCGCCCTGGCACACGCTCCACCCGCCCGGCCGCATCGGGTATGCCCGACGTCCGCCGGAACCACGCGCACACGGCATCCCGCCAGACGACGGCGTGCCCGGCCTGGTATTCGAGGTGGGCGAGCACGTCCCGGTATCGCATCGCGTCCACGCGGCCCTCGAGTGAACGCCAGCGCTCGACGAACGCTGCGGCGCCGGCGGCACCCGCGTAATGCGAATCGTAGATGTGCTGAATGACCGTCTTCCCCGAGTGGAGCACCTGCGTGTACGGCACGTGGTGCATGAACAGGAGCAGCGCGTCCGGGCAGGACTCGAGCGACTCGTACATCGCCGCGACCGGTGCGGGGTACTGGCCGATGTAGCCGGTGCCCGTGGCGACAGGACCGATCCATGCCGATGCCCTTCTCGTCGGCCCGATGCCACTGTCCCCACCCGTTCCGCTCCGAAGACTCGACGCCCGGTCCATAGTGAATGTTGATGATGTCGGTCAGCGTGCCGGCGCCCAGCGGGCCGGTGTAGCCCTCGTACGCCGGCCATGAGTCCATCAGTATTTCGCGGATGACCGGGGCAACGGCCGGCTCGGCGCCGAACGTGAGCCGCGACCACTCGTCGGCGATGCGAGTGGCGCCCAGGCCCGGATCCCACGCGAGGCGGCCGAAGGCGTACAGGTTTGCCAGCGCGAGATCGTGTCCGAGCCAGTTGGGTGCGAGCCCGACGTTCGACACGCCGACCAGGCCTCCGAGGGGCCGCCCGAACGTTCGCCCGGTGACGAGCTGGGCGACGGGCGTGCCGCTGCCCTCGGCGTGCATGTCGAAATCGAGCACCTCCTCCCACATCGGCGCAAGGAAGACCACGTGCCGCTGCTGTCCGGTGTACTCCTGCGTGATTTGGAGTTCGAGAGCCTGGTTGGTCCGGCGGAGGGCCGCGAACAGCGGCGACGCCGGCTCCCGTACCTGGAAATCGATGGGGCCGTGCTTCACCTGCAAGACCACGTTGTCGTCGAACTGCCCATCGAGCGCCCTGAAGTTGTCGTACGCCGCCCTGGCGCGATCGTTCCGGGGATTGCGCCAGTCCATGTGATGGTCGTAGACGAATCCGCGATAGAGCAGGATGCCGCGATGTGGCGCCAGCGCGCGCGCGATCACGTTCGCCGCATCGGCGTGGGTGCGTCCGTACGCCGACGGCCCGAGACGCCCTTCGGAATCGGCCTTGAGCACAAAGCCACCCAGGTCGGGTACGGCAGCGTAGATCTCGTCGGCCCTGGCCCGCCACCACGCCGCCACGCGCGCATCGACCGGATCGAAGGTGTCGAGGCCCCCCAGCCGGCGGGGGCTGCTGAAGTCGACCGAGACCGACAGGCGAATCCCATACGGACGAAACACGGCCGCGACACGAGCCAGCTGCGGCAGGAACGCCGGCATCAGCACGCGGATATCGGCGTTCACGCTGTTGATGGTGCACCCGTTGATGCCAATGGACGCCAGCAGCCGGGCGTAGGCCCGGACACGCGAGAGATCGTCCACGACGGCACCGTTCGCGAAGAAGATCGAGCCGCCCGCGTAACCGCGCTCGATGGTCCCATCGAGGTTGTCCCAGTGGTTCACCCAGCGGATCTCGGCGGCCGGACCCTGCGGTTCCGCGGTGCTCCCCGCGGCGGGATCCACCGCAAGCTGCCGCAGCAGGGCGAAGGCACCGTACAACACGCCGCGCGGGGTGCCGCCCGTAATCAGCAGCGACCCCTCGCCATGGTCGGTGATCCAGAAGTCATCCGGCCGAAGCGGACTGCGGCGGCACGACGGCGGGGCTCGCGGCCGCCAGCGCCGGCAGCGCCGCCAGCGTGATGCGCCGGCCCGGCGCGGACTCGGTCACCACGCCGGGACGACGCCCGGACAACCGCTCCAGGCCTGCCGCCAGTTCCTCGCCTGCGGTGGTCATCACGGGATCCGTACCCAGCACGACGATCTGTTCCGGGAGCGTCGCCGGCAGGGCACCTCGGGAGGCGATCTGCCCGTAGCGAAGCCACGCGAGATCCGGCTGATCGCGGAGGGAAGGCGCTTGTGCAGCGGATGGTCCGCTCACCGCGCCGGTGGCGGCGGCGCAGGCAAGCAGCAGGAGCAAGGCCCGACTGGATCTACCGGCCCACATCGTTGGTGAATCCACCAGGGGCCTCGACGAGGCGCGAGCGGAAGTGGTCGGCGCCAGCTCTCCGGAAGGGCGGACAGTCCAACCGCGCGGCGCAGAAGCGCCTGCTCTCGCCCCGGCGAGGTATACAGGCGCACGATGTCAGCGACGCTGACGCCGTGTTGCTCCCCCGCCACCAGGCGAACCGAGTCGCCTGCAGTCATGACCCCCTCGCGCAGGACAGCGAGGTAGAAACCCGTGCGGCCGCTCTGCTGGAAGCGCCTCACCATGTCTGGCCGGCCGAACCGGATCCCGAGCTTGAAGCACGGAAGCCGTGGTTGCGTCACGACGAACTCCGCCGCCCCGATGCTCATGCGGTCACCGATGTGCACCGCGTTCTCGCTGAGGCCCTCGCTCGTGAGGTTCTCGCCAAAGGCGCCCCACGGGAACTCGAGGTCGGGCAGTTGCGCACGCCAGTATGGGTAGTGCTCGGACGGATAGACGTAGACCGCCTTGTCTGGTCCTCCGTGTACGGAGAGATCGGATTGTTCGTCTCCGTCCAGGTTCAGGGTGCCTGCCCAGACACCACCAGCCACGGGTTCTTTGAAGATCGATGTGCGCACCCGTTTCCCGCGGGACTCGACCTCCCGGGGACGTCCCACGCTGATCGACAGGATTCTCACGATGGGCCTCGGCACATCGTCGCACACCCTGCGCTCACGCAAACCGCCGGGTGCCGCCGAACGACGATCCCGCCTCAGCCCGATTGTCTTCCTGCTAGCATGGCGGCCATGCTGAACTACATCTGGTTCGGCCTCATGGCGATCGCACTGGTCGTGGCGGCGTTCAACGGAACGGCGGATGCCGTAACGAAAGGGGCCGTCGAATCCGCAGCGACTGCGGTGCAGATCGCCATCGGCCTCATCGGAATCATGGCGCTGTGGCTGGGCATCATGCGGATTGCGGAAGCAGCCGGCCTGGTCTCGCTGCTCGGACGCGCGCTGCGGCCCGTCGTACGCTGGCTGTTTCCCGAAGTGCCGGCCGGGCACCCGGCCGCCGGCTCCCTGATGCTCGCCGTTGCGGCCAACGTGCTGGGCCTCAACAACGCGGCGACGCCTCTCGGGATCAAAGCCATGGAAGACCTGCAGACGCTCAACACCGACAAGGAGTCGGCGAGCAATGCGCAGGTGACGTTCATGGCCATCACCACGTCCGGCGTACAGCTGATTCCCGCCACCATGATCGGCGTGCTGGCCGCTGCGGGCGCCGTATCGCCGACTGCGATCATCGCGCCATCACTCGTTGCCACGGCGGTAGGCACGGCGGCGGCGGTGCTGACGGCGAAGCTGCTGCAGCGCGTGTCGCCGCAACCCGCACCGGCGCGCTCGCCCGGCGAGGCGTCGTGATGCGCGCGGTGCTCGACGCGATATCGCTCTGGGCAATCCCGGTCCTCCTCGTCGGTATCCCGCTCGTGGGCCTTCTGCGCAAGGTGAAGGTCTACGACGTCTTCATCGAGGGCGCAAAGGAGGGCTTCGAGGTCGCGGTCCGGATCATCCCGTTCCTCGTCGGGATCCTCGTGGCCATCGGTATGTTCCGCGGGTCGGGCGCCATGGATCTGCTCACCGCCGCCCTCCGGCCTTTGACGTCGGCCACGGCGTTCCCGGCGGAGCTCGTACCGCTCGCCATCCTGCGGTCCTTGAGCGGCAGCGGCTCGCTGGCCGTCGCCACCGATCTAATCAACACGCATGGCCCCGATTCGCTCATCGCGCGCACCGCGGCGACGATGTATGGATCGTCAGAGACAACGTTCTACGTGCTGGCGGTGTACTTCGGCGCTGTCGGTGTGCGGCGCACACGACACGCGGTCGCGGCCGGCCTCGTCGGCGACATCGTCGCGGCAATCGCCGCGGTCGCGATTTGTGCGTGGATGTTTTGAAGGCGGCGCTGGGCGCTGGGCGGTAGGCGGTGGGCGGTGGGCGGTGGGCGGTGGGCGGTGGGCGGTGGGTCGGTAGAAGGAGGGAAGCCAGGTCAGCCGGGACTGAAGTCCCAGCTCCACCATCGTCGTGTGTGCTGTGCAACCGCCTACCGCCTACCGCCCAGCGCCCAGAGCGCAGCGCCCAGCGCCTACACCTCCGCGTTGATTCACGTGCCGCCAGCTCCGCCTCGCAATGCCGCGGGACCGCAGCTTGCACCGCAGGTCATGTTCGATAGACCACGCTCCGTGCGCGGCCTGAACCGGGCCGCGTCCATTTCTTCCACGTTGGGAGTGACGATATGCAGCGCTACGAAAACGAGCAGTCACGCGGCGAGCAGCTCGCCGTGGGGCTCGGTTGGTTCAGCATCGGGCTGGGGGTCGCTGAGCTGGCGGCCCCCGATGCGGTCGCGCGTTTCATCGGCCTGCGCGACGACAGGACGACTACCTCCGTGCTGCGCGCCTACGGCGCGCGCGAGATTGGCAACGGCCTCGCCATTCTGATGCAACCGGACAACCCCGCCTGGCTCTGGTCGCGCGTCGGCGGCGACGTGGTGGACCTCGCCTCACTGGCCTCGGCCGGGCGCCGTGACGATGCGGATGAACGGCGGGTCGCGGCAGCCTCGGCGGCAGTCCTCGGCGTCACTGCGCTGGACCTGATCTGTGCCCAGCAGTTGAGCCCGCACCCGTCCGGCCGAGGAGTGCGCCGCGACGTGCGGACGCCTCGCGCAGACGGCGTGCAGGTCGTGCGCGTCACTACCGTCAGCCGGCCGATCGAGGACGTCTACCAGTTCTGGAAGGACTTCGAGAACTTCCCGCGTTTCATGCGCCACCTGGAATCGGTCAAGGTCACCGGCGAACGCCGGTCCCGCTGGTGCGCGAAAGGCCCGGCCGGGATGCGTGTGGAATGGGACGCGGAAATCATCCGCGACGACGAGAACGAGTGGATCGCATGGCGATCCCTGGAAGGGTCGGACGTGCAGAACAGCGGCTCGGTGCGTTTTACCCCCGCACCCGGGGCACGCGGGACGGAAGTGCGCGTCCAGCTCCAGTACCTGCCACCCGGCGGGACCCTCGGCCGCAGCCTGGCCTGGCTGCTCGGTGAAGAACCCGATCAGCAGGTGCACGAGGATCTGCACCGGTTCAAGCAGTTGATGGAGACGGGGGAGATCCCGTTGTCCGAAGGTTCCGGACTCTGGCGCGCGGCGCAGCCGCCCGCCGATCCCGAACAGATCCGGAAACCCGCGGGGGTGCGTCCATGAAGGCGAACTGTTGGCACGGCACGAAGAACATCCAGGTGGACCAGGTTTCCGACCCGAAAATTCTGAACCCGCGCGACGCCATCGTGCGGATCACGAGCACGGCCATCTGCGGCTCGGACCTGCACCTGTACAACGGCCTCGTGCCGACGATGAAGCGCGGGGATGTGCTCGGCCATGAGTTCATGGGCGAGATCATCGAGTTGGGCCGCGACGTCAAGAACCTCTCGGTCGGCGACCGGGTGGTCGTGCCGTTCCCCATTGCGTGCGGCAACTGCTCTCAGTGCCAGCGGGAACTGTACTCTCTCTGCGAGAACTCGAACCCGAACGCATGGATGGCTGAGAAGCTCTGGGGCTACTCGCCATGCGGCATCTACGGGTACTCGCACCTGCTCGGCGGCTACGCCGGCGGACAGGCGGAGTACGCGCGGGTCCCGTTCGCGGACGTCGGCGCGTTGCGGGTGCCGGAGGGGCTGACCGACGAGCAGGTGCTCTTCCTCTCCGACATCTTCCCGACCGGATACATGGCCGCAGACGTGTGCGGTATCCAGCCCGGCGACATCGTTGCGGTGTGGGGGTGCGGCCCGGTGGGCCAGTTCGCGATCAAGAGCGCCTACCTGCTCGGGGCCGAGAAGGTCATCGCGATCGATCGTTTCCCGTATCGGCTGCGGATTGCCGGCGAGCGTGCAGGCGCGGAGACGCTGAACTACGAGCAGGTCGATATCCACGAGGCGCTGAAGGAGAGGACCGGTGGGCGCGGCCCCGACCATTGCATCGATGCCGTCGGGATGGAAGGCCATGCGCCCGGCCTGCTCGGCGCCTATGACCGGGCGAAGCAGGCGATGATGCTCGAGACGGATCGGCCCGTGGCCCTGCGGCAGGCCATTCTCGCGTGCCGCAGCGGCGGCACGGTGTCGGTCGCGGGCGTCTACAGTGGCTTCATCGACAAGTTCCCGATGGGCGCCATCGTGAACCGTTCCCTGACCATCAAGTCCGGCCAGACGCACGTCCACCGGTACATGCGCCCGCTGCTCGAGCGCATCGAGCGGCGGGAGATCGATCCCAGCTTCGTGATCACCCACCGGATGCGTCTCGACCAGGGACCGGAGGGCTATGCCATCTTCAACAACAAGCAGGACGAGTGCTTGAAGGTGGTGCTGAAGGCTGCGTAGGAAACACGTGGCAAACACGGGCGTGCGGTACAGGTTTCAGGCCGGTCGATGCCGGCCTGGAACCTGCACGTGGCCCCGAACCGCGGAGCGCGACCATCCGCGGTGACTATTCGTACCGCAGCGCCTCGATCGGGCTGACGCGGCTGGCCCGCCGCGCCGGAATCCACGCTGCCAGCAGCGCTACGGCCGTGAGCACGGCGGGCGCGCCGATGAAGACCGCCGGATCCCACGACTCGACGCCGAACAGGAAGCTCGCGATCGCGCGTGCGAGAGCGAACGCCCCCGCGGTGCCCAGCGCGACGCCGACGAGCGCCAGGCTCATGCCCTGCATCACGACCATTCGTTTCACCTGCGCGACCTTCGCGCCGAGTGCGAGCCGGATGCCGATCTCCTGGGTGCGCTGCTCCACCGAGTACGCCATCAAGCCGTAGATGCCTATGGCCGCCAGCAACAGCGCGACGATGCCGAACACGGTCATCAGCCACATGTTGAACCGCTGACGCGAGACCGAGCGCGTCATCACCTCGTCGAGGGTACGGATCTCCGACACCGGAAGCCCGGTCGCCTGCCGCAACGTCTCCTGGATCGCGGCACTCGAGGCATACGGATCGGTACGCGTCCGGACGATCCACGCCATCGGCGTGATCTGGACGTTCAGCGCGTTCACGGGGTCGGGTACCTGTGCCTGCGGGATGTACATCGTAGGCTGCGGGTCGTTGTTCAGCCCGCCGTCGCGCACGTTGGCCACGATGCCGATGACCTGCCGCTCGGGTTCGTCGGCAAACTCGCGCATGATGCCGCGGCCGATGACCAGCCGATCCGAAAGCGGGTCGCCTTTTGGCCAGAACTGCTTTGCCATCGCCTCGTTGATCATCACGACCGCCGGCGATGCAGCCGTATCACGGTCGGTGAAGGCGCGACCTCGCTTGACTGGAATCCGGAAGACCTCGAAGTAACCAGGCGACACGGTGAGCCAGCCGCCCCCGCCGTGGAACGGACCGTCCCTCAGCGGACGCCCGACTACCAGGAAGGGCAGTCCGTAGCCCCCTTCGAGCGGCACGCAGCAGGCGGCGCTGGCCGTGACGACGCCCGGCAACGCCCGCAACCGCTCGGTGCCCACCCGGATTGCCTGATCGACGCCCTCTGACTTGAGGTACTTCGGCGCGTTCATCGCCATGCGCATCGTCAGGACGTTCGTTGCGTCGAAGCCTGGATCGACCGTGCGCAGTGCGACGGCCGTCCGCACCAGCAGCGCCGAGCCGATGAGCAGCACGAGCGCGAGAGCGACCTCGAGCACCACGAGCACGGCGCGGGTCTTGTTCTGGCGGAAGCCGCTGCCGGACCGGCCGCCACCTTCCTTGAGGGTTGTGCTGAGGTCTTCACGCGAGGCGTGCAGCGCGGGGATGAGCCCGAACAGGATGCCGGTCGCGATCGACAGCGCGACCGTGAACGCGAGGACGCGCCAGTCGACCGTCACCACCGAGCCGTTCTCGCCCACGCGCGGCAGGTCAGCGGTGTTCACCGCGAGCAGCGCCCGTATCCCGACCGTGCCAAGGAGCAGCCCCAGCGCCCCACCCACGAATGACAGCATGAGGCTTTCGGTCAGCAGCTGCCGGATGATGCGGCCACGTCCCGCGCCGACGGCCGCGCGGACCGCGATTTCGCGCTTCCGGGTCGTCGCCCGCGCGAGCAGCAGGTTCGCCACATTCGCACACGCGATGAGGAGCACCAGGCTGACGGCGCCCAGCAGCAGCCAGAGCGTTGGTCGAACGTTCGCCACGAGCGCGTCGCGGAGCGGCTCTGCACTGAAGAACGTGTCGCGCTGCAGCGCGTTGGGAAACTTGCGGTTGTACTCGGCAGCCGAGAGCTTCAGCCGCGCCTGCGCCTGCTCGAGCGTCACGCCGGGCTTGAGCCGCCCGGCGGCCTGGAAATAGTGGCCCTGGTCGCTGGTCTGGGGATTGAGCTGGAACGGGAGCCACACATCCGGAGCGGGTCCGAAGTCGGAGACGTCGAAAGCAGGGCCGATGATCCCGACAACGACGTAAGGGTCGCCGCTAATCGAGACGGGCTTGCCAACGATGCGCGGGTCCGATCCGAAGCGCCTCGTCCACAACGCGTGGCTCAGCACGAGCGCGCGATCGCCGCCGGGACGATCTTCATCAGCCGTGAACGTGCGGCCGCGGTACACCGGTGCGCCAAACAGACGGAAATAGTCCGCCGATACGCGGCCGGCGCGGATCTGCTCGGGGAAGCCCCCGTCCGTGAGGTTCACCACGTTGGAGGTGTACGCCGACACCGCTTCCACGATGGTGCTCTGTTCGCGCCAGTGCTGGAACTTGGCTGGCGACCCCGCGTTGAACGGGCCCTGCGGCCCTGTCGTCTGGAACACCACGAGGCGTTCCACCTCGGGGAACGGCACCGGCTTCAGCAGCACGGCGTTGATGATCGAGAAGATCGCAGTGTTCGCTCCAATCCCGAGAGCGAGCGCGGCTACCGCTGCCGCCGTGAAGCCCGGGCTCTGCCGGAACATGCGCAACGAATGACGGGCATCCCGCAACAGGTCGGTCGTGGTCATCAGGTTCCTCTGTGTGACACGGATGCGTCACCTCGTGGCATACGCCGCACCCACTCGAGAGGTTCCGCGACGTCACCACATCTGGGACGCTGCGCACGGCTGAACCCAGACCCGAAATCCCCGGAGATGCCACGCGCTCGATGTCCTGCCAGCGTCGCTGCGCCAACCTCAGGCTGAGCACGGCACTGGCGAGTGCCATGCAAGGGACGAGGTCGTGCACCGCAGTCTCCCGCTCCTGCTCGGATGTGTCGTGGCGTGTGTCGCGGCCGGGTGTGGCGGGAACACCGTGACCACAACGACCGGACCGACCCCCCTGAAGTGCGCCACGAACCTGAGTGGACTGCCACCGTCGGTGCCGGCCACCGGAACCAGGGTGCAGGCGACGGTGTCGGCGGCCCGCGAGTGTTCCTGGAACGCGACCACCGAAGCCACCTGGGTCGCGCTCAGCCCCGATGCCGGCCAGGGTGAAGCCCAAGTCACGGTGACTGTTGCGGCCAACGACGCACCCGTCGCACGCTCGGGTGCGATCGTCCTCAACGGCGCGCGAGTCACGGTGAACCAGGAGGCCACCAGCTGCCGTTTCGATCTCAACCGATCCTCCGCACAGATCGCCGGGGAGGGTGGCCGCGTGCAGGTCGCGATCACGGCCATGGCAGGCTGCGCGTGGAAAGTGTCCAGCCCGGTATCCTGGGTGAGCCCGTCGATCGCCACCGGATCGGGCAACCGTACCGTCGAGCTAGTGGTCCAGCCGAACGCGGGTGGTGCGCGCTCGGCAACGATCGACATCGCCGGCCGCAGGTTCACGGTTGACCAGTCGGGCACCGCTACGCCTGGCGCGCCGCCGGGCCCGGCGCCGACGCCTGCACCGACGCCGACCCCCACGCCAGGTCCGCCGCCAACGCCTGGACCCACGCCGACCCCGCCAGCCGCCCCATCCTGTACCTACGAGGTCAGCGACGACCGGCAGCAGTTCAGCCGGGAGGCGGACACGGGGAGCGTCCGGGTGCAGACGCAAGGCAGTTGCAGTTGGACGGCGTCGACAGCGGATAGCTGGATTCGGATCACCCGATCGAGCGGCACCGGCTCGGGTGATGTCAGGTTCTCCGTGGAGAGCAACGACGGCCCCGCTCGTGCCGGCGCGATTGCCGTCGGCGGCGTGTCCGTTCGCGTCGAGCAGGAGGGAGAGCGGCCGGAGCGCGTCACGCTGAACGGTTCAGTGTCCGACCTGAAGGGCTCGTGTCCCATCGCTGACGTTCACGCTGGATGGCGCGACGGTCTTCACCGACGGCAACACGCGGTTCAAGGACAAGGACGGCTGCGCGGCCCTTGCGAACGGCTCACGCGCAAGGATCGAAGGGGAGGAGGCCGCTGGCGGACGGGTCTACGCGACCAAGGTGGACGAGCGGTGAGCGATTAACCCCGAAGGGCTTGCGTCACCGGGAAGGTGGTCGCGTCCGGTTCCATGAACCGCAAGAGCGACTCGCCTTCCTCTTCGAGTGCGGTCCTGACGCTCTTGTTCACCGGCGAGAACGGCCGCAACTCCAGGGTGGCCACCTTCTTCTTCAGTGTCGACACCCAGGTTCCGGCCACGAACCCGTCCACGAGGAACGTGCCCGGGAGGCGCAGGTTCGCGGTGGTGATGACGGGCCGGTGCGCATCGGCAATCACCCGCGAGCGATCGGCGTGGGACAGGAGCAGGTTGTCCCACTCGGGCAGGAACCGGACGGGTGCCTCCTGATCCTCGGGACGCGGCGCATCGGGCAGATCGAACAGCTCCCGCCCCCGCTCGTCCTGGAACGTGCGCAGCTTCGGGCGCAGTCGCTCGAACACCGTGCCCAGCCCCCCGAGTCCGCACCACGTCTGTGCATCGGCTATCGAAGCCGGTCCGAACGCCTCCAGATATCGCAGCACGAGCGCGTCGGAGGCGTCGCCTGCCGCAAGCGAGGCTCCAAGCCACGTTTCAGCGACGGCGAATTCCGCGCGCGCGGGATACGCCCACCGCTCGCCTGACGCAGGCACCTGCAGCAGCGGCAGCTCCATGCGCACCGCGTAGGCCAGCCCGCGCACGTCGGCGCCCGGAAAGCGATCCTCCAGGTGCGAACGCAGCGCTTCGAACGTGCGGGGTGTGGAATCGAACCACGCGCTGGCCTCCGCGAGCGCACCCGCGACATCGAGCCCCTCCATCCTGCCACGCAGGATGCTACGCAGCCCCGCGGTGAGCATCGGCTGCAGCGTGCGGCGGAAGCGCACGTAGTCGGCGCGCGTCACGAGGTGGAGAGTCCCCCGCATCAGCGTGCCCCGAACGACCTGCTTGCGTTCGACGGCACGCACCAGGTCCTCGCGCCGGAACCCGTCCAGGCGCGACCACAGACCGACGAAGGGGGGACGCGCCATCTGCGCCTGCAGGCCTGCGAGCCGTTCCAGGGCCGTCGCCGGCTTCACCGGCTCTCGTCGCAGGAGCATCTGCCTGGCAAGCGTCGCGCGGTTCAAGGCGCGGCGGGTCAGCGTTCTGTTCGGCATGGCGGCGGTCGTCTCGATCGGCAACTTCAGCAGGTGTCCGCAGTCACATACGCGATATAGCCGGTGAAGAGCACCGCCAGGCTCGAGGAACCGAAGAGTGGCGCCAGCCGTTCCCTGCACCATGCGGCGATCTCGGCTTCCGCTGCCCCGGACGCGACGGCGCGCTCCACGTTCGCTTCGCTGAGCACGTACGCGAGATACGCCTCCAGCGTGAGCGGCACCGCGACTTCGAACGGCTCGTACGCCGCGAGCCGAAGGCCGGCGTGCGCATAGTCGAGCCCCTGCACGTCCAGCGCATACCCGGGAGGATAGGGGTATCGCCATTCGAAGCGGGCGAACCAGGCGTCGAGTGAGGCGGCGACCCGGCAGCTGCGTCCGCTCGAGAAGTCGTAGATCGCCAGCACGCCGCCGGGTGCGAGCACGCGTGCGATTTCCGCGAGCGATCGATCCCGGTCCGTGTAGTTCAGGGAGCCGGCCGCGGTGACCAGATCGAATGAAGCGTTGGCGAACGGGAGATCCTCGGCGCGCCCCACGACGAACGACGCTGCCGGAGCGACGGCGCCGCGATGCACGAGCATGGCGGCCGCTGGCTCGACCCCGATCACGGTACGGGCGACGGCGGTGAGCGCCGCGGTCGACCGCCCCGCACCGCAGCCCACGTCGAGGGCGCGAGCGATGGATCGTCCGGCGAGCGTTGGGTGGGCCTCGATCCGTTGGATCACGAGCGGGTGGACCGGGGGGCGCGAGAACGCGTACCCCGATGCCAGGCGCGCGCTGTCGTAGATGTCTGCAGACTGCACGGCGGCCTCGCGATTACGTCTGGTGTCTGATCGCGCCAGCTTAGCGCAACATCTTCCGCAGCAGCCCGCGGGAAACTGGCAGTGGCCCGCCGCCAACAGCGGCCCCGGGTTTCGGACGGTGGCTTCGGCACCCGCTCTCTCATGGCGCAAAGCGGGCAAAAACTGTCGTGGTCCGACCCGATTACTGCTGTGTCAGAAAATTGACAGGCCAGATCCTCAGTGATAGAAACTGCACGCGTATGCGCGCCGCCGTTCCCCACGCTCTCGGCACGTCAGCCTGAGGAGACCTCTCATGTCACGTTCGGTATTCGGCATTGTCGTGGCGACTCTCGGCATCGCCCTATCGAGCACGCCCGCCGCGGCGCAATTCAGCGCAGCGTGCAGGGTATCGTCGCGGATCAAAGTGGCGCGGTCGTGCCCGGCGTGACCGTCACTGCGCGCAACCTCGATACACAGGTAGCCGTCAGTGCGGTCACGAACGAGACGGGCGTGTACCGCCTTAGCAGCCTGGCGCCTGGCCGGTACGAGCTGCTCGCGGAGATTACCGGGTTTCAGCCCTCCAGAACGGAGGTGCGGCTGGAAACCGCGCAAACGGCCGGCGTGAACCTGACGCTCTCCGTCGATGGCGCCAGCGAGCAGGTCTCCGTAGTGGGGACGAGCTCGGAAGTGTTCAACCCGGCGGAAACGCGGGTGCAGACCACCATTCGGACGGAGACACTCCAGGAGCTGCCGCTGCAGGGTCGCAATTTCCTTGGCCTGGTCGCCCTCGGTTCCGGCATTACCGGCCATGGCGCGGTCGGGGCGGATACCCCGGCCGATGCGCCAGACAACTTCTCGACGGAGAAGACCGTCGAGGCGAGCGGGAACGGCCGCAACCAGAGCGGCAACCAGTTCACGCTCGACGGCTTGAACGTCACGAGCAACATCCTCCAGGGCACGGCGAACCTCTCGCCCAACCCTGACTCTGTGCAGGAAGTCGCCATCCAGACGAACACGTTCAGCGTGGAGAACGGGCGCGGCAGTTCGGTGCAGGTCGCGATCACCACCAAGTCGGGCAGCAACGACTATCGCGGGACCGGCAGCTACTTCTTCACCAACGAGCAACTCCGAGCGCGCACCCTGTTCACGACGCAGTACGAGCCGTTCAGCCGCCATGACATGTCGGCGACATTCGGTGGCCCAATCTGGAAGAACCGGACCTTCTTCTTCGGTTCGGTGCAGCCGCTGCGGTCGCGAATCTCGCAGGCGACCTCGGTGATCACGTTCGAGACGCCCGAGTTCGTCGACTACGCACGTCGGAACTACCCGAACACGCATTGGCACCATCTCCTGAACGACTACCCGCTCGAGAGCGTCGAAACCACGCGCGTGGCCAGGACCGCCGCCGATATTTTCGGCAGTGCCTGCGGGACGGCCGCGGCGGACAATATCCCGTGCAGTCTGCCGATGGTGGCGGAGGGACGCTTCAAGCCGAGCCCGTTCAGAAATGCGATCCAGTACAGCGGGCGCGTCGATCACTATCTGCGCGACAGCAACGACCGCCTCTACTTCAACTTCTACAAGGTAGACCTCGACACGGAGCAGATCGGCCGGCGTCGCGGGTTCTACGGTGTCGACAACAACAACACGAGCGCCTACCAGGCGAGCTGGCTGCACATCTTCTCGCCCGGGCTGCTGAACGAATTCAGCTACGGTCAGATTCGCGTGCAGGGCAGCGCGGGTGATTCCCCGGGCATTCCGTTCCGCGTGCCGGAGATCGGGATTACCAACCAGGACACGGGCATCAGCGCCGGCTGGGGCCCTGCGACGTTCATCCAGCACAATTACAACTGGCGCGACGTCGTCACCTGGGTACGTGGTGCGCACTCGCTGAAGATCGGCGGCGAGGCGTGGATGGGAGACGACGATGCCCAGTTCAGGGCACCGTACCGAGCGTCCGAGCTTCCAGTTCAACAACCTGCTCGACCTCGTCCGCGATCAGCCGTATCAGCAGAGCGGCGTGAACTACGACCCGATCACGGGCCAGGTCGCGAACGGCGCCTACCGGCACCTGCTCAACACGGTAGGGGTCTTCGTCCAGGACGACTGGAAGGTGCGCTCCAATCTCACCCTCACACTGGGCCTTCGCTGGGACGACTACGGCAACCCGTACCCGACGACGACACGACGACATGGGCAACATCTTCCTGGGGAGCGGAGAACGCTCGACGAACAGTTTGCGAACGCCTCCGTGCGCCAGGTGGATGCCGTCTACGACAACCGTCTAATCAAGAACTTCAGCCCCCGGGCGGGCGTCGCGTGGGCGCCCGGCAACGGCGACACGTGGCTGATCCGCGGTGGCACCGGCCTGTACCACAACTGGATTCCCCTCGGTGAGGCCAACCGCGTGCGTCAGAACCCGCCAGGGCTGGTCACGCCTACATTCCGCGTCGGCGAGACCATCGAGCCGATCCTGTCGATTGGCACGAGCGATCGTCCGCCCTTCGGGTTCAACTATCCGGTGATTCCCGCCGGCAGCCTTGACGAGCGTGGGGGCATCGTGGGTGCGCGGCCAGGCGCCGGCGGCATCGACCGCGACATCGAGGCCGACAGCACGCTGATCTACAACGCCGGAATCGAACGGCGGCTCCCGCATCAGATCGTGGCGGGCATCACGTACACCGGCTCGTACACATGGGATGGGCTGTTCGGGTCCGACTTCAACCGGTTCTCGGGCGATCTGCTCGACGGCCGGTTCGATCGACTCAATCCGAGCTTCGGCCAGATGTACTACGAGCTGAATGCGAACAAGATCTACTACAACGGGATCACGTTCTCAGCCCGCCAGGTCATCGGCCGCAGCAGCTTCCTGGCGAACTACACGTTCTCGAAGGTGGAGGACTACGGCCAGGCAGGCACCCGCGTGAATCGCGATCCTGGATTTGCCACGCCGACCGCCCACAATCTTTCGCAGTACCGCGCACCTGCGGACTGGGACGTGCGGCACCGGCTGGCGTTTGGCGAGAGCTACATGCTGCCGGAGCCATCGGGCTCGGGGCCACTGAAGTACATCCTCGGGGGATGGCAGATCACCGGGACCGGCATCCTGCAGAGCGGCACGCCGTTCACCGTCTTCACCGACGCGCCGTTCGCCCCTATCCTGGGATCCAACGGTGCGGTCGTGGGCCTGGCACCGAACAGCGGCGATTACAATGCGGACGGCGTGAACTTCGACTTCCCGAACGCGCCGGCCAACGTGCCGGACAGCTTCGATCGGCAGGACTACATCAACGGCGTGTTCCAGGGGGCCGCTTCCCGCAGCCAGCTCCTGGCCAGGAAGGCACCCTGCGCCGGAGCACGTTCCGCAACCCGGGGTTCATCAACATCGACATGGGCCTGATCAAGAACAACCGGCTGACCGAGCGCATCAACGCGCAATTCCGGTTCGAAGTCTTCAACGTGCTGAACCGGGTGAACCTGCAGGGTGTCCAGGGCAATCTCGCCAACAGCACCTTCGGGCGGTCGACGTCCACCTACGATCCCCGGATCATCCAGCTCGGGGCGCGGCTGACGTTCTAATCGCGGCTTCGGCCGTCCGTTCGCGCAAGGCGGAGGCGAAAGCTTCCGCCTTCGCTGTTTAGGAGCGCATGCGAACACTCATCCTGCCCGTCGTCATCATCACCGGCCTCATCGCGCAGGGTTCGCCGGCGGAGCGTCCTGCTGCGGCTGATCAACCGCCGTCGGCTCCGACCTTCAACCGGCAGCCGCTCCGGACCGAGGCGCTCGTGCCGCTTCCGCTCGGCGCCGTCCGTCCGAACGGCTGGCTGCAGCGTCAGCTGCAGATCCAGGCCGCGGGCCTGACCGGGCACCTCGACGAGTTCTGGCCGGATGTGGGTAAGAACAGCGGGTGGCTCGGCGGGACGGGCGAGAGCTGGGAACGCGGTCCCTACTTCGTCGACGGCCTCGTGCCGCTCGCCTACCTGCTCGGCGATGAGCGCCTCATCGCGAAGGCGCGCAGCTGGGTGGAATGGACGCTGACACACCAGGGCCAGGACGGACGCATTGGTCCGCCGAAGAACACCGACTGGTGGCCGAACATGGTGATGCTGAAGGCACTCACGCAGTACCAGGAGGTCACCGGCGACCCCCGCGTGATCCCGCTGATGCAGCGGTACTTCGCCTACCACCTGGCGAACGGCCGCAAACGTCCGCTGCACGAGTGGGCGTCCTTTCGCTGGGCCGACGAGCTCGTGAGCGTGATCTGGCTGTACAACCGCACCGGCGATGCGTCGCTGCTCGACCTAGCCCGGCTGCTCCACGAGCAGGGGACCGACTGGAAACGCCACTTCGCCGAATTCCCGTTCAAGGCAAAGACCACCAGCGAGCAGCTCGGTGTGAAGCCGGGTGGAACGCTGCCGGACCGCGCCATGCTGGCGCACGGCGTGAACAACGCGATGGCGCTCAAGACGAACGGGCTGTGGTCCTTCGTCTCCGGGGATCCCACGGACCGCGATGCCATCCACCGCGCGTTGGATGTACTCGACCGGTACCATGGGCAGCCGAACGGGATGTTCAGCGCCGACGAGCACTATGCCGGCCCGGATCCGTCGCAGGGTGTCGAGCTCTGTGCGGTCGTGGAGGCGCTCTTCTCGCTGCAGCACGTGATCCGCGTGACCGGTGACGCGGCCCTCGCCGACCGCGTGGAGCGCATCGCTTTCAACGCCCTGCCCGCCACGTTCTCTGCCGACATGTGGTCCCACCAGTACGACCAGCAGCCGAACCAGGTGATGTGCACGTTGGCGAAGCGGGCATGGAGCAGCAACGGCCCTGAAGCGAACCTGTTCGGCCTGGAACCGAACTTCGGCTGCTGCACCGCCAACCTGCACCAGGGATGGCCCAAGCTGGTGCAGAGCCTGTGGATGCTGACGCCCGACCGCGGGCTCGCCGCCGTGACCTACGCGCCAAGCGAGGTCCGCACCGTTGTCGCGGGAGACATTGCCGTCACTATCACCGAAGATACCGAGTACCCATTCCGTGACACGGTGCGCATGAAAGTGTCGCCGGCAGCGCCGGTCAGCTTCCCGCTGCTCCTGCGGATTCCGGCCTGGGCTGCGAACGCGTCGGCGCAGGTGAACGGGCAAGCGGTTGAAGGCACCCGCGCCGGCGGCTTCCTCAAAATCGAGCGCCTCTGGACGGCTGGTGACCAGGTGGCGCTCACGCTGCCGATGACGCCGCGTACCAGCACCTGGCATCGCGACTCGGTCGCGCTCGAGCGCGGTCCCC
The DNA here is from genome assembly GCA_963739995.1 of Vicinamibacteria bacterium. Taxonomy (GTDB): domain Bacteria; phylum Acidobacteriota; class Vicinamibacteria; order Vicinamibacterales; family JAENWD01; genus CAVUCH01. Next base: position 81,217 of record CAVUCH010000021.1, on the reverse strand, counting down.
TCGTCTTCTCGCTGCGCCTCGGTGAAGACTGGAAGAAGCTGACGCAGGGCATGAAGAAGCCGGCTCCCCAGCCCGCGGTCGACTGGGAAGTGCGCCCGACCACGCCGTGGAACTACGGGCTCGTCGTGGATCCATCAGCCCCGCCATCCGGCGTGACAGTGCGCGAACTGCCAATCGGCGACTTCCCGTTCAGCCCGATGGGTGCGCCGGTGGAGCTCACGGTGACGGGTCGCCGCGTCCCCGAGTGGACGCTCGTGGACGGCTCGGCGGGACCGCTGCCCCAGAGCCCAGTCTCCAGCAGTGTGCCCGATGAGAGCCTCACGCTGATCCCGTACGGCTCGGCGAAGCTGCGGGTGACGGCGTTCCCCAGGATCGATGCGCGCAAGACCGGTAATTAGAGGATGTGGGGCAGGGCTTCAGCCCTGCATCGGCCCATCAGATGGGTAGCCAGATGAAAATCATCTTGTCGGCATTGATCGGGATCGCCGTGCTCGCGCAGTCGGCGGATGCACCGTGGCGCGACCAGGGCGTGCTCTTCCTGAAGCGCTCGCCATTTGCCCGGCTGAAGGACGTGCCCGTCCGGGCCGTGACGATGGGCGACGGATTCTGGGCCGCGCGGCGGCGCGTGAACATCGAGCGCAGCATCCCGACGCTCCTCGAGCTGCTGGAAGCAACGGGATCGTCGACAACTTCCGGCGGCTCTCGGGAAGGAAGCAGGTGGCCCGGCGCGGACCGCTGTACACGGACTCGGACCTGTACAAGTGGATGGAGGCCGTGGGCTTCGCGCTGCAGTCACGCGACGACCCGGCCCTGCGCGCCACCATGGACCGCCTGATCGACGATGTGCTGGCGGCGCAGGAGCCCTCGGGCTATCTGAACACCTACTACGTGGAAGAGAAGAAGGCGCTGCGGTTCACGGAACTGGTACGGTCGCACGAGGAGTATTGCCTCGGCCACCTGCTGCAGGCGGGGATCGCGTACTACCGGGCGACGGGCAATCGCCGCCTGCTCGATGGCGGGATCCGCATGGCGGACTACTTCGTCGAGAATTTCGGGCCGTCGAAGCGGCCGATGTTCACGGGCCATCCCGAGCTCGAGCTCGCGATGGTGGAGTTGTACAGGACGACGGGCGAGCGGAAATACCTGGACTTCGCAGGTTACCTGCTGAGCGGCGTCGATCGCGAGCGGCTGAAGCTCTCAGACCGGGACGTGCGGTACACGTTCAGTGGTTCCCCGTTCACGTCACGCACGGCGTTCGAGGGACACGCCGTGCGCGCGATGTACGCCGCCTCCGGTGCCACCGACTACTACATCGAGACCGGCGAGGCCGCTTATCGCGAAACGCTCGAGCGCCTGTGGCGTGACTTGACGCAGGGCAAGATGTACGTGACCGGCGGCGTCGGGTCGCGGTCGGACGGAGAAGCGATCGGCGAGCCCTACGAACTGCCGAACGCACAGGCGTACGGGGAGAGCTGCGCGGCGATCGGCAACATGATCTGGAACTGGCGCATGCTCATGGCGAGCGGTGAGGGCCGCTTCGCCGACATCGTCGAGCGCGCATTGTACAACGGCGTCAACTCGGGCATGTCGCTGGAGGGAACGCTCTACTGCTACCGGAACCCGCTGGAATCGGCAGGCGAGAAGATCCGCAACGAGTGGTACGACACCACGTGCTGCCCGCCGAATCTCGAACGGGTGCTCGCGTCGCTGCCGGGATACGCATACAGCACGAGCGACCGGGGCGTGTGGGTGCACCTGTATCACAGCTCGGACCTGGCGTGGCGGCTCGAGGACGGGACGGGACTCGCGATCCAGCAGCGGACGGATACCCCTGGAAGGACGCGATCGACCTGACGATTACGCCGGCGATCGCGAAGGAGTTCAGCCTGTTCGTCCGCATTCCGGCCTGGTCGGCCCGGAGCACCGTCGAAGTCAATGGCAAGCCGTGGGCGGCCGCGGCGCGCCCGGGGGAGTACCTCGAGCTCCGACGCCAGTGGGCCGGCGGCGACCGCGTGCACCTGCAGCTGGATCTGCAGCCGCGACTGACGGCAGCGAATCCGCTCGTGCGCGAGAACGCCGGCCGCGTGGCTGTGGAACGCGGGCCGCTCGTCTATTGCCTCGAGCAGGCCGATCAGCCCGGCGAGCACCCGATCTTCGACCTGTCGCTTGCACCGGGCACCTTCCAGACCGAGTTCAAGGCGGATCTGCTGGGCGGCGTCACCGTGCTGCGTCACCCCGGGTTTGCGTCGCCGCGGCCGCTGGCCTCACAGCCTCTGTATGCGCCTGCAGCGCTTGGCCCGCCGGCAGACGGCACGCCGGTGACGTTGACCTTCATCCCGTACTACGCGTGGGCAAACCGTGAGCCGCAGGCCATGGCTGTGTGGGTGCCTCACGCCTCGGCCTCGCGCGCGAACTGACCGACGATGCAGCTCTTCGTGGCGGCGACGCTCCTCTGCACGATGCTGGCGGGGCTGCAGGGAGACGAACTGGCCGACGCCATCTCGGCGCAGCGGTTCGGCGACGTGCTGCGGATCGTCGACGCGCGCCTGGCGGCGCAGCCGCGTGACGTGCGGCTCCTGACGATCCGCGGCATCGCGCTGGAACGACTGGACCAGTTGCCGGAGAGCCTGGCGTCGTTCGAACGGGCGCTGGCGGTCGACCCGGAGTCGGTTCCTGCCCTGAAGGGAGCCACAGAGGTGGCGTACCGCGCCAGGAGCCCGAAGGCGGCGGCGCTGGTCAAGCGCGTGCTGGCCAGGGAGCCGCAGGACGAGACGGCGCGCGCCATGGCGGGCGTCCTGGCGGTCGAGTCGGGCCAGTGTGATGTGGCGATCCGGCACTTCGAACGGAGCGGCGCCGCGCTGGATTCGAACGCGCCGGCGCTCACCCAGTACGGCGGATGTCTGCTGCGGGCGGACCGGCCGAAAGAGGCAGTGAACATCTTCGAGCGTGCGGTGCGCGTCTCACCCGATCGCGGCGCCAGCCAATACAACCTCGCGGTCGCGGAGCTGCAGGCCGGCAACCCCGCACGTGCGATCGAAGCCGCAGAGCGTGCGCTTGCGATCGCCCCGGACGATGCGAACGCGCTGAGCGTGTTTGCGGCCGCCAGCGCGGAAACGGGCCGGCTGCAGCCCGCCATCGACGCGATGCGGAAGGCGATTGCCATCGCGCCCGGCGAGGAGCGGTACTACATGGATCTCGCGGTGCTCTGCCTGGATCACGATGCTCCAGACCTGGCGCTCGAGGTCACGAATGCCGGCCTCGCCCGGATTCCCTCGTCGGCCCGGTTGTATACGCTGCGTGGCGCCATCCACGCGGATCGCGCCGAGCTCGACGAAGCGACGGGCGACTTCGAGCAGGCTGCCCGCCTCAGCCCTGACGCGCTGTACGGATCGGTTGGCCTCTCGCTCGTCCTGCGGCAGACTGCGCAACTGCCGGAAGCCATTGCCTTGCTGCGATCCAAGCTGGCGCAGAAGCCCAGGGATGCCACGCTCAACTACCTGCTCGGGGACGCATTGATGCGCAGCGAGCCCGCGGCGGACACGCCCGTGTTCCGGGAAGCCGAGCGGGCGTTCCGTCGTGCCGTGGCGGCGAGACCGCAGTTCGCGAAGGCACACGCCGCGCTCGGCAAGCTGTACTTGCGCTCGGGAAATGCAGCCGCGGCCGCCGAGAAGCTGGAGACAGCCGTCAGGATGGATCCGGACGACCGGCTGGCGCTCAACCAGCTCGTGATGGCCTACCGCCAACTCGGGCGGACGTCCGAGGCGGCCCAAGCGGCCGAGCAGTTGAAGAGCGTGCTGGACCGCGAGCGCAGCGAGGAGGTTGCACGCAATCGCATGCGGCTGGTGCGCGGGCCGGATCCTGCAGCGTCACCCCGCTGATGCGACGACGACAGTTTATCCAGGCGTGCGCGTCGGCCCTGGCACTTCCCGTCTGCCGGGGGCGGGCGGCAGCGCAAGGCATCCGCTCGCGCACCGTCAAGCCGCAGGCGCGAGGCCGGCCGTCCGGTATTCCGTTCCACGCACGGTTCGTCGACATCGCCGCCGCGGCGGGCCTGGACGCGCCCACCATCTATGGCGGCCTCGATCGGAAGCGGTACATTCTCGAGACGGTCGGGTGCGGGTGCGCGTTCATCGACTTCGATAACGACGGCTGGCCGGACATATTCCTGCTGAACGGCACGCGCATCGAGGGTGCGGAGGGCGCGACCAACAGGCTGTACAAGAACAACCGGGACGGGACGTTCGCCGATGTCACCGAGCGGGCGGGCCTGGTGCGCACCGGATGGGCGTCAGGTGTGACAGTCGGCGACTACAACAACGACGGCCACGAGGATCTGTTCATCACTTACTGGGGCAGCAACGTGCTGTACCGGAACAACGGTGATGGCACGTTCACGGATGTCACCGCGGCAGCGGGCCTGACTGATTCGGGCCGGCGTTGGGGCGCTGGCTGCACGTTTCTCGACTACGACCGCGACGGGCACCTCGACCTGTTCGTCTCGAACTACCTGGAGTTCAGCTTCGACCATGCCTCGGAGCCCGGCCAGAACTCGAACTGCAACTGGAAAGGGGTGCCCGTGAACTGCGGGCCGAGGGGGCTGCCTCCAGGGGTGCACTCGCTGTACCGGAACACCGGCAGCGGCACATTCACGGACGTCAGCGAGGCGTCCGGAATCAGCCGCGCGCGCGGCAGCTACGGGATGAGCGTGGTGGCGGCGGACTTCGACAATGACGGCTGGCCCGACATCTATCTGGCCTGCGATTCGACTCCCAGCCTGCTCTTCATGAACAACCACGACGGCACGTTCCGCGAGGAGGCGTTCGTGCGTGGCGTCGCGCTGAGCGAGGACGGACTCGAGCAGGCGGGCATGGGCGTCGGCACCGGCGACTACAACCTCGATGGCGTCCTCGATCTCTTCAAGACGCACTTCGCCGACGACACCAATGTGCTGTATCGAAGCGATCCGCAGGGCAATTTCGTGGATGTCACCAACGTGGCGGGACTCGCGGTCGAAACGAGGTTCGTGGGCTGGGGCGCGGGCATCGTGGATCTCGACAACGACGGACTGCCCGACATCTTCTTCGTGACCGGCAACGTGTATCCCGAAATCGAGCGGCAGCTCCCGGCTTATCCGCTCAAGACGCCGCGCGTGATCTTCCGCAATCTGGGTGAGGGACGATTCGAGGAGCTGATCGAGGAGGCAGGGCCCGGGGTGGCCGCGGCCCATACCAGCCGGGGTTGCGCCTTCGGGGATTTCGACAACGACGGCGACATCGACGTGCTGATCGTCAACCTGAACGAGCCGCCGTCGCTCCTCCGCAACGATCTGACAGGCACGCGGCACTGGCTGAAGGTGCATCTGGTGGGCACCGTCTCGAACCGCAGCGCCCTCGGCGCGCGTGTGGTCGCGCGCTATGCGGGACGGACCCAGGCGCAGGAGGTGGTGAGCCAGTCCGGGTTCTACTCGGTGAACGACCGCCGCCTTCATTTCGGCCTGGGCGCAGCGACGCACGCGGATCTGGCGATCCGCTGGCCCCGCGGCACCGTGCAGAATCTTTCAAAGGTCCCCGCGGACCAGGTGCTGGTAGTGACCGAACCCCGCAAATGAGATCGGGAGGTGTTTCTCAGGATCATGAGAATGAGATCGGGAGGTGTTTCTCAGGATCGTGAGAAACTCCTCCCGATCTCAATTTTCCGGGGGCGGCTCGAGGCGGGAGGGCATCGGTGACCATGAGTCCGAGCAGGCGACAGTTCATCCAGCGATGCGCGATCGTCATCGGTGGCGCAGCGACGCGGTACGCGCATACCAAGCCCCAGGTCAGCGCCGCGGTGGACGGCACGCTGGTCAACTGGGCGGGCAATTACCGCTACAGCACCGACCGTCTGGAGCATGCCACGTCGCTGGAACAGGTGCAGGGGTACGTGAAGCAGCATGCCCGGTTCAAGGTGCTCGGCACACGCCACTGCTTCAACGGGATCGCCGACAGCACCGTCGATCTCCTCTCGCTCCGCAAAATGGATCGCGTCGTCGCCGTGGATCCGGCGTCGCGCACCGTCACCGTCCAGGCGGGGATGAGTTACGGCCAGCTGTGTCCCCATCTCCACGATCAGGGGTTTGCGCTGCACAACCTCGCATCACTGCCCCACATCTCGATCGCGGGTGCGTGCGCCACCGCGACGCATGGGTCCGGCGTGAAGAATGGCAATCTCTCAACCGCCGTCACCGCCCTGGAGTTCGTGACCGCGGATGGCGAGGTGCTGAACATCTCGCGCGAGAAGGACGCCAGCACCTTTCACGGAGTCGTCGTGAGCCTCGGCGCGATTGGCGTGGTCACGAAGGTGACACTCAGGATTGAACCGACGTTCGTCATGCGCCAGGACGTCTATCTCGACCTCCCCATGCCGCAGGTGAAGGACCACTTCGAGGAGATCGCCGCGGCCGGCTACAGCGTGAGCCTCTTCACCGACTGGCAGAAAGGACGCGTCAACGAGGTCTGGGTGAAGCGGCGCGTGGAGAACGGTGCAGCCCTCACCGCGGACCGGGAGTTCTACGGCGCACGCCCCGCGACGGAAAACGTGCACCCCATCGTCGAGCTGTCGGCGGAGAACTGCACGGAACAGATGGGGGTGCCCGGCCCTTGGTACGATCGCTTGCCCCACTTCCGCATGGGCTTCACACCCAGCAGCGGCAAGGAGCTGCAGTCGGAGTACTTCGTCCCGCGACGGAACGCCGTGGAGGCGATCCTCGCGGTGGAACGTCTGCGGGATCACGTGAGCCCGCACCTGATGATCTCCGAGCTCCGCACCATCGATGCGGACGGACTCTGGATGAGCCCCTGCTACAACCAGCCCAGCCTCGCCATTCACTTCACCTGGAAGCAGGATTGGGAGTCCGTCAGGAAGGTGCTGCCGATGATCGAGCGGGAGCTGGCTCCCTTTGGCGTCAGACCGCACTGGGGCAAGTTGTTCACGCTGCCATCGACGCAACTGCAGCAGCGGTACGAGAAGTGTGACGAGTTCAAGCAGCTGGTGGAGCGCTACGATCCCAAGCGGAAGTTCCGCAACGAGTTCCTGACGACGCACCTGTACAGCTGATTTGGCCGGGAGCATCTTCGGTTTCTGCCACGCGTCCCACTATCCAGGCGCGCAGAACTCAAACACCTTCCCGCCCGACGGCCGCAAAATCTGCAATCGAGATCGGGAGGTGTTTCGCAGTCTTTGCGAAACACCTCCCGATCTCAGCGTGTCGATGACTGCAGCTCGGCCAACGTCCTGCTGACGTCGGCCTGCTTCGGGTCGAGGCGCAGCGACTCGCGGAAGGCGGCCGCGGCCCCCGGGCGATCGCCGGTGGCGAGACGCGTGAGGCCCAACCCGTTCAGAGCCATGGTCGAGCGGGGACCGGCGTCCAGCGCGCGCTGGAAGTATGGCAACGCATCGGCGGGACGTCCGCCGGATGCGAGAGCGCCTGCCAGGTACAGCAGCGCCTCCCCATTCTTCGGGTCGTGCTCGACCACCTGGCGAAACAGGCTCATCGCCCGATCGGCGTGGCCGCTCCGCATCGACACGACGCCCAGCTTCGTCATCGCGGGAACGTCCTCGGGGTCGAGCGCGAGGATCCTGCTGTAGCGGAGGTCGGCCGCCAGGATGTCGCCACGCAACAGCGCGAGGTCGCCGAGGCGGCGGAGCGCCTCGATCTGATCGGGAACGAGCTTCAGCACGCGCTCGCACAATTCGGCCGCCTCCGCGTGCCTTCCTTCCTGAATGCGCACCTCGGCGAGAGACAGGAGGGGCTGCGGAAACTTCGGGTTCTCGCGCGCCACGCGCTCGAGAACGGTGGTCGCTTCAGCGGTCCGGCCGGCGAACCGCAGGTTGTCCCCGAGCACGACCGCATCTTCCGGCGTGAGCAGGCCGTCCTGTTCAAGCCGCCGCAGGTCCGCCACCGCGAGCTCGTGCCGTCCCGCGGCCGCGAACGCGACCGCACGGGTGCGCCGTGCCATGAGCAGTCCAGGGTCTTCGTTCAACACGGTGGTGAGCTCGCGGACGGCGAGCTCAGGGTCGGCGCGCGCCGCAGACATGCCGCGATTGAGGGGCCGCAGAAGATGCACGCCATCCTTGGCGTCGCGAAGCGCCCCACCACGGCGTGGTGACCCACCTGGCCCGCTCACATACCCCAGCGACTTCAGACGCTCCATCGTGGTCGCGTCCACGGGGGCTGCGGCGTCGGAGGGTGGGCGCTGACGCATCGCCGTGGCAAGTCCGCGGCGCAGGTCCGCAGCACGCGCCGGCTGATCGCCGAAGCTGTTCGCCGTTTCGGACGGGTCCTTGCTCAGGTCGTACAGCTCGGGCCTGGGTGTCTCAATCAGCTTGAATCCCGCTGTCCTCCACGCGTGGACGGGTGCCCATCCCAGCTCCATCTCAGCGTAGAGGGACTCGGCGTACGTCGGAGCATCGTCCATCTCGCGCCCGTCAGCGGCGGGGCGAACGGAGCGTCCGTCGACAGCCGTGCGCGGCGGAAGCCCCGCGTAATCGAGCAGTGTGGGCGCCACGTCTATCGAGCGGACGACCGTGCGTGGAACGCGGCCAACGGCCACTCCAGGCCCGGCCATCACCCAGGGCACGCGGATCGTCGCGTCGTAGATGAAGATGCCGTGTGTCGCCTCGCCGTGCTCACCGAGGCTCTCGCCATGATCCGACGTGACGAGCACGAGGGTGCGATCCATCTCCTTCCGTTCCCCGAGCGCCTGCAGCAAGCGGCCCAGGTGGCGGTCGACGAACGCAATTTCTCCGTCGTAGGGCGACGCCTGGAAGCGCTGAGCCAGGTCCGCGGCTGGCGGCTCGTAAGGCGCGTGCGGGTCGTAGTAGTGGACCCACAGAAACCATGGGTGCCGACCTCCGGCAAGGGTACTGGAAGCTCCCAGCCAACCGAGAACCGCGCGCGTCGTGTCGTCCGCGTTCCGCTCCACGTATGGGGTCCGCCGCCGATCGTTTCCTCGTGGCAGGTGGTCGTCGTACACCTCGAACCCGCGATCGAATCCGAAGCGGCGGTCGAGCGGGAATCCGGAGACGAATGCGCCCGTCCGATAGCCGGCCTGGCGGAAATCCTCGGCGACCGTGCTCACGGCGGGGGCGAGCACGAACCCGCTGTTGTTGCGGAACCCGTGCCCGAGCGGGGTACGCCCGCTCAGAATCGACGCGTGTGACGGACCGGTGAGAGGCGCGGGCGCGATGGCGGTCTCGAACCGGACACCGCGTCTAGCCAGCCCATCGACTGTCGGCGTATCGGCAGCCTGGTGTCCATAACACCCGAGGTGGTCCGCGCGCAGGGTGTCGATCGTCACGAGCAGAACATTGGGGCGCTCAGCCCGGGCGACGGTCGGCGGGCCGTCGCGCCCGCACGCCGCAGCCGACGCCAGGATTGGCAGGAGGAGGATGAGTCGGACGATGCCTTTCATGAATGTCGAGTGAGAGTAGCCAGTACGGATACGTTGCTCAAGCTGATTAGCACGCATCACAAAACCGTTGACACTGGCGGAAGCAAAGGTGCACATTCGCTCAGCTTATTGTGCGTGCAGCGGCTGGTCGGCAGGTGCACTGAGCCGCGTCCCGCAGGGTGGCTCGGCCGCACGCTCGATCGTCGAGATGACGATCGACGAGAGGAGAGGAACACGATGCGAACACAGGCTTTCGCTCCCGCCGTCGACGCGCGGCGGGGTGCGCTCCGTCGCGTACTGACGTGGGTGCCGCTGATCATCTTCTCGGTTGCGACTCCGGCTCTCGCGCAATCCTTCCTCGGAACCATCCGCGGTACGGTGGCCGATCCGCAGGGGGCCGCCGTGAGCGGGGCCGCGGTGCTGATCGTCGACGAGGCCACGGGCGCAGTTCGGAACAGCGATACCGACACGGAGGGTCGATACGAGGCCTCCAATCTCAGGCCGGGGACGTACCGCATCGAGGTCGTTGCCGCAAACTTCAAGAAGGCCGAACGAACGGGCATCCTCGTGCGTGCGGCGGCGACCGCCCTGGCTGACATCGCTCTGGAGGTGGGCGCGGTGAACGAGACGATCACCGTGTCAGCCGAGGGGGCCAACAACATCACCCTCGACAGCCAGGCAATCAGCCGCGGCCTCGACGAGCAGCAGCTCCGCGATCTGCCCCGCGATACGCGGGACGTTCAGTCATTCCTGCTCCTGAACCCGAACGTCGTGGGCGGCAGCGGCACCGATATTCAGTTCCTCGGCGGCAAGACCTACGGCGTGTCGTACATCCAGGATGGCCAGGCATCGACCAACGCCATTTTCGGGACGGTGGGCAACTCCGCGCCCGGCCTGGACGCCGTGTCTGAAGTTCAGGTGCTCTCGAACTCCTACAGCGCCGAGTACGGAGGCCTCGCCGGCGTCGTGATCACGACGAAGCGAGGCGGCACTCAGTATCGGGGCACCTCGTTCTACGACTTCAACAACGACAGCCTGAATGCCCTCACCTACAACCAGACGCTGGCGGGCGTGGAGCGCGGCGATCCGCTCTCCGACACCCACGAGCACCGGTGGGGGGCAGCCTCGGCGGGCCGCTGATCGGCGGCAAGCTGTTCTTCTACGGGAACTACGAGGGTTCGAACGACAAGGCTATCTACGGCGGCTCGCGCGCGAACGTCCCCACCGAGGCGATGCGCAATGGCGACTTCCGCGGCACGGCGATCAACCCCATCGACCCGGACACGGGTGAGCCATTCGCCAATCAGATGATTCCCGCAGGCCGCATCGACCCGGCGGCGAAGTCGGTCATGGACTTCTTCTATCCGCTGCCCAACCGCGGGACCAATCGCAAACGGCTATGGCATGTTTCAGCAGTTCGTCCCGCAGACGCGCAAACGGCACCGGGCGAGACATCAGGCGTCGATGCCGAAGCATCGAAGAACGATTCGCTGTTCCTCCGCGGCAGCTTCCAGCACCGCGATCCGAGCAACATCATCTTCGAGGGAGGCAACGCGTTCACGAACCTGCCCACGCTCGATACGCAGCTCAACACCGCGTCGGCGATCGGCGGATGGACGAAGATTCTCGGGGTCGACGATGGTCAACGAGTTCCGGGCGGGCTACAACTACGACAACTCGAAGCGGCAGAGCACATTCACGGCCGCGGACGTCGCGTCCCAGCTCGGCCTCGAGAACGCTCCGAGCCTGGGACACGATCGGCTCGGGTTTCCGTCGTTCCAGTTCACGGGGCCGACGAGCCGGCCGGTGCCCACGAGCATTGCCGACGCCCAACGGAACGTGGACCGCACGCTTCGCCAGAACGCCTTCTCGCTCAGCGACAACCTCACGTGGATCAAGAGCGCCCACTCGCTGAAAGCGGGCGGCCTCTGGACCCGCAACATGGCGAACGGACGGGTTCGGCTTCGGCGTGAATTTCCGGGGGCAGTATCGATTCCGCGGCGCTGGCGTGACGGGGAATCCGTTCACCGATTTTCTCCTCGGCGTACCGTTCGATGTTCGGGACCACGTGACCAACCGCGGGGCGCTCTGGATGGCCACTCCAACGACATCGCGACGTTCGTGCAGGACGACTGGAAGCTCAACAAGAACGTGACGTTGTTCCTGGGCCTGCGCTACGAGATCGTGGGCGCTTGGCACGAGAAGGGCAGACACGCTTGCGAACTTCCAGCCGGTTGACGGAGGCCACCACGTCGTGCCGAACGAGGAGGTCGCGGCCAAGCTGCCGCCGGGACTGATCGCGCTCGACCGGACGCTCACGGCGGACCGAAGCGGGGCTGCCAGAGACGCTGATCAACACGGACAAGAACAACTTCAGCCCCCGGGTGGGCTTCGCCTGGCGGCTCGGACGAGAGCAACAAGACCGTGCTGCGTGGCGGTTTCGGCCTGTTTCACCCGACCGTGGCCGTGCAGGGCATTCGAGACCTGCTGGCGACGCAATGAGTTCCGGTACATCAACTCGCGACGAGGCGGCGGACTGCGCAATGGCTTCTCAGGCGGGAGAACCGTTCGTCGATCCTGCCGACTTCGGCAACCAGGGGATCGACCCGGACCTCGAGAGCCCCGACATCTACCAGTACAACCTCACCCTGGAACGCGAGCTCCCGGGCGACTTCGGCGTCCGCGTGAGCTACCTCGGCTCGACGATGCGCAAGCTGCTCGTGGATCGCGACTTCAACACCATGCCGGTGAGCACGGTGCCGTTCGACAGCAGCAACCCCGACGATCTCGCGCGCCTGCCGTTCGCCCCGTACGGCTTCTACATGGACATCGTGGGAAACACGGGCGAGGGCCAGTTCCACGCGGCGCAGTTCGAAGTGCTGCGGCGCTATCGGCAGGGTTTTGCGATCAATGCGGCCTACACGCTGGCGCACTCCGACAGCAACGCCCCTGATACGGGCAACAGCACCATCGGGCCGGTGCAGTTCGACCCCTATGACATCGAAAAGGACCGGGGTCCCGATCCGAACGTGGTCAAGCACCGGGTCGTGGCGAATGCGACGTGGGACGTTCCCGTCGGGCCGCGGCCGCGCGCATGGCGCGAACATGTCGGGGTGGGCAGACGCGCTGTTCGGCGGCTGGACCGTCTCGGCGCTGTTCCAGGCGCGAAGCGGGCAGAACCTGACGCCGTTCTTCAGCGGCTTCTACACGACGAGCCCCTGGAACACGGGCAAGCCGCTCGACGGCCTCGGCAACTTCTTCTGCTGCGCCTGGCGGCCTGACCAGATCAAGGATCCCAACGCCGGCGGATCGCGTGAGGCATTCTTCGACCAGACGGCCTATGCCATCCCCGCCGAGGGGATCCTCGGACAACGCGAAGAAGGGCAGCCTGAAAGGGCCGGGCACGTGGGTCGCGAACTTTGCGTTCTACAAGGACGTGCTGACGCGCGATCGTTTCCGGCTGCAGTTCTCGGCGCTGCTCGACAACGCCTTCAATCACCCGCAGTTCTTCCCGGAGTATGGGAGTGGCTTCGTCGATCTGACGTCTTACCTGATCGACGGGGACCCCAATAACGGCACGACAGGCGTGCTGGGGGCCGACTCGATAGGCAACACGGAGGGATTCGCGTCTGGACGAGTCGTTCGATTAGGCTTACGCGCCACATTCTAGCCCCCGCACGAGGTGCGGGGGCTTCGCCGTCGTCGGCTGGTCCCGCGTAACGGCAGCGCCATGGCGTGCCGGGGCTTCTCAGTCCCGGCACGCTTATGCCATGTGGGCCGCCGCCGTCGCTTCGTCCGACGGCACTGAAGTGCCGGCGCCCCATGTCTCGACAGCTGAGCACCCCCCGAGAGCCGGCCACTCTCTCTCCACACTGCGGTTTCCTGACCAACCGATGCACCGGGCTACACTCCGCAGCCGCCACGCAGCGATCTTCCCGAGCCGAATGATCTACCAGGCCTGCCTCGCTCTCGCGCTCGTGGTCGCGATCGCGGCGGCCCATCCCTCCGCCGCAGCGCAGCCGGTACGTGTGTGGGAAGCAACGATATCCCTGCCCACGTACCAGGAGGGGCCGCCCAACCCCAATCCCCCGTTCGACCTCTTCGTGACGGACCGCTTCAACTACCCGTACACGATCCGCGACACGCTCACGAACGAGCGCCGCACCGAAACGTGGCGCACGCTGCACCTGGAAAACGAGTACCTGCGCGTCACGGTGCTGCCCGATCTGGGGGGGCACCTGTACAGCTGCATCGACAAGATCAGCGGGCGCGAGATGTTCTATGCGAACCCGTCGATCAAGAAGGCCCTGATCGGATATCGCGGCGCGTGGGCCGCCCTCGGCATCGAGTTCAACTTCCCGGTCTCGCACAACTGGATGTCGATATCACCGGTCGACTTCGCCACGAGCACCAGCGCCGACGGGAGCGCATCCATCTGGGTCGGCAATACCGACCGCGTATATGGCACCGCGTGGCGTGTGCAGCTCACCCTGCAGCCTGGACGTGCGGTGCTCGACCAGGACGTCACCCTCGAGAACCCGAGCGACGTGCGGCGCCGGTTCTACTGGTGGACGAACGCGGCCGTGGAGGTCGGCGACGACTCGCGCCTGATCTACCCGACGCGCTTCATGGCATCGCACGGGTTCACGCGCATCGATCCGTGGCCCGTGGATGCCGAAGGCCGGGACCTGAGCGTGATCCGGAACCAGACGGCTGGGCCGGTGTCGATGTTCACCTACGGCAGCCGCGAACCGTTCATCGGCGTGTATCACCCCCGCAGCGATACCGGGGTGGCCCACGTGGCCTCGCCTGCCGACCTGCCGACGAAGAAGGTGTGGTCGTGGGGCGTGGATGCGGACGGACTGTCGTGGCGCGACGCGCTCTCCGACAACCGCAGCGCCTACGTCGAGCTGCAGGCCGGCCTGTTCCGCAACCAGGAGACCTACGCGTTTCTACAGCCGCAGGAATCCATCCGCTTCACCGAGCACTGGGTCCCAGTCCGGGGCATCGGTCCCTTCACCCGGGCGACCACGGACGCAGTCGTGCGTGTCGGGCGCACGACCGGGCGGGCACTCGAGATCGCGCTGAACGTCACGCGCGAGCTCCGCGGGGCACGGCTGCGGATATCCGTGGGCACGCAGAACGTGGCAGAAGAGGCCCTCGATCTCGGACCCGCCGCGACTTTCATCAAGTCGTACGCCCACCTGACCGCTTCGGATCCGTACACGATTGAGCTGACGGACAACACCGGGGCGATGCTGCTGCGGCACGTCGAAGGCGAGTACGAAGGCATTTCCGGAGACGAGGTGAGCGTCGGACCGCAGACTGCGTACCAGCCTCGGCCCGCCGGCCGCCGGGGGGAAGCGGACGTCGCCGCGGCCGGCGAAGAGCAGGAACTGGATGGCAAGCTGCTCGTGGCCGCAACCACGTACCGGCAGGGACTCGCACGCTTTCCCGACAGCTTCCTCCTGAACAAGGCGGCCGGGCGGCTGGCGGTCACGTTGAGGCAATACCAGGACGCGATTCGGCTCCTCGGCAAGGCGTTGTGGCGCACGAGCAATGACTCGGAGACGCACTATTACCTCGGACTCGCGTACGACGGTGCGGGCGAGGGGACCCTCGCGCGCGAACAGTTGGAACGCGGGCATCGGTTCGGCCCGCTCCGCCGCGCTGCCTGCCTGCAGCTGGCACGTTCGCTGGCACGGGAGGGCGACGTGCGCTCATCGCTCGTCCACCTCCAGGAGCTGCTGCGCAGGGCGCCGGACGACTCCCGCATCGGCGCGCTGCACACGGCCGTGCTCCGGCTTGCCGGTGATGGCGCTGCGGCCCGCCGACAGGCCGCAGCGTCATCCGCGCTCGATCCGGCACTTGCTTTCCTGCGGGTCGAGCGTGCCGCCCTCGGCGAAGACGATCCGGCACTCTGGCGCCATCTCGGCGCCGAGCCGCAGCGTGTGCTCGACGTCGCGGGCGAGTACATGCGAATCGGGGCGTTCGCCCACGCACTCGACCTGCTCGACCGGGACTATCCGGCGGTGCCGGTCCTCGAGCGCGAGCCCGGCGCGGTGGCGCCACAGGACCACGTCCTCGTGTCGTACTACCGCGGGTATTGCCGTGATCGACTGGGTCGTTCAGGCGCACCCGACTACCTGCGCGCCTCCGGTCTCGCCACCGACTACGTCTTTCCCAACCGTCCGCTCACCGCCACCGTGCTGCGGGCGGCGCTCACGTCGAACGCCAGCGATTCGACGGCGAGGTTTCTCCTGGGTGCGCTGTATCTATCAGGAGGCATGGTCGCGGAGGCCGTCCAGGAGTGGGAGCGTGTGCGGCAGGCCGGGGCCCGCTTCGGAACGCTGCACCGGAACCTCGGGTACGCGTGGTTCTTCGGGCTGCGCCGGCCGGACCGTGCCGAAGCGGTCCTCTCAGAAGGTGTCGCCGTCGATCCGGCGAACAGGGACGTGTACGCGGGTTTGGATGCCGTCATGAGCCGCCTCGGGCGCCCGCCGTCGTCGCGCGTGGCCATGCTGCAGCGCTACCCGAACCCGTCCGGCGCTCCTCCGGTGGTCGTGCAGAAGCTCGCGCTCGCATTGGCCGAAAGCGGGCGGTTCACTGAAGCAGACCGTCTGTTTGCGAACCGGTTCTTTCCTCGGGAGGAGGGTTCGACCGACCTGCAGCGGGCGGCGCTCGAGGTGAAGCTGCAGCGCGCCCGAACGCTCGCTGAAAGCAACGACTGCAAGCAGGCCTTGGGAGCGCTGCAGCAGATGCGCGACGCGCCGCCACTGGCGGGATTCACGGCCGCAGGAGTCCGCGCGCTGCTCGGAGGGCCGCGGTTCGAAATCGCGACAGCACGGATCGAAGATCGCTGCGGCGCGCGGGCGGCCGCCCGGAAGCGGGTGACGCCGCTGCAGCGACGGGCACGCGGGCGCGCCGCGGTGGACGTCGCGGATGCGTACGAAGCGGCTGCGCTGGTGGGACCGGTCGATCCGGCCGCCTGGCGCCCGGCGCTCGAATCGGCCAACCGGCAGGCGGCAGCTCAGATGGAGAGCGGCACCGGTTCGCCTGGCCTGGTGGCGCTCGCCAGAGGCCGTGTGCTTCGCGCGCTTGGACGCGAGCGCGAGGCCGTCGAGCAGTTCCGGGCGGTGTTCCTGCTGCCGGACCACGGTCTGTCCCACCATCTCGCGCGCGAGGCCCTCAGATGATGTGGTACGCCGCGCAGCAGTGTCCTGCAGGGCTGCAGCCCTGCCCCACGGGACCGAAACGGGGGTGCTCGGGAGGAGTCACTGTGAGACGGATTGTTCTGGCGGCCGTGCTCTGGGTCGTGGGATGCGGCACCGTGTCGGCGGATGTCCGGGCCGTCTGGGCGATCGGTGATGGTGACAAGGTCGATCGAGACGAACTCACCCATCCCGGTCGCCGCGGCAATGCAGTGTGGGACGGCACGGCGGTCAGGCTGTTCGCCGCGAGAAATGAGATCGTGGCGTTCCAGCTGATCGTAGAGGCGGGTGGCAACGGCATCCGCGCGCTCTCCGTCGGGCTGCCCGAGCTGAGGTCCGGCTCGGACACCATTGCATACCGCCCGCCGGCCGAGGACCCCAGCGACAGCGTCAATCGTCCCATTCAGCTCTTCTCCGTCAACTACATGCACGTGACGACCCCGTCACGCGCGAGCTGGGTATGGGAGCCCGGGTCCGCCGCTGCGCCGGCCAATGCGGTCGGCTGGAAGCCTGTGCAGCTCGTTCCAGAGAACGCGCGTGCGGGGCGCGGTGGCTTTCCCGTGCCGGTCGGCGCCAGTCAGAACCAGGCGATCTGGATCGAGATCTACACCGGACGCGATCGCCCAGCCGGCACGTACCAGGGCCGTCTGGCCGTGACCGCGGATGGCCACCGGGAAGAGCTGCCCCTCTCGCTCGAGCTCTTCGACTTCGCATTGCCGGACGAGAACAGCCTCCACGCAATGGTGTACTACGCCAGCGATCAGCCGGAGCTGTACCACGGCCGCAACATGGATGCGGAGTACCACCGCTTCGCCCACCGCCAGCGCATCGAGTTGGTGCACGCATACGACATCCCGACGGCGCGGGCCGCGCTCGGGCGGTTCACCGGCACGGATTTTACCCGCACGAGGCACTACGAGGGGCCAGGGCAGGGTATCGGGAACGTGATCGTGCCCGCATCCTTTTACGGGCCGGGCCGTGAGTACGACGACCGTTCGAGTGCGTGGTCGCATGCGGATGCCTGGATGGCGTTTCTGCGGCAGTTGCTGCCGAAGGCACTGACGTTCCTCTACATGCCCGACGAGCCGCGCCCGCCCGACTATCCGCGCATCCTGCGGCTCGCCGAAAACGTCCACTCGAACCCCGGCGTCGGCCGCGCGCTGCCGATCTTCGTCACGCACGAATACGTGGACGCGCTCGCGCCGGCGATCGACATCTGGTGTTCGGGACCGTCCGGCTTCAAGATCGAGCGCGCCCGCCAGGAGCGGGCCCGCGGCCGCGAGTACTGGTTCTACAACGGCGGCCGGCCGGCGGGCGGCGCCATCACGATCGACGCGCCGGCGACCGACGCCCGCGCAATCATCTGGGCCGGCGTCAAGCATGACGTGCGGGTCTACTTCTACTGGCACGCCGTGCACTGGCGCCACAATTCGCAGAAGCGCGGCGAGCGCACCCAGAACGTGTGGGCCGAGAGCATCACCTTCGACAACCGGGGACAGCCGAACAAGCCCATCGACGACCAGGGTTACATCCACGGGGACGGCGTGCTGCTCTACCCGGGAGAAGACACGCTGCACCCCGATCAGGACCGCGGCATCCGCGGCCCGATTTCGACGGTTCAGCTCGCGAACCTCCGGCGGGGGCTGCAGGACCAGCAGTACCTGGCGCTGGCCCGCACACGCGGACTCACCGGCCTCGTGGACGAGGTCCTTCGCGATATCGTGCCGCGCGTGTTCTCGGACGCGGGCGCGACGGTCAGCTTTCCCGAACGCGGCGACCCGTACGATGCCGCACGCCTGAAGCTCGCGCGTGCGATCGCGAGCGGCCCGCGGGCGGCGACGGCACCCGAGGTTCGGCAACCGGTGCTGTTCGACACTCCGGACGCCGATCGCATCCTGAGCACGATGCAGATCTTCCCACCCGACAGTCCCTGGCGCGAGAAGATCGCGGAGAGGCCGCTGCACCCCCAATCCGCCACGATCGTCGCCTCAATCGGTGCGGAGAAGCCGCTCGGGTTCAACCTCGACATGAATTTCGTCATCGTTCCTCCGGATCAACCCGGAGTGCCCGTACAGATCACGACGTACCCGAAGGAGTCGGATCCGGGCCCGTTTCCGATCCCTGAGAACGCGCCGATCGAGAACTGGCCGATGGCGAAGAACGAGGATGCCGGCGCGCTGCCGAAGCCGGGGAGCACGCTGCGGGACCTGCAGCAGCATGGCACGGGAGACCGGCATCTGATTGTCGTGGACCCCGCGCGGGGTCTGGTGCACGAGTTCTGGCAGGCGCGGCGGACCGATGCCGGGTGGGAAGCGTCGCAGGCCAGCACGTTCGATCTGCGCTCGAATCGTCTGCGCCCCGAGCGGTGGACGTCCGCCGATGCCGCCGGTCTCCCCATCTTCCCGGCGATCGTGCGCTACGACGAGGTGGCGCGTGGACGCGTGGAGCACGCGATGCGGTTCACCGTCCGGCGGACGCGGCGCGCGTATGTGTACCCCGCGACGCACTTCGCCAGCCGCAGCGAGGATCCGTCCTTGCCGCGCATGGGCGAGCGGTTCCGGCTGCGCCGGGACTTCGACGTCTCGACGTTCCCGCCACATGCGCAGGCAATCCTCCGTGGCCTGCAGCAGTATGGGATGTTCGTAGCCGACAACGGGGGCGACTGGCTGATGTCGATCGCGCCGGATCGCCGCTTCGAGGGCCTCGAGTCTCTGGCGCGGGTGAAGGGTTCAGACTTCGAAGTGATTGTGCCGACCGGACCGGACGAGGGTCCGCGCGGGAAGCCGTGATGGCACGAGCGGACGGGAGGCAGGGGCGGTCCGCGGACCGCCCCTGCCCGGTGTTCAGAACCGGAAACCCGCCGCCACCAGGAACGTGCGTCCGCCATTCTGGCCGGTGCGCCAGCCAGGGTAATCCTCGTTGCGTTCCGCGTTCCCGAAGTTCGGTCCGCGCACGTACTCGAGCGGCAGCCCGAGCGCGTCGACCGGCCCCTCGTAGTTGGGATCGATCGTGGTGTCGAAGCCGATCAGCCGCTGGTTGTTGAACACGTTCAGCGCTTCGAACTTGATGTACGGAACGACCGCTCGCCACACGGGGATGCTGTAGTTCAGGCTCACGTCGAAGAGCCCATACCCCCTGAAGCTCTCCGAGCCGCGCTCTCCGAAATACAGGTCCTGCTCGCCGCCGCCCGGTGCACTGGCATAGCCGGCCGCCTCCGCATTCGCGATCTGAATGTCGCTGAGCGGCACGCCCTCAGCCACGAGGCTGTAGGTCAGGTTCGAGTCGTAGCGCCATAGGCCCGACACGTCGAGCCCGCCGAAGCGCCCGAGACCCAGGTTGTAGATCGACCAGAGGCGCAGCTTGTGCCGCTGGAACGACGCGAGCCGCCCCTCGGGGAAGTTGCGCGACGCGGTGAACACCTCCGGGTAATCGCCGTAGAGCGAGGGGATCCCCGGCTGGTTCGCGGCTTCGCCTTCGAAGTTGCCGTTGTTCCGCAGCTGCGTGGTGTAGTGCGCGTGCAATGACCATCGGGCCGACGGACGGTACCGCCCCTGGAACACGAGCGCCTGGTACTCCCGGTACAACGAATCGTCGGCGTTCTTGTAGAGGGAGTTGTCGAACGTGCCGAAGTCCACCCCGTTGCGGACGACATGCGTCTGCCCCGTCGTGGTGTCGATGAAGTCATCGATGATGTTGTCCGTCTTCCGCCGCACCCACGTGGCCTTCACGTACCCGCGTGAGCCCACCTCGGCACCGAGGGAGGCGGTGACCTCGCGGTTCACGGCCGACGAGAGATCCGGATCGAACATCACGTTTGCGGTCGGGAAGTTGCCGAGTGCGATCTCCGTGTAGTTGGCCGGATCGAGACCAGGCGCGAAATCCAGGCCCTGGCCCGCGGGGCCGGTATACACGTACCAGAGCAGGCTCGGGTTGCCGACGTCGCTGTTGCCCGCGAACTGGGCCTCGCTGTAGCGGCCCGAGTAGTGTCCCCACGTGCCCTGGGCTACCAGGCGCCCGTTGCCCCGGATGTCCCACGTGGCGGCCACGCGCGGCACCAGGGTGTTCGTGTCCGCCCCGATGATGTTGTCCGTCGTCTCGCTGCGCACCTGCTCATACCGCATGCCCAGATCGAATGTCAGGTGCCTGGAGGCCGCCCAGCGGTCCTGTACGTAGAAAGACGTGGTGCGGATGTTGATTTCCGCGCCGCGGCTGGCGATCCAGTTGAACAGCCAGGAACCGCCCGGCTCGAAGAGCGGCGTGAGGGTGCCGTCCGCATTGAAGAGCGGCTGGCCGTCGGCATCCTGGATGTAGTTCGACCAGTAGACGTAGCCGGTCGAGCTCTGCGAGTTGCCGCCGGTGTTGGTGCTCGTGAAGTTCTCGATCCCGCCCTTGAGATCGTGGCTGCCGAGGCGGCCCGTCGAGAGGAAGTACGACAGGCTCCCGGTCAGTTGCTGGTTGTCCCGATCCTCCGGGTCGTTGAAGTCGAAGTACGGCGCGTTGTACAGCAGGCTCTGGGGTATGCCGTCGCCGCCGACCGTCCGGAACGGCGAGTCGCGCAGGACCGTGCCGCGGCCGCCGTTGTCCTTGAACGCGAACTTCTTCTGCGACCACTGCGCCGTGGCGAACAGCTTGGACGTCAGCACGCCGTTCCAGTTGACCACCCCCAGACTCTGCGGGAGGCGCCTCGTGTACAGGACGCGCGGATCGATGGCCGACGCGTTGATGCCGCGGACTCCGGTCTGCCGCGTGTCGTTGTCGACGAAGCTGCCCTGGAAGGTATGGTTGGCGAACGGCGTCGCGGTGACCTTGCCTTCGATGCGCCGATCCTCCACGCCCGCTGATCCGGGCACCTGCGTGATGCGGAAGTTGAACGGCGTCGCGCTCTCCTGCCAGCGTCCCGCGGCAAAGAACCAGACCTTGTCGCGAAGGACGGGGCCGCCGAGCGTCCCTTCGTACACCTGCTGCGGATCGTCGCGGCGGTCCGTGGTCTCGAACGGTGTCTCGTCGGTCCAGGCCGGATTCGAGAAGTTCGTGCGGAAGCTGCCCGAAAACTGGTTGCCGCCGCGCTTGGTGATGAGATTCACGACACCGCCCGAGAAGCGGCCGTACTCCGCCGAGATGCCGGAGGTCAGCACCTGCGTCTCGTCGACGGCATCCTCGATGAAGACGTCGGTGACGTCCGCGAAGAAGTTGTCGTTCACATCCACACCGTCGATCAGGAAGACGTTGTCGAACGCGAAGCCGCCCGAGATCGACAGTTGTCCGGCATTCGGCGTGTTGTCGGTCAGCCCGGGCGCCAGCTCCGCGATCTCCTGGGGCGTGCGTCCCGCCGGCAGCCGATCGATCTCCTCCTTGCGGTAGTTGGCGCCGACGATCGGGCTCTCGACGACGGGTGACGCCTGCGCAACGACCTGGACGGCCTCGGCGACGCCGGCCAGCGAGAGTCGGGCGTCG
The DNA here is from genome assembly GCA_963739995.1 of Vicinamibacteria bacterium. Taxonomy (GTDB): domain Bacteria; phylum Acidobacteriota; class Vicinamibacteria; order Vicinamibacterales; family JAENWD01; genus CAVUCH01. The sequence goes on along the minus strand of CAVUCH010000021.1, from coordinate 59,121 downwards.
ACCGTGGTCGTGCGGCCGAGCGCGACGACGGTCTGCTCCTTCCGCGGCCTCATGCCGCTCATCTCGATCGACGCCTCATAATCGCCCGGCGGCAGCCCGCGAATCACATAATTGCCGTTCACGTCGGTCACAGCCGAACGTGCACCCTGCAGCGTCGGCGCAGTGACGGTCACCGTCGCACCCGGCAGCGACAGCCCGTCCTCGGACGTGACCGTGCCGGTGATGATGCCCGTCTGGACCCCTTGTGCGAAGGTCGAAGTCGGGCCCAGCGCCAGCGCGATCAGCACGGCTGCGGCCGACGTCCATTGCCTGTGTGTCATCGCTCTTTCCTCCACTCCGGCAGGACGCGCGATCCGGTCGCGGGCCCTGCACCGTACCGTGCGAAAGTGCAGTCGCTATGCCCGGTACACGGGTGCAATCGAGCGCGTGGTACCAGCCGGCGTGAGCACGCGGCGGAACGCATAGCCCCGATGGACGACGAGTTGCCCTGGCGTGACCGGCCGGGCGGCGGATCAGGGACGAACAGATTCCTCGTGTTCAACAATCCGAAGAACGCGTCATCCGACATCCAAGCGTGGAGAGGACAGGGCTCTGCCGTGTCGTTCACGGGCGTGATCGGCACATCACACCCGCGTCGCTGGAGCAGTCGCCGCCGGCGATGAGCGTCGAGGGATGGGCCTGGGTCTCGCGATCAGCCGGCAGCTCGCTCGTCCGGAGTGCAGGATCTGCAGCGTCCGGAGTGCAGGATCTGCAGATCGGGAGGTGTTTCTGGAGCCGGCGCAGCAGCCGCCCGCTGACGCGCAGTCTCCTCGCGTTCACGACCGAGACTGTGCCTCCCCGTGGCCGAGCTTCCGGCGCGGCATCAACGGCGCAGGTTGTGCATCAAATAGGCGCTGAGTCCCCAATCGGGCCAAAACGGCGCCGGAGTTGGAGTGCAGACTGCCCACTGTATCGTGCTCCTGACCATATCAGCGCGGATACCCATCCAGACCGCGGTCAACCCGGCGACCGGCCGACCGGATGCCGTGTTGCCGCGTACCTGCGCTGGACCCGCACATGGATAAGAAACGGGTGCTGATCGCTGATGACGACCCCGACACCCGGCTTCTGCTCTCGCTGGTGCTGAGCGAACAGGGCTACGAACTGGACACCGCTCGGGACGGCATGGAGGCGCTAGCGCTGGCGGAGCATCACCGGCCGGACCTGGTGGTGGTGGACCACATGATGCCCCGCATGACAGGAACGGACTGCGTCACGATCATGAAGACGCAGCCGGGCCTTCGCGAGGTGCCCGTTGTGCTCGTGACGGCTGCGCCAAAAGCCGTCCAGGTGGCCGGAACGCTGGGATTCGAGGCGGCAGTCGAAAAACCCCTGGAGCTCGAGGAGTTCGTTCGCACCGTGCGACGGCTCTGCCCGCCTGAAGAGCGCCGCGTGCGTACGACTCCCGTCCGCCTGGATCGGCGACGTGAAGCCGCCGGAACCGTCCCGACATAGAGCCCCACGCTGCTTCTCAATGCACTGCTAGAGGTAGCTACGTGCAACCGGGCGACGCGAATGCGAGCGTTGCCACGAGCCCGGAGCACGCCATGGCTCCGCACACCCAGCAGCCCGTCCATACAGTCCGATCCGCGCCGCTCTCGACGATCTCATGACGTGCCTCTCACAGGCTCGACGGAGTCGGCATTCTCCTCACCGGGCACCCGGGGGAATTGACGGCGGAGTTCGGTCCCGGCACTGTCCGGGGGTGCGCTGCCGGCACCCGATGCGGGGTCCGGCACGTGATGCGCCGCCGCGGTGCTCGGCCACAGCCAGGACGCGCCTATCGAGGCGCCAAGCACACAGACGATCACTCCCAGAGACACACCCACGGGCACCTTGTACACGTCTCCCGCGAGCATCTTGACACCCACGAAGACGAGCACGACAGACAGACCCACCTTCAGGTAGTGGAACCGGTGAATCACCTCCGCCATGAGGAAGTACAGCGCACGCAAGCCGAGGATCGCAAAGACATTGGAGCTGTAGACGATGAACGGATCCTGCGTGACCGCGAAGATTGCCGGTATGGAATCGACGGCGAAGATGAGATCCGTTGTTTCGACGAGCGCAACGACCACGAAGAGCGGCGTCGCTACGAGCCGCAGCTTGCCCGCGACGTGTTCTCGAACGAAGAACTTCTGACCGTGGTACGCATCTGTCACCGGCATGAGGCGGCGCACCAGTCGTATGGCGGGGTTCGATTCGGGATCGAGGCCGTGCTCCTTCTGAATCGCCATCCGTATGCCGGTGAAGACGAGAAAGGCACCGAACACGTAGATGACCCAATGGAACTGTGCGATCAGGTATGCCCCCGCGGCGATCATGACACCGCGCATGACGAGGGCTCCGAGGATGCCCCAGAACAACACGCGATGCTGATAGCGCGAAGGGACGCGGAAAAAGCCGAAAATCAAGACAAATACGAAAATATTGTCGATTGAGAGTGCCTTCTCGATGAGATAGCCTGCGAAATACTCCAGGCCGGCATCGGGTCCCGCGAACCGGTACACTCCGGCGCCGAACAGCACGGCGAGTGCGATCCACACGAGGCTCCACCCCGCTGCCTCAGCCGGCCGGACTTCATGCGCTTCCTTGTGGAAAATGAACAGGTCGACGGCGAGCATCGCCACGACGAACGCGTTGAACCCGATCCACAACCAGAGTTGGTCCATCGTTGCTCCTGCGCCTCCTGGTGTAGCGCGCGACGGTCATGCGCGCATCCCGGGGGCGAACGGCTGCAAAAAGAAAAAGGCGAGACCCTCGCACCTCGGGCTGTTCGCCGTGTGCGAAGGTCTCGCCTTTCCCCGATGGGAACCAACCGAACCGTGCGCCTGAGCGCAGTCCTGACGATTCGGCCGCGCAGCCTCGAGATCGCTGCGTGGCTACTCCCCTTCCTCCTCCAAGCATATGTCCTTCGGCCGATTCCTTCAACACGGGCCGGGTGCCGTTCCGATCGCGCGTCTCACCCATTCGCTGCGGGTGTCAGCTGGCCCGCTGTGCCGGGCAGGACCCACCCGCCGCATACAATCGAACTGGAGGTACGGGTGCGCTGTTGGCATCTCCTCGCGCTTGCGACACTCCCGGGTGGGTTGCTGCCCGCATCCCAGAGCGCCGCGATCCACGTGCTGCCTGCGGCCGCCACCACGCAGCTGGCAAGAAGTCTCGACGCTGCGACGGACCACCCACGACACGTCTGGCGTGATACACCACCTACGAACGCCGACGGCACGGTGAACGCGTATATCGAGATCGCGCGGGGCGATCGAAGGAAGTGGGAATTCGACATGCGCGCGAATGCCCGCGCCATCGACCGGATGATGCCCGAGGAGGTCGGCGGCTATCCCGTCAACTACGGCTTCGTCCCACAGACGGTGTCGTACGACGGCGATCCGTTCGACGCGCTGGTGCTCGGACCTCCCGTGTCCGGCGGGCGGGTGGTGCGAGGCGTCATCGTCGGATTGATGGTGATGGAGGACGAGAAGGGGCCGGATTCGAAGGTCGTGCTCTCGTTACCGGGCGGCAAGGGGCAGCCCCGTCATCAGCTCACGTCGGGCGAGGAGCGGCGCATCGGCTCGTACTTCGAGCGGTACAAACGACACGAGCCCGGTAAGTTTTCCAAGGTGCCAGGCTGGGGCTCGATTGCAGAGGGGCTTGCCCATGTCACGAGGACGCATGCGTTCTTCGTGCAGTGTCCCCGGCGTACGGACCTGGCGTGCCAAGTTGGGCCATGATGTCGAGGCGTTGACGCATTGATCCGTCAGAAGTCCACCTCGATCGCGGTGAGGACCTCGTCGCTGCCAACGATGCCCTTTACTCGGACGGCGACGCCATCTCTCAGTTCGCCGCAGCTTCCCTCCTCGTAGTCGGTGGAGCTCGTCGTGCGAATCCGGTGGCCGTTTATGGTGAAGCGCCTGCTCGGACAGGAGCCGTCCAGAGAGCGCACGAGTCCAGAGATGCTGGCAGCGCCATCCTGTGCGACGGTGAAATGCCGGCCGGCGACGGTGATCGCTCCGGTTCGTGCGGCAATGTTCTTGTTCGGTTTCACCGCGTATCCCACGCGGCCGGCACCGGGGGCCCCGCCGCTGTAGGTGAGGTCAATCCAGGAGTCCTTCGTGTCAGCGGACCACACACACGGCGCCTGCGTCTGCACGCTGATCCCACCGCTGCCGCCAAGTGCTTCGTACGACGCTGACGCCGGATCGATCGCGTAGCTGCAGCCAGCCTGCCGGAGCGTGAACACGCTCCCTGCCACCGTGATGTGGCCCGTTCGACTCGAGCTGCCGGAGTTGGCCGCAGCCTGGTAGTGCACGCCGCCCGGGCCGCTACCGGTGGTCCCGTTGCCGAGGGTCAACCACGGCGCGTCGCTCACGGCCGTCCAGGGGCAACCGGCGTCCGTCTGCACGGAGACGCTTCCGTCAGTCTGGACCGGCCCGGCGTCAGCGGCGGCCGGAGCGAGGGCGTACGTGCACGAGGGTCCCGCGCCGAGCTGACGCACATCGACGCGAAGGCCCGCGACCTCCAGCGACCCGGACCTGGGTCCGACTGCGGTGTTCGCAGAGACAAGGAACCGCACGCGACCCGCGCCACTCGACTGCGACCCCTCGACAATCGTGATCCACGACGACCCGGCCTTGGCGGTCCACGCGCAGCCGGTGGCCGCCTCGACGTTGACGGTCGCCGTTCCCTCGCCCGCCGCGAGCTCGAAGGAGCGCCGATCCAGCTCGAAGCGGCAGGTTGCGGGCTCCTGGGAGATCTCTACGGACTTCGAATCGAGGACGAGGGTTCCGCGCCGGGCGCTCGCCGCCGGGTTTGGCGCGACCGTGTAGCGGACGCTGCCGTCCCCCTGTCCGTTCGTGGGCGCCCCGAGCGTGATCCAGGCGGCCTGCGAGGAGGCGGACCAGGAACACTCACGTGCGGAGGAGACGACCAGATTCCCGCTGCCGCCACCCGCGGGAAAGGCGGAAGGGTTTGGGGTTGCAGCTGCCTCGCACCGGACCGGTGAGGGCGCAACGTCGGTGCTGGTGGATGTCGATCCGCACGCGATCGACGTCAGGGCCGCGACGGCCAGCAGGATTGCGAAGTGCTTCATCCGGGGGTGCAAGTAGGCTATCGCAGCATGGTGGCCCGCGCAAGTTTGCCACCGCAAGCGCCAGCGCGAGTCCGTGTAATGCGCGTCGCCGGCAGCTACGCTGACGATGGTGGCCTCAACTCTGCCGGAGCGTCTCTGACGATCGGCGTACCATCAGCCGCCGCTGGGGCCACTTCCACGAACGCATCATACAGGCCGCTGCCACCGCCCCAATCAGTCGGCTCCACGGGCGTCAGCACGTTCACGGACCTGCGCGCGCCGCCCGCGTCGAGGAACCCGCCGAACGGCATCCAGGCCACTCCCGGGCGCACGCGGTCGGACACCGCGCACACGGCCCGCACTTCTCCACGGCCGTTCCACACGCGCACCGAATCGCCCGCCGCCACGCCCCGCGGCCGCGCATCGTCCGGGTGAATCTCGATGAGCAGCTCTCCGGCGCGGCGCCGGTGACGGTCCATATTGCTGTAGCCCGAGTTCAGGAAGTGCAGAGACTTGCCGGTAATGAGCTGCAGCCCCTCACCGGCGCGGATCTCGCCGGCCCACGGCAGCGGATCGTGTCCCTGCTCGTGCAGCCGCTCCGAGTACAGTTCTGCTTTCCCGGACCGCGTCGGGAAACCGCCATTCGCAAACGGGCGCCAATCGTCCGGGCAGCGCAACCGCGCATACCCCTCGTCCCACAGCCGCTCGAATGTGATCCCGTCGAGCCAGGGGTGGCCGCTCGCAAGCGCGCCTCGCAGCATCGACTCGTCGTCCTCGAAGAGCCACGGCTCCGTGCGGCCCAACGCGTGGGCGAGCCGCCTGAACAGTTCGGTGTTCGACACCGATTCACCACGCGGCGCGATCGCCGGGCGGTTCAACGCCAGATACAGGTGACCCCAGGCGGGCGACAGGTCCAGGTGCTCGATCTGGCTCGTGGCCGGCAGCACGTAGTCGGCATAGAGCGCGGTATCCGTCACGAACAGCTCGTGAACGACGGTGAACAGGTCGTCGCGCAGGAGCCCCTCCCGAATGCGCGACCCATTCGGCATGGAGACCATCGGATTCGCTCCGTACACCATGAGCGCCCGAACCGGCGGCTGCAGTTCCCGGTTGCAGAGATCGTCGCCGAGATCGCGCATGTTCAGCACGCGGACGCCGGGCGTGTGCACCTCTGGCATCAGCACGCGGTCCATGTCCAGGGTCGCGAACTGGAGCGCGTGGGTCGACCGCGCCAGACCGCCACCGCGATGTCGCCAAGAACCGCTGAGCACGGCCAGGCAGGCCAGGGTCCGCAGCTGCATCGCACCGTTACGGTGGTGCTCCATGCCGATCAGCGGCCGCAGCAGGGACGGCTGCGTCGTCGCGTACTCGCGCGCGAATCGCTCGATCTCTTCCGCCCGCAGGCCCACCGTGTGCGCCACTTCGGTCGGCGAGTACTGGCTGGCACGCTCCGCCAGGGCTTCGTACCCGATGGCGTGCTGCGACACGTACTCGAGGTCCACCAGGCCGTCGCGGATCATCACGTGCATCATCGCCAGCGCAAGCGCAGCATCGCTTGCCGGCTTGATCTGCACGTGCCAGTCAGCAGCCTCAGCGGTCCGCGTCCGGATCGGGTCGACGACGACGATCTTTGCCCCTCGACGCCGGGCCTCCAGCACCAGCGGCCAGAAGTGCAGGTTCGTGACGATCGTGTTCGTTCCCCACAACACGATGAACCGGCTGTGCACGATCGCTTCGGGATCGATGCCAGTTCCGCACCCGAGCGTGGACGACAACCCCGCCGCGGCGACAGCGCCGCAGATCTTCCGATCGAGGCCGCTGCAGCCCATGGATCCGAACAGCCGCCGGTCGAGCGACGCCATCTGGATCAGGCCCTGCACGCCTGCGGAGCTGTACGGCAGAATGGCCTCGGCGCCGGACTCGGCGGCGACGGCGCGCCACCGTGCCGCGATGTCGGTGAGCGCCTCGTCCCAGCTGACCCGAACGAACCGCCCCTCCCCTTTGCGCCCCGCCCGCTTCAACGGGTGCAGCACGCGGTCAGGGTGGTACACGCGCTCGAGATAGTGATTTACCTTCGCGCACAGGGTTCCGCGAGTGAACGGATGCGCCGGGTCGCCGGACAACCGCTCCGCCGTCCCGTCGCGGACCTCGACGACCCAACTGCACGTGTCCGGACAGTCGTGTCCGCACGCGCCACGTACGACGTGGAGTGGATCCGCAGGCGGCTTCATTCGACTCTCATCGCTCTCTGCAGGACGACGCTGTCAATCGCCAGGACCTCGTGCCGGGCTTCATCTCCGCGGTGCAGAGTATCGTTGATCACGACAAGAAGCGAATCGACCCTACGACCGTACCGTGTCGGACGATTGTTCATCGGAGGAAATCATGACCGAGGCATCCAAACACAGCGGCAAGACACTGGCGTATCACGGGGTGTCCTGGGAGGAGACCTACGGTTACGCTCAGGCGGTGCAGGTCAAAGACGTCATCTACGTGTCCGGCCAGCTCAGTCACGATGAGGAGGGCAATCTCGTTGGCCCGGCTCCCACCGACGCGTCGGGCAGGATCACCGACACGTCGAACATGGAAGTGCAGATGCGGACCACCTATGTGAACGCCGCGCGAATGCTGGCGACGTTCTGGCGCCACACTTGACCACGTGGTCGATGAGGTGATCTACGTTACCGATCTCGACGCGGCCTTTGCAGTCGCTGGAAGGGTCCGCAAGGCGGCCTACGGGACCGATGCGCCCGCCTGCGCCAGCACGATCGCCGGCATCACACGACTCGCCTTTCCGCAGCAGCTGGTCGAGATCAGCTTCACGGCGGTCCTGCCAGGTTAGCGGCCCGCCTCAGCTGGAGGAGATAGGGATCGAGAAGCTCGTGTGCAGACGCAGCCCGGTACAATGTGAACCTCCATGGAGGTCCACCTGATCGACGGCACGTACGAGCTGTTCCGGCACTACTACGCGGTGCCGTCAGCGCGTGATGAGAACGGAATGGAGGTAGGCGCGGTCCGCGGGGTCCTCGCGTCGGTGCTGGGCCTGATTACGAGAGGCGCCACGCACGTGGGCGTGGCGACCGATCATGTGATCGAGTCGTTCCGCAACCGGCTCTGGCCCGCGTACAAGACCGGCGTCGGCATCGAGCCCGCCCTGCTTGCACAATTTCACCTGCTCGAGGACGGGCTGCAGGCGCTCGGCGTAACGGTATGGCCGATGGTCGAATGGGAGGCCGACGATGCGCTTGCGTCCGCGGCGATGCAGGCCGCGGCGGATCCGGCGGTCGAGCGCGTGATCATCTGCACGCCCGACAAGGACCTGGCGCAGTGCGTTCGCGGCGAGCGCGTGGTCCTGTTGAACCGGCGGACGAGCACCATCATCGGTGAAGCCGCCGTCGTGAAGAAGTTCGGCGTGCATCCGGCGTCCATTCCCGACTATCTGGCGCTGGTGGGCGACGCGGCGGATGGGTATCCCGGCCTGCCCGGCTGGGGCGCGAAATCGACGGCAGCAGTCCTCGCGCGGTTCGGCCGGCTGGAGGCGATCCCGGCGGACTGGCGGGAGTGGGGCGTGAACGCGAAGAACCCCGCGACCCTGGCGTCCACGCTCCGGCGGGAGCGGGATCTCGCCTGGCTGTTCCGGGATCTGGCCACCCTGCGCACCGACACTCGCCTGTTCGGTTCCGTCGAGGACCTGCGCTGGACCGGTCCTACCGAGCGTTTCGCGCCGCTAGCGGCCCGACTCGAGCCCCGGCTCTGACACCCGTGTCGTGATGGTGAATCGTCCGGTGCGAGACCGCCGGGCTGCGCTCTCTTCTGCCGACTCGCGCGCTGCCGCTCACGTGGTGATCTCACGGATGACCCTGCAGGGGTTGCCCGCAGCAAGCACGCCCTCCGGGACGTCCCGCGAGACGACGCTGCCAGCGCCGATGACGGCACGGGAGCCGATGCGCACGCCGGGAAGGATGATCGCGCCGCCGCCGACCCACACGTCCGAGCCGATGTCGACCGGCTTGCCGAATTCTTCCCGTCTCCGCCGGTCGGCATCGAGCGGATGCATCGGCGTGTAAATCTGCACCGCCGGCCCGAACAGCGCGAAGTCGCCAATCCGCACGCGGCACACGTCGAGAACCACGCAGTTGAAGTTGAAGAACACGCGCTCGCCGAGCTCGATGTTCGAACCGTAGTCGCAGAAGAACGGCGGCTGCATCCACACTGTCTCGCCGCCCGTGCCGAACAACTGGCGGAGGATGAGACGGCGCTCGTCCTGCTGCGACTCGCGGGTCGCGTTCAGCGCCTGACAGAGGTCGCGTGCGTGCTCCCTCGCCGCCACCAGCTCAGGATCGAGCGGGTCGTACATCTCTCCTGCGAGCATCTTCCGCCGCTCATCCGCCACGGCTGCCCTCCCTGCGCCCCGTTCGCCAGACGCCAATCATCATGCATCACGCCGGTTCGGGAAGCCCGCCCGGAAGCGCCGCGTCCTGGCGCGCTCCCGCCGGCGCGGTCGCGCGTGTCCTGGCGATGAGCATATAGATGGACGGCACCACGAACAGGGTGAACAGCGTTCCAATGATCATCCCGCTGACCAGCATCACCCCGATGCTGTTCCGCGCGCCGGCGCCGGGACCGCTCGCGATGACGAGCGGAAGGTGCCCGACAACGGTCGCCGCCGTGGTCATCAGGATCGGCCGCAGGCGGGTTTGCGAGGCTTCGAGCACCGCCTCCAGCTTGGCCTTGCCGCTCTCCTGCAGGTGGTTCGCGAACTGCACGATCAGGATGCCGTTCTTGGCCACCAGACCAACCAGCGTGATCAGCCCCACCTGGCTGTAGATGTTCAGCGACGTGAAGCCCAGGAACGAGAAGAGCAGCGCGCCCGCCATCGCCAGGGGCACCGAACCCGTGAGGACGATGAAGGGATCGCGGAAGCTCTCGAACTGCGCCGCGAGCACCAGATAGATCAGTATGGCCGACAGCAGGAATGTGCCCAGGAACCGGCTGCCCTCCGTGCGCAGCTGGCGCGACTCGCCAGCGTAGTCGATCGTGAAGCCCTGCGGCATGAGCGCGCGCGCCTCGGTCTCGAGAAACGAGAGGGCCGCGTCGAGGGGCACCGGCGGCGGGATGACGCCCTGTATCCGCACGGCGTTGAGCTGCTGGAACTTCTTCAGCTCCCGGGGTTCGGCGGTAGTCTTCAGTCCGGCGAACGTCGAGAGGGGCACGAGGGCATCGTCCGATCCGCTGACGTACAGCTGCCCGAGCTGATCAGGCGTCAGCCGCTCCGTTCGCTTCACCTGCGGGATGACCTTGTAGCTGCGGCCCTGGATGCTGAAGCGGTTGACGTAATCCCCGCCGAGCAGCGTCGAGAGATCCCGCCCTGCCCGGCTCAGATCGATGCCCTGCGAGCGCAGCTTATCGCGATCGAAGACAACCTCGGCCTGCGGCTGGTCGTATTTGAGGTCGTTGTCGGCGAAGAGGAACATGCCGCTCGCGAACGCCTTGCCGACCAGCTGCTGGGCGATCTCCGCCAGCCGCTCCGGGCCGCCGGCCGTGGCAATCACGAGATCCACCGGAAAGTCGCCACCGCCCGGCAGCGGTGGCGGCGTCAGGGGTATCGCGCGGATGCCGGGGATCTGCGACAACGGCCCGGACACTTGCATCAGGAGCTCCTGCGTGGTCTTCGTGCGTTCGCTCCACGGCTTCGCGACGAATCCGCCGAACCCGCCGGTCGGAAACGTGAGCTGAAAGATGCTGTCCGCCTCCGGCAGCGCGCGATAGACGTCGTGCACCTGCTGGGTGAAGAGCGTCGTCTGATCGATGGTCGCGTTCGGGGCGGCCTGGATGATGGAAAAGACCACGCCCTGGTCCTCCGCCGGCGCGAGCTCCCGCTGCGACAGCATGTAGAACGGCACCGTCAGCAGGGCGACGATCGCCCAGAGCACGAGCACCACGGGCCGATACCGCAGCGTGCCGGCGAGCATGCGACCGTAGACCCGGCGCACCGTGTCGAACCGCCGGTTGATCCAGCCGGCGAAGCCGCGCTCCGTGTCGCCCGCGCGCAGGAGCTTTGCGGCCATCATCGGCGATAGCGTCAGCGCCACCACACCGGACACGATGACGGCGCCGGCGAGCGTGAACGCGAACTCGCGGAAGAGCGCGCCGGTGAGCCCGCCCTGGATGCCCACGGGTGCGTACACCGCGGCAAGCGTGATCGTCATCGCCACGATCGGTCCGACGAGCTCGCGCGCGGCGGTCAGCGCAGCGCGCACCGGTGGCATCCCCGCGTGCAGGTGCCGTTCCGCGTTCTCCACCATGACGATCGCATCGTCGACCACCAGCCCGACCGCCAGCACGATCGCCAGCAGCGTGAGCAGGTTGATGGTGAAGCCCGCGGCGAGCATCAGGAACACCGCGCCGATGAGCGATATCGGGATCGCCACGATGGGGATGATGACCGCGCGGAACGAGCCGAGAAACAGGAAGATCACCACGATGACGATCAGCAGCGTCTCGGTGAGCGTCCGCAGCACTTCGCTGATCGCGTCGTCGATGTAGGCCGTCGCGTCGTACGGCACGCCGGCCTTCATGCCGGCTGGAAGCTGCGCCTGAATCCCGGGCAGCTCCGCCCGCACGCGCCGGATCACGTCCAGCGAGTTGGCCGTCGGGAGCACCCAGAGGCCCATGAACACGGCGCTCTGGCCGTTGAAGCGGACGTCCTCCTCGTAGTTCTCCGCCCCGAGCACGACGTCGGCGATCTCGCCGAGACGCACGACCACGCCGTTCTCTTCCTTCACCACGAGCTGCCGGAACTCATCGGCAGTGCCAAGGTCGGTGTTGGCCACGAGGTTGACCGACACCATGGACCCCTTCGTCCGGCCGAGCGCCGACTGATAGTTGTTGCGCGCGAGAGCTTCGCGCAGGTCCGCGGGCGAGATGCCTCGCGCCGCCATCTTCTCCGGCTCGAGCCAGATGCGCATGGCGAAGGTGCGGTCGCCCAGGATGTCCGCGCGCTGCACGCCGCTGACCGCGCTGAGCCTCGGCTGCACGACGCGCATCAGGTAGTCGGTGATCTGGTTCTGATCCAGATCCTCCGACGAGAAGCTCAGATACAACGAGGCAAACTGGTTGTCCGCCATCTCGAGCTCGATGATTGGCGCCTGGGCCTCCGGCGGCAGGTCATTGCGTACCTGCGCAAGCTTTGCCTGGATCTGCGTCAGCGCGTCGTTGGTGTCGTAGTTCAGGTTCAGGTGCACCAGGATCGTGCTCAGCGACTGTGCGCTGGACGACTCCATGTAGTCGATCCCGTCGGCGCTCGCGATCACGCGCTCGAGCGGCGTGGTGATGAACCCGCGCACGAGATCGGCATTCGCGCCGACGTAAGTCGTCGATACCCTGATGACGGCAATATCGCTGCGCGGGTACTGCCGCACGCTGAGGGCGCGGATCGATTGCAGACCGGCAATGAGGATCACCAGGTTGACGACAATCGCCAGGACCGGTCGCTTGATGAAGAGATCGGTGAACCGCATCAGCTGTCTCCGGGCTTCGGTGAAGCACTGTTCGCCGGCTGCACGCTGTTGTTCACGTGCACGGCGGCGCCGTTTCGCAGTTTGAAGGTGCCGGACGTCACGATCTCGTCCCCGGCGTTCACGCCGGAGAGCACCGCGACGCGGTCGCCGCGCGACGGCCCCAGCTTGACGAACTGCTGGCGCGCCCCGCGATACGCCTGCCCGCCGGGCCCCTTCATGTCCGCCACGATGAAGACCGAATCGCCGAACGGCGCATAGCTGATGGCAGACGCGGGCAGCGACACGTTCGATCGCGTGGCGCCCGTCACGATGGCCGTCTGGACGAACATGCCCGGCCGGAGCTTCCCGTCGGGATTCGGCACGGTGGCCTGCACCTGGACGTTCCGCGTCTCCTGGCTCACGACCGAATCGACGGCGGTGACCCGGCCGGTGAACTCCACGCCCGACGGGTCGTCAGTCGTGATCCGGACCCTGCGGCCAACCCGCACGCGCGCGGTCTCCTGCTGAGGGACCCCGAAGTTCACGTAGATCGGGTGCAGGGACTGCAGCGGCACCACCGGATTGCCGCCCGAGAGGTACTGGCCGAGGTTGACCTGGCGGATCCCGAGCACGCCGGAGAACGGCGCCCGAATCGTCTTTCGTGCGATGACCGCCCTGATTTCGCCGACGCGCGCATCGCTGGACTTCTGCTCGGCCGCCGCGCGATCGTAGTCAGCCCTGGCGATGGCCCCGTCGACCACCAGCGCCTGCATGCGTTCGAAGTTGAGGCGCGCGAGCTCGCGCTGGGCCTCCGCCGCGGTGAGCTGCGCCTGCTCCTCGCGCGTATCGAGCTCGACGAGCACGTCCCCCTGCCTGACCGCCCGGCCCGACTCGAACGAGATAGCCGCGACGAGGCCCGGCAGATCCGCGCTGACGGTCACACCCTGCACGGCCGCGGTCGTACCGATGACCGCGAGCGTGTCGGGCCACTCCTCCGGCTGCGCGACGATCGTCGTGACCGCTTCGGGCGGAGGCTGGAACCCCGCCGCCTGGCTGGCAGCTGCCTGGAACTGCTGGAACTTGACAAACCCGAGCACCGCAAGCACCGCTGCGGTGACGGTCAACATCAGAATCATTCGCCGCGCCATACAACCCTCTCTTCTCTGCCCGCCTCTACGATGTCCGTCCAGCGTCGACGACCGCTGCCGTGCCGGGATTCCAGCCGCCGCCGAGCGCCCGATACAGCTGGACGATCGACCCGAGCTCCTGTTGCCGCAGGCGCGCGAGCTCGAGCTCTCCCTGGAACAGACTGCGCTGCGCGTCGAGCACCTGCAGGTAGTTGTCGATGCCCCCTTCGTATCGCTGTGTGGACAGGCGCACGGATGCGTCCAGCGCCTCGACCAGCCGCTCCTGCTCGGCACGCGCGTCCGCGGTCTTGCGGTAGCCGGCGAGCGCGTCGGCCACTTCCCGGAGCGCGGTGTAGATCGCGCGCTGGTAGTTCACGACCAGCTCGCGCTGCACGGCCTCGGCGTAGCGAACGTTGGCGCCGGTCCGGCCGGCATTGAAGAGCGGCGCGGTTGCGCCGAGCCCGGCCGCCCACAGGCCGGCGCCGCCGGTCAGCAGGTCGGACAACGACCGGCTCTGCACGCCGAGCAACCCCGTCAGGCTGATGCGCGGGAAGTACTCGGCCTTGGCCGCCCCGATCTGCGCATTGGCTGCAATCAGCTCCTGCTCCGCCTGGCGGATATCGGGGCGGCGTTCGAGCAGCGTCGAAGGCAGCCCCGCGGGAACGGCGGGAGGCACGCCGAGCGCCTCGATCGCGCGGCCGCGACTGATGTCACCCGGGTGCTGGCCGAGCAGGAGGCTCAATGCGTTCTCTGTCTGCGCGATCGCGCGTTCGACGCTCGCAATCCGTCCCCGCGCGATGTACAGCAGCTGCTCGGCCTGGCGGACGTCCAGTGCCGTCGCGACGCCCCGATCCTGGCGCGTGCGCGTGAGCCGCAGGCCCTGCATCGCCACGTCCGCGGTTCGCCGTGCGATCTCGAGCTCCAGATCGAGGGCACGCACTGACAGGTACGTCTCCATGACGTCGGCGATCAGCGTCGTGACCACCGCCCGCCGGGCCTCCTCCGTCGCGACGTAGCGGGCGCGGGCGGACTCGGTGAGGCGCCGCAGGCGACCCCAGACATCCAGCTCCCAACTGAGGCGGAAGCCGGCCTGCATATAGGTGACGTCTCGGTCCGCACCCTCGGGGATCGCCGTCGCGCCCTCCCGCGACTGGCCGGTCGTCACCACGTCAGCGGAGGCGTCCAACGACGGGAACTGGTCGCTCCGGGTGATGCGGTACACAGCGCGCGCCTGGAGCACACGCTCCGCCGCTATGCGCACGTCGAAGTTCTGCTTCAGCGCGCTGGTGACGATTGTCGTCAGTGCCGGATCGTTGAACAGGGCGGACCATTCGAGGTCGGCAAGAGAGCCCGCTGCCGGATCGACCGCGGTGTCCGCGCCACGGAAGGTCGCCGGTGCCGGCACCTCGGGCCGCCTGTAAGGCGCACCAGCGGTGCAGCCGGCGGCGGCGAGCGCGATCACCGTGAGGAGAACCAGACGAGACATGACGAGGGGCGCCTTTCTACCGCCATTTCAACGCGCTCGCGTGATCTGCCGAATCAGCTCGCGCATCAGGCATCCACGGGACACGAACCGCGCGCCGGCGCGGTGCATGCGCGCCAATTGCTCGCGCGCTGCGTCATCGACCACCAGAACGTCGCTCAGGTCGATGCAGATTCCGTGTTCACCGGCCTTGTGCGTCGCCGATTGCCAGCCCGCCTCGAGCTCGCCGACGACATCCAGCGAGCAGCGGCCTTCCAGCTTCAGCACCAGTCGACCCGACGTGCACTGTTCGGTGACTCGGAACATTGACGACAGGCCACAGAGCGAGGACCGTGCCGTGCGGCGCGATCGGTTCTGGATACCGGTAACGCGCGGCGTTGACGGGAGTTGTGGTGTTCAGCAGGAGGGCGTTGGCGACAGGTGCCAACCATCCGGCTGCCAGCCCGCCGGCATGTGCCAGCGGATTGGCTGAGCGGCAGGGAGAGGCGTGGAACCTGCCTGGCGAGCGCGCGAAGGGCCGGGAATCTACGACTTCTGTCGCCCGGGGCGCTCGATGCCGAGCTTGCGCATGCGGAACTGCAAGGTCGATCGCTTCATCCCGAGCCGGGCTGCGGCGCCACCCGGCCCCGCAATTACCCAGCCGCTCGCGTCGAGGGCGCCGAGGATGTGGCGGCGATCGTTCTGTTCGAGGGTTTCGGCAGCGCCTGGTGGCGCCGGCACGGGGCTGCGCGGCGTGAGCGCCTCGACCGGGACGTTCAGCGTCGTACCTGGCGAGAGGATCACGGCGCGCTCGATCAGGTTCTGCAGCTCGCGGATGTTGCCCGGCCAGTCGTACCGCGTGAGCGCCTGCATCGTCTCCGCGGGAATCACCTCGATGGTCTTCTTCATCCGGCGCGCGAACTGCTGCGCGAAGTGACGGACCAGCATCGGGATGTCGTCGCGGCGCTCGCGGAGCGGCGGGACGTGCACCGGGAACACGCTCAGGCGGTAGAACAGGTCAGACCTGAACTTCTGCTCATCGACCAGCGTGGCGAGGTGCCGGTTGGTGGCGGCGATGAGACGTGCATCGCTCCGAAGCGTCCGTGTGCTGCCCAGCCGCTCGAACTCACGCTCCTGCAGCACGCGCAGCAGCTTCGGCTGCAGCTCGAGCGGGATCTCGCCCACTTCGTCGAGGAACACCGTGCCTTTGTTGGCCAGCTCGAAGCGGCCGATGCGTTGCGCGATCGCGCCGGTGAACGCGCCCTTCTCGTGGCCGAAGAGCTCGCTTTCGAGCAGGCCGGTCGGAATCGCCGCGCAATTCAGCTTCACGAACGCGAAGTCGCGGCGGCCGCTCAACTGGTGGATTGCCCGGGCCACGAGCTCCTTCCCCGAGCCGGTCTCGCCGGAGATCAACACCGTCGAATCCGTTGGCGCCACGGTCTCGACCTCCTTGAGCACACGCCGCAGCGCCGCGCTGCCCCCGACGATGTCCTCGAACAGCTGATCGGAGCGGATCTCGTCTTCGAGGTACAGCTTCTCGCGCGCGAGCTGCGCGTTGAGCGCTTCGATCCGCTCGTACGAGAAGGCGTTGCTCAGCGCGATGGCGATCTGCCCGGCGATGCGCGTCAGCAGGTCGAACAGCGCCGGGGAGAACGCATCGGTGGCGAAGGCCGCCAGGTCGAGCGTGCCGATGGTGCCCTGCGCGGTCCGCAGCGGCACCGAGCACGCGGAGCGGGCACCCATCTCCACTATGCGACGTGTCTCGGGATACTTGAGGAGGTCGTCCCGGGTGAAGATGCGCGGCTCGCCGGTCTTGAACACGAGACCGGACAGAGACGCGTCGACGGGCGACTCGGTGGCCGGCGAGCCGGCGCCCAGCAGCTCCGGGGGGCCGTCGCACACGTGCTTCCGCAGGACGCGTGTCTCGGGGTCGTACAGCGTGAGCGCCGCAAACTCCGCGCTGCAGCAGCGCTTCAGGGCCGGGGCGACCGCGCGGAAAAGCGCACGCGTATCGAGTTGCGTGACGATCGCGTTGGTGACGTCGAGCAGCAGGTCCAGCTGATCGCGTTCGCGCTGCAGGGCCGCCCGCTGCTCCTGGATCGTTTCGAAACTGCGGGCGTTCTCGAGCGCGACGGCCACCAGTGCGGCCACGCGGCTCATCAGCTCGATGTCCTCCGCCGTGTAGGCGTCGCGTTCCAGCGATCCGAAGTTCAGCGTTCCGATCGTGTCATGCGCGGTGACGAGCGGCACGGCACAGTAGCTCTGGACGCCGAACTCGAGCAGCACGGGGCTTGGATACGGGCCGTCGGGCTGCACCCGCGCAACGTAGATCGGCCGCCGCGTGTGCACGGCCATGCCAGGGTACGTGCCTTGCGCCGGATAGGAGCCGCCCACGACCCGGTTGCCAGGACTGTCGCAGGGCTCGAAGAACTTGACCGTGACGCGATCCGACTCGCGGTCCCACAGGCAGACGGTCAGAAACGTGAACTGTACGATGGACTCCAGATGCCCGCGGAGGCTGTGCAGGAGATCGCCGAGCTCGGAATGGGAGGTCAGCGCGCCGGCGACGTCGACGAGCGCCCGGTAACGGACATCCACATCGTCCAGTGATGTGCTGGCGGGATTCATGAGAGCTCCCGAGACCCTGGTGGCTTGCCTATTCGACGGGGGTCACCACGTCCAGGGTTCCCGAAATCAGAACAGACCAGGCGCCGGCCCTCTAGAGCCTCAAAGCCGGGCCTGGTTGACCCTTTCCAAAGAGTACCCCAAGGTGGCCACGAGAATATCGGGCATGGGTTCCTGAGCCGTTTTCCGCAGTGGTTGCGGAAGGGACCGGTCCTGATACTGCCGCGATCACGGAAGGCGTTTTGAGAGCGCCAGGCCGGCGTCAACCTCCAGGCGCGGGAGTGCCGATTGGAGGCGCTCCAGTCCGCTATCACTGACGCGGGTCTGCCATACGTGCAGCGCGCGCAGCCGTTTGAGGGCAGCGAGCGATTCCAGGCCTGCGTCCGTGACGCCCGTCCCGTACAAGTTCAGATACTCGAGGTGCCGCAAGCCTGCGAGCTGCGGCAGGCCGCGGTCGGACACGCGGGTTCGGTTCAGGTGCAAACGTGTCAGGTTGTGGAACTGCGCCACCGTCGAGAGTCCCGTATCGGTGATGCGGGTGCCACTGAGATTGAGCCACACAGTCTGCGGCGCCAGCGGCCGAATCACCGCAAGCTCGCTGTCGCCGAACGCCTGCGCGTTCGTGCAGTGCAGCTCGATGAAATGGTTGTTGCCACCGAGCGGGACGACGGACACGCCGAGTTGGTTGGCCGCGGCCACCGCCTTCCGGTCCGGGGGCCCGACGCTCACGTCGGGCAGCGACGGTCCCCCCCGCGTCAGGACGCCGACCACCGCCTCGATCGCAGGCTCGACCTCCGCGCTGATCTCGAGCTCCCCCAGTCTCTTGTCGCCCGGCGCGCCCTGGTCGATCCACCAGCGAATCACCGCCGCCTCCGAGGCTGTGGGCGCACGCTTCCCGCCTGGCGGCATTGCGTCCTTGTGCGATGGGGGCAGCCAGATGCGGCGCACGATCTCGCTGTCCGCCGCGCGGCCAGGAGCAATCACCGCACCGTCCTCACCACCCTTGCGGAGGCCTTGGAGTGTGTCGAGCCGGAGCTTGCCCTCGGCTCTGTCCGGGCCGTGGCAGTTCACGCACCGCCTCGTGAGAATTGGCTGCACGAACGTCGAATACGCGAGCACCCGATCGGGGCGGTTCGCCCGAGGTGCCGAGGCGGAGCCGCCGGTTACTCGCCCGAGCCATGCGCGGATCGAGGCGGGGGCGTGCTCCGTGAGATAACCCTCGCCGTGCGTCAGCGTCGCGCCGAGGTGACCCGCAATGGCGATGACGATGATCGTCGTGGCGAGCAGTGTGCGGTACACCGCTCTTGCCGGTTCCGGCCGGCGGGAGCGGAGCGCAACAATCCAGCCAGACCAGGTCAGCAAGGCGCCGATGGCCACCGCGACCCCAAGCCGCTCGTGCCACACGAACGTCGGCCCGCCGTAGCTGCCGCTGCCGCCGAGCAGGTAACCCGCGCCCGCGGCAGCCAGCGCCGAGATGGCGCCCAGCGTGAGCACGGATCCCGTGCTCTCACCGAGCGCGGAGAGGGTGGGATGGGAATGCGCTCTCAGAGCGCCGGACCGGTTCGTCCGCCGTCCCCACCAGGCGCACAGATCGCACACCCCAGCGAGGGCGAGCAGGACGATCGGGAAGTGCACGAGCAGCGGGTGAAATCGTCCGAGAAAGAGCGTCAGCTCGTTCACGCAAGCAGATCTTTCACCACGTGGCCGTGGACGTCGGTGAGCCGATACCGGCGGCCCTGGTGCTTGAACAGCAGCTTTTCGTGATCGATGCCGAGCAGATGGAGCAGCGTCGCCTGCAGGTCGTGGACATGCACCGGGTCGCGCACCACGTTGTAGCCGAACTCGTCTGTCTCGCCGTAGGAGAAGCCCTTCTTGACGCCGGCACCGGCCATCCACATCGTGAAGCACCGCGGATGATGATCGCGGCCGTAGTTGTCCTTCGTCAGTTTGCCCTGGGAATAGTTCGTTCGGCCGAACTCACCGCCCCAGAGCACGAGGGTGTCCTCGAGCAGGCCCCGCTGCTTCAGATCCAGCACCAGCGCAGCCGATGCCTGGTCCACGGACTTCGTCATGATCTGAATGTCCGGGGGCAGGTCCCCGTGCTGATCCCACCCCTGGTGGTAGATCTGGATGAACCGGACGTTGCGCTCGGCCAGCCGCCGCGCCAACAGGCAGTTCGCCGCGAACGTACCCGGCTTTCGCGCATCGGCTCCGTACAGGTCGAACATCGAGTCGGGCTCGTCCTGCAGATCCATGGCGTCCGGCACGGCCGCCTGCATCCGGAACGCCATCTCGTACTGCGAGACGCGGGCGTTGATCTCGGGATCCATCACGCGTGCGTGCTCGTGTTCTTCGAGCGCGCGCAGCGTATCGAGCATCTGCCGGCGTGTCGTCCGGCTCACACCTTTCGGATTTGACAGGTAGAGAACCGGATCGCGTCCGCCGCGGAATTGGACGCCCTGGTGCTGCGACGGCAGAAAGCCGCTGCCCCAGAGCCACGAATAGAGCGGCTGATCTCCCTCGCGCGCCCGGGAGAGCAGCACGATGAATGCGGGCAGGTTGCTGTTGTCCGAGCCGATCCCGTACGACAACCATGCGCCGATCGAAGGACGGCCCGCCTGCTGCGATCCGGTCTGGAAGAACGTCACGGCGGGATCGTGATTGATGGCTTCGGTGTGCAACGACTTGATGACGCACAGCTCGTCCACGATCTTCGCCGTGTGAGGCAGGAGCTCGCTGACCCACATTCCCGACTTGCCATGCCGCGCGAATTCGAATTGGGAGCCGGCCACGGGAAACGATCGCTGGAACGCGGTCATGCCCGTGAGGCGCTGACCCATCCGCACCGATGCGGGCAGCTCCTGGCCGTTCATCTCACGGAGCAGCGGCTTGTGGTCGAACAGCTCGAGCTGCGACGGACCTCCGCTCTGAAACAGGTAGATCACACGCTTGGCGCGCGGCACGAAGTGCGGCGCTCGCAGCAGTGGCTCCGCCGTGTCTCGCGGGCCCGGACCGCCCGTCTCGCCCGAAAGCAGTCGTGGGTCGAGGAGCGACGCAAGTCCGAGCGCGCCGATGCCCAGGCTCGTCTTCGAGAGGAAGTGGCGTCGGGTCGAGTTGTATTTCAGATCGTCCAGTTCACGCATGATTACCCCGCCGTTCCCGGCCTCCCATCGCGCGAGCTACCTCTTATAGACGGTTCCGTCGAAATTCATGATCGTCGTGGCGACGACCGTCGAAGCCGCGAGATCGACGGGGTCGAGCGTGGGATCGCGACGGGACTCGCCCACCGACAGCAGCTCGAGAGCCGCCCGCCTGTCACGCCCATACTCCGCACGCATTTTCGTGTAGAGGCTCTCGAGCAGTTCGAGCTCTCTGCTGTCGGGGCGCCGGCTCGTGAGCAGCCTGAATGCGAACGTGATGCGGTCCCGTGACGCAGCCCCACCCTCGGCGGTCATCCGCTGGCCGAGCACGCGCGAGGCCTCGAGATACTGTGGATCGTTCAGCAACACCAGCGACTGCAGCGGTGTATTGGTCCGCTGGCGGCTGACCGTGCAGAACAGCCGCTCGGCCGCGTCGAAGCTGATCGCCGATGGCGGCGGCGAAGACCGCTTCCACACCGTGTACAGGCTCCGCCGGTAGAGGTCGGCACCCTTGCCCTGCTCGTACTTGGTCGCGTTGCGTGTAGCGAGCGCTTCCCACAGTCCGGGCGGCTGGTACGGATAGACGCTTGGTCCGCCGACGGTGCGGACGAGGAGCCCGCTGGCTGCCAATGCACCGTCACGGATCTGCTCGGCCGCCAATCGATACGACGGCCCCCGGGCGAGCCACTCGTTTGGGGGATCCTGGTCTGCCCGTGTTGCCTCGATCGTCGACTCCTGCCGGTAGGTGGCCGACAGCACGATGCGCTTCTGGAGCGCCTTCAGGTTCCAGCCCGATTCGACGAACGTGGTTGCGAGCCAGTCGAGCAGGGCCGGGTGAGAAGGCAGCCTGCCCTGATTGCCGAAGTCTGCCGGTGTGGCCACGAGCCCGCGGCCGAAGAGCATGGCCCAATAACGATTGACGATGACCCGAGCGGTCAGCGGATGGCGCGGGTTCACGAGCCAGCGCGCCAGCCCAAGGCGATTCTGCGGCAGGTTCGTCGGGAACTCCCCGACGGCCCGGGGTGTGCCCGGCGTGACGCGCACGGTCGGCGCATCGTACGCGCCGCGCGCGAGGACGAAGGTCGGCCGCGGCGCCGGCAGCTCCCGCATCGCCATCACTTCGGGCAGCGCCGTGAGAATCTTGTTCTCCTTGCCGCGCAGGATGGTGAGCTCCTTGAAGAGCGCGGGGAACCGTTGCGCCACACGGACCGTGTAGTACTCGGCCAGCGCCGCGCGCTGCGTATCGCTGCGCCCGGATTCGGGTGTGCGCGCAACAGCAGCGACGGGATCCTCGACGCCCGCCAGTACCGCAACGTCCAGCGCCGTCAGCGGACGGTCGTAGACGCGCAGCTCGTCTACCGACACGTCCTGCAGCGTCTCGTCGTGACGGCGGCCGATTCGCAGCGGCGGACTCTCGTCCCAGTTCTTATTCTTCTCATCTCCGCTCCGGATGATGCTGCGCCGCAGGTTATCGACCACGATGCGCGCGTCCGCGAGCTGCCCGTCGAAGAAGAGCCGAAGGCCGCGCGCCCGGCTGGAGCCGTCGTAGGTCATGGCGAGGTGGTGCCACCCGCCTGGGGTGAGCGGCTGAACGGTCTCGATCTCGATGGAGTTGTCCGGAAACACGTGGTGCAGCGCCGCGCTGAAGGTGCCGTCGCGCCGCAGCACGATCTCGTATCCGCGGTTCCCGTTGAACACGCCACCCGAACGTGTGAGCAGCGGTCCTGACGCGTCCGCCCGATCGATGCGCACCCACAGGCTGAGCGCGAACGGATCGTTGCGCTCGAAGTAGGTGCGCTTGTCCGCAATCTCGATGTGGCTGTCGCCGACGAGCTGATGCGCCTTGCCGAGATATCCCGGAACGCTCTTCGGCACCCGATCCTTGTCGCCCCCGAGACGGGCGTCCTTGGCGCCGGACGCCAGGTTGGCGTACGCGCGGTACTGAACCCGTTTCGGCCGCTCCTTCGAGTCGGGCTTCGGCTTCGTCATCTCGTGCCCGGTCGTGCTGCCATCGAGCGGCAGATACGTGATGAGTCCCGGGAGGTCAGCGATCCGCGGCCGTGTGGCAGCGGCCCTCGTCAGCCAGTCCGTGTAGCCGGGCTGTGTGGCGAGCGCCCCGATCTCGAGTTCCAGCCGCGCCGCCTGCGCCCGCAGTGGGCCAAGCTTCGCGCGCGACGCATCGTCCTCGAGCACGACGGTCGGGCTCGGAACGCCCGAGTACGGAATCTGGCCTGTTTCATTGTTGTTGTTGAAGAAGCTGTAGAGCCTGTAGAACTCCTTCTGCGTGATGGGATCGTACTTGTGGTCGTGGCACCGTGCGCATTCGACGCTCAGCCCGAGGAACGCCCGGCCGAACGTGTTCACCCGATCGACGACGTACTCGGTGCGGTACTCCTCGGGGACCACACCACCTTCCTGGGTCTGCATGTGGTTCCGGTTGAATCCGGTCGCGAGCCGCTGCTCCTGCGTCGCCTCCGGCAGCAGGTCGCCCGCGAGCTGCCAGGTGATGAAGCTGTCGACGCGCAGGTTCCGGTTGAACGCCGAGATGACCCAGTCGCGCCATGGCCACATCTTGCGCATCCCGTCGTCCTGGTAGCCGTGCGAGTCGGCGTACCGCGCGACGTCGAGCCATTCGGCCGCCATCTGCTCGCCGTAGGCTGGCGAGGCCAGCAGGCGATCGACGACGCGCTCGTACGCATCCGGGGAGCGATCGGCAACGAAGTCGTCGATCTCGGCGAGCGTGGGTGGCAGCCCGGTGAGGTCGATCGTCACGCGACGCAGCCACGTCTCGCGCGGTGCCTCGCGTGAGGGCGTGAGTCCCTTCGATTCCAGCGTGGCAAGCACGAACCGGTCAATCTCGCCACGTGGCCAGGCCGTCTGCCTGACCGACGGCACGGGGGAGCGCCGCGGCGGGATCAACGACCAGTGTGGCTTCCAGTCGGCGCCCTGCTCCACCCATCGGACAAGCACGGCCTTCTCGTACTCCGACAGCGAGAGACCGGAATCGGCCGCCGGCATCAGGACTTTCGGGTCAGTACTCAGGATCCGCGCGACCAGTTCGCTGCTCGACGGCCGGCCGGGCACGACGGCGCGATGGCCCGAGGGCAGCTCGCCGAACGCCACTTCCTTGAGATCCAGCCGGAGAGACGCCTTGCGCACCCGCTCGTCGGGTCCATGGCACTTGAAGCAGCGGTCCGAGAGTATCGGCTTCACATGAAAATTGAAGTCGACGACCTCGGGCACACCCGCCACTTGTGGCGCGCGCCGTCCGCATGCCGACCCGATCACGAGCGCGGCCGCGGCCAGACCCAGGACGAGACGAGAGACGCCGCACGATGAGAAGTGATTCACCGCCTGAACTCCGTGAGGCCTCGCCGGCGAACTCTTCGCTGAAGTGTTCGGAGGGTTAATTATAGGCCGGTCTTGACAGTGCGCCCTACTCCGCCGAACAGTAACGGCGGTGGATCGTTTCGATCTCGTCGTCATCGGGTCCGGCCCGGCAGGCCAGCGCGCGGCCATCCAGGGCGCCAAGATGGGCCGGAAGGTCGCGCTCGTGGAGCGGCGCGAGGTCGTCGGCGGCACCTGCATCAATACCGGCACCATCCCGAGCAAGACCATGCGGGAGGCCGTGCTGCACCTGTCCGGCTTCCTCTACCAGGGCATCTACGGCGTCAACTACCGGGTGAAGGAAAACATCACCTTCGCCGATCTCTCGTTCCGCGTTCAGCAGGTCATCAAAAACGAGCTCGACGTGACCCAGGCTCAACTGTTCCGTAACGGCATCACGGTGCTGGACGGCTCGGCTGCCTTCGTCGATCCGCACACGATCCGCCTGCAGAGCGCGCGCGGCGAGAGGACGTGCCAGAGCGACGCGTTCGTGATCGCCACCGGCACCCGGCCGTCTGAAACGCCGACTGTGCCGATCAACGGCCGGACGATCATCCTGAGCGACCAGTTGATGCAGATGGGAGACCTGCCGAAGACCTTGATCGTGGTCGGCGGCGGCGTTATCGGCGTCGAGTACACGTGCATGTTTGCCGCGCTCGGCGTCCGCGTCGTGCTCATCGAGAAGCGGCCCCGGTTGCTGGAGTTCGCCGACGGCGAGATCGTCGAAGCCTTGTGCTACCACCTGCGCGATCACCGGGTGACGCTGCGGCTGAACGAGGAGGTGGAGACGGTCGAAGCACTGACCGATGGTGCCGTCACGGCCACGCTGAAGAGCCGCAAGAAGGTGTCGGGCGACGCGCTGCTCTACGCGGTCGGCCGTCAGGGGAACGTCGATGAGCTGAACCTGCCCGCGGCCGGCCTGGAGGCGGACGCGCGCGGCCGCATTGCCGTCGACGCCGGCTATCGCACGGCGCAGCCCCACATCTATGCGGCCGGCGACGTGATTGGCTTTCCGAGCCTGGCATCGGTGTCGATGGAGCAGGGACGAATCGCCGCAGCCAGAGCCCTCGGCCTCGATCTGCACTCGAATCCGGGCACGTATCCGTACGGCATCTACACGATTCCCGAGATCTCGTTCATCGGCCGCACCGAGGAACAACTCACGGACGACGATGTGCCGTACGAAGTGGGGCTCGCGTACTACCGGGAGATCGCGCGCGGGCAGATCCGCGGCGACACGACGGGCCGGCTGAAGATCATCTTCCACCGCGAGACCAGGGCCCTGCTCGGCATTCACATCATCGGTGAAGGGGCCGCGGAGCTGATTCACATCGGCCAGGCCGTGCTCACGCTGGGCGCCACGATCGACTACTTCGTCGACACGGTTTTCAACTATCCGACGCTCGCCGAGTGCTACAAGGCGGCGGCGTTCAACGGTCTCAACAAGCTCACCCGTCTCTGACGGGCTGCTGAGCAACCTGCGGCCTGACTGAAGCACGCAGGCGTATCGCGCCCTGCTGGCGGGCGGCACCGGGGGGAGACGCATGGGGCATGCAGTCGGCGTGCTCGCGATGGAACACATCGCGGCCGGCCTCGTCGAAGGCGACCGGATCGTCGGCCCGATCCGGACTTACCCGGATCAGGCAGACGAGGGCAGCTCAGTGCTCCCGGCGCTGCCGGCTGCCGACATCGTTCAGGCCATCGGCCGGCTGATCGACGAGGTCGGGGAGGGCCGCCCGCTCGACGTGGTGGGCGTCGGGTTTCCCGGCGTCATCCGCCGCGGCGTGGTGGAGGATTCGCCGAACCTGCAGCAGATGAAAGGATCGGCGCTGGCGCGGAGCCTTTCGGGCGCGCTGGGCGGGCGCGCACACGTGCTGGTGGTGAACGACGCGGATGCGGTCGCGACAGGCATCGCCGCGACACGCGGGCAGCTCGACACGCTGACGCGCGTGTGGACCCTCGGCAGCGGGGTCGGCTTCGGACGATACCCGCACGCGCCCGGCGTCTGGGAAGGCGGGCACGTCGTCGTCTCGCTCGATCCGAAGGAGTCGCTCTGCGGCTGCGGCGGGCAGGGACACCTCGAGGGCATCGTGGGCCACCGCAGCATGCGCCTCCGCTTCCTCGACATGGAACCTGAAGAGGTCTTCGCCCACGCGGCGCGGGGCGACACGCGATGCGCCACGTTCGTCCGGCTGTGGCATCGGGCCATCGCGGCAGCCGCGGCGGGCAGCATCCACATGGACGGGCCGGGCCGGTTCTTCCTGACGGGTCCGAACGCCCGCTTCGTGGACACCGCGGTGCTCGCAGCCGCGCTGCACGATATGGTCAAGATGAGTCCCCTGCAGGGCAGCGCCTTCGAGGTGATCGCGCGGAGCGACGATCTCGCGATCATCGGCGCGGCGGTAGGTGCACGGCAGTCGGCGGAGTGAACCGCACTTCCGCACGGCCCGCCGTGTCCAGAGTGCTCGAACGGCAGCTGTCGTCTCACGGCTGCGCGGGAGCACCGAACCGCTTGTGCAGCTCGGGCCACGCACCGCGCCAGTGCATGTCCCCGTAGTACTGCTCGCTCCGCGCGGCCGAGCCGTACTCGTAGCTCCGTGCATCACCGTCGTCATCGACCCGGGCGGCTCCGAGCAACAGGTGGGCAAACTCATGGACCGCTGCCCGACCGACCCCTCGTCCCATGGCGGTCACGATGGTTGCGCGATCCGCCTCGGCGGCTGCGTAGCTCTCGGCGTAGGCGGCGAGGAGCGAGAAGTTGACTGCGCCATCGCCGCCGAACATGGAGACAGCTCTGGACGTGCCTGCCACGCCAACCTCGCCGCGAAAGCGCGGGTCGTAGAGGTGCTGCACGACGCGAACCCGGTACCGGGCTTCCTTGTGCCCGGACACCGTAAAGCGGAGGTCGGCGAACGCGCGCGCGACTTCGGACCGTGCGACAGAGTCGATCGTCTGTAGTTCCTCAGCTGTCAAAGGCCCACCGAATCGGGACGAGCTGTACGTGACCCGCTCGAACCAGAAACCGAGAACGACGCTCCGGCGCGAGCAGCCTGCAACAGTGAGCAGAAGGGCCGCGGCAAGGGCGCTGAAAGAGGCGACCCTCTTTCCATGTGACCGGAACACGAGGGCACTATACGCGCTTCCCATCGCCGCGACCGGGCGGCGCAATGTGGAGCCGGGACTTCAGTCCCGGCTACGCTATCCTTCACACCGACGTGACGCGTCTGGCGAGTCTGCCTGCGACGTGAGTGCGCCCAAGGGCATCTCGGAGCGGCGACGCGGCTCGCCGACCGACGGGCCCCGCGAAGGTCGCGAGCAGAACTGGACGGTCGGTCGTCGTCGAAAATGATTCAGCTGCACATCATCACCGCCGACCGGCGGCCGTCGCCGGCGCCACGAGGGAGCTAGAGATGCTGCTCGGGTCAGTCGTTCTGGAAGTTGCCTTCGGGATGATCTTCGTCTACCTCCTCTTGAGTCTGGTGTGTTCCGCCGCCGGCGAATACATCGAGGCCAAATTCAACAACCGCGCGAAGTACCTCCGGCGAGGCATCGAGTTGCTGCTCAACGAGACGAAGGGCGGCGGCGCAGATCTCGCGTCGGAGCTGTACCAGCATGGTCTGGTGCGTCCCTTGTACCGGAGCGCCCGGAAAATGCCGTCATACATCCCGTCTCGTACGTTCGCCCTCGCCCTCTGGAACATGGCCACCACCGCAACGGCGGCGAACGGTGAGGGAACGGCCCCGGTTGGGTTGACGACCGACCTGAAGCAGGTTCGCCAGGCGGTCGCGAAGCGCGTGCCGAACCCGGAGTTGCGGACGGCGCTGCTCACCCTGATCGACGAGGCGGACGGCGACATCGTGAGGGCACGGCGCAACGTCGAGGAGTGGTACGAAGGCATGATGGATCGGGTGTCAGGCTGGTACAAGCGGCGCGTCACGGTACTGATGCTGGTGATGGGGTTTCTCGTGGCCGCGGCGATCAATGCGGACACGATATCGCTGGCAAAGGCGCTCGCGCGTGATGGCGCGCTTCGCCGTTCCGTCGCGGCCGCCGCGGAGCGGCGACTGGAGGCGGCGCCGATGGAGGCAGCGGCAGTGGCCACCACTCCTGAACAACGCGACAAAGCGGCAAGCGAGCGCCTGAGAGCGGCGTACGGCGACGTCGAAGCCCTCGGACTGCCCCTCGGTTGGGTGGGCGACACCGGTAGCAACACCAGCGACCCGCGTCGGGCACCCGGCTCCTTCGGTGGCTGGCTGCTGAAGCTCTGCGGTCTCCTCCTCACCGGATTTGCCATCTCGCAGGGTTCCCCGTTCTGGTTCGACCTTCTCAACCGGTTCATGGTCGTTCGGTCGACGGTCAAACCCACGGAGAAGAGCCAGGAGCAACCGTCGAAGGAACGGCCCGCGCCACCGCCGCTCGCCATCACGACCACGGACTCCGGCAACAGCAACGACGAGCGCTCATCGAAGGGATGAACACACGCCGCGTCGGTCTCTGATCAAGGGCACTCGTGGCGCTTCGGCGGATTCCGAACCGGGGGGCCCGAGTGCCGCTTGCGTCGAGCCGGCGATCGCGCTAGTGTCCATCAGTAACTGAGGTAAGCGATTGAGCAAGCCGACCGATCTCGTTCAGGGGACGCTCGATCTGCTGATCCTGACCGTCCTGGCGCTCGAGCCGATGCATGGCTGGGCGATTGCGCAGCGCATCCGCCAGATGTCGAAGGACGTGCTTCAGGTCGGCGAGAGTGCCCTGTACCCCGCGCTGCACAAACTGGAGCATCACGGGTGGGTGACGGCGGAATGGAAAGTGTCAGACAACAATCGCCGCGCTCGGTACTACACCCTCACGCGTGATGGACGGAAAGCGCTCGCCGAGGAGGCGGCCCAGTGGAAGCGTCTCTCGACGGCCATCACCGAGGTCGTCCGGGCCGTCTGAAATCGAGGCAGGCGCCAGCCACCCTACTGGCGCCGTCACCCGGGAGGTCATGTGCGACGCTGGTGGCGACGGCTGCAACTGCGCGTGAGATCCGTGCTGCGGCGCAACCGACTCGAGCAGGAGCTCGAGGACGAACTGGGCTATCACTTCGAGCGGCAACTGGACAGCCAGGTCTCGGCGGGCTTGTCCGGAGAGGACGCACGGTTCGCCGCACTGCGTGCCATGGGGCCCATTGAGGTCGCGAAGGAGAAGTGCCGGGATGCACGCGGTGTCACCTTGATGCTGCAGGCGATCCAGGATGTCGGCTATGCGGTGCGCACCATGCGCGCCGGTCCGCAGTTCACCTCGGTGGCCGTGGTCACGCTGGCGCTTGGCATCGGAGCGACGACGGCACTGTTCAGCGTGATGCACGCCGTTGTCGTGAGACCGCTCCCGTATCCGGAGCCGAATCGCCTGGTGCGCGTGTGGTCGACGATGCCGGCCAGAGGCTTCGCCGAAGCGTCCACCTCCATTCCGGACTACCGCCTGTTCCGCGAACACACGCGCACGCTCGCGGCGATCGCCGCCACGTCTGGCACCAGCTACACCCTGACCACACCCGGAGCACCGGAACGCGTGCAGGGCACCCTGGCAACGGCCAGTCTGCAGCGGGTGCTGCGGTCCCCCGTGGTGCTGGGACGCTGGTTCAGCGATGCGGAGGAACAGTGGGGGCAGCACCGCGTGGCGGTGATCAGCGAGGGCCTGTGGCAGCGCCGGTTCGGCGGCGATCCGCGGGTCGTCGGTCGAACCGTGCGGCTCGATGATGAGAGTTATACCGTCCTCGGCGTGATGCCCGGGTCATTTGGCCTGCCGAATGCGCCGTCCGATATCTGGACGCCGTTGTCATTCCCTCCGGACAGCACGATGAACACGCGAGGCAACTACTTTCTCGATCTCTTCGGGCGGTTGGCGCCAGGTGTCACAGCGGCCCAGGCGACGGCAGACCTCATCGCGGTCGTCCGACCCGTCAATCCCGACATCGGCGCCCAGGTCAAGGACCTGCGGGAATCCATCGTGGGTGATGTCCGACCGACGTTGAATCTGCTGCTGGGCGCAGTCGGCTTCGTGCTGGTGATTGCGTGCGCGAACGTCGCCAACCTGCTGCTGGCGCGAGGCAGCGGGCGCCGGCAGGAGCTCGCCATCCGGGCCGCCCTCGGCGCGAGCCGCGGCCGCCTGATTCGGCAGCTGCTCACCGAGAGCGTCCTGCTCGCGCTCTGCGGGGGCGCGTTGGGGTTGGTGGTAGCGTGGGGGGGCGTTCACGCGATCGCACGGTATGCGCCGGCAGACGTGCCGCGGCTCGCCGAGGCATCTGTGAACGAGGCGATACTGGGACTCGCGATGTTGCTGTCTCTGCTGACGGGATTGGCGTTCGGCCTCATTCCGGCACGCTACGCGGCCGCGGGCCGAATGGGAGACGCCATCAAGCAAGGCTCTCGCGGCTCAACGGGAGGCCGGGCCGGTGGACGCCTGCGAGACATGCTGGTCGTCGCGGAGGTGTCGCTCTCGCTCGTGCTGCTCATTGGTGCCGGGCTCCTCGTCGCGAGCCTCCTACGCCTGCACGGGATCGATCCGGGGTTCGAGCCCCGACAGTTGCAGACGGCGCGCCTCGAGCTGCCCGAGGCGCGATACAGCGACATGGCGCAGGTGGCGACCGTCTACCGGCAGTTGATTGCCGAAATCGGATCCGTTCCGGGCGCCACGCACGTCGGGGCAACGACGGCACTCCCGTTCGCCTCTGCATCGTGGGGCAAACTGCTCACGGTGGAGGGACGCCCCGCTCCCAAGTCGATTGCCGAGGTTCCGGCGGTGCAGTATCGGCAGGTGACGGAGACGTACTTCGACGCACTGCGGGTACGTTTGCGGGCCGGCCGACTGTTCGGGCGCACCGACGGTCCACTCCAGCCTCCGGTCGCGATCGTGAACGAAACGTTCGCCCGCCGCTTCTGGCCGGGTGGTGGCGCGGTCGGCGCCACGGTGTATGCAGGGCCTCCCGTAGCGCTCTTGCCGGAAGAGCTCCGCGAGAGAGTGAGGTTTCCGCGCCTCCGCGTGATTGGGGTGATCGGAGACCTGCGTCACTATGGTCTCGACGCACCGCCGCAACCGGAACTGTTCGTCCTGCATGCCCAGAGCGGCACCGAGACCCAACACTCGATGTACCTGGCCATCCGATCGGGAGGTGGCCGCACGCCACCGTTCACGGACATCACGAGTGCGGTGCATCGAATCGATCCCAACCTGCCGCTCTCCGACGTGCTTACGATGGAAGAGCGCCTGAGCACATCGCTCGCGCGACGCCGGTTCACACTGGCGCTCATGGCGTTGTTCGCCGGTGTGGCCGTGCTCATGGCGGTCGTGGGCATCTACGGCGTGGTGGCGTACACGGTCGGGCAGCGCGTGCGCGAGATGGGCGTGCGGATGGCGTTGGGCGCTCGCGGCTACGACATCGTGAAACTCATCGTCACACGCGGAGCATTGCTCGCGTTGATGGGGATCGCGGCCGGAACCGTGCTGGCGGTCGCGCTGTCGGGGCTGATGGCGGGGCTCCTGTTCGAGGTGCAGGCGACGGATGCGTCGACCTACGTCGCGACCACGGTGCTGTTGTTTGCGGTCGCCGCACTGGCCGCCTACATTCCCGCTCGGCGCGCCGGGCGTATCGACCCGGCATATGTCTTAAGGCACGAGTAAGACACTGGGCGAACGGGCCAGGCTAATCGTGACTGGCGGGTCCTGGAGCCGATTGTGCAGATCGAACCGACGGTCAGCAGAGCGTAGTCGGGCGTCACCATTCGCACAGCCCGTGCTCGGGCAGGACGTCATTTCGCATGCCGGCGTGCCAGACAGATGGAACGGCATTCCGAACGGCGTGCCCTGGCGCGGCAGGCCGGTGCTGACGCTCGCGAGCGCGGTCATCGCGCGAGACCGAGGTACCGATCGAACCAGTCTAAGACCTCCCTCACGATGAACTCCTTCGGCGGGATATGCCCCGCGTCGAAGATTGCGTGACGCTTGTCCTTGTCCGGTGCTCCGAACAGGCGCAACATCGGTTTTTGCGACAGATCGACCGGCAAATCAAAATCATACCGTCCATTGACCATGAGAACAGCTGCCCTGATTCGGGGCGTGAAATTCAGCGCGTCGACTTCGGGCAAGACGGAGTCCCCGAGATCAAAGCCGCCACCCACGAGAGCGACGACCTTAATCCGCTCCTCCAACGCTGGAAGCAACGCACCCATTTTCGCTCCCCAGCTCAGGCCGTAGTACGCCAACGGCTCGTGCCGCAGGTCTCTTCTCGTCTGAACGTAGTCGAGGGTGCGCCCGAGATCCCTTGACCAGGCGATGACGTGCTCCCGGTAAAGGGCCGAGCGATCTTGTCCGTCCGACTTGACCTCATCCCCTCGCTCGTATGTGCTTTTGTAGATCGGATAGATGAGCGCACGTCCACTCTTGACGATGAAGTCAAAGAACAAATCGAGATCTGTCTGGTCGTTGGATCTGAGTGTGAGCGCGTACGAGCCTGGAAAGTAAATTACCGTTTGATACGGCGGCTTGGCCACCTTGGGCAAGTACATATGCGCAGTAACACGCTCGTTGCCGTACGCCGCCCTGAAGCTGACTGTCTCCTTGCGCCATCTGGGGTCGGCGTCATCCACGGATTGCGTCGCTGCCTCCAATGGAGAGGCATCATATCTGTATGCGCTCGTGTACACTTTGAAAATGGCGTCTGATACGGGTTGCTCCTTCAGGAAATCACGCCGGCGCACTCTAATAATCCGCTGCATCGACGCGGTCGGTGATTGCTCCTGGTCCAGGTATTTCACACAGCGAAACCCGTTCGCCGGCGAGCGATCGAATGCGCTCGTCGCGTCAGGTTCCTTGAACATATAACTGGGTTCGTTCCACGCGCCGCCCATGCTGTACCGGATACCAGCGGCCGCCTCGTTCCAACACCACTCTTTGGCGTTCCCGGCCATGTCATAAGTGCCAAAAGGACCCATGCCTTGATACGCGCCGACACTTGCGAGCCCGCGACCGCTGAAATTGCTCAGCGGAACTATTGCGTGGGTGATCGACGTGCCCGCCGCGCGTTTCCAGTGATCCACCGTCGGGAGACTCATTCCCGCGAACGCGGCGTAGGCGGCGGCTTCGTACCAGCTGACCCCAGTCACTGGATGATCTGCCTTCCCTTCCGGATACTCTCCAACGTCCCACGTCGCGGGCCCCTGCCTACCCGTCCGATCACGGAATCGTGCCATCGCTTGCTCACGTGCGACGGGCCGACCGTTGTCGCTGAACTCAAAACCCCAGTATTGCGGACGGTTGTACCCACCGACGTCAACGAACGTCTTGAACTGCCTATTGGTCACCTCGAAACGGCCGACCAGATAGTCGGGAAGCTGGATCCCGGAGTCGACCGTCCCGCCCCGCACTCTGACCATATCCGAAGGAATCGCCTTGGCCTTGTCCAACACGAACTCCCATGCTTCGGTTCTCGCTTCGGTTCTCGCGCCCAGAAACAGAGGCTCCCAATCGTACGCACTCAACACGGTGTCCACCGTCGCAAACCCTTGCTTTCTCAGTTGCCATCGAAGATCGCCGAGCGGCACTCTAAGGGCGCGACCGGGTCCGACCGCCGTAGCGCCAGTCGCTGGTCGGCGATGAGTAATCCTTGTAGTACAGCTCGGCGCCGGCCGGAACCGTACCAATCGGAAGGCGTCCAGCTGATGTCGGACCAGAGTTTGCGAAACGGCGGATGAGCCGCAATGTACTCTTCGGCCTGGCTGGCGATCGCGAAGGCCTTCACGTACTCGCCCCTGTCGGCAAGACGCGAGATTTCCGGCATAGCGTCGTCGATGGCCCAGCGGACCAGCACTGCCAGCTTGGCCAACCCGAAGTCCAGCACTTTGATCAGACCATCGGGCCGGAGCATCAGATTTTCCGGCTTGATGTCCCGGTGGATGATGCCGGCGGCGTGCGCGGCGCTCAGGGCTGCGGCCACTTGACGACCGACGTCGAGCGCTTCGCGTATCGAGAGACGCCTGGTGGAGAGTCGCTGCCGGAGCGTTTCGCCCTCAACGAACTCCATCGCGATGTAGTGCTGGCTCTCGCTCGCTTCCCCGAGCGCGTAAATCGTGCAGACGTTCGGGTGATTGAGTGCGGACGCCGCCCGGGCCTCCTGTTCAAACCGCTGGATGCGGTCGGCATCGCGCGTGAGGTCGGCGGGCAGAAGCTTCAGGGCCACCTTGCGCCCGAGCCGTCGCTCGCTGGCGAGCCACACCTCGCCCATGCCCCCCCTGCCAATCAGGGAGACGACTTCGTACGGGCCAAGGCGCGTACCGGCTTGCAGGGCCATGTTTGCTGCCCGCGCATTATGCCCGTGCGGAGTGGCGGATCGATAGGCGATTCGCAGCTCAGCTCCACCCACATCCGGCTGTCGGGTTCAGGGCGCTGCGATGCGGCGCCCTCAGCGGAAGCAATATCCACTGGCCAGGTATATCTTTGCGGTAGCCAAGCAGGTCCTATGCAGAAACCATTGCCTCGGCAGACGCCGCGTGCATTGAATCCGCCGGCCGGTGTGTTGACGCGGTACACCTTTTTCGAGGGCGCCGATGCGCATCCGTTCGAACCGCTCGACACCGGTCTGAATCTGCGCAACGCCTGGTGGCTCTGTGATGCCGCCCTGCTGGCCTACTCGGCTGAACCGGCCGTCCAGGCCGCATTCACGACGGCCGGGATCCCCGGAGACGTCGCGTACTTCCATGGCCTGCACAGCACGCAGGCCTACGTCGCATCGATGCCTGACGCGATCGTGCTCGCGTTCCGCGGAACGCAGCTGGACGACTTCTGGTCATCGGTCCTCGATTTCACCGTGGACGCCCACTTCCTGCCGTTCCCCGACTCACACGGCGACCTCGTGCACGCCGGGTTTCTTGCCGCACTCGGGGAGGTGTGGCCACAGACCGTCGCACACGTCAGGGCGGAACAGGCGAGACAGCCGAGACCGCTGTGGATCACCGGCCACAGCCTCGGGGCGGCGCTTGCGGCGCTGGCGGCAAACCTCTGCAGCGACGATCCGTCCTTGCGGTTGCAGGGGGTGTACACGTTCGGATCGCCGCGCGTTGGCGATGCGGGGTTCCGAGCCAGGATTCGCGTACCGGTGTTCAGGTTCCGCAACGACTCCGATCTCGTGCCGCACCTTCCATTGGGGCTGTTGTTCCGGCATGTCGGCGCACTCCAGTTCATCGACGGTGCGGGGCACCTTCACCGCAATCTCACCTCCGCCAGGGAACTGATGCTCGATCCTGGCGCTCACCTCCTGTCCGCGAAAGAAGCGATGACCCTGCGGGGGGCCATGCGCACGGGGGAGGAACTGGATTTCCCGTTGCCCGGCTTTCTCGCCGACCACGCGCCCATCAACTACAGCGTCCTGCTCTGGAACTGCTACGACGCGCCCGAGCGCTGAGCTCCGGGAGGAGCCGCCGTGTATCTCCGTCTCGAAGCGGCAGGGCTGAAGCGACGGAGCGAGGCACTCGCAAACGCCCCGGCGACATGACACCAGCGCATCGTGCCGGGTCGAGAAGCGCAGCATGCTGCCCGGCTCAGCGACGAGCGGCCATTCTCGAGCGGTGCGGCGACGATCGAGAACGACTCGATCGCCGCGCACATGATCATGACGGGGGTGTGACGGGTTACGGTTGGGTCACGCCCGCGAAGTTCACGAGATCCGCGAACGTGAACGTGCCGGGAGCCGCTGACGGGAGCGAAGGCGTGAAGCCCCCGGCAACGTTCAGATACGACGTGGCGTCGCGCTTCAGGATGCGCACGAACGTCCGGGCCACGATGCGCGAACCGACCGGGCCAAGCTGCTCGCCGGCCTTCAGGACCGCGGCCTCACGCAGGATGTAATACCAGAGCGGCGTCTTCTTCAGGAGGAGCTTGCCGCTCGCGTTCAGCACCGCACGTTCGTCAGCCGGAAGCCCCTGTTCGAGCTGAGCGCCTGTCAGCGCCGGCACCCCCAGGAACTTCGCCACACCCTGACCACTCGGCAGACCGAGCGCGAGGCCCCGGCGCAGGTTCCTTTGCGCGAGCACTGCCATCATCGCGGTGAATCCGGGCAGGGTCTCGAGGCCATTGGCGAGCACGCTGTCGATCTTCCGCGCCTTGTTGTTGACGGGGACGACGAACCCGGTGTCGAAAAAGGCGTTCAGGTCGACCACCCAGTTGGACAACACCGGCAGCCTGGGATTGCGGATGAACTCGAAGACCTGGCCGAGCGTCGCGTTCGGGAAGTTGAAGTTCACCCAGTAAGTGTCGCGAATCATCGAATGCCCGAAACGATAGGCTGCCACGGCGAACTCGACCGGCATGCGGAACGGGCTGCCGATCGGCGGTGTCACCGCAGTAATCGCGGCGTTCACCTCGGCCGCGCCGCAGACGCGGGAGAGGAAATCGTTGACCACGGCCCACTGGTAGTGATGCGTCACAATCTTCCGGGCCTCGACGAAGATGTCGCCGGTGAACCCGGCCGCGACGAGCGTATCCACGACGCGGTTGTGGAAGCGCAACACGGCGTGATGGAACTGGGACACGATCAGGTTCTCGTCATTCCGGGGATCGCCGATGACCGCCGTGTTGGTCGATCCCGCGGGGTTCGACGGGTTGTGGATGCGCGGCACGTCGAAGTCCGATAGCGTCTGCATCCCCGCCGGCGAACCGGCTGAGCCCGCTGGCCCTCCGGGCCCGGACGCTTGGTTGCCGCCAAGCTGACACTTGATGGCCGTCGACGGGCCGGACGTTGGAAACGCGTACAGGAAGGGATTGAGCGCCGGACCGTCGCCGTACACCGCATCCAGATCCAGGGCCGGCGTGCGCATGTTGTGGATGGTGTTGGCGTCGGTGGCCACGTCGAGCCGGGACGACACGTCGAACGTGATGTCGTGATCGACGAACTGCCCGACATAGGTGAACCCTGCAGGGATTGCCGAATCCTGGGAGATTTCCCGGCCCGGGTCCGCCATCAACGCTCCCAGCGTGTCCAGCAGCCCGATTGTCGTGGCATTGAGCGGAAGCCGCGTAGCGCTCCGCACGCGGCGCGGCGTCAGGTAGCCGAACTTGTCGGCGCACGGCGATTCAAGCCGCCGCCACGGGAACCAGGCGAGCGTGACCTTGGCCCCGTGAAAACGATGGGCCTGCTGCTCCAGAGCCCGGTTCGTCTGCTGGACATCCTGCGGGAGCCGTTCGACCGGCACCCGTGCCCGAGCGACGATCTGGGAGGCGGCCGTTTCCATCTGGTCCAAGGCCGCAGCCGCAGGAGGGACGGCGGACTTCTCGACCCGCTGTGAACCTCGGACGGGGAGGCGCCGCGAATGCTTTCTCAAGGCCGACGGGCCGAACAGTTGTTGCTTGACGTAGTCAGGGAGATCCTCGATGGCTTTCCCGGCAGACGCAGTCGCCGGGATCCGGTGTGCGACGGCACGTGGGGCTTTGGCAAAGCTGAAACGCTTCCTGACAGGCATCATCACCTCCGACGAAGGTCGTCCGTCAGACACTGACGTCCAGTGTGGACACTTCGAGAAATGCGAACTCGGAATGCGAACAGCACAGCCGTGGGGAGTGCGGCGGGATCGAGCCGGAGTCGTATTCGTGCTCCGGGAGCGCTTACTGTACCTAACACGAATCGACGACGTCCGCGTGGGGCGGCTGCTAATCCCGTACGTATTCCAGCAGCCGCTCGAGGCCATCGCGCTTCGCCAGCGCCTGTCCCTCAGCTCGATTACGCAGCCAGTACATGATCTCCTTGACCGGCACGGGCTTCGAGGCGGTCACGTTCCCCTCCAGCAGCTCGAGGCCTGACTCGCCATCGAACCGAACGCCGCGCTGGCGGAAGTGCTCGAGCGCCAGAGCGGCAGCCTCGAACTCGGTCACGCTGTCGATGCTGACGACAGGAATCTCTTCGCCCAGCCTGGGGTCGCGCAGCTTGGCAATGTACTCAGCCATAACTCCTCCACCGGCGCGCGGTGCACCCTGATGCGGTGGCGATCTACCGCTTCAGCCCGTCGGCACCTTCACGCGGGGACGAGGCGCCCGCGCGTACCCGAACCAGGCACGCGGCATCGTCATTCCTTGTAGAAGCCGACACCGCAGTTCTGACCTGCGACCTTCGTGTAGAACGTGTGTTTCTCGAGCGGCTTGTCCGAGCCGGGGCGAGGCCACCAATAGGTAACCTCGTCGATCTTTCCTTCACTGGCGGTCCTCATTATCTCTTTCCCGAGCGGAAAGCCCTTCTTGCCTACGATGTCCTGCAGGTGTTCACCCTTCAAGTAAGGATGCGCGGTGAGAGTGCCGTCTGAAGCGTTGGCGCAGAATACATAGAGATCACGGTCCTTGAAGCCGCCGTCCCCCTTGTTGAACATCTCGAGGGCCTTTTCTTTGTTCTCTTTCATCGCGGCAACTGCTTTGTCCAGCATGGCCCTGGCTTCCTTTTCGGTGCCAGATTGAGCCTGAGCTGCGGGGACTGAGGTCGGGGCTGCAAGAACCAGCATTGCAACCTGTCCGATGGCGAGTACTAGATTGCGCATCATCATTTCTCCGTAAGCCACCAATCAGCTACTGTCTGCCTGCGACTCCTTCATCAAGCCTCCGCGGCCGAGCTGATTATGACGTCGGCCGCTGAAACTGACGATCACGCGTCCCAAGAGGAGAGCCGGCAACACGGTCACCAGCTCAGCGCGCATTGAAGAAGCCGCCGATCGGGCAGCATACAGTACCTGCATAGCGCCGCAGACGCGGCTGTGCGCCTTTTTAAGATTCTGCCTCGAACAGCTTTCGGCGAAGTTCGAGCAGCTACCTCAAAGCAGGCTCCAGGCTGCGCATTCGCGGCCATCTCGCTGATCGACGTCTGGCGCGGGAAGGCGGCGGGCATCAGGCATTCAGTCTCCGATTGTTCCCACATCCGATTCGAAGGGGCTGAGGTCGACTCCCCAAGCATCGATCGACCAGCGACGCTTCGGGCGCAGCGTTCAGATCTCGATCCATTCTTCCGAAAACCGTCCCCGAAGAACGAGCCGTCGAGGCCCAGCTCCGTGAGCGCGCGAACGTCACGTCGACGTCGGCGGTGGAGATGCGCGGCGGGGTCGATAGCGAATGGCTGCTAGCGCCTCACGCCTACGCCACGTTTCCAGACCGCGACGATGTTGCGCGTGGCGCGAATATCAGTCGTCGGGTCTCCTCTGACGAGCAACAGGTCGGCACGCAGGCCAGTCTGCACGCGGCCTCGATCATCGAGGCGAAAATGACGGGCGGTTGCGGAGGTCGCGGCGGCGAGGGCTTCGGGCGGCGTCATCCCCCGCTCGACCAACATTGCCAGCTCGCCATGGAGGGATGCGCCGTACGTGGTGCCGGGGGACGGCGCATCGGTTCCCGCGAGCACGGGAACGCGCGCTCGAACTAGTTGTCGCAGCGCGTCGTCGGCACCGGCGCACTTGTGGCTCTGCGCGGGATCGGCCTTCAGCATGCCCATCGAGCTGCGCCACCCCGCGCCGATGTGGGGGCCGAGCTGGGGATCGGCGAGGATCGTCTCGCCTTGGGCCCGCCCGCACACGAACGCCTGGACCGCGGAGAACGTGGAGATCACGAACACTCCGTGATCGGCGGCGAAGCGGCCGAAATCCCGCGACGCCGTCCCCCCTACGAACATGTGCGCGAGCCCGTCCGCGCCTGCGGTGATGGCGCGCCGCGCTTCCTCCTCGGTGGTGACATGGACGACGGCCAACTTCTTGTGCGCGTGCGCCGCATCGACGAGTGCCCGCATCGTCGGGAGGTCGAGGGTGGGCACGGCGCGCGCGGACCACGCGCTGCCGCCGTCGTGGACGATCTTGATGTAGTCGGAACCTTCGGCGACACGCGCGTCCACGAACGCCTTGGCGTCCTTGGGCGTGGCGATGGTCGGGAAGGTGATGCCGCCGCCCATCTGCGTCGGGTGACCCCCGGCGACCGTCGCGCCGATGCCCGCCGTGCGCACGGCTGCGACGTCCGCCCTGTCCTCGGAGCGCAGTCTCTTGAGTCGTTCCAGCCTCTCTCCAGCGCTGAACATGTCCAGCTGCGTCGTCACGCCGAACCTCAGCGCCTGACCTGAGGCCGCTTCCGCCTGGTCGGAAAAGTGGACGTGAGCGTCGATCAGCCCGGGCAGGAGGGCGAGGCCGCGACCGTCAATCTCGTCGGCACCGCCCGCCTCCAACTCAGGTCCACCGATTCGTGCGATGGCTCCGTTCTCGACGAGCACGCTGCGGTGCTCATGGACCCGCTCTCCGTCGAAGAGACGGACGTCGCGAATAAGCTGAGCCTTCTCGCGCGTTGGCGTCTGTGCGACGACTATGGACAGCGGCAACAGGGCGGCCAGGGCGATCGGTCTCACGCAGACGTCCTCCAGGATGCGAATCCAACCATTTGACGCTACAACCGTAGTCATCGTTAGTTGTCGACACCCCGGTCAGCAGAGCTCCGATCCCGAGGGCAATCGGGGGTCACGCCGCCCTTGAAACGCCCTCAGCATCCCTGAGCCAATCGGCGACCTGGTTCCATCTGGGGAAAATCTGGGCCACCCCGATGCAGCGTCGTCCACCCGCGCGAGTTCGTAACGGAAAACGCCGCTTTGTCGACCCACGCCGCGGTGCCGGTCGCTCGCCACTGGGCGACTGCTCATGACCTATCGTGAATGACCGCCCCAGCTTCGCCGCATTTGACATCGAAGCGGCAGCCCCTTGATACTGCGGGGCAGTGCGCTGACAGGGCGCCACCAACCCGCGGCAAGGGAACACTCCCACCTGTTTGCTCTGAGTCGTGTGCGTTTGCACCTTCTTTCAGCCTGGTTTCAGCGGGGCACAGGCGATTCATGAAAGGAGGTCGCAATGACCACTTCGAAGTCCCTCCCGGCTCGGCCGTCTTTGGAATCCCTCCGTAAACAGGCAAAGAAGCTCGCGCGCGACATCGCCGCCGGTGACGCCGCTGCCATCGCGCGTGCGCGCGTGCATCTGCCGAATGTCGACCTGCCGCTGACGCAGCGTAACGCGCAGCTCGTGCTTGCGCGCGAGTACGGCTACGCCGGCTGGCAAGACCTCATCAGAGAAGTCAGCAAACGCCTCGGCAAGGGGCTCGAATGGGCGGCCGCGCAGGCTCGACGCATCATTCACGACAACGACGTCGAACGACTGAAGCAACTGCTCGCTGAATACCCGGCGTTGCTGTCCTGGCAAAGCAACGACTGGGACAGTAAGGGCGGCCTGCTGGGAATCGCCACGGGCGCTTACGCTGACGCCGGCGACGCGCAAAGAGAAGAGTGGTTCACTCGCGGGGCGTGTGCCGAGCTGCTGATCGACGCCGGCGCCGTCGTGATGCCATCGGTGTGCGAGGGCCTCATCGAGTCGCGCGCGAGAGGCCTGCTGCAGCTGTTGCAGCGGAAAGGCCTGCTTCCGCGCACGCTCAAGTTCTTTGCGGCGCTCGGCGATATCGACGCTGTTCGCACGGCGCTCGACGACAACGGGAACGATCCGGCGACCGTCAACGAAGCGTTCGTGTGCGCCTGCCGCTTCGACCACGAGGCCGTCGCGTCACTCTTGCTGGAACGCTCCATCGCGCTCGATCCCGAGCTGGGCACACACGTCGATGGAAGCCTGGGCCGCCTCGCCTTCATCAAGTACTTTATCGACACGCGAGTCGCGCACGCGACAACAGCCGTCGGACCGTGGACGGCGTTTGTCATGGAGCAGGTCAGCCGCGCGGCCCACGATGGCGATGTGACGGCGTTCGTCAGCACGTTGCAGCGTGA
Organism: Vicinamibacteria bacterium; assembly: GCA_963739995.1. Lineage (GTDB taxonomy): Bacteria > Acidobacteriota > Vicinamibacteria > Vicinamibacterales > JAENWD01 > CAVUCH01. Next base: position 16,980 of record CAVUCH010000021.1, on the reverse strand, counting down.
GCGGTGGCTGCTCGCTGAAGCCTACGTGACGTTTCAGGCTGGGCTCATCGGGGCGGCAACGCTGAACGATCGCGGGGAAATCATCACCGCTTTTCTCCGCCTCGATCCGGCACTCCTCCGGCGCCAAGCGTCGCCCGAATTCCACCCGATCGCGCTTGCGTTCACGTACGCGAAGACACACCTCATTCCATTACTCACCCGCATCTGGCCGCTGCCGGACGATCTGCCGCATGCGGCAGGCATGGGCGACCTTGCGCGGGTGAAGCGCTGGTTCGACGAATCCGGCGCGCCGGCGCTGGGCGATCTCGAGAAGCATTTTCCGTGTAACGACCCACATACGCTGAAGTACGACGACCTCCAGTGGGGCGCGCCGACTGCGCAGCACGTTCTCGACACCGCGCTCGCCTGGGCCGTCATCAACCGCCACTTCGACGTGGCGGACTTCCTGCTCGAGCACGGCGCAGAGATCAACACCAATTGGAACTCGCACGAGCCGGCGAGCATCCTGCACCATCTTGTCTTCTTGCCGAACCCGTACGAGTCGATGCGATTCCTCATCGACCGCGGCATCGACATGACCATCAAGGACTACCGGTGGGACAGTAACGCAACCGGTTGGGCGCGCTACGGCAAGAGTGACGAGAAGATGGCTCAGTGGCTGGAGGAGGCGGAACGCCAGCGGGAGCAAGGAGCAGAATGAACACCCTCAGAGGACTTGCCTGAGCCACATGCTACTGATAAACGCCGAAGTGACGACGGATCTGGCTCGGGTTGGTCGCCACAAGGCGACTGATGGTTACTAATCCAGCACGGTGGCCGAGACCCTGTCGATCCCCGTAATCGCGGTTGCCAGCGCCGGCTGTTCTCTAGTACAAGAATGCTGCGCCGAAAGATTCGGCGCCGCGCGTCCGGCCCGCCGTCCACTGTCATGCGCTCCGGTGTCTCATGCGCGATTCCTCGTAACCATTGCTGCTCGAGGGTGATTCGCCCGTGGGCTACGCTTGTGGTAGCAGGCCCGGCCATCCTCACGAAGGAGACAACATGCCGACGATCGTTGGATATCACGACATCACAAAGGGTCAGGATCATTGGCTGCGCTCGCCGAAGCGGAAGGAGCTGTTTGGACCGCTTGGCGTCACCAACATCCGGACGTTCGTGGATCCGCAGAACCCGAAGCGCGTGGCTCTGATGATGGATGTGCCGAACATGGATGCGTTGAATGCCGTCATGCAGAGCCCGGCGGCTGCAGAGGCGATGGCCCATGATGGTGTGGTGCCCGAGACACTGGTGATTCTCGTCGAGGCGTAAGCCGCGTTGCGAGCACTGAGGAGGGAGCCCTGGGTCCCCTACCGGCTTCCGGCCAGTCCGACCTGGGCGGTGACTGCATACGGGACCGAGGCGGGTTCCGGGAGTCAGGGCTAACTTGCGGGGACTTGTGGCGATACGGCCCTCGCGGCTGGGGTTACTCGCGCCTGACGCCGAAGTGACGACGGATCTGGCTCGCGGGTTAGTCGCCACAAGGCGACTAGGCGGGACCAATCTATCTGTTGCAGACGTTCGGCGAGGCGCGTTTGGCGTTATGCTGCAATCGTCCCAGGTCGCCGAAGACGTGCCGGTCGGCCTCCAACTCGCGAACCCTTGCGAGCGATGTGCAGACCCGCACCGAAATCCGCTAACCCCTACCATAGAAGGACCAGGTCATGGCATTCATGCTAGTCAGGAGCAAAGTCAGGGACTTCAAGACGTGGAAGCCCGCCTACGACGCTCATCAGGCAGCGCGCGACGACGCAGGGCTCACGGAGAAGTACCTGCTTCGTAATGCGGATGACGCCAACGAAATTGTCATTCTCTTTGCAGTCCAAGATCTCGATCGAGCGAAGACGTTTGCCGCGTCGGCAGACCTGCGTGAGAGGATGCAAGAATCTGGCGTGATCGACAAGCCAGACATCTACTTCCTCGATAAGTAGCGGACACGTTGTCGAGTAATGCCGTGCGGACAGGATGATTCCTGCTTGGCGGTGGAGTGTGGATCGATTCCAGTCCTTCCCCAGGAAGCCGCGCGGGGGATCACTCGACGCTTGGCGATGCAGCCCGTGGTGAAAGACCGGCGTCGCACCCAGGGCGCGGAGGCGCCCCGCCGGCAAGGCGCGACGACCGAGAATACCGGGCAGTATTGAGGAAGAAGCAACGTAGCCGGCGGGGATGCATCGGCGGCCGATGCAGCCGGCCTTTCACCACGGGCTGCTAGGGAGGACCTCCGCGCGAATGCTGCTTCTTCGGCTCGGGATTCTTGGCGAGCGCTCCTCCGCAATCGCTCGATCCAGCCATCCGCCATCCGCGCTATGGAGTCCGCGTCAGGGCAACGGGCTCGGGGTGACGGGCGGCAGGGCCCTGTCGCCTTGCCGCCCGCTTCTTCCGGAGCCAGCTGAGCGGAATGCCACGACTATTTCCCGAATACCGCCTTCGCGGCGGCTCCCGCCTCGGCATCCTCAATCACCGGATAGACGTCGCACACCAAGACATCAGACCACTCGGCCACGTGCTGGGCGATCAGCGTCAGGTCACCCGTCTCGATGAGATGCCAGCCGAGATTTGAGCCCGGCGTATGCCAACGGCCCACGGTCTTCGCCCCAGGCGGGACGGGACCGCCCCCACGTAGAAACTGGTCAATCGCCGTTTTGTAGTGTCCGGGAACAGTCTTCCAGACAACCATTACTTTCATCGGTCCGCCTCCTTCAGTTCACATCCGGGAACGCTGATTCTGACGCAGCGGGCCGCAGAAGCGAAGCGAAATTACTCTCGGGTGACGCCGAAGGGACTTCCGACCCGCTCGGGCCCGGAAAGAAGTCCCTTGGCGACTTATGAGGAGCGAGAACCGCGGACAAGCAGGACGCGCGTGGCGGTACAACGCGCGTGGCGGCAGACCTCGGCGGACGTTCTGCAGACCAGCCTAAGTCCGTGACGACTGCCGGCCAGTCCGCCCGGAACCGCAATCCGTTCAACACTCTCCGAAGATGCTGATTCTCCGCTGGATTCGCATTATGCTGCGGGCCTCGCCAGGTCGACCGAGATATGCTGTCGTCCTACTGTTAGTTAGGCCCACGGCAGGAGCGCTTCTGAATGACCGCGCTCCGAACGATCTCCTCGAGGCGCTTCTGTTCTGGGCCGCGTACTCGCAGTGTCCTGGATGCGAGTCCGATAAGCGGGGACTCATCGAGAAGGTGGTGATGGGCAACGTGGCTGCGATGAAGAACGGGACTCTGTTGCATCCGCAAGCACGGGCGGAAATCCTGCGACGGATTGAGGCACTCACGCCGCGGAGCGAACGCAGGTGGGGCAGGATGACTCCGCATCAGATGGTGTGTCATCTGAGCGATGCGTGTCGCGCGGCCTTGGGCGAGCGGCGGGTTCCAGTCATTGGCACGCTCTGGGAACGCACCGTGATCAGGTGGTTGGCAATACACACGAACGTCAAATGGCCGCAGGGCGTCAGGACCGTGCCGGAGGCCGATCAGGAAATCGGGGGCACTCGTCCAACCGAGTTTGCGCGCGACGTCGATGAATTGCGAGGTCTGATTCAGCGGTTTAGTGGCCCGGAAGCGCAGCTCTCAGGATACCATCCGCTGTTTGGCGCCCTCTCGGCAGCGGAATGGGGCAGATTCAGTTACCGTCATGCGGATCATCATCTTCGTCAATTCGGTGCCTAGCAAGAGGGCAATATCGAGATTCGTCGGAACGTCGAGCGTCTGCTGCTTCGCGGCGAGCCGAAGAATGTGCGAGTAGTGCTCGGGTGTCCGGCTTCAACGGGTTCCTCCTACGCCGGCGCGAGGATTGTTGTTCGGGATCGGTCCGATGGATCCACCGCCAACGTCCATGTTCTCAGCGGGTTGGTCCGAGCCTGCGTCACCTGCGGATTACGACGCCGCCAACGAAGCGGAACATGTTCGTCGGAGTGCCCTCGTAGAAGACCCGACGCCACGCGAAACTCAATCGCGCAGCCACTCGTTCATTGCCGATGTCGACCCCGCCACCCGGCTGGATGGTGAACTCGGTGGAGCTATCACCCACGCCGTCGATGTCGAAGCTGGTGCGGGTGAAGCCCACTAAAAACTCTGCGAACGGCACGGCCACGAGCGAATTGCGAGCGCTGAACCTCGGCCCGCCGGTGAACGTGTGAATCGCTACGTCCGGATCGTTAGCCGTCAATCCGGCCTTGTAGTTGCCGGTCGCATCCCCGACGATCCCGAGCCACGGCGACACGTTCCCGGCAACCGCGACGTTCCAACCGATCGCCGAGTTCAGATCAAGGAACTCGCCCGAGACGTGCAGGAACGACCAGCCGAGCAGGGTCTCCCACTTTGGAAAGGGAATGGACGTCTCAGTCGCAATTGCCACGGTGGTCGGCTGGTCCAGTGCCGGAAGTGCAGGCGGTGCCTCAGGCACCGAGAGATCCATGGGCCGGAGATCGTGGTTGGTCAGGCTGACATAGTGGCCTAGCACCCAACCGACGCGCCTGCCCAACTGCGGGTCGTTGGTACTCGACCTGAACCCAGTCGCCGTCGGTGGAGAGCACGCGAAGCCTGGTGCCGACTGCTGCCACGCGCAGCGGCGTCGGCGTTTCCCGGGCGGCCGCGTAGATGGGCGCGTTGGTCGTGACGGTTGCGAGCTGCTGAGCACTACCGGTGGTCGAAATCAGGCAGAAGAGCAGCGCCGCACCGAATCGCATGATCGGATCTCCGGGAGTTCCTGACCCCATATCATGTCGCAACTCGCAGCCATTGGTCACGCCGCTGGGGTGAGGCCCATCGGTGCTCGTCGACGAGATCAGCCGCTGCAAACCGGAGCACCAGCACCGCCTCTTCTCGCTCGTGCACAAGCGAAAGATCCAGGGTCTGGCGCTCACAAAACTGCGGTACCGCTGGGCGGCGATGAACCCGTGCACCGCCGATCAATCGGGTCCATCCTCCGTTTCGTCAGAAGCGCACAACCGGCCCGACGCTGAGTTCGAACTGTTGGGTCAGTGATCCAGTCACGACCACGAGACAGCCGCCGACTCCGACCGTGCCACACGCCCATGCGCCAACTTCGGGATCAATCAGGATTGGCAGCCATTTCGCCTCGGCGCGGATCGCGAACCTCGAGCCCAGAGACTGTTTCAATCCGGCGCCGAAGCCGAACGAGAAGCGCGTGAAGCCGTCGTGCGCAGCGGCAACGTGCGTGGCACCGACGCTGCCGGTCAGGAACGATCGGAGACCTTTTACTTCGGGGATGACGAACTCACGCGTGAAGTCCGCGTGAAACTGGTTCAACGTGACGTCTCCGAGCGACGCGCCCAGAAGTCCTAACGGCGCGTCGAACCGCAGCCTCGAAGTCGACCGCGTCCATCGGAATTCGATCAGGGAGAAATCGTCGAAACGGACACCGGCAGACAGACCGTAGCTCGAGGCGTCTTTCAAGGTGGCCTGAGTCTGCGACGGCTGCTCCACCCGCACGTCGAAGGTCCCTCCAAACCTGACGCCGACGAACGGCGTCACCTCGAACGAGTCAATCTGGACCTCCTGCGCACGCGCGGGTGTCGCGAGCACCAGCAACGCCAGTAACGCTTGGAGCGTCAGGCAGGCGGTCGGTCCTTTCGACGGCAGGCGATGAAAGAATCCGAGCGTCATGTTCGTAGGTTACACCGTCCGACAGCCGGCTCGTGCCACGTCAGCGACCCGGCCGAATCGGCGTTTCGATCCTGCATCCGAACGGCAACCGGTTCGCGGTGGCAATACCGCAGGGCGCGCGACCTGAAGCACAGCACGACAAGATTGTCTTCATTGTCAATTTCTTCGACGAGCTGCGGCGGATCGCGCCGCTCGAGCGAATTGCCGGACGCACGAGAACGTCCCAGCAGGTCGGATAGGTCCTAAAAAACGCCGAAGGATAGAGGAATCTGAGCACGTTGCTGCGGCCCAGGACAGTCGGTTGATTGTTCCGCGCGCGACCGTAGACAGACGATCGAGCTGCGCTGGCGATGAGGCCGTGAGCCTCCCGAGGTCCGGTGATCGGGAGCTCGCTCCGAGATGAGTGAACCCTAGCTGCCCGTGGCGCAAGTTGTCGTGACGGTGAAGTGAATGCGATAGTCCTTGCGAGGTGCGAGTAAGGGCGCGGGCGATGTGAACGGCTGATAGAGACTCCGGATCGCTTTCCAGAGGCCCTCCGGGCCTTGAATGAGTGACCAGAGGCAGCCGAGAAGCCCCACCCCGCGCCCCTGGAGGCTTCGCGGCGTCCCGATGCCGAACAGCTGTCGCATCAGGAGGCCGAGATTGAACGCGCCGGCGTGGACGAGGAGCCGTTTGAGGATGTTCGCGTGACCGCGCAAATGCGTGCGCCGCATCCGGCCGGTGTCATAGAGGTGGGCGAACGATCGCTCGAGGCGTTCGCCGCGCCGCCGCAGCAGCCGTCGGCCCCGCGCCCCGCGAATGCGCCGACGATTGCCGTAGACCGGGTCGCGCGCCTCCGGCTGATCGTCCCAGCTCCGGCGGCCGCGATCGGGTTCGGCGATGTAGCTGCGGACGCCGACCGCCTCCAGATCGACCAGCACCTGATTGCTGTGATAGCCCTTGTCGGCGACGAGCTCTGCACGCCGTCGCCGTCGGGCACGACCGCCTCGACCTGTTCGGCGGCCATGATCAGCGTCTCGATGACTCGTCGTCGTGTCGCCCGACGTCCGCGCCCTGCACCGTCACGGCCACGAGCGCCCCGGTCTCCAGATCGACGGCGTGCTCGGCTTTGTGGGCCAGGTGCGTGCGCCCATCCTTCATCTTCGTGATCTTCGCGTCGGGATCGTGACGGATTCTTCCAGTCCTTGTTCGACGTCCTTCTTCTTCCGGCGTCCGATCGAGCCGCGCCAGCTCCTCGCGCGTCGGCGTCTTGATGCCCGACGCCTGCGCGAGCCGCGTCAGGAACTCCTGATAGCTCTCGCCGGTGTCCCGCCGCACGATGCTGCGCATCGCCGCGTTGGCTTCGAGCGTCGTCGCGTCGATCGCCACCGTCCGGCCCTTGAGCAGCCCGCGCGTCGACCAGGCGCTCCTGCACCCACGTGAAGACGGCCCGATGGGTTTCCACGTCGATCAGCCGCCGCGTGCGCGAGATCGTCGAATGATCCGGCGCCGCGCTCGTGCAGCTCCAGCCCCACGAAGCTGCGCACGCGCGAGCGAGTCCGCCGCGCGCCAGGCGATCGCCGCGCTCCGAGTCGAGCCCCTCGAAGTAGCCGAGCAGCAGCAACCGGAAGTACCGGCCCGGCGGCAGGCCCGGCCGCCCCATCACCGGCGCGTAGAACGCGCGCACTGCGCCTCGACGAACCGGTCAAACCCGCGCCTCGTCGAGGATGGCGTTCAGTCGCGTGTAAAACGGATGCGCCGCACTACGCGGCAGGTCCTGCGTGGCCACCCACATCGACGCCTGGCGCGCGCGCCGTTTCCGTTTGCCCATCGCCATGCGCCGAGTGTAGTACACGAGATCGACGCTGTCGATCCCTCGTCAGCAACTTGCACCACGATGGTATGGACTCCTCCCGGTTCGGATGCGGCATCATTGCCGCATCAGCTGATCCCCGTCAGCAGCAACCAGGAGGAGACCGAGATGGATGCTACGACAGTGGCCGTCGACCTCGCAAAGAGCGTGTTCGAGCTCGCGATCGCGGATGCGCAGTGGCGCGTCGTCGGGCGTCAGCGTCTGAATCGGCCGCAGTTCACGCGCTACCTCACGCAGACCGCGCCGCTGCACGTCGTGATGGAGGCGTGCGGCATGGCGCACTACTGGGGACGGCTGGCGCAGCAGCACGGCCATCGGGTGACGCTGATCCCGCCGGCCTATGTGCGGCCGTACGTGCGCGCAACAAGACGGATCGCGCGGATGCCGAAGCGATCCTCGAGGCGGTGCGCTCGGGCGAGATGCCGAGCGTGGCGGTGAAACGCATCGAGCAGCAGGCGCTCGTCGCGCTGCATCGCGTGCGCGAGCAATGGATGACGACCCGGACCGCGCGGATCAATACCCTGCGCGGGATTCTGCGCGAGCACGGGATCCTGCTGCCCGCCGGCGCCCGCGGCGCGCTGGCGGCGGTGCCGACGATCCTGGAAGACGCCGAGACCGCCCTGCCGCTGCACTTGCGGACGGTGTTGGCCAGCGTTCACGAGGACGTCCGCGCGATTGAGGTGCGTATGGCGGCGCTCGAGCGCGAGTTGCGCGCCCTCGCCGACGCCGACCCGGTCGTGACGCGCCTCCTCACGATTCCCGGCATCGGGCTGGTGACGGCGACCGCGCTGGTCGGCAGCGTCGGGCACATCCACGCGTTTCGGCGCGCCCGACAGTTTGCCAGTTGGCTGGGCCTGACGCCCCGCGAACATTCCAGCGGGGCTCGGCGCCGGCTCGGCTGCATCAGCAAACAGGGCGACGTCTATCTGCGCTGTCTGCTGACGCATGGCGCCCGCTCGGTCCTCGTCATGGCCCACCGCCGCGCGGCCGCGGGCCAGGGCCTCACGCGCCTACACCAGTGGGCCCTCACCCTGCGCGAGCGGCGCGGGCACAACAAGGCCACGATCGCGATCGCCAACAAACTCGGCCGGATCGTCTGGGCCGTCTGGCACCACGACGTCCCCTGCGCACTGCCCGTGCCGCCTGACACGAGCACGCGACCCTGCCCATCCGAGATGCTCAGCGAGTGACGTGACCCATGGCCCTTCGGTCCGACCGACACCGCATCAGGCCGATAGCAGCCCTGGCGCTCGACGCCGGCACCACGATTGGCCCGCGGTGCGCGACTATCCATGTTGGCCGGGAGGCGCACGTCCTCCACACACAGGCCGGATATACGACCGCAACCGACCGAAGGACCAGACGATCAGTTACTCGCTTGCACACCGGGAGGAGTCCATATACGGGCTGCTAGGCCAGCCAGCGCCGAGTAGACCAGGTGCAGATTGAGGTGGCCGCCAACCGCAGCGTTTCCGAATAGGCTCTGGCTGATCACACCGGCGGGCAGCCAGAGACGTCATCATCGTCGTCGTTAACCCGGGAACGGTGCCTGCCGAGAACCCCGCTGGAAACGCCCATCCATCGGCCACGGCAAACGCGCGAGTCGCCGACGTGCCGAACCGCAGGACGGCTTCCGCAAGCCCGAATCCCGAACCCGTTGCCCCGCCAAGGAGCACGCAATCGGTCAGCGACCATTGCCGGCGAACCGCGGGTAGCATAAGCACTGCCGCGAGCGGCAACAGCTTGACGATCTCCTCGATGACGGGGTCGAGCGTATAGGAGGCACCGCCCACGACTGTGGAAAGTGGGATTCCAGTGAGCCACGAAAATGGTCGAGTCCAGAGCAGTTGCAGCAGCACTGTGGCCGTTGACGCGCCGTACAGCCCCACCACAAACGCGGCGAGAACCGTGTACCTCCTACCGTCCGGCTCAGACTGCCGAACAGCACGATCTGCAGTACGCCCCACACATGCGCGAAGACGATGAGGACCGTCATTTCGCCTTGGCTGGCTCGTCCCGTTGGCCTGCTCTTGCGTCCCTTTGATTGGCCGAACCACCAGCGGCGAGTTCGCCACCCTAGAACTGTGCCAGCCTGTATAGCACGCGTGCGGCAGATCGGTCTATCACCGCTCCAGACCCGCCACGAGCAACCGGCAGTGCTCGGCGGTCGATTCGATGAGGCGAGAGTTGAGGGCCTCCCTGCGAGAGGTGTCTTATCTAGTCAAGATCGAGCCCAGGTGCTGACGACATCTGCGCTGCCTACCGTTCACTGCGTGCGTCCTCCTCTCGGGTGAGGAGGACGTGCTCGCTCAAGGACGTTGTCCGGCGCACGGGCCATGACGAATGACGGCAGCATCGTGGCCAATTTCTCAATCGACGTGCGCCCCTGAAGCGCCATCGAGTAGCGTTCGTAGTTGTATCGGTACTCCCAGGCGGTTAGCGCTTCGGCGGCGACCTCGAAGTCCTGGCCGCCGTAGTGTACCCAGAACTCTTCCTCGTCGATGTGATGGTTGCGTTCGGCTTGCCGTTCTGTTCGGGGCGCCGCGGACGGTTGTACCGCACCCGGACGCGCAGCTCCTGGCACGAGGGCGGACAGGAGCGGAAACTCGGTGCCGTTGTCCGTAAGCTTCCCCGGTCATTGAATAGCCCCAAGTAGACTGCTCCGGCAAGGAGCAGATCGTCGAGATCCTGAAGGATGCCGAGAGCGGCGTGCCGGTCGCCGACCTGCTACGGAAGCACGGCGTCAGCAAGGCGACGTTCTTCAAGTGGCGGAGCAAGTACGGCGGGCCACCGTCGCGGACGTGAAGCGGCTGCGGGAGCTCGAGGCCGAGAACGCGAAGCTGAAACGGATGTACGCCGACCTGGCGCTCGAGAACGCGGCCATCAGCGAGGTGCTCAACCGAAAGTGGTGACGCCGTCCGCGAGGCGACAGGTCGTCGAGGCACTGGTGGAGCAGCACGGCTCTCTGTGCAGCGGGCGTGTCGCGTGGTGAGGCTCTCGCGGACGGCGTTCTATCAGCCTCCTCTCCCGGCCAGTCGGCGGGACGCGGTCGTCATCGCGGCGCTCACGGACGCTGTGGCTCGCTATCCGCGCTGGGGCTTCTGGAAGCTCTACGACCGGCTGCGCGGCGAGGGCCAGTCGTGGAATCACAAGCGCGTCCACCGCGTGTACTGCGCGCTCCGCCTGAATCTGCCGCGCCGGACGACGCGGCGGGTGCCCCGGCGTCTCCGGCAGCCGCTCGTGGCCCCGCCGGTGCTAAATCCCACGTGGGCCCTCGACTTCATGGGCGATGCGCTCTACGACGGCCGCGCATCCGCTGTCCTCACGGTGCTCGACGAGGGCAATCGCGAAGGCCTCGAGATCGCGGTCGGGCCGTCGCTACCGAGTCGACGCGTCGTGCGGGTGCTCAGCGACCTGGTCGCGGTGCACGGCCGGCCCAGCGCCGTACGGGTCGACAACGGCCCGGAGTTTACGGCGCAGCCCTTTGTCGACTGGTGCGCCGAGCACGGCATCGCCTGCCACTACATCCAGCCGGGGAAGCCGGACCAGAACGCCTACATCGAGCCCTTCAACCGCACGTATCGCACGGAGGTCCTCAACGCCATCTCTTCGAATCGATCGCCGAGCTGCAGGCGCTGACACGCCAGTGGCTCCGCGTCTACAACCAGGAACGGCCCCACTGACGTGCGTGGCGATCTTTCGGACCAGCTGAAGCCTGAGAGAATGGCGGCCTCCGGCAGGAGGCGCCTTGAAGGAGTCGCCGACGGGCGGCCATGCGCGCGCGATGAGCCCTAGACGACCGCGACAATGCAACTCCGTAGATACCCGCGCAAACGACGGGAGCGGATCAGGGCCGTAAACTGGGCCTACAGTTGGCGTGACCGCGCCCTCCGCACCCACCTGCGTGACGTTCGAAGGTTCGGCCAAGTCGGTTGGCTTGAAGTCGTTTGGAACACTCTCCGGTTGTGAAAGCATCTGAAGGCCGTGCTCTCCACGCAGCGCGCCATGGCGGGCCGCGAGAATCGTCTCGAGATAGGCGACGACTCGGATTCTCGACGAAGCGGAGGAGTTCGGCGTGCATGCCGGCAGGGTCTGGAGGTCCTCGGAACCTCCTCCCTTCTCCACCTCGCGAACGCGCAACCCGTTCTGGATCAGCGGTCTACGGCAGCGGCGCCAGCGACGGACCGCTGATTTGTAGTCCACCGTAGTCCAATTGGAAGGCATGCGTATGCGCTGCTACCGCACAACCGATCGAATTTGCCCTGGAAAATTGGAGGCGCCGCCCGGATTTGAACCGGGGATGGAGGTTTTGCAGACCGTACGGGGTTGTGTTTCATAGTGCCTGGCTTCGTCTTCTGGTCCCTGATGATGCCCGGCTTTAAGCGGTGTTTGGGCGTTGTTGCTCCGAAGTTGCTCCGAAGTCCACGCCTGCTCCTTCGTCGTTCATTGTTCTTGTGCGCCGCAACCCAGTAGCAGAACCTGTCGACCTGACGAGGCAGACGGGCGGGTCATGCGTGCCGTTGTTCGGCAACCTGCAGAAGGTGACGGCCGAACAGCTGAACCTGAGTCCGATCCTGATGGGGGCGGCCAATACGACGGGCGGCGTGATGGGCAAGATGATCGACGCGCAATCGATCGTCGTCTCGAGTTCAGCGACACATCAGCAGGGCAACGAAGCCGCCATCTTCAAGGCGGTCATCTGGCACAGCATCGTGCTGGCTTCGCTCGTGGGCCTGATTGTGATGTTCTATCGCTGAGACGCCGGCGACGGCGACGCGGCTCTGGACGTTCGCCGGCGTACGCACCCGGGAGTTCCTGATCGACCATGCGCACGAGGACGACAGGCGGCGGGCTCGCGTGGCCATCGATCGGGGAGGAGCGCGAGCGGCGGAAGACCTTTGAGCACACCAAGCTGCGCCGGATGATCGCGTACGCGGAGACCGCCGCCTGCCTGCGTGCGACCACTCTGCGCTACTTCGGGGATCCCGCGGCGCGCGAGCCGTGCAGCGCGTGCGGCACCTGCGATCGCCGCTCAGCTCCAGGCGGAAGATCTCCGCAATCGCCTGTTTCAAGGCTTCGTCGGCGTTATGCTCATTCGTCGCCTTGTCGATGAAGATCCCGAACGTGTATGTGAACGCGATGGGAATGCCGTAGGCCGTTTGAAACGGGATCTCGACATAGCCGGCGATCGACCGATAGTACTTGCATCCTCCGAGGAAGAGATAGGAGCAGAGCGTGTAGCCGCCGCCCTTCACCGCGACTTTCAGATTGTCCGCGATGGGCTTGGGCAGAGCCGAGCCGTAGGTCACGGCCGCCTCCCAGGTCGCGGTGTCCTTCAGCGCCTGGAGCTTGTTCGGCATCCGCGCCCACAGGTGCTGCCGGTTCTCCGGCGTCAACAGATCCCCGGTGAACGCCTTGCACGTCGCGCGGCGGGCGCATCTCGCTCACCGTGGACCGTGTCGAGTCCTCCCAAGGCGAGGGCGCCGACGAGACGCCTAACGGCCTCGCCCCACAGATCGCCATTCGTGTGCGCGATACGGGCATCGGGATCGCTGCCGACCAACTGGGGCAGGTCTTCAACATGTTCGCGCAGGTTGACACGTCCCTGGAGCGGTCGGCGACCGGGCTCGGTATCGGCCTGACGCTCGTGAAGACGTTGACGGAAATGCACGGCGGCACCGTGGACGCGAAGAGCCCCGGGGTCGGTCACGGAAGTGAGTTCATCGTACGATTGCCGCTGCCGGCGGAAACCGACGGACCGACTCCCCAGGCCACGACGACCGAGCCGGCGGCAATTCCGCCGCTCCGGATTCTGATCGTCGATGACAATCGCGACTCCGCTGACATGATCGCTATGCTGCTCGCCTTCGGCGGACACGAAACGCATACTGCCAACGACGGTCACGCAGCGGTTGACGCGGCGGCGAATCTACAACCCGACGTGATCTTCATGGATATCGGCTTGCCAGTATTGAAGGGCTACGAAGCTGCCCGAAGGATTCGTGAGCGGCAGGCCGACAAGAAACCGTACTCGTAGCCTTGACCGGCTGGGGCCAGGACGCGGATCGTCGTCGCTCCGAAGCTGCGGGGTTTGACGCCCACCTGGTCAAGCCGGTGGATGATACGGTTCTCGGCAAACTGTTGGTGGACCTGCGCACCAGGAGCGCGGCCCGATTCGAGCAGAGCGAGGCCACGAAACAGACCTCTTAATCCTGTCCCATCACTTACGGCGTTCGGGAGCACTCGTCCGCCGCTTTGCGTCGACGAGGCCCTCGTGAACCGTAAGAAGCGCATCCGGAGGGATGACGTACACGTGGTCGGGCTGCACAACCTCTCCCGGAGTGGCCAGCGACACGGCAATCGTCGTCTTCTTCGCCAGAATCTCAGGGAGCAGGCTTCGTGCGTAGGGTCCAACTGCTGAACGACGATGAAGGGGACGCCAGTTGCCAGGAGGGCACCGAGCAGCTCAACTAGCGCTTCGAGGCCGGCGGGGTCGCCGATTCCCACGACAAAGGGGGCGGTTGGCGACTGCCCCCGGATACAGCCCGAGTATAGGCCGCAGCGGCATGAACTACAGCCATCGCTGCAGCGTGAGTCAAGGAAGATGCTCGGCCCTGGCACATCCGGGGAGGCGGGGATCTTCCAGATCAACCGCCACCTCGAAGGCACGCTTTGCCTCACCGCCGCCGGCCGCAAGCGCCTCGGTTAACGCGCGCGGGTGATTTGCAAGGAGAGGCGCGAAGATCGACATCGCCACCATCGAGGCGGCGCGGCGGGCGGGGCTGAGGTGACTGGCGGACCCGGTAACCTCGTTGCAGGGGACCCGCCATATCACACGGCTCCCGTTGTAGACTTCGCTGGGAGCTTGAGAGGCGCGACAGCGTGAATCGTTGTGCCGTGCCCCCGTTGCGAGTCGATGGAAAGATGTCCGCCCACGACCTTCAACCGCTCTTTCATGCTGGTCAAGCCGAGCCCGGGACCCCTCATGGCTTCGTGAGGATCGAAGCCGGGGCCTGAGTCCTTCACTGTCAGATGAACGGTTTCGATGTGACCGCTCAGCGAGACCTCGGCGCGTCGCGGCACGCCGTGTTTGAGGACATTCTGGAGGGCTTCCTGCAAGACGCGGTAGAGGCACAGCGAGATTTCCGCTGGCAGCGCTTCCGGGATGTTCTCGAAATGCACGTCAATCGTGACGTCATGCCGATTCGATAACTCTTGACAGAACCTGCCCACGGCGGCTTTCAGCCCTATGAGGTCGAGCTTCGGGGAATGCAGGGTGTGCGACAGCGTCTGAACCTCGGCCGCAAGATCCCCAATCTGTCGGTACATTTCCCCAATTTCCTGCTCGAGATGGTTCGCTGACGCCGGAAGACTCTGCTTCAGGACACCGACCTGGATACTTAGCACCGTGATCCGTTGGCTAATGTCGTCGTGAAGCTCGCGGGCGATCCGGGTTCTCTCTTCCTCCTGCGCTTCGATTAACTTCCGACTGGCAAGCACCGCTTCCGCCAGCTTCCGCTCGCTGATGTCGACGCTCGTGCCGATGAAACCAACAAACGACCCGTTCGCGTTGTATCGCGGGACACCCGCCGTCACCACCCAGCGATATTCGCCGTCCTGGCGCCGGAGCCGATGCTCCAGTTGAAAACGTTCACGCTGCTCGAAGGCTTTCTCGTACACCTCGCGGCATCGCTCCGCTTCGTCTGGGTGGAGGACCATTGCCTGTAGCGTTTCCACCGCTACATCCAATGGCCGTCCCGCGTAATCGAGCCAGGTCTGATTGAGAAACTTGATCTCTTGGTCCGTGCCCGACATCCAGATCATGACCGGCACGGTATTCGCGATGAGGCGAAAGCGTTCTTCGCTTTCGCGCAGGGCCTCTTCGGCGAGAGTGCGCTCGATGAGATCCGCGGCCTGGCGGGCGAGCACGTCGAAGAATCTGAAATCATCTTCGGTCGGGATATGCGGCGTCCGCCAGTGCGTCGAGAGCATCCCGAGCAGCCGGCCCGTTCGCGATCGCAACGGCGTCGACTGCACGGCACGGACCCCCGCGCGGCGATATTCCAGCTGTTCCTGCGTGCCCGCCATGAAGTCGCACGCTTCGATATCAGCGACAACGACGCGCTCGTCGTCACTAAGCGCTTTGCTGCAGGTGCTCCCGGCCCCAGCCGCCACTTGTTCCCAGAACGGCACACAGTCAGGCGGAAAATTCGTCCACGCGAGGAGCCTGAGCGATGTGTTGTCTGCCGCGAGCATCTGGAGGCAGGCCGCATCGGACGCCATCAACTCGATTGCCGCGCCCAGCACTTGATCGTAAAGGGATTCTGACGTTGACTCTGAAATCAGTCGTGTGCTAATCGACTGGAGCGTCTTGGCGCCGTTGACTTCGCGTTCCAGCCGTTGCTCGCTTTGCCGCAGGGCGACTCCAGCGTGCTTCGCCTTCGTGATGTCGCGAGCGATCTTGGAGCATCCGATAATCCTGCCCGTGGCGTCTCGCAGCGGCGAGATCGTCAGAGAGACATTGATGTAATCGCCGGCTCTGGTGACGCGGACGGTTTCATAATGATCAATTCGCTCACCAGCTCGAAGGCGCCTCAGAATCTCGTACTCCTCCTCATGCAAGTCCGGAGGGATGATCATCGTGATCGGCTGTCCGATGGCCTCGTGCTCCGTATATCCGAACATCCGCTCGGCAGCGGCATTCCACGCCGAAATCACACCATCGAGAGTCTTAGCGATGATCGCGTCATCTGAGGACTCCACGATCGCCGCATACCGTAATCGGATTTCCTCCGCGCGCGTGGGGTCGGTGGCGTCCGCGTCCGCGGCCAGCACGTCTGGTGCGTCCTCTGTCATAGGCACATCCGCTTCTAGCGGTCAGCACCCCGATGGGGCGGGTCCGCGTCCCTCATATCCTATGCCTCGCACTGGGGTGGGACGAATCTTTACGCCGGAACAGGTTTCACCGCCATTTCCAGGCGGCATTTCAACGAAACGGTTGCGTACAGTTTGCAGCTCGCGGCCTCGACCCCAATCCAGCTCAACACGCCGTAATCTGACGATGACTTCACATGTGCGGACTGCCACATGCCGCTCGGACCGCGGGCAGCAGGTCCGTGGCTGCGGTCCGCTTTTCGATGAACGCGAATGCTCCGGCTGCAAGCACGATTTGCTTCACGTCGGCGTCATCCTCCGCGGTAAGGACGATGATTCTCGTTTGCGGGAGCAGTCGCGTGAGTTCCCGGCAGGCGTCCAGGCCGTTAATGCCCGGCATATATAGGTCGACCACTATGATGTCTGGCAGCAACCGGACAGCCTCTTCGAGCAACCGTCCGCCGCTCTCCACGCTCCCCACCGTCTCGTAGCCGTGGGTGGCGAGCAGTCGCCTGATCGCGGCCATCAACGACGGGTGATCGTGAGCCAGCAGCACACGGGCCGTGTCATCATCCATCTCTTTGAAAC
>CAVUCH010000020.1:0-162204 GCA_963739995.1 Vicinamibacteria bacterium | reverse complement strand
GAGGAAGCGGCTCAGAAGCGCACCCTCGTTTGGGTGTTCTCATGTGAAATTGCGGGCAACGGTAAGACCGGAAGATGGAGAGAGCGGCGGGGGCAGAGGCGCTCGTTAGCCATTTAGAGAGCCCCACCGACCGTCGCAGCTGCGGCCAGTCTCAGGTTGTGCCGTGCCGCCGCTCGCGCTCGTTCCAGAGGTGGTCACATGTGCCGCGCACGAACCACCCCCCGGCTTCGGCGGAACCGACCTCCGTCATTGCCATCCCGCGGCAGCTCGGACACGGAACGTAAGTCGCCTGTGTGGCAGGCGGATCGGTCGAGCGCCTGCCACCTCGCCGCTGCTCTCGACGATCTGCCGAAGAACGGTCGGTCTCGGTTTTGACCATCGGCGCCTCAATCCGCTTATCTAACCTTGGGCTGTTGCCGCGAGTGGGATTTTCCGTGAGAAGCGCACTTCCTGGGTTCTCGTGTGAGACTCCTGGCAATGGAAGACCGTAGGTGGCGAGAGAGGAGGGCTCGAACCAGCGCGTGCAAGAAACGGCAACCCCGATTGATGCGTGTCGTGCCCTTGCCGCGAAGCAGTCATGCGACTGCGAACCCCGGTCGCTGGCTATACTATCTGTCCCATCAGACGATGCGCAGCACCACCGGTGAGCGGCCATGCCAGATGACATCTCCGAACTGCTGGAACGATGGAAGGGTGGAGACGCTGCGGCCGGTGAAACGGTGATCGCCCGTACTTACGATGAGCTGCGACGTGTCGCACGCGCGTACATCCGCCGCGAACGGCCTGGCCATCTGCTGCAACCGACGGCCTTGCTGCACGAGGCGTATTTGCGCCTGCTGCGGACTGGGCCGGGCCCGGCCGACTCGCGGGAAGCGTTCTTCCGCCTGATGGCGGGCGAAATGCGCCGACGCCTCGTGGACCACGCGCGACGTCGAATGGCGGACAAGCGCGGCGGCGGCGCTGCGCATCAATCGCTTGACGAGCTGTCATCGAGCGAGGTACCGCCGGCGCCCGCTGCAGGCGCGCAGACCGACGCGGCAATCGAGCGCCTCGACGAGGCACTCCGCCAACTGAGCGCCTCCTTCCCACGGGCGGCGCGCGTCGTCGAGCTCCGCTTTCTCGCGGGCCTGACGACCGAGGAAGCCGCGACCGCGTTGGGGCTGTCGTCGGGTACGGTGAAGCGAGACTGGGCGTTCGCGCGCGCATGGCTCGCGTCAGCGGTGGAACGCGTAGCGCCCCTCTGAACGCGCTCGATCATCATCTCAGGGACGAGCGACGTCACCGGTTCACATCATCCAGCATCCAGATATTGCCCGTCAGGGTCTGCATCGTCACAAACACCGAACGATTGGTGACTCCCAGGGTCGGCCACCATACGCCGGCGGGTGAGATCGTGAAGCTTGGCGAATCGAAATCGGCAACGGAAAATGGCTCGCCAATCGGATGTCCCCGCTCGGGCTCGAATCGAACTCCCCATACGCTGATGAACGATCCCGCCGGGCTCGTGAGAAAGTAGAGCGTCGTTCCATCCGGCCCCCAGGCCAGAGCGTAGACCCGCTGATGGTTTGTAGCGACGGCGATCGACCCGCGTTGTGGCCGACCGTCGGCGGGCGCCACCTCCAAGCTCAGCTCATCGGCGCGGTTCGTGCCGGCGATGAACGCCAGCCAGCGGCCATTTGGTGAGTACCCTGGCCTGCCGAATCCGCGTATCGGGCCGCTCGAGGACAATCCGCGACGGCTCTGCGACGGCAGCAGTCGAAATCGGCCACGCCATGAGCCGTCTGCCATCGCACGCCAGCAGGCCGGATCCGTCCGGGAGCCAGTCGGTCGCGACGTTGAACACGATGGACTCGCGCATCCATGCAGAGACGACTTGCTCATTGCCGCCTTTCCGCGCAACAGCAAGCGCCGTGAGCTGTGACCCTGTGGTGTGGTCGATCGTATCGATACGCAGCTTGGTGTACGCGACGCGCCGCCCGTCGCGCGACCATACAGGACTCTGCGCACCTTCGACGAACGGGACTGACCTGCGTGTCGCGAGGTCCGTCACCCACAGACCGAGCGTTCCCATTCCAGGGGCAGCGGCGCCAAGTTCCCGACCCGAACGTATGACGGTGTGCACAGCGGTCCCGCCGTCGCTCGTGATTTCCGATGCAATGGCCCCGAATGCATCGGTCGTAAGCGGCTCCCCGTTGGATAGCCGATGGCGCGTTCGATCCAGCGTGAACCGCCACAAGCGATCTGATATCTGTGCGGTGCTGAACGCCAGCCGCCGCTCGTCGCGCGATAGCGCCGGCGCCAGTTCGCTCCCCGCACTCGTGGTGAGGCGCTCGACAGCTGACCACTCGAGCGTGGATCGTTTGACGCGCACTCGCCAGAGATCCAGAATGCCGGTATTCGTCTCTGCGGCGAGCAGCAGCGTGTCTCCCGCCCGGTTCCACACGAAGCGGCTCCCGCTATGCACTAGGTCGCTCAGTGCGGCTGGCAGGCGAGGCATGATCTTGGAGTCGGTGACGGAGCCGTCAGCGCCGACGGTGAAGAAGCCGAAGCCGCGCTCGGCATGCAGTCCGAGGAACGAAACCCGCCCACCGGGATGCGTCTCTATCCATTTCCATCGGCCCCGCGCCGTGAACTCGGGCAGGACTGGCCGGGGCCGTTCGCCTCTCAGCGATACGGTGTACAGCGCCGACCCTCCCGGGCCGAGCTGATGCGCCCGAAACCGAATCTGCGTGCCCTCGGCGGACCACGATGGGTGCACGCCGAAGTCGGTCAAACGTCGCTCCGGCCCGCCAAGCGCCGGCACGAGGTACAGGCCGCCGCCGTCCCGCTCCGACCGGAATACGAGTGTCCTGCCGTCAGGTGACCAGCTCGGTTGCCTGTCGGCTGCCGGCGATCGGGTTATCTGCACGGCATTGCCGCCAGCCAGCGGCTGCACCCAGATGTCAAAGTCGCCGCCCTTGTCCGACGCAAAGGCGACGAAACGCCCGTCCGGCGAGAAGGTCGGGTCGGTCTGAAATCCCGCGTCGAAGGTGATCCGGGACAGCTCGCGCTGCACGGGTACACCGTCGACCGGTGGACTCGTGCGAAAAACGCCCTGTACGGCGCGCCAGCTCAGAGTGACGCTGGTCACCGCCAGCAGCCCGACAGCGATCGATATGAGCGCCTGATTACTGGGACGCCGGAAGTTCCACCGATCGCTCGCGCGCCCGACCAGATCATGGACGGAGAGGAGCCGTGCGCGAACCTCGCTCATCGGGAGGTTGCGTGCGCTCGGATCCTTCTCTAGGCACCGTCGCAGAAGGTCCTCCAGCATCGACCGCACGACCGCGTCGCTCGACGAGATTGGGGTCGATTCGGGCTGCAAGATGCTGTCACTGATAGCCCTGCGCGGAGCATCGACCGCCCGGCAGCCGTAGCATCTCGTAGAGCATGGCCCCGAAGGCAAACACATCGGCGCGTGCATCGACGGCCTTGCCCTCGAACTGTTCGGGCGCCATGTAGTGAAGCGTTCCGAGGATGGTCCCGGGCAAGGTGGCCGTGCGAGATTGCAGCGAACCGAGGTCCCCACTGACGATAGCGTCGTCGCGCTTCGCCAGGCCGAAATCCAGGAGAGTTGCGCCAGATTTCGTCAACATCACGTTCGCAGGCTTCAGATCGCGGTGGACGATCCCCGCGCGGTGTGCGGCATCGAGGGCGTCTGCGATATCGATCGCATACGACAGGGCGTCGCGAAGGGGCAGCGTCCCACGACGGAGACGCGTCGCCAGCGTTTCGCCATGCAGGTGCTCGAGCACGAGGTAATCCACCTCGTCCTGCCGGCCGATGTCGAGCAGCATGCAGATGTGCGGGTGAGCCAGCGCGGCGGCGGCCCGGGCCTCGCGTTCGAGTCGAAGTCGCGCGCCGCGGTATGCGGTCATCGCCGGCGCCAGGACCTTGATCGCGACGGTGCGTTCGAGCCTGGTGTCGAGAGCCTCGTACACGGTACCCATACCGCCCGCGCCGAGCGGCGCCACGATGACGTAGGGGCCCAGCCGGGTGCCGGACTCTATGGTGGGTGGCGTGTCGTCGATCGGCGCGTCAGCACTGCCCGCGCTGGCCGAGTCGTGCATGCCCAGGAGTGACCCCGCGCGGACGTACGCGAGCAGCAGGCGTTCTAGCTCTTCCCGCAGTCCGACGTTGCCGCTGCATGCCCGGTGCAAAAACACCGCGCGCTCGCTCTCTGGCAGCTCGACCGCACGGTCGAAGAGATCGCGCAGTGCTACGGGATCAACCACTGGGGGGATCTCAGGGTGGTTCACGAGTATACCCGTACGCTGATCCGCTTGCTCGCGAGTCTGCGCCTATCCAAGTAGAGGCACTTGCCGCAAAGTGGCGACTTGGACCGTCCGGCAGGGCGCCGCCCTGGAAGGGAGAGACGTATGAGCACGCGGAAGATATGGTCGTATGTGTTGACGTGCGGCCTTGTCGTCGGTCTTGCCAATCCGCCCACGGTGGCGGCCGCCGATCAGGCAGCGCCCGCTGCGATTCCAGCCATCCCGGGATTCCTCCCGGCAACTGCGACCCCTCACGGGTACTCACTGACCGAGCTCGCGACGGCGTGGCTGGCCTGGGGCTTCGGAACGCCACCGTCGGTCAACCCGCTGGTCGCATTGCGCTGCGAGCAGAGTCCGCTCGACCGGCGCATCTGGTTCCTCCCGGCCGCCCTGGGTGGAGAGGGAACGAGCACGTGCTACGTTCCGCAAGGCAGCTTCCTCGTTCTGCTCGCGCTAGCCATGGAGTGCTCGCAGGCCGAAGGGAACGGCAGCACCCTCGAAGAGTTGAAGGCGTGCAACGACACGAACTTCGAGCCGAACACCGTCGAGGTGACGTTCAAGGGCGAGACGGTCACGGATCTTACAGACTACATCGTGACCACCGCGCTCGTGACGCTGCCTGCGTACAATCTCTTTGGTGTCGATCCGACACTGTCGATGATGAAGGGATACTTCCTGGTTCTCGCGCCGCTCAGCCGGGGAACGCACACGCTGCACGCGTCGGGCGAGTTTCCCGCGTTTCCGTTCCAGGCAGGGGTTACCTACACCATAGTGGTGCGGTGAACAATGAGTTCCTTCGTCTACGAGACGGGAGCTGCAAGACGTCAGGTCCCTCAGTGGTCCGCAGAATGACTCAGTGCGTGAAGTCACTACGGTATTCGTCATCGACGCGAGCATCCGACCCTCTTCTGCTCTCATCGATCGACGTTGTCGAGCATCCAGACGTTGCCGGTGACGGTGTGTAATGTCAGAAAAGCATGGCGACTCGAGATGTCAATATCGGACGACGCCACCGCCGGACTGATTCTGAAGCTTGGCGAGTCGAAGTGCGTTACCGCGAACGGCTTTCCCACAGGAAAGCCCCCTTGTGGGTCGAAGTCAACCGCCCAGAGGTTCAGATAGGAGCCGCGGTTCGCAAGAAAATAGAGTCTGCGTCCATCTGCCGCCCAACGCGGTTTGTCGACCCACTGATGGTCCGTCGCAACTCGCATCCACTCGCGGTCCGGCGATCCGTCGGCTGTCGTGACTCCCACGTCGGCGACGCCCGAGTCTCGAACGGCTACGAAAGTGAGCCAACGACCGTTAGGAGAAAATCTTGCCTGCCACAAAGTGGCATTCGGTACCTGCATAAGGATGCGTGATGGCGCGGCGACCGGAGCGTCCGCGACAGCCCACGTCTCAAGTCTTTCCGAACACACGACGACAGCAGTGCCGTCGCGCGACCAGTCACCTGGCGAGATCGACTTACCAGTCACCCACGGCGTGACGAAGTGCTCCCGTCCTCCGAGCCGCTGTATCGCAACCGCCGTCATCCATGCTCCCGTCTTCTCGTCCGTGGCGGCCTTTTGATACGCGACCTGCTGATGGTCTGGTGACCACGTAGGAAACAGCGCGTTAGTACCCAGCGGCTGCGAGCGCCGCGACTCCAGATCCATGGCCCAGAGTGATACTGGCTCGGCGGCTCCCAGACGCTTCAGATTAAAGACGACGGCTTCACCGTCGCGCGCCACATTAGAACTGAGGACGTCGGCGCTCCCATCGGTGAGAGCCAGTCCCTGGGCGAGACCCGTCCCTGTTTTGTCGAACGGGAATTGCCAGAGGCGCACCGACACGCGTTGCGTGCTGAAAACGGCGCGGTTGCCGTCAGGAGCAATTGCGACGGTCATGTCCATGCCAGCCCCTGTCGTCAGCCGCTCAAACGATGTCCAGTCGAGGGTCGCCGGGTCTACCTGCACTTTCCAAAGATTCTTGACCCCCTCTTGGGTGCTAGCCTGTAGCAGGAGCGCTGTGCCGGTGCGGTTCCATTGGAAGCGCTGGTCATACATGCCCCATACGCCAGTATCGATGTCGCCGCCCTTGAACAATATTTCGAGCGGCTTAGTATTTATCCGCGAGGATGTGACTTTGCCAGACGCGGACACCGTGAAGAACCCGAATCCCAAGGTGCTGTGGTTGCCGAGGAATGAGATCCGACCATCGGGATGACCACCAATCCACCGCCAGCTACCGCGGGCAGTGAATCCCGGGAGAATGGCGTGCGGCGAGGTCTCTCCACTGAGAGCAACTGCGCTGAGCTGCGCGCTCCAATTTGTGAACGTATCGGACATGAATCGGACTTCGTTCCCGTCGCTTGACCAAGATGGGTGCACGCCTTGCTCCACCAGCAGTCGCTCCGTTCCGCCAAGCGCGGCGACGAGATAGATGCCGCCGCCATCGCGCTCCGATCGAAACGCGATCGTGCCGCCGTCAGGTGACCAGCTCGGCTGGGTGTCGGTCGCTGGCGATTTCGTCACCTGCACGGCATCGCCGCCGGCCACGGGCTGCACCCAGATGTCGAAGTTGCCGCCCTTGTCCGACGCGTACGCGATGAACCTGCCATCTGGTGAGAACGTTGGATCCGTCTGCAGCCCATCGTCGAAGGTGAGCCGTGTCAGGTTGCGCTGCACAGGCGCGCGCTCCGCCTGCGGTGCGGGCGCCGCTGCCTGCGAGAGCCAGCGCCACCCAACCACGGCTGCGACGCCGACGAGCAACGCCACTGCACCAAGGAGCGCAAGGCGACGTTGCACACCGCTCGGTGCCCACCGCACCCGGCTTCCCGTACGCCCACGCGTCCGCACCTCTCGGATGTCGACGAGCTGTGCGAGCAGCTCCGCCATAGAAGCTACGCGGTCGGACGGCGTCTTCGCCAGGCACCGGCGCACAAGGTCATCGAGTTGCTTGGGCGCCATTGGCGCGATTGACGACGGCGCCGGCGGGTCCGCGTGGAGGATGTTGCCAATCAGCGAGGCGTCGCTCGTACCGTCGAACGCACGGCGGCCGGTGAGCATCTCGTAGAGCACCGCCCCGAACGCGAAGATGTCCGTGCGGGCATCGGCCGGCTTGCCCTCGAGCTGCTCGGGCGCCATGTACTGCACGGTGCCGAGGATCAGACCCGCGCGCGTGACGGGCTGTGTCGCCACCGTGGTCCGCTCGCCTGTGACAGGGCGCGGCTGCCGCTTAGCGAGGCCGAAATCGAGCAGCTTCGCCCCGCTTTTGGTGAGCATCACGTTGCCCGGCTTCAGGTCGCGATGGACGATCCCGGCCTGATGAGCGGTGTCGAGGGCCTCGGCAATCTGCGCCGCATACGTGAGGACCTCATCTAGCGGCAGCTTGCCGCGCGCGAGCCGGCTCGCGAGCGTTTCCCCATCCATGTATTCCATGACGAGGAAATCAACGTCGTCCTGCTGCCCAATGTCGAATACGGGACAGATATGCCGATGCGACAGCGCCGCGACTGCACGGGCCTCGCGCTCGAATCGCTGACGGGCGGCGGAGTCGCTGGTAAGGTCGCGCGAGAGGATCTTGAGCGCAACCGTCCGATCCAACCGGATGTCGCGTGCCTTGTAGACCTCGCCCATGCCGCCTGCGCCGAGTGCAGTGAGGATTTGATACCGGCCCAGTCGGGCGCCCTCCTTCAGCGACAGGCGAACCGTGTCGGGCCCCGGTGGCGACGCGTCAGATGGGTCGCTCGGGGGATGCGCAGTCTCGAAGACGGTGGCGTGCTGCGCATCGGCGGCGAGCAGCCGTTCCACCTGCTGCCGCAGCGCCGCGTCTTCCCCACACACCCGCGCCAAGAAGGCGGCGCGGTCCTCGGGGGCAGACTGACCGCCCGGTCGAATAGCTCGTGGAGGACGTCGGGATCAACCATCCGCTGCCGAATTCCTGGTTGGGCTTGGGCGCGCTGAGTATACTACCGGTGCTTTCGGGCCCCATCCGGGCGATGTGCTCTTGGTTGACCAGACGTGGCAGGAAGAATCTCAGAGCTCCTCGAGGCGTGGCGAGGCGGGAACGCCCAAGCGGGTGACGAGGTCGTGACGAACACCTGCGGCCCCAAACCCGAACGCCACATCGAATGACGTCCGCCCTTGAACGCCACATCGAATGACGTCCGCCCTTGAAGCCGGAACAGGTCGCCGATTGGCTCGCACCTGACCTCGTAGTCGACCCAGCCTTCTGGCGTCATCGTGGGATCATCGCGGGTAGCGATTGCCCGACAACGCCGGCGAGTCAGGTGTTTGCGGGCAGACACTACCCGTGAGGACCGGCGCAGCCGGCACTGGCGCACGCATCCAGCCGCCTTTACGCCTGATTTCACCCCAGCCATACCTGGCACCCCCCTTGTAATCCCCCCGACATCGCGTGTCCACGACAGACGTGAGATGAGGAGGGCCCGATGTCACCTGCTTCGACCCCGCCCGGGAGCTTCGGCCTGCCGGCTGCCCACGCCCGCCAGCGGGATCGCCGCGCGGGGCTCGACGGCCTGCTGGCGTCGCTCACCCCCGCGCTGCGGCGCCCCGGCGCACAGTTGCGGCCCATCTTCGAGGAGGTGACACGGCGGTTGGTCAGCGCCGAGCACCTGCGCCTCGTGGATGCCCCCGCGGGGTTCGCATCGATCGGCGTCTCGACGGGTGCGCGGGCGATTACCGTGCCGGTGCCGGCGGAGGGGACGGGGGCGATGGTGCTCGAAGCGGTGAGCGCCCCGGGCCGGACGTTCGCGCCATGGGAGCTGCAGGTGCTGCACGGGGCCGGGCTCGTCGCGGGTCTGCTTCTCGAAATCGAGCGTGCGCGGCAGGTCGTACGCGGGTCGGCGCCGACCCCGCCGACCGCCGCCGCACCGGCCAGGGCCGACATACCCGCGCGGTGGCCGGACGGGGCGGCGCCGCTCATCGGCTCGACGCCCGCGATGCGCGTGCTGCGCCACAAGATCGAGCGCGTCGCGGCAACCGATTTCACCGTGCTCATAGAGGGCGAGAGCGGGACGGGAAAGGAGCTCGTCGCACGCCAGGTCCACGAGTTGAGCCATCGTCGTGCGGGCCCCTTTGTCGCGATCAACTGCGCCGCGCTCGTCGAGACGCTGCTCGAGGCGGAGTTGTTCGGCATCGAGGAGCGCACGGCGACGGGCGTCCGGGGCCGGCGCGGGAAGTTCGAGCACGCCGACGGAGGCACGCTCTTCCTCGATGAAGTCGCCGACCTCTCCGCCTCCGCACAGGCCAAGCTGCTGCGGGCGATCCAGGACCTCGCGGTGGAACGTGTCGGTGGCAACGGCTCGCACCGCGTGGACCTGCGGATCATCGCAGCGACCAACCGGAGCCTCTGCGAGATGGTCGCAAGGGGCCTGTTCCGATCCGACCTGTATTACCGGTTGGGTGGTGTCGAGATCTGCGTGCCGCCGCTCCGCGCCCGCCAGGCGGACATCGTGGAGCTTGCGGAATACTTCCTGGAGCGGCATCGCCAGACGCGACGGCTCGAGCTCTCGGCATCCGTGAAGGACGCGCTTCGGAGCTACGAGTGGCCAGGCAACGTCCGCGAGCTCCAGCGGGTTGTCGAGAACATCCTCGCGCTGGCCTCGCAGGAGCGTGTGGAACTCGACGATCTCCCACCGGGCCTGCGCGGCGATTACGAGGACGTGCTGCTGCCCTCGCTCACGCGAGACGACACGATGAGGGCCTGGGGTAGTCGATACGCACGCCTGGTGCTGCAGCGCTGTGGCGACAACAAGCGGAGGGCGTGCGAGGTGCTCGGCATCAGCTATCACACGCTCCAGGCGTACCTCGAGTATCGCGAGCGGCCCGGAGGTCCTGAGCGTGTGCCCCTCGCGGCGTGGCCGGCGGGCAGCGAACCAGAGAACCCGGACGACCGCGTCGCGGTCGAATCGTGAACAGTGCTCTTGCACCGTAAGAAATTGACGCGGTCCGGAGCGGTCGCCGGGCCGCGAGCCGCCGTGTGTTGTCGAGAAGGAGGCCAGGCATGGTGATGACCGTGCTGCTGACCGGATGGTCGGGAACAGCGTTGGCCGCGTCCCGCGAGTGGAGCCCGGTCGGAGGCGCCGACGTGCCGCCAACGCACCACCCCGGTCCCGAGGTCACCTACACGCTGACACGCGATCGCGATTGCGGCGGCGTCCGGCTGAGGGCGGCAGGCGCCGCGTTCGATGTGGAGAAGACGGTGAGGCCCGACGGCAGCACCGACGTGACGATCCGGTGCGGCCGGGACGTGGTGGCCATCGCCGCCACGCACGTGGCCGTCGTCGTCACGCGCGGGGAGCGGTCGGTCACCGTCGCCGTCAACGGCGGGCACGAGGCGCAACTCGCCCGCGTGCGTGCGCTCCTGCTGGGATCGGCGGCCGCCCGCGCCGCTCGCATGCTCGCCACGGTGCTCGAGGAATCAGGGATCGACGCGCCGTCGAGGATGGGCATCAGGCTCACGGGAGCCCTCCTCGCGCAGATCGACGGTGATGACGGGGCTGTTCGTCGCCTGAGCCGCGAGCTCCACGCGCGCTATGCGCGAAGCCTGCGGCGCCCGGGAGCCGCGCGCGCCGATGGCTTGGAGATGTACCGCACGGGTGTCATCAAAGCCGCCACCGATCTGGAAACCTGCCTCGAGTCGTTCTTCTTCTTCAACCCCATGCGGCAGGTCTGCTCCTTCGTGTGGGTACGGCAGGTGGAACGCCTCTGGTGTGCCCACGTCAGTCATGTACCGGAAGGGCCGATCATCGCCGCATCTTGAGCGTCGCGTGTCTCCACATCAGGTTGCCGGTTGGCACGTGTCTCGGATAACGAACCGGAGAGACTCGCGACATATGACGAAGAAGCGCGTGCTGCTGGCAGAGGACGACCCCGACACCCGGTTTCTTCTGTCGCTGGTTCTAGCCGAACAGGGGTACGACGTCGCTCCTGCGCGTGACGGCGTGGAGGCGTTGGCACTTGCGGAGCAGGATGCGCCGGATCTGATCGTGATGGACCAGATGATGCCGCGCATGACGGGCAGCGATTGTGTCACCGCGATGCGGGCGCACCCGCTGCTCGGTCGTGTGCCGGTGGTGATGGTCACGGCGGCGGCCGGCCTCGTCCGCGGTGCCGAACGACTTGGGTTGGACGCAGTGGTCGAAAAACCGGTCGAGCTCGATGGGTTCGTTCGTACAGTGCGCACGCTCTGCCCCCCAGGTGCCGAGCGGCGCGTTCGCAAGGCGCCACATGGCGTGAATCGTCGCCGCGCGGTTTAGCAGCGATATTCAGAGGACCGACGGTCTCGTCAGAACCCAGCTGAGTAAGTCCGCAGCGTGGACGGGCGCCTGCCCGCAGTTCTGTCGCGTCTCTGGCGGTTGAGCACGTCGGCCGTCCCGAGCAGTTCAGCCTGCAGTGCCCGGATCTTGACGAGTTTGAGGCGGATCTCTTCCTGTTGCTCCTCGAGATCGGCAGCCGTCTGGGTAAGTTCGGCCAGCTCGACGAGCATACTGTCCAGAAGATCGGCCATGATTGGCAAGCTCGCAAGTCTAGTGCCGTCGCTGCTCGAGTTGCATCTGGTCGCTGGGAATCGATCTGCCCTGGGTGGACCACGGGCTTACCGCGCCGTGGTATCGCTGAGCTCCCTTGTCATCTCAATCATCGTCGGCCGAAAACCCAGGGCCGCGAATAGGCGTTGGGCGGGTTCGTTGCCGTGGGCCGTCCAGAGCACGACGCGCGGCACATCGCGGCCGTGCAGCCACGCCATCGCTGCGTGCAGCAGAGCGCGGCCGACACCGGCACCGCGCGCGCTCTCCTCAACCAGCACGTCATGGATGAAGCCCGCCTCGTCGCGCAGTTCCTTCCAGGACCGCGGTTCGACGGCTGTGTAGACATAGCCGACAACAGCGGCGTCGCGCTCGGCGACGAACACACGAGAATCGCGCTTCGTCAGCTGCGTGCCCAGGAACCAGGCGTATCCCCCTTCCGGGTCGTCACCGGGCGCTATGAACCGGGCGCGATCGAACCCATGATGCACACGGAGCAGGGTTGCCCCGAGGCGTCCGAGCGCGCCAAGGTCGGTGCGCCGCGCCCTGCGGATGATGACGTCGCTTTGTGCCATGTCTCATCCTGCGCCACGGGCGCGCAAACGCCAAGCACGCGAGCGATCGGGCAACGGGCGACGTGCATGAGGACAAGACTCGGACCTGGTGACGAATCGAAGGTCGTGGCTATTTCTTGTTCGCATCAGCCGTTGCGCGACAGCGTCACCGGTGTAGAATGCTCAGTCCTCTACACGGGTGCTGTGATGCCGACCGGTTCCAAGAAAGTTCGTTGCCCGTACTGCCGGTCGGAGCGCCTGCGCGCAGAGCCGGTCTCGAGATCAGGTTTTGCCTGGCACCATTGCATCCCATGCGGGGAGCGCTTCAGCGCGCGCGTCGCGGATCCACCTCGGCAGCCGATGAAAGCGGGATTGCGACCGCCGCCGGCAAAGCGCAGGCAGTCCTAAGCCGTGAGCACGGCAGCCGTGCCGAACCAACACATCCTCCTGGTGGAGGACGACCGGGACCTCGCGGCGTTCATGAGCGAGGTGTTGCGGGCCCAGGGCTTCGAAGTGACCGTGGCCGGTGACGGTCGCGCGGGCCTCGCGGCGCTCGAACGCCGGCCGTACGCCCTGGTCGTGCTCGACCTGATGCTGCCCGAGATGGACGGCGTCGAGTTCCGCCTGCGTCAGCGTCAGCATTCCTCGCAATGGAACACGCCGGCGCTCGTGGTGTCCGCGCACTACAACGTCGAGAAGCTCGCGCAGTCGGTTGGGGCCGAAGCGTATCTGGCAAAGCCATTTACTGGCGAGGAGCTCACGGCTGCCGTGTACGCGGTGTTGGCGGCGGCGAGTTCGCGGCCCGTGTAGCTGGCGCTCCGGTCGCCACGCCTGTCCAGCGACGAGCTGGCCGTGTGACGAACACGCCGAGAACGTCTGAAACCACCGATGGACGCAAAGACGAAGCGTGGGTGCCTCTGGGCCGCCCTCGGCGCCAGCGTGCTGGTGATGATGGTCGGCGCCGCGGTCGTCGGCGGTACGGCGTGGCTGGTGTACCAGAGCTCGTCAATCAAGAGCTCTCCTTCCACGCCTGAACAAGCGGCGGAGGAACTCGAATCCGTGCGGGCCCGATTCACCGGACAGGCACCGCTCATCGCGATCGATGATCGCGAGCAGGCCACGATTGTTCCCCGGAAGCGGGCGGGCGATACGGTCCTCACCACGCTCCACGTCCTTGTATTCGATCCCGGTGACAGCCGGTTGAAGCGGGTGACGCTGCCTTTCTGGGTGCTGCGGATGTCACCCGGAACCGCCGAGCTGAAGATCGGTGATGACACGCTCCGCCTGCGCGGGGAACGGGTCACCATCGCAGACGTGGAAAAGGCTGGCCCGGGACTGCTGGTCGACCACGTGGATCGCGAAGGACGGCGCGTGCTGGTGTGGACCGAATGAGACATCGCTCGGGAGCACCGGCTCACCCCTGCCGCAGTACGATCGGAGGCTCGATGAGGGCTGGCTTCAGCCGCCCGTCGGGAACGAGACGTGAGGGGGTGCGTTCGCGCTCGTCAGGGCCCGGCGTTCGCCAGCGTCGCGGGACGCGCGGAAGCTTGATCGGGTAGATCGTGAGCGTTCCGTCCCGCGCGATGTGCAGTCGCAGGAAGTTCTTGTAGTCCTGGATCCGCAGGGCCGAGAAGGCCTCCTCGCTGTGGCGGCCGAACACGTTCAGGGAGATGAGCAGGTAGAGGCCCGTCAGGAACGAACCCGCGAGCCAGCCTCCGGCGGCGACGAGCCCTGCGACCACCGCGACGCGCGTGAACGGCGAGCCGGGAGCCACCCACGCGGCCGCCGCCAGCGCACCCCAGCCGATCGCAAACATCGCGGCCCAGTGCGCCGTGATGTGGAGCGTGCCGCCGATCACGCGATAGAGCCGTGAGTGCGTGTCGGTGAACGTCACGAACAGCGCAAGGAGTCCGAGGATCCACAACGCAAGTGCCGGGTTGTGATCGAAGGCGCGCGTCGTGAGCGTCATCGCGTCAGCGATGCTGGAGGGCCGCGGGCGAACCATCGCGGCACTCACCATCCAGATCGTCATCAGGTACAGCGCAGCGGGCACGACGCCGAACTTCGGGTTGTGCCACGCGAACAGCAGGTTCCCGAAGCAGAGCCGTGCGGACAGCGCGAGGTCCGGATAGCTCACCTTCAGCACGTACCGCCGGCGCGGCTCGTCGGGCATCGCACGCTCCTCCTCGAGCACGCCCACGTCCTCGTCGTGCGTGGGATGGAGAAACGCGCCGCCGCCCCCCGCGGTGATCTTCTGGATAGGCGCGGCTGGATCGCCGGGCGCGATCTCTTCGTGGCGCCGATAGTGGTGGTTGTCGCCGGCGAGGAATACCGACATGTGCACGCCGCGTCGCGCGAAGACCTCATCCCGGAGGTACAGCAGGTCGGTCTCGTCGAACACGGCGCCGAACTCGCGATACTTGTGTGCCTGCACCCACACGGGGGCAGCGAGGCACACGATCACGCGGTCCCCGGGCTGCATGTACCGGTCGGCGACCTGCCGGAAGTACTCGATTTGCGGCGTATCAATGTCGGCCTGCAACTGGCCGTCGGACGCGATCAGCCACCAGCGGCAGGGAAGCTTCAGGGCGAAGTAACTCCGGCGCTGGCGCGTGCGCCAGCCGGCGAAGTGACGGCCACCCACGTTCGAGCAGAAGAGGCGCCCGAAGGCGCTGAGGCCGTCGTACCAGTCGTGGTTGCCGGGGATGGCGAAGACGTGCGGCGACTCGCCCTGGTGGGCGTCCCCGCACGCGGTCTCCCACGGCACGATCAGGCGCCGGTGATACTCCGCGCGGCTCGGCGTGGGATATACCTCGTCGCCGCCGAACACGAGCAGGTCGCCGCGGGGCAGGTGGTGATGCTCCGACGCCCCGTCAACCGCCACGTCCAGCACAGGTTGCGAGGCAGTGTACGCGACGGCGTACGTAGAGTTCCAGCCGTCACCGGTGTCGCAGATGTAATCGATCCAGATCTCGTCACGGGGGCGCGCGGCGTCCGCGTAGGGCCCTGCGCGTCCGTCGCGATAGTGAACCGTGTAGTCGTAGTACTCGGGCCTGCGGTTGGCGAGCGCCTGCACGATGCGCTGGTCCGATCGCTCGCCGACGAAGTTCGAGACCAGCGACTTGACGCCGGCATCGAGCAGCTGCAGCGGGTCATACCAGCCGACCATTGGCAGGCGCTCTGCCGCGTACTCGCGACGCCAGAGAAGCGGAAACCTCGCGAGCCCGCGCCGCTCCGTGGCGCGCACGAATCGCCGCGCGATCGGGAGCGCCAGTTCGTCGGCCGCGGGCTTCTTGTCGGTGTTCGGCGCATCATCCGCCATCAGGTGATTGTAGGCCTACGGTCGGTATAATCCGTGCCGTCGCACATCATCCTGCACCCGCGTGCAAGGACCGGAGGAGAAACCACGTATGCGCTTCGTATCTCGCGCAGCGGCGCTGCTGGTGCCACTGACGATCGTCGTTGTCGCGAAGGCGGGAGGCGCGAACGGGCCGCTTCCGCCGCAGACGGCGGACGGACGGCCCTTCCCCTGGCCACGGGGCATGCGGGCGGCGGTCAGTCTCAGCTTCGATGACGCGCGCGGGTCTCAGCTCGATGTGGGCATCCCGCTGTTCGCCAAATCGGCCACGCACGCCACGTTCTACCTGACGGCGAACAACATCGGCGTCCGCGGCGCCGAGTGGAAACGGGCCGCCGCCGCAGGTCACGAGCTCGGAAACCACACGATGACGCACCCGTGCAGCGGCAATTTCACGTGGTCGCGGGATCGCGCGCTGGAGGACCACACGCTGGAGCGCATTCGCAGCGAGATGCTGAAGGCCAACCGGCTGATCGCGGAAGCGACCGGCGTCACCCCGACGACGTTCGCCTACCCGTGTGGCCAGAAGTTCGTCGGCCGCGGCCAGCGGGTCACCAGCTACGTGCCCGTGGTGCACGAGCTGTTTGTCGCCGGCCGGGGTTGGCTGGACGAGGCGCCGAATGACCCGGCGTTCGTGGACCGCGCCCAGACCTTCGGCTACTCCATGGATGACATGGAGTTCAGCGAGCTGAAATCGGCGGTGGACCAGGCGCTCGCGGGAGGGCAGTGGCTCGTGCTTGCGGGACACGACATCGGCGCGACGCCCGGACGGCAGGTGACTCGCGTATCGATGCTCAGAGAGTTGATCGACTACCTGCGGGAGCCGTCACGCGGCGTGTGGGTGGACACGGTGGCGCACGTCGCGGAGCACATCAAGCGCGCCGAGCAGACCCGGTGACGCGAAATACGCGTGCCTGCTAACCGGACGTACCTTCCGCGATCCCCCGCCGCTTGCGCATCTGCAGCGCGCGGCCTCCATCGCTGAAGCCCACTTCGTCCATCAACTGGTTGATCAGGAAGATGCCGCGGCCGCCCGTCTTGAGGACGTTTTCCGGGTGGAGCGGGTCGGCCACACCCTGGGTATCGAAGCCGGCTCCCGGATCGCGGACCACGACCGTCACGTCGCCGGTCTCGCTGCACGTGAGGATGCACTGAATCTGCTTGGAAGCGTCGTTCCCGCACCCGTGACGGATCGCGTTCGCCACTGCTTCCTGCACCGCCAGCTCCACGCCCATGATCTCCGCGTCGGTCCAGTGCCGCCCGCGCAGCAACTCGGTGACCCCGTCGGTGACGGTGGCGATGCTCCGCGGATCCGCCGGGATCACCATGTTGAACTCGCATGCGGAGCAGAAGGGCACCAGCGCGGTCAGGCGCTGGACGCCGGACAGCTGGAGCTCGAGCTGCTCGATCAGTCGTGTCCGCTCGGCCTCTGCGCGCTCCCGGGCTGCGAGGGCCTCGGTCAGCTGCATCAGCTTCTGGCGGAGCTCGAGCTGTGCCTCCGTCTGGCGCTTGAGGGCCTGCAGCGCCTCCAGCTGTGCCGGCGTCAACGTGCGCGGCACCCGATCGATGACACACAACGTGCCGAGGGCGTGTCCATCCGGCGTGACCAGGGGGGCGCCGGCGTAGAAACGGATGCGAGGCTCACCCGCGACCATGGGGTTGTCGCGGAAGCGGACGTCGCAGAGCGCGTCGGCCACGGTGAAGACGCCGCGCTGGTGGATCGCGTGTGCACAAAAGGCGATGCTGCGCGACGTTTCCGTCAGGGAGACGCCCACGCGTGACTTGAACCACTGACGGTCGGCGTCGAGCAGCGTGATCAGAGCCATCGGCGTGCCGCAGATCTGCGATGCGAGCAGCGTCAGATCGTCGAAGGCCTGCTCGGGCTCCGTATCCAGGATGCGGTACCGCGCGAGCGCTGCGAGTCGCTCCGTCTCGTCGCCAGGCATGGTGTCCCCTCGTGAGGTAACCCTACCATATGCTGCGCATGCCGCCAGGCCGTTCCCGCGGTGCCCACGAAAGTGGTGCGCAATCGCCGGTCAATCCGGCCGCCAACACGAGCGCCAGCTGGGCGACAACGGCGCCTGAGGAGGTACCGCCAGCGTCAGGGTGCTGCGGCCCGTGCCTCACGGAGCGCCGCGGCCGCTTCGGCATTCGAGGGATCGAGGCGCACTGCCGAATCGAAGTGCTGGATGGCGCCGTCGCGGTTGCCCCGCCGCGCCTCGAGCAGTCCGAGGTTGAAATGTGTCCGCGCATCGTCCGGTGCCAGGTCGAGGGCGCGGGACAATGTCGCCCTGGAGGCTTCGAACCGGCCCGCAAGGGCCAGGGCACTCCCAAGTGTCGCGAGCGCCTGGGGATCGTCCGGCCGGGCCCGTGCCACCCGCTCGAGGTACACGACCGCCTCGCGCGCACGGTTACGTGCGAGGAGTGCGGTCCCGAGGTTGTAAGCGGCATCGAGATACTGAGGATGGCTGCGCAGGGTGCGCATGAACTCCGCGATGGCCTCATCGGTCCGACCCGCGGCGAGCAGTGCCGCGCCGAGATTGTTGCGCACCGCAGCGTGATCCGGCCTCGCTCGTACCGCCGCCGCCAGCGTCTCTATCGCCGCCTCCACGCGTCCCGACGACTGGAGCACCGCACCGAGGTTGGCGAGTGCGATGAAGTCTCCCGGATACTTCCGCAGGCGTGCGCGCATCAGCGCCTCCTGCAGCGCAAGGCGCTCCGATGCGTGTCGGGGAAGCACCTGCACCCAGAGGTGGGCCATTTCGTCGGACGAGCGGTTCCCCGCGCCCACCCGGCGGGGCGGCGTGTTGGGATTCCGTGGGTTGGTCGCCGAGTTGTCGTACGTCCAGCGCATTGACAACACCGTGCCCCTGGGCAGATCCACTGGTGCGGCGAGTTGGTAGACCGCCTGCCAGTTCAGATCCCAGTCAGGTATCCGGATCAGCGAGCGCGTGGTGCCGTCGGGCAGCCGTGCGGTGCCTTCGATGATCTTCCCCAGATAGTGGGCGTGCGGATAAAGCCCGAGCACCTGGACGTCGACGGGCAGCTGCAGTTCGTCGGTCACGGTGAAGGCGGTGTCGCCGCCCGGGATGTCGAGCGCGCCGTCGTGTTCGAGCTGCAGCAGCATGGGCGCGCGCGTCGGTGGCGTATCGGTGAAGTAGAGCCCGATCGCCGGGGTGATTCGCTCTGGGCGGCCCGACGGCTGCAGGTGCATGTTGAGGATCAGGTCGGTCGACGGATCCAGCCGCCACGCCATATCGGCGGGCTCAGGCATCGGCGGCGTGCCCGGTTTCCAGAACAGGAAATGGCTGTCCGGCTCGAATGTGTCCGACGCCACCTCGATGTCCATGCCGGGGAACCCCACGCCGGGCGTCTTCGCATCGAGCAGGCGGCCCATGCCGCTGCGGTCGAGAACGACGTTCGCGTGGTGGGCGACTTGCCGGTTGCCCGGGAGAATCTCGATCGCGCGTACGTATCGCGCGCGGTCCACAGATGCAGGAAGGACGACGTTCCAGAACGTGTCTGCGCCTTCCGCGGGCAACGTGAAGGGTCCGGGCGGCGTCAGCACGAGGTCTGGCGTGCCCAGTTGCCATCCCGTGGTAAAGGTCGGCACCGGTGGCAGCGCCGACCGGTCTCCTTCGGGGAGACCCGCGCGCTGCCAGGCGGCCAGCGTGGCAATCTCGGCGTCGCTGAGGCGGCGCTCGCCGACGAACCGGCCGTGGCCCCGCTCTGGTGGCCATGGCGGCATGTAGCGACTGGTCGTCACCTTGACGATCTGCCGAGCGCGCCGGCGGGCATCGTCGAATGACAGAAGCGTGAACGGGCCCGGACCGCCGGGGTGGTGGCACGGGGCGCAGTTCCGGTACAGGATCGGCGCGACATCCCGCGCAAACGTCGGAGCGGCGGGCACCTTTGCGGATGGCCCGGGTGCGCAGGCCTGGACGGCGACCCCGAGGGTGACGCCAAGGGCGATCCTGCCTGTGCGAGCCGTCAGCGCAGGTCTGCGATGATGCATCCCACCGCCTGTGTCTCGCGCAGAACAAGAGAGCGGGCGTCGCGCAGCTGGCCGATCACCGCTTCCAAGTCTCGCGTGCTCGCGGCGGGCCGCATGCGGCCGGGAGCCTCGTAGCGGTCGTCGATCCGCCCGCGGTACACGAGCCGTGGCCATCCGCCTTCGCGGACGAACACCGCGGCTTCGGGTGCAATCGTTGCGCCGGTGGCGCGCACCAGATCGTGCCGTGGGTCGCGCAATGCCCGGCCCGTATAAGCGAAGCGCTCGAGGTGCTCGCGAATATAGGGGGCGCTCTCGGCCGGGTCGACGAACACGATCCAGAAATCGATCCGGGCCGCCGCAGCCTGCTGCTGCAGGCGCTGGAGGTCCGGTGCGTACCGGTTGGCGATCGGGCAGTCGGAGCGCGTGAAGACGAACACGACCGCCCTGGCGGCATCCAGCCCAGACGCGAACGGCCGCACCTCGCGCCCGTCGAGGTCCGTGACGGTCAGACCTTCCAGGTTCTCGCCATGAGCCAGGCTCGCGCCGCACGTGGCCAGCATCACTGCCACGGCCGTTCCAATCAGCAGCGCGGATTGCGCGCGGAGCATCGTCGCCGATTATAGCGGGCGTTGTGCGTAACGCTCGGCTTCAGCGGGACCGATCCGCCGTGCCAGGCGTGGGCAAGCTCTCGCCGAGCGCATCCCGCACGTCCACGGGCGGCGGCTCAGGCGTCCGGGCGCTCCAGCCGGGTGCTGACCGGTCGAACGTCTGGGCGTCGACGACGATGAACTCAGAGGAGGTCTGCTGCCATTGCCAGCGCTGCACCACAATGTTCGAGCGCTCGACGTGCAACACGTTGAAGCTGTTGGTTTCGCCACGCTGGCGGGTCGACGTCGCCGTGCCGGCCTCCACGATGACCGCGGTCCGGCCGGCGATGCGATAGCGTCCGGCCGTGTGCCCGGTGTAACTGAGGTGAAGGTGGCCCGTGAGGAACACGTCCGCACCCGCACCCGCGAGCGACTCCAGCGCGCGGATGACGGCGGCCTTCTGCCAGCGCGTCGACGAATCCTCCGGGTACTGGAACGGGTGGTGCGCCACGACAATCTTCACCGCCTCCTCGCCCGCGTCCTCGAGTGCCTCACGTGCGTGTCGCAGGTCCGGCGCTCGGATGGTGCCGTCCTTCACCGTGAAGGATCGCGTGGTGTTGAGGCCCACGGCCACGAACTCCTGATCTCTGTGGACGGGCCGCAGATTGGTCGTGATGTGGCGCCTGTAGTTGCCGAGCGGATCGAGGAACCGGCGGGCGATATCGTAGAGCGGCACATCGTGATTGCCCGGCACTACCAGCTGCGGACACGGCAGCGCATCCAGGAATGCGCGGGCCTCGCGGAACTGCCAGGCTCGCGCGCGCTGTGTGAGGTCGCCGGAGATGGCCACGAGGTGCGGATCCAGGCGCCGGACGACAGCGAGCACGGCTGCGACGACTGCCGGGTCCGTGCGTCCGAAGTGCACATCCGAGAGATGGATAATGCGACGCATTGCCGGCTAACCGCTGATCGCCAACCTGACCGGCGACCGTGGGACGTCTGCCGGCACGCATACGCGGAGGGCGCCGCGGCGAACGCGGTACTCCAGGGGCGTGCTGAGGAGCGCCACTTCGCCGTCGAGCGCCACCGGCAACCGCTGCCGCCTGGCGCCGATCGTGACCGCGTCCGTCAGCAGCGTGTCGAGGTGGTCGACATCTGTCAGACGCCCGAGGAGCGCCCATCCGAGCACGCGGACCATCTCGCCCCTCGTCATCCCCGGCGCCATCGCTACGTGCAGTTGGCCGCCGTCAACCCGCGCGCGGGCGCCGAAACGCACGCCCTCGAGCTGGTACTCGTTGTTGCCGACGAATACGAACGGCGTCCGGATGACGCGAGAGCCGGCCTCCGTGTGGACGACCACGCGCACACGGCGGTACAGTCGCCACACCCGTGCAATCGCGAGCGCAAGGGCGATCCGCTTGCCACGGCCCCGTGCCTGCCGCTTCTCGCGTTGGTACAGGAGCGATGGATACAGCCCGAGACTGGAATTGTTGATGAACACGCGGCCGTTCACCTCGCCCACATCGACGCGCGCCGTTAAGCCGGCCGCGACGACGCGGACGGCCCCGGGGACGCCGAGCGGGATGCCGAGGTCCTTCGCAAAGTGATTGAGCGTGCCGAGCGGCAGGATCCCGAGCGTTGTATGCGTGTTCGCGAGCACCGACGCGACCGAGCCGATCGTGCCGTCGCCGCCCCCGGCGACGACCACCCGCACCCCTTCTGCCGCCGCCTGGCGGGCGAGCGCTCTCAGCGTCTCAGCGCTGCCCACCGAAATGGAGACGTTCAGACCCGCGGACCCGAACGCGTCCTGCACCTCCGCCAGCGCGGGATGCTCGCCCTCACCTTCGCGGGCAGCAGCACCCGCGGACGCGTTCAGCAGGACGCTGACGGATCCTGCTGCGGTCGGGGAGTTTGCGCCTGAGTCGACCGCGGGGGCACCCATGGTGTGATGCTCAGCATGACCGGGGCCAATTCCTGGGGCGCGTGGCTTCCTGAGCTCAGGTGGAGCTTGAGCCGCAGAAAACTGATCGGCCCAGCCAATCCGACGGCTGAGTTCGGCCGTAGAACACTTTGAGCGTCCGTCACCGGGCGCCGACTCGGGCGCGGGCTGCGGGATCTCGCAGCCCGCTCTACATACGAGCTCGGTTATGTTGGTGGAACGCGAGGCCCGTGCGGAGGTCAGTCCGACCCGAATCGCCTGACCGCGCGAGCAGTCAGTGGGAACCAGCCGCAGCAAAGACAGGACGGATCCTCGCAGCGGCGACCGGCACGAGGACGACACCGTCGAGAAGTGAAGGTATGATCGCGGCACTCCGATGACATGGCTGCTCGCCTGGGTAGCGGGTTCATCCGCGGCCCGTCAGCACGACGATGCCGAAGGGCTCGCACGAGCGGCGGCGGGTGACGGCACCGCGCTGGCCGCTCTCTACGATGGCCACGCGCGC
Organism: Vicinamibacteria bacterium; assembly: GCA_963739995.1. Taxonomy (GTDB): domain Bacteria; phylum Acidobacteriota; class Vicinamibacteria; order Vicinamibacterales; family JAENWD01; genus CAVUCH01. The sequence goes on along the minus strand of CAVUCH010000020.1, from coordinate 139,426 downwards.
GCCGTGTACTCGCTGGCGCTGCGGATCGTCGGCGACGAGGCGGAGGCCGAAGACGTCGTGCAGGAGGTGTTCACGCAGGCCTGGCGCCAGGCCGCCCGGTATGACGCGTCGCGCGGCAGCGTGGCGACATGGCTGCTCACGATCGCGCGCACCCGCGCGATCGATCGCCTTCGGGCGCGCCGCGTGCGGCCAGACGCTCTCATCGACGCGGCGACCGATCCAGACTGGCTGGAGCGGCCGGACGGCGTCGCGGATCCAGCAGACCTGCTGGCCGCCGAACACGAGGCCGCGCGAGTTCGCGAGGCGCTGCTGCGACTGCCGCTCCTGCAGCGGACCGCGATCGAGCTTGCGTACTTCGAGGGGCTGACGCAGCGGGAGGTTGCGGAACGGTTGGAGGAGCCGCTCGGCACGGTGAAGACCAGGATTCGGCTCGGGCTGCTGAAGCTGCGCGAGGCCTTGTCGGGGCGTACGGCGGGAGAAGGGGCATGACCCTCACGCACGACGAGCAGTCGCTCGCCGCACCGTACGCGCTCGGCGCGCTCGACGCCTCTGAACGCCGCGCGTTCGAGGCGCACATGGCAACGTGCGCCGCCTGCCAGCAGGAGCTGCGCGACCTGCAGCCGATCGTGGACGCACTCGCGTATGCCGTCCCACGACGCACGCCGCGGCCCGAGCTGCGTGAGCGCGTGCTGCGTCCGATTACCGGCACGACGGCGGGCGCGCCCGCCCCTGTCCGTGCGCCGCGCTCGTGGCTGCCGCTGGCCGCCGCGATCCTTCTTGCGGTGGCGCTTGGCTCCGCCGCCTGGTGGTCCTACGCGCGCGTCTCCATGCTCGACGCCAGACTCCAGGATTCCGAACGGCGTGCCGCAGACGCAGAGCGTCAGGTCACCGAGGCACGTCAGGCCGCCCAAGACGCCCAGACCGCGCTGGCCATCCTCACGGCGCCCGACCTGGTTCGCATCGATCTTGCCGGCCAGACTCCGGCGCCGCGTGCCAGCGCACGCGCGCTGTGGAGCCGCAGCAACGGGATGGTGTTCACGGCCACGGATCTGCCTCCGCTCCCGCCCGGCCGCGTGTACCAGGTCTGGGTCGTCACGGCCGAGGCGCCCGTGAGTGCGGGACTGCTCGCGCGCGAACCCGCGGGCCGGGCAACGGCTGTCTTCCGCACACCCTCCGACATCGGTACACCGGTCGCGGCAGCGGTGACCCTCGAGCCCGAGGGCGGGGTGCCTGCCCCGACCGGAGACAGGTACCTCATCGGCACGCCGCGCCAGACGATGTGACCCCGGCCGCGACGGCTGGGCCGTGCCGCCCCAAACATCCAGGAACGAATGCGACTCGTAAGTCCGGGTGAGCACCGACTCGTATCGGGCCCTGAACCCGCACGCTTAAATGACTTGCCTTCCATACCTGGTCGTCCTGAGTTGCTGCCTCGGTTCGTCAGTCGCCGCCGCCTCGGCCGAATCCGGCGAGGTCGCCGGTCATGTGCGCGATCGCACTGGGGCGCCGCTGCCGGGAGTGATGGTGACGCTCGCCGGGCGGGCACTGCATCGATCGGCGGTGACGACTGAACACGGCGAGTTCTGGGTGAAGGCTCTGCCCCCTGGCCGATACGTCGTGACCTTCGCGCTGCCCGGATTCGCCCCGCACACGCGACCGGGCGTCGACGTCGCGTCAGGCGGTGTGGTCAGGATCGATATCGTGCTGCAGGTGGCGCTGCACGCCGAGGTGACCGTCACGGGACGGTACACGTTCCGCAATCTCGCCGAGCTCGATCCACTCGAGTCGGGCCAGATCGGCCTGGCGCCGTCGGCCAGCGTCGGCGTGGTTACGGCTCGTCAGATGGGGCAGCGGCCGATCCAGCGCCCGGCCGAAGTGCTCGAGACCGTGCCGGGCCTGAGCGTGACGCAGCACAGCGGCGAGGGCAAGGCGACGCAGTACTACCTGCGCGGGTTCAACCTCGATCACGGCACCGACTTCGCCACCGTAGTCGCGGGCGTCCCGGTGAACATGCCGACGCATGCCCATGGCCACGGGTACACCGACGTGAGCTTTCTCATTCCGGAGCTCGTCACCGGCGTCCAGTTTTTCAAGGGACCGTGCCTGTCGATCGCGTCACGCCGCTCGCGAGGACGCGCGGCGCCGAAGTGGGCGTTCGGGTCGTGGCGTTTCGTGGCGTTCAGTCGACGATCGCCCTGTGGCGGCTGGCGCTGGACTCCGAGCTCGTGTTCGTCGGTGACGCGGGCGCCACTGCCCCGAGCCGTCCGAGCGAGCGTCACGGGCTCGAATGGTCGAACTTCGTGCGCGTCCGGCAGTGGATGACCCTCGATGGTGACGTCGCGTGGTCGGGCGCGCGCTTCACCGACGCCCATAGCGCGGGCAACCTCGTGCCGGGGTCGGTCGAACGCGTCGCGTCCGTGGGGCTCACCGCCGACGGCGAGCGCCCAGCTTTCGGCAGCCTGAGGTGGCGGTACTTCGGCCCGCGGGCGCTCACCGAGGATGGGACCATCCGATCGCGAGCCACGAGCCTGGTCAACCTCCAGGCCGGCTACAGACTGTCGCGCCGGTGGTCCATCGTCGCCGACATGTTCAACGTCTTCGGCGCCCGCGTGAGCGACGTCGATTACTACTACACGTCCCGACTACCCGACGAGCCACCTGGCGGGACGAGCGACACCCACACGCATCCGGCCCTGCCGCGCACGGTCCGCGCCACGCTCGCAATCGCTTTTTGAGGTTGCCGAGCCGATCGGCTGCGATCGCGCTCCGCGATCTTTCAGCGCGGTCCGGGGCGATCTAGTGTCTCGGTCGAAGCGCGACGGCCACACACGCGCCGAATTGATCCGCAGGATCGCACCTCGGAACGAGCCTGCCCGAAGTGCGCCGGGCACTCATGCATACCGACAACATACATCCGGAGCGGTCCGACGTCCGTAGTCACAAGTGTTCAGACGGAGGAACCGCATGAAGCGATCGATGTTCGCGCTCGGCGTCCTGTTGCTGTCGGGCGTGACGACTGGATGCGGCATGACGGCAGACGTTCCGCCGCTGGCGGAAACGGTGATGGACGCATGCGCCGCCGCGCTCGCAGCCGGCCGCCAGGACACCGAGATGGACCGCGCGATCGGACGGACGCAGGCCCGCGCGCGCGCAGGCGCCGGCGCGAAGGAGGCGCTGGAGCGCCTTGGGTACCTGTACGTCTCACGCGCTCGCGTGGCACACGATGCCGGCGACTACAAGTCGGCCGAGATGACGGCCGAGTGCCTGGCAACGAGGCATCCGGGATCGACCGAGGGCCTGTTGCTGCGCGGCCACGTGCTCCACCAGCTGCATCGCTTCCGCGAAGCGGAGCAGATAGCCAGGGCGCTCGTGTCGACGCGCGAGGTTGCACTCGACTTCGGGCTGCTCGGCGACACGCTGATGGAGCAGGGCCGTCTCACCGAGGCCGCCGCCGCCTACCAGCGGATGGTCGATCTCAAGCCGTTTTATCAGTCGTACGTGCGCGCTGCGCACCTCAGGTGGGTGCGGGGGAATCTGGACGGCGCGATCGAGCTGATCCGGCTGGCGATCGAGTCAGCCAGTCCTCGCGACCCGGAGTCGGCCGCGTGGGCCTGGACGCGGCTCGCGGCCTACGAGCTGCAGGCCGGGCGTGCACGCGCAGCCTCGGCTGCAGCGGACGCTGCTCTGGAACGTCAACCGGACTACGCCGCGGCCCTCCTCGCCCGTGGCCGGGCGCTTCTCGCGATGAACCGTCCGGCGGAGGCTGTCGAAGCGCTCGGTCGCGCGGCGCGACTGAATCCCCTGCCGGAGTACCAGTGGACGCTGGCGGACACCCTGCGCCTCCAGGGCCTCGCCGGTGACGCCGAACGCATCGAGCGCGAGCTGACCACCCATGGCGCGACCACCGACCCGAGGACGCTTGCGCTGTTTCTGGCAACACGCCGCTCCGACCCGCCGGGGGCCCTCCGGCTGGTCGAGGATGAGCTGCGCGAGCGTCAGGACGTCTTCACGCTCGACGCTCACGCGTGGGCGCTGGCAGCGAACGGCCACATCGCGCAGGCGCGCGAGGTCATGGCACGCGCGGTCGGCCAGGGCACGCAGGACGGCCGTCTCTTCCTCCACGCGGGGGTCATCGACGCAGCAGCTGGACGGCCCGGCGAGGCCCGGCGCTGGCTGAAGAAGGCAGAGCACCTGAGAGCGATGCTCCTGCCGTCCGAGTCCGCGGAGCTCTCGCGACAGCTGATCGAAGTCCGTCAATAAGGAGAGTCGACATGAAGATCCCATGGTGCCGAGTGCTGCCCATCATCGCAGCGGGCGGGTTCCTGCTGTCCGGCCCGGGCGCGGCACGCGCGTCGAGCCACATGGACGCGCCGCTCATCACGCTCGACGACGCCGCCAACACCACCGACGTGTACGCGTTCGTCCGGGAGGAGAACGGCAGAAAGATGCTCGTGACCGCTCTCGGCGTGTACCCCTTCGAGGAGCCGGGCATCGGCCCGAACAAGTACAACTTCGACCCGAACGTGCTCTATCGGATTCACGTGGCAACCGGCGACGACGCGGCGGCCGGGCGGGCGACGTTCACGTATGAGTTCCGCTTCACGACGCGATTCAAGAACACCAAAACGATCCTCCAGTCGTACCTCGGCGTCGTCCAGAACGTCGACGACGCGGCCCAGAACCTGACGCAGTTCTACACCGTCACGCTGGTCGACAACCGGAGCGGTCGCCGTGCGCTGCTCGGCCGTGGCGTCGTTCCGCCGAACAATCAGGGTATCGCCACTCCCTTCTACAACCAGGGTGACAACGGTGAGAACCGCGCACGCAACGGCGTCGCCACATTCGACGAGCTCGATCGCTACACGAAGCAGTCGATTGCCTCGCTCGATCGTGACTACGTCTCGTTCGCGGGCCAGCGCGACGATGGGTTCTACGGCGACATCCAGGCCATATTCGATCTGCTGCAGCTACGGAGCCCCGGGAAGGACGCCCAGAAGGGATTCAACCTGCACCTGATGGCGCTCGCGATCCCCGTCTCGGAGCTCGGCGGCGACAGTCAGATCGTCGGCGTCTATGCGACGACGAGCCGCCGACGCTTCACGGTGCTCGCCGATGGCCTGTTGAAACCGCAGATCTACGGCGACTGGGTGCAGGTCGGGCGCCAGGGCAATCCGTTGTTCAACGAGGGTCTCGTGGCCATCGAGGACAAGGATCTCTACAGCCGCACGAGGCCGACCAGCGACAACCGGCTGTTCCGCAAGTACGCGGAGAACCCCGAGCTCGCGAAGCTCCTCAACCTGATCGTGTTCGAGCCCGACCTGCCCGGGATCGAGACGGGCCGGACCGACATTGCCTCAATCTTCATCCCCGACTTGATCAAGGTGGATCTCTCCACGAAGTCGGCGCGGCTGGCCGGCGGTGGACCCGGCCACCAGTCGAACCCAGACGATCCCGGCTTCTCACCCCTCAGCATCTTCGGCGACGACGTGCTGATCAGTCAGATACAACCCGGCTTCGGCGGGGGCGTCATCCCGGGGGGGTGGCCGAACGGCCGCCGCTTCGGTGACGACGTCGTGGACATCGCGGTGACGGCGCTCATCAGCGATTTGCGCACGAGCCCGCCCGTCATCCGCGGCCCGGCCGGGGACAACGTCAACGCGAACGACATGGCCTTCAACAAGGTCTTCCCTTACGAGTCCACCCCTCAGAACGGACGCCGGCACGTCCACCACTGACGTGACGCGAATCCTGTCCTCGCCCCTGGTGAGAGCCGCCGTGCGCTGCATGGCGGCTCTCGTCGTGGCCTGTCCGGCGACGGCACGTGCGCACGATCCCGGCTTGAGCTCCCTGGAGCTGCGAGTCGAACCCGTGCGCGTCGTGGCAACGCTGTCGCTGGCCGCGGCGGATGCGCGCATCGCCGCCGCCGGCCAGCGCGGCGGACTCGAAGGCTTTGCGCTCGGCGCCGTCGAGCTGCGGCTCGACGGCGTGGCGCTCGAGGAGGTCGTCGAGACCGCGGCGCAGGAGCGCGACACCGGCGCGAGGGTCGTGCTCACGTTCCCTCGTCCCGCGGGCACCCGGATGACCATCCGTTCGACGGTTCCCTCGCGGCTGGCGCGCGGCCACCGTGAGCTTCTGACCGTCCGCGGGCCCGACGGACGCCTCGTCACCGAACGCATGCTCGACGCGCGGGAGAGCCAGGTCGATGTCGACGCCGCTGCGGTCGCACCGACTTCCCACGTTGCCGGGCGGTTCCTTGCGCTGGGAGTCCGACACATTCTCGGAGGCTACGACCATCTGCTCTTTCTCGCTGCGCTGCTGCTCGGCGTCACGCGGTTGTCGAGCGTCGTCCGGACCGTCACGGCGTTCACGGTGGCGCACTCGATTACGCTCGCACTTGCCGTATTGGGCCTGGTGCGCGTGCCGGGCGCCGTCGTGGAGCCGCTCATCGCCGCCTCGATCGTGTTCGTGGGCATCGAGAACCTCGTGCGCCCGCCGCCCGGCTCACGCTGGAAGTTGACGTTCGCCTTCGGGCTGATCCACGGGTTCGGTTTTGCCGGCGCACTGCAGGATCTCGGCGTCGGCGCCGGCGGCGCCGTTGCGACGCCGCTCGCGTCGTTCAACCTCGGGGTGGAGGCGGGCCAGATCGCGGTGGCGGTGCTGCTGTGGCCACTGATATGCGGGTTGCGGGCGCAGGTCGCACGGCGTCCCCTCCTGGCGCCGGCCTGCTCCCTTCTCGTCGTGGCGGCGGGAACGTACTGGCTGCTTCAGCGGACGCTCTCGTGATTGCCCGTATGCGAACGCGGTTTTACGCTGCCGATCACATGCAGAGTGGCCGCAGTGCGACAATCCCCCTCTTCTAACACCGACATCGGAGGACGGAGAAGGGGGCATCGTCCTATGTCAGCACGAACACCAGGCTTAGGTGCCATTGGAAGGTGACTCCAAGCCGAAACCCTCAACTGGTTATCCAGCTCACAACCTCCGGCGCCAGGACATTTCGAAACGGCGGGGTCGGTGCGTGCTAAGAAAGATGCACATGTGGCCGCTAAACGAGAGGGTGTGAGACGTGACGAGCTGGATCGAGGACGGCGAAAAATTCTGAATGAAAAATCGGCCAATACCATATGAGGCTGAACGAGCCGCAACGGTTTGATACAATACTGTCTTCTGTCGGCCTCGCCGGCATCCTTCCGGCACCCTCGATGGCACAGCTCGACGCCTCAGTAACCAAGAAGACTGCTCTGCACGCTCGGCACGTTGCGCTCGGCGCCCGGATGGTGCCGTTTGCCGGCTGGCACATGCCCGTCGAGTACGCGGGCATTACAGAGGAGCACCTGGCGGTGCGCTCTCGGGCCGGCCTGTTCGACGTCAGCCACATGGGCGAGATCGAAGTGGCCGGCGGCGATGCCCTCCCGGCAATTCAGCGCATCACAAGCAACGACGCGGCCAAGCTGAGCATCGGCCAGGCCCAGTACGCGGGCCTCATGATGCCCAACGGTGCGTTCGTCGACGATCTGCTCGTCTATCGGCTCGCCGCGGATCATTTCCTGCTCGTTGTCAACGCGTCGAATGTCGAGAAGGATTTTGCCTGGATCCGCGAGCGCATCCAGGGAATTGGCGATGCCGTTGCCGTCGACAGCAGCGCACGCTACGCCCTCATTGCCGTGCAAGGTCCCGCGGCACGGCAGATCGTGCAGCCGCTCACGGGCGTGGACCTCGGGACGATCAAGTACTACTGGTTCGCACACGGCGAGATCGCGAGCGTTCGCTGCACGATCTCGCGCACGGGCTACACCGGCGAGGACGGGTACGAACTGTTCGTGCCACCCGGCTCGGCGCCGCGCGTCTGGGACGCGCTCCTCGACGCGGGCCGGCCATTCGACTTGAAGCCGGCGGGGCTCGGCGCACGCGATACGCTGCGGCTCGAAGCAGCGATGCGGCTCTATGGCAACGACATCGACGACACCACGACGGTGCTCGAAGCCGATCTGGAGTGGATCGTGTCCTGGACGAAGGGCGGATTCATCGGCCGCGCCGCGCTCGAGGCACAGAAGGAGGCGGGCTTGACGCGCCGCCTCGTCGGGTTCGAGATGATCGATCGCGCAATAGCCCGACACGGGCATCCGGTGCTCGTGGACGGGATCGCCGCCGGCCATGTCACGAGCGGTACCCAGACGCCGTTTCTGAAGAAGGCGATCGGGATGGCCTACGTGCCGGCATCCACACCACCCGACGCCGAAATCGACATCGACGTGCGCAACCGGCGCGCTCGCGCCCGAATCGTGCCGCTGCCGTTCTACAAACGACCGAGGAGCTGACATGTATCCTGCCGACCTGAAGTACACGAGCGACCACGAGTGGATTCGCGTAGCTGGCGATCAAGGTCAGGTGGGGATTACCGACTACGCCCAGAAGCAGCTCGGGGACGTTGTCTACGTCGAGCTGCCTGACGTGGGCCGGACGGTCACGCAGGGTGAGGCCATTGGCACCATCGAGTCGGTCAAGGCGGTCTCCGAGATCTTCGCACCCGTGTCCGGCGAGATCGTCGGCGTGAATGCGACGCTCAAGGACAGCCCCGAGACGATCAACGCGGATCCGCACGGGACGTGGATGGTCACGATTCGGCTGGGGAACCCCACGGAAACCGCGGCTTTGCTCGACCACACGCAGTACGCGGACGCGGTGAAGTAAGAGGTCGCGCAGGAACGTCTTATGAGCCTTCACACGTCCGACATGTTCCAGGCGCGGCACATCGGCCCGCGCGAGCGCGACCTGCCCGCCATGCTCGAAACGATTGGGGTATCGTCGCTCGATCAGCTGGTCCGGGAAACCGTGCCCGCGTCGATCCGGCTCGCGCGTCCGCTCGACCTCCCCGCGGGGGAAAGCGAGCATCACTATCTCACGCGGCTCCGCGGGATCGCGGCCGAGAACCGTGTGCTGCGTTCCTTCATCGGGCTGGGGTACTACGACACCATCACGCCGGCCGTCATCCTGCGCAATGTCATGGAGAACCCCGGCTGGTACACGCCGTACACGCCCTACCAGGCGGAGATCGCGCAGGGGCGCCTCGAGTCGCTCCTCAACTTCCAGACAATGGTGAGCGATCTGACCGGTATGGGCGTGGCCAACGCCTCGCTGCTGGACGAAGCCACGGCGGCTGCCGAAGCGATGACGCTGCTGCATCGCGTGCACACGAAGAAATCGGCGCAGACGTTTCTGGTGTCCGATCGAGTGTTTCCGCAGACCATTGCGGTGCTGCAGTCCCGCGCCGAGCCGCTCGGGCTGACGGTCCGCATCGTCGACGCCGCGCGTGCGGAGCTCACGCCTGAGGTCTACGGACTGCTGCTGCAGTGCCCGGACGAGGCTGGACGCGTCGAGGATCTGCGGGCGCTCATCGATCGGGCACACGCCGCGGGTGTGCTCGTCGCGGTCGCGACGGACCTGCTGTCGCTCACGCTGCTCACGCCCCCCGGCGAGATGGGCGCCGACGCTGTCGTGGGCAACTCACAGCGCTTCGGCGTGCCGCTCGGGTACGGAGGGCCGCACGCTGCGTTCTTCGCCACGCGCGAGGCCTACGTGCGCCAGGCACCGGGCCGGGTCATCGGCGTGTCGGTCGACGCCAATGGGCATCCTGCCTACCGCATGGCCCTGCAGACGCGCGAACAGCACATCCGCCGGGAGAAGGCGACCTCGAACATCTGCACGGCGCAGGCGCTGCTCGCCAACATGGCGGCCATGTATGCCGTCTACCACGGCCCGCACGGCCTGGCGGCGATTGCGACACGCGTTCACACGCTGGCCCGCATCACCGAGCATGCGCTCCAGGCCCTGGGCTACCGGCAACTGAACGATCTCTATTTCGACACGCTGCGCATCGACATGTCGGGAGTGCCGGGCGCCACCACGTCAGCCGTGCGCGAGCGCGCGTTGGCTGCGGGAATCAATTTCAGGTACGTCGGCGAGACGGCAGTCGGAATCGCACTCGACGAAACCTGCGACACCTCGGACGTGTCGAACATCCTGGCCGTATTCGCATCGGCGGCCGGCGCGTCAGCGCCCACGCTGGACCCAGCGGCGTTCGCGGATCGACTCGCGGACCTATACCCCGCGCCTCTGCGCCGCACGAGCCCGTACCTGACGCACCCGGTGTTCAACAGGCACCACTCCGAGACGGAGATGATGCGGTACATCCGCAGCCTCGAGGCCAAGGACATCGGGCTCGAGACCTCGATGATCCCGCTCGGGTCGTGCACCATGAAGCTGAACGCCGCGGCCGAGATGCTGCCCGTCACCTGGCCTGAGTTCAGCAGGCTGCACCCGTTTGCGCCACTCGACCAGGCCGCGGGCTACTCGCGCATCTTCCGTGAGCTCGAGGCGGCGCTCTGTGAGATCACAGGCTTCGCCGCCGTGTCGCTGCAGCCCAACTCGGGCGCCCAGGGCGAGCTCGCGGGGCTGCTGGTCATCCGCGCGTATCACCGGTCCAGGGGCGACGACCAGCGGCGCATTGTCCTGATCCCCGCGTCGGCGCACGGCACCAACCCGGCAAGCGGCGTCATGGCGGGCATGCGCGTCGTGGTCGTTGCGACGGCGCCCGATGGCAGCGTGGACCTCGACGACCTCCGCGCAAAGGCCGCTCAGCACGCGCCGAGCCTGGCCGCGCTGATGATCACGTATCCATCCACGCATGGGGTGTTCGAAGACCGGATCAGGGAAGTCTGCGACATCGTCCACGCGCACGGCGGACAAGTGTATATGGACGGCGCCAACATGAACGCCCAGGTGGGCCTCACGAGCCCCGCGTCGATCGGCGCCGACGTGTGCCACCTGAACCTGCACAAGACCTTCGCCATTCCGCACGGCGGCGGCGGTCCCGGGATGGGCCCGATCGGCGTGGGTGCACACCTTGCCCCGTATCTCCCGGGCCACCCGGTCGTCGAAACCGGCGGAGCCGAGCCGATCGGACCCGTCGCGGCGGCGCCGCACGGGAGTCCCAGCATCCTGGTGATTTCGTACGGCTACATCTCGATGCTCGGATCGGACGGGATGACTGCGGCGACCAAGTACGCCCTCCTCAACGCGAACTACATCAAGGCCCGGCTCGAAGCGCACTATCCCGTGCTGTATGCCGGCGAGAACGGCCGCGTCGGCCACGAGATGATCTTCGACATGCGCGCCTTCAAGGCGGCGGGGGTGGAGGAGATCGACATCGCAAAGCGTCTGATGGATTACGGGTTTCACGCGCCCACGGTGTCGTTCCCGGTGCCGGGGACCCTCATGATCGAGCCGACGGAGAGCGAGCCGAAAGAGGAGCTCGATCGATTCTGCGAGGCGATGATTGCGATCCGCGGCGAGATTCAGGCGATCGTGTCGGGGAAGGCCGATGCGCGGGACAACGTGCTCAAGAACGCGCCACACACCGCGGCCATGGTGTCGGACGACGAGTGGTCGCACCCGTACTCACGCCGGCAGGCGGCGTTTCCATTGCCGTTCGTCCGCGCGAACAAGTTCTGGCCCAGCGTGGCGCGGATCGACAACCCGTACGGTGACAGGAACCTCTTCTGCGTCTGCCCGTCGGCTGACACGTACGCAGAGAAGGCGGCCGTTTAGTGTCGTGTCCTTCAGAGCGCCAATTCCGGTCGGGCGCATCGCCGGGACTGAAGGCAGCCCGGCGCCACATCTGACGTCGCGGCGCCACATCTGCAGTCCCGAGGCGGCGCGCCGCTAGCGCTGTCTCGGCTCTGGGTGACGGGGGATCAGCCCTGCCGATGCCTGTCTCCCCGGTGAGCAGGTCCGCCCGCCGGCGAAACCCTTCAAGCAATGCTCGTGTGACCGGTCCGGGACGGCCTGTACCGATCCTGTGTTGGTCCACGAGCACGATCGGCACAACCTCCCGCGTCGTGCTCGTGAGGAACGCTTCGTCGGCGCCCAGCAGGTCCTCGTCGATCATGACGCTCTCGGCCATCGGGACCCCGATGTCCTGGGCCACATCGAAGAGAAACTCGCGCGTGATCCCGGCGAGGAGCCCCGCGTCCACCGGCGGCGTGAACGCGGACCCGCTCTTCACGACGAACAGGTTCGACTGCGAGCACTCGGCGATCTCTCCGCGGATGTTCCGCATGACCGCCTCGAACGCCCCGTGCTCGAGCGCATGCTGCATGGCGAGCGCATTGTTCAGCAGGTTGTTCGATTTGATCAGGGGGTTCAGCGAAAGTGGGTGGTTGCGGACGATGGGGACGAGCGATACGCGGACGCCGAGCTCGTAGATATGGGCGTCAGGCTCGACGTGCGGCTTCACGATGACGACCACCGACGGGTCCGGGCAGGCTGCGGGGTCGTAACTGAGCTCCCCGACGCCCCGCGTGAGCAGCAGGCGCACGTACGCCTCGGGCCCGCGCACGCCAGGCGTCGCCAGGCCGGCGGCCGCGAGGGTCTCGTTGATGAGGCCGAGCGCCTCCTCGTCCGTGAACGGCACCGGCAAGGCGATCATGCGGGCGGAGTTGCGCATCCGGCGCATGTGGCGGTCGAACAGCAGCGGGTGGCCGTGATACGTGCGGCACACCTCGTACACGCCTTCCCCATAGAGGAAGCCGTGATCGAGCACCGGAATGGTGGCGCTGATCCCGTGCGCGATGCGGCCGTTGACGTTGATGACAGTCGCCATGCAGTTGGATGCTCCAGTAGGTGCGGTCGATCATGCCCGCGTACGCGCGGGGGACGCAAATGGCTCGGTCCGTCGGCAGCGGTGAGCGGTGTTGTGCACCCGGCGGACCCTTCACCGCCCATGCTAGACTCGCGCCGAATGCGGGTCCTCAACAGCAACCAGATGCGCGAGGCCGATCGCCGCACGATAGAAGAGATCGGGATTCCTTCGATTGTGCTCATGGAGAACGCGGGCCGGCAGGTGGTCGCCGCCATGGAGGCCAGCTTCGAAGACCTTGCGGAGCGGCATGTCGCCGTCCTGTGCGGACGGGGCAACAACGGTGGTGATGGATTCGTAGTGGCCCGCACGCTCGTCCACCGCGGCATCAACGTCTCGGTGTTCGTCCTGGGTGTGATTGCGGAGATCCGCGGCGACGCGCGCACGAACCTGGAGATTCTCGGCCGCCTCGGGCTCACTGTGGTGGAGATCGGCGACGGGCAGACCTGGGAGCTGCACTTTTCCGAGATCTCGTCGTGCGATCTGATCGTGGACGCGCTGTTCGGGACGGGCCTGAGGACGCCGCTCCAAGGCATGCTCGAGACCGTGGTTGCGGACATCAACGGGTCGGGCATCCCTGTGGTTGCCGTCGATCTGCCGTCGGGCATGTCGGCCGACACGGCGGACCTCATTGGCGATGCCATCGAGGCAGCCGTGACGGTGACGCTCGGCGCCCCCAAGCTGCCGCTCGTGCTGCCGCCGGCTGAGATGCAGGCCGGCGACATCATCATCGCCGACATCGGCATCCCCGACGACGTGTTCGATGCGATCGACGGGCCGCGCATCGAGCTCCTGACGCGCGCGCAGATGCGGCCGCTCGTGCAGCCCCGGCCCCTCGACTCACACAAAGGCGACTACGGCCACGTCCTGGTCATCGCGGGGGCACAGGGCCGCAGTGGGGCGGCGCACCTGACCGGGATGGGTGCACTGCGCTCTGGTGCGGGGCTGGTGACCATCGCGACGCCGGCGTGGTGCCAGGCGGTGCTGGCCGCGATGGCCCCCGAGTACATGACGGAAGCACTCGGCGCTGCCGAGGATGGCGGTGTTCCGCTGGCCGATCTGGAACGCCTGCTCGAGATGCCGCACGATGTGATCGCGGTTGGTCCCGGGCTCGGCACGGCCCCCAGCACTGTCCGGTTCGTTCATGCGCTCGTCGAGCGCGCGGGCGTGCCGCTGGTGCTCGACGCAGACGCGCTGAACGCGTTTGCCGAGGAGCCCGATCGGCTCGCGGGCACGGAAGGCCGCGACGTGATCATCACGCCGCACCCGGGGGAGTTCGCCAGGCTGACGGGGGTCACGACGGCCGACGTGCAGGCGCACCGGCTGGACCTGGCGCGCAACTTCGCGACCTCGCACCGCGTGTACGTGGTGCTGAAAGGACACCGGACGATCATCGCCACACCCGATGAGCGCGTCTTCATCAACCCTACGGGGAACGCCGGGATGGCGAGCGGCGGGATGGGCGACGTGCTCACCGGAATCGTCGCCGGGTGGCTTGGACACCTGCTCGACGCGGAGGCCGCCTGCAAGCTCGGGGTGTTCCTGCACGGATCGGCGGGAGACCTGGCCGAGGCGGCGGAAGGGGAAGTGGCGCTCACCGCGTCGGACGTCCTCGCGCACCTGGGGGACGCGGTGCTGGAGCTCACCGCGCGCAAGCGCACTCCTCGTCCGGCGGCATCGTAGGCAGGCCATCCTGTCATCGCGCGGGGATCTGCAGGGCGGCGTCGCTCAAGCCTGGCTGCGCCATGAGGCGCTCGATGTCCTCGATCTCGATGGGCACGAAGGCCGACAGGTTCTCGTAGCCTGTGTCCGTGATGAGGATCATGTCCTCGAGCCTGATTGAGAGGCGCTCGGCCTCGATGCGCATGGCCGGCTCGATGGTGAAGACCCGGCCGGGCTCGAGGGTCGCGGCCTGCAACCCGCCGACGTCGTGCACTTCCATGCCGACGTTGTGCCCCAGTCCGCGCACATTCGTGCGCGTCCGGTACGCTTCTACGAACCGCGCGGCTGCATCCCGGATCGCGCCGTCGGTGAACGGAAACGCCGCCATGATTCCGTCCATCTTCGCCACCGCGGTGCCGACGACCTTCGCTGGCGACGCGTGAACCGCGATGGATGTCATGAGCGCGCGATACAGCTGCAGGTAGATTGTGTAGAACTCGCGCTGACGCGCGGTGAACCTGCCGTTCGCCGGGAAGACGCGCGTCACGTCTGACTGGTAGTACTTGTAGTCGGGCGCGTAGTCGAACTGCACGAGATCGCCGTCCCGGAGCACGGCGGTGTTCCGGTGATAGTGCGAGAAGTAGGTGTTGGTGCCGGCGGCCACCAGCGCGAAGTAGGCAGGCCCGAAGGCGCCGCCCTTCGTGAACACGAATTCGGCGGCCGCCTGCAGCTCATACTCGGTCATGCCGGGCCGTGCGTCGCGCATGGCCTCCATGATGCCGAGCCCCGCGAGCTGCGTGGCGTCCCTGATGAGCGCGATCTCCCGGGGGCTCTTCACCGCGCGCATGGCGTCGAGCATCGCGTCGAGATCCCTCAGTTCTGCGCCGGGCGCCGCGGCCTTCAGCTTGTCCACGAAGACCTCCTCCCGTGAGCGCCGGCCGTCCCACGGATCCTCTGCCGTGCTGCGCGCCAGGGCCGATGGATCGCCTGACGACTGGCTGCCCAGCACCTCGGCCCGGAACGGCGTGTAGATAATGCGGCCTGCCAGCGTGCCGGCGATGCGTCCGAAGTCTTCGCGTGGCTGCACCGCGTCGACGCCGGTGAGGCGCGCCGCCGCTTCGCCCGGCGCGAGCGCCGGCCCGAACATGCGGTCGTCCCTTCGCGTATCGGCGGGCTGCAGGAACACCGTGGTCTTGCGCGTGCGGCCATCGAGCAGCACGAGCGCGCGCGGTTCCACGATCCCCGTGAGATAGAAGAACTGGTTGCTCTGGCGGAACGGTTCTTCACCGCCGCGTTCGGTCGTGCCTTGAAGGACGGCGACGCCGCCGCCGATTCGTTCGAACACCTGCGCGCGTCGCGTGGCGAACTCCTCGGAAGGGAAAATCTCGTGCCCGCGAAATACCGGCTGCGCCGAGAGGAGCGCTCCAAGGCCAGCAATGAAGACAGTCAGCGGCAGGGCGCGATGCATGGGCACCTCTGAGACGATCGTTGGTTCCGGGCTTCAGGCTCCAGGCTCCAGGCGATGTCTGGTTCAAACCGGACCCAGACGACGAGACCACTCCGTGGGCGGCATTGTGACATTGTCCGGCCGGGGCGCTTCGGCCCCGGCCCCACATCGTCAACGGCTGTCTGGTGTGGGGCCGGGACGTCAGTCCCGGCCGACCGCCCAGTCGTCGTTCGAACCGGTGATGGCAATCCGCCGCCGATCCGCACCGAGGGTGTCGATGCGAATGATGACGGTGGGGGAGGGAGGGCCCGTCAGGCGGTCGGCCCATTCGATGGCGAGCACGCCGTCTTCGCCGATATCGTGGAGCCCGAGGTCCGCTGCTTCGGCGGGGGTGAGGCGATACAGATCCGCGTGGAACAACGTCAGGCGTCCGCCGCGGTACTCCTGCACCAGCGTGAACGTCGGGCTGCTGACCTCGTCGTGGGGTACGCCGAGGCCGCTCGCGAGACCGCGTACGAAGGCGGTCTTGCCCGCGCCGAGTTCGCCGTAGAGCAGCAGCACATCTCCGGCGGTAAGACCTCGCGCCAGAACCCGACCGGCGTCGATGGTGTCGTACTCGGAAGTGCTGTCGATGATCACGGGGAGAATGACAGGAAGCAGGTCGGTACAGCGCCCAATTTCAGTCGGGCGAGTGGCGAAGTCCAAAACAGAGTTGCCCGACTGAAGTCGGGCGCTACACCGTCCCGGCGACTACTCCGATCGGTAGTTCGGCGCTTCCTTGGTGATCACGACGTCATGCACATGGCTCTCGCGGACGCCGGCGGGCGTGATCCGGACGAACCGGGGGTCCCGCTGCAACGCCGGGATGGTGGAGGCGCCGCAGTAGCCCATGCCGGCGCGCAAGCCGCCCACCAGCTGATGCACCATGACCGCAACCGGCCCCTTGTGCTGCACGCGGCCCTCGATGCCTTCGGGCACCAGCTTGTCGCTGCCGCCGCCGTCCAAATCGAATTCGTCCTGGAAGTACCGGTCGCGGCTGCCGCGCCGCATGGCGCCGATCGAACCCATACCGCGGTACTCCTTGAAGCTGCGGCCCTGGTAAATGATCATCTCGCCGGGGCTCTCGTCGGTGCCCGCGAACAGGTTGCCGATCATCGTGCAGCTCGCGCCGACGGCAATGGCCTTCGTCACGTCGCCGGAGAAACGGATGCCGCCATCGGCAATCACCGGCACGTCATGGCGGGCCGCCGCCTGGGCGCACTCGAGAATCGAGGAGATCATCGGTACGCCGACGCCCGCGATGATGCGCGTCGTGCAGATTGACCCGGCCCCGATGCCCACCTTCACCGCGTCCACGCCGAGTTCGATCAGCGCCTCGGTCGCTTCGGCCGTGGCCACGTTCCCGGCAATCACGTCGACGTCCTTGAACTGCCGGCGAACACGGCGAACCGTATCGAGCACGCCCTGCGAGTGGCCATGCGCGGTGTCGATCACCAGCGCGTCCACGTGGGCCGTGATCAGCGCCTCCGCGCGTTCCATCGTGTCACGCGCCACGCCGATGGCTGCCGCGACGCGCAGCCGTCCCAGCGAGTCCTTGCACGCGTTCGGATACTTGACGGCCTTTTGGATGTCCTTGACAGTGATCAGGCCCTTCAGCCTGAACGCCTGATCCACCACGAGCAGCTTTTCGACTTTGTGCTGGTGCAGGATCTCGCGCGCCTCCTCGAGCGTGGTCCCGACGGGCACCGTGACCAGGTGCTCCTTCGTCATGACCTCCGCGATCAGCCGCTGCAGGTTGGTTTCGAACCGCAGGTCCCGGTTCGTGAGGATGCCCACGAGCCGCCCTTCCTTCGAGCCGTCGTCGGTGATCGGTACGCCCGAGATCCGGTACTTCTTCATGAGCTCGAGCGCCTCGAAGATGCGCTCGCGCGGCGAGAGTGTGACCGGGTTGACGATCATGCCGCTCTCGGAGCGCTTCACCCGGTCGACCTCGGAAGCCTGCTCCTCGATCGACATGTTCTTGTGGATCACGCCGAGCGCACCGTGCTGCGCCATCGCAATCGCCAGCCGCGACTCGGTGACGGTGTCCATCGCCGCGCTGACGAGCGGCACGTTCAGGCGGATGTTGCGTGAGAAGCGGGTGGACACGTCCACCTGGGTCGGCACCACCTGCGAATGCTGCGGCACGAGCAGCACGTCGTCGAAGGTGAGCGCGGTGACAATGGTCTGGTCGAGCCTGACCACCGCGGGACTCTCAATCTTGAGCACCATGGATTACCGTCCAGCAACGTCAGACAGCGAGGCCCGTCGGCGGGGCATATGAAAACGGCCGACAGAAGTCGGCCGGAACAGGTTGAGAGGGTCGTGCGAGCCGTGCCGTCTCAGATGCATCAGCTCACCGACGCTCCATGGCACTTCTTGTACTTCCTCCCGCTGCCGCACGGGCACGGATCGTTGCGGCCGACCTTCGCGCCGTCGTGACGGATGGTCTTGACGACGTCGTCGCCGCCGGTGCGCGCGGGCCTCGGGGCGAACGGGCTCGGAGCGGGCTGCCGTGCGGGCGCCCTGGCTGGCATTCGCGCCTGCTCGCCCGGCTCGTTCAGGATCAGCGGCTGGCTGCGGCGTGCCGCCGGCTGGTGTGCGGCCGCATCGGCCTGCTGGTCGGCGGGCATGGCGCGGAGCCACCACAAGTGCCGCACGATGTCCTCGTCGACACGCGCGCGCATGGCCTGGAACAATTCGAAGCTCTCGCGCTTGTACTCGACGAGCGGATCGCGCTGGCCGTAGCCGCGCAGCCCGATACCCTCCTTGAGGTGGTCGAGGCTGTACAGGTGGTCCTTCCACTGACCGTCGACGATCTGCAACATGAGGTCGCGCTCGACGCGCTGCAGCAGCTCGCGGCCGACCAGGGCCTCCTTCTGCTCGTAATCCGCCTTGATTCGCGTCCATGTGGCATCCTGGATCTCGTCGGTGCTGCCGCCGAAGTCGATACCAGCGAAATCCTCCTGCGCGAACCCGAAGACGCGGGTGATCTCCTGCTTGTAGGCAGGCACATCCCAGGCGTCGACGTCGGTCTCGCGGCCGATGTACCGCTCGACGATCTCGTCGAGCAGGTCTTCGGCGAGCCCCATCACGTAGCCGCGCGTGTCGACCGTCTCATCTTCGTCGATCCGGACCTGGCCCTCGAGCACTTCCCGCCGCAGCGCGTAGATGCTCTCGCGCTGCTTGTTCATCACGTCGTCGTACTCCAGCAGGTGCTTGCGGACCGAAAAGTTCTGAGCTTCGACCTGCTTCTGCGCACGCTCGATCGCGCGCGTCACCATCTTGTGCTCGATCGGCACGCCTTCCTCCATGCCGAGGCGCTGCATGAGCCCTGAGATGCGATCGGATCCGAAGATCCGCATCAGGTCGTCTTCGAGCGAGAGATAGAAGCGCGATGAGCCTGGATCGCCCTGCCGGCCGGCACGGCCGCGCAGCTGATTGTCGATGCGCCGCGCTTCGTGCCGCTCGGTGCCGAGGATGTGCAGGCCGCCAATCTGCACGACCTCGTCGTGCTCAGCCTCGGTCTGGCGACGGAAGAACCCGTAGATCCGCTCCCAGTCGGGCCGCGGCGCCCTGTAGAAGTGGTCGATGTGGAAGAAGTAGACGAACTGCTCGTCGTCCACGAATCGGGCCTCGCCGCCCGGCAGCTTCTCTGCCACCTCCTCGCTCAGGCTCTGTTGCCGCGCCATGTACTCGGCGTTGCCGCCGAGCAGGATGTCGGTGCCGCGGCCGGCCATGTTGGTCGCAATCGTGACCGCGTCCTTGCGGCCCGCCTGCGCGACGATCTCGGCTTCCTGCGCGTGGTACTTGGCGTTCAGCACGACGTGCTTGATGCCGCGACGCTTGAGCATTGTGGAGAGGCGTTCGGACTTCTCGATCGACACGGTGCCGACCAGCACGGGCCGTCCCTGCTGCTGCTTCTCGAGGATGTCGCCGACGATGGCTTCGTACTTCTCCGCCTCAGTGCGGTAGATGAGATCAGGCTCTTCGACTCGCCGCAGCTCCCGGTTCGTCGGAACGACGCTCACATCGAGCTTGTAGATCTTCCCGAACTCCTCGGCCTCCGTTTCGGCCGTGCCGGTCATGCCGGCGAGCTTCTTGTACTTGCGGAAGTAATTCTGGAAGGTGATGGTCGCGAGCGTCTGGTTCTCCCGCTCGATCTTCACCTTCTCCTTGGCTTCAACGGCCTGGTGCAGGCCGTCGCTCCAGCGGCGGCCGGGCATCAGGCGCCCGGTGAACTCGTCGACGATGACGACCGCACCGTCCTTGATCATGTAGTCCACGTCGAGGCGGAAGAGCGTGTGGGCACGCAGCGCCTGGTTGACGTGGTGGAGCAGGGGCATGTTCGCCGGGTCGTACAGCCCGCCGGGATTGAGCCGGTGCGCGAGCAGCTTCTCGGCCGCCGCCATGCCGCTCTCGGTCAGAGAGACGGTCTTGTGCTTCTCGTCGACAATGTAGTCGCCGGTCGCTTCGAGGCGCTCGCGGTCTTCACCCTTGGTGTCGCCGCGCGTGACCGCACCAGGTTTGAGCCGCGGAATGATGCGGTCCACCTCGTAATACAAGTCGGTCGATTCTTCCGCGGGACCGGAGATGATGAGCGGCGTGCGGGCCTCGTCGATGAGGATGCTGTCTACTTCGTCGACGATCGCGTAGTGATGCCCGCGCTGCACGTAATGGGACAACTCGAACTTCATGTTGTCGCGCAGGTAGTCGAACCCGAACTCGTTGTTCGTGCCGTACGTGATGTCGCACCCGTAGGCGACCTGCCGCTCCTGGTCGTTGAGGTCGTGCTGGATGACGCCGACGCTCATCCCCAGGAAACGGTAGATCTTGCCCATCCACTCGGAGTCGCGGCGGGCCAGGTAATCGTTGACTGTGACGACGTGTACGCCCTTGCCCGCGAGCGCGTTGAGGTAGGCTGGCAGCGTGGCCACGAGCGTCTTGCCCTCGCCGGTCTTCATCTCCGCGATGGTGCCGCGGTGGAGGATCACACCGCCGATGAGCTGAACGTCGAAGTGCCGCATGTTCAGCACGCGGCGCCCCGCCTCACGTACCACGGCGAAGGCCTCGGGCAAGAGATCATCGACCGTGGCTCCGTCAACGACACGCGCGCGGAACTCGGCCGTCTTTGCCCGGAGGTCCTCGTCGGAGAGCACTTCGATCGACGATTCCAGGGCGTTTATCTGTTCGACGAGCGGTCGGATGGCCTTCAGCTCGCGCTCGTTCTGCGTGCCGAAGACCTTTGCGAGGAGAGTGCCGAGCATGGAATGGTGAGGCTCAGTGGACCCGGATAATCCACTGATTGTAGCGAAGCGCGAGCGGACGGGTCAAACGGCCGGCAGCCCGTGATGAATGTCTGCGGTCCCGGGGGAGGCGGGGTTGGCCGGTTGGCCGGGCGAGACGACCGACACGATCGGGAAATATGCGAGGGAGTCGCAAATGCCGCCAGGCGCGATGGTGCAGGCCGACTTTCACCACGGGTGGCTCCTCCCGCCTTGCCAGGCGGGCGCGGCCGTTGGGAACTTTCGGCAAGAATCTCTGGTCAGGACACTAGGTTAGACTAGCGTGCGCGTTCGAGGAGGAAGCGGAGCGGGTTCAGTGTCTGCCCGTTGGCCAGCACCTCGTAATGGACGTGATCGCCGGTGGAGCGGCCGGTCGAGCCCACGAAGCCGATGATGTCGCCGCGGCGGACGGCCTCACCTGGCTCCACCTTGAACGCTTGCAGGTGCGCGTAGCGGGTTGCGAGTCCGAAGCCGTGATCGATGGCGATCATGTTCCCGTAGGCGCCCGCAAGTCCGGCCGCCCTCACCGTACCGTCGGCGGTGGCATAGACCGGCTGTCCGCGGTCGGCCGAGATGTCGAGGCCGCTGTGGAATGCGTCCTCGCCCGTGACAGGGTCGCTTCGCTTGCCGAACGCGTCGGTGAGCCACCCCTGGGCAGGCCAGATCGTCGGGGTCGCGGCCGCCAGCGCCTGCCGTCGCTCGACGCCAGCCTGAACCGTCCTGAGGCGCCCCTCGAGTCTGTAGAGCAGGTCCCGCAGAACCCCGAACGTATCTTCGGGAACATTGAAGCCGGGAAGGAACACTTGCGGTGCGCTCTTCGCTGTTGCCGGAGGCGGGCCGCCCGCAGCGCGCGATTTGACGATGGCGGGCAGCCGCTCGATGGCGCGCTGGACCTTGGGGTCGATCGCGGCGCCCTCACCAAGCTGCGTGACAGCCGTCTGCAGCGACTGCAGTTGCGCCGTGAGCTCGCCGGTCGCAGCCCGGTAGCTGCGGTTCTCCACCTCCAGCACGTCAGCCGCGGTCTGCAGCTGCGCGATTTCCGCGTGCGCGCTCCAGCGCAACCCGAGTCCGACGAGCACCGGCAGTGCGAACAGCGCCAGCACTGCGCCGATGACCGGCTTCGGATTGATGCAGAAACGGCGGTAGACGCCCGTGTGCCTATCGGCAAGAACGATCGTGTAGCGTCGGGCGGCGCGACGGAGGCGGCGTGGCAATGGTGCAGGATCGGTCGATCAGCGACTGAAGGTGCGGACCGTCGCTGCGACGGCCCCGGACGTGTGGCGCGAACTTTACCACCCCCGGAACTGCGAAGGAAAGCAGGCGGCGCGTGTCGGGCGAACGTAGGGCGAAGCGCCCGTCAGGGGAGGATGTCGCCGCGGTACTGGATCGCCTCGGCCACATGCTCCTCGCCAACCCGTTCGCTCGCGGCGAGGTCCGCGATCGTCCGGGCGACCTTCAGCACGCGATCGTAGGAGCGGGGGCTGAGCGCGAGCCGCTCGGCGGCAGCGGCGAGCAAACCGGCACCGGCGCTTCCGAGCGCGCACCAGCGCGCCAGGCCGCGCCCATCGAGATCCGCGTTCACCCGCGTCCCGCCGCGCGAGTGCCGGTCGGCCTGGATGGCGCGCGCCGCTTCCACACGCGCGCGGACACTCCCGGACGGCTCTCCCGGCGCGGCGGCGGCGAGCGCTCCCGATGACACAGCCGGCACCTCGACGATCAGGTCGATGCGATCGCGGAGTGGACCGGAAAGGCGGCCGCAATAGCGCGAGACCTGCAGCGGAGTGCAGCGGCACTCCCGCACCGGATGCCCGCGAAGCCCGCAGGGGCACGGGTTCATCGCCCCCACCAGCATGAATCGTGCAGGGAACACGGCGGTCCGCGCGGCGCGTGCCACGGTCATCGTTCCAAGTTCGAGCGGTTGTCGCAGCACTTCGAGTGCCCGGCGGTCGAACTCCGGCATCTCGTCGAGAAACAGCACGCCGTTATGGGCCAGGCTGATCTCTCCCGGCCGTGGGAGCGTACCGCCGCCGGCCAGCGCCACGTCGGAGATGGTGTGATGCGGCGCGCGGAAAGGGCGCGCGCCGAGCAGGCCGGCGCCTGAAGGCAGCGTGCCGGCCACGGAGTGGATAGCGCTCGACTCGAGCGACTCGTCGAATGTGAGCGCCGGGAGGATCCCCGGCACGCGCCGGGCCAGCATGGTCTTGCCGCCGCCCGGAGGGCCAATCAGCAGCAGGTGGTGCCGTCCGGCCGCGGCGATCTCGAGCGCGCGGCGGGCGAGACCCTGGCCGCGCACGTCGGAGAGGTCCGGCTGGTGGTCGGGCGGTGCGGCGCGGACCGTCACACGTGGCAGCCGGTCGGCGGTCGCCGGGTCGTTGAGCACCCGCACGGCTTCAGTCAACGAGGTGACCGGCCATATCCGCAGCCCGTCAACGACAGCGGCCTCCGCCGCATTCGGCGCCGGCAGCAGGAGCGTCGTGACGCCCTGCGCGCGGGCCGCCACCGCGATCGGAAGCACGCCGCGGGCAGCCTGGATGGCGCCGTCGAGGGAGAGCTCCCCCAGCAGCACCACATCGTCCACGGCACGGCACTCGACCACGCCCGCGGCCGCGAGCACGCCCAACGCAATCGGCACGTCGAAAGCTGCGCCAGCCTTCCGCACGTCGGCCGGAGCCAGGTTCACCGTGACACGTTCGGAGGGAAACTCGAACCCGCAGTTTCGGATGGCCGCGCGCACGCGATCGCGGCTCTCCCGCACGCTCGCGTCGGGCAAGCCCACCATCGTGAACATCGGGAGCCCGAACGAGACATCGACTTCGACGTTGACCGTCACGGCCTCGATGCCGAACACGGCGGCCGTCCTGACACACGCCAGCATCGACCGACGTGCGTGCAAGGGATGCGACAGGCCCGTGTGGACACGACTGACCGCGAACTGGTCGCAATTCGCTGGATACGATGATTTGGATACCAGATTGTGCGCACCGCCCGCGTCCGCGGCTTCGCGAAGACTGCAGCGGCGGGGAGCGCACCGGCAGCGTCGCTTCGGATGTCTCCTTCCCTCAGCACGCTGACAGGAGGGTGCGTGACACGCGGCGGGTTCGTCCGCCACGCCATGCATCAGCCGGGGGACTGTTCAGTTGGCCTGGGGGCGGACGCCAGCCTTCGTGAAGATCGTCAGGCGGTCGCCCGCGCTCACGCTCGTGCCAGGGAGGTGATTCCAGAGCCGCAGGGACGCAACCGTTGTGCGGAACACGCGGGCGATTGACGAGAGCGTATCGCCTTTCTTCACCTTATAGATGAATCGTGCGTCCTTCGATTGCGCCGGTGACGGCGCGTCCGCCACCAGCCGGTCGCCGCCCGCGACGCGCCGCGATTCGGCCACGGGCACAGGGCGATCGGGGCGCGCCGCCATCAGCGTGGCAGGTGGCCGCGGAATGACGAGCTGCTGGCCGGGCTTCACGCGTGCGACCGTCGTGAGGTAGTTTGCCTGCGCCAGATCGGTCCGCTTGACCCGCAGCTTCCGTGCAATCGTCTGAAGGGACTCGCCGGGCCGCACCGTATACCAGTTCAGGGCCGCACGCTCGGCCGGAAGCATGCGCTCGACTCTCTCCTGGACGGCCTCCGCCGTTCCCTCCGGGACGTTCAGTGCATACGTGCCCGCCTTGACCGGGGTCGTCCACCGGCGCAGCTCGGGGTTCAGCGTCTGGATGGTGTCGATGGAGGCGCCGGTCCACTCGGCGATGCGCCGGAGATCCACCGGCCGCGGCAGCACCACCTTCTCGCTGGCGACGCCGGGCAGCGGCTGCACGTCAAAGCCGTACTGCGCCGGGTTCCGCGCGATCACGATTGCCGCAAGGATCATGGGAACGTACTCGCGCGTCTCCCGGGGCAGATACCTGGGCGTCTCGGCGAGGGGCCAGAACGCTCGTACGCCGGACCGATGCATCGCCCGCTGCACCCGCCCCGGACCGCCGTTGTACGAGGCGAGCGCCAGGTGCCAGTCGCCACGGAACATTCCGTGCAACGTCTTCAGGTACTTCGCCGCGGCAAGCGTGGCCTTCTCGGGATCGGACCGCTCGTCGACGTACCAGTCGTGCTGCAGACCGTTCTCGAGCGCAGTGCCCCGCATGAACTGCCACACGCCGCGAGCCTTGGCGCGTGACAGCGCGTTTGGCTTGAAGGCGCTCTCGACCAGCGGGACGTACGCCAGGTCCAGCGGCAACCCTTCCGCGCGGAACACGCTCTGAATCATCGGAAGATACGTGCTGCCGCGCGCGAGACCCTCAGTGATGAAGGTGCGCAGCCGGCCCTGGAACAGCTCGATGTAGCTGAGCACCCGCGCGTTCAGGGGGATGGGCACGTCGTGCGAAGTGCTCTCGAGGTCGCTCCTGACCGCCTGCGTCAGTTCAGGCGTCGGCGCTGGCTTGTCGAACAGTGACAAGGCCAGCAGCTCGTCGATCGTCGCCGGCTCGGACGGCTTTTCGCTGAACCCGTCGCCCTCGGTCAGCGCCGAAATCTCATATGCGCTGATCCGATCCACCAGGCGATCGAAATGCTCACGGATGCGCGGTTCCGAGCGTGCCCCATACGGTGATTCGAGCAGAACTTCCAAGGCCCGGTTGAATTCGACCTTCGCCTGCCCCAGGTGGCCACGTTCCAGTTCGTGCTGCCCGGAGGCGAAATGATGCTGGGATGCATCGATGAGCGCGAGGACCGGGTCGGCCGGAGCTGGCAACGGAGTGGGCGGGACCGGCGGAGCAACCTGAGTACCCTGAGCGGCTGGCGTCACCTGCGGCGCACTCTGGTGGCGGGCGGCGGACCCGCAGCCAGAGCTGACCGTGGCGGCGACGATCGGGGCC
The DNA here is from genome assembly GCA_963739995.1 of Vicinamibacteria bacterium. Classification (GTDB taxonomy): domain Bacteria; phylum Acidobacteriota; class Vicinamibacteria; order Vicinamibacterales; family JAENWD01; genus CAVUCH01. The sequence continues at coordinate 113,437 of CAVUCH010000020.1, read as the reverse complement.
ACCAGCAAGGGCAGCCAGGAGTGCTTCACCATTGGGCGCTCCGCGAAAGGTTCCGCTCACCGCGCGGGCACTGAACGCAGCCCCGGTTGGAGACGCCCGCGCAGTCGACGAATGCCGACGGCGCACGCTTGCGGAAAGATTCCGTTCCGGATGAGCCCGGAACGGCCTGTCGTCGTCGGCCCCCTGAGGGGCTCCCGGTCCGGCATCGCGCGCCCCGGTGGGGACGGGTGGCGTGATGCGAACTTGCTACCGACTGCGCAGCCGCGGCTGGGTACGGCTGAGTCATGAGCTTACCATGCCCCCCGGGCACGGTCAATCGTAAGTACCTGTGGCCTCAGCGGTACCGGGTCAGGGCCGCCACGAGGCCTGTTCGAAGATCCGGAGCGCCTCGCCCGCGTCACGCGCCGCCGGGGTCACGATCGTGCGCTCGTCAATGAGGATCTTTCGGTTCGCGCGGGCTGCAGCACGCACGTCATCTTCACAGACAAATCGTTCGGGGGCCGTCGGCGGAGCTTCCGCCGCCGGTGGGGGCGCCGCTGGTGACGGTGCGGGTGACGCGGCCGGCGCGCTTGGGCGGTGCGCTCCACCGATACCCCTGGACTGCAGGAACTGATCGATGCGGCGGGACAGGGATTCGGCGCTGACCGGTTCGGCAGCCGGGCGCTGCGGCGCCCTGGGCAGCCGGATGTCGCTCGCCGCCACCTGCGCCGACGCAATGCTCGGCGACGTCGACGGCTGAACGGGCCGCACCTCGTACGCCAGCCTCTTGATGTTCAGCAGGTGCCGCGGCGTGATGTTGTCCGACGTGATGTTGCCCCCGAAGCCTCCGCAGCCCAGGGTCATCGCCGGATCAAGGCCAGTCGTGAGACCGATGGATCCGAGTGTGGTCGGAGTGTTCACGCAGATGCGGAAGGCTGGTTTCTTCAGGCCAAACTCGAGGATCACCCCCTCGTCCCGGGAGTGGATGGCCATGGTGTGCCCCATGCCGCCGTACCGCAGAATCTGCATGCAGCGCTCGCAGCCCTCCCGCCAGTCCTTGACCACGTAGTAGGAGAGGACCGGACACAGCTTCTCGATCGAGAGCGGGAACTCGCGACCGACCCCGGCCAGCGGCGCCATCAGGACACGTGTGCCGGCCGGGACGCCGATCCCCGCCTGCCTGGCGACCTCCAGCGCGGACTTGCCCACGAGTGCCGGGTTCGGCAGACGCTGTGGGGTCACGAGAACACGAGCCACGGCGTCGATCTCGGTGCCGGACAGGAAGTGCGCCCCCTGCTCCAGAAACGATTGGCGCGCCAGCTCCGCCACCGCTTCGTCGACCACCACGGAATTTTCCGACGAGCAGAGCACCCCGTTGTCGAAGGTCTTGCCCGTGATGATGTCGCGCACGGCTTTGGAAACATCCGCCGACCGCTCGATGTAGGCGGGCGCATTGCCGGGTCCCACCCCGTACGCCGGCTTGCCGGCGGAGTAGGCGGCTCGCACCAGCCCCATCCCGCCGGTCGCCAGGATGACGGCCACCTCCCGCGCCTTCATCAATTCCTGGGTCCCCTCGAGCGTCACGGTCGTCATCCAGAGGATGCTGTCCTCGGGTGCCCCGGCCCCCCGCGCTGCCTGCGCCATGATCTCCGCGGCCCGGCTGATGCAGCGCACGGCGGACGGGTGAGGACTGAGGACGATCGCGCACCGAGCCTTGAGGGCGATCAGAATCTTGTAGATGGCCGTCGATGTCGGGTTGGTGGACGGCACAATGGCGGCGACCACACCGAAGGGCTCCGCGATCTCGACGACCTTCCTGTCTTCGATGCGATTGACGACGCCGACGGTGCGCATCGGCCGGATGAAGCGGTACACGCGCTCTGACGAGAAGAGGTTCTTCTGGACCTTGTCGGCCACCACGCCGAACCCGGTCTCTTCCACGGCGAGGCGGGCGAGCGTTTCCGCCTGCGGCGTGACCGCGGCGGCCATGGCGTCAACGATGGCGTCGATACGTTCCTGCGAGAGTTCGCCTAGCTGGGCCTGCGCCCGCCGCGCCCGGCGCGCGAGCTCCCGGGCCTCCTGGATGGAGGCGAGATCCCGATCGGTGCCCCCGGCCGGTCGCAAGTCGGTCTGTGCGGCCATGACCTGCGCTCAGTCGTTCAGGCGGGAGGGCCCGGCACCTGCGGGAGGATGCGGTCGACTTCCGCGTGCGGCCGTGGAATCACGTGCACTGAGACCAGCTCGCCCACTCTGCGCGCGGCGGCCGCCCCCGCGTCGGTGGCCGCCTTCACCGCGCCGACATCTCCCCGCACCATGACCGTGACGTAGCCGGCACCGATGTACTCCTTGGCCACCAGGACGACGTTGGCGGCCTTGACCATCGCGTCTGCGGCTTCAATCGAGCCGATGAGCCCGCGGGTTTCGACGAGCCCCAACGCTTCCTGTGACATGCAGCCTCCGCAGCGGCGCGACTGTAACATTATTGCCGACGCCCAACAACGGCGCTATGATGGCCGCTCGCGGCAGCAACGGCGCGCTGCGGTGCCTCAGACCGCGATTACGACGGACTTCTTCGCGGAGTTCTACCCATTCATGCCTGTGTCGTCTCGTGTTCTCGTCGTCTGTACGCTGCCGGTGCTGGTGCTGATGGGGTGCCGCCGGGGCGCCGACTCCCAACCGCCCGTGGCCACCCCGTCGATCACGACCAGTCGCGCGAAGGCCGCACTCGGCAGCCCTTTGGAAATCACCTACAGATTCGCGGTCGCCAAGGACGCGCCGAAGTTCGGGCAGGACTACACGGTAATGGTGCACTTCGTCGACTCCGACGAGGAGCTGATGTGGACGGACGATCACCGGCCACCCGTGCCGACCACCCAGTGGAAGCGCGGACAGACGGTCGAGTACACGCGGACGGTCTTTGTACCGGTGTACCTGTACCTCGGGGATGCGGCAATCCAGGTCGGTCTCTACTCGAGCAAGGATTCCGGTCGGCTGCCGCTGGCCGGGCAGGATTCAGGACAGCGCGCCTACAAAGTGGGATCGCTGCAGTTGCTCCCCCAGACCGAGAACGTGTTCCTCATCTACAAGGAAGGGTGGCACCCTCCCGAGCTCGCCGCGGAGAATTCCATCGTCGAATGGCAATGGACCAAGCGGGCAGCAACGATCGTGTTCCGCAACCCAAAGCGTGACTGCACCTTCTTCCTGCACGCCGACAACCCGGGCAGCGTTTTCAACGAACCGCAGAATGTCGATATCGTACTCAATGGGCAGCCGCTCGATCGCTTCACGCTCGCGCCGAAACAGGAGAATATCCAGCGAACTGCGCTGAAAGCAGCCCAGCTGGGCAAGGCCGATATGGCGGAACTGCGTATCCAGGTCGATAAGACCTATGTGCCCGCACTGCTTCCGACCATCAACAGCCGCGATCCCCGCGAGCTCGGCATTCGCGTATTCCATGCGTTTGTGGAGCCCCGCTGACCCGGCGATGATGCTCCGCCGAGGCCGTCGCGTCGACCGAACGCATGCCGGCACGGGCACATTCGTGATGCTGTGTGTGCTTGCCGCGTGTCTGGCGCCATCATCAGCGTCCGCGGAAGTCATCCGGCTGAGCGGCGGGCGGACCCTCTCGGTGAAGGCACACCGCGCGGACGGCGAGTCAATCGTGCTGACGCTCCGGGCGGGAGGCGAGATTGTGTGCCCGCGGAGCATGGTTACCGACATTCTGCCGGACGAAGTGCCGTATCCGGAGCCGGAGCCAACGGTTGGGGCGCTGCCCGCGGTCATGCCAGCGGCCGGTTCAGGACACTTTCGCGATTTGATCGCTGCCGCGGCCGAGCGGCACGGGGTGAGCCCGAGCCTCGTGCAGGCCGTGATTGAGGTCGAGTCGAACTTCGAACATCGCGCACGCTCGCGCAAAGGTGCGATGGGACTGATGCAGCTCATGCCCAGCACGGCGCGTCAGTACGCGGTGACCAACCCGTACGACCCCCGGTCGAATATCGATGCAGGCACGCGGCACCTCCGCATGCTCCTCGACCGCTTCGATGTTTCGCGTGCGCTTGCGGCATACAACGCGGGCGAGGGCGCGGTGCGGCGCTTTGGCGGTATCCCGCCCTACCCGGAGACGCGCAGCTACGTCCGGCGCATTCTCCGCCTCGTGGAAGCCGCTCCCTGAACGCCAGCCTTCTGTTCGCTCCGCCCGTCCTACCTCCAGGCGCCGCGGCCCGGCGCGGATGGGATAGGCGCGAAATTGATATAATCCGCGGGTTCGGTGCGTCAGTAATGCCCTGTCGGACAAGATTTTACGATGGAATTCTCCTGCAGGCTCGTCACCGCCAGGGGTGAGATCGTCGAGGGCGTGTACACGGCCGACACGGAGGCGCGGCTGCGTCACGAGCTCGAGGATAAGGGTCTTCACGTCCTTGCGCTTCAGCCGCGGGGAGGCATCGGCGGCTTCTCGATAGGCTTGCCACGGCGGCGCCGGATCAGCCCGCGGGAGTTCCTCGAGTTCAACCAGGAACTGGCCACGCTGCTCAAGGCGGGGATGCCGCTCGTCCAGTCGCTCGACTTGCTGCGGAGTGGAACCGCGGATCCGCTGTTCCGGTCGGTCCTTGACGCGGTTTACGAGCGGGTCAAAGCCGGGTCCGCCTTGAGTGAGGCCTTCGAGGAGCACGGCGCGCTCTTTCCGCGCGTATACACGGCGTCTCTGATGGCAGGGGAGCGCAGCGGCAGCCTCGAGGTGGTGCTGCGCCGATACGTGGCGTATACCAAACTTGCGGGAGCGGTGCGGCGCAAGACGGTTTCCGCGTTGATCTACCCGGCGGTGCTCGTGAGCATCGCGGTCGTGGTGGTCAGCGTCATCGTCCTGAAGTTGGTGCCGGCGTTTTCCGACTTCTACGCGAGCTTCGATGCCGAGCTGCCGCTGGTCACGCGGATCATCGTTCGCGGCTCCACGGTGCTCACCCACAATTTCCTGCTAGTGCTCGCCGCCCTCGGGCTCGCGGGCCTGGCACTCGTCTACTGGATGAGACAGCCGGGCGTCCGGCTCCGCATGGACCGCGCGCTCCTCCGACTGCCGTGGGCCGGCGACGTGGCCCGGAAGTTCGCGACCGCGCAGCTCGCGCGCACGCTGGCCACGCTGCTTGGAGGCGGAATCCCGCTGGTCAACGCGCTCGAGATTGCCGGGCGTTCAATCGGAAACCGGTACATGGCGCGGGAGCTCGAGAAGGTAGCGCAGTCGGTCCGCGAAGGACAGGGCCTCGCCGCCACGATGCGAACGACAGGGCTGTTTCCCGACGTGGCCGTGAAGATGACGGAAGTGGGGGAGGCCACCGGCGCACTCCAGGAGATGCTCAACAGTCTTTCCGAGTTCTACGACGAAGAAATCGAAACCAAGATGGACCGGTTCGTCACGCTCGTCGAGCCGGTCCTGCTCATTACGATGGGGGTCGTGATCGCGGCCCTGCTGCTGGCGCTCTACATGCCGCTGTTCCAGCTGACGTCGGTAGTCTCGTGAGACTGGCACGGATGGAAGGGCTCAAGACTTCTAGGGTGACATGGTGAACGGAAAGGCAACCGCGTCCGCAAACGGCGCTCCTGCGGCCGCACCGGCACTCGAGTTCGCGCCGCCGGAAGATCGACTGGCAGAGGTCACGCACGCCCGCCGGCTCGCGGAGCGCTACCGGCTCGAGTTCGTCGACATGGATCTTTTCCTGATCGACAACGAGCTGTTCCGCTCGATTCCAGCCGACCTGATGTTGCGATACGGGTTCGTACCCGTACAGGCGTGAGGGCCGGTCACTCGTGATCGTGGTCTCCGATCCGACCGACCTGCCGATGATCGACGAGCTGGGGGCGCTTCTCGCCACGCCGGTCAAGGTCACCGTGGGCACGGCTTCGGCCATCCAGTCGATCCTGAAGAAGAGCGAGAGCTCGCAGCGTGTGCTCGAGGAAGCCACCGAGAGCTTCCACCTGCAGCTGCTGAAAGAGGACGACAACGGCGACGACAACCTGACGGTCGAGCGGCTGACGAGCGACATCAGCCCGGTGATCAGACTGGTGGACTCGACAATCTACACGGCGCTGCAGCGCCGTGCGAGCGACGTGCACATCGAGACGCAGGACGATGCGGTGCACGTCAAGTACCGGATTGACGGCGTGCTGCAGGCGGCGATGCGTCCGATCGCGAAGCAGTTCCACAGCTCGATCATCTCGCGCATCAAGGTCATGGCCGAGCTCGACATCGCCGAGAAGCGGGTGCCGCAGGACGGCCGCTTCAAACTGCGTGTGCCTGGGAAGACCATTGACTTTCGCGTATCGATTATGCCGAGCGTTCACGGCGAGGACGCGGTCATCCGCATCCTGGACAAGGAGTCCATCAGCGAGCAGTTCACGGAGCTGCGTCTCGACATCCTCGGGTTTCCCGAGGCCGAGCTGAAGCGCTTCCGCAAGTACATCGCGGAGCCGTACGGCATGGTGCTGGTCACCGGGCCGACGGGCAGCGGCAAGACGACAAGCCTCTATGCGGCGCTCTCCGAGATCCGCTCGATCGAAGACAAGATCATCACCATTGAGGACCCGGTCGAATACCAACTCGCCGGCATCACGCAGATTCCGATCAACGAGAAGAAGGGGCTCACCTTCGCGCGGGGCCTCCGCTCGATTCTGCGGCACGACCCGGACAAGATCATGGTGGGGGAGATCCGCGATCCGGAGACGGCGCAGATCGCGATCCAGTCGGCGCTCACCGGACACCTGGTGTTCACGACGGTGCACGCCAACAACGTGCTCGACGTGCTCGGCCGCTTTCTCAACATGGGTGTCGAGCCCTACCAGTTCGTGTCGGCGCTCAACTGCGTGCTGGCGCAGCGGCTGGTCCGGCTGATCTGCACGCATTGCAAGCGGCCGGCGACGGTGTCGGAGGAGTTGCTGGCTGAATCGGCCCTTCCTGCGGGGTTCGCGACGACGCACGCGTTCTACGATGGCGCCGGGTGCATCGAGTGCGCGGGGACGGGCTACAAGGGCCGGACGGCGATCTGCGAGCTGCTGGACCTGTCCGATCGGATTCGCGAGATGATTCTCGAGCGGCGGCCGACGTCGGAAATCAAGAAGGCGGCCCGTGACGAGGGCATGCGGTTTCTGCGCGAGTCGGCAATCGAGCAGGTGATGCTGGGCCGGACCACGTTGCGCGAGATCAACAAGGTGACGTTCGTCGAATGAGCCGCCTCGCCGCGCTTCTCGGAGCACCGACGCCGAGCGTTGGCATCGAGATCAGCGCGTCGCGCGTTGCCGTCGTACGCGTGGCACCGACCGGGACCCCGGCGCTCGTCACAGGGCTCGCCGTCGAGGCGTTGCCGCCTGGCGCGGTCGTGCCCGCCCTGAACGCCCTCAACATCATGGATCGCGCGGCCGTGACCGGCGCCATCCGGAGCGCCCTGCAACAGCTCGGGGGGCGGCCCCGCCGGGCCGTGCTGGTCGTGCCCGACACGATTGCGAAGGTGTCGCTGCTGCGATTCGAGAAGGTACCCGCGCGCGCAGCCGACCTGGGGGCGCTCGTGTCATGGCAGGTGCGCAAGAGCGTCCCGTTCCCCCCGGATCAGACGCAGTTGTCATATGTGCCAGGCGTGGAGGTTGACGGCGCACGCGAGTTCGTGGTCATCATGGCGCGCCGCGACATCGTGACCGAGTACGAAACCGTGTGCCAGGACGCGGGCGTGCACACGGGCGTCGTGGACCTGGCGACGTTCAACCTGGTCAACGCCGTGCTCGCGGCCGGCGGCCCGGCGCAGGGCGATACGCTGCTGGTCAACCTGGCACCCGACTACCTCACGGTGGTGTTCCTGCGCGACGGACAGTTGATGTTCTACCGGCACCGTGGTTCCGACGGTGACGGGAGCCTGGCGGACGTCGTCCACCAGTCGGCGATGTACTACGAAGATCGGCTCGGCGGCCGCGGTTTCACGCGCGCCATCCTGGCCGGCGCCGGACGCGCGAGCGTGGCTGCCGCACCCGAGCTGGCGGCGCTGGACATCGACAGCGTGCGGCGTCAGCTGGAAGCACGACTCGGCACCCGCGTGGAGACGATCGACCCGAGGCCGGCGATCGCACTTGCGGATCGTATTGTGGTGAGCCCGCCCTTGCTCGACACGCTGGCGCCCGTCGTCGGGCTCCTGCTGCGCGAGCGGACAGCATGATGCTGCGAACGGACCTCTCCACCCGTCCCTTTTACAACGAGCGCGCCGTCACGCTGGCCCTGGGCGTCGTCGCGGTCATCGTGCTCGTCTGCACCGTGCTCAACGTCACGGCCCTGGCGGCGCTGTCGCGACGGCAATCGACGCTGGCAGCCGAGGCGGATCAGGCGGAGCGGACGGCCCGCGACCTGCGCCAGAAAGCCGGTACCGCACGACGGAGTGTCGATCAGTCGCGGCTCGCCGCGATCGCGGCCGCGGCACATGAGGCAAACTCCCTGATCGATCGGCGCGTGTTCTCGTGGACCGAACTGTTCAACCGCTTCGAGACCACATTGCCGGCGGGCGTCCGGATCGCCGCCGTGCGGCCGTCCGTGGACCCCGACGGCCGCCTGATCATGACCGTCGCCGTCGTGGCGCGCTCGGTTGACGATGTGGACGCGTTTATCGAGGCGCTCGAGGGCACGCACGCGTTCGGGGATTTGCTGTCGCGCGAGGAGCGGTTCAACGACGAAGGTCTGCTCGAGGCCACGTTGCGCGGGGTGTACCGTTCGGAGCGCGCCTCGGCGACGGCGGAGCCGGAGAGCCGCCCATGACCCCGCTGCTGCGGCGCATCTTTCGCGAATGGCGCACGATCATCGTGCCGCTCTCGGTCGCGGCGGTGCTGAACGTGGCCGCCTACGTGGCCATCGTCTACCCGCTGTCGCTTCGCGCGTCAGCGACCGAGGCGCGCAAAGAGAATGCGCTCCGGCAACTCGCGGCTGCCCACCGGGAGTACGCGGCGTCGCGCGCGATGCTCACGAGCAAGGATCGTGCGGACGTGGCGTTGCGGAAGTTCTACGGGGAGGTGCTGCCCGACGACCTGGCGGGCGCACGGCGGATCACCTACGCGCGGCTGGCGCAGCTGGCGAAGGACGCGGACCTGCGCTACGAGCGGCGCAGCTACGAGCCCGACGCGAACTACGAGGGCTCCCTGCAGAAGGTGAAAATCACGATGGTGCTGGAGGGGGAGTACGGCAACGTGCGGCGCTTCATCCACGACCTGGAAACCGCCCCGGAGTTCGTCGTGATAGAGGACGTTACGCTCGCCGAAGGCGCCGACTCGACCGCTCCCCTGACGCTGACGCTGCAGCTGGCCACGTTCTTCCGCTCGGAGGGGCATGGAGGCTAAGAGCCGATCGCAGGGGTTGCTGCTGGCGGCGCTGTTCGTCGTGCTGGCTCTCGCGCTGTGGTGGAACTTCGGCGGCGGCGCGACCGGGCCGGCGACGACGACGAGCGCCGGTGACCGCGTGCGGGGGACGGCACCGGCGGCGCGGCGCGGCGCGGGCGCCGCCGATTCCGTTGTGGAACTCATCGCGCTGGACAGACTGCAGAACGCAGCGCCAGAACCCATGGCGGCCGGCCGAAACCCGTTCAGGTTCGAAGCGCAGCGCCAGACGCCACCGGTGGGGGACGTGCAATCCCGTGGACAGGGTGAATCGGAGCACGAACCAACCGGGCCGCCGCCAATCGCAGCGGGGCCGGCCGGACCGCCGCCCATACCCCTGCGCTTCATCGGGACGGTCGACGAACTCGCGCGGCACCTGAAACTGGCGGTGTTGAGCGACGGACGCAACGTCTTCTATGGCCGCGAGGGCGATATCATCGAGGGTCGCTACCGGATCCTCCGCATCGGCGTCGAGTCAATCGAGATGGCCCACGTGGACGGGCGCGGACAGCAGACGATCCGGCTGACCGGGTCGTAGCAACGGAGAAACGCGTGACGCGACAGTTATCGAAAGTGCTGTCCCTGGTGGCGTTGGTTGCGGTCGCTGCGGGATGCGCGGCGGGCATGGCCTTCCGCCGCGGAGAGGAAGCGGCGCGCCGATCCGACTGGGACGCGGCCGTCGTGCACTACCGTGAGGCGGTACAGGCCGATCCGAACAGGACCGAGTTCAAGATAGCGCTCGATCGTTCGATGCTGAACGCGTCGCGTGTGCACGTGGATGCGGCGCGGGAACTGGAGGCGAAGGGCGATCTCGACGGTGCCTTGCGCGAGTACCGGCTGGCGTCGGAGTACGACCCGAGCAACCGGCAGGCGGCTGCCAAAGTGGCGACCCTCGATCAGACCATTCGCGACAGGATCGAGGCGTCACGGCCGAAGCCTGCCGTGCAGCGGATGCGCGAGCGCGCACGCCAGATGTCCCCGGAGCCGGTGCTCAACCCAGCGTCCCGCGACCCGCTCAACATCCGGTTCACGAACGCGAGTGTCCGCGACATCCTCAATTTCATCGGTGCGGTCAGCGGCATCAACATCACGTTCTCCAGCGATTATCGCGATCCGGCCGGTTACACCGTGCAGATCGACGGCGTGACGCTGGAACAGGCGCTGCTCCAGATACTCTCCGCCAACCAGCTGTTCTACAAGGTGCTGAACGAGCGAACGATCCTGATCATCCCGGACAACGCGCAGAACCGCGCGAAGTACGACGAGCAGGTCGTCCGGATCTTCTACCTGTCGCATGCGGATGCGACCGAGGTGGCGCAGCTGCTCAACACGGTCCTGCGCGTGCCCGGCGTCGCCGTGATCCCGACGATTGCTCCGAACAAGACGAGCAACACGATCACGATCCGCGCGACGGCCGCAATGGCCGCGATCATGGAACGCGTGATCGACGCCAACGACCGTCCGCGCGCGGAGGTCGTGCTGGACGTCTCGATCATGGAGGTCAACCGTGCCCGCGCGAAGCAGTTCGGCCTCGATCTGTCGCAGTACTCCGTGAGCGCGATCTTCTCGCCCGAGGTCGCGCCGACGGTTACCCCCGGGACCGGTGGCGCCGGGCCGACGACCTCGGTACCGCTGTTCAACGCGAATACGATCTCGGCGGGCATCAGTGCGGCCGACTTCTACCTGGCGGTGCCGCAGGCGATCGCGCGCTTCCTCGAGAGCGACACGCGCACGAAGCTCGTCGCCAAGCCGCAGCTGCGCGGGCAGGAGGGACAGAAGATCACGCTGAACCTGGGCGACGAGATCCCGGTGCCGCAGACCACGTTCGGATCGTTCGGCGGGCCGGGAAGCCTCGCGACGCAGCCAATCTCGCAGTTCAACTACCGGCCGGTGGGGGTGAACGTCATCATGACCCCCCGGGTGACGTTCGACAACGACATCGTGCTCGAGTTGAGCGTCGAGAGCAGCACGCTCGGGGCCCAGATCGACATTGCCGGGCAGAACCTGCCGTCCTTCGGCACGCGCAAGGTCGAGACAAAGATCCGGCTGCGCGATGGGGAATCGACGCTGCTTGCCGGCCTGCTGCGCGAGGACGAACGCCGCGCCCTCAAAGGGATCATCGGCCTCATTCACGTGCCTGGCCTCCGGGACCTGTTCGCGAGCAACGACAATTCGCTGACGCAGACGGACATCGTGATGCTGCTGACGCCGCACATCGTACGCACCCACGAGTTGCGACAGCAGGACGTGAATCCGATCTACATCGGCACGCAGCAGAATCTCGGGCTCGGCGGACCGCCGCCACTGATTGCGCCGCAGGGCGGCGACGGGGGAGCTGCAGGGCCTAGCCCGCCTGCGCCGGACACGCCCCCTCAGACGACACCCCCCGGCACCTTGCCGGGAACGTTGCCCTCGCCGGGTGTGGTGCCGCTTCCGCCCCAGCAGCCAGCGGCTCCGGCGCAAGGACAGCCGCAGGCGCCGGCCGAGACGCCGGTGACGCCCCCGGAAGCGACCGCGGCCACGCCCCCGGTTGCAGAAGCGGCGCCGGCCGACGCCGCATCGCCCGGGAGCGTCTTTCAAGTGGCCGTGACCGCTCCAGGCACTGAGTTCCGTGTTGGTGGCGGGCCGTACACGGTTCCGATCTCCGTGACGAGCGCTCCCCGCATGTCCACGGTGTCCCTCACTGTCACGTTCAGCCCCGGCCAGCTGCGCGTGCGGTCGGTGCAGGAGGGGAGCTTCATGCGCCAGGGAGGCACGAACGCAAGCTTCAGCCACCAGGTCGACGCCGCGTCGGGCCGAATAGACATCACGCTCACCCGTGGCCAGGATCCGGTCGGCGCCTCCGGTACGGGGCTGCTGGCGGCCGTCCTCTTCGAGGCCGTCGCTCCGGGGGCGGCCACAGTGACCGTCAGCGGGACCGGCGCCGGGCCGGCCGGTGGGGTCGTTCCCGTGCAGTCCGCGCCGGTGACAGTTACGGTGCGATGATCAGAAAGTCAGGGCGAGGGCCCGACCGCGAGACGGGTTTGACCTTCGTCGAACTGCTCGTGGTCACGGCGCTCGTCGGCATCCTGGCCTCGGCGGTCATGCCGCTCGCGCATGTCGCGATGCAGCGCACGCGCGAAGTCGAGCTCCGCCGCACGCTGCGCGAGCTGCGCACCGCCATCGATCATTACAAGGATGCGGCCGACCAGGGGATGATTGCGGCCACGGAGCTCAAGCTCGGGAACGAGGGCTACCCGCCCACGCTGGCGGTGCTGGTCGAAGGCGTGCGCGCCGCGGGTGACGCGACGGACCGGAAGCTGAAATTCCTGCGGCGCGTCCCGATCGACCCGATGACGGGCTCGAAGGAGTGGGGGATGCGCTCCTACCAGGACGCAGCGGACGCCCGCACCTGGGGCGGGCAGAACGTGTGGGACGTGTTCACCACGAGCGACGGGACGGCGCTCGACGGCACGAAGTACAAGGACTGGTAGGACGTCGTGACGAACTGCCTGCGGCGCCGCTATCGGAGGGGGGAGCGCGGCTTCACGCTCATCGAGCTGCTGGTCGTCATCTCGCTGATCGTCCTGCTCGCGAGCATCGGCCTGGTGATGTACCAGAACAGCGTGCAGCGTGGACGCGAGGCCGTGCTGAAGGAAGATCTGTTCCGCTTGCGCGATGCCATCGACCAGCACTACGCCGACAAGGGGAAGTATCCAGCGAGCCTTGAGGATCTCGTGACCGCCGGATACCTCCGCACGGTCCCGGTCGATCCCATGACGCAGTCTGCCACGACGTGGCAGACGGTGCAGGCGGAGCCGGATCCCGCGAACCTGACAGTCGAGCCCGGCATCTACAACGTCCACAGCGGGGCGGAAGGGCAGGCCCTGGACGGATCCAAGTTGAGCGAGTGGTAGCCCTCGCGGTGTACTTGCTGACCGTGACGCCGGTCGGCGTCTTCACTATGGCTCGGGGATTACCACAGGCGGGTCAACTACGCTGATCACGAGCACCTGACGTGTCTCATGGCCCGCGACGTCACGCACCACGACGGTCACGGTGAAGTCGTCTGTGCTCCGATACACGTGGGAAGCGGTGGTGCTGGATGCGCCGAGTTGCACCTCATCACCGTCTCCGAAATCGATGCTCACCGACTGCACGGGCGTGCCATCCTCCGCCGGTGTAACGGTGACGGTGAACACCGCGGGTTGATCAACCACGGGTGACGCCGGTTCAACAGTCACCGCCACCGTGGGGGCTTCCTGGCGACTGATGGTGATCGTCGCTTCCTGCCCTCCGGCTCGGGCGGTCACCTCACTCGTGCGGTCAGTCGTGAGAGACGTCGTGGCGTCGCCGTTTCCGCTGGTGATCGCGGAGCCGCTGCTGAGTTGTCCGGCAGTCGTCGAAAATGTGACCGGGGCGCCTGCGACACCGTTGCCCGCCTCGTCTCGTACTGTAGCGATCAGTTGAACGGTGCCGCCCGATGCGCCGACGAAGCTTGGCTCCGCGCGCAGCGTGAGGTTGTCCGCAGCGGCGGCACCCACTGGAATCTCGAGTTCGCCTGCGGTCGCGCCGCCGGAGAACGCGGTGACCGTCGCCGTTCCCGATCGCCCGTCGGCGAGGAGACGAACGGTCACGCGGCCATTATTGGTTCGCGCCTCTGCGGGTTCGATCCGGCCGAGGGTCGTCGTAAAGGTAACCAGCGTGCCGTTCTGGACTGGCGTGCCGGGCCCCTCCGTGACGGTCGCGACGAGATCCACGCCGCCTGTGAGCGGAACGGACGACCCGTTGGCGAACAATTGGATGGTGGACTCGGTCGGAGCCGTCAGCGGAACCTTGTCGCAGCCAACACCCACGAGGAGAACCATGGACACTAGGCAGCGAACCGCACGTGATACCATTCGCGAACAAGAATAGTGGACTCATGCATCAGGCGCAAGTGAGTCGTGGCGAAGCCGGTTACGCGATGGCGGCCCTGCTGGTGGCCATGGCGTTGATGGCAGTCATGATGTCTGTAGCCATGCCCGTATGGCGCCAGGCGGCGCAGCGCGAGAAGGAAGCCGAGCTCGTCTGGCGTGGCCAGCAGTACGACCGTGCGTTCCAGTTGTATCGGCGCAAGTCCGGCGTGCCTGGCGCACCGAACCTCGACGTGCTGCTCCAGCAGAAATTCCTCCGCAAGAAATACAAGGATCCGATCACGGGCGGCGAATTCGAGCTGAAGCCCGTGTCGCTGCTCGGACCCGGCAGCGACACGCCCGGCGTTCCTGGCATGGGCAACAGGCCCCCGGGTGCGGGCAACACCCCGTCGGGCGCCCGAGGGCAGACCTCCGGTTTCGGGAGCCAGTCTCGGGGCGGGCTGCCGGGCACCGGGATGCAAGGCGACGGAGTGCAGCCTGGCGGCCAGGGATTCGGTAGGAGGAGCGGAGGCCCGTCGGCCGGCGGTGGGGGGCAGCCGTTCGGTAGTACCGCGCAGGGGGCTCGAGCAGCGGCTCGAGCAGCGAGCGAACGTCCAACCAGTTGATCGGCGGAGTACGCAGCAAGAGCAAGGCCCCGTCGATCCGGGTGTTGAACGGACGGAACCGCTACGATCAATGGGAGTTCGTCTACGTCCCGTACAATCCCAACCCTTTGCCGCCCGGCGTAGGGGGGACGACACCGGGACAGCAGCCCCGAACGCCGGGGCAGCAGCGGCCGGGCAGCTCGCGGCCTGGATCGACGCCTCGCGGCTCGCAGCGGCCAGGATCGAGTGGATCCGCACTCCAGTAGCCGGAGCCGGCGCCGGGGACTCCAAGCACGCTTCGTTCAGCCGAATTCGTCCACGACAGCGTCGTGCAGCCGGGGCCGCAGCGTACTGAGCCGTGCGTTGTCGCGCGTCGGGTGCACGCGGTTGGTGAGCAGGACGATGTAGAGATCGCGCTGGGGATCGATCCAGAGCGACGTGCCGGTGAATCCCGTGTGCCCGACGGCGCGTTCGGAGAGACGCGTCCCGCACGAGGACGTGCCCAGCATCGTGTCCCACCCCACCGCGCGCGAGCTGCGGGGCACGGTGCTGCGCGTGGTGAATCGGGCGAGCGTCCGTTTCCGCGCCAGATCGGTGTCGGCGCGATACGTCGCGAGTACGCGGCGCGCGAAGGCGCCCACGGCCGGCGCCGTCCCGAACAGGCCCGCATGACCCGCCACACCGCCGAGCGCCCAGGCGTTCTCGTCGTGCACCTCACCACACAGCAGGCGACCCCGCCAAGGATCGATTTCGGTCGGGGCGGTTCGTCCGCGCCATTCCGCCGGCGCGCCAAAGTGCAGATCCAGCCCCTCGGCAACCGTTGCGAACTGCCGATTGAGACGTGTGCCGGTCGCATCCTCGAGGATGAACCCGAGCAGCATGAACCCGAGGTCGCTGTAGATCGCTCCCGTCCAGGGTGGGTATTCGAGCGGCAGGGCGCAGATCGCCTCGGCCATGTCCGGGCGGCCCTGCTGGTCGCGGTAGAACGGCATCCATGCCGTAAGGCCGCTGCAGTGCTCCAGGAGATCGCGGACCCGCACGTGGGCGCGGTCACGGCCGCGCCATCCGGGCAGCCACGATGACACCGGATCCGACAGGCGAAGGGCCTGGCGGTCCACGAGCTGCATCGCGAGCGTCGTGGTGACGATCACCTTGGTGAGGGAGGCGAGATCGAAGACCGTCTCTTCCGAAGCGGCCGCAGCGCCGGGCTCGTACGAGAGCCGGCCGGCCGCATGGCGCCAGCTGACGCCCTGCTCGCGTCCAACCTCCAGAACGGCGGCGGGGTAGGCGCCCTCCGCAACGCCTGCCTCTAGCAGCTGCCGGACGCGCACGGGTTCACCCCTCGCGTGGTGTGTTGCGGCGCGCGGGCGTGCCGGCCATCGCGCTCGCCAGGGTGCCCGCACCCAGCATGACGAGCGAGCCGATCAGCACGTACCACTGGCATAAGACACCGGTCAACAGCTTGACGCCGAGCATCGCCGCAGTCCCTGCGGCAACGCCGACAGCAGCCGAGGCTGTGATGCCCGGGTGAATGAGCGCTGGACACCCAGCGCCGAACGCCGCGGTGCCGAGGATCTAGTGGCCTGTCCTTGTCATTTGTAGAGTGCCTGTCGGGCGGGGCGTCCCGATTGGCGGCGTTGCTCGTCGCTCGAATATTCCCGATATGCTCGCTCCTCACGCCTTGCCACTCGGGCGCCGCGCTCCGACAGCCACTCCACAAATGACAAGGACAGGCCACTAGGCGGCGATGACAGCAAGATCCAGGACGGGGCATGGCGGATGCAGAAGCTCTCGGGGTACTAGCCCCTGAACGCTGCGCGCCCAAGCGCCGGCAGATCCACGCGGCTCCACACGGCTGGCGAAGTAAGCATCACCCCGGCCCCGCACCTGTACGAGCAGCGTGTTGAACCCGCCGTCCGCCGCGGAGCCCACCATGGCCGCAACACGCTCCGGGCTCGTGAGGCTGCTGCGCGTGACCCACAGCGCACGCACCTCGCGAACATCGGAGGAGGCGCGAGGCTCGCGCCCAGCAGCCACGAGCAGACACGCGATGAGAGCGAGGAGCACCGACGCTCGCAGGGTGTCGTGCGTGATGTTCACAGGATGGGCACGGTCGCAGGGTCGGCAGGAATGTACTCTGCCCCCATGGGGCTGTCAACGAGTGGCCGAGTGGAAGTCGCCGGGCGCATGAACAGTCCCCTCTGCGCATTCCTCGCCATGTGGTCGATCGTTCTGACAGACAATGACTGGAATGGGACAAACTGGTGACGCGTTACACGTGCTGGGCATCGACGCAGGCGGCACGAAAACGGTGTGCCTCCTCGCCGACGGCGCCGGCAGCGTCGTGTGGTCGGCGCGGGGACCGGGCGCGAACCTGCAGGCGCAGGGGGAGCTGGAAGTCGAGAAGGTCCTGCACGAGGTGATGGAGAGCGCGCTCGCCGGAAGGCCCATCGTGCCTGCCGCAATCTGCCTGGGAATTGCCGGAGCGGACCGGCCGGACGACGCAACCATCATGCGGGGCATCATGCGGCGCATCGGGTACAAGTCGCCGACGGTGATCGTGAACGATGCCCTGGTGGCGCTCACGGCCGGCGCCGGCGACGGCCCCGGCATCGTGGTCATCTGCGGGACGGGATCGATCTGCTATGGCCGGAACGAACAAGGCCAGGCCGCCCGCAGTGGGGGATGGGGCTACATTCTCGGCGACGAGGGCAGTGGCTACTGGATCGGGCGGCGCGCGCTTGGCGCCGTGGTGCGCCACGCGGACGGCCGCGGACCGGCAACGACGTTGTCGGCCCGTGTCCTGCAGCACTTCCGCGTGCGCGGTGTGCCAGACCTGGTGCAGGAAGTGCACCTGCGAGACCCGCGGCGCCACCGCGTCGCCTCGATCGCGGAGGCCGTCCAGGCCGCCTGCGATGAAGGCGACGCGGTCGCGCGCGACATCGTGGACCGCGCGAGCGACGAGCTGGTCAGTGCAGCGGGCTCGGTCGCGGAGCGGCTCTCGATGCGGGGCCTCGTGTTTCCGCTGGTACTCGCGGGAGGGGTCCTGCGCGCGGTGCCGTCACTGCGCGAGCAGCTGCTCGCGCGCCTGCCCGACATGGCGCCGCGCAGCCTGCCGCGACTGCTCACGGATGAACCCGCCATCGGGGCGGTGCGTCTCGCGATCGCGGAAGCCCACGGAGGCGCCCGCCTGCCACAATACGTCTGAGCCACGTCATGCCGCACTCCCGACTCTCGTCCTCGATGCAGATCCGCGTCTTCGCCGATGAACGCGCCGTTGCCGACGCGCTCGCCGTCATTGTCGTCTCCGCCGTGCGGGATGCACCGCGATCCGTGCTGGGCCTGCCAACCGGTCGCACGCCCGTGCTGCTGTACAACGAGCTCGTCCAACGCTCGCGCGCCGGCACCCTCGATCTCTCGAACGTCATCACCTTCAACCTCGACGAGTTCCTCGGCTTGCCCGCCACGCACCCTGGGAGCTACCGCCATTTCATGGAGCACCACCTGTTCGGGCATCTCGGCGAGCACCGCCCGCACGCGCACATCCTCGACGGCACCGCGGCCGATCCGGAGGCCGAGTGTGCGCGCTACGAGGCGGCGATTGCGGAGGCTGGCGGGATCGATCTGCAGATTCTGGGACTGGGCACCAACGGGCACATCGGCTTCAACGAGCCGGGACCGGAGCTCATGGCGCGCACCCACCGGGTGACGCTGCGGCCCGAGACGCGCCGGTCGAACGCGGCCCTGTTCGGAGGCGACCCCGAGGCCGTGCCGCGGGAGGCGCTGTCGATGGGGATGGCCACGATTCTCCAGGCGAGGCGCATCGTTCTGATCGCAACGGGGGATTCGAAGGCGGGGTGTGTCCGCAAGATGATCGAGGGGCCGCTGACGACGATGCTGCCTGCATCGTTCCTGCAGCTGCACAGCCGCGTCGAGGTGATGCTCGACGAGCCGGCGGCACGGGATCTGAACGGCCGTTGAGGCCGCGGCGTCCGCGGCCCGCGCGATCATGCGAGCTGCTGGTCGATCAGCGCCTTGAGCCGGGGCTCGATATCCTCGCCGATCGCATCGCGCATGAGGCCGCTCGCCTTGCGCAGCCGGCTCATCGCTTTGAGGTACGACAGCCCTGTCTTCTGCATCACCACGGCTGCCTTCACGTTCCAGCGTGCCTTCGCCAGCAGCTTGTCCGCTTCGGCGTACTCGAGACCGGTGACCATGTTGACGATGCGGCGCGCGCGGTCCTTCAGTTTCTCGGATCCCGTGCGCACGTCGACCATCAGGTTGCCGTAGGTCTTCCCGATCCGGATCATGGCGGTCGTCGTCAGCATGTTGAGCGCCATCTTGGTGGCCGTGCCCGCCTTGAGCCGAGTCGATCCGGCGATCACCTCCGGGCCGACCGCCAGCGCAATGGTGAGATCGACGAAGGTCTGCAGCTCCGTCTTCGGGTCGCAGGTGACGAAGAGCACCTTGGAGCCGGCCTTCCGCGCGCGTGTGAGCGCGCCCCGCACGAACGGCGTCATGCCGCTGGCCGACACGCCCACGACTACGTCCTTGCGGCCGGGCCGCAGCCGGGTCACGGCGCGTGCGCCTTCCTCGTAATTGTCTTCGACGCCTTCCTTCGCGCGGAAGGTGGCGCCGCGGCCGCCCGCGATGACCGCCTGGACGAGCGCGGGATCGGTGCCGAACGTTGGCGGCATCTCCGCGGATTCCAGCACGCCAAGACGCCCGCTGGTGCCGGCGCCGACGAAGATGATGCGGCCGCCCTCCCGCAGGCCGTCGGCGATGATCTCGGCCCCGAGCGCGATGCGCTCCCGCTCTCGCTGCACGGCTGCGATCATCTTGCGATCCTCGGCGAGCATGAGCTCGACGATCTCCGCCGCGGGCAGCTTGTCGATGCCGAGCGTCGCGGGGTTGATCGCTTCGGTCGGCAGCGCCTGCCACTTCGAACGAAACGCCATGTGGAACCTCGTGGGTGCGCCGCGTACCCGCCGCGCAACGCGTGATTGTACTGCAGCCGCCTCAGAGCGGCGCTGAGGCGTGTTGTAAGCTGTCCCCGCGCGACGCACGGCGCCCCGCGCCCAAGCCATGGACTCAGAGCACCCCTCGGCACCGGCGTCGGCCCCTGGCGGGCACCACTTCCTGGATGCATACCTCGATCATCTGCGGGTGGAGCGCCGACTCGCGGCTCACACACTCGAGAGCTACGGACGCGACCTGGTGCTGCTGGCGCGTTTTGCTGCAGGCCGAGAGGCACCGGTGGAGGCGCTCACGCGCGTTGACCTCGAGGCGTTCACGCGGGAGCTCATGGCGGGCGGCCTTGCCGCCCGGTCTGTCGCGCGCGCGGTCGCGTGTGTAAGGGGCTTCTACCGGTACCTTGCCGTGAGCCGGCGAATCGCGGAGAGTCCGGCCGATGATCTTCACGCGCCGCGTGCGTGGGCAGCGTTGCCGAGGTATCTCTCGGTCGAGCAGGTGGACGCCCTGCTCGCACAGCCGGATGCGACCACGCCGCGCGGGTTGCGCGATCGCGCACTGATCGAGCTGCTCTATGCGACCGGCTTGCGTGTGTCGGAGCTCGTCGCGCTCAAGGCCGCGGACCTCAACCTCGAAGCCGGGTACCTCACCTGCATGGGCAAAGGCAGCAAGGAGCGCCTCGTTCCCATTGGCGACACCGCGGCGGGGTGGGTCGGGCGGTACGTGAAGGACGGACGCGCTCACCTGCTGCGCGCTCGACCGTCGCCACGCCTGTTCGTGAATGCGCGAGACGGCGGCGCGCTGAGCCGCTCCGGCTTCTGGCGCATTCTGACCGCGTACGGGCGCCAGGCCGGGTTGCCGCCGAGTCTCAGCCCCCACGTGCTGCGCCACTCGTTCGCCACGCACCTGCTCGAGCGCGGCGCCGACCTGCGGTCGATCCAGATGATGCTCGGGCATGCGGACCTGTCCACGACGCAGATCTACACCCATGTATTGGAGGCGCGCATGCGCGCGTTGTACGACCGGTTCCATCCGCGTCCGTGAGTGGTTGCACCAGGGCATGAGCACATCGCGGTTCGGCTCCTCGGCCCCGTTCGTCTCGCCAGACGAGCCGAGTGGAGTCTGGCGCATGATCCGGCGGGGCGTCCCCCTGCTCGGCGCCCCCCCCGGCGCAAGGACCTGACGGCGTGTCGCGAACCCGCACCGCGAGGTTCATCCTCACGCTGTTGCTGGCTTGTGCCGCGGTCGTGCTCGTGGTGTGGGCGCTCCTCCCACGCCGCGCACTGATGGTGGCGGGCGTTGTCCCCGATCCGCTGACTGTCCGTGGCAGCCTGCACGTGCACACCGTCCGGTCCGACGGAACCGGCACAGTGGAAGCCGTGGCCGCTGCGGCCCGGCGCGCGGGGCTGCAATTCGTGGTGCTGACCGATCACGGTGACGGCACACGCGAGCCAGACTCTCCGGCCTATCGCGCGGGCGTGCTCGTGATCGACGGGGTGGAAATCAGCACGACCGGCGGACACTACGTCGCGCTGGGGCTGCCGCGTGCCCCATATCGCCTGGCGGGGGAGCCTCGGGATGTGGTCGAGGACGTGGCGCGGCTCGAGGGCTTCGGCATCGTGGCACACCCGGATTCGCCGAAGGACGACCTGCGCTGGCGGGACTGGACCCTGCCGTTCGACGGGATCGAGTGGTTGAACGCCGACAGCGAGTGGCGTAACGAAGGCACCCTTGGCGTGGCCCGTGCCCTCGCCACCTACTGGTGGCGCGGCCCGGAAACCGTCGCGGCAGGCTTCGACCGTCCTGATACGCCGTTTGCCGAGTGGGACGCCGTCTCACAGTACCGCCGCGTGATTGGGCTCGCCGGCCACGATGCGCACGCGCGCATCGGTCCTCGCGGTAACTGGGAGCCCGCGGACCGTGATCTCTCCCTCGAGCTGCCCGGTTATGAAACGGCATTCCGCGCGTTCGCTCCCCGCGTTTCTCTCGCCGCCCCGCTGACCGGCGATGCCGCCCGCGATGCCGCCGCCCTCCTGACCGCGATCAGGGCCGGCCACGTGTACACCGTAATCGACGCGCTCGCCTCACCGGCGGCCTTCCATTTCAGAGCCCGCTCCGGCACGCGGCGCGCCAGTGCGGGGGACGATCTGCCGGTGCCGGACTCCGCGATCCTGGAGGCCGACGTCGCCCGCGTACCCGGGGTCTCGCTCGTCCTCCGCCGCAATGGGCGGGTCGTCGCGGCGTCGGACAGCGGACACCTGCGCTTCGAGCACGCCGCCTCACCTGCGATAGCCGTCTACCGGGTGGAGGCGAAACTGCCAAGCGCGCCCGGCACGCCGGCGGTGCCGTGGATTGTCGGCAACCCGATCTTCATCGGTTCGTCGCTCCCGCGCGTGCGCCCGTCCCGGCGCGTTTCCCCGGCCCTGGAGGCGGAAGTTCTCTACGACGGCAGTGACGTCGCGCGCTGGCGGGTCGAGCAGGACGCCGCCTCCCACGGGCGGATTGGCGCCGAACCGGCGCCGTGGGACGGCGAAGCCGTCGCACTCGAATACGGCTTGGGACCCGGCGAGCGGGCCGGTCAATATGCCGCGCTCGTCGCGGGTGTGGGGCAGGGCGGGCTGTCACGGTGGACGCGAATCAGCTTCAAGGCGGCCGCCGATGCGCCGATGCGGGTGTCCGTGCAGCTGCGGGCCCCGCGCTCGGGAGCGCGCTGGCGACGCTCGGTGGTGATCGACCGCTGTCCGGAGACCCTGCTCGTGACCTTCGCGGACATGGTCGCCGTCGATCAGGCGCCTTTGCCCATTCCCCTCGGTGATATCGACTCCGTGTTGTTCGTCGTCGACACGATCAACACGCCCCCTGGGCGACGTGGGACGCTGTGGATTGACGATGTGCGGCTTGAACGTGCGGCAGCGCCCTGACGCGGGCCCTCACCGGCGTCACGCGCGGCTACGTACGCACCGTCAAGAGCAGGTAGGCCGCGCCGGCGCCAAAAATCAGATTGGGCGCCCAGGCGGCAAGCACGGGCGCAACCATCCCTGCGCTGCCGATGGCGCCAAATGCGTTGGTGGTCAGCCAGTAGACGACCGCGAGCACGATCCCCACGGCAATCCCGTACAGTGCGCCCCGCCGGCCAGTGGTCACGGCGAAGGGCACCGCGATGAGCGTCATGATCAACGTGACGAACGGAAAAGAGATCTTCCGGTGCAGCGCCACCGTCTGAGGTACTACGTTGAACCCGCTCGCCCGCAAGTCCGAGATGTAACGCCGGAGCTGCACGTACGACATGCGGTCGGCGTCGGGCGATTCGGTGGCGAAGTACTCCGGCGGCTCCAGGCGCAGGTCACGGCCCGGGAACACCGCAAAGGTCCTCGTCTCGCCGGCTGGCGTGAACTCACGGATCCACCCGGACGTGCCACGCCACGCGCTCGGACCCTTCTCGGGATCCCACGCGGCCTGCGCGACGTAGGTGCGGGCCGCGAAAGCGGCACCCGTCGCGTCGAACTGAAAGACGGAGAGGCCGTTCAGCTCGCGCCGCGCCGGGTCGTAGAACAGATAGTTGTAGATGTCGCCGTCGCGCGCCACCAGCCACTTGCGGTTGAACACGTCGAAGGTACGCGGAGAACCACCGCGGATCTCATGCCGTATGGCCTCGGCGCGACGGTTCGCGTAGGCGAGCACCTGCTCCTGCAGGAGGAACATCAGCGCGCTTGCCAGCACGGCATACGCCAGCAGCGGCGCCGCGGCCCTGTACAGGCTGATGCCGCACGCCTTCATGACGATCAGCTCGCTGTTCTTGGTGATGACGCCGATCACCACCATCGCCGTGATCAGTACCGAGAGGGGAACAATGAACAGCACGAACTGTGGCGTGGCGAAATAGAGGTATTGCAGCAGCGTCGCGCCGGTCGTAGTGCCCTTGAACAGCTTGTCGGACAGGTCGATGAACGTCGAGATGTAGAAGATGCCGAGCAGCCCGAAGAACGCCAGGCCGAGCACCTTCGCGAACAGGCTGGACACGTACCAGTCGAGCAATTTCGGCCGGGGCACCGGAATCCTCAAGTGCGGGATCCGGACGACCACCACGACCCTGCGCGGGGCGGCTGCCGCCGGGACGGCGCCCGTGGATCGCCAGGGCCGCCGCCACCGAGCAGGCAATGAGAGCCTGAACGGGCGCTCGGCTGACCGCGATCGCCACAGCAGCAGCGCCACACCGCCCAGGCCGAGCACGATGTTCGGCCCCCACGTCGCAAGCCAGGGGGGCACGACCTGGCCCTTGGCCATCTGTCGCCCCAGGTAATCGATGACGTAGTAGATGAAGACGACGCCGATACCAGGGACGAAGCTCGCGAGCTTCCCGTCGCGGCCGCTCGTGAGGCCCAGTCCCAGGCCGATGAGCGCAAACGTGAAGCACACGAAGGGGATGGCGAACTTCCGGTGCAACGCCATGATCGGGCCATGCGGGGAGAGCCCCGCCGCCTGGAGTTCCGTGACCCGTGCGCGGAGCTCCGGCATCGACATCTCGTTGTCGCCCTTGAGAATCTCGGTCGGCGGAAACACGGCATTCGGATCGAGGCCCGTGATGAACTCGCCGAAGCGGGTCACTTCGTACTTCGCGGGGTCGGTGAGGCTGGTCGTGTGCCGCGCGCCGTCCTGGAGGACGAGATCGACCGTGCGCTTCGCGCGATCGATGACCATGCGGCCGCGCTTTGCGGTGAAGATGGTCGGCTGATCCGGGTTGGTCGTGTCCGCGAGGAATACGTCGAGCCAGCCGCCGCCTCCCGGTGGCGTGTCGCGCACGTACAGCACGCGGTTGGGGAAGTCCTCGAAGAAGACGCGCGGCTTGATGTCGTTCTCGGCCCGGGCGGACACGACCCCATACACGATCTCGCGGAACGTCTGGTTGGCCGACGGAACGGCGACGAACATCACGTAACTGGTGACGGCCCAGGCCACCGTGGCGATCATCAGGACGGGGCGCAGCATGCGGTAAATACTGATGCCGCACGCCTGCAGGGCGACCGACTCGCGATCCGCCGAGAGGCGTCCGAACGCGATGAGCAGGCCAATCAGCAGCGCAATCGGAATCGTGACCGCGAGGGCCTGGGGCACCAGCGTCATGAGCACGCGGGCGACCAGCTGCCAGGAGACGCCCTTGGCGATGAGCCGCTCGCCCTGTTCCGCCAGCGGCTGGATGAGGAGCAGGAAGGTGAAGACCAGCAGCCCGATCAGGAAGGGCAGCAGGAGTTCGCGGATAATATACCGGTCGAGGATCCGCAACATCTCGGGTGTGGGGCTGATCCCCACCATAGCACATGAAAACACGCGTCGCCTTGTTGTGGCACCACCACCAGCCGTTCTACCAGGATCTGGTGACCGGGGAGCACATCCTGCCGTGGGTGCGTCTCCATGCGCTCAAGGACTACTACGGGATGGCGGCGCTGCTGCGCGAGTTCCCGGACGTGCGGCTCACGTTCAACCTCGTGCCGTCACTGCTCGTGCAGCTCGAAGCCTTCGCCGACGGCCGGGCGCGCGACCGCCATCTGGATGTCGGGCTCAAGCCCGCCGAGCATCTGACCGACGAGGAGCGGATTTTCCTCCTGACCAACGGGTTCCACGCCCCGCGCGCGCGGATGATCGACGCCTACCCGCGATATGGCGAGCTCCTGCGCAAACGTGAACAGGGAAGTGGTGCTGCCGCAGCCGCCCGGAGGTTCTCCGTAGGAGAGATCCGCGACCTGCAAGTGTGGCAGAAGCTCGCGTGGGTGGATCCGTCGTACCTGGAGAGCGATCCACGTGTGCGCGGGCTCGTCCAGAAAGGGCGGTACTTCGAGGAGGCCGACAAGGCGCTGCTGCGCGAGGTGGAGCTGGAGATCCTCCGCAGGGTGATTCCGGAGTACGCCGCTGCCGCCGCACGGGGCCAGGTGGAACTCTCCACGTCCCCGTTCTACCACCCGATCCTGCCGCTCCTGTGTGACACCGACGTGTACCTGCGCACCCACCCGCACTCCCGGATGCCGCGCCAGCGGTTCCGGCACCCGGAAGACGCGGCGGAGCAGCTCCGGAAAGCGGTCGATTACCACGCCCGCACATTCGGTGGGGCGCCGCGCGGATTGTGGCCGTCGGAGGGCTCGGTCTCCGACGCCGTCGTGGCGCTCGCGCAGAACGCGGACCTGCACTGGATGGCGACCGACGAGCTGATTCTCGCGCGCAGCCTCGGCGCCTCCTTGACCCGTGACAACCACGGACACCTGCAGCAGCCCGAGATCCTCTACCGGCCATACCGGGTCCGGGCGGGGGAGCACGAGATCGCGTGCGTGTTCCGGGACCATGCCCTCTCGGATCTGATCGGATTCACCTACGCGTCCTGGTCGGCTGAGGGCGCGGCGGCCGATTTCGTGGGTCGGCTCGCCGAGGCCGGACGCCGGTACTCGGCGCGGGCGAACGGCGGCCAGGCCCTCATCTCAGTCATCCTCGATGGCGAGAATGCCTGGGAACACTTCGAGGGTGGGGGCCGTCCGTTCCTGCGGGCGCTCTACGGGGCGCTGGCGACGCATCCGGACCTGACGACCGTGACGATGTCAGAGGCGTGCGCGGGGGCGACCGAAGTCCTCCACGGCCTGTTTCCCGGCTCGTGGATCAACGGCGACTTCTACGTCTGGATTGGCCACGCGGATGACCACCGGGCCTGGAGCCAGCTGGGGGAGGCGCGGCAGGCGCTCGATGCGCCCGGGCCGGGAGCGGACGAGGCGGCACTCGTTCGCGCGCGGGAGGAGCTGTTCATCGCCGAAGGCAGCGACTGGTTCTGGTGGTACGGCGACGACCACTCATCCGAGCACGACCTCGAGTTCGACGATCTCTTCCGCCGGCACCTCCGGAATGTCTATCGCGCGCTCGACAAGCCGACACCGGAAGAGCTTTTCGTCACCAACATCACCACCGAGCCACCGCGGACGGTGGCCGAGCCGCCGTCGGCGTTCGTCAGAGCGACCCTCGACGGCGAGGTGACGAGCTATTTCGAGTGGCTTGGCGCCGGAGCCCTGCAGCTCGTCGGCGCCGGCGGATCGATGCAT
Organism: Vicinamibacteria bacterium; assembly: GCA_963739995.1. Taxonomy (GTDB): domain Bacteria; phylum Acidobacteriota; class Vicinamibacteria; order Vicinamibacterales; family JAENWD01; genus CAVUCH01. Next base: position 86,542 of record CAVUCH010000020.1, on the reverse strand, counting down.
CAGGCTGACGGCGGCACCCAGCCGCTGACCACGCTCTTGCTGTTCGGGTTCGAGACGGAACGCCTGCTGCTCCGGGTCGACTTCCGTCGGCGGGCGGGCGACCTGCTGGTGGACACCGCCGAGGTGTGCGTGTCATTCATCAGCCCTGCGGACGTCCGTGTGCGGGTCATGGCGGCCGGGGGGCGCACGGCGGCGGTCATGGAGGCGCGCGATGCGGCGGGCGTATGGGCGCGCGTGCCGGCGGCGGGGCTGCTGGCCGAGGCGGGGCAGATCCTGGAGGTCGCCATCCCGTTTGCATCGCTCGGCGTCGGGCCTGGAACCCGTCTGGCCTGCTTCCTGTCGGTGCACCTGGACGGAATCGAGCTCGAACGATATCCCGGGCACCAGCCGCTGGAGATTGTCGTCCCCTCGCCGGAGTTCGAAGCCTACAACTGGACCGCGTAGCTCGTGGCGCTTGGCCCGCAGCGGGCCTTCTCCCGTTCGACACGCCCTCCACGAACAGTCGATCGCCCACGTCCTCCCATAACCCTAAGTCCAGCCCGTGGTGAAAGGCCGGCTGCCTTCGGCCGCCGACGCATCCCGCCGGCTGCGTTGCTTCTTCCTCAAATATGCTGCCCCGCGCCCCGCTGGTGCGACGCCGGTCTTTCAGCAAGGGCCGGTAGGGTAGAGTCCCGAACGCAGTCCCGCAAACCTTCCACAGGGTGCCGTTGCTGCTCAAACCCAATGAGTCTGATAACAAGTGTTATGTTGAGTAAGGCCGCTGAATGTGGCTCCCAGCCCTGTGTTTTCCCCCGGTATTACAAGTCAGGTCTTGTCCTGGAAGTTCCCGGTGCGTCTCCCAAGCCAGCAGCTTGCGAGTTCCGGCTGCGCCGGCCTCGCCGCGAAGCCGAAACAGGCGCAAGAAACTAGCGGAAGAAACTAGCTGCCGGTTCGTCCGACCGAAACCACCGCGGTTTGCGGCCATCGCGTTCTGCGGGTCTTACGGGCCGGGCTCCAGGTCGGTTCGGGAGCTCGACGCCGTAACTGATCCGCGTTCTGCTAAGACCGGCCGGTGGTGTCCGGCGGCACCAGAAGTTTCGGTCTGACATCACTTGCTGTGGGTCGGCTTCTGGCTGCGAAGGTCTGCGAGAATCCCTTCGAGGGCGGTGATGACCTCGTCACGTTCGACGGAACCCTTCCGGAAGCTCATTCGAAGCGTGAAGTTCTTGTGTTGCGGCTTGTAGTTGAACGTGAAGGCCTTTGGCCGTCCAGGTTTGGGCTTCGCGGTCGCTTTCCGGACATCCTCGCGGGTAGCGCCGCCGCCGGAGGAGATCTTTTCCACCAAGGCGATCATTTTCTGCGGGTCTGATTGCCTAACTACTTGTAAAAGCAATGATTTAGATGCAATGTCGGCCAGCCGACACAGGTTCTTCACGTCTTCTGGCATGCCCTGGAGGGAAAGCGACTCCGTGACGGCCGTGCGGGACTTTCCCAACCGACGCGCCAGCATCTCATGGGTGTAGCCGCAGTTCGTCGCAAGCACGTGGAGCGCTTCGGACTCCTCGAAGGCCGTGAGATCCTTTCGCTGCAGGTTCTCGACGAGGGCAATCTCCATGATCTCGGTGTCGTCCGCATCGCGAATCACGCCGGGCAGTTCCTTCAGGCCGACCTGTACCGCGGCCTGGTAGCGGCGTTCGCCCGCGATGATCTGGAACCGCTCGCCCCGCTGCCGGAGCACCAGCGGCTCGATGACGCCCTTCTCGGCAATCGACGCCATCAGTTCGGACAGGTCGCCCATGACCTGTCGCGGTTGGTTTGGATTGGGATCGATGAGGTCAATCGGTACCATGCGGCCGACCGGCGTGCCCCCTGAGGCCGCCAACGTCTCCACATAGTGCTCATCGTGACGCATCCGCACGGTTTGGGGCAGGCCTCGCCTAGACACGATCAATGACCTCCTCGCACAGGCTGTAATACTCCGTCGCGCCGCTCGAGTCCGGGGCAAACGTGAAAATCGATTCCTTGTAGGCTGGACTCTCCTCCAGCCGCACGCTCTTGCTGATGGTCGTTCGGAACACCTTCGTACCGAACACCCGCTGAATCTGCTCTCGAATGTCCCGGGCAAGCGAGGTCCGCTTGTCGTGCATCGTGATCACGACGCCCATGATCTGAAGCGTCGGGTTCGCCCGGGCGCGCACCTTTTCCACGGTCTCCAACAGATCGTCCGTTCCCTCGAGGGCGAAGTACGAAGACTGAATCGGCACGAGCAGGTGGCTCGCAGCCACGAGGGCGTTCACCGTCAGCAGCCCGAGCGCCGGAGGACAGTCGATGACCATCATGGGATATGCGGGCTTCAAGGCGTCGAGCCGATCCTTCAGCCGGAAGTGGGCGTCGAGCTCCCCCACCAGCTTGGCCTCGAGCTTCGCCAGGGAAATTCGCGACGGTGCGATGAAGAGATTCGGCACGGAGGCAGGAAGGATGATGTCAGCGAAATCAGTGCCCTCCGCGATTACGTCGTACACGCTGCGCGTGATGTTCCGCATGTCGAGAAACGACATCGTGCTGTTGGCCTGCGGATCGAGATCGACGAGCAGGGTCGGCTGGCCACGCAATGCGAGAGCCGCGGCCAAGTTGATTGCGGTGGTCGTCTTTCCGACCCCGCCTTTCTGATTCGCCAGCGCAACGATCATGAGATGATGCCGGTCACATCTTGTACTTGCCGAGTTCGTCGGGATCGAGCCCCTCGAGCCACTTCTCCAGGCGCTCGGCGTCAGCCTGCTCCGTGCCTACGTCAAGCGTCTTCGCGTTGTCGATGACGCTCTCCTCCACGAGGATTGGTGCCTTCGTTCGTAACGCGAGCGCGATCGCGTCGCTGGGCCGCGCATCGATGGCCGTCACTGCGTCCCCGACCTCCACGTAAATCAACGCGTAGAACGTATTCTCCTTGAGGTCGGACACCACGACCTTCTTCACGCTGCCATGCAGGTCGTGAATGACGTTTCGCAGGAGGTCATGCGTCATCGGTCTCGGCATGCTCACATTTTCAATCTGCAGCGCGATTGCGTTCGCCTCGAAGACGCCCACCCAGATCGGCAGCACGCGGCTCCCCTCTTCGTCGCGAAGGATGATGATCGGCATGTTGGTGACCGGGTCGACCATCAACCCTTTGATCGTCATGGCTATCTGCATTGGTCCTGTCCGGGGGTAGTTCAAGCGTGACGTGCTCAACACCGTAGGCCCGACGGGTCGCGGTGTCAAGCCGAAGTCGCGACCGCCTCGCCCCATAGGCTGTTCGGTCCCGCGCGGCGAATCGTGACCGGGATCGTGCGCCCGAGCCACTCGCGTGGGCCGGGGAGATTGACCACCGTATTCCCCGATGTGCGGCCTGACAGTTCGGACTCGCGGCGACGGCTGCCGGAATCAATCAGCACCTCGAAGGTTTCGCCGACGGCCGCTTCGTGCAGTTTCAGCTGAATCTCCCGCTGCAGCGCCTGGAGCTCCACGATCCGTCGCGTCTTCTCCGCCTCCGGCACATCGTCCGCGTACCGCTTCGACGCGAGTGTGTTCGGGCGTCTGGAGTACTTGAAGGAGAAGATGCTGTGGTACCCGACGGCCCGGACGAGCGATAGCGTATCTTCGAAATCGGCAGCGGCCTCTCCCGGGAAACCAACAATGAGGTCTGTGGATAGCGTGATCCCAGGGACCGACGCTCGCACGCGCTCGACGAGCGACAGGTACGAGTCGCGAGTGTAGCGCCGGCGCATGGCGCCGAGCAGACGCGTGGAACCTGACTGAACCGGCAGGTGCAGGTGTTTGCAGACCTTTGGCAGATCCCTGATGGCGGCGACCAGCCGCTCACCCACATGGCGGGGGTGCGGGCTCGCAAAGCGGATGCGCTCGACACCCGGTGTCTCGTGGACGGCCTCCAGCAGCCCACTGAAGTCGCACTCCTCGTCGTCTGGCGCCTGGTAGTGATTCACGATCTGACCGAGCAATTGCACCTCGCGGTGACCGGACGCTGCGGCGGCACCTACCTCCGCCAGAATCTCGGCCTTCGGGCGCATGCGTTCCTGCCCTCTGGTGTACGGCACAACGCAGAAACTGCAGTATTCGTTGCACCCTTCGATGATGGTCACCCACGCCCGGACCGGGTCGCTGCGTCGCGTCACTCCGAATGGAAACGCCACGTCGTCTTGGGCGCCCAGGTCTATCTGCACGTGACCGGTGTGGGCAGCCTGTTCGAGCAGCATAGGCAACAACCGCACCCGGCGCGTTCCAACGACAACGTCGACCAGCCCGGAGCGCTTCAGAAGCGCTGCGCCTTCCTGCTGCGCCACGCATCCCGCCACGGCCACTACGGGGTCGTGCCCGAGCTCGCGGCCCAACTGGCGGAGTTCGCCGAGGCGGGTATAGAGCTTGTCCTCGGCCCGCTCCCTCACGCTGCATGTGTTGATGACGATGACGTCGGCGTCTGAATCCTCAACGGTTCGCTCGTAACCGGCGGACTCCAGCAGGCCCGACATCTGCTCGGAATCGTGGTAATTCATCTGACAGCCGAAAGTCTCGATCAGGTATTTGCGGCTCACTTTCGCCCCCTGGTCCGGCGACTTTCGCTTTCGCCTTTTGCCTGCCGTTCGCTTTCGCCTGCCGGGCGCGCGGCCCCGCTGCGCAGCAATTCGCCAGCGCTGGCCAACACGGACGTTGTGACCGTCCCTCCGGCCATCATGCGTGCCAGCTCCTCGGCCCGGTCGCTCTCCGCGAGTCGTTGTACCGCAGTGACAGTTCGCCCGTCCCGCACGTCCTTGCTCACCCGGTAGTGTGCGCTCCCGCACGCGGCAATCTGGGGCAGGTGCGTGATGCACAGTACCTGCACGTCCCTCCCCAGCCGCTGCAGCTTCCGTCCCACATCGTCTGCTGCCCTGCCTCCGATGCCCGCATCCACCTCGTCAAAGACGATGGCGCGTGCACCGCCCGCGCTGACCGACAGGCTGCGCAGCGCCAGCATTACGCGCGACAGCTCTCCACCCGACGCGATGCGGGCGAGCGGCCGGAGTTCTTCACCTGGGTTCGGCGACACGAGGAACTCCGCCCGGTCCACGCCGCCCGCCGTCCACCCAGCCTCCGTCGCGGGCGGGTCGTCGAACCGCACCGCCAGTCGTGTCCGAGACATGGCAAGCTCACCAAGGCTCTCTTCGAGGGCGGCAGCGAACCGATCGGCTGCCGCCCGGCGTGATGCTGAGAGCGCGCCCGCCCGGTCGAGATATTCCGCTGCAGCCATCGCCACCTCTCGGGCCTTGATTTCTGCGCGGGCATCCAGCCCTTCCAGATCCTCGAGCTCCTGCACCGCCTCGTCGCGATGCGCGAGCACCGCCCCCAGGGTCGGCCCGTACTTCCGCTTCAGACGCTCCAGCATAATCAACCGGTCGTCGACTTCCTGCAGCCGCACCGGCGACGCGTCGATGTCGTCGGCATAGCGCCGCAGGAAAAAGGCCAGGTCCTCCAACTGAGACTTGATGGAATCCCGGGCCTCCAGATACGGCGTCACGCGCGGGTCGAGGGTAGCCAGTTCGCCCACTCGCCGCCAGATTGCGGTCAGCGTGCCCAGGACTGCGGCGTCCGACTCGTACAGTGCGGCGTAAGCTTCTCCGCTGAGGCGGTGCAGCTTTTCGGCGTTCACCAGCACCTGCCGCGTGGCGTTCAGCTCCTCGTCTTCCCCCGGGCGGATCTGTGCCCGGGCGATTTCGTCACGCTGGAACGTGAGCAGGTCGATCCGTGCGGCCTTCTGGCGCTCGTCGAGCTGCAAGGCCTGCAACTCCGTCCTGAGCGCCTGGACGCGTGCGAACGCCTCGCCAACCCTGGCGCGGTCCCCCTGCAGGCCCGCGTATTCATCGAGCAGACTGAGATGACTGTCCGGATCCATCAGGATCTGGTGCTCATGCTGACCATGCAGTTCCACAAGTCGGTCCGAGAACTCCCTCAGGGCTCCGGCCGTGACCAGCGAGCCGTTGACGAACGCACGGCTGCGGCCCTGCGCCGTGACTTCGCGCCGAAGCACCACTTCCATCTCGCCATCGTGGAACTGTGCCTCCACTTGCGCCAGATCCTCCCCGGTGCGCACCAGTTCGCTCGACGCCCGGCCGCCAAGCAGAAGCCCGACGGCCTCTACCAGGATGGATTTTCCCGCACCGGTTTCGCCGGTGAGGACATTCAAGCCGGGCTCGAACTCGACCTGCACCTGCTCAATCACCGCGAGGTTTCGAATTCGCAGATAGCGCAGCATGAGGGTGGATCAGGCGGGGGGCACGGCAACAAACACAGGACGCTCGAAACGCCGCAACTGCCTTTGTAGCATACTCTTGAAAGCACCCGGACTGCGTGGTATTCTCTGCCGCATTCGCGCTGTCCCAGCGGCGCTCTTGCATATGACTCGGAGGCACGTTTGCGTACGCTCGGCCTGTTTCTGCTCATGCAGGTACAGGGGAACGGCGGGACCGACGCTGCTGGCCATGACCTGCTTCAGATGGTCGCCAGTTCCAGCCCGATCCAGAAGGCCGTTCTGCTGGTCCTGATTCTCTTTTCCGTCACATCCTGGGCCGTCATTCTCTTCAAGCTGTGGGTCTTCAACCGATCCGAACGCCAGTCGGTGGCGTTTCTCGAGGTATTCCGCCGCAGCAACAAGTTCTCCGAAGTGCAGGCCGTCTGCAAGACGCTCGCTGAGAGCCCGCTGGTCGGTATCTTCCAGGCGGGGTACGCCGAGCTCAATGCACAGTTGCGCGTCACCGGTGTTGTGCCGGCGGGTGCGCCGGCCGTCGCCAGGCCTACCATCAAGAGCCTCAGCGCCCTCGACCGCGCACTGCTGCGCGCGGCGTCCGTGGAAGTGAACAAGCTGGAGAGCCGCGTCCCGTTCCTCGCGACCACGGCGAGCATCACACCGTACATCGGCCTCTTCGGCACGGTCTGGGGGATCATGGGCGCCTTTCAGGGAATCGGGCAGACCGGCTCGACCAACCTGGGCGTCGTCGCGCCCGGCATCGCCGAGGCGTTGATCGCCACCGCCGCCGGCCTGTTCGCCGCGATCCCGGCCGTGTACTTCTACAACCACCTCTCGAATCGGGTAAAGCTGCTCGCTTCGGAGATGGACGACTTTTCCCTCGAGTTCCTCACGATCTCCGAGCGGAATTTTACCTGAGTCGCGGAGCCGTCTGTGCCCAATGTCCAATCGCTCGACCATGGCGGCGCATCCCGGCGCGGCCGTTCGCGACGCGTGAGCACTGCGCTGGCCGAGATCAACGTCGTACCGCTCGTGGACGTCATGCTGGTCCTGCTCATCATCTTCATGGTCACCGCACCGATGATGCAGCGCGGGCTCGACGTCAACCTGCCGGTTGCCCGCCGCGCGCAGCAGATTAACGCCGAGCGGATATTCATCAACGTGCCCCTCGCCTATCGCACCAACCGCGTCGTCTATATCGGCGAGGACCCGGTGCGGGTGGACATCCTGGATGAGCGAATGCGCCAGGCATTGCTCACGAGCGCCAGTAAGGAAGTTTTCCTGAGAGGCGATGGAGGCGTGCAGTTGCAGGACCTGATGGACGTGATGGACAAGCTGAAGGCCGGCGGCGTCGAGCGGGTCGGCATCGTGGCAAAGCTGCCGGGTGAACGGTGACCATCCACTGGGTTTCGCGTGCTTGTGCAACCGACCGTCCGCGAAGAAGCTCTGCCGACTAGATGATGGAAGCCGTAGCCGACATCCTCTCCGATCGGATGCGTCAGCCGCGCGGCATGAGCCGGACGGTGATGCTGTCGCTGCTGGCTCATGCCGTCCTGTTGATGGCGTTTTTCCTGATGCCGTCCCTGACGCCCCCGCACGAAGCGGAGCGCAACGTGATGCAGATCAGTCTTGGGGGCGCGCCCGGACCTCGTGCCGGGGGCATGACGCCGATGGGCGGCCGTCCTGTGCAGGCCCCTGCTCCGGAAGAGGCGCCTCGGCGTGCCGCAGTGACGGCCCCCGCGCCAAGAACGCCCGAAATGACGCTTCCCTCGGAACGCGCGCGCCCGGCTACGCCCAAGACCCCGGTGAAGACAGCGCCTCCAGAGGCGACGTCCCGAACACCGACCCGTGGAGCCGAACCGCAGGAAGGGTCGGCCGTGGCTGAAACAGGCGCGCGAGGAGTCGGGTTCGGCTTGACTACTGGAGGCGGCGGGACGGGCGGTTACCTCGATGTCGGCAACTTCTGCTGCCCCGAGTATCTGACCACGATGCTGCAGCTGATACAGCGGAACTGGTCGTCGAAACAGCAGGTCGCCGGACAGACCATCGTCAAATTCACGATCCAGCGGGATGGGCGCATTACCAATGTGGAGGTCGAGCGTCCGAGCGGTTTCTTTGCGCTCGATCAGACCGCGCAGCGCGCCCTGCTCGTCACGCGGCAGTTGCCGCCTCTGCCGGGGCAATACACTGAGAACGACCTGACCGTCCATCTGATATTTCGGTACGAGCACTGATGCCGCATAAACCAACGCTACTCGTCCTTGTGCTCGGTCTCGCAGGCGCCGCCGTCGGCGCATCCATCCAGACACCGCCGCCCGCCGGGCAGCAGCCGCCAGCGCAGCAGTCCGAAATCGAACTGAGCATCACCGGCGAGCCCGGGGCCCCACCGAGGTACGCCGTTCCGGATTTCATCGCGCTCTCGCCAGACCCCGAGACGGCGGCCGGGGCAAAGACCATCGCGTCGGTCTTGTGGGAGGACCTCGGCTTCGAGCGGGAGTTCTACCTCATTCCACGTGATACTTACGCGTCCATTCCACCCGCACGCTCGCTCTCGGACGTCCCCTTCGATCGGTGGCGCGAGCTGGGCGCGGACGGTCTCGTGATCGGCACCGTTCAGAAGACCGCCAACGGCATTCGCCTCGAAGTGCGGCTGTTCAACGTTCGCTCGCGGCAGTCGGTATTCGACCGGGAGTACAGCGGCCCGGCGAGCAATCCCCGCTTCTTCGCGCACACGGTGTCGGACGAGGTGCACCAGCAGCAGCGCGCGCTGCGCGGCGTCGCACGGACGAAGCTCACCTTCTCGTCGGATCGGGACGGCGAGCGGGTGCAGGGCACGGTGGAGCGTCGTGAGGTGAAGGAGGTCTACATAGCCGACTACGATGGGGCCAACCAGCGTCGTGTCACGGTGAACCGTGCGCTGAACATCATGCCCACGTGGTCGCCCGACGCACGCTCCATTGCGTACACCTCCTACAGGCGCGGCTACCCGGACATTTACGTCTCGCTGATCTATCAAGGGACGCTGCAGACGCCGATGGCTGCGAGCGGCACCCAGAACTGGCTCCCGGCGTGGTCGCCCGACGGCACCCGCATCGCGTTCACCTCGAGCCGTGACGGCAACCCCGAGCTCTACGTGGCAAACCGCGACGGGTCGAACATCCGCCGGATCACGAACAACCCGGCGATTGACACGACGCCGACCTGGTCTCCGACCGGCGCACAGATCGCCTTCACCACCGACCGTACCGGGTCGCCGCAAATCTACGTCATGGGCGCTGACGGCCTCAACCTCCGGCGCGTGACATCCGAGTCGGTACTGCGACCGCGCCACCTGGTCACCTGCCCCGTTCAACGAGCTCGCGTTCGTGTGCCGGACGGGGCCGGGGTACGACATCAAGATCTACGACTTCGCCAGCGGCGAGACGCGGCAGATCACGTTCGGCGAAGGCAGCAACGAGAGCCCGAGCTATTCGCCGAACGGGCGGCACCTCGCCTTTACGTCGACGCGTGCCGGCAAGACGCAGGTGTTCACGATCGGCCGCGACGGCAAGGGCCTGCGGCAGGTCACGAAGGCCGGAAACAACTACACCCCTGATTGGTCGAAATGAGCGCGAGGAGAGGACACGCGATGAATACACTGTCGGTCCGCAGGACTGCGTCCCTGTTGCTGTTGCTCGTCACCATGGCTGCCGGTGCGTGCGGGAAAAAGACGCCTCCCGTCGCGCGGCCCATTCCGCCTCCCCCGCCCTCCACCATCGTGACGCCGCCGCCCGAGCCTCCCGCGCCTGCGCCGGAGCCCACGAGCGTGCCGGCCGAGCCCGTTGCCGAGGATTCGATCGCCGCGGGTTCCATCGACGACATCAATCGTAGATCCCCCCTGAAGCCGGTGTTCTACAGCCTTGACGCGGCCGAAGTGGACGCCGAGGGCCAGAAGGTGCTGCAGGCCAATGCCGACCTGTTGCGCCGCTATGGAACCTGGCAGATCAGCATCGAGGGCCACTGCGACGAGCGCGGCACCGCTGAGTACAATCTCGCGCTCGGCGAACGCCGGGCGATCGCGGCACGCAATTACCTGGTATCGCTCGGCATTCCGGCCGAACGGGTCAAGACCGTGAGTTACGGCAAGGAATTCCCGTTCGACCCCGGCCACAGTGAGGAAGCCTGGTCGAAGAACCGCCGGGCCCACTTCGTCGTGACCGCGAAGTGATCGAAGGAGATCCCGTCATGCGCAAGGCCTGGCCGCTTTTCGTCGCCGTTCTACTCGTGCCGTCGCTCGCCCTGCCCGCCTACGCTGCTCCGAATCGCGAGCACGAGCAGATGATGGCCGACATACGCATGCTCCAGGAGCAGTCGCAGCAGCTGCAGCAGTTGCTCGCAACGCTCGCCGAGGCGATCAAGGGCGTCACGGCGCGCATCGACGAGCAGTCTGGCGTGACGCGCAAGGCGTTCGCCGACCAGAAGCTGCAGGTCGACACCGTCGGGTCCGACATTCGCGTGCTCCGCGAGAAGCTGGACGAGACGAATGTCCGGCTCACGTCGCTCTCGCAGGACGTGGAAGGGTTGCGCGACGCCATCCCGCAAGCCACTCCGCCGACGACGAGCGTGCCCGGCGAGACTCCAACCGATCCGGCATCTGAGGGTGGCGCCGCCGCGGCGGCGCCCTCAGCCGGTGCGGCCGGGATCCCTCCTGCGCCGTCGGCTGGCACTGGTGCGACCGGCATGACGCCGCGACGGTTGTACGAGACCGCCTACGCGGACTACACCGCCGGGCAGTGGTCGCTTGCGATCCAGGGCTTCGAGACATACCTCAAGACGTACCCCAAGTCGGAGTTGGCGGACGATGCGCAGGTACTACATCGGAGAGTCGTTTGCGGGCGACAGCAAGTATCGAGATGCGGCCGCGGCGTACGAGCGCGTCATCCGCGACTACCCGTCCAGCAATATCCTGCCGGAAGCGTGGTACAAGGTCGGTATCAGCTATGACAGGCTCGGGCAGCCGGACAAGGCGCGCGAGGCGTTCGAATTCGTAACGAAGAACTACCCGGACAGCGATGCTGGCCGAATCGCCAGGCAGGGCCTGGATCGTTTGAACCGGCGGACGCGCTGACGACGCGCGGCATGAGAAAGGGCGGGCTCCGATGGGCAGCGTGAATAGGGTGATCCTGGTCGGAAACCTTGGCCGTGACGCCGAGGTTCGGCACACGGCAGGCGGGCAGGCGGTGGCAACACTGAACCTTGCGACGACCGAAAACTGGAAAGACAAAGAGGGCCAGCGGCAGGAGAAGACCGAATGGCACCGGGTCGTCGTCTGGGGCAAGACCGCAGAGGCGCTGGGGCAGTACCTCACAAAGGGCAAGCAGATAGCCATCGAAGGGCGGATTGAGACCCGGCAGTGGGACGACAAGGACGGCAATAAGCGCTACACGACAGAGATCAAAGCGGATCGCGTGACCCTGCTCGGGAGCAGCGGTGGCGGCGGCGGTCGGTCCGGCGGACCCGACCGCGACTATGGCGGCTCGCCGACCCCGATGAACGAACCCGCCGACATGCCAGAGGATGACATCCCGTTCTGAGCTGAGAGAGCCTCGTCCCGGGGCGCTTCGGCCCGAACCTAGACCGAGCGTGACGTCTTGAACAGGTAGGGCCGGGGCCGAAGCGCCCCGGCCGGATTGCCCGCTCATCGGCAGTTCTTCATGTGGAGCCTTGACTCCCCATGTGGAGCGTTGGCTCTCGGTGTGGAGCCTTGACTCTCGATATGGAGTCATGGACTTCGGTCCCGGCCGCGTCACCGACCGTATCGATCCTCCAGCCGAACGACATCGTCCAGTTCCGGCGTCGACACCTCGAATACGTCGCAGTCCTCGATCGCCGTCATGCGGTGTACGGTGCCCGGTGTGACGTGGAACGGTTGTCCCGGTGACACCTCGGTACTGCTTCAGCTCTTCCCCTTCCTTGATTTCGAAGAGCAGCTTCCCTGCCCACAGGAAGATCGTCTCGTCCTTGAGAATGTGATACTGCAGGCTGAGGGCGTGGCCGGCGTTGATGTGAATCAGCTTGCCGACGTAGCGGTCCGTCTTCGCCCAATGGAGCTCGTAGCCCCAGGGTTTCTCCACGCGTGTCACCGTCTGGCTCACGGTCTGCTCCTCTCGTTTCCTGGGGCGCGCCCGACGAGCGGCATGCCGGGTTGCGCAAGGCCGGCCGTTTCCTCGAGATAGGCTTCTATTTCCTGAATTGTGCCGAGTTGGAGCGCGCGGCTGACTGTGGTGCGGAGGCGGGCCGCGTGCACCGACCCGACCAGGTGCCGCGCGGCCGGGATCGCCGCCGGCGTCATGCTGAATTCCGTCAGCCCCAGCCCGATGAGCACGGCGAGCAGCGAGGGATCGGATGCCATCTCCCCGCACACCGACAGCGGGACACCCGCACGCGCAGCGGCCCGGCGCACGAGGCGCAGCAGCCGGAGGATCGCGGGGTGCAGAGGCTGATATAAATGGGCAACCCGCTCATCCGTACGATCAACCGCGAGCGTGTACTGGATCAGGTCGTTGGTGCCGATCGCAAGGAAGTCGACCTCGCGCGCCAGCAGGTCTGCGGTGAGTGCCGCCGCCGGCATCTCGATCATCACCCCGACCTGCACTGCCGCCGCCGGGCGCCCACCGTCGAGCTCCCGGGCCACTTCGCGAAGCAGGCCGCGGGCGGCGCGCACCTCTTCGACGCTCGAGACGAATGGCAGCAGGACGCGTAACTGCCCATGGGCGCCCGCGCGCAGCATCGCCCGCAACTGCTGTTTGAAGGCTGCGCTCCTCGAAAGGCTCAGGCGCAACCCGCGCAGACCGAGCGGAGTTCGTCGTTCGGCGGTCCGGCGTTCGACCTCGCCTGGGGCGAACCGCCGGAACGAGCGGTGCTCGTCGAGATCCAGCGTGCGGATCGTGACCGGCTTCGGCGACATCCCTTCGACGATCTGCCGGTAGGCCTCGTATTGCTGATCCTCGCTGACGGCGTCGACGCGATCCGCGCCCAGAAGGACCTCCGACCGGAACAGCCCGATCCCGTCGGCGCCGTATCCGCGAGCGATGGCCGTGTCGTCGGGCAAGTCCACGTTGGCTTCGATGCGGATGCGGACGCCGTCCTGCGTCGTCGCGGGCCCCTCGAGCAGGGCGACGGCAGCGGGAGCGGTGTCGGGCTGGTCGTGCCGGGCGAGCGCGGCGCGGAGGACGTCCGGTGCTGGATCGACGATCAGCTCGCCGGTCGCGCCATCGATTACCACCATCTCGCCGGCCCTCACGCGGGTCGTCGCGTCGTGCAGTCCGACGATCGCCGGAATCTGGAGCGAGCGCGCGAGGATGGCGGTGTGGTATGTGCGGCTGCCGGCGTCCATCGCAAACCCGCGCACGCGCGTCCAGTCGATCTGGGCCGCCATGGACGGCGACAACTCGTCGGCGACGAGCACGAACGGCCCTTCGATGTGGCGCAGCAGCGTGTGGGCGGCCACGCTGCCCTGCCGCAGGTTCATGCGGAGGCGTCCCACGACGTCCTCGACGTCGCCCTTCCGCTCCCGCAGGTACGGGTCCTCGATGGCGTCGAAGACCTGCTCGATTTCCTCGAACGCGCGATGGACGGCCCACTCGGCATTGACGCGTTCCTCGCGAATGAGGGTCAGGGCGCGGCCGAGCAGCATCGGATCGTCGAGAATCAGGAGTTGTGCCTCGAAGAGCGGCGCGAGCTCAGACCCGAGGCCGTGGCTGATGCGGGCGGTGATGCCCTCGAGCTGCACCCTCGACCGATCGCGGGACTGCTGCAGGCGCTCCACCTCCCGCTCCACCTGCTCCGGCGGAACGGGGAACCGCAGGGCCCGTCCCCTGTGCGTGAGCAGCACGGCCCGTCCCGCTGTAGCGCCGTCGGTGACCGCGACGCCCTTCAGGCGCTGCATGGATCTTCTCCCAGCCCCGATTGAACCAGGCCGCACAGCGCATCGAGCGCCTCGCGCTCGTCCGGTCCCTCGGTGGCGATCGTCAGTGCCGTGCCCCGGGCCGCCGCGAGCAGCAGGATTCCCATGATGCTCTTTCCGTCGGTCACGCGGCTACCGCGGCTGACGCGCACCTGCGACCGGAACGCCGTGGCAGCGTGGACGAAGCGGGCGGCAGCGCGCGCGTGCATGCCCAGCGGGTTGCTGATGCTGACCTCGCGCGACACCATAATCAGGCGCGCCCTTCGCCGCGCAGCAGGTCCGAGGCGACCCAGATGCCCGTACGCCCGTCTTCGCGTATGCGGCGCGCCAGCTCACGCAGATCGGCGACCTCGCGCGTGCCAGCCAGCTTCAGCAGCATCGGCAGGTTCACGCCCGTGATGACCTCCACGCGGCCTTCGGCGAGAAACGTAATCGCGAGGTTCGACGGCGTGCCGCCGAACATGTCCGTGAGCACGATCACGCCGCTCCCGGAATCCACGCGCGCGATCGCCTGCGCGAGATCCTCCCGCGCGAGCTCTACGGCGTCGTGCCAGCCAATCGACACGGCAGCAAACCTGGGCTGATCGCCGACGATCGTCTCGGCCGCGTTCACCAGCTCGGTCGCGAGCTGACCGTGGGTGACCACCACGACGCCGATCACTCGTGACTCCCGCTGGCTCCAGGCTCCAGGCTCCGGGCTCCAGGCGAGATGGCGCTCACATCCGGAGGCACGCCATGCCCACGAGCCTGAAGTCCGGAATCTGGCGCCTGCCCTCGTCCAATCGATGCCCTTTCATCCATGCTCCAGATCCTTGTGCCGCACGCTGACCTTGACGCCGTCGAGTTCCGAGACGACGCGCCGCATCTTTTCTGCCAGCATCACCGAACGGTGCCGTCCGCCGGTGCATCCAATGGCGACCGTCAGGTAGCTCTTCCCCTCGTTCACGTACTGTGGCACGAGGAACCGCAGCATGTCCGACAGCTTCTCTACGAACTCCTGGGTGACCGCGTGCCGTTCGATGAACCGCACGACCGGTTTGTCGCGCCCGGTGAGCGGTTTGAGGCGCGGCACGAAGTGCGGGTTCGGCAGGAATCGCGCGTCGAATATGAGGTCGGCGTCGAGCGGCAGGCCGTGCTTGTACCCGAAGCTGACGAGGCTCACGATCAGCGGCGAGCGCTGCGACTGATCGCGCGCGAACGACTGAAAGCGAGTGCGCAGCTCGTGCACCGTCAGCTCCGACGTGTCCACGATCGCGTCCGCCATCGAGCGGATGACGTCGAGCCGTCCGCGCTCGTCGTGGATTCCTTCGCTCACCGATCGATCGGCCGCGAGCGGGTGCGGCCGCCGCGTTTCGCTGAAGCGCCGCACCAGCGCTGCGTGCGTGGCCTCGAGAAAGATCAGCGACGGTTGGAGGCGAGGCATGCGCTTCAGCCGTCGCCACACGGTCGGGAACTGCGACAGGAAAGTGCCCTCCCGCACATCCGCGACGATGGCCACCTTCTGCAGGTCGGTGCCGGGCTGGAGGGACAGCTGGGCGAGGGTCGGGATCAACATCGTCGGAAGGTTGTCCACGCAGAAGTAGCCGAGGTCCTCGAGTGCCCGGATCGCCTGCGACTTGCCCGACCCGGACAGCCCCGTGATGACGACGAAGCGCCCGCTGCCCTTCGTGCCGCCCCGCCGCAGCGGGACGCGCAGGCGCGCGCCCGCGCGGCCGCCCATCTAGTCCCCCTCCAGCGCGTCGTCCTCGTCGGAAGTGCCGGCCGTGCTGGGCGTTCCGGCATCTCGCAACTGCTGATCCAGGCGGCCGGCGAGCGTGCGCGCGGCGTGGAAGCCGCGCAATCGGAGCAGCTGGTTCCGGGCCGCCACCTCCACCAGCGTGGCGACGCTGCGACCCGGTGCGACCGGCATCCGCACGAGCGGGACCTTCACGCCGAGGATTTCTTCGAACGCATCATCGAGACCGAGCCGTTCGTACGCGCGTCCGGGCTCCCACCGCTCCAGCTGCACCACGAATTCGACGCGCTTCGACGAGCGCACCGAGGCGATGCCGAACAGCTCGCGGACGTTCACCAGGCCGAGCCCCCGCAACTCCATGTGGTGGCGCGTGAGCTCGGGACAGGTTCCGATGATCACGCTCTCGGCGCGCCGGCGCACCTCCACTGTATCGTCGGCCACGAGGCGATGGCCGCGGCCGATCAAGTCGAGTGCGCATTCGCTCTTGCCGATCCCACTTTCGCCGGTGATCAGCACGCCGAGCCCGAGGATGTCCATCAGCACGGCGTGGAGCATCTGGCGCTCGGCCAGGCTGTCTTCGAGCAGCGCCGTGAGCCGCGCGATGGTCACGCCGGTCAACGCCGTCGTGTGGAGTATCGGGATTCCGGCCGCATCATAGACGGCAAGAACCTCCGGCGGGATGGGCGAAGGGCCGGTGCTCAGGAGACAGGGAACGTCACGCGCCAGGGTGCGTGCGGCGATGGCGGAGCGCTCGGCCGGCGTGTGCCGCTCGAGGAAGCGGACCTCGCTCTCGCCGAGGACGAGGACCCGCCCGGGGTGCAGGTACTCCTCGTATCCAGCGAAGGCGAGACCGGTCTTCTGGACGTGTGGGCTGGTGATCGGGCGGACGAGTCCCGCAGCCCCGCCCAGCACCTCGAGCCTGAGCCCGAGCGTCTCGGCACGAGTGCCGAGCAGCACGGCGACTGTGACCGGCGACGTATCGGGCATTCCCGGCGGTGTCAGCGCTCCGGCTCGATGAGCCCCAAATCGCCGTTCTTGCGCCGGTAGAGCACGTTGATGGCGCCGGTGTCGGCATTGCGGAAGACGAGAAACCCGTCGCTGCCGGCTTCCACTACCGTCGCCGCGTCGTCGATGGCGAGAGGCTTCACATGGTACCGCAGCGCGCGCACGATGCGCGGCGGCACGCCATCGTCGGGCTGCGTGTCCGCGGCAGGCGGTGGCATCGCGCGCGCGGACGCGGCCCGCCGCTTCCGCTCGGCCCACTTGCCTTTCACGCGCGCCGCCTGTTGCGCCACCTTCTCGGCGGCGCGTCCGATCGAATCAGTCCATGTGCCGCCCGTCGTCTTGCCCGCGAGCACGTGGTCGCCTCGCATGTGCAGCGACATATCGGTGACGTGGCGGTACTTCTCCTGGGTCAACACGACCTGTGCCGACACGATGGCATCGTTCAGGACGCGCGTGAGCTTGCTCAGTTTCCTATCTACCAGCGCCCGCATCGCGGGCGTGATCTCGACATTCCTGCCGGTGAGCTCGAGTCGCATGTCAGTAGAGGACCTTCCGTTGATTGGAGGTCGGGATCTTCAGCTCTTCGCGGTACTTCGCAATGGTGCGCCGCGCGAGCACGAGCCCCTCGCGCTGCAGGATACTGACGATTTTCGAGTCGCTGAGCGGCTTGCGTGGATCCTCCGCCTCGATGATCTTGCGAATCCGCTGCTTGATCGTCACCGACGAGACGCTCTCGCCGTAGGAGCTGCTGATCCCGCTGTGAAAGAAGTACTTCATCTCGAACACGCCCTGAGGGGTGTGCATGTACTTGTTTGTCACGACGCGGCTCACCGTGGATTCGTGCATACCGATGTCGTTGGCCACGTCGCGGAGCACCAGCGGACGGAGGTGCTCGATGCCGTGATCGAGAAAGTCCTTCTGGAAGTTGATGATGCTGGTCGCGACCTTGTGAATGGTCTTCTGCCGCTGCTCGACCGACTTGATCAGCCAGAGCGCCGAGCGGAACTTGTCCTTGACGTAGGCTCGCGTCTCGTCGCTGTTCTCCGTGTTCTTGTCGAGCAGGCGGCGATACACCGGGCTGATGCGCATCTGCGGCAGCCCGTCTTCGTTGAGCAGCGCGACGTACTGATCCTCCAGCTTGACGACGTACACGTCCGGGATCACGTACTGCGACTGCGTCGGGTTGAAGCGGCTGCCCGGCTTGGGATCGAGGTGCCGGATCACCTCGATGTGCTCCTTCAAATCCTCGATCGGGATGCCCAGCTTCCGCGAGATCTCTGGCACCTGATGGTTCTGCAGCAGCCGCAGGTGGTCGGCGACGATCTTCTCGGTGGGCGTACCGTCGAGTCCGAGGTGGCGGATCTGCAGCAGCAGACATTCCTGCAGATCGCGGGCGGCCACACCGATCGGATCGAAGCTCTGAACGAGCGCGAGGGCCCGCTGCACATCGCCGGGGTCCCACGCGCCCATGGCGGCGATCTCGTCGAGCGACGCCACCAGGTACCCGTCGTCATCGAGGTTGCCGAGGATTGCGCTGCCGATCTCGCGGAGCAAATCGTCATTGGTCTGCAGTGACAGCTGCCACATCAGGTGATCGGTGAGCGAGCTGCCGGTCGAGAGCGTGTTCTCGATCGGTGGCAGTTCCTTCACCTCCTGCGGCGCGTGGGGACGGTAGCCGTCGTCGAGGTAGTCGCCGAAGAAGTACTCGTAGTCGCTGTCGTCCCAGTTGTCGCTCTTGTCGGCCTTCTGCGGCTGCTCGGCTTCCGTCTTGTCGGCCGCAGCGGCGGCGTCGGTCTGCTGCAGGTCTTCGGTCGGAATCTCCTCGAGCAGCGGGTTCTCAACCATCTCCTGATTGAGCAGATCAGAGAGCTCCAGCGTCGACATCGGCAGCAGCTTGATAGCCTGCTGCAGCGATGGCGTCAGAATGAGCTTCTGAACGAGCTTGGTGTGAAGTTTCTGCGAAATCGCCATGAACGCCTGCGGAAATCCGTGAGAACCTTGAGTCGATCTTAGTCCAACCTGAAATCGGTCCCGAGATAAATTCGCCGCACGTCGCCGTCGGTCGCCAGCTCGTCCGGAGTGCCGCTCCGGAAGACGCTGCCGTCGTGCACGATGTACGCGCGGTCGGTGATGCGAAGGGTTTCCCGCACGTTGTGGTCGGTGATGAGCACGCCGATCCCCCGCTCCTTCAGGTGAAAGATGATCTTCTGAATGTCGGTGACGGCGATCGGGTCGATCCCGGCGAAGGGCTCATCGAGCAGGATGAACTTGGGCGAGATGACGAGCGCCCGGGTGATTTCCGCGCGCCGCCGCTCGCCGCCCGAGAGCGTGTAGGCCGGCGCCGACGCGAGGTGCAACAGGTTCAGTTCGGCGAGCAGCTCGCCGGCGCGCTGCCGTCGCTGCAGCGCGGTGAGTTCGAGCGTCTCGAGAATTGCGAGCACGTTCTGCTCGACCGTGAGCCCGCGGAAGATGGAGGGCTCCTGCGGCAGGTACCCGATGCCCTTCCGCGCTCTCACGTACATCGGATCGTCGGTGACATCCTTATCGTCGAGCGTCACGCGTCCCGAGTCCGGTGCGGTCAGGCCGACGGTCATGTAGAACGTCGTCGTCTTGCCAGCGCCGTTCGGTCCGAGGAGGCCGACGATCTCGCCTGACGTGACGTTCAGGCTCACACCGCGGACGACGGTACGGCCACCGTACCTCTTGGTGAGATCATGCGTGCGCAGCGTCGCCATTCACTCCAAACGGGGCTCCGCGCAGGTCCCACCCTTCTTCGTCAGTGTGCGAATCTCTTCGTTCCCGTCGGCGAGAATCCTATCAGTCGACCTCCAGAAGGTCAAGGTTTTGGCCGTAGTTTCGCGGCATTCTTCGAGGATCCTCACCGGCGCGCCGACCATGACGTACCGCTCGTCAGCGGCGAAATACGTCATGCGATCGCCGGTGGACGTGCGGGCGCCCGAAACCAGTTTCACCGCGCGGTACGCCTCTGCGCGGTCGAGCGCGCCGCCGCCCTCGACGAAGTACAGCTCGATCTTGTCGCCGCGGCAGTCGCCCTGCGGGCCATTCACATGCGCGTCGGTCGTGTACGTGGCCCGACGCAGCGCGTCTTCATAATGCAGGTCGTTCGCGCTCGCGATCGAGGGCACCTTCGTCTTCTGTTGGGTCTTCTCGTCCAGTTGCTCCAGGACGAACGTGGACCGTACCGCGCCGCTCGCCTTCAGGTCGCCGCTGCGCTCGTCGAGCACGATTGTGTCGCCCTGGATCGTGGTATCGCCCTGCCAGAGGCGAGCGCCACCCGTGTAGGTTGCGAACGCGCGTGCGCCGTCGTAGTCGAGCGCCGCGCCCGTGACGTACACGGGCTCGTCATCTTTCAGCATGCCCGGCACCGTCCGGTCCTGTGATGCTGGAGCGGAGCTGCCTCCTGCCGAACGCTTCGCGTCGGGTGCGGTCCGCCGCGCCGGCAGCGAGGTCCCGGTCGGTGCGGCTGCCGGTTTGACCGTTGCGGGCTGCTTCTCGGCCGCCGGCTGCATCACGCTCCTGACCTCGGCGGTGGCCACGAGCGCGGGCCCGGTGAACGACAGATTGATGCGCTTCGCGTCAACGGTGATCCGCTCGTCCTGCACGCGAGGATCACGGTTGCCCTCCGACCCGGTCAACTCGAGCAGCCCGTCGCTGATGCGGTACCGGCCGTTGGCGCCCGAAGCCCTGAGGTTGCCCTCTTCGAACCGGGTGGATCCAGCGAAGCGTGCCTCCTCGATGACACCGGTACCTGGCGCCATCGCCAGGTCTAGGGTCCTGGCGCGGGCCACGCGCAGCGTGCCGCCTGCCGGCGTCTCCCGGAATTCCACCCCGCCGCTGAACACGGCCGACGTCAGGCCCTGCCCCGGCGGGCCTTTGCCCTGCATGGCCGCCGCCCGGATGATCCGCTCGGGCGTATCCCGCTGTGCGGGCATCGTGAGCTGCACCTGCTCGCGTGCCGTCAGCCCGGTCACATCCCCGGCCGGTCCGAACGCGATGTCGACGAGATCCCCGGCGATCCGGCGCCCTGCCGCGCCAGCCATGACGATCGTTCCTGAGCCCTTCAACACAGCACGTTCCAGCGTCTCGCCATCGGCGGCGTACGCGAGATCCATGTCGCGCGCGGTCATCTCCTGGAGCGCGCCGTCCGGCGCCGCCGCGGTCGTGATTCGGGAGTGGCCGCGGAGTTCCATCCGTTCCAGCCGACTCTCGTCGCCGGACAAGAACGCAGTGGCCGTGTCGGCCTCAACCGTGCGCGCTTCGCGAATGAGCCGCACGTTGCCCTCGAAGCGCATGTGCTTGTCGCGCCTCGCGTACACGGCCGATCCGGCGGTGATGTCCGCGCCGCCTCCGGTGTCCTTGCCGGGCGCAACCTTCACGACCGCGCGATCGAGCAGCGAGAGAATGTCCTGTTTCTCGTCGTACGTCATGCCGACGGCGGTGCCGCTCAGCGTGCCCTTCGCGAAGGAGACCGGCCCCGGAGCGCGCACGATGCCGTCGGTCCGGTCGTACGCGGCCTCGTTAGCGGCGACGCTCAGGCCATCACCAGAGGTCAGCTTCACGTCTCCCGTGATGGTTACGTGAGCCTGATCCTGTCCCAGCGCCGCTTCCTTGCCGGTGACGATGAACGACTGTCCGTTGCGCGTGGTGGTGAGCTTAGGGCGGATCAGCCGGGAGGTGCCGTCGGCGTACGTCAGACTCCGCTCGTAATCGAGCACACCTGGCACCCGTGTGCCGCTCGCCTGCACCGTGCGGCCGCCAGCGCTCTCGGCCACCGCCTTGGGATCGATACGTGTGACCGAGTCGTTCGGCGCCGCCGGCTGCCGCTCGCGCACCGTCAGTGCCACGATGATGATGACGGAGATCCCCACCCCCGCCATTACCAGCCGCGCGCGTTTCTGCCAGCCGGTCATATGCAGGACGGGATGGAAATGAAGAATGCAGAATGAAAAATGCAGAATGAAAACGCAGACCCGCGTTTACATTCTGCATTCTACATTGTGCATTCCGGCACTGCCGGCCCCGCACCGGCGAGGAGGGGATCGGGCCGGAGTGCGGGCGCTTGTGCCGGCCGGATATCGCACACCGTCAGCTCGAGGTATGTCTCTCCGTTGAACTGGTTCTGATCGAGCGAGAAGGCGACATCGACGGCCGCGCGGTGTGATTCGAGGAAGGCGTGGCGCTCGGCGCCGCGCCACGAGATCGCGCGCATGATCCGGCCCTCGTGCCGGAGCGCCATCTTGAGGTGCCGATCCTTCAAACGCCTGGGGCCGTCAACGATGTCCACGTGGTGGGCACAGAACACCGGGCGCGGGTTGGATGGCCCGAACGGGGCCAAAGCGGCGATCTCCGCCGCGACCCGGCCGGTGATGCTGCCGAACGCGAGCGCGTCGTCGATGTGCAGCCGGGGACGCAGGTCGTCTGGCCCGAGCAGCGCATCGGCGTGGTCGTTCACTCGCGCCCGCAGCTCGCGGATGCGCGAGGAGTCGAGCGTCAGGCCCGCAGCCATCTTGTGGCCGCCATAGCGCGCGAGCAGCGGCGCGCACGCCTCGAGCCCCGCCAGCATGTCGAAGGCCGAGATGCTGCGGCACGAGCCATGCGCGGTATCGCCGTCGATCGACAGCACGATGGCGGGCCGTTGAAAGGCGTCCACCAGCTTCGACGCGACGATCCCGATCACGCCACGGTGCCATCCCTCCCCCGCCACCACCAGCACGGTGCGCGCGCCGATATCGGGATCGTTCTCGACAATCTTTTTCGCGGCAGCGACGATGGCCGCCTCTTCCTGCTGACGTCGGACATTCTCCTCGTTGAGTTGTTCCGCCAGCCCGCGCGCCTCTCCCGCCATGGCCTCGTCCGACGCGAGCAGCAGCCGCGTGGCGATGTCCGGGTTGCTCATCCGGCCGGCGGCGTTCACGCGGGGAGCAATCACGAAGCCGATGTGGTAGCCGTCGATCGTCTTGCCCGTGAGGCCAGCCGCCTCGATCAGCGCGCGCAGGCCGACCTTGTGCGGCCCTCTCGAGAGCAGCGCGAGGCCGATTTTTGCGATGACGCGGTTCTCGCCGACGAGCGGCACGACGTCGGCGAGGGTCCCAATCGCCGCGATCTTCACGAAGGCGGGCAGCCACGCGTCGCGTCCGGAGCGTGCGCAGAGGGCCTGCACGACCTTCAATGCGACGCCGACGCCGGCGAGGTGCTTGTCGGCATACGTGCAGTCGCGCCGTTTCGGGTTGATCACCGCCAGCGCGTGCGGCAGCGTGCCGTCCGGCTCGTGGTGGTCGGTGATGATGAGGTCGACACCCAGGTCGCGCGCGCGCCGGGCCGCTTCGACGCCGCGGATCCCGCAATCGACCGACACGACCACGCGAGCGCCGTCGGCGTGCAGGCGCTCGATTGTCGCGGGCTGCAGGCCGTAGCCATCCTTCAGCCGGTCGGGGATGAAGTGCACCACCTCGCCGCCCAGCAGCTCCAGGCAGCGGCGGAGAATCACCGTCGACGTGATGCCGTCGACGTCGTAGTCCCCGTGGACGGCAATGCGCTCCCGGCGGCTGACCGCAGCCAGCAGCCGATCGACTGCCGGGTGCATGTCGGCCAGGCCGAAGGGGTCGAGCAGGTGATTGAGGGACGGATTCAGAAAGCGGGCGGCAGCATCCGGCGTATCGAGACCGCGCAGGCACAGGAGCCGCGCCGTGATGGGTTCGATACCGAGTGCGCGCTGCAGTGCGTCGGCCGCGCGGTTGTCGCAGGGCTTCTGGTTCCAGATGAGCGGCGCAACCATCAGCGCGTGCCTTCGTCGGCGAACTCCAGCCCCAGGCGGCCCATGTTCCGGAACTTCTCGTACCGCTGATCCAGCCGCTCCCGCGACGACAGCGTCGAGACTGCCGCGAGCGACAGGCTCAACGCCGTATCGAGCAGCGCCGCTGCGGCTGACGCATCGTTGTGTGCCCCGCCGACCGGCTCGGGCACGATCTCGTCGATGATGCCGAACGCGAGCAGATCTGTTGCGGTGAGCTTCAGCGCGGCCGCTGCTTCCACCTTGCGCGAGGCGTCGCGCCAGAGAATCGCGGCGCAGCCTTCAGGGGGAATGACGCTGTAGACGGCGAACTCGTGCATCAGGATACGGTCGCCGACGGCAATCCCGAGCGCGCCACCGCTGCCGCCTTCGCCGCACACGTTGACGATGATGGGGACGTCGAGCAACGCCATCTCCCGGAGGTTCACCGCGATCGCCTCGGCGATCCCGCGTTCTTCCGACTCCACGCCCGGGTACGCGGCCGGCGTATCCACGAAGACGATGACGGGCCGGCCGAACTTCTCGGCAAGCCGCATCGCCCGGAGCGCCTTGCGATACCCCTCGGGCTTCGCATAGCCGAAGTTCCTGAAGATCTTGTGCTTGGTGTCGCTGCCACCCTTGTGGTGCCCGACGATGAGCACCGGCATGCCCTTGTACACGGCAGCGCCAGTCACGATGGCATGATCATCGGCGAACCGCCGATCACCATGGATCTCGACGAAGTCGGTGAACAGGAGGCTCGCGTATTCGAGAACGCTCGGGCGTGCTGGGTGGCGGGCGACCAGCACGCGCTGCCATGGCGTCAGGTGTCGGTAGATTTCGGCCCGGATCGACTCCGCGCGCCGCTGCAACCCGCCGATCTCCGCTTCGCGCTCGGGAGTCGCCGGCAACATCGACAGCGCCTCGACCTCCTTCAGGAGGACGCCGATGGGTTCTTCGAATTCAAGCAGGTCTGGCATGTGATTCTTGTCGTTACCGTCGACGCTTCACCGTCCACCGCCGGCCGACAGCGCGCCGACAGGCGGGTTGAAGCCCGGCCCCGCGCGTGGTCGTTCACTGCACGATGCCGGATCTGGCCGCGAACCGTCAACGATCGACGGTCGACCGTCGACGGCCGACGGTCAATGTGACCGGTCAACGAAGCAGCACGGACCCTTCTCCACAAATCTTCTGCACTGCCGCGAGAAACGCCGGCGAAGGCCTCACGCGAATCTGCGGGGATACCTGCGCCCGGACACGCAGCGGGTGCGTCCCCCCGCGAATCTCCAGGTGCAGCGTCACCGGCTTGTCACCCCGGTGCTGCTCGAACAGCGCGGCGAGCGCCTCGAACGTCTGCCGCCCGTGCGGCGGTACAGCCATGGTGATGGCCAGCTCGCGCGCGAGGCGTTCGCGCACGCTCTCGATCGGCGCGATATCGGAGGCGTACAGGCGCGACTCTTCGTCATCCTTGTCGAGGCGTCCCCGCACCACTACGAGGCCGCCATTCTCGATCAGGCGCTCGAAGCGTGCGAATGGCTCGGTGTACACCACCACTTCGATGCCTCCCTGGCGGTCCTCGAGGGTGAAGACGCCCATCCGGTCGCCCTTGCGTGTCTTCAGCGGGCGCACGCCGGAGATGATCCCTGCCACCACGACCTCGTCACCGCTCTTCGGCACCGGTCGCTGTGCCGGACCCTCGGCCAGCGGGTCCGACACGGCTTCCCCCGGTGCCAGCTCGGCGATCGTGCGCGCGCCGAACTCGCGCAGGTCGGCCGCGTGGCTGTCGATGGGATGGCCGCTCCAGAACACGCCGAGTGCTTCGTGCTCGAAGTTCAGCTGCTCGATCTCGCTCCATGCCCGTGCATCTGGCAGCGGTGGCACGGCGCTCGCCAGCGTCACCCCGTCCTCGTCGCCGCCTCCGAACAGGTCCGCCTGCCCCTGATCCTTGTCGCGCTGCACCCGGCATCCATGCTCCACCGCACCGTCCAGGGCGGCGAGCAGCCGCGGTCGCAGGAGCCGAGTAGGCGCCGGCGCATCGCCGGCGCGCACCGGCGCGAGCGAATCGGCCGCGCCGCTCTTCACGAGGCTCTCGAGCACGCGCTTGTTGACGATCCGCAAATCGATGCCCTCGCACAGCTCGGGCAACGACCCCACGCGACCGCGGGCGCGGCGGTGCTCGAGCACCGCGAGAATTGCGGCTTCGCCGACGTTCTTCACGGCCGTGAGGCCGAAGCGCACGCCCGCTGGCGTCACGGTGAACCGGAGCTCGCTCTCGTTGACGTCTGGCGGCAGCACGGGGATCCCCCGGTCGCGGCACTCTCCCAGGTAGAGCGCCAGCTTGTCAGTGTTCTGCGCCTCGATCGTCAGCAGCGCGGCGGCAAAGTGCCACGGAAAATTCGCCTTCAGGTAGGCCGTCTGGTACGCGAGGTAGGCGTAGGCCGTCGAGTGCGACTTGTTGAAGCCGTACCCCGCGAAGTGCTCCATCAGGTTGAAGATCTTGGTGGCGCGCTTCTCGTTGATGCCGTTGGCCGCCGCGCCCTGGACGAACTTCTCGCGTTGGGCCTGCATGACGGCGGGGTTCTTCTTTCCCATCGCCTTGCGCAGCAGGTCGGATTGGCCCAGCGTGAAGCTGGCCAGGGTCGCAGCGATCCGCATCACCTGCTCCTGGTAGGCGATGACGCCGTAGGTGTCCGACAGGATCGACTCGAGCTGCGGCAGTTCGTACTTGATCTCCTTGGTGCCCTGTTTGCGGGCGATGTAATCGTCCACCATCCCGCTCCGCAGGGGGCCGGGGCGGTAGAGGGCGTTCATCGCGATCAGATCGTCGAGCCGCTGCGGCTTCGCGCGGCGCAGGATGTCGCGCATGCCCGAGCTCTCGAACTGGAAGATGCCGTACGTCTGACCATCCGCGAACAGCTGGTAGGTCTTCGCATCGTCCAGGGGAATGGCATCGATATCGAGCGCTGTGCCGGTCGTGCGTTCGATCTCCGCGAGGGCGTCGTGGATCAGCGTGAGGGTGCTGAGCCCCAGGAAATCCATCTTCAGGAGGCCCATGCGCTCGACCTCCTTCATCGCCCACTGGGTCACGATTTCGTCGCGGCCCCCTTTGTAGAGCGGCGCAAATTCCGTGATCGGCCGGGGAGCGATGACCACGCCCGCCGCGTGGGTCGAAGCGTGTCGCGTCATCCCTTCCAGCCGGCGGGCGACCGTGAGCAGTTCCTTGATCCGGGGATCGCTGTGCTCCAGATCCTTGAGGATCGGGTTCTCCTCCACGGCCCTGGCGAGGCTCATGTCGAGCGCCGCGGGGATCAGCTTGGCGACCTTGTTCGCTTCCGCCAGCGGAATGTCGAGCGCACGCGCCACGTCCCGCACGGCGGCTTTCGCCTTCATCGTTCCGAACGTGATGATCTGGGCAACGTTCTCCCGGCCGTACTTGCGGGTGACGTACTCGATGACCTCCCCTCGCCGCCGCTCGCAGAAGTCGATGTCGATGTCCGGCAGCGATACGCGCTCGGGATTCAGAAAGCGCTCGAAGATGAGGTCGTACTCGAGCGGATCGACGTCCGTGATCCGCAGGCAGTACGCCACCAGGCTGCCGGCCGCGGATCCGCGCCCGGGCCCGACGGGGATGTCGTGCTCGCGCGCGTACCGGATGAAGTCCCAGACGATCAGGAAGTACCCGGCGTAGTTCATCCGCTTGATCATCGCGATCTCGTACGCGAGACGCGGCTCGTACTCCTCAATCGGGTGTCGCAGCGACCCTGCGGCCTGCAGCAGGCGCAGCCGCGACAAACGTTCGGCAAAGCCCTCGCGCACCGTCCGCTCGAAGTACTCGTCGAGCGTCGAGCCCGCGGGCACATCGAAATCCGGCAGGTGGTTGACGGTGGGTCCGAGGTCGACGTCGCAGCGTTCCGCGACGAGCAGCGTGTTGCTGAGGGCCTCCGGGAAATCACCGAAGACGGCGGCCATTTCCTCGGCGGTCTTCAGGAAGAACTGCTCGCCGTAATACCGGAGGCGCTGGGTATCGTTCACCGTCTTTCCGGTGCCGATGCACAACAGGACATCGTGCGGCACGTGGTCGCCATGGTTCAGGTAGTGCACGTCGTTCGTGCAGATGAGCGGCAGCCCGAGATCCTTCGCGATCGGCACGAGCCCGCGGTTTACGACTTTTTGATCCTCGATGCCGTGCCACTGCATCTCGAGAAAGAAGCTGTCGGGGCCCAGGATGTCGCGGAAGGTCGCCGCCGACGCACGCGCGCCGGCAGCCTGCGAGCCGCACACCTGTGAGGGGACTTCTCCCTTCAGGCAGCCGCTCAAGCCGATCAGGCCCTCCGCGTGTTGCGCGAGCAGGTCCTTGTCGATG
Organism: Vicinamibacteria bacterium; assembly: GCA_963739995.1. Classification (GTDB taxonomy): domain Bacteria; phylum Acidobacteriota; class Vicinamibacteria; order Vicinamibacterales; family JAENWD01; genus CAVUCH01. The sequence continues at coordinate 58,454 of CAVUCH010000020.1, read as the reverse complement.
CGCGGCTTGCGGTAGAAGCCCTCTGTGTAACCGGCTGACACCAGCTTGATGAGATTGTGCCAGCCCTGGCGCGTCTCCGCGAGCAGCACCAGGTGGTTGTAATTCTCGGCTGGCGGGCCGCCCTTCTGATGCCGGCTGCCCGGCGCCACGTACACCTCGCACCCGAGAATCGGCTTCACACCGCGTGCGCGCGCATGATCGTGGAACACCACCGCGGAAAACATGTTCCCATGCTCGGTCACGGCAACCGCGGGCATTTTCAGCTTCTGCACCTGGTCGAGCAGTTCGTCAATCCGGCAGGCGCCGTCGAGCAGCGAAAATTCCGTGTGGAGGTGGAGGTGGACGAACTGGGACATGGGCAACAATCGGCAGTCAGGATCAGGGATCAGCGGTCAGGGACCGGGTCTGAAGCAATGACACACACCGCTCCAGGCAATAACAGCAGCAAAACGAGCGGCGTGTCGCAGCAACGGCGGGCGTTCGCGGTCAGCAGGCCGACCAGCATCTCATGTTCACCTTCAGGGCGGACTCCAGACCGGCCGCCCATCCACGACTCCTGATCGCTGCCGCCCGGCCGCTGATCCCTGACATCACTCCCACTCGATGGTCGAGGGCGGCTTCGAGCTGATGTCGTAGACGACGCGGTTGATGCCCTTCACCTCGTTGACGACGCGCGAAGAGATGCGGCCGAGGACCTCGTGCGGAAGCCGCGCCCAGTCGGCCGTCATGCCGTCCCGGCTGTCCACCGCCCTGACCGCAATCGTGTGTTCGTACGTCCGCTCGTCTCCCATCACCCCCACGCTCTGCACGGGCAGCAGCACGGCGAAACTCTGCCAGAGTGCCGCGTACAGCCCTGCACGCCTGACCTCGTCGACGACGATGGCGTCAGCCAGTCGCAGCAGCGCGAGTCGCTCGCGCGTGATCGCGCCCACGATGCGCACCGCGAGGCCGGGGCCCGGAAACGGCTGTCGGACGACGAACTCTTCCTCGAGCCCGAGGTCACGTCCCAGCACGCGTACTTCGTCCTTGAAGAGCTCGCGCAGCGGCTCGACGAGCGCGAATCGCATGTGCTCGGGGAGGCCGCCCACGTTGTGATGGCTCTTGATCGCCGCAGACGGACCTACGATCGAGACCGACTCGATCACATCGGGGTACAGCGTGCCTTGCGCGAGGAAGTCGAAACCGCCCAGCTCGCGCGCTCGGGTTTCGAACACTTCGATAAAGGTCTCACCGATGATCTTCCGCTTCCGCTCCGGGTCGATCACCCCGGACAAGCGATCGACGAACAGATCGGCGGCGTTCACGCAGTCGAGCGGGAGGCGCATCTTCGTCGTGAACCGCTCCCGCACCTGTGCGGCCTCGTTGAGCCGCAGCAGGCCGTTGTCGACGAAGATGCAGGTGAGCCGGTCGCCGATGGCACGGTGGACCAGCAGCGCCGCGACCGTCGAATCGACGCCGCCGCTAAGGCCGCAGACGACCCGTCCATCGCCGACGGTGGCGCGTATGCGGGCGGTCGCCTCTTCGATGAACGACTCCATCGTCCAGTCGCCGGTGCAGCCGCACACCTCGTACGCGTAGTTCCGGAGGATCGCGAGGCCGTGCTCGGTGTGTGCCACCTCGGGGTGAAACAGCAGCGCACTGAGGCTGCGCGACCGGTCCTCCATCGCCGCAACCGGCGCGTTGGCGCTCGTCGCTATCACGGAGAAGCCGGGTGGCACGGCGGCAACGAGGTCACCGTGGCTGGCCCAGACCCGCAGCTCGCCAGGGAGCGCCCTGAACAGGGGCGCCGCCATGACGTCGCTCACCTGCACGAGCGCGTGGCCGTACTCCCGCTGCGGCGCGGGGGCCACCTGCCCTCCGAGCGTCGCCGTCATCAGTTGCATGCCGTAGCAGATGCCAAGCACCGGCACGCCCGCGTCGAAGAGCGCCGGGTCGCAGAACGGTGCGCCTGACTCCGACACGCTCTTCGGACCGCCGGAGAGGATCACGCCGACCGGGCGCCGCGCCGCGATCACGGCGGCGGGCGTGTTGAACGGCAGAATCTCGCAGTACACGGACAGTTCGCGCAGGCGCCTGGCGATGAGCTGCGTGTACTGCGAGCCGAAATCGAGAACGATGATGGTCTGGTGAGACACAAGCTGTGGGGTCCGGAGTTCACGGTATTATACCGGTGCCGCACGCTGAGTCCATGCACTGTCGGTCGACTCACCGCGCGGGCGACCACCGAGTGATGCTGTCCCCCCGGCCCCGGCTCCTCTTCGCACGCACCTGCCTGCTCGCCTCGCTGATCGTCGCGTCCGCTGACGCACCTTTCGCCGTTCAAGGACCGGCGCCTGTGCGCGCGCAGGGCCGGCCTGCAGGATCGCGAGCCGCGGGTTCGGGGCCGGGTGCGCAGGCGCGTGCGCCAGAGAGCGCGGGTCTCGACGTGGAACATCGGCTGTCGCTCGGCGCCCCGCCTGCGGCGCCGGCGGCCATCGATGGTGAGACGGCATACGTGCCGCTGCGTTCGGGAAGGCTCGTGGCCGTTGACCTCGCCGCGGCGCGTGTGCGGTGGACCGCCGAACTGGCCGTGAGCGCCGCCCCCGCAGCCGGCGACGGTCTCGTCTTCGTCCCCCAGGCCGACGGGCTCGCCGCGCTGGCGGCGGACGGCTCGCCACGGTGGCAGCTGCGCGTCAACGGCGGTTTCTCGGCGCCGCTCTTGTGGAAGGGCGGTTGGTTGGTCGGTGCGGCGAACAATGGCGACGTGCTCTGCCTGCGTGCCCTGGACGGCCACGTCGTGTGGACCGCCCGGGTGACGTCGCCCGTTCGCGGTCGGCCGGCTCTCACCGCCGACCGTGTCTACGTTTCGCTGGAAGACGGGCGCGTGGTGTCGCACGATCTTGCCACCGGCGCCGTGATGTGGGAGCAGACGCTCGGAGGCACCCCCGGCCCGGTCCTCGCGTTGGACGATCGCGTCTTCGTCGGATCGGCCGACAAGTTCTTCTACTGCCTGGATGCGGAAAAGGGGAAGCGGAAGTGGCGCTGGCGCATGGGGGCCGGCATCATCGGCGAGCCGGTCGTCGACGACCGGCACGTGTACTTCGTCGCGCTCGACAACGTGCTCCGGGCGCTCCACCTGTGGAACGGATCGCAACGGTGGAAGCAGGGTTTGCCCGTGCGGCCTTCCGGGGCGCCGCTGCTGGCGGGATCGATCCTGTACGTTGCCGGTGTCGCCGCGGAACTGCACGCATATCGTGCGGATACGGGCGCGCCCGCCGGCAGATTCGCAGCGCCCGCAGAGCTGGGGTCCCCGCCGCAACTCGTCCACGCCGAAATGGATCTGCTGAGTGCCGTCGTGCTGTTGACGCGCGCCGGGGACCTGCAGGTGTTGCGCCGCCGGATCGAACCGGCGATCGTCCCGCTGGACTACCCGATTGGCGTGACCGTGCCACTTGTGGCACCGCCGGTGTCGACGGAGCCGACCTCGTGATGGAGATCCTCGCGGGCTTCGTGCAGCGCGGCTGAGAGCCGCCGCACGCCTTCCTCGATCCGTTCTGGCGTCGGCGCAGAAAAAGCCAGCCGCAGCATGTTGGCGCCCGTGCCGTCCACGAAGAACGCGCTGCCCACCACGAACAACACGCGGTGCCGTATCGCACGCTCGAGCAGGGCCTCGGTGTTGATCGCTGACGGCGCAGCAGCCCAGATGAAAAAGCCCCCACGAGGCTCCCGCCACGCCAGAAGATCACCCGCGTGCTGCCGCAGCGCCCGCTCCATGACCGTGCGCTTGTGCTGGTAGACGGCCCTCAACCGCGGTCCCTGCGCCGCGAGCACGCCGCGTTCGATCGCCTGCCACACCACCCGTTGGTCGAGCGCCCCCGTGCAGATGTCAGCGGCCTGCTTGGCGATCTCGAATTTCGCAGCCAAAGGTGCTGGGGCCACCAGCCAGGCCACCCGGTAGCCGGGCGCGAGCGTCTTCGAGAAGCTGCTCAAGTACAGAACGCGACCCTCGCGGTCGTCGGCCTTGATCGGGCGCGTATCGGACTCCTCGGCCACGTCGGTGAAATACAGCTCGCCGTATGGATCGTCTTCCACCAGCAGGATGTCGTGTCGATGCGCGGCTTCGAGCAGGCGGCGCCGTTTGTCACGCCCGAGCAGCAACCCGGTCGGGTTCTGGAAATTCGGAACGACGTACAGGAAGCGGATCCGTTTGCCCTCGGCCCGCAGGCGCGCCATTACGCGATCGAGATCGTCGAGATCGATCCCGTCAGCGTCCTGGCGCACGCCCGCCAGATCCGCCTGCACGTTGCGGAACGCGGTGATCGCGCCGGTGTAGGCCGGCAGCTCCAGCAGCGCGACATCGCCCGGATCGAGCAGCACGCGCGCCACGAGATCGAGGCCCTGTTGCGAGCCGGTCGTGACGAGCAGTTCCTCGAGTGAGGCATCGATGCCGCGGCCGCTGAGCACGCCGCGAATGGCGTCGAGCAGCGGCCGGAACCCCCGCGTGGGGCCGTATTGCAGGGTGGTCCTGTCACGAGCCCCGAGCAGCTCATGGGTGATCGCACGGAAGTCATCCCACGGAAAGGTTTCGGGTGACGGATAGCCCGGCGCGAACGAAATCACATCTGGAAGGTGCGCGCTCACCGTGCCCATCTTCCGGATCGCCGATTCCTGCATCGTGTTCGCGGCCCGCGACAAGTAGCCGGCGTAATTCATGGAGAGGTCCCTGGCACGAGCGCTCGTGGCGGCGCGCCGCTCGCGCCGTTCGGGTGCCCCGTGCTGTGGTACAGCCGTGCGTACGCGCTGAGCGCGCTCAGGCCGAGGTATTGGAAGATGAGACCGCGGGCCAGCCATGCCCCCAGCTGCAAGGGAAGTACGGTCAGGCCGACGATCGGGATGAAGCCGATGAACCCCAGCCCCGCCGTCGCCAGAATGGAGGCCATCGTTGCCAGGCCGACGACCGCCAGCATCACAACGAACACCGCCGCGACCCGGCGGTGTTCCAGCGAGAGAAAACGGCCGACACGTGCGGCGGCAAGACGGACGCTGCAGTTCTCGCTGGCGACGACGAGCTGCGTGAGCAAATACAACAGGTTGATGACGGTGAGGCCAAGGACGAGCGCGATGGAGATGGCCGATGCCACAACTGTCCAGCCGACGAACGGGCCCCGGTTCGTCACCACGTAATAGCTGGTGAGCACGGCGAAGACGTACACCACCGCGACGACGGCATAGACTGCGACGAGCAGGAGCCCGAGCATGAGATAACGGCCGAAGAAACGGCGGCAGCCCGCCGCAAAGTGCTCGGGATCGAACCGTGCGGCGCGTCGCAGGTTGGCGGTCCGGAGGGGCGGTGCCTCCACCTCCGGCGCATCCACGTCCGCGCGTACGAGCACGGCGACCGCGCCGCCCTTCATGAGCACCGTCAACATCATCCCGCCGAACACGATGACCAGCACGCCGAGGAGGTAGGCAGCGAGCGCCAGCGGTCGTTCGCTCAACCCCGTCAGCATGAGCGCGAGCACCTGGCGAACATCGCTGCCGGCCACGTCGAGCGCGCTGCCGCCCACCAGCAACGCCACGAGGCAGGCGGCGGCGACGAGCGGCACGACGAGCAGCAGCTTGAAGGCGGATTCAGCGATGAACTGCAGAACGACCACTTCCCAATTGGCGGCCGCGACGAGGGCGCCGCGCTTCAGGAGGGGCTTCACGGTGGAGGCGGGAGTCATTCTCGGGCGCCAGTCCGACTCTGCCGAGCATCGCATGCCGCGCGCGTGCGGTGTGCGCGCGCGGACGCGCCCGTGCGTCATCAGCAGCGCTTCTGTAACTATAACACCGCTTTTGGGGCCGTTTCGGGCGGGCGCGGCCGCCAGGCACGCTTGCCGGGCGCCCGGCGCGCTTGTATGCTCGAATTCGAGTGGCGCACGAGGGACAACGGGCGCAGGCTGATGTGCCGGCGCCGGAGGCCGGCGGCAGGCCGCGCCATCCGGTGGAAGCAGCTGCTGCCGCGGCGGTGCGTCGCATGCTCGTGCGCGCGGTCGCAGGGTTCCTTGCGGCCGCTCTCACGCTGATAGCCGGACGCGCCGTCGAGTTTGCGCGCCTTGGCCGCTCGGACCGCGATGCGATGGCCCGGGTCGCGTCCGAGGTGCGGGGCGGGATCGATACCGATCGCCGCCGAACTCCGGGACACCGCGCGCCGGGCGTCGGTGCCTCCGCCGGTGCTCGCAACCGCGCAGTCTTCTCCCGAGTCCATACGCACGCTGTTCGACATCGCGCGGGGCGCGCTCGGGATTGCCCCGGTCGGACGCTCCGCCGTCACGATCTACGGCTCGGCCGGGATACCCCTCGCGTGGAGTGGCCGGCCCTCCGACGTTCCCGGCGAACGCCTGCGTGGTCCGGCCGCTCTCTTCATGGCACCGGGTCCAATCGGCCCGCGGCTCATCTACGCCGAGCCCCTGCTGAACGATGCGGCGCCACCCGCTCGTGCCGGCACGGTTGCCGCCGAGCGCGTGCTCGGCGTCGCCGAGGGCGGCAGCACCACTACTACCGGCGCCATCACGCTGCCCACCAGCTTCGTCCCGGTGACGCTGCGCGGCTCGTACGAGGGGGCGGGCGAGTCCCCGCAGCTCTATCGCTTTCTCGTCCCAGACCCGGATGGCCGTGCCCTGCTCGACGCGCAAGTCGACCCGGCGGCGCTTGCCGCGCTGCGGGCGCGCTACCGCAGCACCGCCGTGGCGCTCGCGCTGGGCGTGCTCGCCTGCGCCATGCTCGTCGTCGCCGTACCCGTCGAGGAATGGCGACGCGGACGCGCGACGTGGAGCGAGCTGGCGAGTGCCTCCTGCGTGCTCCTCGCGCTCCTGATCACCGCCCGCGCACTGATCGCCGCGGCCGTGCCCGAGGCCTGGCGATGGCCAGATGCGGGCCACGGCCCGGGCATCCTCCATCTGCTCTTCCGCTCACCGGTGGACGTGTTCGCGACCGGAAGCCTGCTGCTGGCGATCGTGGCGCTCGCGGCCGATCTGCTCGAGCGGCAACGTCTCCGCGCGCGGCACCGGCCCGCACCGCGTGTCACCGTCGGCTTCGTGCTCGCTTTCGCCGGCACGCATCTGGCGGCTGGCGTTGCCGTCGCGGGCATCCTGATCGCGCACTATCGGTTGCTGGAACGCTTGCTGGAGCACGCGACGCTCTACCCAGTACAGTTCTCGCTGCATCCATTCGAGCCGCAGCGGCTGGCTTTCGTGCTCGGCGTCTTCGCGATCCACGCCGCGACGCTGTGGGGCGCGATCCTGACCCTGCGCTTCGCGGCGCTGACGTGGCGTGTGTCCCACCGCGCGAGGCCCATGCGCTTCGGCACGGCCGCGCTGTGGCTGCTGCCCGTGAGTGTCGCGTCACTCCTGTGGCCGCCACGGGCGCTCGTCGGCCACACGCCGCTGCTGGCCGCCGCCGTGGTGGCCGTGATCGGTACGGCCCTGGTGCGATGGGTGACGCCGCGCTATCGGCACGGCTCGCAGGTGTTCCGGCTGCTCACGTCGTTCCTGGCGCTGGTGGCCCCCTCGCTCGTCTTCTACCCGACACTCGTGGCGCTCACCCACCGCGCGACCGAGCGCGTCATCAGCGAAACGCTCGGACCGCAGGCCCTTGCCCACCGGGAGCAGCTGCAGATCCAGCTGCGTGCGTCGCTGGATCAGATCGATCGCTTACCGCGGCTGGCGGAGCTGGTGGCGGCGCAGGTGCGAACGCAGGGCGAGCCACCCGCGACCGACGCGGCGTTCAGCGTCTGGAGCCAGACCGACCTCGCCCGGCTCCGCCTCACCTCGTCGGTCGAGTTGTACGCCGCAAACGGCACGCTCGTCAGCCGGTTTGCCCTGAACCTGCCTGCGGAATCGGCAGCCACGGAGCAGTGGATCGAGTCGGGGTGCGACTGGGACCGCTTCGGCGAGCCGTTTGCCGGCAGCGAAGATCGCGTGCTGCTGCACGCGGGCCGCGGGTTGTGCGGCGAACGCGAGCCAGCGGCCGTCGCGCGCCCGCAGGGGGCCATCGTCGTGCACGTGATGCTCGACTACGCGACGCTCCCCTTCCTGGCGGCGTCGAACCTGTATGGCGACCTCCTGCAGCCGGCGGGGGAGGTACGCCGCGACGCGCACGGCAGCAACATCGAGTTTGCGGTGTACGGGTGGGGCCGGACTCCGGTGTTCCCCACGGAGGGCTCCGCGTGGCCGATCAGCAGCGACCTGTTGTCGACCATCTACCGCGCCGGCTACAAGCCCGTATGGCAGGTCGTGCATCGTGGCGATCGGGCTTTCCGCGTGATGTTTCTGAACGATCGGGCCGGCATCTACGCCCTGGGCTACCCTGTGCCGCTCTTCGTCGATCACCTCGTGGCGCTGGCCGAGATCGTAACCATGGCTGGCGTCGGGTACGTCGCGCTGCTGCTGGTGTTCGGGACCCTGGGGGCCCTGGGCGGGTACCGCGCCCTGACCGCGCGTGCCCTGCTTCGCGAGATTAGAGGGAGCTTCTATCGCAAGCTGTTTCTCGCCTTCGTCGCGGCGGCGGTCGTTCCTGTGCTGGCGCTGGCGGTGCTGACCCGCGCGTACGTCGCCAGCGAACTGCGGGACGGCATAGAGACGCAGGCGGGCCGCACGGCGTCGGTCGCCAAGCGGGTCGTCCAGAGCGTCATCTCCGAGCAGCGCCGCGACAGCGGCGCCGCCCCCGTATTCAGCGACGAAGTGATGGTGGGCGTCAGCCGAGTGATCAACGAGGACGTGAACGTGTTCATCGGCTCCCGCCTGGTGGCCACGAGCCAGCGCGATTTGTTCGCCTCCGGACGACTGCCGGTTCGCACACCGTCCGAGGCCTATCGCGCGATTGCGCTCGAGCGGCAGGCCAGCTACGTCGGCGAGGAACAGGTGGGCTCGCTCGCCTACCTGATCGCGGCCGCCCCGCTGCGCGAGGGTGAAGGGCGCACGATCGTGACCGTGCCGCTTGCCCTTCGGCAGCAGGAGATCGAACGCGAGATCGACGCCCTCGATCGGCGCGTGCTGCTGGCAACCGTGTGCTTCATCCTGCTCGGTGCGGCGATCGGGTACTCGATGGCGGAGCGCATCGCCGACCCCGTGAACCGGCTCACGCGCGCCACACGCCGCATTGCGCGCGGCGATCTCGACGCGCGGATTGCCGTTGCCTCGGCCGACGAGTTCAAACGCCTCGTGGACGCGTTCAACGGCATGGCTGCAGACTTGCAGCGCCAGCGCGGGGAGCTCGAACGGACGAACCGCCTCGAGGCGTGGGCCGACATGGCCCGCCAGGTGGCACACGATATCAAGAACCCGCTGACCCCCATCCAGCTCTCGGCCGAGCACCTCCGGCGCGTGCATCACGACCGCGGGGACCCGCTCTCGCCCGTGCTCGAAGCGTGTGTGACGACGATCCTGTTGCAGGTGCGCCTGCTACGGCAGATCTCGTCGGAGTTTTCGAGCTTCGCCACCTCGCCGGTGGCCAAGCTCGCACCGGCCCAGATCAACGAGGTCGTGAACGAGGTCGTCGCTCCGTACCGGGCCGCCCATCCCGGCGGGGTGGAGATCGAAACGACGCTCGCGGCTGACCTGCCGGCAGTCCTGCTCGATCGGACGCTCCTCGCCCGGGCGCTCGTGAACGTGGTGGAGAACGCGCTGCATGCGATGCCCTCCGGGGGACGTCTGACGCTGGCGACGCATGTCGCTGATCATGCCGTTGGCATTGACGTGGCCGACACGGGTGTGGGGATGGACGATGAGGCCCGCGCCAGGCTCTTCGAGCCCTACTTCTCCACGCGCGCGGCAGGCACGGGCCTGGGGCTCACAATCGCGAAACGCAACGTCGAGTTGAACAACGGCACCATCGAGGTAGAGAGCGCCCCGGGGACCGGCACGACGGTGCGCCTGCGATTCCCGATCGAGGAGAGGGTATGAGCGCTCCCCGGCGTCTCAGCCCGGCGTGGGCTCGACCGGCCGGCGGCGCAGCTTCGTCCACGCAAGGCCGATGAAGGCCGACAGCAAGTAACCGTACGCAAGCGCGACGAGCATCCACTGCGGATGCGTGACCAGCAGCGCGATGAACCCCGCGAACAGGATCAGCACGCGGTAGGGCCGCCGCGTGCGGGATCCGATCGCCTTGAAGCTGCGGAAGCGGATCGTGCTCACCATCAGCAGGGCGGGAACGATGACCATCGCGAGCGCAGGGAGGGCCTCCTGCGGATCGTGGAGCCCGGACGGATAGAGGAACACGGTGGCTGCAGGAATTCCCGCGGCTGCGGGACTGGGCATGCCGACGAAGTAGCGCTTGTCACCGGTGGGCGCCTGAATATTGAAGCGCGCGAGCCGCAGCGCGGCGGCAGTGACGAACAGGAACGCCGCACCCCATCCCAGGCGCCCGAGCGACGCCAGCCCCCATTGGAACGACAGGATGGCGGGGGCCATGCCGAACGAGATCACGTCGGCCAGCGAATCGAATTGGAGCCCGAACTCGCTGGTGCTGCCCATCATTCGTGCGATGCGGCCGTCGAGCATGTCGAGCACGACGGCGATACCGATGAACGGTGCGGCCTTCTCGTACTCCCCACGCATCGCGTAGATCACGCACGCGTAGCCGCAGAACAGGTTGGCGAGCGTGAAGAGGCTCGGCAGGATGTAGACGCCCCGCCGGAACCGGCGATGCTCGTGATCGCTGCGGCGGCGCAACGGGTTGCGGAGCCGGCGGTGAAACGGAGATTGGGACGCCATGTCAGCTGCCTGAGCGCGTCGACGGAAGAGTGGCGAGCACGGTTACCCCCGACTGCACACGGTCGCCAACGACGACGCGAATTATCGCATCCGGCGGCAGGTAGAGATCGATGCGCGATCCGAACTTCATGATGCCGAAACGCTGCCCGGCGCGCAGGTCGGCCCCGGCCTCGACACGGCACACGATTCGCCGCGCGAGGATGCCCACTACCTGGCGGCAGACGACCGTGTGCCCCTCGTGGTCGATCCACACCTCGTTGCGCTCGTTGTCCGACGCCGCCTCGCGGCGGTACGCGGGCAGGAACTTGCCGGGCCGATACTCCACCTTCGTCACCCGCCCCGAGATCGGCGCACGGTTCACATGAACGTCCATCGGTGAGAGGAAGATGCTGATCTGCCGCCAGACGCCTGGCGGCGCGGCATCGGCAAGAGCCTCCCCGGCTAGAACCACGCGGCCGTCGGCCGGCGAGATGACGTCGGCCGCCGCACCACCCGACTGTCGCTCGGGGTCACGGAAGAAGTAGAGGAAGAAGAGCCCGAGCACGGCGAGCGGCACCGCCCAGAAGGGATGGCCGAGCCACGCCGCCAACACGGCCGGCAGGAACGCTCCCAGGATGAACGGCCACCCGGCCGGGTCGATCCGCATGGCGGCTATTCTATCCGGCAGGCGAGCGTCGCGCGGTGCAGACGACGCCCATGCTGGGGAGGACGGGCTCGGGTGTGCCCCGGCCCCCCTCCTCAACAGACTCTGCCGGCGACAACCGACGCGGCGTTCAGGCGGATCGGCGGCGTCGCAGCCTGTCTTCCATCTGATCCTTCAGATGGAGCTTCTGTTTCTTCAACCGGATTTCTTCGAGCTGTTCTGATTCGGACAAGAACGGGCGGGCGGAAAGTTCGTGCAGGCGATCGTCGAGTTCGTGGTGCTTGAGGGCGATCTCGCGAAACTCCTGGTCGGATTGCAGCAGGAGCTCGCGAAGCTCGTGTGTGTCAACAGACATGCACGCCTCCTTGCAGCGAGGGCCCCGCGCCCGTGGTCGGCGGAGGGTGACAGGCCATCCGCACCGCGGTCGAGGGCCAGACCGGGCTGATGCGCTGAGAGCAGGGCACATCGACGCCTGCCCTCATTCGTGCGAACGGTACCACACCCCCGTGGGGTGTTCAAGGATCCGGATTTCGCGGCATTTCGCGGCCAAGGCGGTCCAGGCCGGACTCGTCGCGCCAGAGAACCAGGGCATCTTCAGTTGGATCGGTGTAGTAGTCGCGGCGCACGCCGGCCACCCGGAATCCGAACCTCTCGTACAACCGCCGCGCCTCGTCATTCGAGCGCCGCACTTCCAGGGTTGCCCGGGAGGCACCCGCGGCGCGTCCCTCTTCGAGCACGTGGGCGAGGAGGGCCGATCCCAGTCCCCGCCCGCGAAGCTCCGGCCGCACGGCGATATTGTTGATGTGGATCTCGTCGAGAACGAACCAGGCGGCGCAGTACCCGGCCACCGGCCGGCCCGCCGTCCGCAGCACGAACATGCGGCTCGTGTCGCGATTGAGAAACTCGGACTCGTACATGGCGCGCGTCCAGGGGCGGGTGAACGACAGCTCGTCGACGTCGAGCACTCCATCCAGGTCGGCGGCGTCCCCCAGCGGCTCGATGATCCACTCGACCATGCGCGCCTCACCCTTCGGGCGCCGGCGCAGCGCGGGCACGGTCACGTGCCAGCTCCGCGTCGGGACGGCGCACGTACAACGGGCGCAGCGCGTGCGGCGGGACGGCGAGACCTCGCGCGGCGGCCGCTTCGGCGAGTTCCGCGATCACTCCGGCAAGGACGGGAACGTGCGACACCGCACGTCCGCGATCGCCGAGTGCCGCGGCAATCGCCTCGTGATAGCGCACCGCCCCTCCGCCGGCAAACAGCACGCGCCGCCCGCTCACGATCCCCGGCCACCGCGCGAGCGTGGCCTCCGGCGAGGCGACCGCCGGCGCATCCACGCACGCGAGCCGACCGTCTGCGCCCCTTTCGAACAACGACGTGAACACCTCGCCGCGGGCTGCGTCCATCCAGGCCGCGACCAGCGGGACGCCGCCGGCTTCGGCTTCGGCGCGCACGGCGTGCGCAATCCCCTCCAGGGCCGAGACGCCGACGACTGGCCGTCCGTGCGCGAACGCCAGGCCCTGGATGGTCGCGATGCCGATGCGGAGGCCCGTGAAGGCGCCGGGCCCCGAGGCAACGGCGAACAACGACACCTCCCCGAGCGACACGGCGGAGACACCCAGCAGATCGAGGATTGCGCCCGGCAGCCGGCGCGCATGCGGCACGTCGGCGGATCCCACGTGCTCCCCGAGGAGCGTCCCGGCACGGCGCAGGGCGACGCTGCCCGCGTGCGTGCTGGTATCGAGCGCGAGGATGGTCACGTCGCGTCCGTTGTAGACTGCGCTCCCCACAAAGTCAACGCGGGCGAAGGGCGATTGCGTGAGGCCCCGGCGTCCGGGCGGCGGGCTGGTCTCAGGTCCCGGCAGACCCCGGACGGGACCTGCCCGCGGACTGCTATACTTCCCGACACGCCCGCCTGATTAACGTGCCGGCACCCGGCCTCGGGCCGGGCCGGCGATCACCCGACGAACACCCGAATGGCGGTACCCTCCGAAACCGGTGTCTCCACGGCCGCGCGCGCGCCAGCCTCGCTGACGCCAGCCATGCGGCAGTACCAGGACGCAAAGCGCCAGTATCCCGGCGCCATCGTCTTCTTCCGGATGGGCGACTTCTACGAGATGTTCTATGAGGATGCCCTTGTGGCGTCGCGAGCGCTCGAGCTCACCCTCACGTCCCGGTCGAAGGACGCGTCAGGCGGAGCGATCCCGATGTGTGGCCTCCCCTATCACGCCCTCGATACATACCTGCCGCGGCTCGTCCGCAAGGGGTACCGCGTCGCCATCTGTGAGCAGGTGGAGGACCCGCGCAGGGCCAAGGGGCTCGTGAAGCGCGAGGTCGTCCGGGTGTTCTCGCCTGGCACGCTGCTCGACGCCGGCTACCTCGACTCCCGCGAGCCGTCGTTTCTGCTGGCGATTGCCCCCCGAGCCGACCGCACGGGCGTGGCGCTGCTCGATCTGTCCACGGGTGAGTTCACCGCGGCGGAGTACGTGGGTGCGGATCGATGGCAGGCACTGAACGATGAGCTCTCGGTGTTGCGGCCCCGCGAGATCGTGGCGCCCGCCGATGTACCCGTCGGCGAGCACCTCTCTGCCATCGCGCACGCCTCGCTGCCGGTAACCGGCGTCGAGCCGTGGCACTTCGAGTTCGAAAGCGCCCGCCGCACCCTGCTCGATCAGTTGCGCGCCGGCGGGCTCGAAGGATTCGGTCTCGACACGCACGATGCGGCGGTGAGCGCGGCTGGTGGGCTCATCCATTACCTCCGCGACACGCAGAAGGCCGATCTCGCGCACGTGCGGGCCGTCACATACAAGCAGGCGTCCGAAGCAGTGCTGATCGACCCCGTGACGCTCGAGCACCTCGAGGTGCTGGAATCCAGCGGGCGCACGCGCGCCGGCTCGCTGCTCGACGCGCTCGACCGAACGGTTACGCCCATGGGCGGGCGGCTGCTCCGCTCGTGGCTGCTGCGGCCGCTCGTCGCCATCGAGCCGATTCGCGACCGTCTCGACGCCGTCGAAGAGCTTGCATTCCACACGACGGAGCGCGGCAAGTTCCGCGATGTGCTGAAGGCAGTGCTCGATCTGGAACGCCTCGTGGCGCGTGCAGCGCTCGGCGTCGCGGGCCCGCGGGACCTGGTCGGCTTGAAGACCTCGCTCTACGCGCTGCCGCGCGTGCGGCTGGTGCTGGGTGAGCTCCAGGCGCCCCTCGTTCGCAGCCTCCTGGCTGAGCTCGACGACCTGGTCGACCTGCGCGACGCGATCGAGCGGACGATTGTGGACGATCCTCCTGCGCTTGCCCGCGACGGGGGCGCGGTCCGCGACGGCGTCGACGCGGAGCTCGACGAGCTGCGGACGATCAGCCGGTCGGGCAAGCAGGTGATCGCGGAGCTCGAGGAGCGGGAGCGCGTGCGGACAGGGATCGCCTCGCTCAAGGTGCGCTTCAATCGTGTGTTCGGGTACTACATCGAAATCTCTAAGACGAACCTGCACGCCGTCCCCGCCGACTACATGCGCAAGCAGACCATCGCCGGCGGCGAGCGGTTCATCACGCCGGCACTGAAGGAGCACGAAGAGAAGGTGCTCGGCGCCGACGAGCGCATCGCCGAGCACGAGCTCGCGATTTTCGAGCGGCTCCGGGCGCAGGTTGCTGCCGATGCGCCCCGGGTGCAGGATACGGCGCGCGCAATCGCAGCCCTCGATACGCTTGCGGGCCTCGCGGAAACCGCCACGATTGGTAATTACACCAAACCCCACGTGCACGACGGCGACGAGATGCTCGTAGTCGATGGTCGGCACCCGGTTGTCGAACGGCACGTTCGCGATGCATTCGTCCCGAACGACGTCACGCTGAACGGCACGACACACCAGCTGGTCGTGCTGACCGGTCCGAACATGGGCGGCAAGTCGACGTATCTGCGGCAGACCGCGCTCATGTGCCTGCTGGCGCAGGCCGGGTCGTTCGTGCCGGCGCGCTCGGCGAAGCTGCCGGCGGTCGACCGGATCTTCGCCCGCGTCGGAGCGTCCGACAACATTGCGCGGGGGCAATCCACGTTCATGGTCGAGATGCAGGAGACGGCCAGCATCCTCCACCTCGCCACTTCCCGGAGTCTCGTCGTCCTCGACGAGATCGGACGCGGTACCGCCACCTTCGACGGCCTCAGCATCGCATGGGCCGTGGCCGAGTACCTGGCGACCAATGCGCGCGCGCGGCCCAAGACTCTCTTCGCAACGCACTACCACGAGCTCACCGACCTGGCCGACGCACTGCCGGGCGTCGTGAACTGCCACGTGGCCGCGCGGGAGTGGCACGACGAGATCGTGTTCTTGCGCAAGATCGTCCCGGGGCGCTCCGATCGCAGCTACGGGATCCAGGTCGCCCGCCTGGCGGGTCTGCCGGCAGCGGTGGTCAACCGCGCGCGCGAGATTCTGAGCGCGCTCGAACAGGATGAACTTGCGCGAGGCGGCCGACCCTCGGTGACGCCCACGAGAGACGGGCCGCAGCAGCAGCTCGGGCTATTCCAGTTCCAGCCTGCCACGGATCACCTGGCGCAGCGCCTGCGCGCGATTGACACAGACCGCCTCACCCCCCTCGAGGCTCTTACGCTACTCGCCGAGCTGAAAAAAGACGCCGGGGCCTGAGCCGTGGCCGGCCGCGCGATCCCAGACCCTCTGCACGCCAGTGGCCTTCCGCAGGCGTCTGCCCCCGGCAAGGTCACGCGCAGCACCATCTGCGCGATCGGCCTGCTGGCCGCCTGCGTGATCGCCTGCGTGCCACCGGCCGCTGCCGCGAGCCGCTACCAGCCGTCGTTGCGGTTCCGGTCCATGGCCACGCCCCACTTCGTCATTCATTACCATCAGGGGGAAGAGGCATTGGCGCTGCGTCTCTCGCTCATCGTCGAGAGTGTGCACACCGATCTGACCGCCCGCATGCAGCATGCTGTTCGGGGCCGCACGCATGTCGTCCTCGTGGATCAGGCCGATGACCCGAATGGCTGGGCAACACCCATTCCCTACAATCTGATCGAGGTCACGGCCGTGCCACCGACTGGTGAGGAGGCAACAGGGAACACGAGCGACTGGTTGCGGTTGGTGTTCACGCACGAGTACGCGCACGTGTTGCACCTCGACCGATCACGGGGATGGGCGGCGCTCGCGCGAGGCGTGTTCGGACGGGCGCCGTTCGTGTTTCCCAACCTGACGCTGCCGCTCTGGCATATCGAGGGCCTCGCAACCTTCGCCGAGAGCCGCGGAGCGGAGGGCCGACTGGCAGCGGGCGATTTCCACGCAATCGTCGGACAGGCAGCCCGCGCCGGCGCATTCGAGCCGCTCGACCGCGTGAGCGGCGGGCTCGCCGACTGGCCGGCGGGCAACGGCTGGTATGCCTACGGCGCGTATTTCCACGACTATCTGGCGCGGCGGTTTGGCGAAGAGAAGCTGGCAGAGCTCTCACGCCGCACGGCCGGCCGTCTGCCGTACTTTGGTGCGACCGCATTCAGGACGGCTTACGGCACTTCGCTTGGCAGCTTGTGGCGCGACTTCTCGCGGGAGCAGGCGGCACAGGTGCGCGAACGGGCCGCCGCCGTTCCCGGGGTGCGCCTGACCCATCACGGATACCTGGCCTCAGGACCCCGGTTCGATTACGACGGGAGCATCGTCTACTCCAGGCGCGACGCACATGGGTTTCCGTCGCTCGACCTGATTTCGCCTGGAGGCGCCGCACGGCGGCTGGCCACGCGGTATGGCGGAGAGCAGGTGAGCCTGAGTGAGGGTGCGGTGTACTTCGATCAGCTCGAGATCAGAGGCAGCGTTGCGCTCTCCAGCGACGTGTACCGACTCGATCGCCGCACGGGGGCGGTTCGGCGCCTCACGAACGGTGCACGGCTCACCGATGTGGACCTCTCGCCAGACGGCAGACGCGTCGCAGCCGTCCAACTCTCCGGCGGTGTGCGCACGCTGGTCGTCATCGACCGGGAGCAGCTCGCGCGAGGTCGCGCCGCGTTCGACACCGTGGCGTCCGAGACGACCGGTCGCGCGGAAATGGTGTTCGCCTCGCCGCGATGGTCCCCGGACGGGCGCCACATTGCCGTGGAGCGTCGTGCGCGAGGGGGGCCGTCGGAAATCGTGCTCGTCAATCCGGAGACGCGGGGGGCGAGGGTGGTGGCGACATCGCCGTCTGGCCGCAACGTGACACCAGCGTGGACGCCTGACGGTCGCGCACTCCTGTTTGCGTCTGACCGGTCTGGCGGACCGTTCGATTTGTATCGGCTGACGCTCGCCCCTGAGGGAGACAGCTTCACGCCCGCAGGCCTCGAGCGACTGACAGAGGCAGCCGGCGGCGCGAAAGCGCCCGACGTGTCGCCGGATGGCCGGACGGTGGTGTTCGTGGGCTACACCGTCGACGGCTACGACTTGTTCTCCATGCCGCTGGCCCCGGCACTTGCGCCGGGCACCGGCCCGGCAGCTGAGGGTCCCCTTCCTCTATCGCAGCCCGTTCCGGTTGATGCTCCTGCAGCCGCTCAGGCGCGGAGTGAACCGTATCGGCCATGGAGCACAGTGCTTCCCCGTGCGTGGCTGCCGGTGATTGAGACCGGCGACCACGAAACCCGCGTGGGGGCGGCAACGGCTGGAGCCGATGCGCTCGCGTATCACGCGTGGGCGGCGACAGCCACATGGTCGGTCGCGCGAGAAACGGGCGTGGAGCCGGTCTCGCCGGGTGCCCGCCCGGATCTGCTGTTGGCCTACGCCTACGACCGCTGGCGGCCCACCTTCTTCACGCAGTACACCGACGAGACCACGCCGCTGCTGATACGCGAGGGCACCGACGGCGGGCGGCAGCCGGTGGCACTCCGCGAACGCAGTGTGGACGTAGGCGCCGTGGTGCCGTTCCGGCGGGTCCGGTGGTCGCAGTCCGCCCTCGGGTACTGGCGGCGGGAACACACCGTCGTGTCCGGTCCCTCAGCCGAGGGCGAGTTCGATCGCGGCGCGCTGCGTCTCGGATGGATGTTGAACACCGCGCGCCGATACGGGTACTCCATCAGCCCCGAAGACGGGGTCACGGCCGGCGCGGCGGTCGAACTGACGCGCCGGGGGCTGGGCAGCGACGGCAACGCGCAGCTGTATCGCACCGACACCCGCGCGTTTCTGCCCCTCGGGCCGCGGCACGGCGTGCTCGCACTGCGCGCGTCGGGTGCGACATCACGCGGCGACCCGATCGTGCGCCGCACGCTGCGCCTGGGAGGGCACGGTGCCGATGGCGGTGTCCTCAGCTTCGAGGAGGATGCCAGCAGCCTGCTGCGGGGCTTTCCCGCCGACACGTTCCTTGGAACCAACCTTGTCCTGGGTAATGCCGAGTACAGGGTGCCCCTCGCGTGGGTGGAGCGCGGCATCGGCACCTGGCCGGTGTTCCTGCGTGCCGTGCACGTCAGCGGATTCGTGGATGCCGGACACGCGTGGTCGGATGGGTTCACGGGTGCCGATGTGAAGTGGTCGTGGGGCCTCGAAGCGGGGGCGGACCTCACCGCCGGGTACGCCCTGCCGTTTACCTGGATGGTCGGTGTCGCGTGGGGGCGGGACGGGTCGAACGAGGTTCCGGATAACCGTGAGGTGTACGTCCGGATTGGGCGCGGATTCTGAGAGCGCCAGCGCAAAGGGTGCTCAAGCCCCAGCCTTGAGACTCTCGATCTCCTTCTTTGCGTCGCCGGCGTAACCCGATGTCGGGAACTCGGTCGTGAGGCGCTGGTACGTCTGCACGGCTTCTGCTTTTCGCCCGGCCAGAGCGTAGGTGCGTCCCAGCTGCATGAGCACCCCGTCCAGCGGCAGTTCGTCCTTCGCCGTGGTCGACAGCTCCTTGAGCGCATTGATAGCAGGCTCGTATTTCTGCTGTCTGACCTGCACCTCGGCGAGGCCGAGTCGGGCCATTCGACCGTACAGGCTGTTGCCGGCCTTCTCAACCACCTCCTGGTACCGTTTCTCCGCGTCCGAATCCTTCCCAAGCGCCACCAGCGTTGCCGCCGCGTGGTACCGCGCGGCAAGTCCAGGAACGGTCGAAGGATATGCATCGGCGGCGGCCATCAGCTTCGGCAGCGCCGCCTGTGCCCGGGCCTGCTCGGTGGGATAGCTGTTCGCCGGTGGTCGTGGCGGGGCGGCCTCATTGAGGGTTGAACCCGCGGGTGGGGAGGGCGGCACCACGGGTGCTTCCGCCACCGCCAGCGCTGCCGCGAACAGGGCCGAAGCCTTGGCCTGTGTCTGCTGACGCCACCACATGATGCCCCCGACGGCCGCGGCGACCACGACGAGCGCGACGATCCCTGTCAGCAGTTGCCTGCGGTTCTGCTCGATGCGTTCGAACGTGTCCTGAAGCGTCGTGACGAACTGATCTTGCTTGATGCGGTGACGTTCGGTACTTTTCATGGAATCCTGTCCGGGTCGGGGGGCGCGCCGGCTCGTGCCCGCGTTGTCCGCGGGCGCTGCCCCCGGAGGGGCTGGCTCCCTGCTGAACAACTGGGAATTATAGCGCGAACGCATGGACGCTCAGACCGCGCGAGCTGTGCCTCTTTTTACCGGCCAACACGGCAGGCACGAAGAATCCGCTCGACAGGGAGGGGTAATGTCCTTCCGGCGCGCGTCCGATATATCAGTGCGACTTGCCCACAATGCCGGATACCGAAGCCGCCGACCACTATGAAACGCTGCAGATCAGCCCGAACGCGGACCCCGACATGGTCCACCGCGTCTATCGCCTGCTGGCGCAGCGCTTCCATCCGGACAACAGCCAGACGGGCGATGCGGGCCGCTTTCGCCAGCTCCACGATGCCTACAGTGTTCTGAGCGACCCGCAATCGCGGGCTCAGTATGACGTGGCCTATCACCAGCACCATCAGCTGCGCGTGAGGCTCGTGTCGTCGGCCGGGCATGTCGACAGCGACTTCGAGTACGAGCAGGCGGTCCGCATGACGGTGCTGGAAGTGCTCTACACCCACAGGCGGAACGACGCCCGTGAACCCGGCCTCTTCGATCGCGATCTCGAAACCATGGTTGGCCGCTCCCTCGAACAGCTCGAGTTCACCTTCTGGTACCTTCTGCAGAGAAATCTGATCAAGCGGGGCGAGCAGTCGCGGCTGATCATCACCGTCGACGGCGTGGATTACCTCGAGCAGCAATACGAGCGGAATGCGAAAAGACGGCTGAACGGGCACACCCAGACTGTCTGAGCCCGCGTCGGCGGGCCCGAGTCGCCGCCCGCACCCCTCACGCGTCGCGCCCGTGCCTTGAGCGAAAGCGCGCGGGGGTCTCACGCCGACGCCGCGCGCCGCTGGCGTACGGCCTCATACAGGACGATCGAAGCCGCTACGCTCACGTTGAGCGAGCTCGCCGAGCCGCTCATCGGGATCCGAACCAGCGTGTCGCACATCCGGTGATACGCCTGTCCCAGACCGCGCGCTTCGTTGCCCAGCAGAACCACCGTAGGGTGCCCGAAGTCGTGCGCGGCGAGATCCGCACTCCCCTTCTCGTCGGCGCCCACGACCACGCAGTCCCCAATCGTCTGCCTCGCGTCCGCGACCCAGCGCGCCACTGCCGCTGGCGAGTCCAGCCGCACCACCGGAAGGGCAAAGATCGACCCGCGGCTCGCCGTGATCGTCGCGGGGTCGTACACGTCGACGGCGTGACCGGTCACGATCACACCGTCTGCGCCCAGGGCGTCGCACGATCGCACGATCGTCCCCAGGTTGCCGGGGTTCGACGGGGCGTCGACCACAAGGGCAAGCAGACGCCTGCCCACGGGGATCCGTCGCAGATCATCCGGCGCCATTCTGAGTACGGCGAGCAGTTCCGACGGGGTGGTCTTTCCGCTGAGGCGGGCGAGCAGATCCGGTGTCAGCTCATACCGGATCGGGGCACGGGACCGCGCAATGACGTCCGCCGCCCACGCTGAGAGGTGCGCCCGTTGCGCATGGATCACCGACTCGAACGTCCACCGGTGCGCGAGGGCGCGCGTGATCGGCTGCACGCCCTCGACCAGGAACGTTTGCGTCCTGTGCCGCTTCTGCCGGTTGGACTTGAGGCTCTCGAGCACCTGGTAGGCGCTGTTGTGCGAGCTGACGAGGAGGGTGCGCGCGGTCATGCCGTTTGACGAAAGAACTGGACTGCAGCTTCGCTTCTGCGGTCTGAACCGGAACCCAGAACCCAGGACCGCACGCCCTGCCGGTGATCCCGAACCTCAGAGCAACTCGTTGAAGCGAATGGCCGGGTTCTCGTCCTTCGTGTAGCGCAGGTGCCAGTCCGACTGGAACAGCAGCACCGGGCGATCGCGCCGGTCGCGCACCGTCATCACCCCCGAGGTCGGCAGCCTGACCGGCGGCGCGTCGGCGGAGAGCGGCACCGGCCAGCGCGCCGTGACGTGCGGCAGCGGCTCGAGCTGGCAGCGGATCCCGTACTCGGACAGCAGCCGCGCCCCGATGACGTCGAACTGCAACGCGCCGACGACGCCCACGATTGGGTGGCGGGGGCCGTGCTGTGGCATGAACGGCTGGAGAAGGCCCTCCTCGGCCAGCTGGCGCACGGCCTCGTCGAAGCGCTTGTGCCGGGTGTCCGTGGGGCTGACGATCGCGAACCGCTCGGGGGGGAACAGCGGGATCGGCGGAAACCGCACGCGCTTGCCGGAATACAGCGTGTCCCCGATCGCGAGTTGCCCGGGGTTCACCAGCCCGACCACGTCGCCCGCGTACGCCTCCGGCACGGTTTCACGCCCGCGGCCGAAGAAGCGGTAGACGCGGGAGAGCCGCAGCGTGGTGCCGAGGCGCTCGTGTTCGGCAGGCATGTCCTTCACGAGGCGTCCCGAGCAGACCCGCAGAAACGCCACCCGATCGCGGTGCCGGGGGTTCATGTTCGCCTGGACCTTGAACACGAACCCGGAGAAATGCGGGTCGGTGGGCGCGACCAGGTCCGCCTCGGTCGTGCGCGCGCGCGGGCTCGGCGCCAGTGAGAGCAGCGCCAGGAGGAAGGGTTCCACGCCGAAGTCATTCAGCGCGCTGCCGAAGAAAACCGGCGTCTGGCGCCCTTCCCGGTAGGCGGTCCGATCGAAGGTGGTCCCGGCGCCGACGATCATTGCGACCGCTTCGATCAAGGCCCGCTGCCGTTCGGGTCCGATCGTCTCCGCGACGCTGGGGTCCGCGGCGTCGGTGACGGCCACCGGCTCGTTGCGGACGCCGGCGCGCTGGCGCTCGTACAGCAGCACGGCGCGCGCCTCGAGATCGTAGACGCCACGAAAGTCCAGCCCGTCACCGAGGGGCCAGTTCATCGGGGCGGCGGCAATGCCCAGGACGCGCTCGATGTCGTCCATCAGTTCGAATGGATCCTTCGACGGTTGATCCAGCTTGTTGACGAACGTGAGCACGGGGATGGCGCGCGCCCGGCACACCTCGAACAGCTTCAGCGTCTGTGCCTCGATGCCCTTTGCCGCGTCGAGCACCATGACCACGCTGTCGACGGCCAGCAGCGTGCGATACGTATCTTCGCTGAAGTCCTGGTGGCCGGGCGTGTCGAGCAGGGTGATGTGGTGGCCGTGAAGTTCGAACTCGAGCGCGGCGGAGCTGATCGAGATGCCCCGCTGCTGCTCCATCTCCATCCAGTCCGAGGTGGCGTGGCGACGGGCCTTGCCGCCGCGAACGGCCCCGGCCAGCTCGATGGCACCGGCGTACAGCAGGAGCTTTTCGGTCAGCGTCGTCTTGCCGGCGTCGGGGTGGGAGATGATGGCGAAGGTCCGGCGACGCGCGACCTCCCGCGCAAGCGTGTCGGCGACGAGTCGGGTCTCGTCCAGTTCGGGGCTGTGCAGCATGGATCGATCGCCCATTGTACTGCCTAAACCGGAATTGCCCGATGCGCGTTGCCGTCATGGGAGCGCAGACGGGAGTACACTGCCGCCCATGGTGAAGCAATTGACGAACGCGTGTGCGCTCATGTGGGCCCTGGCAACGGTGGCCCTGGCGCAGTCTGGACCAGCCGCCGCGCCCAGAGCGCCGGGCGAAGACTGGGTGGCGTTGTTCAACGGCACCGATCTGTCGGGATGGGTGAAGGTGGGCAAAGAGCAGTGGACCGTTGAGAGCGGGGTCATTCATGGTGTGGCTGTCACGAAGGAATACGGCTACCTCATGACCGAGAAGCGCTACCGCGACTTCCACCTGTCGCTGCGCTTTCTCTGCGAAGGGGACGGCAACAGCGGCGTCTTCTTTCACACGGCCTTCAAGCCGGGCACCGCGGACGTGTCGCAGGGCCTGCAGTTCGAGGTGGACTGCACGATCATGCAGCACACCGGCGGCATCTACGGCGACGGCCGCGACTGGGTCGTGTGGCCTGCGCCCGAGAACGAAACCGTCGTCCGCAAGGGTGAATGGAACGAGTACCTGCTCAAGGTCGAGGGCAACCGCTATGTCGCACGCCTGAACGGCGTGCAGATGATCGATTTCACCGATCCGAGCCCGAAGTCGTCGGACGGGGGAATTGCGCTGCAGCTGCACTCCGGCGGGCAGGGCAACATGAAGTTCAAGGACATCTGGGTTCGCGACCTGACGGTGCGCTCCCCCGCCCGTCCGTGATCGTCGTCGCCGGGACGGCATTCCCGGCCGGCACCGCCACTTGACAGCGACGCGAGGGAACGTGGAATATCCGCTCCTCGCAACACTCGAACAGGAGAAGCGCACCGCCGGCGGCTGTCGTCTTCACACCGGGCTGGCCGATGCGCGCCCGCGCAGGCGCGCGGCTTCGAACACGAGGTGACACACGATGCCCAGCGCCCGATTCGACATGTCGCTGCCGTTCATCCTCCGATGGGAAGGCGGTTTCGTCGATCACCCGGCCGATCCTGGCGGCGCCACCAACAAGGGTGTGACGCAGAAGGTCTACGACACGTGGCGGGTGCGGCAGGGGCTGCCGCCGCGTTCGGTGCGGATCATCGAGGATGCCGAGATGCACGCCATCTACGAGTCCAACTACTGGGTGCCGCCGCGTTGCGATCTGTTGTCGGGGCCACTGGATCTGGTGCACTTCGATACAGCGGTCAACATGGGTCCCGGGCGCGCGGTGCGGTTCCTCCAGGCAGCCGTCCGCTGTCCGGCGGACGGCGACTTCGGTCCGGCCACGGCTCTCGCCCTGGAGTCGTGCGACGCCGGTGAGACCGTGCTCGCATACTGCGACGCGCGCGAGGCGTTCTATCGCGCGATCGTCGCGCGCAAGCCGAATCAGGCCGTGTTCCTCAAAGGATGGCTGAACAGGCTCCGTGCGCTGCGCGCCGAAGCGGGACTGCCTGGCCAGGAGGGTTTGACGCCGCGGGGCCCCGAGCCCGGCGAGCCCATTGCCCGCATCCCCGACATCGGCGAAGACCCCTCGTTCGATCTCGACCAGCGCTGACGTTCAGGAGATGCAGTGTGCCGCACGTGACGTTCATTCACGGGATCTCGAACAAGCCGCCGGCCCCCGACCTGCTGCGCATCTGGCGCCAGACGCTCGCCGGTGCCGCGACACCGCTGCCCCTCGGTGACCTCGGAATCACGAGCGCGCTCGTGTACTGGGCCGACCTGCTCTACGATCCGCCCGATAGCGATCTCGCTGCGCACGAAGGGGTGCTCGAGAACACGCCGGCGGCAATCGACGGATCCGGTGAGGCCCCGCCTCCCCAGCCGCAGACGCCGGAGGAGGCCGAGTTCATCGCGCGCCTCCGGGGGACGCTGACCGGGGAGCCGGAGGACGAGGTGACCGCGGCGGGACCCGGTCCGGCGCTCGCGGCGGCCCCCAGGCAGGGCACTCTCGAACGCGTCCCACTGCCCTGGTTTCTCAAGCAGCGTGTCATGAACGCGTTTCTGCGTGACGTGCATCACTACCTGTTCGATGTCGAGTACGGACCCCCAGGCCGCCCGGCCGTTCACATTCAGCAAACGATTCGGCAGCGGTTTCTCGAGGTGGTGTGCGCGCCCCCTGTCACGCGCCCGCACGTCGTCGTCTCCCATAGCATGGGCACTGTCATCGCCTACGACTGCCTGAAGCGCCTCGATCACTGCGCGACCATCGACGGGCTCATCACCATCGGCAGTCCCCTCGGCCTCGACGAGATTCAGGACAAGCTGAAGCCGGAGTGGAGCCGTGCGGACGGGTTCCCGTCCCGCAAAGTGACTGGCGGCTGGACGAATCTCTTCGATCGCCTCGATCCGGTTTGCGGGTTCGACCCGCAGCTTGCGAGCGATTACGGCAGGCCCGGCGGCACCGCCGTGGAGGATATCCCCGTGCAGAACGAGGGCGCCTGGCGGCATTCCGCCACCAAGTACATGCGGCAACCGGCATTCGGGGCTGCGCTCGGGCGGATGCTCGGCGTTTGACACCATGCAGCCGACGATCGATCTCGAATCGCTGCGTGGCCGTGCACAGGACGCGCTGAAGAAGCTCGCCGGTGTCAGCGGGGAGGAACTCGCCGAGGCGAAGGGCCTCGTCGAGGAACTGCGCAACGCCCGCGAGTACGAACGCATGGGCCGTCTCGCGGAAGCGGTGAGCCGTCGTGATCCGGACGACCCGAAGAATCGGCGCCTGTACGCCCAGTGCCTGATCGAGACCGGCCACGCGACGGTGGCAATCGATGTGCTGCGGGTGCTGGCCCGCCGGCTCCCCGCAAGTCACCCCGAGCGCGCCGAGGCGTCGGGTCTGCTCGGGCGCGCCCACAAGCAGATCTTCTTCGACGCCGGCGACAAATCCACCGCCCCGTCGCGCGACGCGCTGAAGGCGGCCATTGCCGCGTATCGCGCCCCCTATGAGGAAAACCCGGCCAATACGTGGCACGGGATCAATCTCCTCGCGCTGCTCACCCGAGCCCGGAGGCTTGGTGTCCACGTTCCCGGGAAACCGGATGTCCGCGGGCTGGCGGATACGCTGGTCCGCACGCTGGATGCCACCCCGGCGGCCGAGCGCGACGAGTGGTTCCTGCCGACGCGGGCGGAAGCCTCGCTCGGGCTCGGCGACTGGGCGGCCGTGGAAGAGGCCGTCCACGCGTACGTCGCCGACGACCACGCGCGCGCCTTCCAGGTGGCCAGCACGCTGCGGCAGTTCACCGACATCTGGGATCTCGAACGGGAGGATGCGCGAGGGCGCGATCTCGTCAACATCCTCCGGGCGCGTCTGGCGCAGCTGCCTGGCGGGGCGCTCGACCTCACACCGGCGCAGGTGCAGCGGGTGCGCGAGGCACCTTCGCCATCGAACGAGCAGTTGCAAGCCGTCCTTGGCACGGAGGGGACCCGCACCTACCAGTGGTGGAAAACCGGGCTCGATCGCGCGGTCGGCGTCGCTGCTGTGCGCGCCAGACTTGGCGGGCGCATCGGCACAGGGTTCCTCGTGCGCGGCGGGGACCTGGGGCTGCCCGCCGCCGACGAGTTACTCGTTCTGACCAACGCTCACGTGATCAACCCGCTTGGCGCCGTACCCGGCATTCGGCCCGACGAAGCGGAGGTCGTCTTCGAGGCGGCGACCGGTCACGATCCGTTTCCCGTGAGCGAGATCGTGTGGTCGTCCCCGGTGGAGGCGCATGATGCGACGCTCGTGCGCCTGGCGCGCCCGGTGCTCGGTATTCCGCCGCTGCCGGTCGCACGCGCGCTGCCGCTGCTCGATGAGGGCCCACGCGTGTACGTCATCGGTCATCCCGGCGGACGCGACCTGGCGTTCTCGTTCCAGGACAACGAGCTGATCGACCACGAAGGCCCACCCGCCGGCAAGCCTCCCATTCCCGGCGTATGGCGGATGCACTACCGCGCGCCGACCGAGGGGGGCAGCTCCGGCTCGCCGGTATTCAACGCCGGGCTCTGGCAGGTGGTCGCCCTGCACCACAGCGGCGGGAAGATTGGGATGAGGTGCTTGAACGGCAAGTCCGGCACGTATGCGGCGAACGAGGGAATCTCCATCCTGTCGATTGCCGACGCCATCCGCGCGCGGTGAGCTGAGTCAGGGGTTGCCTCAAGCGGAGCCAGATGGCTGTTCGCTCCGCGTCCTCAGGGGCGAGTGGATGCCGGCGTCCCGCCCTCCAGGTGGCGAATCCAATGCGCGATGAGCGGCGGCGGCCGCTCCTGGCCACGAGCCAGCAACTGGCTGTAGCGCTGCAGACGGGCGAGATCCTCCGCGTGATCGCTCGTGGTATTCGCTGCGGCAAGGGCGATGGCCAGCTTCACGGCGAGCACCTGCACATCCGGTTCGACCGACCCTCCGGCCAGCAGCGGTTCGATGAGGTCGAGTGCCTGCGCCGCATCCCCAGCGGACGCGCGCGCCAGCGCCACGCGTCGCGTGAGCTCGGCGTCCTGCGGGAACGCGCGCACCGCGTCCTTCAGCACGTCGTCAGCGGCCGCCGCATCGCCCAGCCGCAGCAACGCATCGGCGGTGAGCCGATAGACGACTGCGTCCTCCTGTCCGAGCGCCAGCACGAGCTGCCACGCGCCGGCGGCCTCGCGGTCGCGACCGCCGGCTGCATAACACGCCCCCAGGTAGACAGCGGCCGGCGGGAAGTCGGATGCGATCTTGATCGCGGTGCGGAACGCGGCCGCCGCGGGCTCGAGATCACCGCGGCGCAACCGGGCGATGCCTCGCGCCATGGTCGTGCTCAGGAGGGGGCCCGATGCCGGATCGCGGGGCAGCGCGTCCTCCGACACGGCCGCGCCCCGGACCCATGCCGCCAGGGTTTCACGCGTCGCGGGATCGGCACCCGCCCCGTCCACGGCAAGCGCCTGTTCGAGCACCGGCCCGACGTAGGCGGCCACCAGCAGGGAATCGTTGCCCGAGGCTGGCAGGTGGCGTATGTCATCGGCGAACAGCCCTTCGACGGGCGCGACTGCCGTCACGAGATCGAAGGGGCGGGTGAGGCGCACCGGTTCGCCATCGCCAGCGCTCACGATGAGTGTCGCATCGTACTCGCCGGGCGGGACGAGTTCCACGGGCAAGCGCGCCTGGGCCGCGGGGCCATTCGCATCCGATCCGGGCAGCACCTGGCCGTCGGCGGCTGTGAGCACCTCGCCCGCGGCGCGATCAGTGACCTCGACGCGGACGCGCACCGCGTCAGGCGCCAGGCCCCGGGCCACGCGGAGATCCGCATACGCCTGGAACGGCACGGCGACGGTCGCGCGCGCGGGCGCTCGCAGGCCGCGGTCACCCGCAAGGGGCGCCAGGACCAGGCTGCCGAGCGTGAGGCCGCCACCTGACGCAAGCGCAACCTGGAAGCGGTGTTCCAGGCTGCCCTGGCGTCCGCTGCCGTCGATGGCGGCAAACCGCATCTTGTAGGTGCCCGGTGCCAGCTCGATCAGGCCGTTATACTGCAATGGCGACGCTACCCCCGTGACCATCGGTGCAAGCCGTGCCTGCTGGTACCCGTCGCGCACCACCTTTCCCTTCTCGTCGGCGATGACAAAGCCGAGCGCCACGTCGTCGGGGGCACTCGTCGGCCCTCCCAGTTCCGTCCCGAGCATCACGCGCACACGTCCTTTGTCGCCGCTCGCGAGCGAGTAGGTTGCGAGCTTCATCGGCAGCTCCGCTGCGAGCAGGGGTGCGCGGAGCAGCGTCGTGACCTGTTCCTCGGGCGCCGCCGATCCGCGGGGTGTCGGGACGACCGTAAAGCGGTGCCTCGAGCGCACCACGGCGCCTGGGCGGCGCACCTTCAGGTCGAGATCGTGCATGCGCCCGTCGCGATCCGACGGCTCCGGTTCGATCGTCAGCAGGTAGGATCCTGCCAGCTCGTTGGCGATTCGCGTGAAGGCGAAGTCGGCGCCGCCCGACGTGCGGAAGAGGGCCCCGCGGCCGACACCGGCCAGGAACTCCAGGCCCTCGCTCATCAGTTCGCGGTCTTCGGTGAACGTGGAGAACGCGCGTGGCGCAGAGGCGTCCGCGTGGTCCAGCGGCTCGAGGTGGAGCACGTAGATGTTTACGCGTGCCGCGAGCGCTTCGTCGGCAAGACGCGCGATGTCAGGGCGGCGGTCATCGGCGAGCATGCCCTGCGAGACCCAGACGAGCGTCTTCGGTGCCGGAATGCGCTTCAGCTGTGTAACGATCGCCCGCAGCATGTTGAGCGAGGACGTCGTCTGCTCGCGGAGCAGAATGGCGAGCGATCGCGCCTCCTGTTCCACGTTCGAACGGCAGTTCGCCATCTCCTGCTCTCGCGCGAGCGGGTCGGCGTCCGTGGCGAACACAAACTGGCACTCACGGTCGATCACCGTATCGAGGTGCCGGTTGTCGCCCCGCGTGAGCGACAGCACCTCCGTTGGGCTCAGCTGGACTTCATTCAGCGTGTGCTGCGCGGTGCCGATCACCTTCTGCAGGGTACCGTCGACCGCCTTGCGATCGGTGGTGAACTCCAGCCGGGGACCGCGCGGAAAGGCGACGACACCCACGCGATCCTCGGGCGCCAGCCGGTCGAGCAGCGCCGTCGCAGAGAGGAAGGCGCTCCGGCCGCGCCCGATGCTGATGGTGTTCTGATCGATGGCGATGAGCACGAGCCGACCCGCCTGGGCGCGCTCGTTCGTGCTGAACGCCGCGAAACCGGTCGCGGGCACCGGCGCGGCCGGTTCGGCGAGATGCGGGAGGAACTCGACACTGAGAATGCCGCGCGGCTTGCCGTCGACCTTCAGGTCGAACTCGGCAGCGGTCACGTCGGTGATCGGGCGGCCCGCCTGGTCGACTACGGCCGCGTCGATCACGACACGCTCGATGGTGGCGCGGAACGTCGGCTGTCCGGCGGGGGGATCCTGCGCCGCGGACCACGAGGACGACACCAGGACGGCCCCGAGCGCCAGGATCAGACGACGGTTGCGCACGCGCTCCCCTTTCACCGCCGCGGTGACGCGGCCCGATAGCCCTGGCGCGCGCGCACGCGGTACTTGCCGCCGGCCACATCGACCTCGATGCGCCGCCATCCCCCATCCCGCGTGCCATTGATCGGGACGTACGCGAGCAGGTACTGGCTGGACAATTCCTCGACTATAGCCCCAAAGTTCTCCTGCAGGCGGTCGATTCGCTCGGTGAGGAAGGCGCGTCCGCCACTGACCTCTGCCAGCCGATCCAGAATTGCGCGCAGACCACTCTCCCTGATCCCGCGTCCCAGCCCGATCGGGTAGATCGTGGCATCGCTGGTCTCCATGCGCGTCTCCACGCGCTTGAGAGTGGCCACGCTCGACTGGTCTTCCCCATCGCTGAACACCACGAGCGACCGCCGTCCAGACTGACGCCCGAGCACATTCATCGACGTGAGGATCGCGTCGTACAACGCAGTGCCTCCCCATGGCGCAAGCCGGTCGACAGCGCGGACGCGCTGCGCCGTGTCGGTGGACTGCCGCGCAAGCGTGAAGATGTTGTCGTTGAACGCCAGCAGCGTCACGCGGTCGGCCGGCCGCAGGCTCCCCAGGAACTTCCCGGCCGCCATCTTCAGCGAGGGCATGGCGTCGGTCATGCTGTAGCTCACGTCGAGGGCCACGACGATCTCGAGGGGGATGTTATCGTTCGAGAACGCGGTGATTGCCTGCGGTACGCCGTCCTCGCGCACGCGGAACGCGTCCTGCGGCAGCCGTCGCACCAGGTTGCCTTCGCCGTCCGTCACCGTGACCGTAACCTGGACGGCATCGACGTCCACCTGCTCCACGTACCCCGCGGCGCGGCTGCGCAGGTTCGTCACGAGCCGGGTGCCATCGGCGAGGGTGGCGGTCGCGCGCAGCACGTGCTCGCGCAGCGTAAGGCCAGCATCCCACGCGCATTCGTACGGCGGGCGCTGAAGGGTGCACACGATCTGCCCGTCCGCGAAGACGCTGATCTCAAGGACGGGTGTGCGCGCCGGATCGACCCGTACTCGCAGAGTGGTCGGGCCGTTCACGTAGGTGTCGGCCAACGGCGAGATGAAGGTGAGGGCCGGAAGGGGCTGACCCGCCTGCCCGGAGACCAGCGTTCCGGCAGCGAGCACCAGCACGAAGCAGCCAGCTGCGCGCGTCATGGCTGCATTCCGCCGGCGTCTGCCGGAACGAGCGGCCCGTCCGGCAAGGTCAACCCGTACACGTAATCCTCCACCTGCGTGCGCGGGAGCGCGTCGGCGTGCCGTACCAGCGCAAGCCAGTCGTCCGGATACGCCGGCCGAACCTCGTCGACGAAACGCTGCAGCGCCGCTCGAAGCACCTCTCGCGTGAGGGGCGAAGGCACGCCGAGTTCGGCCATGGTTTCCGCGAGCCGCAGGGTGAGATCGGCAAAACGGGCCGGCAGGTATGCGGACGCCTGACGGCCGGCCATATCGTCGGTCGCCGCAGGTCCCGGAAATCGCAGCGCCCAGGCGCCATCGACCGGCTGCGTGGGGGCGCCCCACCCGTCGACGTCCGCGGGGAGCGGCTGGCGCGCGCCGAGCCACACCAGCTCCGAACGGGCCACCATCGGCAGGACTGCTTCGGGCTCGAACGTGCGTGCCCACGGCAGCAGCTCGGCGCGCCACCCGGTGATGCCGGCCCCGCGCATCGTCTCGTCGGCGCTCTCGGGCCGCTCGAGGGCAGCGTCGAGCACCTCGCGGCCGCGCCGCATCGCCTCCACCAGGACACTCCGTGTGCCGTCAGACAGATCCTCCGGGTTCATCAGTGCCATGGTGGCCACCAGCGTGCGGCGATCAGGACCGCTCAAGGTGGGCTGCCGGGTCGGCATTTCGCCCAACGCTCGCCGGAGGGCGAACCGGCTCATCGAGAGATCCACCGCGAGCAGCGAGCCCGACAGGTGCCAGGGCTGCCCGCCCGCACCCACGTCGACCGGCAGTTCCCACGTGCGGATGCGCCGGCGTGAGGCGTCGGGTTCGTCCAGACCGAACTCGTGCAGGCGGGATACGTCGCCCGCGAGGAAGGCCTGGCCTTCAGCGTCGCCGAGCGCGCACGCGTAGACGATCGAGCGCAGCACGTCGCCGAGCACCGTGGCGCCGACGTCCGCCAGGCGCCGCGCATGCTGAATCCGTATGCCGGCGGAGGCATTCGGATCGCTCAGTGCGCGGGCGGCCGCGCTGAGCACCGGGCGCGAATCGGCGATTGCTCCCGCCGGCCCCCCCTCTGCGCTGTCGGCTGGCCCCAGATGATCCGTCAGCCGTGCGATGGTGGTCCGAACCGCCGTCAGATCGGCACCGTCACCGGCCTCCCGCAGGGTCCGCGCACTTGCGATCAGATCGAGCGCGTCGTCCAGCGTGGGCCCACCCTGCCGCGCCCGGATGGCGTGCAACCGCACGCGCTCGGCCGACGCGATATCGATGCGGTATCGCGTGCTCTCCCAGCGCACGAATGTGGGCACTTGCGGTCTCCGGCCAGCGAGTACGTCCAGGAGACGGTGCTCGCGGTCACCCGGCGGGATGTCGGCCGGGGCCGCGGTCCCGGCGCCGAGCACCGCTGTGTCTGGAGTTTCCAGGATTGGCGTGTCTGCTCGTCTCGCGCCTGCCAGCAAGTCGTTCTCGATCCATCGCGCAAGGTGCGCGAGATAGCCCAGCGGATCGGCCTGACCCTCGTCCAGCAAGCGCTTGATCATTTCCGTGGCGGCAGCTGCATCGAGCGCTCGCGCGTAGACGAGGCGTTCCATCAGCGCGAGCGCAGCCTGGAAGCCGCTGATCTCCGCACGCTGGCGATCGATGGGCACCGTCGCGATGCCTCCAACCGGGGGGCCGAACAACAGGCTCCGGCGAACCGCCGACGCAATGACAGCTGGCGACCGCACCCCGATCCGCTCGAGTGCAAACGGCAGGGTTTCAACCCTGGACACGCCACGCAGCGCGGTCAGCGCGTCCGACGCGTCGGCCGCCTGCAGTTCCGGGAACACGCGTTGCGCGAACAACACGGTCATCAGCCGGGCCCGGCGGCGGGTCCAGTCCGGCACCATCACGAGCCGGACGAGACTCGCAGCGTCAGCCGTGCGCCCGCCCAGCAGGGCCGAGGGATCGTCCACCCGGCGATCCACGTCTCCATCGGCGAACAGCGCTGACAGAAAGGCATCGGTGACGGGAGCTGCGAGACGCCCGTCGGGCGTGAGGCGCACCTGCTGCAGGACGAACGCCACGTCGACAGTCATCCGCGCGAAAGGCCGGTCCACTATCGACCAGGACGGATCGCTGCCGGCACATACCCGGTAGATCGCCTCGCCGGTTGCGAGCTCGACGCCCGCCGGCTCGGAAAGGCCGAGCGCAAACCGCTGCCGCACGGGGTCGAGCTGCGAGATCGCGTCGTAGAAGTACGCGAGGCGACCGGCGTCGGCGGAGACGAGCCGCATCAGAAAGGCCGACGGATCGGTCATGGGCAGTCCCAGGCGCCTCCAGAGCGGGAGGGCCGCATCGCCGCCGGGCGGCCTCATGCGCCCGTCACGCACGCGGAAGCTGCGCGCGACCACCGAGAATGCGGCGGCGCGCGTCCGCGCGATTGCTGCTACCCGCTCACACTCACCCGCGAGGAACTGCCGCGTTCCAGGGTCGGTGCTCGCCAGGGCCACATACATGAAACCCACGGCGGGGTCAGTCAGGATCGCGGCTCCCACGCTGCCGCGCACGTTGCGCGGCTTCGTGATGCACGACTCCCAGAATTTCTCCGTCAGCGGCAGCGGGACCATGTCGTCGTCGCCGCTCGCCGACGCGCCGACCCGTGCCGCCGCTGCCAGGGCTGTTGCGTCTCGCCTCGCCTCTCGCGTCCCGCGATCCCGCCTCGGGGCCGCGCCGGTCGCGAGCAGCACGGCGATCAGCCGCGCCCGTAAGGTGCCGCGTCGCGTGTCGTCCTCATGGAGGCGCCTGACGGCCTGCACGAGCGTCAGCGTGCGCGACAGCTCCGGATCGAGATCGAGCGCAGACAGCAGGGCGGGCCGTGGCATCGGCGTCGCGATCGCGGTCCACGAGGCGGCCGGCTCCGTGATCGGCAGATCGCGAGCGATCGCGGCGTGCGCCGCGCATAGGAGGACGGCGACCGCCGCCGTCACCCGGGCTGAAAGCATGTGTGTACGTATCACCGCTCAGGCAGTTCCGCCAAGGGGAAAGCTCGCATGCGGGACCACGCGTGGCGCTTCGCGGGTATGCTGCACGTGCATGGATGGATACCTCGAGCGCGCCGCGCGCCTGCTGCACGAGAGCGCATGCCGTCTCTCGTTGGTGGAGTTGGCCGAACATGCCGACGGCCAATGGAGCATCGCTGAGACCATCGAGCATCTCGCACGGACCTTCTCAGGAACGTCGAAGGGCTTCGAGCGCGTGATTGCCGCCGGCGCTCCGGCGGCCACACGCGCGAGTCTCCGGAGCCGTGCGGCACGCCTGCTGGTGATCGAGTGCGGCTACCTTCCCAGGGGCCGGAAGTCCCCCGCCCTGGCGCTGCCTCGTGGCCTCGAGCCGGCTGCCGCGCTGCCGCTGGCGCTCGAGAACCTGCGGCTGATGGACGACGTGCTCGCGCGCGCGGCGAACGTCTTCGGCACACGCACCCACGTCCTCGACCATCCCGTGCTCGGACCGCTCAGCGTGCGGCAATGGCGAAAGTTCCACTGGGTTCACACGCGGCATCACACCCGCCAGATCGTCTGGCGGACGACCGCGGAAAGCTCGCATGCGAAAGCGGTGCGCCCCTAACCCTTCAATCGGCCCGGCCTAACGCAAACACGTATTCCGCCGTCACGGCTGAGCGGCAATCCTTGCCATCTACATAGAAACCGGACGGGGCCGCCCGTCCACCCGGGAGTGGGCACATGATTTGTGTCAGTCGTGTTGGAGTGTGCGTCGCACTTGCTGTTGCGTTCGCAGTCGAGTCCAGTGGTCAGGGGACCTCGGGTACCATCCGAGGATCGGTTCGCGACCCGCAAGGCAGCGCTGTGCCGTCGGCCGTCGTAGAGGTGGTGACGCGCGGGACAGCGCTGACCCGCCGCGCGACCTCCGATGCGGACGGTTCGTTCGTGGTACCCGATGTGCCGCCCGCCACCGTCGACATCACGGTGACCGCACCAGGGTTCGGGGAAGCGCGGCGGACGGGGGTGGTGATCGAGGTAGGGCAGACCGCGTCGCTCATCGTCGAATTGCCCGTTCAGCAGGTCCGCGAGACGGTCGTCGTGGACGGGGCGGTCGGCGTCGACACCAGCCGGTCGGTCGTGGACGCGGTCATCCCGGCACAGCTCATCGAATCGCTGCCGCTGAACGGCCGCAACTTCCTGGAGCTGGCCTTGCTCGTGCCGGGGAACGCGCCGGCGCCGAATTTCGACCCGACCAAATCGAACACGGTGACCATCTCGTCGGCCGGCCAGCTCGGGCGAGGCGGCAACGTCATGGTGGACGGCGCGGACAACAACGACGATGTCGTCGGCGGGCCGCTGCAGAACGTCACGCAGGAGGCAGTGCAGGAGTTCCAGATCGCCACCAACCGCTTCACGGCGGAATCGGGCCGTTCGGCGTCGTCGGCAGTCAACGTCGTGACAAAGTCCGGCAGCGATCAGCTGCGCGGCTCGACGTCGCTCTTCCTGCGCGACAGCCGCTGGGGAGGACTCCCGGCAACCTACGATCGCGGCTCCGGAGAGGAGCCGCCGTTCGATCGGCAGCAGTTCGCGGCCGCCGCGGGCGGTCCGATCGTGCCCGGGCAGGCGTTCTGGTTCGGCGCGGCGGAGTATCGCAATCAGGACGGTGCGGTCCTGGTCGGGACGCGTGATCTCGCAACCCGGACGATCCCGCGCACGTTTGCTCCAGCACCGCTGGACGATGTGCTCGGCTCGGCGCGCATCGACTGGCGGATGAGCGGCTCGGACACCTTGGTGCTCCGCTACGCCGGCGAGCGCGCGGACGATACCTCCGCGAGCACTCTGGATCGCGCGATCGGATCGGCGCTGCAACGCCAGTCGAGTCGCAACCGCTACCAGTCGGTCGTGGGCACATGGACACGGACATGGTCGCCCACCCTGCTGAACGTGACGTCCGTCTCCTTCAGCAGCTTCCAGAATCAGATCGACCCGGTGGCGGTCGGTCCCCAGCTGACGTTTCCGAGCCTGCAGGACGGTTCCTCATTCCGCGTTCCCCAGGGAACCGACCAGGAGCGGTTCCAGCTGTCGGATACCGTGACGCTGGTGAAGGGCGCCCACACCCTTCACGCCGGAGGTGAGTGGCAGCGCGTGGATGCGGCGTTCGATCTCGACGTCTTCCGCCAGGGCCGGCTCGAGTTCGTCGAAGACTTCGCGGGCTTCGATCACAACGGCGACGGGCGAGTGGACGATGGCGACCTGTTGTTCGCGGTGACGCTCCGCAGCGGCAAGCCTGATCAGGGCCTGGTGATCCCCGATGCCGACAATCAGTACCTCGCGGCCTTCGTCCAGGACGACTGGCGGCTGCGGCCGGACCTGACGCTCAATCTGGGCCTGCGCTATGAGGTGGACACCGACGTCAAGAACATCTCGCGCGTCGGGGAGATCAATCCGCTGGTGCTCCCGTTCCTGCAGGGGGAACGTCGACGGGATCTGAACAACCTGGGGCCGCGCATCGGGTTCAACTGGGTCCCTGGCCGCGGGCGCACCAGTGTGCACGGCGGGTACGGCATCTACTACGATCGCATCACGCTGCAGATCCAGTCGCTCGAACGCGGGCTGGACGGCCGGGCGCTGCCGATCGAGGTCCGGGCCGGCAACGTGTTCTTCCTCGATCCCGCTACGGGCCAGTTCCCGCCGTTCGCACCGTCCACGGCGAGCCCCTTCACGGGCTTCATCCTGCCCGGCGAAGGGGCGTCCGGCATCAACATCATCGACAACACCATGCAGAACCCCAGCGTGCAGCAGTTCAACATCGGCGTGCAGCACGAGCTGCCCGGCCGCGTCGTGCTGCGCGTGGACGGCGTGCACAACCTGGGCACTCACTTCATCATCGGCCGCACGGTGGGCGAGGTGTTCAATCCGGTGGTCGGTGGACCCGATCGCGTCGTCAACCTCGAGTCGAGCGTGAACACCAAGTACGACGCCCTACTCGTTAGTGCCGAGGGGCGCATGACGCGCGGCGGATTCCGTGCGTCGTATACGCTCAGCAAGGCCTTCAACTACTCGAACGACGACCAGATCCCATTCGGCGAAGGCCCGATCGACCCTCAGAATCTCCGGCTCGAGTACGGCCCCACCCCGAACGACCAGCGGCACCGGATGACCGTGGCGGGCTGGGTGCGCGTAGGCGCTGGCGTGCTCGTTGCCCCCATCTGGACGATCGCCTCGGGCGTGCCGATGGACATCCTCCTGCCGGCCGCGCAATCGCGCGTGCCCGTCTTCCAGCGGAACGCCGGCGGTCGCCTGTTCAAGACCGCGGCCGACCTCAACCAGGCTCTCACCGGCTTGAACGAGGGCGGCGGCGTGAACGGGCAACTGCTGCCGCTGGTGGGCAGCGATGCACGATTCAACGACGCGTTCAACTCGGTGGATCTCCGCGTCTCGCGACCGTTTGCTGCCGGGCGGATCCGCGTGGAGCCGATTGTGGAGGTTTTCAACCTGTTCAACGTCACCAACATTCTTGGCGTTTCGAACCGCAGCTACTCGGGCTTCTCGAACGTGCTCGTACGTGACAGTAACGACCCACGGGAGCCCGGCTATCTGAGCTCCTCACAGTTCGGGCGCGCCGTCACGACCGCCGGCGGGGTGTTCGGGTCCGGAGGGCCGCGCGCCTTCCAGTTTGCGGTGCGGGCGACGTTCTGATGCACGGTGCGCACGCCGCGCTCGCGCGCGAGCTCACGGTGCGGTCGGCGGTGGCGCTCGTGGTGGGCCAGGTGATCGCCGTCGGGATCTTTCTGACGCCCGGCACGATCATCCGTACGCTCGCCTCGCCCATGTGGGTGCTGATCGTCTGGGCGCTCATCGGGGGCATGGCACTGTGCGGGGCGCTCTGCTACGGAGCCCTGGCAGCCCGCTATCCGGATGCGGGAGGCGGCTATGTCTACCTGCGCGAGGCGTTCGGACCACACATCGCATTCCTCTACGGATGGAAGTGTTTCCTGGTCATGGACCCCGGGATCACCGCGGCGCTCGCCTGGGGGGTCGCCAGCTACGTGGGATTCATCGTGCCGCTCGGCCCGATAGCTCTCCGGGTGGTCGCCGTATCCGCCATCATCGCTCTTGCCGCCGTGCACATCGTTGGCGTTCGCCCTGGCACGCGCGTCCTGGCGACGCTGGCGGTGCTGAAGCTGGCGCTCATCGGTGGCCTCGTGTGCGTCGCGTTCGCGCGCGCGGGCGGCAGCTGGCACAATTTCGAGCCGTTCGCCGCGCGGCGATCCGGCGCGCCGCCATTCGGGCCGGCACTGGCCGGCGCCCTCGTGGCTGCGTTCTTCTCCTTCGGCGGATGGTGGGAGGTGACGAAGATCGCCGGCGAAGTACGGGATCCGATGCGCAGCATGCCGCGTGCGCTTCGCCTCGGGCTCGGGATCGTGACGCTGGTGTACGTCGTCACGACGCTGGCCTTCATGTACGTCATCCCGATCGAGCAGGTCGGTGCCGGGGAGGCGTTCGTGGCGCAGGTCGGAGCAGTACTCCTGGGCC
The DNA here is from genome assembly GCA_963739995.1 of Vicinamibacteria bacterium. Lineage (GTDB taxonomy): Bacteria > Acidobacteriota > Vicinamibacteria > Vicinamibacterales > JAENWD01 > CAVUCH01. The sequence continues at coordinate 19,574 of CAVUCH010000020.1, read as the reverse complement.
CGTCGGGAGGCACAATCGTCGCGGGGATCGTGGTGGCGTGCGTGCTCGGCAGTCTCGCTGCCATGCTGATGCTGGCCCCGCGCGTCTACTTTGCGATGGCGCGCGACGGGCTCTTCCCCGCCGCGGCAGCCGCCGTTCACCCGCGGTTTGGCACTCCCGCCCGCGCAATTGGCGCACAGGCGCTGCTCGCGTCTGTGCTGGTACTATTCGGCACATTCGACAGCATCGTGGCCTACTTCATCTTCGTGACGGTTGCGTTCATCGGCCTGACCGTGGCGGCGGTCTTCGTGCTGCACCGTCGCGACCCGGCCTGGCGTGAGCCCGGGCACCCGTGGCCGGCGCTCGTCTTCCTGTGCATGGTTGGCGGACTGCTCGTGCTGCTCGCGCTCAACAACCCGCTGCAGGCTGCGCTCGGCGTTGCCGTCGTGGCGCTCGGCGTACCCGTCTACCGGGCGCGGTCGATCGCCGCACTTACCCCGTCACCGACGGAGATTCGCTCATGACGTGGATCCGAACCATTCCGTTTGATTCCGACGAGACGTTGCGCAACGCGCGCGAGGCCCAGCAGGCGCTCTACCCCATCGAGTACGCGGAGCCGACGCATCCTCACCACCGGGACATCGATGGGATCGTGGGGTCGCACTCCCTTATCCCGGACGCGATGTATCACGCGTTCGCGGCGTTCGGCGCCCTGATGGCCCCCGACCTCCCGCTCACGCGCCGGCAGCACGAGATGATCACGACCGTCGTGTCGGCGACGAACCGGTGCCAGTATTGACTGGAGTCGCACGCAGAGTTTCTGCGTAGGGTCACGCTGGACGAGGCCTTCGTGAAGGCGCTCTCGTGCGATTTCCGGGCCGTGCCGCTGTCGGCCCAGGATCGCGTCATGCTGGAGTACGTGGAGCAGATCACGCGCGATGCGACCCGGATCTCGCCGGACCATCACGTCAAGCTGCGGGAGGTTGGATTCGACGACCGGGGCATCCTGCAGATCACCCTGATTGCGTCGTGGTTCAACTACATCAACCGGGTGGCTGATGCGCTCGGGGTTGGCAGGGATCCGGGGTAAGGCAAGCGTGCAGGGCCTGAGCCCTGCCCAGTCACGCCATCAATCTGCACACGGACGCGCCTGCGATATCGTCACTGGCACGCGCTCACGTCAGGCCAGCGGGATGCGCTCAGGGTCGTTCTCCGACAACAGCAAGGACGCGATGACGGCGACGAGCTCCGCCGGCTCGAGGGGCTTCGCGAGGTGCCACTGGTAACCGGCCTGCAGCGCGCGTACGCGATCCTTCGGCCGGGCATGCGCGGTCACGGCCACGGCGATCATGCGGCCCGTCTGGACGGTGCTCAGGCCTCGCGCGCGGCGTATCAACGTGTACCCGTCCTCACCCGGCATTTCGATGTCGGAGACCAGCACGTCTGGTGCGTTCGACTCCAGGACCGCCCAGGCCTCCACGGCGGAGCTCGCCGTGGTCACCTGCGCGCCCGCGTGTTGGAGCACGTGGGCCAGCAGGTCGCGCGATTCCGGCTCGTCGTCGACCACGAGCACGCGGCGGCCGTCGAGGCGATGTGCGTGACCGAGCACCAATCCTCCCGGCGCCAGCGGCTGTTCCACCAGCTCGCCGTGCTGACCCTCCCGGGCTGGTGTGACCGACGGCAACTGCACCGTGAAGGTGGTGCCTTGATTCAAGCCGGCGCTGTCGACTTCAACGCTGCCTCCGTGCAGTTCCACGAGATTGCGCGCGATGGCGAGCCCCAGTCCCAACCCCCCGTGCGCTCGCGTTGTGCCGGTGTCCCCCTGTCGGAACCGGTCGAAGACGAACGGCAGAAACTCGCGGACGATCCCGATCCCGCTGTCCGCCACCGACAACCGGACGGCGTTCTCCTGCCGGTCGAGCGTCACCGTCACGCGGCCGTGCGCGGGCGTGAACTTCAGGGCGTTCGAGAGGAAGTTCCACACCACCTGCTGCAAACGATCGGCGTCTCCCGTGACGAGGAATGGTCCCTCGCCGATGCGCGTTTCCAGCTCGATGGGCTTGGCGGCGGCAGCTGGCCGGATGGACTCGATGCCTGCCTGTACCACGCCACGCAGGTCGATACGGCGCACGTGCAGCTGGAGCTTCCCGGTGATGATCCGCGACACGTCCAGCAGATCCTCGACGATCCGCGCCTGCGCGCGCGTATTGCGTTCGATGATGTCCAGCGCGCGGGACTGCTGCGAGTCGGGGACGGCGCCGGTTTGCAGCATGCGTACCCAGCCGTGGATCGTGTTCAACGGCGTGCGCAGCTCGTGTGAGATGGTCATCAGGAACTCGTCTTTCAGACGGCTCGCCGTTTCCAGTTCGGCCCGGGCCTGTTGCTCGCGCGCCACGACCGCACTCAGCTCAGCGTTGGCAGTCGCCCACGCGGTGGTGCGGTCCTCCACCCTCCGCTCCAGGGCGTCGTTCGCCTCACGCAGCGCTGTCGCGTTCGCGGCGCGCCGCCGCTCGTCGCGTTCGAGCAGCACGTAAACCCACACCAGGAGCGCGCCCATGAGCGCCACGACCGTCGTGCCCAGCATGCGGATGAGCTGCACCGCGCGTACATCCTCGCGCAGGCGCGTATCACGCAGCGCCAGTTCATCCCGCTGCATAGCGCCGAGCGTTTCGCGGACGGCCTGCATCATTGCGCGCTGCTCGAGCGCCCTGCCGAGGCGCAGCGGCCGGTTGTTCCCGTAATCGAGCCGGAGAAGGCGCAGGTAGTGGATGTGGCTCGCCACTCGTGTTCGCAGTAGTTCGAGCCGCTGCTGCTGCCGCTGATTGTCCGCGGTGAGCGCCGCCAGTTCGTTCAGCTGTCGCGGCAGTGCACGCTCTGCGTCGTCGAACGGTTGGAGAAACTGCGCGTCGCCCGTGAGGAGGAAGCCGCGGATGCCGGTTTCCGCGTCCACGCTGCGCGCCAGGATCGCTTCGAGCTGTGTCAGAACCTGTTCGGTGTATACCAGCAGCCGGCCGGAGTCTTCCGCGCGTCGGAGTGCGCTCCCCGCCAGCACCGCCACCACAACGAACACGGCAAGCACGGCCGCGAAACCGGCGCGCAGGAGCGGTGGTGTGTGGAACATCGCGGCCGGGCCATTCCATCCCGAATTGCGCGCGCACGCAAGGATCTCGTTACGGACGAGGCAGGCGCCCTTTTCACGCGTTTCGCAGTGCCTGCGGCGCTCAGGCGGGCGGCGTTGCTCGAACCGCGGGGCGCGGCTGAGGGGTGGTCGTCGGTCCGAGGCAGCGCGGACCCTCCCGTGTCCACGCGAGCGGGTCGATGCAGAGTTGCCGCACCTTCATGTCGGCATCCCATGCGTGGTACACCACGTACTCCGACGTGCCGTCGGGCGCGACGGCAAGCGAGTGGTGTCCAGGCCCGCGCACCTTTCCGGGCACGCCGCTCAGCACGCGGGCCTCGCTTCCCTGGCCCATGTACGGTCCCATGACGTGATCTGCCACCACGTAGTCGACCCCGTACGAGGCAGTCTGGTAATTGGAGCCGCTGTAGAAGCAGTAATAGCGTCCGTCGTAACGGCGGACGAACGCCCCCTCGATGGTGTGCCACTCGTCGAACGTCCTGTTGTAAACGTTCATCCGGCGCCTGGCCTCGTAGAGTGTCCAGGGATGGCGCGCGCGCACGACGGTGCCGCATCCGCCCGCCAGCTTCGTCATGTTCACGAGCCTGTCCACGACGACGGCAGTCCCCGGGAACACGCCGCCTTCCGTGTCCAGGAAGTTGCGCGCGTAGAACATGTACCACTGCCCGTCCGCGTCCCTGAACGGGTGGGCGTCGATCGTGAACCGGTTACGCTCGCAATCGATGAGAGGGGTGCCGTTATCCGTGTACGGCCCGTCCGGCGTGCGGCTCGTCGCTACCCGCAGCGCGAACGTCTCTTCCTCCTTGCCGCCCATGGCGTAATAGAGGAAGAACGTGCCGTTCTCGTGCGCGACTTCCGGAGCCCAGGACCGATACGCGGCATCCGGCGTGGGCGGCGTGAGCGCTCCTCCGAGCTCCTGCCACTCCACGAGATTGGTCGATCGGAGCACCGTGAAGACGCGGCCATCCGGTTTGCGGTCGCTGCCGGTCGTGCCAAACGCGTAATAGGTTCCCTGGTGCAGCAGTACGAACGGATCCGGCATCGACCCCGCGTACACCGGGTTGGTGTACGTCTGCGGTGACTGGCGGCCCGCAGGATTCCATTCGGAACCCAGCACCGCGTCCAGTCCGCCTACACCGACGACGCCAGCACCTGCGACGAGCCGCTTCAGGAAGTTCCTGCGCGAGGCGTCCTGGACGATCGCCAGGCCCTCAGAGGTGCGATCACGCCGCCTCATCATCCGTGCTGCTCCCGTTTGGGGACACGAACGCCGGGGTTACGCGGCGCGCCCGTCTTGCCGCGTTCGTGTGTGGCTGGTGCTTGCCCCGCACGGGGTTCGCACCCGTCGCAGCCTTCACCGCTGCGTCAGGCGCCGCTGCATCTGCCGCCGTTCGGGATGCGACCACACCTGCTCGCAGACATCGCACCGCAGGTAGAAGAAGCGTTCGGCGACGGTTGCCAGGCGTACGTGCGTGCCCCCGCAGTCGGGACACGAGAAGCCGCTCACGGGGGGGTGCGTCTCCGGGCCTTGCTGCCGTCGTTCCATGGTTGTGTTTGCGCATCATAGGCCATCTGGACGCGGTCCTGGAAGAGCCGGGCGGCACGGGATTGACATACGGCGGAGTTATACATACAGTCTGGTGGTCATCCCACGAGCCACCATGCACGCCTCGAGTGGATCATCGGCAGCCTCTGACATCTCTCAACCGAGGACGACCCCGTGCCCCCGGTGCACGGCGACCGCCGCGGAGGCCACCACGAGCGCCGGCGCGCTGGTGTATCTCCGCTGCCAGATCTGCTCCGAAATCTGGAGCATCGAAGAGCGCCGCCGGGACGCCGGCGGGCCGGACCGGTCCCGCGCCACCCTCTAGAGAGGTCGGTCTCCGGGCTTCCTTCCGGTGTTCGTTCCCGGCACGGTCAGTCCCGCGAGCGGACGCCTGCTCCGCCGGAACCCATTCCTTTTGGCCCACTCCCTGTAGTTCCCAGCGCTCCTACCCGGCACGGATGTTGGACCGTGTTCCGGCTGGCGCGACGCAAGTCGGGCACGGTTCAATGCGTCGCCGGAACAACACATGGGCACGCTGCTGCAGGATGTCCGGTACGGTCTTAGGGCTCTTCGCCGGAACGCGGGCTTCGCGGCCGTTGCGATCCTGACGCTGGCGCTTGGCATCGGGGCAAACACCGCGATCTTCAGCGTCGTCAACGCCGTGCTCCTCAGGCCCTTGCCGTATCCGGATCCCGATCGGCTCTTCACGCTCTGGCACAAGGCGATCAATCGGCGAGTACGCCCGCGGTGCGGTATCGCCGGGCAACTTCGACGACTGGCGCCGCGCCAGCACGACCTTCGAGGCCATGGCCGCGTACCGCGCGACCAATGCGAACCTCACCGGTCACGGTGAGCCGATGCGGCTGGCGGGCGTTCGCAGCATGGGCAGCATCTTCGAGGTCTTGCAGACCCGTGCCCTGCTCGGACGAACCTTCACCGCCATCGACGACGAGCCCGGCGCAGCCCCCGTCGTCGTCCTGGGCTACAGCACCTGGCAGCGAATCTTCGGCAGCGATCCGGGGGTAATCGGGCGTTCGATCCTGATCGACAACCGCGCGACGACGGTGGTGGGCGTCATGCCGCTGGAGTTCGGCTTTCCCGACCGCCAAGCGGAGTTCTGGATTCCGTCGGGGTTCCCCACCGACCTGCGGCAATCGCGGACCGAGTACGCTCTCCAGGTTGTCGCCCGCCTTCGTCCGGGCGCTTCCCCGGTCGCGGCGGCCGCCGAACTCGAGTCCGTCATGGCTCGCGCCCGGCAGGCGCACCCGCAAGCGAACGAGAACGTGACGGTGGCAGTCCGTCCGTTCGACGAAGATCTCACACGCAACGTGCGGACGCGCCTGCTCGTGCTGATGGGCGCGGTGACGCTCGTCCTGCTGATCGCGGCCGGAAACGTGGGTAACCTGCTGCTCGCGCGTGCCGTCACCCGTGGACGAGAGATCGCCCTGCGGCAGGCCCTCGGGGCAGGCCGCTGGCGGCTGGTCAGGCAGCTGCTCACGGAAAGCCTGCTGCTTGGCGCCTTGGGAGGGGCGGCGGGGCTCGGCGTGGCGGCTGTGCTGCTGGATCTGCTGCGCGCCCTGCTGCCGCCGGATCTGCCGCGGCTCCACGAGGTCACCATCGACGCGCGGGTGCTGGTCTTCACAGTGGTCGTGTCGCTCTCGGCCGGCGTGCTCTTTGGTCTCGTGCCCGCATTCCAGCTCGCCGGTCGCACGACCGTGATCGCCATGCGCGACGGCGAGCGGGCGACCGGCCGCCATCGCCTGCGAGGCGCACTCGTCGTCTCGGAGCTGGCGCTGGCCGTCGTGCTGTTGACGGGCGCCGGCCTGCTGGTCAAGAGCTTCTTGCGGCTGCAGCAGGTGGACCCAGGCTTTCAGACTGCCCGCCTCGTGACGTTTCGCGTCTCGCTCCCGGACTCCCGATATCCGGAGCCCGCACGCCGGCTGCAGTTCTTCCAGCGTGCGCTCGAGAGCGTGCGCCGGCTCCCCGGCGTCGAATCGGCCGCAATCGTGAACCGCGTCCCGGTGGCAGATGGAGGCAGCGGTGCCTGGCTGAACATCACCGGGCGTCTCCTACCCCCGCAGCAGACTCCTCCCGTCGTGCGGTACCAGGTTGTCAGTCCGGAGTACTTCCGGACTCTGGGCATCCGCCCGGTGCGGGGACGCCTGCTCACCGTCGACGACCGCGCTGATCACGCGCCCTCGGTCGTGATCAGCCGCTCGCTGGCCCGCCGCTTCTGGCCGTCGGAAGATCCGATCGGCCGCCCCGTGGTGCTGGGGCCGCTCGAAGGGCCTTTCCCGGCGACCGCGATCGTGGGGATCGTCGAGGACGTCAAGCTCGAAGGACTGGATGCCGAGACGCCAGCCATCGTGTATCTGCCACACGCGGTGATGCCGGTATTCGGCAGTTTCGATTTCGTCGTGCGCACAGCGGGAGACCTCACCGCGGTCGCACGGGCGGCGACCAGCCAGATACAGGCACTCGACCCCGCCCTGCCGGTGTTCGGCATCAGATCGCTGCAGGAGGTGGTGCAGACCTCGCTTGCGCCGATGCGCTCCTCGATGGTGCTGCTGATCCTGTTTGCGACCGTGGCTGTGGTGCTGGCGTCAATCGGTGTGTTCGGCGTGGTGTCGTTCGTCGTAAGTCAGCGGGTTCGGGAAATTGGCATCCGCATCGCGCTCGGCGCAGATCCGGCCGCCGTCAGGCGTCTAATCCTGGGCCATGGAATGGGACAGGCTTTTTCCGGCGTCGTCGTCGGAATGGTGGGCTCGCTGGCTCTGACGAGGGTGATGAGCACACTCCTGTTCGGCGTCTCGCCGACCGACCCGGCAACGTTCGCCGTGGCGGCCGCGGCGCTGCTCGGCGTGGCCGCCCTCGCCTGTTACATGCCGGCCCGCCGGGCGACCACGATCGACCCCACGGTGGCCCTGCGCGCTGAGTGACCGCGTCCAGCATCCGTTGCACCCTGCGTGTAGTTCACAAGGCGCGGACGCCTAATCGAAAGGTGCTATTGAGCTGACCGCGCGGTGGCCGTAGCCTAAGCCCCTCGTTCAACAGCTCCGGAGGCGGCGTTCGATGCGGACCATTCTTGTTGCGGCTGTAAGTCTCGTCTGTGTGCTGGCGCTCACTCCCCGCGCCTTCGCGCAAGGTTGAGTGCTCATCAGAAACAACGCGCCCGTGTTTGGCGCGAACGCTAATGCCTATCACGAGCCCGGCGACTGGCAGCTGAACCTGTCGTCGAGGAACCTCGTGTCGAACGATCACTACAGCGGTACCGAAGAGCAGGTGCAGCGGCAGGAGCTCGAAAACTACGTCAACAATCGCCAGAACCTGTTCGACATCAGTGTGAGCTACGCGCTCAACCGGCGGCTGAGCGTGTCGATCGGCGTCCCGTTTGTGAACTCGTCATGGGCGCTGCGCGATCCGGCCTATCCGTTCCCTGCCCCGCGCGTCGAGATTCCACAGCACGGGCGCGGCGTCGGCGACATCACCCTCACGAGCCGTGCCTGGATCTTCAATCCTCAGACGCATCGCGACTGGAACGTCGCGGCTGGCGGGGGCCTCAAGCTCCCGACGGGCAACTCTCAGTACCAGGACGTTTTCATCGGTCGCATCGACCGGGTCGAAGCGCTCCGCTACGTCGACCAGTCGGTCCAGCCCGGAGATGGCGGCTGGGGCGTGATGCTGGAGGGGCACGCGTTCTGGCGCATCAAGCGCACGTTCCTGTTCGCATCGGGCAGCTACCTCGTCAATCCCAGGGACACCAACGACACGCCCTCGATCATCGCCGTCCTCGGCCTGCCAACCAACACCGGCCCGTTCGCGGGACTCGACGTGAACTCCGTGCCCGACCAGTACCTGGCCCGGCTCGGGGGGACCGTTCATGTGTGGCGAGGCCTCAGCGCCGGCCTGGCGTGGCGGGTGGAGGGCCTGAACCGGTACGACCTGTTCGGCGGGAGCCATGGATGGCGGCGTCCGGGTACGGAGATGTTCGTCGAGCCCAGCGTCAGCTATACGCAGGGGCCGCACTCCGTCTCGTTCAACGTCCCGCTTGGCTATTACTACAATCGTCATGCGAACCCGTACACGGGCATTCCGGGCGATGCCACGTTCCCCCGCCACATCTTCCTGAGCAGCTACTCGCTGCGTCTCGGCAAACGGGTCACGGCGTCCGATCAACCCCCCGCGCCTGGACCGCCGGCCCCGCCTCTTGGTGCCCGCCCGGACGCTGACGGCACGAGCGCGCCCGGGGCCTCACCAGACGCCGGGAAAACGCCAGCGCCAGCGAACAGCGACGACGGAGCGTAGACGAATCGTCCTGCGCCGCGACAGGCGGGACCCGAAGTGCTTTGCTCGGCGAGGACCTCGGGTCGCCGCTCACGCGACGTGAGGTCACGGCCAGCGTCGTGAGGCACCTGCCGCGGGCCGTTCCCGTCCGCCGCTGGCGATGAAGACCGGAGCGATCCGGGCTCAGCTTCCGATGACGAGGCGGCGTGATCCCGAGAGCGTGGTGGTAACTGCCTGCGATACGGGCGAGGTCAAAGACATGACTGAAGGAAGGCGCCTGCCGCTGCTCGCATTCGCTGCGCTGGCTGTCGTAACCGCATCCTCGATGAGTGCGGCCCAGCAGCCGGCCGAGAAGGCCATTCACAAGGACGTGAAGCTCTTCATCCTGTACAAGGCGTATCTGGCCGAGGACAACGCGCGCATCCTCGCCGAGTACAAGTACCTGCGGGTGGCGGATGTGTCGGATGGCATGGACGTGGTCGGTCTGCAGGACGTCGGTCTCGTCGATCCCGCAATCCACGCCCTCTGGAAGGATACCGATCGGTTCACGCATCGCATCGTCGGCATTGCGGTCACCGCACGGTATGTGCCGACCAACAGGCGCGAGCCGAAGATGGACGACCGGATCATCGGCAATTGGTACAGCACGTTGACGTCAGAGGCGTTCATGGACGTCCTTGCGCCTGGGTCGATCCTGGTCATCGACGCGATGGAGGATGGCGAGAGCCGCAGCATCGGTTCGACGAACATCAGGAACTGGCAGGGGCGCGGCATGGTCGGGCTGGTCACGAGCGGAGGGCTGGCGGACACCGACGAGATCATCCACCACAAGGTGCCCGCGTACTTCCGGCGGCTCGCCCGCGGCATCCGGCCGGGCCGCAACGAGCTCGAATCCGTGAACCGCCCGGTCACCATCGGCGGCGTGCTCGTCCGCCCCGGCGACATCGTACTGGCTGACGGCGATGGCGTCGTCGTCGTGCCACGCGAACGCGCGGAGGAGGTGGCGGCTGCGGCGCTGCCATTCCTGGACAACGTAGCGCGCGAGCGGTACATCCGCGAGACCGGCAAGAATCCCTGGAGCCAGCGCCCGCCACCCTGACGGTCACGGGAACCCGACGCCGCGGGTCCGGTGAAGCACGGACGACGGTGCGGAGACAGCACCAACGTACTGACCGGCTGTGAGACGGCTCGTCCCACCGCCGCACAATGCATCGTGACGAACTGACGCGGGGGGCGAGATTCGGCCCGAAACTGCGGTCAACCCCTTGGCGGGTCTTCTGCATGCGATCGGATGTCGACCGGCGATGCGCCCGGACGTGGAGGATCGACATGGGCTATCTGCAGCGCGAGGACGAAGAGGAACTCGCCGAGGCCATTCTCACCGGCGCCGAACGACGCCCGCGCCAGTCGTTCGGGACGTACTTCGGTCCCGAAGGAGGATCCTGCGCCCTCGGTGCTGCCTACGACGGCGTGTACCGCTTGCCCGATGCCGTGCGTGGGACGCATCCACACCGGATGGATCGGTTCTTCCACTGTCTCGAGAACGTGTCGAAGCGGTGTCCGGCTGGCTGCCGCAAGCAGGTGCCGATTGCAGCCCTGATTGTCCATCTCAACGACGATCACCGATGGACGCGCGAGCAGATTGCCGCCTGGCTGCGCGGCGCTCCGCTGCGTCCGCAGGCGCAGCCGCCCGGCGGGGACGCCAAGGCGGACGGCACGGGCTGAAGACGTCAGGCCACTCCCGCCGCCTCCACCGCGCGGCGGCGATGGCGACGCGCGCGTGCGATCTCGATGAGGTTTGCCGTCGGTCCCACCAGGAAGAGCGCGTAGTACGGCGCGTGCACGAACTCCATCAATCGCAGCACCGCTTCGACGGCGGCGACGAGGAACGCGACGAGCGCCTGCGCCCACTTCGGCCGCACCGTCGTTTTCGGGTCGGTGATCATGAAGAAGATGAACAGCTGGTACATCGGCCCGGTAATCGGCGCAACCTCGCTCAACCATGGGTGGCCCGTTACCTGCGCGCGCACGACCGAGAAGAGGATGAAGGCTGCCACGTAGGTGAACGTGATGTGGAAGCGGCCGAGACTCGCGATGATCGCGGCGCCGAAGCACCACACCGCCAGCAGCGGCAGCAGATTGTTGCCCCACTGCACGCTGAGCCCTGCAACGGTGTCGGCCGCGAGTATCAGCATCGCGACCATGCCGAGGTTCGACGGGTTGAAGATGTGGCGGCCGTCGACGCGAACCAGGTATTTCGACGTGATCGAGATGGCGGCGCACAGGGCGTACGGCCAGTACTCGGGCGATCGCACGAGGATGCCGACGCTGATACCCGACACGTAGGCGCTCGCGAGGTGCGGCCAGCGCCCGGTGAACACCCGCCCGAGGATCATCTCGACGAGCATCGCCGTTGCGATTGCGAGGGCCGTCCGTGACCAGCTCTCGAGGAAGCCGAACGACACCTGCCCCGCGATGAGCACCATCGTCACCAGCACGGGGGCGAGATAGCGCTTGTCGAACTGGAAGCGCCGCAGGCCCTGCGCAGCGGAGGCGGGCGTTGCAGCGGTCGTGACGTGCCCGTTCATACTGGCTCCTTGACCTTGTGCACGCGGTCAGTCGCTGGGTTCGGAAGTTCCTCGGTGCGCCCCGAGGGCCAGCGAACGACCACCTTGTCGATGCGCGCCGACTCGCCGAGACCGAAGTGCAGCTGGCGGTCGTTCTGTGAGCAGAAGCCCGACCCGCCTGAGACCTCCTGCACCTGCTGCTGCCCGTTCCAGTGCACCGTCACCTGGGCACCGATCGCGCTGCGGTTGCTGCATTTATCCACTGCCACGTCCGACCGGCACCCGCCTTCCAGGGCAAACGCAACCCAATGACGGCCCGGCGACACGTCGTTCCGGTACAACAGCAGCGGCCCCCGCTGGTTCGCGACGATCACGTCGAGTACCCCCCGCCGTCCGAGGTCCGCCAGCGCCACCGAACGTCCGTCGTAACGATCCGTCACACCAATCATGGGCGCGACGTCCACGAAGCGCCCGGCGCCGTCGTTGATCCAGACCCGCTTCTGCTGGTACCCGCCCAGACTGCGCGTCCCCATCGCTGGCCAGTTCTTCGCGTCGGAGATGACGATTTCGTTCCCGCCCGCGACTTTCGAGTAATCGTACCAGTAGCTCTCGCCGCGGGACGCCGAAACGAAACCGTTCACGAGATACAGGTCGAGGAGGCCGTCGTTGTTGAGGTCGCCGAACTGCGCGCCGAAGCTCCACCCGCCGAGGTCAACGCCCATCGATCGCGCCATGTTCTCGAAGACGGGCGTGCCACGCCCCTCGGAGGCCCGCACCCAGAGGTTGTTGCCCTGGAGCAGGATGCCCTCTTCCGAGATGTTGGACACGTAGATGCCGAAGCGGCCCGAGTTCAGCACGTCCCCGACCGACGCGTTCATGCCGCTCTTCGGCGCATACCCTACCCCCGCCTCGCGGCCGACTTCACGAAACCGGCCGCCCTCGTTGAGGAACAGCTCGGACACACCGTAGTCGTTGGCGATGAAGAGGTCGGGATAACCGGTGCCTCGCAGGTCGGCCGCGACGGCCGCGAGCGCCCAGCGGCGCGACGCGAGGCCGACCCGCTCGCTGATCTCCTCGAACCGGCCGCCCCCGAGATTGCGGTACAGATACTTCCGCCCGCCGTTCGCGGCGTACTCGAAGCTCGCCGGCATCATCTTCGTATCGGCAAGCTTCCAGAGGTTGACGGTCTCCGGATAGTACCCACCGAGGAACAGGTCGAGCCGCCCGTCGCGGTCGAAATCGAACCAGACGGCCGAGTTGATGTTCGCCCATTGCGGCAGCTCTGCCGTCGTGACCGGCGTGAACGCGCGGCCGCCCTCGTTGCGGAACAGCTCGGTTCGACCCCATCGGTGCAGCAGCACATCGTCGTAGCCGTCGTTGTCGTAGTCGCCCCACACGGCGCCCATCGAGACGCCGTTCTCCAACCGATTCACGTCCGCGAGGCCCACACGGTCGGCGATGTCTTCGAAGGTACCATCCCCGCGATTGCGGTACAGCCGGTTGTGCGAGCCTTCCCTGCTGTTCGTCACGTGCAGGTCGGGGAGGCCGTCCGCATCGACGTCCACGACCGACACGGCGGCGCCCATCGACGCGACCTGCGGCATGATATGGGCGAGCTTCGCGTCGAGGGTGGGCGCCTCGTGCACGAAGTCGATGGCCGCCGCTTTGGCCGACTCCTTCAGCCGGAACCCGTACTGCGAACGCGGGTCGATCACGGTCCCGGCCGCCACGGCGGCCCGGGGACCGTACCTCCGCATCAGGTACGGCGTGGCGAGCAGGGCGATGAAAACAAGCGCGAGGACCGGTCGTGCGTAGCGTGTCATTGTCCGGAATCTCTCTGGCGCGTCAGCGCGTGGCGCGCCGCGTCTGGCGTCACGTACCGCGTGTGGAACTCCGCGAAGTCCTTCGGATGCTGCTTGTAGACTGGATCGTCCTCGAGCCGGCCGGGGGGCTGATCGTACCGCGCGCTCCGGTGGGTTGGCAGGGGGAGCACCGTGCGCGAGAACGTCGTGTTGAAGTCGCCGTCCTTCTCCCATCCGTCGGTGATCATGACGAAGTCGCGAACGGTGCCCGCGGGAGGCAGTGGCGCTTCCGGAAATCGCAGGCGCAGCTCGTCGCCCGCGTTCATGATGACGTATCGATCGTCCACCCCGAGCAGCAGCTCGCGAACGTCGCCGAACCTCGTGTAGTAGCCTTCGAGGTCCAGCCACCGCGGGGTCGTGCCCTCGACCTCGTAGCGGGGCCGCTCGGGCGAGCTCGATGCGCCCTGTTCAGTGCGTGAGTACCCGCGATATCGGAGTTCGGCCGAGCCGAGCGGGATGCGGCGCGGGGCGACGTGTACATCGGGACGGCCAACCGCCCAGCCGAGACGGTCCCAGTAGATCTCCATGTTCGTGAACAGGCGCAGGCGGCGAGGTCCCTCGCCGGCAAACACCCCGGCGAGATCGATCAGCACCGTCTTGTCCTTGCCGGCCGGGAATCCGAGGTTCTCGCGGACGGTCCTGAACCGGCCGGCGCGGTCGGCGACAGCCAGGCGCAGCCCGTTCGGCCGCTCGTGCCCTCCCTGCCCGAGGGCCACGTTGATGGAGCTGTCGGTCGGGTGAATCCAGCCCTGAGCGAGAAGCCAGAGCGGCCCGCGTCGGGGCGCCGAATCCGGGAGCGTCACCTCGACGAAGTGTTCGCGCGTCACCCCCTGGTACGCACCCCGGCCGGCGAAATCCAGGTGGCGATCGTCGCGGTCCCGCACGAGTTCCGTGACATCTGCACCACGATCGTCGCGGACGGCAGCCACCCTCTCCACGGGTCCCGTCACGGTCACCCCTAGCGCCGGTGGCGGCATCGCGAAACGCTCGTCCACGAACACCTCTGTGCCGGCCGGATGGTCGACCACGAGGAGCGACGCGAGATCGAAGAAGTGCGTCTCCCACAGCTCCGCCGTGATCCTGAGATCGTACGCGCCGTCCACCGGCCGGAGCTGATCGCCGCGCACGCGCACCCAGTCTTCCGTCATCAGCACGTCGGCGGTCTGCTGTGCGTTGATGCGCAGGCCGAGCGGCGATCGCCAGAGCACGTCGGTGACAAAGGCCATCTCGCGGCCGTTCCAGGCGAAGAGCCACGGGCAAGAACCCTTGAGGCGCTGCGTAGCCGGGATCGACGCATTGGCGGCGACGTCGAACTCGGATTGGAGCGTGCCGTTCGGCCAGACGATGCGCACCACCTCGCTCCGGCTTGCCGTGCCGATGCCGATGTGGACGGCGGGTGCCGTAATCAGGCGCTTCTGCACGTGCAGTCCCGTCCGCAGCTCGACCTCGCCGCCGATGCCGAACGAGTTGATCCGCTGATCGCCCGTGGCGGTGGCCGCGTGTGGTCGCAGCGTCTGCCACGCGTACTGCGCGCGTCCGCGGCTCTTGGCGGTCGCGGCGCGACCGTCCGGCCTCAGCCCAACCAGATCGACACGACCGTCGCCGTCGAGATCGGCGGCCGCGCGCACGTCGAGAGGAATCGGCCCGACGAGCGGTCGCGACGCATTCGCAGGTCCGCGCAGCAGCACATGGGCGGCGGAACGGGCAGCAGCCACGAGATCGGCCGCGCCGTTGTTGTCGAGATCCGCGATGAGGAGGCTCGCAGCCCCGGACGCGATGTCACTGTTGAACGGCGCCACGCGCGCCACCTCACGGGCCGTCCACGCCGTACCATCGGGCGACTGCGAGAGCGACATGATCGCACCGGTCGGGGCGAGGGCCAGCACGTCCATCACGGAATCGTCGGTGACCTCCGCTGCCGCAAGCGCCACCGCTTTTGGGAAGGAGGACGGCACCGGCCGTTCACGGAAAATCCCGCCCCGGGCGTTGATATAGGTGCGCGTCACGCCTGCGGCATCGAGCAGCGCCGCGTCGGGCACGCCGTCGCCGTCGGCGTCGGCCCAGACGAACCCTCGAACCCGCGTCGCCCGCGCGAACGGCTCCTGCACGGCGAACGTGCCGTCGCCGTTGTTCCGCAACACGCGCGCCGGTCCTTCGATGGGTGCGGTGACCACGTCGAGATCGCCGTCGGTGTCGATGTCGGCCGCCCAGGCTCCCACGGCCGCGCTCGACCGCACCGCATCCGGCAGCCTGGCTGCGGCGGTGACGTCGGCGAACGTCCCGCTCTCCTGCTGCCTGAGCAGCGTCAGGCCGCGGCCTCCGGTGATTACCAGATCGGTCTTGAAGTCGTAATTCAGATCTGCCGCGAGGACGCCGTCGCGCATGTCCCCGGGGAGATTCGCGGGGGGCGCTCCGCTCGCTCGCGGAGGCGTCCACACGGAACGGCCACCCAACCACACGGTGGCATCGTCCCGTGTTGCAAGCACCGGCAGCCCGTCCACGCCCATCCACACAACACCCGCCCAGCCGGCGGCGGGTGTGCCCGTGTCACCCTGCACCGTGAAGGCCAGCGACTCGTCGGCGGCCGCGGGCTGCGGCTTCGGGTTGGGCAGGACGAGAAAGCGATCGATCGGCTGGCCCACCTCCTCGCGCGGGGTGCTCAGCGCGGCCAGCCACCGCCGGTACTCTGGCAGGCGCATCAGCACGTTTTTCAGAAACGCGATCGCCGGCCCGGTGCCGCGTGGATTCGAAGCCGCGGCCTGCTGCACCGATCGCAGCCGTTCCTGGATGTCAGCCGGCCACGCCGCGGCGGCACCGGCGAGCGCCGTCACACCGCGCTGGACCGCCACGCCGTCTGCCCGCTTCGCGGCGATCCGCGCGTACTCGAGGCGCGCGACGACGTTACCGGTGCGTTCCGCCAGGGCCTCCAGCGTGCGCTGCGCCTCCTGCAGCATGTCGGGACTGCCCTGTCGCTCGAGATCCAGCGCCAGCGCGTATGCGGCTTTGGCATCATCCGGGCGCAGTACCAGCGCGCGCTTCCAGTGGCGCGTCGCCGCGGCGAGGTTGCCGCGGCGACTCTCGGTGAGACCGAGCAGGCGCTGGATCGCGCCCTCCTCGGGCGCTAGCTCGGCGGCCTTCGTCAGCCGCTCGGCTGCGGCGTCGAGCTCCTGCTGGCGCAGCAGCAGCAGGCCGATGTCGGCCCAGGCTGCCGGTTCGTGCGGCGCAAGCGTGGTGACGCGCTCGAGGTGCCTGCGCGCGAGCACTTCCTGGCTCGTCTCGAGTGCAGCCAGCCCGGTATGGAACGCCACGACGGCCTGCTCGTAGTTCTCGTCGGAGATGACCGGTTCGCGCCGGCACGCGATCGCGGTCATGCCGGCGGCCGTCGCGAGAGCGCCGAGCGCGAGACGAAGCAACCAACGGTGTGTGTCCAGCCCGGGTGCCATGTTCACCGTCCGGTGGCGGCTCCGCCGGCCGCGTGTGCTCCAGCGAAGCCGCACCGTTCGAGGAGAGCGTCGATCTCGCCGGGAGAGGCACCAAGCAGCGGCGCGGCAGCACGGAGGTCCTCCGCCTGCACAGGGTACCAGTCGCGCCGGCCGCGATCGCGGAGCCCGGCGACGTCGAACGGCCCCACGGCACGGTCGATCCTGGCGAACAGCGCTTCGCGATCGCCGTCCGTCAGCGTGGCACGCGCCGTGCCGGCGCAGGCGCGCAGTTCGGGTCCGAAAATCGGATGGCCACACAGCAGAAACCCCCACGAGCCGTCATTCCGGCCGAGACGCCTCGAGGTTTCGCTGTAGCTCGCGGCCGCGAAGTAGAGGAGCGCGAGGCGCTTGAACTGCTCGAAATCGCCCATCGACGCGTAGAGCGCGGCGACGAGCTGCTCGGTGGCGTCGAGTTCCGCGAGTGTCTGACGCTCGTACTCTGCGAGCCGCTGGCCGAAGGCGGCCGCGGCCGGCGGATGGTCTTCGAAGAGCCGCACGAGGCGCAGAATGCCGAGGAGTGACAGCGGAAAGCCCGTCGAGAGCAGCGGATCGATGACGCCGGCGGCCGACGGCAGCAACGCCCACCGGGGACCGGCCACGACGGCGCTCCGGAACGCGAGACGCGGCGTGTGCACGAAGGGGCGGGTCGCCCGGGCATCGCGGAACTGCGTCTGCACGGACGGGAGCTTCGCGATCAGGCGCTCCCATCCACCCTGCTCACCGAGGCGTACCGCCGCCGCCGCCGGATCCGTGACGGCGGCGCCCGCACTCGTGATCCCGCCGGCAAACCGGAGCACCCAGATCCACCCGCCGGGGAACACATGGTGCAGCGCGGCAGCATCTACCGGGAACGGCGGCTGCTCATCGAACCCTGCGGCGGGCGTCTCCTCGAACCGCCGAACGCCGCTGAAATGCGTGTAGATGGCTTGCGTCGGCGGCAGCCACGTCAGCGGCTGCTCGGCCAGGCCGAGCGCGCGGTGCAGAAAGCCGCGCGCGCCGCTCGCATCGATGACGAAGCCCGCGCGGACGCGCAACGCCCGTCCGCCGCGGTGACCCTCCAGCTCTACGCCGTCCGATTGGCAGCGAATCGCCGCGAGCTCGACCCCGTCGAGGTATTCGGCGCCGGCGCCTTCTGCCTCGCTGGCGAGGAACGCATCCACGTCCGGCCGGTACCAGTGCGTGTCGCCGATCTCATCGTGGGGGCTGGCGGCGACCAGCAGCTGGCGGGCATGCCGGCGATCGTCACGAAACGGGTGGCCGACCTCGTGGCGAAAGAAGCTGAAGCCGCGCTTGAGCCCGCAGCGGATATCCGGATGATGCCGCTGCCACGTGCCCCACTTCGAGAGCGGTCGCACGCGGGTCAGCGCATACCGATCCGACAGTTCTTCGAGCAGCAGGTTGGCGAGCGGCGTGGAGGATTCGCCGATGGCGAACCGCGGATGCCGGCCCCGCTCGAGCAGCACGACCGAGTACCCGATCCTGCGGAGGGCGAGCGCCGTCAGCGACCCGGCGAATCCCGAGCCGATGATTGCGACATCAGCGCACGACTGGTGGAGACCCGGTGTGCTCATATCAAGCGGGGCGTGGGATCACAAGCGGCGCAGCTGGCCGCCGGCAACACGCGCTGTTCGAGGTTCATGCGGCGGAGCCGATCCCGGCGCTGCTCGAAGCACGAGGGGCATGACGCGAACGCCTGCAGACCCCAGGTGTCTGCGAACACGCGGCCGGGACTCTGCAGCGGCAGTGTCTGGAGGGCGCCTTCGAGCGCGCGCTCGAGATCGACCAGCGACGGAGACACGAAAAGCCGGGCCCGGGCGAGCGCCTCAACTGCGCCGTTACCAAAGCGCGTCGGAATGAGCGAGATGGCCGATGCGCCGCACGCGAGCGCGTGGGCCACCGATCGTGCGAGCCATTGCGACTGCTCCGCCTGAGCGATGAACGGCACGCCAACCAGGAGGAACACACGGAGCGCCGCACCGAGCTGCAGCACGCGGTCGGCTGCCCGGCTGAACTGGTCGAGCGAGAACCCCTTGTGCAGCTGCCGCAGCGCATCAGGGTGCGCCGTCTCGAGTCCCATCGCCACCTCGAGTCCCGGCCCGGCGCAGTCACCCGCCGCGCGCGCGAGGGCAGCGCGGAAGCGCGTCAGACGGGGACCGATCAACGCGGGATGCGACTCGACGATCACGTGCGAACAGCCCGCGAGCCGCACCGCGAGCGGCTCGTAATCGAGCTCGGGGACGGCACGCGGATCGAAAAAGCTGCCGGCGTTGTACAGCTTCACATGCTCGACGCCCTGGCTGCGTACGGTCTCCAGCGCGTCATCGACCTGGTGTACGAGCGCGCCGGCAGGCGTGTCCTCCTGGATCGTGTGCTGCCACAGGTCGCACATGGCGCAGCGCCACGGGCACTCGCGGCCGGTCAGGAAGATCGTGGCCACCCGGACGATCCGGCCGTCCGCGGCCCGCTCCGGTTCGACGAGCACGCCCTGGTGCCGCCAGGGGTCGAGCGGGCGGCGCGGCGGCCGCTGTGCGAGCACGAACCGATCGCGCTCGGCAGCCGTCGCGTGGGCGCCTGGCACGCCCCGCATCAGCCGTACAGCGCGAGGAACCGCTCGCGATACATGCGCTCGCTGCCTCCCAGCCGGGCGCGTCCGAACTCCGGGGCTGCGACGCCGTCCTGGAACCGGCGCTTCGGGAACACGGGCATGTCGAAGCC